>CAVWTX010000016.1:0-415713 GCA_963758065.1 uncultured Thermoleophilia bacterium | reverse complement strand
GACCTGATCGCCCGGAACGCCTCCGTCAAGAGCGTGCCCGTCCATGCCTGCGTGACCACCCGCTCGATGCCCCGCTGCCGAAGCCCGTCCGCCACAACCCGCGCAAGGTGCTGATCCGAGACGACCGGAGCGCGATACGCCCGTGCAAGCGCCGCCACGCCGTCGAGGACGACGTTCTCGACTTCCTTCTGCTTGGCCTCCGTCTTCGCACGACGGCGAGCGCTTCGGGAGCGCTTCGGTGCCCAGCGCTCGATCCGACAGACAAGGAGGGGCGTCTTCGATCCTGGCGCGAGCGGCCAACCACGACCGCCGCCGAGGGATCGGAGGAGAAAGCGGGATCGAAGCCGACCACCGCGTCTGTGACCTCACTCGCCGGGCAACTCCGCATAGCGGCCGACCACGTCGCGCAGTTCCTCGGCGTCGAAGGAAAGACGTGGCACCCGATGTGAACTGCGCCTCGTACTCTCGTGCGTAGTCGGCACCGAGGAGGAGGCGCTCCTGATCCAGGAAGACGCTCGAGACGCGGCGGTTCATCTCCGCGGTAGAGCGCTGGAATGCCGCCGCGCCCGTTCCCAACTCGCCGTTCTGAGCCTGCGCCCACAGCCTCCCGAAGAGCGGTGAGTCGCCGGGGGTCGAGATGAGAAGCGTCTGCGCCTGCTCGCCATAGACGGCGATCGTCGGCCGCACGGCCGTCCAGACCCGCTCCGCCACGCGAGGCCCGAGCGTCTCACTGACGAAATGACTGAACTCGTCGCAGACGACCGCGCTCGCCGAGAGACCGCGCTGGAGTCGATCGGTGCATGGAAGCGCGACGAGAGTTCTCCCTCCAGAGAAGACGAGCCGGTCGTCTCGTGCGCTTTCGAGCCTCGAGCGAAGGAGCGGAGCTGCGCTCGACGAACTGCCGCGCATAGGCGAGCGTGATCGAAGCTTGCGACTGACTGTTCGCGATCGCGAGCCCGTAGCGCGGCGATCCCGAAGCGAGCGCGTCGAGGTCGGGTCTCAAGAGCAAGTTGCTGACCAGCACGACGGCCGCAAGGAGCCGACCTTCCCGGACTGCCGCCCTGCCGCGCAGACGACGAGGAAGTGCTGAGAGAGGAGCTGGAGTAGTTCGCGCTGGGGCTCCGAGAGCGAGAGCCCCGAAGAGCCTACGATCCTCGGCCGCCTCCACGAGCGAGACGCCCGCTACGCGTCAGCGTCCGCGGAGCCATTCCCTCCATCGGCGGCGCTCGATGTAGTCGTCCAGGTCCTCGCCCCGCGCCCCCGAGTAACGCGCGAGGTGCTCGCTCAGACGCTGGAGCTGGAGACGGGCGGTGTTGACCGCCGTGAAGTAGACGCCGCAGCGGCGGCATCGGTGCCACCCCCGGTGCGATGAGGCCGTGCTCGGCGAAGTGCTCGCTCGAGGAGGGTTACTTCTCTCGACCACGCTCTAGCCCAGCCGTCGAGGATACCCAAGCGCCGATGCCATCGAGGTCACCGATGCGCATGCCCATCTGGCGCATCAACCGCCGTTTGTGGCTCCTGGCTACGGAGCGGATTTGGGCTTCCGACTTGGCTCCGTGCGCTCTCGTCGCGGCTTCAGTCCGCTGACGGACAACCGCGTCGCTGATCGTATAGGGTTTCCGCTCGCTCATATTCTCACGCGAAATCGTAGCGATGAATCGGCGATGCTCCTTTTTCTGCGCGGCGAGTGTATCAATTCCGTGGTGCTTTCCTGATCGCGAGGACGTGTGCGCGCCACTTCTCCACCCCCCTCTTTCCGGCAGCAGCCGAGTTCTCTGATACAGTCGACGCAGGGCTCGCCGCAGACCAGCACCCCTATTTGCTCCCCCAGCGCCCGAAAAGTGTCGTTTTGCAGGCAGGTTCTAGTCCAGTACGGACGTGAACCGGCGAAATGGCCTCGAAACTCTCGGCGAGCATTCGCGCGAGTCGAACCCCGGCGACTCGGAGCGACTCGAGTCGGTCGCGTAGTGGTCTGCCGGCTAGTCATCGGACGCGATCGCCCCTGTAGGTGGAGTCCTCCACATAGCTCAGGAAGTCGTCGACTCTGATCATCGGCTTCGAGTAGCCCTCGAGCAGGACCACCGGCACAACGCGATAGATCGCGTCGATAGCCCTCCGAGGAAGCCCGAGCTCGCGAAGATCTGAACGGTTGAGAAACGCATCAGGATTCTTGAGACGATCCTCGAGTGTGAGTGGTGCGTCGGGTGAGTCGTCGCTCCCTTACGGGGTCCGACGCACCGACCCACTTACCCGGAAAATCATCACTTTCCGAATCACCGCCGACGCACTCAATCCCTTTACTCATGGGGGTTTCGCCCAAGTGCGTCGGTGCGTCGTTTTCCGACGCACTGTCACCGGCTCTCACGAACCACAATTTGGCTCCGATTCTTGCCCTCGAAGCAGTCGAATCGCTCCCCCTCGAGCAGCTCCCGGATGCGGCTGTTCGTGCCCTTCACACCCGTCCCAGACCGCGTTCGTCGTCGCGCCTGGGTTCTCGAGCAGGTACTCGACGATGCCGCTCCTCGAGCTCGGCGTCGGACGCCCCGACGGTGTCGAGCTCGGTGACGCTGTAGCCCTGCGTCTCGATGATCCACTCGAGCATGGCACGCCTTCGCGACTCGTCTCCTGACGGCAGCGTCGCCCAGCGCGTCTTCGCCCAGTCGAGCTTCGTGCGCGGCTGGTTGCCGTCCTGCTGCGAGCTGACACCTTCGTGTCGGGGTGCCGGCCCCAGTCGCCCGAGATCTGGCCGGCCTTGTTCTCGTGGTGCAGGAGCCAGAAGGCGCGCTCGGACTTGAGCCCGCACTCGACGAGCCAGTCCACGAACGCCTGCGTCTCGTCGGGCCGGCCCGGAAGCGGCGACGCCGAGCCCGAGCGTCGGGTTGGCGGTGACGACGTCGATCTCGTGCTCCTCGCAGAAGGCGACGAGCGCCTCGCGCGCTTCCGGCGTCGGCGAACGAGAACTCGCCCCACGGCCCTGCGAAGACGAACACGTTGTGCGCGAAGTCGGGACCGTCCCAGGTCGCGATCTTCGCCGCGAGCTTCTGCTGAAAGAGGTCCGGCGGGCCCTCGTTCTCGATGATGCAGATGCGCACCGGCCGCGGCACCGGGATGCCGAGCCAGTCGACGCCGGCGGCCAGGTGCGCGATGCCGTCGATCGTCCAGGTCGACTTCCCGGAGCCGTCGGCGCCGTAGACCATGAGCAGCGACCCGCGGGCGAGGAAGATCGCACCCGGCTCGCCGAGCAGCGGCTCGGCCTTCGGGAACGGATGCGCGAGGAAGTCGGCGAGCGTCGAGAACTCGTAGCGCGGCTCTCGCTCGAGCCCTGACGAGCTCGAGGAACTCCTCGCGGCCGCCTGTCCCAGTCGCACCAGTCGCCGCCTTCGAGCGGCGGGCGCACGCGCATCGTCCTGCCGCCGATGATCTTCGCCGCCTTCTCCGCCCCGGCGTCGCCGTCCTCGTCGGCGTCGTGGCAGAGCGCGACGCGTGCGCCGCGCGGGATGAGCGCCGCCCACTCGCGCTTGAACGTGCGGGCTCCGGCCGGGAGCACCAGGATCGGCGGCGACGTCGCCGACGAGCTCGCACAGCCGCGCCCCGTCCGTCTCGCCCTCGACGACGATCCAGTCGAGCGAGTCGCGCTTGCCGACGATGATCGGCCGCAGCCAGCGTCGACGGCGTTCTCGGCCGTCGAGCTCGTGCGAGGAGCCGTCGAGCGGCCGGTACTTGATCGCGGTGACGCGGCCGGCGCCGTTCTCGCCCGCGAAGGCGAGCTCGACCTTGTCCCCGCGACGGACTGCGACCCGCGCGCCGAGCGCCTCGAGTGCCGCGAGCGAGATCCGCTTCGACTCGCAGAAGCGCGCGAGCCGCTCTTCGACCTGGCCGTTGACGGAGCCGACCGGCTCGAGCTTCGCCCACTTCGCAGAGTGATCCACCACCCGCTTGGGTGCGCGTTCGGATCGCTCGAGCCGGTCGTAACTCGACATGCCGGCTAGAACGGAATATCGGCGTCGTCGGGACTGCCCGGCGTTGTCGCCGCCAGGTGACTCGCTCGGCTCGACCGGCTCCGTCGGGATTTGGATTCCGCACCACTTCCACCCGATACGTGAATGCGGGCGACTCGCCCTCTCGCCTCGCCGGCTTCGTCCCGGTGAACGCGATACCGACGAAGTCACCGACCTGTGGGTTCTTGCGCTCGAGCTCCGATTGCAGCCAACCGTGAAAGCCGATGAGGGACCAAACGATGTTGTCGGCCGTCAAGACTCGTGCGGTGTGGTGCTCCTTGTCGAACCTCGAGAAGTACGTTCCGCGTTCGAGCACGAGCCCGAAGATCGCCGTCGGGCATTCGTGCTCCGGCTCGTGAGGTCGCCATTCCCGATCGTCGCTCCCGAGCTTCTCAGCAATCGTGCGGGTGTCCGTGAAGAAGGGGACTGGCGCATTGGCTGTTACGCTCATTTCGTTCTCCTTTGTCCGGCCCGGACTCCAGCCGGGCTTTGCTTGTGCAGGGCGCCCGGGCGCAATCCCGGGGCTCGATCTAGGGGTTCGGATCACCCCCCTCGAGCTGGAGCAGGACGGCCGCGTAGCGCCTAGCCGCTCATCCGCGAGGTACGCGCTCATTGCGCTCCCAGCGGCACACCGTTGCCGGCGAGACGCCGATTTGTTCGGCGAGCTCAGGAATCGAGATCCGCGCGTCCTGACGGATCGTTCGTGCTCGTCCGTCGTTCGTCGCCGACCTCAGCCATGCGAGAGCTGCCACGTCGATCTCGGCGATGCCTCCATGCCACCACTGTACCGATACTGATCCGGGGATGGTAGTATCGATTGACGATGCCTAGACTCACTACGTGATCTGCCGTATCCTGTGTCTAGACCACTTATACCATACCAGCCGCCCATGGCTCTAAGCCAAAGCGCTCGCCCCGTCCAGTCCGAAACTGGAAGGGCGGCGAACTCGAGGTCATCCAGGTCACCGACGCCGGGCTCGGCCATTCAGTTCCGCAAGTCGCTGGGAACGTCGCGCGCCGTGCCATTCGGTGACGGGCTCGCGCTGCTCCAGCCGCAGCTGTTCCCGGTCACCGATACCGAGACGGTGCGCTTCTCGCCGAGATCGAGATCGGTGTCGCCGGCGGGAAGCCCGGCGTCGTTGCGATTCGCGCCGAGGGTGCCCCGCTTACGGCCGGGTTCCTGCGCAAGCTGCCGTCGTTGCCGGAGCTCGTGCGCGATGTCGTTCGCGAAGCACACGGTGCGGCTCGCGCGTGCGCCCGAAGGCAAGATCGTCGGCGAGCAGTTCGTCGTCATGCCTCAACGACACATCCGCGACGGGGGCGAGATCGTCGGCGGCGCGTTCGGCGGCGATGCGCCGGACACGCTCGGGGTCGGTCGCGATGAGCTGGACGCCGACCTCGAGAACGTTCTCGGCGCGCGCAAACGGCGAACGCTCGACGACGACTTCCTGCGCAAGGTCGCGGAGATCTATCGCGAGGCGCAGCAACAAGGACTCTCGACCCAGCGCGAGATTCAGCGTCAACTCGGGCCGATCAGCGACGCAAGCGCGAGACGTTGGGTGAAAGGCAGCCCGAGACGGGACTCTTCTCGGACCAGCCTCGGCCCCTGGAAGGCCGGAGAGAAAGGGTGATGCAGTAGTGGCTAGTTCCTGGATCGAGAAACGCGAGGGCACGACTGGCGTCCGCTTCCGTGTTCGCTACCGGCTCGCCGGTTGGGGAATGCCCGTCTACGGGGGGACCTTCAAGACGAAGCGCGAGGCCCTCGCCCGCAAGGCAGTGGATCGAGCGGCGAGCTCGCAGCGATGCGAGTCCCCGATGTGCGCATGCTCGGCGAGTCCAAGCGCGAGCCGACGCTCACCGAAGCGGCCGAGCGGTGGCGCTCGAGCCGCGTCGACGTGGCCGAGTCCACGCGCGTCCTGCACCGCGTCGCGCTCGATCGCGTGCTGCCGATTCTCGGCACCCGCCGCGTCGACGAGATCACCACCGCCGACGTCGCTGCGCTCGTCGCCGAGTTGCACGCCGCGGGCTACAGGCGCGCGACGATTAGAAGTCGCTCGACCTATCTCGGGCAGGTGCTCGACCATGCCGGCGTCCAGCCGAACCCAGCCCGCGACCGGATCCAGGTGAAGCTCCCCCGCGAAGAACGCGAGGAACTCGAGCCGCCGACCGCCAGCCACGTTGCAGCCGTCTACCGAACGGTCCCCTCGGTGCATCGACTGCCGCTTCTCTTTCTCGACTGGTCGGGCGCGAGAGTCAAAGCCATCGACACGCTGCTTGTCGGCGACTACGACGAGCCCGGCAGCCGTGTGCGGCTCCGTGCCGCCACGACGAAGACCCGCCGAGCCCTCTGGGTGGAGTTGCACCCGGATCTCGCAGAAGCGCTCTCAGCGGCTCTCGGGCCGCGCGAGGATCGCGACCCCGACGCTCGCCTGTTCGCGGACTCCGGCTCGGACGCGCTGCGGACCTCGATCGCGAAGGCGTGCAGGGCGCTCGGGATTCCGCTCTGGTCGCCTCACGACCTTCGCCATCGGAGGATCTCGCTCTTGCATCTGAGGGGTGTCCCCTGGGTGCGCATCGGAGAACAAGTCGGACAGAGAGACCTCGCAGTCACCGCGAATACCTATTCGCATGTGATGCTCGACGAGGGCGAGCTCGACTACGCGGCGCTCCTGGTTCGAGCCGAGGTTGCCGGGGTGACGGCGCAAATTTCTAGGGGTGCAAATAGGGGTGCAACATCCGAGCATTTGCGGCACACCCGGCACACCTGACCCGCATAACCATGCGGATTCCGCTTAGCCACTGGGCTCTGATATTGGGCCCGCCTGGACTCGAACCAGGGACCAACCGATTATGAGTCGGCTGCTCTAACCAGCTGAGCTACGGGCCCGCCAGGATGAGGGTAACCGACAGTTCCGGTGGACCCAGGCGACCCTGCGGCTGACAGAATGTCGGAGTCGTGAAGACGTTCCAGCTCGAGCATCGGCTCCGCACCGCCGGCGGCTTGACCGTCACCGACATCACCGAGGACGTTCGGGAGGCCGTCCGCCAGAGCGGCATCCTCGAAGGTGTCTGCGCTGTCTATTCGCCCCACACCACCTGCTCCGTGCGCGTGAACGAGTGGGAGCGCGGCTTCCTCGAGGACTTCGCGGTTCTGCTGAAGCGCCTCGTACCGAGTGAGCACTACTACGCGCACGACGACTGGGACCGGCGCACGGAGAACGTCTGCGAGGAGGACATGGAGGTGGGCAACGGGCACGCGCATTGCATGTCAATGCTCCTCGGCCCGGCGGGCGAGTCGATCCCGGTGCGCGAAGGCGAGCTCGCTCTCGGCCAGTGGCAGCGCGTCCTCTTCCTCGAGCTCGACCGCGAGCGCGAGAGGCGCTGGCTCGTGCAGGTGGTTGGGGTCTGACCCGTGGGGTCAGACCCCGAGATCACTCCGGCGTGACGTAGGCGGTCCGTCAGGATCCGCGTCCGCCGGCTGGGTACGCCTCCACTCAGATCTGCCACTGGCTCAGGTTGCGCCGGCGGACGTCGCCAGCGAAATGTCGCTGTCTGCGACGACGCTGCCGTCGCGGAGCTCGACCGCCCGGTCGGCCATCTCGATCAGGATCGGGTCGTGGGTCGCGACGATGACCGAGACGCCGCGCTCGTCGACGAGCTTCCGCAGCAAGCCCATGATGGTTCGTGCCCGTTGCGAGTCGAGCTGGGCGGTGGGCTCATCGGCGATCAGCAGGCCCAGAGCGCCGTTCGCGGCCAGCGGCTGGTCCCACCAATAGACGGAGGACGGACGCTCGACGCGGTAGATGCCGACGACACGGGCGGTGACGACCCTGTCCTCGTCGACTCGGCTTCGCGCCGAAACCGAATCGCCGACGCGGATACGCAGCTCACGAGCGACGGGAGCCGGGACGACCACCTCGACGGGAGCGGCACGCGAAGCCGGCCAACGTCCGACGAGGAGCCGGGCGTGTCGATCGAGGTCGTGGAAGAAGCCGAAGACGGCGGTCCTGCTTCTCAGCGTAAACGGCTCCGACTCCGCGCTCCGGTGGATCGCGACCCTGGTCGCGCCGAACGCGTTGCGCACGATCCTCTGCACGCGCGGGTCCAAGCTTGGATCAACATCGCCGTAGAAGATGTCCACCGTCGCCTGCAGGTTCGCCTCGGTCGTGGGCGCACGCTGCAACCGTTCACGCAGGCTGCCCTGCGCGACCGCGTTCGCATAGATGGGAATCGCCGCGACCAGCGACGCCGCGAGCAGGACGACGAGGAACGCGCTCAGAACGACGGCGCGATCGGCAAACATCCCCTTGAGCGCCAAGGCCCACTGGCTACCTCGCACGGCTTCAATCTACGTTCCCGCGGCGGCGAGGATCGGCGAGCGCGGGTGAGGCGCTGGCTCGTCCAGGTCGTAGGGGTCTGATCCAGGGTCAGACCCGTAGGGTCTGACCCCACGATTACTCCGGAGTCACGTACGCAGCAGTGAGACCGCCGTCGACCACGAACGCCGCGCCGTTCACGAAGGTCGACTCGTCGCTCGCGAGAAAGAGCGCTGCGTTCACGATCTCGCGCGGCTTCCCGAGGCGCCCCGTCGGCCAGTGGACCTGCCGGCGCTTGAACGCCGACGGGTCGTCACCGTAGATCGCGAGCAAGAGCGGGGTCTCGACCGGCCCGGGACAGAGCGCGTTCACCCGCACGCCCTGTCGCGCGAACTGCACGCCGAGCTCCTTGCTCATCGCGAGGACCGCGCCTTTCGAGGCCGTGTACGAGATCTGCGACGTCGCGGCGCCGAGGATCGCGACGAACGAGGCGACGTTGATCACGGATCCTCCTCCCCGCTCCAGCAGGTACGGGATCCCGTGCTTGCAGCAGAAGAACACGCCCTTCGTGTTCACGTCCTGCACGCGCTGCCAGGCCGCTTCGTTCGTGTCGAGGACGGAGGCGTCGTCGGAGGGTGAAATCCCTGCGTTGTTGTAAAGGACGTCGATTCCACCGAAGCGTTCGGCGGTCGACTCGTACATGTGCCTGACGTCCTCCTCGACGGCCACGTTCACCCTGAGGGCGAACGCGTCGCCCGGACACTCGGACACCGTCTCCTCCGCGAGCTCGAGATCGACGTCCGCGACACAGACCTTCGCTCCCTCGCCCGTGAAGACGATCGCCGCCTCCCGGCCCATGCCGCCGCCGGCTCCGGTGATGACGCACACCTTTCCGTCCAGCCTCCTGCCATGTCTCAGCCCTCCGTCGAGATGAAGACGCTCTTGACCTCGGAGTAGCCCTCGAGCGCGTGCATCCCGAGCTCGCGCCCGAACCCCGACTGCTTGAAGCCGCCGAACGGCGTCTGCACGCGCACCGAGGTGTTCGCGTTCACCGACAGCACGCCCGCCTCGGTCGCCCTCGCCACGCGCAGTGCTCTCGCACCGTCCCGGGTCCAGATCGAGCCCGAGAGGCCGTACGGCGTGTCGTTCGCGATCCGGATCGAATCCGCCTCGTCCTCGAAGGGGATGACCGCGGCGACGGGGCCGAACACCTCTTCCCGGGCGACGCGATCCTCGTTCGTCGCCTCGACGAGCGTGCACGGGAACCAGAATCCGGGACCATCGGGAGCCTCGCCGCGAAAGTGCGGTTCACCGTCGACGAACGACCACCGTCTCCCGGTGCGCGGCCGACACGAGCGGCCCCATCTCCGTGTCCTCGAGTGCCGGATCCCCCACTTTCACGCCACGTGTCGCCTCGACCAGCAGCGTGAGAAAGCGTTCGTACACCGACCGCTGGACGAGGATGCGCGAGCGCGCGCAGCAGTCCTGGCCGGCGTTGTCGAAGACCGAGTAGGGCGCTGCGGCGGCCGCCTTCTCGAGGTCCGCGTCCTCGAAGACCACGTTCGCAGACTTGCCGCCGAGCTCGAGCGTAACGCGCTTGATCGTGCCGGCCGCGCCCTGCATGACGAGCCTCCCCACCTCGGTCGAGCCCGTGAACGCGATCTTGGCGACGTCGGGATGCTCGACGAGCCGCTGCCCGACGACCGAGCCCTTGCCGACGAGGACGTTCACGACGCCCTCGGGAATGCCGGCGTCCAGGCAGAGCTCGCCGAGCCGGATCGCCGAGAGCGGCGTCAACTCCGCGGGCTTGAGGACGACCGTGTTGCCGCATGCGAGTGCGGGGCCGAGCTTCCAGCTCGCGATGTTCGCGGGGAAGTTCCACGGGACGATGAGTCCGACGACGCCGAGCGGCTCTCGGAACGTCGCAGCGACCCCGCCGGCTACGGGAATCGTCTCGCCGTGATGCTTGTCGACCGCGCCGGCGTAGAAGTGGAAGACCTGCGCGACCATGCCGATCTCGCCTCGTGCCCCGGAGATGGGCTTGCCCACGTTGCGCGACTCGATCCCTGCCAGCTCCTCGAGGTTCTCCTCGACGAGCGTCGCCAGGCGCCGAAGTAGTCGCGCGCGATCGCCCGGAGCGACAGCGCTCCACGCCGGGAACGCCTCTTTGGCCCGCGCGACCGCCTGGTCCGTCTCCTCGACCCCGGCCTGCTCGAGCTCGGCGATCGGCTCCTCGGTCGCAGGGTTGAGAACCGTGAGCGTCACCGTCCGGATTCGAACACGCGGTCGAGCTAGAGGCCGCGACTCTGTCGCATCCGCCAGATGCCGTAGACGAGCCACGCGAAGACGGGGACCACCAGCAAAGCGACGATCCAGAGGGCCTTGCCGGCTCCGGAGAGCGCGGTTGCGGGCTGACGGATGACATCCGCGATGAAGAAAACCGACAGCGCGATGTAGATGACCAGGAACCCGAAGTAGTACAAGCGTGCCTCCTGTCTCGACGAGGAGGAGGGAGACTACTTCCCGCGCGAGGCGCGGTACTCGCGCGCCTGCTCGACGAGCGCTTCGAAGAGCGCCGCGTCCTCATTCGCCTCCGGATGCCACTGGACACCGACGGCGAACCGCAGCGACGGGTCCTCGACGGCTTCGAGCGTCCCGTCGGCCGCCCAGGCGGTCTCGACGAGCCCGTCGCCGACTCGCCCGAGCGCTTGGTGGTGATGAGACGTGACGTCCGAGCGCGCACCCACGATCGCGGCAAGGCGCGTGCCCTCCTTGACGTCGACAGGATGGATCGCGAACTCGCCGGGGACCTGCTTGTGGACGTCGCTCCCGACCTGTTCGGGAAGGTGCTGGACGAGGTCTCCGCCGCGGGCGACGTTCAGAAGCTGGAAACCGCGGCAGATCGCGAGCACGGGCATGTCCCGCTCGAGTGCCGCCTCGAGCAACGCCAGCTCGCCCGCATCCCTTCGCGTCTGCGGCGTGTCCGTTTCCGAGTGCGGCTGCGCCCCGTAGCGCACCGGGTCGACGTCGGCTCCGCCGGAGAAGACGATGCCGTCCAGTGTCGCCAGAGTCTCCTCGACGCCGTCCTCCGAGGGCGGGATCACGAACGCTCGACCACCGGCCCGCTCCACGGCATCGACATAGTCGAGCGGGACGAGCGCGGCCGGAAGATGCCATACCCCCCACCTCGCATCCTGCGCGTAGGACGTGATCCCGATCAGCGGACGGCCCATTTCACGAACGGTAGCCGAGCGCAATGAATCCGCCGGCTAACCGCGTTCGAAGTACCGGACTCGCTCCCAGTCGGTGACGACCTTGTCGAAGAGCCCCTGCTCCGTGTGGGCGTAGTTCAGGTAGTGGTCGACGACCTGGTCGCCGAACGCTGCACGCGCCATCGTCCCGAGCTCGAGCGCGAGGATCGCCTCCCGCAGCGTGGACGGGAAGCGCTCGGCGTCGGACTCGTATGCGTTGCCCTCGAGCGCCGCCGGGAGCGGGAGCTCGTTCTCGATCCCGTGGATGCCGGCCGCGATGATCGCGGCGAACGCGAGGTAGGGGTTGACGTCACCTCCCGGAATGCGCGTCTCCACACGCCTCGTAGCGCCGTGCCCGACGATCCTGAAGCCGCACGTGCGGTTGTCATGACCCCACGCGAGCGTGGTCGGGGCCCAGCTACCGGCCGCGTAGCGCTTGTAGGAGTTGATCGTCGGCGCGAGGAAGACGGCGAGCTCCTTGAACGTGGCGATCTGTCCGGCGAGGAACCGCTCGAAGAGAGCCTCGTCGTCTCGGAAGGCGGGTTGCCCGTCGCGGAACAACGAGGCATGGATGTGACACGAGTTGCCGATCCACGACTCGAAGGGCTTCGCCATGAAGGTGATGGAACAGCCGTTCGCGTGCGCGATCTCCTTGGCGCCGTTCTTGTAGATGGAGTGGTTGTCGGCCATTGTGAGCGCGTCCGCGAATCGGAAGTTGATCTCCTGCTGGCCGGGCCACGCCTCGCCCTTCGAGGTCTCGACCTTGATCCCGGCGCCGTGCATCCCATTGCGGATCTGGCGGATGAGGCCCTCGTCGTAGGTGGTCGCGAGGATGTGGTAGTCGAGGATGTACGGGACGGACGGCGTGAGATCCTCGTAGCGCTGCGCCCACGCGTCCTGATAGGTCTCCGGAGGAGATAGAACTCGAGCTCGGAGCCCGTCATCGGCGTGAAGCCCAGGGCGGCGGCCCGCTCCATCTGCGCTTTCAGCACCTGCCGCGGCGAGGGCTGCACCGGTGAGCCGTCGTGCCAGAGGACGTCCGCCGAGCACGAGCGCGGTCGCCTCGAGCCACGGGATCCGGCGGAGCGTCGCCAGGATCCGGTTGCATCGCGAAGTCCCCGTACCCCCGCTCCCAGCTCGCGATCTCGTAGCCAGGGATCGGGTCCATCTCCATGTCGAGCGCGAGAAGGTAGTTGCACCCCTCGACCTCGTGGTGCGCGTCCATCTCTTCGACGAAGAACTCGCCGTGTAGCCGCTTGCCCATGAGCCGGCCCTGCATGTCGGTGAACGCGACGATGACCGTGTCGATCGCGCCGCTCTCGACCTCCGCGCGAAGCTCCTCGAGGCTCAGCACGCGGCGATCCTATGACATCTGGTGCGCATGACTCAAGCGACCCTGACGGCGACCGGGCCGCCGTCGTGGTCGACCCCATCCACCCAGCCGCCAGGAAGACGGGCCGATCGCCCCGGCATCAACCGCTTCACACGTCCCGACCAGAGCGTTCGCCCGTCCTGCGACACCTCGATCCCCCTTGCGCCGAGGATCTCGCGCGCGCGAACCCGGAACGCCGCGAGCTCACGGACGTCCGCTGCCACCACGTTCGGCCAGATCCAGTGCAGCGGCCCCTCGCACTCGAGCGAGACGCGGGATGACGGCCAGATCTCATTCTCGAGGTAGCGCAGAACCGAGGCGGCGGCCGCGCGGCCCGAAAGCGCCGCGACATCGGCTGTCTCGGCTCCGTGGAGAACGTTTCCGGCGGCAAAGAGACCGCGGCGGGTCGTGCGGAACGCCGGGTCTACGGCGGGACCGCGCGTTCCTGGATCGAGAGCAGCTCCGGCGAGGACCACGAGCTCGTGATCGGGGATCCAGTCCGCGCTGAAGACGACGAGATCGCACGCGACCCGACGCGCTACGCCGGTTCGGAGGTTCGTGAGCTCGACCTCCTCCACCCGATGCCTGCCGAAGATGCCGGTCACTCCGCTCCCGGTGATCACCGGGACACGAAAGCGCAAGGCCGCGCCGGCGCGAAACACGGAGAAGCTCTGGTGGCGCTCGTGCCCGGTGACCATCGCCACGGCACGCGCTTTTCCGTGTTTGAGCGTCAAGCAGCGGCGGAGAAGCTCACGTGCTCGGCACCGACGACAACTGCTCGTCGTCCGGGCGGAAGCCCGTGCACGTACACGATCTGCTGCAGCATCCCCGTCGTCACGACTCCCTGAGGTCGCGTGCCCGGCACGAGCCGCGCGGCGCGAGGACGCTCGCGACATCCCGTCGCGAGCACGACAGCGCGAGCGTGGATGAGCTGGCGCCCGAGCGGGCTCGTCACTTCGAGCGCGTCGTCGACTGACCAGCCAGTCACATTCGCGCACGTCCGGACCTCCGCGCCGACCGCAAGGGCGTCAGCGACGCAGCGCTCTGCGTAGCGCGGCCCCGACAGCGACCGATGGAAGTCGCGCAATCCAAAGCCCTGGTGATCTGCGTGTCGCGGAATCCCGCCCGGCTGGCCTCGCGCTCGAGGACGACGACTCGTTGTGCACCCCCGCGAGCGAGAGCTGCCGCCGTCGCAAGACCTGCGGGGCCGCCGCCGACGATGCGCGATATCGACGCGCTCGAATGACGGTTCAATCATCCTCGAGCTCCCAGAGCTCTGCGACCCGGCTCCCGGTGTGCTCGGCGAACATCGCGGTAACGCTCGCTCCACAGAAGAACCCCTGGCAGCGGCCCATGAGGACGCGCGTCCGGCGACGGAGGCCGTCGAGATCCGCGGGAGGGAGTGGGCTCCGAGCTGCGTCGCGGATCTCTCCTCGCGTCACGCGCTCGCAGAAGCAGACGATGTGCCCGTACTCGGGATCCGCCTCGACTCGGCCTGGGTCGGCGAACGGCCGCAGCTGCGCTTCGCCGATCGGCGGCATCCGGACCGGTGGAAGCCCTTCCGGCCGCTCGCGAAGCGACAGGCCTCCGTCGGACAGCTCGTCACGGACGTGCTCGGCGATCGCCATCGAGCTCGTCAGGCCGGTCGAGCGAATGCCACCCGCGCAGACGTACCGCGCCTCGGCGTCGGCCCAGAGCTGGTAGTCGGGATTCTCGGTCGCCGCGCGCAGTCCGACATAGACGGCCGTGACCTCCTGGTCGAGCACCTCCGGCACGATGCGCCGACCTTGTCCTTGCAGATAGGCGAGGCCTTCCGCCGTCGAGCTCGTATCGTCCTTCCGCTCGACGTCGACCGCGGTCGGGCCGAGCACGACGTTGCCGAACACCGTTGGTGCGACGAGCACGCCTTTCGTCGTCTCCGTCGGGACGGGCAGGAGCACGTGGCGCACAACGACCGGCTGAGCTTGTCGAACACGATGAGCTCCCCCCGCCGAGGCGTGACCGTGAACCCTTCGTGTCCCGCCAGCCGGTTCACTTCGTCGGAGTAGAGCCCGGCCGCATTCACCACCCAGAGTGCTGTCAGCGACCCGCGCGATGTCTTGATTTGCCAGCTGTGGTCGACGCGCTCCAGTCCCGTCACGCGCTCGTTCCGGCGCAGGTCGACACCACCGAGCACTGCCTGCGTCGCGAACGCGAGTACGGGCGTGAAGGGACAGACGATGTGCTCGTCCGGGATCTCGAGCGCGCCGAGGGCACCAGGGCCGAGACGCGGCTCTCTTACGTACAGCTCGTCCATGTGGACCGGGCGAATGCGGTCGTAGCCGTTCTGGCGCGCCTGGTCTGCAATTGCCGGAAGCCGTCGTAGCTGCCCGTCGTCCCATGCGACGAGCAGCGCACCGGTGCGCTCGAGCGGGATCCCGACCTCGTCCGCATAGTCCGTGAGCAGTGCGTGCCCGCATGCGACGAGCCGGGCCTCGATCGTCCCCGGCTTGGCGTCGTAGCCTGTATGCAGGATCGCGGTGTTGGCCTTGCTCGTTCCGGCACCGACGTCCTGGCCGGCCTCGATCAGCGCGACTCGCAACTCGAAGCGAGCCAACTCGCGGGCGATCGCCGCCCCGACGTTCCCCGCGCCGACGATCGCGAGGTCGTAGTCGAAGTCGCGGCGCAAACCGGGAATGGCCTACTCGACGCCTGCCAGGGACGCGAGCGCTAGCGCCGCTGCATCGAAGCGCGCACGGCGCTCCTCGGCTTCGTCGGCGGACATCGTCGGCTCGAAGACCGCCACCGGCTGCCAGCGGACCCACCGCCTCGGCGGGCGTCGCGGCGGCACCGCTTCCGAGCCGCGCGAAGGCCCCGACTCCGAGCGCGGTCGCATCGGCCGACGGGTAGAGCTCGACCGGAGCCTGCAAGAGGTCCGCCTGCGCTTGCATGAGAACGCGCGATCGCGTCAGCCCTCCATCGACACGCAGCCGCTCGAGCGACCGGCCGAGGTCCTGCTCGATCGCTTTCGCCAGTGCCGCCACCTGCGCGGCAATTCCCCAGGCGACGGCGCGCACGAGGTCGTCGCGCGTCGTCGCCAGTGAGAGGCCGACCCACCCACCTCGCGCCTCGGGAGCCCAGAAGGGAGCCGCGAGCCCGGCGAGCCCCGGCACGAAGATCGCCGCCTCACCCGTCGCGGAAGCGACCTTGTCGAGATCGGCCGCCCGCGAGACGAGCCCGAGCTAGCTCGAGCCACGAGACCGCCGCTCCGGCTGTATAGACCTGGCCGTCGAGGCAGTAGGTCGCTAACGCCGTCGAGTCGCCAGGCAACGCAAGCGGCGAGTCTCGACTTCGAACGAAGGAGCGGCCTCGCCGGCGGTCGCGAGGATGAAGGCGCCGGTGCCGTAGGTGCACTTGGCCTCCCCGACCCGGAAGCAGGACTCCGCGAAGAGCGCCGCCTGCTGATCGACGGCGAGGCCGGTCACGGGGAGAGACTCGCCGAACACGCCGGTTTCCCCCACGACGGCGGCGCAGTCGACAACGGTGGGCTGGTCCTCGGGCTCGAGGCCGAACAACGCACAGGCCTCCTCCGACCACTCGGCTCGCTCGAGGTCGAGGAGCATCGTTCGTGACGCCGTGGCGGCATCCGTCACGAAGGCGCCCACCCAGCTGGTGGTTGAGCCAGGCGTCGACCGTCGTGATCACCCCCACCGTCGCCGACCCGCCGGCGCAGCCAGGTCATCTTCGGAGCCGCAAAGTACGGGTCGAGCGGAAGGCCCGTCAGCTCGACGAGGCGGTCGGCGCGATCCGCGAGCTCCCGCGTCACCTCGACCGCTCTTCGGTCCTGCCAGCTGATCGCCGTGCTCAGCGCGCGGCCGCGTGTCGAGATCCCAGTGCAGGACGGTCTCGCCCTGGTTTGCCGATTCCGACCGCAGCGACCGGCTCGCCCGCGGCACGTAGCGCGTCGCGGCCCGCCGCCACGATCGAGTCGTAGAGCTCCTGCGGGTCCTGCTCGACCGCGCCTCCCGCGCTCGCCTTCGGCTCGACCGGTGCGGTGCCCCTCGCCCAGGATCCGACCCGACTCCGACACGACGAGCGCTTTCGTGGCCGACGTGCCCTGGTCGATGGCGAGAACGTTCATACGCCGCTCAACGATATGCACCGATTGCCACGTTGACTACGTCTGCACCGTGTCGTAGGGTCGCGGGCAGCGCCGAGACAGAGGAGGCAGGCATGTCGCAAACCCCCATGGACCGCGACGAGCAGCGACTCGCGGAGCTGGGCTACAAGCAGGATCTTTCGCGAGTCTGGAGCGGCTTCTCCAACTTCGCGATCTCGTTCACGATCATCTCGATCCTCGCCGGGTGCTTCACGACGTACCAGCAGGCGTGGCTCTATGGGGGGCCGGTCAACATCGCGTGGGGGTGGCCGATCATCGTCGGCCTCATCCTCTTCGTGGCGCTCAGCATGAGCGAGCTTGCCTCCGCGTATCCGACGGCCGGCGGCCCCTACTGGTGGGCATACCAGCTCGGCGGCGCCGGCTGGTCGTGGTTCACGGGATGGTTCAACGTGATCGGCCTGATCGCCATCGTCGCCTCGGTGGACTACGCCGCCGCGGTGTTCGGCTCGACCCTGTTCAGCCTCTGGGGTGTTGACCTAGGTGTGGTCAACTGGGCGGACGGCGCGAGCCTCCGAGACATCTTCTTCCTCTTCGTGGTGCTGCTGATCCTGCACTCGCTCGTCAACATCTACTCGTCGCAGCTCGTCGCCCTGCTCAACAACATCTCGGTCTTCTGGCACCTCTTCGGGTTCGCCGCCATCTTGCTGATCCTCATCTTCGTGCCGGACCGGCACCAGAGCGTCGACTTCGTCTTCACAGAGACGATCAACGGCTCCGGCTTCGACGGCGGCGCCACCTCCGGCATCGTGTTCCTGTTACTCGTGGTCCCGGTCGGATGGCTGCTGACGATGTACACCGAAACGGGGTACGACGCGTCCGCGCACGTGGCCGAGGAGACGCACGACGCCGAGATGGCGGCGGCCAAGGGGATCTGGCGCTCGGTCTTCTACTCCGGCGTCCTCGGCTATGTCATCCTGCTCGCGATCACGTTCGCTGCCGTGGACATCGAGGCCATAACCGCGGGGATTCCGCCGATCGGCGCGGGCTACGCACCGGCCATCTTCACGAGCGCGATGAGCGAGGGCTGGGCCGAGACGGTGATCCTACTCGCACTCGTCGGCCAGATCTTCTGCGGGATGGCGTGCCTGACGAGCTGCTCCCGCACGTTCTACGCCTTCTCGCGCGATCGCGCCACCCCGGGCTGGCAGCTCTGGAGCAGGGTCGACAAGCGACACGTGCCCGTCTACGCCGTCATCTGCTGCGCCGCTCTCGCGATGATCATCACCCTGCCGGCGCTCAAGGTGAACGAGGCCGGCTACCTCTGGGCGTTCTTCGCGGTCACGGGAGCGGGGACCATGGGCCTCTACGCCGCCTACGTCATCCCCGTCTACCTGCGCTGGCGCGCCGGCGACAGCTTCAAGACGGGTGCCTGGAACCTCGGCTCGAAGTACAAGTGGATGAACCCGATCGCCGTCGTGTGGGTGCTCATCTGTCTCGTCGCCTTCAGCCTTCCGTATTACATTGGCGGCCTACCGTGGGAGGACGAATGGGACGTGACGTGGCTGAACTACGCGCCGATCCTCCTCTTCGGACTCATGATCCTGGTCGCCATCTGGTGGGTGCTCGGCGCAAACAAGCGGTACACGGGGCCCGTGCGCACGATCGAGTTCGACGAGGCCATGCGGGTCATCGACGAGGCGCCCGCGGGCGGTCCGGCAGCCGCCGGCGACTAGAACCGTCGATCTCTGTATCTCGGGGGCGCCGCCAGGCGCCCCTCGCTTCGGCTCATAATCGAACCGTGCACGACGTCGCCGAGTTCCTGAAGGAGCACGACCCGTTCAGCGGGCTCGATGCGCCGACCCTCGAGCGACTCGCGGAGAACGTCGAGGTCGAGTTCTTCGGCGCCGGGACGACCATCTTCAAGCAGGGCGAAGATTCCCTCGACAAGGTCAGAGTCATACGCCGCGGAGCCGTCGAGCTCGTCGACCACGGGCGCGTGCTCGACCTCCTCGGCGAGGGCGAGCTGCTCGGACATCCGACGATGGTGTCGGGTACCCCGACCGGCCTCGAGGCGCGCGCACACGAGGACTCGCTCTGCTATGCGCTCGGAGCGGAGGACGTGCTCCCGCTGCTGACGCGCCCGGCGGGGCTCCGCTACCTCGTTCGTTCGCTCCTTGCCCGGCCGAAGCCAGGGCCGGTAGTCGCCGCCGACGTGAGCGGGTTCGACCTCGCCCACCAGCCGGTCCGGGCACTGATTCGCGAGCAGCCGATCATCTGCGAGCCGGACGTCACGCTGCGTGACGCTGCCCGACGCATGGTCGACACCGGCGCCAGCTCGGTGCTGGTGCGGCTCGACGGCGAGGGCTACGGAATCGTGACCGATCAAGATCTGCGTTCCCGTGTCGTTGCGGACGGGCTTTCGGTCGACGCCCACGTGAGTGACGTCATGACGGCTCCGGCCTTCACCGTCGGGCCCGAGGTGAACGGCGCGGACGTGTTGCTCGCGATGCTCGAGCGCGGCATCCGCCACCTGCCTGTCCTTTCGGCGCAGGCAGAGGTTCTGGGTGTGGTCAGCGACGTCGATCTGCTCGCAGCCGAGACCCGAACTCCGTTCGTGCTTCGCAAGGCGATAGCCGCTGCGCGAGACGTGGAGGAGCTCCGCCGGGCGGCCCAGCGTGTGAACCCGACTTTGATCGGTTTGCATCAGGTGGACGTTCCCCCCGCGCAGATCAGTGCGATGATCTCCGTGGTGGTCGACGCGCTCGTCCGTCGAGCGATCGAATTGGCCATCGCATCCGAGGGGCCGCCGCCTGTTGAGTTCGCCTGGCTCACCCTCGGCAGCCACGGACGTCGCGAGGGCGTCCCCTCGTCCGACCTCGACTCGGGCCTCGTGTGGGCCGAAGGCGAGGAATCCGATGCGGCCGGCTACATGAAGACGATCGCCGGGCAGGTGATCGAGACGTTGGCAGCTACGGGTTGGCGGCCGGACGAGCACGGGGTGACCGCCGGCAGCTCTTTCTCGGCAAGTTCCGCAAGCGATTGGCAGCGGCTGATCAGACGCTGGCTGGACGACCCCCTCGAAGAGAACGTCCTGATGGCGATCTCGATTCTCCTCGACAGCCGAACGGTCTACGGGCCCGACGATGCATTCGACGCGCTCGCGGGCCTGAACGGTGCTCGAGACCGTCCTCACGTCCAGCGCCTCTTGTTGCGGCTCGCGCTCGCCGACAAGCCCCCGACCGGGTTCCTCAGGGACATCGTCGTCGAACACTCCGGCGAGCATCGCGGGACCTTCGACATCAAGAGCGGCGGGCTCATGCCGATCGTCGACATCGCCCGCTACGCGGCTGTTTCAGCCGGAGCGACGGTGACCTCCACGGCCCAGCGCTTGCATGCCGCGGCCGAAGCCGGAGCGCTTCCGGCCGAGGAGGCCGGAACACTCGAGGAGGCCTACGACCTGTTCGCGACCCTGCGGCTGGAGCACCAGGTGCGCCAGCTCGAAGCCGGGATTCCGCCGGACAACCACCTCGATCCGAAGCTGCTGAACCCACTGACGCGCAGGTATCTGCGCGAGGCCTTCCGCGCAGTGGTCACGGTGCAGAAGCGGCTGACCTCACAACTCACCTGGAAATCCTGAGGGTGGCGACGCCCGCCGTCGCCTCGCCCGCTGTCGCAGCCTACGCGCACACGCCGGGACCAGAGGCCACGACGCCCTGGCGCGAGGCCAAGTTTTGCGTCATCGATCTCGAAACGACAGGCCTCGATCCCAGAGTGGACGAGATCGTCTCGTTTGCGGCTTTGCAGATCGCCCAGGGCCGCCTTCGCCTGAACGACGTCCGCTACCAGTTCGTCCGGCCCCGCCGTATGCCCGACCCGGAGACGATCCGCATCCACGGCCTTCGCAGCGCCGATCTCGGCGACGCGCCCTCACTCTCCGAGGTCCTCGACGGACTCCTCGAGGCTCTCACCGGTACGGCCCTCGTGGCGCACGTGGCCTCGATCGAGACAGGCTTTCTCTCCGCGGCCCTCCGCTCCCGTGACCTGCACTTCGTGAACCCGGTCATCGACACGGCTGCGCTCGCCTCGGAGCTCTTCCGGTCTCGCGGCCAGCCCGCCCTCGCAGAGTCGATCGGCCTCTCGTCGCTGGCGCGCTCCCTCGGACTACCCGTCCATCGGCCTCATCACGCGGACGGTGACGCGCTGACGACGGCACAGGTCTTCCTCGCTCTGGCGACGCACTTGGACGCGCTGAAACCACAGACCGTCGGATCGCTCGGGAGCTACGGCCGCTCGCAGGCATCGCTGCGGCGGCCCACTCTCGCCCGCCGATTCGCGCTCTGGCGTCGCGGGCGAGGCGGCACGGGAAAGCGCTAGTGCTCCAGGGCAGCGCGGAACGATGGCTCGACGGATGTCCGTTCGAGCCGCTCGAAGTGCTCTGTCGCATAGGCGACGAAGTCGAAGTCGAGCTCGGAGACGGCGGTCTGCACAACCCCCCACATCGCCTCACGAAAGTCGGACATGAACCGCATCAGCCGGAGCGCCTCGACGTCGGCGTCACGGATCTCGCCGAGGTACGCGCCGAGCAGCGTGCCGCTCGCGTCGGCGTCGAGCTCATGGTTGATGGAGAAGTTCGCCAGATCGAAGAAGACGTCGCCCATTCCCGCGTACTCCCAGTCGACGATGCGGAGACGCTCGCCGTCGTCGAGGAAGTTCGCGTTCAGGAGGTCGTTGTGGCACGGCCTCGGCTTCACCTCTCCCCGCAAGGCTTCGATGCGCTCGGCAATGCCGTGCGCCCATTCGAAGACGGCGGGAACGGTTCCGCCACGCGCGAGTGCCGTGTCTCGATAGTCCTCGACGACGCGGAACGAGTCGAACCGCCCCGGGATGGGCCGGCCGCCGTGGAACGCCCGCAGCGCCTGTGCGACACGGCTCAGCATCTCGGGCTCGCGCATGCGCTCGAGCGAGGGCGTCTCTCCGGGTACGAACCGCGTCACGAGCCAGCCCTCCGGCTCGATGAAGTCAGAGACCTCGGGGCCCACACCCACCTCGGCCGCGGCTTCAGTCGCTGCGAGCTCGACGCTTCGGTCGATCCCGAGGAGATTCGTGTCCTTGCCGACGATTCTGAGCACGTACGCCTCGCCGTCGAGCTCGACCTTGACGTTGTGATTCGTGATCCCGCCCCCGAGCACCTCGATCCGAGCGTCCTTCCCGGGCCAGACCCGCGCAACAGCTGCCTCGAAGAGCTCGCTCACAAGCGGATCCTCTCACCGTTCGGGTCGTGGAGCGGCTCGGGAACGATCTCGCCGGCGACCCACTCGCCGAAGATCTCGACCGCGATCTGCGTGCCCACGTCGTGCTCGGCGGGGACGTAGGCATAGGCGATCGACCGCTCGACCGTGTAGCCGTACCCGCCGCTCGTTACGCGTCCCACGTGGTCGCCCGCGACGCGAACCGGCTCCGAGCCGAGAGCAACCGCACGAGGATCGAAGAGGGTGAGGCAACGAAGCAGACGCTCCGGTTCCGTGGCGGCCGTCAGCGCCTCCTGCCCGCTGAAAGCGCCTTTGTCGAGCTTGACGGCGAACCCGAGCCCGGCCTCGAACGGCGTGTCCTCGGGCGTGATGTCCGCGCCCCATACCCGGTAGCCCTTCTCGAGGCGGAGCGAGTCGATCGCCTTGTACCCACCCGCGACGAGCCCGTGCTCTCGCCCCGACTCCCACAGCGTGTCCCAGAGCCGAAGCCCGAACTCGGACGGGCAGTAGAGCTCCCAGCCGAGCTCGCCGACGTACGTCACGCGGAGCGCGAGGCACGGGACCGAGCCAACTGCGAGCTCGCGCGCGCGCATGTACGGAAACGCTTCGTTCGAGAGCTCTGCAGTCGTGAGCGACTGCAGGATCTCCCGCGCCTTCGGCCCCCACAGGCCGTAGCACGCGTACTGCGAGGTGACGTCGGCGACGTGGACCGATCCGTCGTCGGGCGCGTGCTGGCGAAGCCAGGCGAGGTCGTGCTGGCCGAACGCCGTCCCCGTCACGATTCGGAACCGGTCCTCGGCGAGCCTCGTGACCGTGAAGTCACACTCGATCCCGCCCCGGGCATTGAGCATCTGCGTGTACGTCACCTGGCCGACCTCGCGCGCGACGCGGTTCGCGCACAGCCGCTCGAGGAACTCCGGGGCGCCGTCGCCGCTCACCTCGAGCTTCGCGAACGACGACTCGTCGAAGAGCGCCGCTGTCTCACGGCATGCGTCGTGCTCGGCGCCGATGGCGGGCGACCAGAGCTTTCCCGCCCACCCGCGCGGCCGCAGGGACTCGTTGCCCCGGACGGCATTCGGCTCGAACCAGTTCGCGCGCTCCCAGCCTGACTTCTCGCCGAACGCGGCACCGAGCTCCTGCAGCCGTGCGTACGCCGGTGAGACGCGCAACGGGCGTCCTGCCGAGCGCTCGTGGCCCGGGTACTTGACGTCGTAGTACGTCTCGTAGATCTCCTTCGTTCGTGCGAGCGTGTATTCCTGGCTGCGATACGCGGCTCCGAACCGGCGCGAGTCCATGTGCCAGACGTCCAGCGAGGGCGTCCCCTCGACGATCCACTCCGCGACGAGCTTCCCGAGGCCGCCCGCGCCGGCGAGACCGTGGGCGCAGAACCCGGCCGCGACCCAGAACCCGGGCACGGCGGATGGACCGAGGATGAACTCACCGTCCGGGGTGAACGCCTCGGGCCCGTTGATCAGCTTCACAACCTCCATCTCGGCCAGCGCGGGAACGCGGACGACCGCGTTCTCCATCAGCTCCTCGAAGCGTGGCCAGTCCTCCTCCAGGAGCCGCGAATTGAAATCGCCCGGGATGCCGTCCAGCGCCCACGGCGCACAGTGCCTCTCGTACCCGCCCATGACCAGCCCGCCCGACTCGGGGCGGAAGTACACGAGGAGCGAGGGGTCGCGCATCGTCGGCATGTCGAGAGGCAGGCCGGCTGGCTTCGTGATCAGGTACTCGTGCGCCATCGGGACGATCGGGACGTTCACTCCCGCGAGCGCGCCGATCTCGCGCGCGTAGATGCCGCCGGCGTTGACCACGATCTCGGTGTCGATCTCGCCCTGATCGGTCTCCACGGCCTCGACCCGACCGCGTCGCAGGCGGATCCCGGTCACGCGCGTCCGCTGCTCGATCTCGGCACCGCGCCTGCGCGCTCCCTCGGCGAGAGCGAACGTGAGCTGGCTCGGATCGACGTAGCCGTCGGTCGGGAGGAAGGCGGCACCGAGAACGCCATCGCGCGTCATCGGCGGGAACATGGACTGCGCCTCGTCGGGAGAGACGAGCTCGAGCGGGAGGCCGAACGTCTTCGCCCAGCCGGCCTGTCGCGAGATCTCCTCCATCCGCTCCTCCGATGAAGCGAGTCGCAGCGATCCGACCTCGTGCCACCCCGTCTCCAGGCCCACCTCGTCCTCGAGCGAGCGATAGAGGTCGACGCTCGCCATCATCATCTTCGTCAGCGACAGCGTGCTCCGGAGCTGACCGACGAGCCCCGCAGAGTGGAACGTCGAGCCGCTCGTGAGCTCTGCTCGTTCGACGAGAACGACGTCGTCCCAGCCGAGCCGCGCCAGCCAGTACAGGATCGAGCAGCCGCCGACCCCTCCTCCGATCACGACCGCGCGGGCACGATCTCGCATGCGCGGCACCCTAAACTTCGTCCAATGAGGCTGGTCGTGGAACCCGCTGTCCGCGAGCACATCGAGGCGCAGGGAGGCGCCGTATACGTCTGGCCAAAAGGCACGCGCTGCTGTCGAGGCACGACCTTCGTCCTCGAGAGCGCGACCGAGCAGCCCGACCGCGAGTTCGATCTCGTTCACGCCTCGGACGGGTTCCAGGTGTTCGCCTCGTGCGGGCTCATCAAGCCCGACGAGCTGCACCTCGAGCTCAGCCGGCGAGGCAAGCTGCGGGCGTATTGGAACGGCCAGGGCTGGATTGGTTGAGGCGGCTCTCGCAAATTGGACGAAATTCGTCGCGGCCGGGCCTTGAAAGGACGGTCGCGATCTCATAGATTTCCGGCTGCGCCGAGCACGGGGCGCCGGTAGGTCGAAGCCCCCCGAGGAGCACTACGCGGAAGCGGAAGGTTCGTCGGGAAGGTGGACGAAAGCGTTCCCGGCTCGGCGAATTTTTCCGCTCCGGCGCCGGCTAAGCCGACGCCTCCGCTCTCTGGAGCCTCCGTCGAGCCTACGGCTCATGCGGCCGGGTCCACGTGCCCGGCCCTTTTTTCATCCTTTCGAGCGACCAGAGCACGTACGCTCATGCGCAGTTGAACTCTGTGCGAAAAGAAAACTTCGCAATTTGCGCAGGTTGGCCCGGGACGGCCTTGACGGAGGTTGTCCTCCACCCTAGGGTGCTGAGTGCACCGAGTACGGAGCGTCCGAGGTCGATGGTTCTCCGACAGGCAACCGGCGAAAGCAGGAGGTCGGTCGGAAAGCCGGACGAAGGCGCCACCGGCTCGGTGCGTTTTCGTGCGCACGCGACCGGAAGGCCGGTCTTGGGCGCCACGGGAGCTTCCCGGAGTTTGCGACGATTTGGTCGCGCGGGTGCTTGACGGGTCTCGGGCGACCTCTTAGAGTCGGCTCTGCACCGAGTACGGAGCGTCCGAGGTTGATGGCTCTCCGAGTGGTTGCCGGCGAAAGCAGGCGGTCAGTCGGATTGCCGGACGAAGGCGCCACCGGCTCGGTGCGTTTTCGTCGGCGCCTATTCTGGCCGCGTGAAGCGCCTTCTCCTCCTCGTCAGCTCGATCATCTTCGTCGACGCGCTGCTCTTCACCGCTCTGACACCGCTCGTTCCGGGCTACGCGGATGAGTTCGACCTCTCGAAAGCCGGCGCCGGATTGCTCGTCGGAGCGTACGGCGCGGGAGCGCTGTTCGGCGGGATCCCGGGAGGACTCGCGACGGCGCGGTACGGGCCGAAGCGCGCCGTCGTCGGCGGTCTCCTGCTCCTCTCCGTGTCCAGCTTCGCCTTCGCCACCGCGGACAGCGCTGCTGCGCTCGGGACTGCCCGCTTCGTCCAGGGGATCTCCAGCACCGCGACCTGGGCGGGCGCCCTTGCGTGGATCTCCGTCGCGGCCCCACGGGCGAGGCGGGGCGAGGTCATCGGAACCGCATTCGGCGCGGCAGTCTTCGGCGCCGTCCTCGGACCCGTCTTCGGCGGACTCGCGGAGCTCGTCGGAATCCGCCTCTCGTTCACGATCGTCGGCGGATTGACGCTCGTCTTCGCGGGGCTCGCGACGCTGGGGCGATCGATGCCGATCGAGGCAGCGACGCTCTCGGGACTCGGGCACGCGCTGCGGGACGAGCGCTTCCTCGGGGGCCTTTGGCTGAACACGCTGCCCGCGATGCTCTTCGGGGTGCTCATCGTCCTCACGCCGCTGGCTCTCGACGACGCGGGCTGGACGACTGCCGCAATCGCAGCGGTCTTCTTCGCGGCGGGGCTGGTGGAGGTGCTGCTCAATCCTGTTCTCGGTCGTCTGACTGACCGCGTCGGCCGGCTTCTCCCGATTCGGGTCGCGCTCGCGGCCTCCGTCGGCGTCGCGGTCGTGCTCGCCGGTGCCTCGGGTGCAGTGCTGATTGCCGTCCTCATCTGCGCCGCTGCAGTCAGCTTCGGCAGCATGTACACGCCGAGCATGGCCCTCGCCTCCAACCGCGCCGAGGAGGTCGGTCTCGCACAGGGGCTCGCATTCGGAGTCCTGAACACGGCGTGGGCGTTCGGCGAGCTCGTCGGACCCACCGCCGGTGGCGCCCTCGCGGAGTCGTATGGCGACGCGTTCCCGTACCTCGTCGGAGCCGCCCTCTGCGCCGTCACGTTCGTCGCGTCGTACCCCGTCGCGGGAAGGATCAGACCTCGTGCGGCGTGACCACTGGAATCGCAAGTACGCCGAGGCAGAGAGCCTCTGGAGCACGACGCCGAACCGCTTTCTCGTCGCCGAGGCGTCCGACCTCGAGCCCGGCCGGGCGCTCGATCTCGCGTGCGGCGAAGGGAGAAATGCCCGCTGGCTCGCGGAGCGCGGGTGGACCGTCACAGCGGTCGACTTCTCGGACGTCGCGATCTCGCGCGCGCGCGAGCTGGCCGCGCACGAGCACCTTGCGATCGAGTTCCTCTGTGCCGACCTGCTCGAGTACGAGCCGGAGCCCGCTGGATTCGATCTCGTGCTCGTGTTCTACGTCCAGATCCTCGCGATCGAACGCCGCGTCGTTCTCGAGCGCGGTGCCACGGCCCTTCGAGCGGGTGGAACGTTCCTCCTCGTGGGTCACGATCTGACGAACGTGACCGACGGCGTCGGCGGCCCGAGCGAGCCGGATCTCCTCTACACGCCCGACGACATCGTCGCCGAGCTCCCGACTCTGGAGATCGAGAAGGCCGAGCGCGTGCTCCGCGATGTCGCCGACGCCGATCGACCGGCGATCGACGCGCTGGTTCGTGCTCGTCGCCCAGGCTAGGGCTCGAAAGGTCCCTCGGCGAGCAAGCGCCGAAACTCGGCGAACTGCCCGGCCTTGCCGACCGCGACGAGCGTGTCGCCCAGCTGGATGACGTCGCCGGGCTGCGCGCCGCTCACGGGCTCCGGCTCGCGAAGGATTGCGATCACCGTCACGCCCGTCTTCGCACGAAGCCCGCAGTCGGCGAGCGTTCGCCCGATCGCCGGGCTCGTGTCCGGAACGTCGACCCATTCGATCTGGAGCTCGCCGAGCGCCAGCTCGAGCTCCTCGACGATCTTCGGACGCTCGTACGCCCCGCCGATCACCGCTCCCAGCTGCCGTGCCTCGTCGTCGTGGAGCTCGATGACCGCCGTGGGCTCCTCGTCGCTCGCGCGCCGGTAGAAGTAGATCTCCCGCTGCCCGTCGTTGTGCATGATGACCGCCAAGCGGCCGCCAACGGCCGTTCGGAAGGCGTACTTCACGCCGACGCCTGGAAGACGGGTCTCTCGGAGGTCGACGGGCATCAGGTGTCGGGCGCCAGTCTACGGATCGGGAACAGGATGCGGCCGAGCCGCTTCGACTCCTTCATCAGCACGATGCCAATCGTCGCAGTGACGAGGACGTAGAGCCCTGCGAAGGCGACGAGGTCGGTGCGCGCGTCTG
The DNA here is from genome assembly GCA_963758065.1 of uncultured Thermoleophilia bacterium. Taxonomy (GTDB): domain Bacteria; phylum Actinomycetota; class Thermoleophilia; order Gaiellales; family Gaiellaceae; genus GMQP-bins7. Next base: position 387,576 of record CAVWTX010000016.1, on the reverse strand, counting down.
CGTCGATCGCCGAGTTGCCGGACGCGACCTGGGCGAGGATGATCGTGAACTCGCCGTGCGCGACCAGCGCGACACCGGCGTTGAAGCCCTGGCGGCTCGTGAAGCCGCCGAGCCGGCCGGCAATCCAGCCTGCGCCGATCTTGCCGAAGAGCGTCGCGACGACGGCGATCGCGACGATCCAGCCCACATCACCGAACGCCGACACGTCGATCGACAGCCCGAAGACGAAGAAGAAGAGCGCCGCGAAGATATCGCGAAAGCTGAAGAAGCGCTCCTCGATCTGGTCGCGGATCGACGCCTCGGAGAGGACGATGCCGGCCATCAACGCGCCGATCGCCTCCGACAGGCCGAGCTCCTCAGCGAGGGCGGCGGTCGCAACGAGGAAACCGAACACGGCGAGCAGGAAGAACTCGAGCGAGAGCCGGTCGAGCAGGCGGTCGAGCGGGCGAGCGAGCCAGCGGGAGGCCGCAACGCCGGCGGTGATGAACAGGAGGGCCTTCGCGACGAGCACGAGCGTCTCCGGCGCCCCTCCTCCGCCCGCTGCCGCGAATCCGAGCATGAAGGCGACCGCGATGTCCTCGAACACGAGGACGGCGAGGACGAGGTCGGTCTCGTCGTCCCCCAGCCTGCGGAAGTCGGTAAGGCCCTTCACGGCGATCGCGCTCGACGAGACGTAGATGCAGGCAGCCAGGACGAGCGCCGCGGATGTCGTTCCGAAGGCCGCTACGCCGACGATGAGCCCGATGCCGGCGTTCGCGACCAGGTCGACCGTGCCGCCCAGCCCGAAGTGCCGCCCCGATCTCGAGAGGCGCTCGAGGCTGAACTCGAGGCCGAGAAAGAAGAGGAGAAAGACGAGGCCGAGCTCCGCGACGAACTCGGTCACCTCCGAGGGGCTGATCAGCGCGAGCTGCGTCGGCTCGTTCGGCCCGAGCAGGAGCCCGGCGAGGAGGTATGCCGGGATCGCCGAGAGCCCGAAGCGGCGGGCTACGAGCCCGAGCGCGCAGAGAAGTCCAACGGTTATCGCTAGCTCGGCCAGCGTCATGAAGCTCCATTCTTCCCGCTCGAGAGGATTGGCTCAGTGCTTCTCGCCGTATGTACAGTCGTGATTCGCCGGCGAGAACCGAGCAGGCTTCGAACGCAGGGAGCGCCAATATTCAAGAATATTGGCGCGACCGAGGACGACGGCATGCGAAGCGTTCGTAGCCGCGCGAAGTACGGGTGTAATTGCGGAGGGGAGCGTTACGTCAAGCGCGGCTCGCGCTCGCGAGATCAGCCGGGAACCGCGCGAGCACCCATTCGGCGGAGAGCGCCGTCAGGCGGTAGTCGCTCCCGTTCACCAGGGCGTAGTCGCCCCGGCGGGGATCCATGGGGAGTCGCGACTCGACCGGATACCACCGGTTGTGCCTGTCGACGAGCTCGTTCACTTCGTCGAAACCGACACCTCGTGCGGTCGCGCGCCAGCGTCGTCGAAAACACGCTGCGTCGCCGTCACATTCCTCGGCGAGACTGCGCCAGGCCATTCGCAGCGCTTCCTCGTGGTCCTCCAGCTGCCGCTCGATCTCACGGAGTCGGAGCATGTACGGGAGGGGCCCGCGCGTGGCGAGAAGATATGTCTCCGCGCTCGGCCGGAACCCTCGCGCTCGGAAGGGAAGCGGCTTGCCTGCGAGCGGAATCGAGCGAAGGTCCTCCTCGAGCGCGGCCTTCTCACGCCGTTGACGAGGCGTCTCGGGGAGGACGATTCCCTGCCGGAGGATCGCGTCGCGCTCCGCCTTCTCCACAGCCTCAGGGTAGACCGACACGGGCACGGTCTACGGCGAGAGCAAGCGCGCGAGCCAGGATCGAGATCGCTGTGGCTCTTGGTCGTCCTCCTCCCCCGCTGGCTCGGGATCCTCTTCCTCGCCGGAGACGCGCAGGAGCTCCTGTTCTCCACGCCGCTCCGCGAGCCGCTCGAAGTCGCCGCGGATCGCGGAGCGCATCTCGTCGAGGTGGCTCTCCTCGCGCACGGCCGGTCATTCCAGCCTGTACGCGCGATTCCTGCCTGGAAGTTGGTGCTAGCGCGGAGCGGCGAACGTCGCGGTCCACACGACCGCGTCGCCGGCACCGAGGAGGCCGGGAGCCCGCGCGGGAGCCGCGCCGACGTCTCGGAAGCCCGGATGAAGCAGGTTCGCGCGATGGGGCGGCGACTGCAGCCACGCTCTTACCACGTCGCGTGCGCTCACCTGGCCCCACGTGCCCGCGAACAGGTTCTCGCCAAAGCTCGAATACCGGTAGCCCGCCGCCTGGACGGCTGCCGTCACGGAGGTGCCGCACGGCGTGTGCGAGAACTGGACGCACGATGCGACCCGCTCGCCCTTCAGCGCGGCTGCGCGCCGTAGCGCGGGCCGCTGTGTCAGCCGGCCGCGCCGATCCTGGGCCCGTGCCCAGTTGAGGAGACACGTGATCGCGCGTGCCTGAGCCGCGCCCCCGGCCGCCGCGTTATCCGATGCCGCGCACGCGCCGGCGGGTGCCAGGTAGGCGCTCGATGCCCGGTTCGCTCCGTCAGCGTGCGACACTCGGAGGGCAAGGAGCGACACGAGCGACACGAGGACGGTCGCCGTCACCGCGAACCGGGATCGTGCTGCCGCAGTTGCAGAAGTCACCACTCGAACGGTGGATCACCGTCCCTCGCCCTCCTTGCCCTGATCGGGGGAGGGTCGTCCCCCAAGCTAGTGATCCTGCCCCGATTCAGGGATCGGCCGGTGACTCGATCGAGTCCGGGTGGTGGGTTTTCCAGGTCGCCGCCGCGAGGAGTCCGAGCGCGAGTGTCGGAAGTACGCTCAACGCCCGATAGAGGAGCGTCGCAGTCACCGCCTCGGCATTGGAGGCGCCGAATGCGACGAGAGCCCCGGTGAGACCGATCTCCACGATGCCGACGCCCGCCGGTGTCAGCGGCAGGGCGCCGAGGATTCGAACGAGCGCCCAGGCGGCGAAGGCCTCGACGCCAGAGACCTCTGAAGCCGAGACGCCGACGACACGCAAGCAGACGAGGAGGAGGACGAACACCGTCAGGTGGCCGGCGAGGGTCGAGATTGTGATGACGTGCCACCGCCGGCGGAGGAGTCCGAGCGCCTCGGCGCGGAACCGCACGAAGCTCTCGGCTCCCCACGAGACCGGCCCGCGGCCGACGAGCCGCCTCAGCCGGCTGACGATGCGAGCGGCCCACGCGCCGATTCTTCGTGCCCGGCGCGGCCGCGAGAGCGCCAGCGCGAACGAGACGAGGACCACTACGAGGATCGCGACAGCGACGATGGCGGCGGTTCGAAGGGCGGGGTGATCCTGGTCGGCTGCAGTGAGGAGCGCGAGCGCGACGACCGGGAAGGTGAGGTTCGCCAGCTGGTTCCAGATCCCGGTGACGGCGACGGCGAGACCGACGGGCGCCGAGGCAAATCCCCAGGAGCGGAGCATCGAGTACGAGCCGGCCATTCCTACGGCCGCGCCGGCCGGCGATACGGTCGCGAGGGCCGTCGACGCCTGTGTCATCGCCAGGGCCTGCCGGAACCCGAGCCCCGGCAGAGCCGCCATCCAGGGAGGCGGGAAGGTCGCAAGATTGAGCAGCGTCGCTCCGACCAAGAGAAGCCAGTCCTGTGGGCCGAGCCCGCGAACGACGTCCAGCACCTCCCGGTAGTCCGCAACACGCGGGAGGAAGAACACGAAGACGGCGACGACCACCGCGATCGTCCCCGCGGCCCCGAGGAGTCGCCTGCGGGTTCTCGTCAAGCGCCAGCGCGGCGAGCTCGTGCCGTCCGACATTCGCAGGAACCTATCGTGCGGCAAGCCTGAGAGTCCTAACACGATGAGCGGCCATGTCGGGCGATCATTGCGTTGGAAGCTCCAAGTCCCGCACTGGAAGGAGAACCATGATGCGCAACCGATCCCTCTCCCTTACACCAGGCACCGCCCTCGGCCTCATCGCGCTCTTCTTCGCGCTCGGCGGCTCCGCATTCGCCGTCGGTGAGCGAATCCAGAGCCCGTCGGTCGCACAGCAGCGCTGCACGAACGGGGCCGTCCGAGGCGTCGCGCACGTAACGGGCACGAGCGCGGGTATGGCGAACATTCCCGACGGCTTCACGGGCGCCGGCAACCTCTTCTCGCGCAGGTTCAACTGCACCCGCAAGGCTGTTCAGGTGCGTCGTGTCGAGGCGGGCGTCTTCGAGGTGCGATTCGTCGGTGTCGCCGGGGCGAGCGTCGTCGGCAGCGCTCCCGGGGACGTGCTCGTAGCCGCCGAGCCCGCCGCCGGCGGAGCGTTCAGGGTCACGCTGCACCCCGCGGGGCGTGACGACCGGGTCGACGTGGCGTTTACGGTCGTCGTCATGTAGCGCTAGCGTCTAGGGAAGGCGCGGTGACACAACCGCCGCGAAGATTCCGGCGACGAGCAAGAGGGCGGCGGCGATTGCGACGAACAGGAACGTGACCTCGGTCATGCCGGGCTCGCGTCCGAGCCGTGAGCCCAGGTTGTCGTAGGCGCGCTTCAGGGCGTCCGCGGTGCGCGCCTCCGAGAACTCGCCGCCCGTGGTCTCGGCGATGGCGCGAAGCGTGACGGGATCCGGCGGAACGGGAATGAGCTGCCCACTGCCCCCCTGACCGAAGCCGAAACCGGACGGGCCACGCTCGATCACGCCGCTGGGCGTTCCCAACGCGATCGTGTGAACCGGAAAGCACGCCTTCTCTGCGAGCGCGGCTCCTTCCAGCGGCTGCAGGACTCCTCGGGTCTGGGCGCCGTCGGAGAGGAAGAGGATCGATACCGGGCTCTTCCCGACGCACCCGGCCGCCTGGGCCAGCGTGCGCGCCGCCTGCTCGGAATCGCCGGCGGCGATCTCGCCTTCCGCCGGAGGCGGCTCGCCCGTCGACTGCCGGCCGAGCTCGACGGCGGTCTGCAGCGCGTCTCCGATCGCGGTGCCGCCGAAGACGAGGAAGTGGTCGATCTCGTCGACTGCCGTCTCGACGAGCTGGTGGTCGCGCGTCGGCGGCGTTGCGACCTGCGCATCGCCGGCGAAGACGACCAGGCCGATGCGTAGCCCGTCCGGCGCATCGTCGAGGAACGTGCGGATCGCCTCCTGCGCAGCCCCGAGCCTGGTTGGCTTGACGTCCTGGGCCTGCATCGAGCGCGACGTGTCGACGACGAGAATCACGGTCGCCCGCTCCTCCAAGAGCATCCGCTCGACCTCGGGCCGCGCCAGCGCGACGAGCAGCGACGCGAGCCCGAGAAGGAACAGCGCCGGAGGGACGAGCCTCAACCAGGATCTCCCCGAGACGACCGTCGCGAGGACGTCGAGGTTCGTGTAGCGCACGGCGTAGCGCATGCGCCGTCGCTCGGCGAGCACCCACACGAGGACGGCGAGCCCGAGCACCAGCAGTCCGAGCAGCAGCCACGGGCTTCGGAAACTCATCGGCCGCTCTCCCGCCGATGAGTGTGCAGCAGCGTGGAGCACCGGGAGGTCCCCCACGCTCTCAGGAAGAAGAGAGCTCGCGGGGGAAACATGGTTTCCTCCGCGAACGCGAGCAGAACGCGAGCGTTGCCGATCACGGCACCACCGCGCACACGGCGTGAACCTGGACGACCGCCCGCACGTCGCCCACCTCGGCATCGGCCCGAACCGTGACGACGACCTCGCGACCACGGACCGACTGGCCGGCCGACAGGCTCTCGACCAGACTCGCGCTCGGCGGAGTGCGTGTCGCGAAGGCGAGCGCGTGCGATGCGGCGACGAGCCGCTCGCGAGCTGTACAGCTTTGTCTGACGGTGGTCTCCCCCGGCCGCACGCGGACCGTCTTCACGCGTCTGGCCGTCGGCCGCCCAGGTGGGAACGCGCTGACCGAGGTGGGTACGCGTGCTCCTCCTCCCGCCGCGGGCATGCAGCCGACGAACGGCTTGAAGGTCGGAGCGCGCGCTGCTGCACCCACGTACGTGGCGACGAACACCACAGAACGGGACGTGCTGATTCCGGGGTTGACCGGGCTGCCGAGCGTCCCCAGGAAATTGACGTCGATCGCGCGGTCGCTGATCCGCGCGTCGAGCCCACCGACGACGTGGCCCCGAGGACACGTCAGCTGATACTCGACTCGAGGACGAGGCACTCCGCCCGAGACCGGGACGACGACCCACGGACCTGCGACGGGGACGCAAACCATCAGCCCGTCGCACTCGTTCGCACCACCCGCAGACGACGCCATCGCGAGCGCCGAGACGAGAGCGACGAACACGGCACCTACGCGCACGATCTTCACGGAACCCTCCGGAAGAGGAGTGCCGAGATCGTGCCAGCTACGAGCAGGAGCGCCGCCGCGAGAGCCGCGAAGACATCCGTGATCTCCCGGGGCTCGTCCCGCGTGCCCAACCGGGATCCGAGATCCTCGTACACGCGGCCCAGCTCGTCGGGGTTCGCCGCAGCGAAGAACTCGCCGCCCGTGGCCGTCGCCATCTGCTGAAGAGTCTGGGGGCTCGGAGGTACGCGGATGATCCGGCGGAGGCCGCCTGTCAACGTCTCCTCGATCACGCCCTCGGTCGTGCCGACGAGGACGGAGTACACGGGAACGCCACGCTCCTTGGCCGTGCGCGCGGCGTCGGCCGGTTCGACGCGGCCACCGTCTCTCGCGCCGTCGGAGATGAGCAGGATCGCCCTCGGAGGTGGCGGCTCCTCGGTCTGCCCCTTGCGTTGTCCGACCTGTACCGAGAGAGCAACGGCATCCCCGATTGCCGTGCCCTCGCCTGGAACGAGCGTGTCGAGGGTGGTCTCGACGAGGGCGCGATCCTCCGTCGGAGCCACGCCCACCGCTGCGCGGGTCGCGAAGGAGACGACGCCGACGCGGAACTTCTCGGGTACCTCGGCCAGAAAGGCCTTGGCGGCGTCGCGTGCCGCGTCGAGCCTGGTGGGCTCGACGTCCGTGGCCTTCATCGATCGCGACACGTCGAGCGCGAGGATGATGGTCGCCTCCTCGCGGGGAACGCTCACGGTGGCGTGCGGGCGCGCGACCCCGACGATCATCGCGCCGAGTGCGCACAGCAGAAGGACGACCGGCAGGTAGCGCAGCCGACCGGGCGCGCGATCGATCACGTTCGGAAGGAGATCGGGATTTCCGAACCTCGCCTGCGAGGCGACACGCCGCCTATCCAGGTCGATGTACACGGCCACGAGCACCGGCAGTGCTGCAAGCGCCGTCAGGACGAGGGGCCACGTGAAGCTCACGAGCGGCTCCTCCGCAGGAAGACGACGAGGGTGCGAAGCCAGTCCCCCGACGTAGAGAGAACGACATGTCGGACCCCGACCGAGCTGAACGTCCGTGCGACCCCGCCCCGCTCAGCCGCGGCCGCCACCGCGAACCGCTCGCGTAGACGCCGGCTCCGCGTGTCGACGCGCAACTGCCGACCGGTCTCGGGATCGACGAGCCAGAGCAGGCCGATGTTGGGAAGCTCCTGCTCGCGTGGGTCGCGGATCTCGACCGCCACCACGTCATGGCGACCTGCGAGGTCGAGAAGTGAACCCCTCCAGTCGAACGGCCCGCGAAAGTCGGAGACGACGACCACGAGCGACTTCTGGCGCGCCAGAGCACTCGTTCGCGCGAGCGCTCGCGCGAGAGGCGGCGTTCCTTCACCGCCTTCGCCCTGCTCGCTTCTCAGCGCGGCGAGCAGCCCCACGAGACCTGCTCGACCCTGGCGTGGCGGAAGCGCACGCGACCTCTCGCCGCCGAAGGTCACGACGCCGAGCCGGTTCCCGCGGCGCGTCGCGAGATGCCCGAGCGCTACGGCGACACCCTCTGCGACATCCGCCTTGCGGCGATCGGCGGTCCCGAATTGCATCGACGGAGACGTGTCGAGTACGAGCCAGGTTACGAGCACGCGCTCCGCGAGATCCACGCGGACATGCGGCTCGCCGGTGCGTGCGGTGACGTTCCAGTCGATCCGGCGGACGTCGTCGCCGGGGACATACGGACGCACCATCGCCAGCTCGGAGCCCGTTCCGAGCAGGTTCGAGCGGAAGTCTCCGGCGAGCTGCCCCTCCACCCTCCTCCCGATCGTGACGTCGAGCGCACGCAGGAGCCCCTCCGGCATCGGCCCGGGGCCGGGTCGCGCCGGAGTCGGGCGTGGGAGCAGTGCGCTCGCCGACGTCATGGGCCGGAATCTTCTCCGCTGGCGAACGCGAGCCGAAGGCGAGCGTTCATGCGGCCGTTACGCGAGCGAGATCGAGTTGCGGGACAGGCACGGCAGCAAGCACCTGGTCGAGGATGGCGTCGGGGCTCACCTCCTCGGCGAGCGCCTGATACGAGAGCACGAGACGATGGCGGAGCGCGTCGCGGGCGAGCGCCTGCAGGTCCTCCACCAGCGCGTACTCGCGACCCCGGATCAGTGCCAGCGCTCGCGCGCCTTGCACGAGGCTGATCGGGCCTCGCGGACTGGCCCCGTACGAGACGTAGCTCGCGACGTCGGGCAAACCATGAGCTGCCGGCTCCCGCGTCGCGGTCGCGATGTCTACTGCGTAGCTCACGAGCGACGGGTCGACGTAGATGTCGAGGGCCGCCCGCTGGAGCGCCTTCAGCTCGTCGAGTGAAAGCGCCTGCCGCAGCTCCGGATGTTCGACGAGCTGGCGCTGGACGACGGTGAGCTCTTCGTCGTGTTGCGGGTACCCGATCAGGACCTTCAGCATGAAGCGGTCGATCTGCGCCTCCGGCAGCGGGTACGTGCCCTCGGACTCGATCGGGTTCTGAGTCGCCATGACGAGGAACGGGTCGGGGACCGGGTACGTCTCGTGACCGATCGTCACCTGGTGTTCCTGCATCACCTCGAGGAGCGCCGACTGGACCTTCGCCGGGGCGCGGTTGATCTCGTCCGCGAGGAGGAAGTTGCAGAAGACGGGGCCGAGCTCGGTGTCGAACGTGCCGTCACCCGCGCGGTAGATTCTCGTGCCGACGAGATCGGACGGAACGAGGTCGGGCGTGAACTGCACACGCGCGAAGCTGCCCCCGAGGACACCGGCCGTCGTCTTGATCGTCAGCGTCTTCGCGAGGCCCGGACCCCTTCGATCAGGAGATGCCCCTGGGCCAGCAGGCAGACGAGCACCCGCTCGAGCATCGCGTCCTGACCGGCGATGATCCGCCGGATCTCGAACAGCGCCTGCTCGAGCTGCTCCTGGCCTCTTGCGGGGACGGACCAGCGTCGCCGGGTCGTGCTCGGTCATGTCGGGCCCCTTCTGTCGGCTTGGAGACATATACGAAAGCACGTGCGACTGAGTTTTGGGTAAGAGCGCGGTGAAGCACTCTCCACGGGTCGGCGTCTGCTACGAACGCACGACACCCATGGTGATGCGGCCCGTGTACCCCGAGCCGCTCTTCGCGAGCTTCAACGTGGAGCGCCTGCCGCCGTTTCGGTAGACGCTGTCGCCCGCGTTGCGCGGATCGCGGTTGGGGCGACGATTGTACGGGCTCCGCCTGTAGACCGCGTCCGTCAGAGCGTCGGGGAAGTAGAGCTGGCCCGTGTGTACGACGTTTCCGCCCATGTGAACCATGACGTGGATGTGGACCGTCCGACCCTGATACCAACCTGGATAGACGGTGCGGAAGAGCGTGACACCCTTCGCGTCGGTTCGTTGGACGCCGCGCAGGAAGCGGTCGTCCTCCGTGCCCTGACGCTCGTGCCCGAGTACACGCCGCCGGCGTCGCAGTGCCAGACGTCCACGGCCGCGCCCTTGATCGGCTTGCAACTCGACGCATCGACGACGGTGAGCCGGAGCGCCAAGGGTACACCTGCCTTCCCCTCGGTGATGTTCCGGCGAACCCTCGCGTCGTCGAGGTAGTACGGGCCCTCGGTCTGCTCGGGGGCAAGGACGCACGCTACGGCCCCGGAGGCCACGGCGGCCGGGCCGTCGCCCTGCGCGTCGGCGTTCGTCGCGCCGATCGAGTCGGCGACTCTCGACCCGCCGACGGCTACCGCCCCGGCGAGGAGCCCGCCGAGCTTCGCCAGGGACGCCCGGCGCGAGAGACGAGCACCGTCCTCCATCCGGCCAGGCTAGCGACGCACCCTGAAAGCGCGCTAAGAATCGATTACATGCGCTGAACGAGCGCGACCGCCTTCAGGACGTCCTCGGAGACGAACGCGACCCCGTACCCGCCGTCCTCGGAGAACTCCGCAAGCTCGACCGCCTCGCCCAGATCGACTGCGTGCCGGTACTCGAGTCGTGCGTCGAGCGGAGCGCGAGGATCGATGCCTGCATCATGCAGACGCCCCTCGACACCCTGCCAGTACACGGCGTTGTTCACGTGTCCGAAGAGGTCGATGTCGGAGACCCGCGTCTCCCACGGGAGGCGTCGGGCCGTGGAAGGAGGACCGGGAAGCTCGAGTCGCGTCGAGACGGTTCGATCTCCGGCCGACTCCGCGTAGACACCGAAGCCCTCGATCCGGGCAGGCCTGGCGTCCGGCCCGAGGTGGATCCAGACACTGTCGACCTCGACCCTTCCGCCTCGGTCGCCGACCAGGGACATCCTCCGGCCCGCCGCGACCGCCGCGGAGCCGCTGCACCACGTCGTGAGCTCCACCTCGCTGTCGTCGAGCGACGGCGCCAGAACCTGCACGCGGATGCTGCGCAGGACCCAGAGGTGCGCAGGAGCACCCCATCCGGTCTCGTCGACGTCGTCGATCGCGACGTCCTGCAGGTAACGGGCGATCGAGTCGAGGCGCAGACGGCCCTCGGCGTCCATCTCGGAGAGGCGGATCCGGCGGCTCTCGCTGAAGGTTCGGGCGGAGGTCGGCTGCGGGACGAAGGGCGGCTCCACGTCGAGGCGCAGCCTATGCCAGGCCATGAACCTTGTAACAAGTTGCAACTTGATGTGATCCGAGCGCTACTACGACTGATCCCACGCTTGCAACAACTTGTCACTTGGAACCCACCTTCCGTCCCTGCGGTCCTCGGGCGTGCGCCACGGGTTCTCGCGCGATGACCACGGCTCGGAGCAGATGGGCGAGCGCTTGGCACGAGACTCGAACCGGGGAGGAGCTTCGGCGGATGCCCGCGTTCGTCATCTGGGCTCGGGCGCGTCGACGTCACGCTTGGCTGACGGATAGCCTGCGTGCATGGGCGCCCTCGATGAGCTGAGTGGCATCCGACCGCTCAAGGTCTGGGAGGGCGTGATCGCGCGTGCCATCGAAGGCGACCGCCTCAGCCTCGCCGTGATCGAGCTCGATCCCGACAGCGTCGTGCCCGAGCACAGCCACGAGAACGAACAGCTCGGGATCGTCCTCTCTGGCTCGCTCTCGTTCCGCGTGGGCGATGAGGTGCGAGACCTCGGCCCGGGCGGAACGTGGCGTATTCCGTCGAACACGCCGCACGAGGTACAGACGGGCCCGGCGGGGGCAGTCGTGATCGACGTGTTCGCGCCCGTGCGCGCCGACTGGCACGCGCTAGAACGAATCGACACCCGGGCACCGCTCTGGCCGTAGCGAGCCGCTCGTTCCCCGCCAGCTGACGGTTCCAGAGAGCCGCGGCGAACCACGAGACGGCACCATGCGAGCATTCCGGGATCGGAATCTTGCTCACTCGATCGCCCGACCGCCGCGACCGCAGATCCGTGAGACGTCGACGGCTCGCGGTCTTCACGGCGCTCGTTGCCCTGGCCGCGGCGCTCGTGCTCATCGTCGCATGGCGGCTCGACGGCGACGAATCCACGTCTATCCTCGTCACGCGCGAGGACATCGTCGAGATCGACGTCCTGGCCTACGACGTCTCGAAGGATGAGGAGCTCGAGCGGAGCGCGGCGTTCGGCCTCAGCCAGCCCCTCTACGCCAAGAGCCCGGGCGGCGTCACCGCGACGGCACGACGAACCGACTCGTACCGCCCGCTCGTCGAGGACGCCGTCGCCGATACCGGCTTCGACGCCGATCTCGTCGAGGCCATCGTGTTCCTCGAAAGCGGCGGACGACCGGACGTGATCGCGGGCGACGATCCGGCCGGAGCGTCCGGCTTGACCCAGATCCTGGCCGAGACGGCGCAGAACTTCCTCGGGATGGACGTCGACCTGGATGCGAGCCGCAGACTGACAGCTGAGAATCACGGCCGCCGAGCGGCGCGGGGACGCCGCACGTGCTGAGCGTCTCCGCGAGCTTCGGCGCGCCGTCGACACCCGCTTCGACCCCGAACAGGCGCTCGCCGGCACCGTCCGCTACCTCGCGGCCGCCAGGGAACGGCTCGGCCGCGACGACCTGGCCGTGGTCTCGTACCACATGGGGATCGGGAACCTGACAAACGTCCTGCGTGCGTACGCGAGCGCTCCGGCCGACATCTACCTGCCCGACTTGGTCGAGGAGGACGACCTCTCCTGGCCTCGCGTCTTCTTCGACACGGCACCCGACCAAAACGGGGCTGCCCACGCGCTCCTCGCACGGCTCGGCGACGATTCGCCGACCTACTACTGGCGTGTGCTGGCGGCGCGGGAGATCATGCGCCTCTTCCGCGACGACCCCGAGCGGCTGCAAGAACTCGACCTCCTGCACCGCGCGAAGGCGAGTCACGAGGAGGTGCTGCACCCACCCGCGGAGACGGAGCGCTTCGCCGATCCGGTGGACGTCCAGCGGGCGTGGGACGCACACAGCCTGCAACCGCTCCCGGACGAGCCGGTACGCCTCGGGTTCGCGATCGATCGCACCATGGGCGAGCTGGCGTCGCAGCTCGGCCAGCCGAAAGAGCTCTACCGCGGCCTCCGTGCAGAGGCACTCGCCCTGCTCGTGTACATGGCGGGACGCGTGCAGGAGATCAGCCGTGCGACCCAGCCCCTCGAAGTAACGAGCACGGTACGGGACGAGACCTACCAGGCAGCTCCTCCGCGACGGGAATCCAGAGGCCACCCACGGCTACTCCCTGCACACGACCGGATACGCGTTCGACGTCCGCCGCCGCTACGAATCGGGCGCGCAGGCGCAGGCGTTTCAGTTCGTGCTCGACGACCTCACGGCGCGAGGGCTGATCGCGTGGATCCGCGAGCCGGCGGCAATCCACGTCACAGTGGCGACCGAGGCCGAGGATCTCGTGCCGAGCGTGCTCGAGCGTAAGCGCTGAGCCACTGCTACGGGAAGCGCGAGCTGCCCGGATCGAGGTCGAGGCGCCCGCCGTCGCGACACTCGGCAGGCACCAGGTACTCGAAGCTGCCTCTGGCGCGAAGCGCGTTCTCGGTGAGCTCGAGCCGCATCATCCTCGCGCGGTCTCGTCGGAGAGGCCGAGGCGCCGACCCAGCTCCACCCCGGTCTGAAGCGCATAGCACTCGGTCGTTCCCTCGTCACTCTCACCGCGAAGATGCCAGGCCTCGTGAGCGAGGACTGCGATCGCACGGGCGGTCTGGCTCCCCTTCACGTCGTCCTCGAACGCCAGGCGGTAGAGAGCAAGGCAGATCTCAGGAGTGATGTAGGCGCGATCGCCGCCCACGATCGCGACGCCGTCTGCGTGCTGGACATAGCCGACGTAGTCGCGCGCCTCGTCGCAGCCGATCGAGACCGGCTTCCGCGCGATCCTGGACGCCTCACCGGAGAAGCGCTCGACAGCTGCGAGCCTCGTGTCCGCCGTCGAGCGAGCTCCAGCCCGTGCGGCTCTCGACGATCAAGGCCACTCCCGCGAGCGCGGCGAGGATGCCGAGCCCGACGAGGAACCCACGCACGGGCGAGTGGGCTTGCCGCGCCGGCTCGAGCGACTCGCCTTCGGAGTCGGCGTCGTCAGTCTCCTCCGAGAGCGCGAGCCAGGTCTCGACGTCTCCCTCCTCGACCACGACGAGCTCGTCCGGCTCGCGCTCGAACCCGTAGCGATCTCGATCGATCTCCTGCGGAGAGCGGTCGGGCGCATGCCGTGAGCCGCCGCGGAGCGCGCTGACGAGGAACTGCACCTCGAGCCCGAGGGCGAGGCCGAAGACGAGAAGGAGCGGAACCGTCTTGCGCAGCTCGTCAGGCCCGAGGATCCAGGCAAGGACAAGCACGACGAGCGCGATGCGGACGACGAGGGACGGGCTCACGCGGCGACGGTACCGGGCGGCGTCCGCCGCCCGACCGGGGCTAGCGCCCGTTGATCGAGAAGTGCATGTAGTCCTTCGTCTCGCCGGTCCAGTCGCCACCCCAGCCCCACCCGATCGACTTGAAGGCGCGGACGACTGCGGGCGTCACCATCCCCTGGCGGCGACGTGAGCGGTCGACGTACGGCCGGCTTGACGAGTCGTACACGGCGCCACAACCGACGTAGGGGTTCTCGACGCGGGTTCAGGTCGATCGCGTGGCCGTACGCGTGGTTCGACCAGTTTCCGCTGCCGGTCCCGCCACGGGGACGGGACCGCCCGGGCGGCAATGGAACGACCCCGTGACGTCCCCGTCGGCCGGCTGCGCACGCTTCGGCCCGTACATGTCGTCGAGGCGCATGTGACGAATCGGGAAGCGCAGCCCGTAGAGCTTCCGGAACACCGTCGTGAGCTGACGTGCGGAATCTCGATTCACGACGAGCTGGCCGGTGTGTGGGCGACCGTCGAAACCCCAGTGGGTCACGGTGAGCAGGCGCAGCTCCGTGAGCGCGACAGGACAGCCGGGCTGCCAGAAACGTCCTTCGAGCCTCGCCTCGAGCGGCGCCGGCAGGGGTCGGACCGTCGAGTCGTACGACTGAACCGCGACGAGCGCGAGCGGCAGGGCGAGGATCCGGAGCACAGCGCTGCGCTCAAGCGTGCTCTCGAGACCTGCCGCTCGTCAAGTCGAGACTCGGGAATCTCGCCGACGGCTGTCTCGCTCGCCGCAGCCCAGTCGTGAGTGGGAGTGTGGCGGCGAGGAGGCAGGTGAGTCCGATGAAGGCGATGACCTGGGCGGGCGCGGCAAGGGGCAGTGAGCTGCCGCCGGCGAGGGTCAAGTTGTCCCATTCACGGATGAGAGTGTTGATCACCGGCACGTTGCTCCAGGGACTCGGAAGCCAGAGAGTGAGGAGGACGCCGCCGAGCGTGGCGATCGGAAGGGCCCGACCGGCCGCTGCCCAGCGGGCAAGCTGGGGAATCGTCAGGAGGAGAAAGACGAGGCGGTAGTCGGAGCTGCGCCCGAGCGCGAAGGTGGCGACGTAGATTCCGGCACCAGCCCAGAAGAGGTCGAGTTCTCGCGACGGGCCGGTGTCGAGCTGCTTGTGCATCCTCCGACGTAGCGCTATCGCGGCAGCGATCGTGAGAACGACGAGAGCCGCGTCCCACATCCGCCCTGGCGCGACGACGCGTCCCAGCCAACCGCCGAAGATGTGGAGACCGTACGCGTACTCGTCCCCCTGAGGCAGTACTCGCTCGATGGTCTGGATATCGCGGAATGTCGCCGCCGCATAGACGGCGAAGAGGCCGACGACCGACGCAACGCAGATGACGGCCGCTCGCCGAGGGAGCCTTGCGAGCATCCCGACGGCGGCGATGGGGAAGAGCTTCAGGATGGCGGCGGCGAGGATCAGCGCCGATGCGGCGGGCGGCCCGTAGCGTGCACGTCTCATCACGAGACCGGCTGCGGCGACCAGGCTGAACAGAAAGATGTCGACGTTGCCGCGCTCGACCCCGAACATGACGGCCGGCGAGCACAGCGCTACGCCATAGATGAGGGCGTCCCCGAGCGGAGCCCGGCGCGGCAGGACGAGGATCGCCGCCGAGAAGAATGCGACCGCGATCAAGGCGCCGATCAGATAGGTGTCGTCCTCCCCGAGACCGAGGATCGACGCGGCCATCCACACCCGGGGGTAGTTCTCCGGTCGACCCCCCGGATCGCACGGGTTGACAGGCCAGGCACCCCAGTCGTGACGAGCGCAATCCCATCCGGACGTGACGGATCGAAGATCGTAAAAACCCGGCGTAACCGCCGGCACGCCGAGCCGGTCCCACTCGTCGTGGCCGCCCAGCGCAAGTAACAGAGCAAAGTAGGCACACAACATCCCGAGGAGCACGAACCAGGCGGAGCACGAGCCCAGAAGCCTCGTACCGACTGCAGACTCAGCCGCTGCGAGGCCGTGCTCGCTCACGACGCCATCGTCGCATAGCGTGCAGCGGGAGGCATCTGATCAACCCATCGAGCCCGATGAGAGAACCGCGGCGAACCCACGCAATCCCGTTCCCATAGCGGGATTGCGCCTCGCTGAGGCCTCGAGAACTCGATTCAAGATGAGCGTTCGTGTCGCAAGACAGCGCTGAGCGCCGCGTGAGTCGCAGATACAGATCGTGCGGATTCCGTCATATAAAGGCATGCGCGTTGATTCGAGCGACGCTTCCGATGCCGAGCTGATCCGGGCTGCAAGATCAGACGCAGCTGCATTCGGCGTGCTCTACGAGCGACACGTACTCCGGGTCTACACGTGGTGTCGCCGGCGCCTCGAGTGGGCGGCGAGCGACTTGACCGCGGAGACGTTCGCGCAAGCGTGGTTGAGCAGAGATCGCTTTCGCGACGAGCATGGCGGCTCGGCCGTTCCCTGGCTCCTCGGAATCGCCCGGAACGTCCTCCGTGAGACGATTCGCCTCGATCGAGTGGAGACACGTGCTCGCGAGCGCCTCGGCTTGCCGCTCGACCTCGCCACCGAGGAGGGATATGCGGCCGTCGAGGAACGGCTCTCACCCCGTAGCGCGCTCGCAGCCGCGCTCGATCGACTGCCTGAACACGAGCGCGACGCCATCCAGCTGCGCGTCATGGGCGAGCTGCCGTACGACCAGGTGGCCCAGCGGCTCGCGATTCAGCCCGCGGCGGCACGGCTCCGAGTCTCGCGCGCCCTGCGGCGCCTGGCACTCGTAACCACAAGGGAGGACCGGTCATGAGCTCGCTTCCCGAAACCCTCGTGCAGTTCCGCACGGATCTCGAAGAGGCAATCAGTCGAGAGCAGGCAGAGCGCGTGCGCACGAGTCGTCGTCGCCAGCGCTTAGTCGCGCTCGCAGCGGCGGTGCTCGTCATGATCGTCGGAACGGCCTCGGCGTTTGGCACCGTACGCGACTTCATCTTCGGATCGGGCGGCAGTGCGTTCAGCACTCCTGCCTGGTCGCCCGACGGGCTGAGGATCGCGTTCCTTCACCACCGCTGGGACGATCGCGACTTCAGCACGGAGGTCTACGTCATGAACGCCGACGGGAGCGGGCAGCGGAACGTGACGGACGAATGGGGGCGGCGCGCCGTCGATATCCGCCCGATCTGGTCGCCCGACTGGCGACGGATCGCGTTCATGCCGTACGCCTGCGTGGCCGTGAAGGGTAAGTGCGTTCGCACCGCCCATATCTACGTCATGAACGCCGACGGGAGCCGGCTGCACAGGATCGCTCGCGCCGGAACGCACAGGGCGATCAACGGGCAGCGTGTCGACCCGCGCGCCCCGGGGCCTGTCTGGTCACCCGACGGGCGGAAGCTCGCTTTCAGTAGCGAGCGGGACGGCAACGCCGAGCTCTATGTCATGAATCCCGATGGGAGCAACCAGAGAAGGCTGACGCGCAGCCCGGAGGCCGAGGAGTCCCTCACGTGGTCACCCGACGGGCGAAAGATCGCCTTCGTGCGAAGCATCCGGGGCCGCAGCGTGACGATCGCGGGCGTCCCGCATCCTGGTCGGCTTCTCCGACAGGAGATCTATGTCATGAACGCCGACGGCAGTGGGCAGCGGATGCTCGCGCGTGGGCACGCTCCTGCCTGGTCACGTGACGGAAGGAGGATTGCCTTCCGAAGCGATCGCGATGGCAACGGCGAGATTTACGTCATGAACGCCGACGGGAGCGGTCTCACGAGGCTGACGCGCAACCCGGCTTCCGAAGGTGGCGCATTCTGGTCGCACGACGGACGCAGGATCTTCTTCGTCCGCTCCCAGCACGGCAACTCCGACATCTACGTCATCAACGCCGACGCGAGCGGGGAGCGGAACCTGACCCCCGACGCGAGGCCTGCGCGCCGCGCCTACGACGGCACCCCGGTCTTGTCGCCCGACGGGCGAAGGATTGCCTTCGTCAGCGAACGCGGCGGGAACGGCCAGATCTACGTCATGAACGCCGACGGGAGCGGGGAGCGCAGGCTCACGCGCAACAGTGGAGGTTGACGGGTAAAGCTGGCGAACGGAGCTGCCGTCGCGTTGGTTGCGCTCCTCGGAGACGCGGACACAGCCGCCGTCGCCTCGCACGGCCGCTCATAGAGCCCCGAGGGGGCCTGCACAGCCGCTGAGGACGACGAGCCTCCGCTAGGTCTCCAGCCGAGAGCCCGGCCGACAGATGTGCACGAGGGCTGACCTCTCGCGGCGAATTAGGCGCACCGGATCGACCAGCACGTCCCTCCCAGGGCGACGTATTGTGTATGGAACTCCGCGACGCTCAGATCCTCCGCAGACCGCCACGTACCGTCTCGAAAGGAGTTGTCATGCCAAGGGTCGTCATCACCCACGCCGTCCTCGACATCGAGCGTTGGCTGAAGGGCAAGGCCGAGCGCGCCGCAGCCATCGAGTCGGGCTCCGGTACCAACGTGACCGATTACGTCGCGCAGGACGGGAGCAACAACATCGCCATCACCGCCGATGTCCGCGACGTCGACGCCATGAAGGCGATGTTGGCCGCGCCGCCTCCTGAGGTCGTCGCCAGGATGGAGGAGCACGGCGTCGTCCAGCCCCTCACGACGTACATCGAAGCGGATTAGCTCAAGGCGTCCCTGTCCCGGACGGGACACCTCAAGGTCTGAGCGCCGGGAGGTAGCCCCCTCCTGTCCCAGATCGGCAACGGAGCGTAGATTGGCGCGATGTTCACAGTCGCTGCCGACGCATATGACCGCTACATGGGCAGGTACTCGATGCCGCTTGCCCCACAGTTCGGCGAGTTTGCCGAGATCGGGTCCGAGCAGCGCGTACTCGATGTCGGTTGTGGCCCAGGGGCGCTGACCGCCGAGCTCGTCAGGCGGCTGGGACCGTCGTCCGTATCTGCTGTCGACCCCTCAGAGCCATTCGTTGCGGCGGCGCGAGAACGCCACCCGGGCGTCGACGTCCAGCGAGCATCCGCCGAGCATTTGCCTTTTCCGAACGACGGCTTCGACACCTCGCTGGCGCAGCTCGTCGTTCACTTCATGGTGGACCCGATCAGAGGGCTGAGCGAGATGGCCCGCGTGACCCGGCCCGGAGGTGTTGTCGCCGCGTGCGTCTGGGATCACGCTGGCGGCGAGGGGCCGCTGAGCCGATTCTGGGAGGCTGCCCATGAGCTCGACCCGGACGTCGAGGACGAGTCCGATCTCGCCGGCTCTCGACAAGGCCACCTCGCCGAGTTGTTCCGGGAGGCCGGGTTGAACAAGGTGGAGGAAACAGTGCTCTCCGTCAGCATTGAGCACGCAACCTTCGACGAGTGGTGGGAGCCGTTCACACTCGGCGTTGGCCCTGCTGGTGCGTACCTGGCGGAGCTCGATCTAGAGCGGCAAACTCGGCTGCGCGAGCTCTGCCGCGATGATTTCCCGGAAAGGGGCCTCATCCTGACTGCTCGTGCCTGGGCAGCTCGCGGTCGCGCCTAGTCGCGTGCCGCCTCCCGCGGGTCGCGGCGCGCAGGCCACGCGTCCTCACACTGTGCTGCGTCAGCGTGCCGTCTCTCGAGCGCCCGTGTCTCTCGTTGCTCTTCGAGGGAAGAGCCCCGAGCTCGCGGCGGTCCACGAGCCGGGTTCGGGCGTCAGGAGAGAGCGCGCGCGAG
This sequence comes from uncultured Thermoleophilia bacterium, assembly GCA_963758065.1. Taxonomy (GTDB): domain Bacteria; phylum Actinomycetota; class Thermoleophilia; order Gaiellales; family Gaiellaceae; genus GMQP-bins7. Next base: position 367,905 of record CAVWTX010000016.1, on the reverse strand, counting down.
GGCGGCTCGGTCGGTCGGCCCGCCATGCGTTGCGAGCACGAGCTCGACCGGCAGCTCGAGCAGCGGGCGCAGCGCCTCGAGAATCTGCTCAGGCGGCAGGCCCTCGGGTACCCAGGTGAGCGGGAACTCGAGGCCGTTGCCGCGGTCGATGAGGGTGTCACCGGCGACGAGCGCCCGGCGGCTCTCGATCCAGAGCACGAGGTCGTTCGGCTCCCTCCCCGGGAACGCCTCGACTCCGACGGGCAGCCGGTCACCGGCGGAGAACACGTGCCCTTCGATCGGGTTCGGGTCGCCCTCGTCCGGCGGCGGCACGTAGATCGGAGCGCCAAGCCGTTCCGCAAGACTGAGGGCGTCGCGCCGGTGGTACGGGCAGGTCAGCACGATCGCCGTCTCGCGGCCGGCCGCCAGCTCCTCGATCTCGCTCGGCGGGGCGAGCGGGTCGAACAGCAGCAGACGCTCGCCGTCGTCGATCGCGTAGGACGAGACGCGCTCGCCCCACTCTGCTCCCGGCGCCCAGTCCGGGTGCGGTGCCTCCCAGTGCCACACGCCTGTCTGCAGCTCCCGCACGGCGGCATGCTAGACGCATGGTTGCAGTCGACGCGCTCGAGCCTTGCGTAGTACACGGCGGCTACGGCAGGCTTCGAGTTCATGGTTCCCGAGTCGAAGCTGGAGAAGACCGAGCACGGGCTCGACCCGAAAGGTGAGGGATGGTTCGTCCTCAACATGCGCGACGCCGAGTGGCGTCACGTCGCCGGCCGCGGCGCCGTCTGCGTGGTCGCCGACGATTTCGAAGGCGAGCGCCGAGTCGAACAGCTCGGCGTGAATCCGTTCGTGCTCGAGCCGGGCGAACCGATGGCCATGTACCACTGGGAGGCCGATCAGGAGAACTTCCTGGTCGTCTCGGGCGAAGCAGTTCTGATCATCGAAGGGGAGGAGCGACAACTGCACGCCTGGGATTTCGTGCATTGCCCACCGCACACGAAGCACGTGATCGTCGGAGCAGGACGCGGTCCGTGCCTCGTGATCGCGGTCGGCGCTCGCGAACACGACTCACTCGGCTTCACGGTCGACGAAGGCGCGAAGCGCCACGGTGCGAGTGTCGAGGAGGACACGACGGACGGGGGCGTCGCGTACGCCGACGTCGCGCGCCGCGAGCCGACCACGTACCACGACGGCTGGCTCCCCGAGTAGCCGTCGGGCCAGGGACGCGCACTGAGCGCTCACGGACGCGAGAGCTGGCCGGTGCCTGCAGCTCACCTCCAGGCGTACTGAAACAGTGCTGTAACGATGGCGGCGGGATCGAACCCCGCACAACGTTCCCTACGAGAGTCGGACGGTCACGGCCATCTAGCGGAGTCCGCTTACCTCCTGCGTTCAAGCCATCTGCCCGTTACCGTGGAACCCGCTGCGGCGGTCCGGTGTATACGCGGCATCCGAACAGAGGAGGTCGCTCGTGCGGAAGTCACTCATCGTCGCCGCAGCCGTGGCGCTTGTGTATGCGAGTACAGCGCTCGCGGGGAACTGGGCAACCGTGCGGCTAAGTTCGTCGCCGAAGGGCCTGTCTGCGGCCGAGCCGTGGGTCGTCAACATCACTGTGCTTCAGCACGGCTTGGCTAGCCAGCCGCTCTGCTGTGTGAAGCCGACGGTGACGATTAGCAGGGTCGCGCAGGTGCGCACCACGAGCGCGGCTCTCAAGAAGCCGCTGACTTTCAGGGCCAGACCGACAAGTCGCACTGGCGTCTACCGCGCTCGCGTCGTGTTCCCGGACGCGGGCACGTGGCGGTACGAGGTCTATGACGGCTTCACCGTGTTCGGCGGCGCACGCACGCATAAGTTCGCGCCGGTGAAGATCGCCCCGGGCAGAGCCTAGCCACACTCGTGCCCGCTACACCCTGGGACCTCGGCCCACGACGATCACGGCCGACGCATCACCGCGGGGCCAGAGCACCGCCGCTGCAACCGCGCTACCGCAGGTCGAGCAGCCTCCAACGGGAACCGCATCGGCCCCCCGAGCAGCGCCCTACCGCTGGTCGCTGCATTGGTACAACGATCCTCCGCCTGGCACGACGGTGAATCTCGGCGACGGGCTGGTCGAGATCCACGTCGGGCGCGGCATCCAGACGACCGCCGGGACGCCCGAGCCTCGCGGCTAGCTCTGGCGCTTCCTCACAGGGCAAGTCAGGCAGCTTGAAGAATCGGCATCTGGTCGCGAGCATTTCCGGGTCGAGCTTCAACCGACTGGACGCCTGACGGAGTTTGCCCGGCGATGGCGCTGGCGATGGTGGAGCTACTGGAACTGGATCCGGAAGATGTTCCCTGTTCCGATGGAGGCGTAATACAGTGCGCCATCGGGGCCGATCTGGATATCGACCGGGCTCTGCGCGCTCCGCCAGTCATGAACACCGTTGCCGGGGTCGAGCCACTTGATGAAGTTGCCGAGGTAGTCACCAAAGAAGTACGCACCTTGATACTGGGAGGGGAACGTGCTTCCCCGGTAGAACGCCCCGCCCGTGATCGCGCGACCTACCGCGTGCGTATAGGCATGAATCGGGTAGGTAAAGGCGGTGGACGTGCAACTGCCAACACCGGTATTCATAGGGCCTTCGCAGGTCGGCCAGCCGTAGTTGGCTCCCCGAAAGAGACCGTTGACCTCCTCCCAGGTGCTTTCCCCGACGTCATTGACGTGGATGCGGGAAGAGCCAGGATCGACGCCGAACGAGAAGGGGTTGCGAAGACCATACGCCCAGATCTCCGCACGCGCCCCAGCTACACCTACGAAGGGGTTGTCGCCCGGAATCGAGCCGTCCGCGTTTAGTCGGAGGATCTTGCCCCTTAGCGTGTCGAGTGAATCGGCATCGTTTGAGTTGGCATCATCCCCGACCGCGACATAGAGCTTCCCATCGGAGGCGAAGTGGATAGCACCACCTTGGTGATTGGTGGCCGTGCCGGTGATGTTGTCGAGCAGCTACGAACTCACTTCCTGGCGCTGCGACATTGGGGTTGGTAGCGCTGGCGGTGAAACGGCTGAGGCGGTTCTGGCCGGTAGCCAGCGATGAGTAGTAGATGTAGATGAAACGGTTCGTTGCGAAGTTGGGGTCGAAGGCGACACCGAGGAGACCTTGTTCTCCGGCGGTATCGACGGAGACGGTCAGGAAGGCGGCCGCGAGCAGGGTGCCGCCGCTAATGACGCGAAGGGCACCACCCTTCTCCGCAACGAAGAGCCTGCCATCGGGCGCAAAGGCCATGGCGGTTGGAGTTGCCAGGCCGCCGCTGTACTGCGTCTCGACGAACTGACCCGGCGGCGGCGGCGCTTGGACGGTCCAAGCCCAAGAGGCCGGTGGCGAGACGCGCCCCTTGCGCTTCGCCTCTACTCGGAATACGTGGTTGCCAGCGGCCAGCCCGCTGTAGCTCCGGGGACTCGTGCAGGCCACGAAGGACGCGGAATCCAGGGAGCAGAGATAGGTCGAGCCAGCGGTTGAGCTGCTGAAAACAAACGTGGCGCTCGTGGCGGTGGTTGGATTTGCGGGGCCACTGGAAATGACGGGCATGGCCGGGGGGCGGGCGGTGCTGCCTGAACCGGTCCCACCAGGATGATCAGAATGATGGCGGCGAGGAGAGCGCGCACGCTCATAAGGGGCAGCCTGCAAGATTCGGGCGCCGCGCGCATCTACCTACCGGGGGAAGTAACACCCCGTGTGGGGCGGGGCCGGCTAAGCCGCGGCCGCTGCTCCAAATCGGGCTCGCACCTTTGAACGGACGTCTCACCGCTTCGCGGCGGCAGCGGCGCTCTGGGTTGCGACCTCGAGCTCGCCGAGCGCCCGGTCGAGATCGCGATTCACTAGCCCGTCGCGGGCACGGACCAGATACAAGCCCCTCCCGCGCCTTCAGGTGAAGTCAGGAGTAGGGCGGCGCCCGACGTGGAGGCTGGCGGACGCGGGTGCTACGAGTACGGCAGGGCGGTCGAGTACAGGGTACGCCGCTTCCCCGACAAGCCGATGGGCGACCACGGCCTACACAGCTGGTGGTACGCCTGCCTCGAGCGGGCCGGGATTGTCGCGCCGGGTACGAGAGCGGCGAGCGGATGCACAAGGCGCGGCATACCGCCGGGCAGCGTGTGCTCGATGTGACCGGAAACCTGAAGGCGACTCAGAAACTGCTGGGACACGCCTCGATCCATACCACCGGCGACATTTGCGCGGACTGGACATCGACCAGTTGGCGGACGCGATGCGGGCCGTCCCGGAGGCGAAAACTGACTCGTTCCCGCCCTCCCTTACAAAGCTCCTGCAAATAGTGATTTATGGAGGCGCGGGAATCGAACCCGCGCAAGGTTCCCGTCGAGGCAAGGCCGAGCTACTGCGCTGGTCGGGGACGCGGCGGCGTCGAGCGAGCAGGAGAGGCGACCGAGGTCGTTTGCCAGCGCGAGCTCGATGGCTTGGTCCCGCTCTGGCCGAGCAGTGCTCCTCTGACGTCCAGGAGCGAAGAGTCACGCTTCCGGCAGGAAACGCGACTGATTTGCGTACCGCGGCGACGCGGTCGCGGAATCGTGACTCTTTCGCCACCCTGGGTGGATCGGCACGATGAGCGAGCCGACTCGCCGCACGCGACGTCACACGTCGAACCGTGACCTGCGCGCAACCCGCCGCGATCCGAGGTGACCTTGGCGATCGACAGACCGCTACGATCGAGTCATGGCCGACGTGAAGCGAGCGGGGTTCATCGCCGGTGGCCCACGCCGAGCGCGGAACGAAGGAGAAGGTTTCTGGGCCTTCCTGCGCGACTGGATCGCGAGTCTCTTCAGGGTCGATCGCAGGATGTGAACGCACGAGCTGGCTGTTAGGTCCAGCGCCGACGACGTCTCGAAGCCTCCGGGAGCGACATCTCGCCGCCCGCAAGCTCCGCGAGATCATCGGCGATGAGGGGGCGGGAAGGGACGCCGTGCAAGACGCCTTCGTACAAGCGGTCAAGAAGCAGGGGAGCTACGAGGGCAGGCGCCGCTCGAGGCATGGGCGTGGCGGATCGTGATCAACGAGGCTTTCGCTCAGCGACCCCGCCCGACGCTTACTGGCAATAGTTGCGGGCGAGTCGATGCCGCTGCGTGCTAGTTCGGAGGTTGTTGCCGCGGGTTCAGTGGGTGCGAAACGCCAACGTCGACTTGCGTCCGCGGCGGCCCGACGAAGCTATCGAGCGCACTGCGGGCCGCCTCCCCCGCAAGGGCGAAGTTCTTTCGTGCCACCGCGTACAACGCGTCGCCAGCCCGGTGGAAGCCCGATCCCACAGTCGTTGCCCCGGCGGTGTCGAACGCGCTGCCCGCAACGTGGTGCCCAGCGCCCATCCCAGCCGTAGCAGCTGCAGTGGTCAGGGTCGCACCGGCAAGCAGCTCGTAGCCAACCGTCTCCATTCCCAACGCAACCGCGTCGACAACATGCCCGGCGACCCCCTGCTGTTTGTCGGGTGCTGGGTCGCTCATCGGGATGCACCTTACAACTACCCCACGTCGAGAACGAGGGTCACCGGGGACGCCTTCAGCGACGCGCTCCGAAAACCCCGTCTGAACGGGTCACGACCTTGGCCGAAACCGCGGCTCATCGTAGGTCACCGCGGGCCAGATGCGCTGCGGCGCGCCTTACGTGGTGCGCGGCCGCCAGGGCTCGTGCTCGTGCGCGAGCCAGACGAGCTCGGGGTCGAGCGCAAGGACCCGCTGCCGGCCTTCGGTGGGCGGCTCGTCGAACTCGCCGAACCACACCGCCACGTCACCGCCGACGATGACCGGGCGCCCGCCAGTCTCGACGACGACCACCTGCATGCCGGGTGTGTGGCCCGGCGCCGGGACGAGTCGGAGCCCGGGCAGCAGCTCGCGCTCGCCGTCGACCGACACGTAGCGCACGCCGGGTGCCTCGACCCACTCGCGAATGGTGTAGTCGTCCTCGCTGCGCGCGTCGTCGAGCTCCCGACGCTGGACATAGATCGGCTTGCCGGCGAAGAGGTGGTTGCCGCCGCAGTGGTCGGCGTGCAGGTGTGTGTTGACGACGATGTCGATGCCGGCGAGGTCGAAGTCCTGCTCGCTCAGCGGCCGGAGGCGGGGATCCATGTCGGCCATCGCCGGGTGCAGCTCCGTCATGCCGGTGTCGACCAGCACGCGCGCATCGGGATGGTCGATGACGTGCACGTAGACCGGCATCCGCTCGCCCTCGGCGAGCAGGTCGGCAACGAGCAGCGGCGTGATCGTGGGCGGCGCTATCACCATCAACCTCTTACCGATGGTACGACTCCCGCCGCGAGGCAAAGTCATCGCTTCGCATCAATCGATGCCGAGGTCTCTCGACCAGCTAGCTCTTCGATGGACTGCGCCGGTGGCGCTCCGAGCGACGGGAACGGCGCTGACGGAACCTAACGCACCGTCCGGAGTACTCGCAGCCCCCCCGTCGGGGGACAGTCCCGCACGCTGGCGCAACGGAATCGCCCGTCTCCGGAGCTCCGCTCGATTCAGATAGAGGCTGGGATCGGGTGCCGCGCGAAGAACGAGGCCATGCCCTCCGCCATCCCCTGAGGGTTCTCCAGGTGAAGCAGGTGCGTGGCGCCGGGAAGCTCGAACAGCTCGACCTCAGGTAGCCAGGAGCGGAGGAGCTCGCGTCGCTCGGGAAACGTGGGAGCACTGTTCTCGCCAACGACAGCGAGCACGGGCTGCGTGATGCGTCTCGCGTCCTCCTCTGTGAACGACCAGCGCTCCCAGAGTGCGGGCAACTCCTGCCTGAAGAACGTGTCCGCGTGGGCGACGGCTTGCTCAAACGCTCCCGGGAGTCCTTGCTCGAGCGGATCACGGTAGTCGGGACCGAAGACGCCACGGAAGAATGTGTCGACGGCACCCTCCATGTCTCCGGCGCGGTAGCGCTCGACTGCGGGCTCCACGAACTCGCGGCGGAAGGCAGCCTGCAGCTCGGTCGGCGGAGACGGTCGCGCGGCGTCCATCGCGACGACGGTGTGCACGGCGTCCGGAGCATCGAGGGCCAGCTGTAGCGCGACCGCGACGCTCGACGAGTGACCGACGACGTGCGCGCGCTCGATCTCAAGCTCGCGCATGAGAAGCCGGCAGTGCCTGGCGTGGTCGGCCATCGTCACCGTCCCTGCGATGGCGCTGCTGCCTCCGAACCCAGCCCGGTGGTAGCTGAGGAGGCGGTAGCGGTCGCTGAGCGAAGGCTCGTCCAGGAGCGGCTCTGCCCAGATGGCGCTCACGCCCCAGTGGATCAGCACGACGGGCGCTCCCGACCCTCGGAGCTCGTACTCGAGCTCGAGACCGTCGACGGCTGCTCGTTCCATCACCTTCATGAGAGCCTCCTTCGTCCAGTAAAATGAATTAATGCCAACTGGAGTGAATTGATTGGTACAGTAATGGAAATGTCCGCTCAGGTCAAGGCGTCACGACGCAGGTACAACTCTCCGCTCCGAGCGGACCAGGCCCGGCAGACGAGAGCCCGCATACTCGACGCCGCGTATGGGCTCTTCGCCGACGGCGGATACGCGAGGACGACGATTGCGGCGGTGGCAGCCGCGGCCGGTGTCTCTTCGGAAACCATCTACCTGACGTTCGGCGGCAAGCGCGGCCTGCTCGAAGGCGTGATCGAGATGGCCATCGCTCCCGAGGCGGATCCGTCGACGCAGGAGGAGGAGCTTTGGAAGGAGCTCGCGCAGGTCCCCGATGCGAGCGAGCGTCTGAAGGCGATGGTCGAGTACAGCTGCGCGATCCTCGCTCGCACGAGACCCGTCCACGCTGTCATCCGGAGTGCGGCGGACAAGGAGCCGTTCGCCGCCGTCCTTGGCAGCCGGCTGCTGCACGATCGGCTGACAAACCAGACGGAGCGAATCGGGCGCTATCTGGGCTCCGCCCTCAGACCGGGGCTGTCGATCCCCGAGGCGGGCGAACGGTACTGCGCTCTCACGAGTCCCGAGCTCTACCAGCTCCTGACCGTCGAGTTCGACTGGACGGCCGCCCGTCACCAAGACTGGCTGACCAGCTTGCTCCATGACGAGCTGCTCGGATCATCGTCGACGTCGTAGACGGGAGAGCTCGAGGCGGGAAATTCGCGTCGCCCCACGCTTCGTCAGTGCGGGTCGGCGCTCGACGGTTACGCCATTCAAAACGAAGCCATCCGTCGGGAAGCCGCGGCCTGATGGGGTAGTTCCAGAAAGTCGCGAGCCCGCATGGGAGCTGGGCTCCTGCCGACGACCCACGCTTTTCCCACGGGTGCTCGCCCGTTTTTCCCACGGCACTATCCGTGCGGAAGCGCACGCACACGGTCTGATGGCGCTGGATCCGGGCAGATCCAACGCTCGCTCAAGCCTCGAAGACTCGACATCGTGCGACGGCGAGCCACAGCTCCGTCCGAAACCGTGATCACTCGATCCAGAGCTGGCTGGCGATGATGCCCCAGTAGGGGTGGACCTGTTAGTTGCCCACACGAGCCGAGACGAAGTTGATGAGACGCGGGTTGACGAAGGGAACCCATGCAGCCTCGTCGACGAGCTCGCGGTCGATCCTCGCCCAGAGCTTGGCAGCCGCCCGCGGGTCTGCTGCCTCGAGCGAGTGCGCGCGTCGGATCTCGCGTTCGAGCCGTGGACGGCAGAACCACCCGTGGTTAATGCCTGAATGCCTCGCGGCTCTCACCAAGTGGCGGCCTGGGACGAGCTTTCTAGCGCGAGACGCCTCTAGACGAGCCCTCGCGCTAGCCCCTCCATCCGATCAAGAGGATGAGGATCGCTATGCCGAAGAGCAGCGCCGCAGAGAGGAGGACGCCACTCATCGTCCCGTCGCGATCCCGGGTCGCCGCAGCATGGAACATCAGTTCCCTGGCGAAGCGGGCGGCAAACTGGCTGAGGCCTAGACCAGCCCCCTCTCGAGCCAGCGCATCGCGCCTTCTCGTAATTCGGGCGACCCGCGCCCCCTAACGATGGACGAGCTGGAGCGGGTGACTACGCCGCGTCGACGGCCCGTTCGGCCGACTGGCGCACCCAGAGCGTGACCAGACGTGCGACCAAGGTCACGAGGAACACCTGCCCAAGCAAAGCCTCGAGTGCCGTCAACGCTTGCGCCAGGCCAACCGACGGCGAAAGGTCACCAAAACCCAGCGTCGTGAGGGTTACGAAACTGAAGTACACGTACTCGCTCTGCGCGTGCTCGCCGGGTTGGACGAAGAACGGCTCGTTGCGGAGTTCGCTTACGGCCAGATAGAGGAACGCGAAGAGGAGTCCGATCAACACGTACGCACACAGCGCGCCAAGGACGGTTTCGTGCGAAACCCGTCGATGGTGTAAGACGCGGTTGATGGTCACCGGAAGAGTGACCGTCACAAGCAACGCAACCGGCAGCAGATACGTCAGGCCCACGAGCTGAGCCGAGTCGACGAACAACAGAATCGACGCGAGTGCGACGGCTACCCCGATCAGCACCACGTATCTCGTGCTCAGTTGCTGGCCAGCGTCCGGGTCGCTGATAGCAACCACGAGCGCGACCGCTGACAAGAGCGTGCTGCCGATCGCTCCCCAACGCGGGTCGTCGACGAGTTCGAGCAAGAAGAAGTTCGCGAGGAGGAGCACGAGGAGGCTTGCATAGCTGTCGAGCAAGCGGATCACATCGCGCTTCGCGACGTGCCTCATGCAGGCGACCCGACTTCCGCCACGAGGCGACACGATACGGACTGGCCCGGCTCATGAGTCCCTCGCCGCGGCAACCTGAGACGCCAGGTTGGCCGTCACAGTTCACCCCGCCCCCGCCTCGAGCTTGCGAGTCGGTCACTTGCTGAACCGCACGACTTCGTACTCCGTGTCCGGCGTCGGAGGTGTTCCGAACCGCGCATTCACGGCGTAGAGGTTGTCGCCGAACTCGTCGATTGTGGTCGGAATGCGGAAACTCGGATCGGTCAGGGTAGCGACGAGCACGCCGGCCGACAGATCCGGCGCGAGCGAGACGACTGCCACCTGGTTGAGGAAGTTCTGGACGACGTAGAGCGTCCTGCCGTCGAGGAGAATGCCGTCGCCGCTCGACACAGTACCGCTCGACAGCTCGATCTGGTCTGCGACTCCCGTCGCCGGGTCGACGGTGTAGAGGGCGCCGAGAGTCGAATTGACGATGACCAGCGTCTTGCCGTTGGGTGTCGCGTCGATCCCGTTCGTGTTGAACGCGCCCGGAACGAAGGTGAAGTCTCCTCCGAGCGGAATGACCGTCACGCCCGGAGCGCCTCCCAGCGGCACGCGATAGAGCACGGGCTGGAACGAGTCAGTGAAATAGGCCGCGTCTTTCGTTACGACGACGTCGTTGATGAACGACGGATCGGTCGTGAGCTGGTACGAGGCCACGGGGGAACCAGTTGCGGCGTCGTAGACGTACGCCCGGCCGGTTGGGCCCCCGGCGACGTAGAGGAGGCCGCCGTCGAACTCGAGTCCGACGGAGACGCGTCCTGCCTGCGGCTGGACGAGCACGGCACCGGCACCGGTCCTTAGGTCGCCGCTGTAGACCGCCCCGGCGGCGAGCGAGCCGACGTAGAAGGTAGTGCCCTTCCCGATCGCGATTCCCTCCGGTTGGAAGCCGTTGGGGAGCGAGATGACCCCCGGGAACGGAGCCGCCGCCGCGGGCAAAGCAAGCGCGAGAGTTAGGCCGAGCAACAGTGTGAGCGAGCGAAGCGTGCGCATCCGATCCTCCTTTTGGCTTGAGGCTTCACCTTATCCTTGGGTCGCATTCGGCAAACCACCTGAACGCAGGAGAGCTACGTATCTGAGCTCTCGTACAGCTGCACCGTGAACGTGCTCGCGGGCCGCACCAGTCGAGTTGGTCGCTAGTTGAACACGCCCCCCTCGAGCTCGCGCTCCTCGAACCGCGCGTAGCTCGCGAGCTCGGGCTCGTCACCACGTAACGGTGAGACACAGAGCTACTTAACGTTGACTCCCCGCTGACCGCCCCGTAGGGTCCCGCGCCAACCGGCGCAAGCCTCCATTGAGGTTGCAGTGTTCGGGTCTTGCGCCCGCGCACTTGAAGGCATCACGACGATGCACGACAACCGAATGCGGAGGCCATCCCCCAGGTTCTCCGTCAGCGGCCGCCCGCCGAGAGCCTGGGTTGTCCCCCTACTCCCCAGGGACTCGCGGGGCGGCCGCCCCTTTCCGAGCGTGATACATGACGGCGGAGCCACGCTGCCGGGCGGAGCGAATCCGACGGTCCGCTCCGCCCGCGAAGCAGGCCCCCCCCTTGATCCCCCAGGATCAGCTGCGAGCCGGCGCTCTGTGATGGATGACGGGCCAGACCGACATCCATCACGCAGCGCCGTCCCGCAGCGCCGTCCCTTGGGGGCGCAGATGAGCCCCCGGGCGACAGCGTCAAGCGGGCCGTAAAGCGTGATCCAAGAGAGAGAAATCGCCCGGCGAACATGGTCGGTTCCTAACGTCTGCGTTTCTGGACTAACCAGGAATGGCATCAGCCACAACGCCGACCAGTTGCTAGGGCCGGGAAAAAGCTTGCTCGCCGAGCGGTTGGGGCGAGACCAAGGCACCGTAGCACCACCTAGCTGGTTCCGCCCGCCCGCCCGCCTCGAGCTTGCGCTCCTCGATCCTAAGGTAGCTCGCGAGCTACTGCGATCATGGCGCTGTGGATCAGGTACGGATCGACAAATGGCTCTGGGCAGCGCGCATGTTCAAGACGCGCAGCGCGGCGACCGGGGCCGTCCTTGGGGGGCGCGTACACGTGAACGGCGAGCGCGTAAAGCCCTCGAAGGTCATTCGGACGGGGGACACGATCGAAGTGCCCATCAGGACAGTCCGGCGCACGCTGGTCGTAACCGGGGTGGCCGAGCGCCGAGGCCCGGCGAGCGATGCACTCACGATGTATGAGGAGACGCCCGAGTCACTTATCGCCCGCGAACTGCACGCGGCTGAACGTCGGCTTTCCCGTCCGCTTGGAGCCGACCTCGGCACACGCCCCACAAAGCAGACGCGGCGCCGACTCGACGCACTGCGCCGGGGACAGCGGGGCACACGCTGAGCGCCGCCTCCTAGTTCGTAGTGAGCGTGACGTGGCGCCGCTGCCTCCGGCCAATTCAGCCCGCCCGCGTCCAGCTCGCGCTCCTCGATCCGCAGGTAGCTCGCGAATTAGGAGAACTCGAGCGGGCCTACCCAACACCTCAAGTTCGTTCGACCGATCACACGCCGACTGCGCGGAGTGCCCGTTCGGGCTTGGCGTGATCTCGCATTCCCACGATCTTGCCATCGCTCAGGGTCAGGACCTGGCTCCATCGTGTGCGCGATCCGTCGGGCGCTCGCCAGGAGAAGACGACGGCGACTCGGGTGTCCGCTCCGCGTACATCTTCCAACTGCCAGTCGGAAGCGCCCTGTCTTCTGTGGAATTCGATCCCTGACGTGAGAACCTCACGGGCCTCATGGGGGCCATGTCAGGACGGACGGGGATGCCAGAACTGCCAGCCTCGTCGTTGCCCCTGCCACTCCATCTCGGCGTCCATGAGTGATACGAGCGGTTCGACGTCGCCTGTGCCTAGGGCGTCGTAGGCTGCGCGAATCGCATCGAGCGCCACGATTTCAGTGTAGACCCGCACGGCTGCCTCCAGCTGGCGCTCCTCGATCCGCAGGCTTGAGGATGGGGAGCCGGGCTGGCGACGGCGTAGTCGCTCGGAGGAGGGCCCTGGGGGTTGGCACTGCGAGCAACCCCAGCCCGGCTGCAAGAGCAGAACACTGATTCCCGATTTCTCGCCTTTCGAAACCAAGCCTGTCCGCACGACAGCAACGCGAGCCGGCGCAAGGCCAAGCGCGTGGCAGAGAGGCCGCATCGCCTACCCGTCGAAGCCTCGGCGAGCCTTCCGACAGGTACCGCTCGAGCCAGCGAAGCGCCGCCTTCTCGTACTTCGGCGATCCGCGCGCGGCGTAGAGATGGACGAGCTGGAGCGCGTCCTCGAACGGCAGGTTCGGGAGCTCGCGGGCAGCGCCCTCAGCCATCTAGAGCGCTCGGCGCTCGATCGCTCGGCGGAAGCGCGTGTCGTGGATGCAGTAACGGGCCGAGTCTTGCAGGTTCGGGCCGGAAGCAGAAGGCCCGCGCAGGCGAGCCTTCTGTGGAGGGTCGTTGGCAGGCTGCTACGGCTGCAGGTTGTGGACGTCGAAGCCGGTCTCCTGGGGCTCCGAAGTGAAGCCCCCGTCGATCCCATGTTGCAGCCGGGGGATCAGGATGCCGTCGCGGAACGTCTCCCAGCTCTCCTTCGACTCGTGGACGGCGACGATCGTCCAGCCGCCATCCGAAGGGCCAGCCGCGTGGAAGGTCTGGCCGTCCGGCAGGCTATCCCTCGACGGGTGCACCGCCGCGAGGCTCGCTTCGTACTGCTCCTCCGTACCGCCTGGAAAGTGATGCACGATCCCGTACGCCATCCTCGCTCTCCTCTCGCTTGCCTGCGCGCCCGTGTTGGCGTGGAGCGTCAAGTGTAAGCGGGGCCGTTGAACACGCCGTCCTGTGGACGCTGAACCGCGGCTGCCCCTGATGCGCCCCAGCCTCGAGCTCGCGCTCCTCGATCCGCAGGGAGCTCGCGAGCTCGGGACTCACGCTTGGCGAGACTCGTCGTGAGCTCGGCGAAGTGCCGGAGCCGAGGGAGCCCGGATCGCCACTGACCCTTCACCTCACGCTGCCGCGCAGCAACGTAAGTTGGGTTCGTCGCCGCGGTTCTTCGCACGAGTATCCGTCGCGACACGGGACCCCTTCGCCGCGGGGCGACGGTCCCTCCTTTCGGGGCCAGCGGAGTCGGGTGAGCGCCGGCCTCGGCCCTACCACCTGCTGGGCAGTGCGCTCTGGCAGTGACAGCTACGGGTAAGTCCGTATCCGTCATCCAGGCCGTCGCTGCCGAGAGAACGGCTCTCCTGTCAGCAATGGAGAAGGAGGGGGCGGGCCGCAGGCGGTGGGCGCGCCCCCTCGGTCTCCACGGCGTGACGACAAACCTCTTCTCGATGGTCGGAGAAGACGGGCACTCAAGGAGGATTGGCGCCCGATGATCTAGACCACGCCCACGGTCAAGATCTTCCCGAGCCGCCCGATCACCACTTGCGCGAGTGCCTCAGCTTCCGGCTGGCGACTCGCCTGTTGCAGCGGACGTGCTCCGGCCCGGCGTACTCATGGGGATCGAGGTCGCTGCGTGTCCTAGATGTATGTCCCAGGGAGGTTGTTGACGCGCTGTAGCGGCGCAAGGCCTCCGAGAGCGCGGTGGGGGCGGAAGCGATTGTAGAAGTCGAGTGCCCCAGGCAAGGCAGCCAGCCGCTCGCCCTCGTGCTCGTAGGGGTAGGCGTACGCCCAGCGCTCGAGCAGGGTGCGGATGAAGCGTTCGGCCTTGCCGTTGGTCTGCGGGCGATAGGCGCGGGTCTTCTTGACCGTGATCCCCGACACGGCGCACGCATCGGCCCAGCGGCGTTTGAAGCAGGTGCCGTTGTCGCTCAAGACGCGCTCGACGGTGATCCCGTGTGCGTCGTAGAAGCGGACGAGCTCGTCGAGGAAGGCGAGTGCGGAGTCCGCGCTCTCGTCGCGGTAGACGCGGGCGAAGCCGAGCCGGGAGTGGTCGTCGATCGCGACGAAGAGGTGCTGCCAGCCGGCCCTGCCCTTGGCCCGTTGTCGGCGATTCCCGGTCACGCGGTGTCCCGGCAGGAGGATGCGGCCGAGCCTCTTGCTGTCGACATGCACGAGCTCGCCGGGTCGGGAGCGCTCGTAGCGGACGATCTCCTCGCGAGGCGGGCGCGAGACGAGGCGGGAGCGGCCGTGCCGGCGAAGGACGGCATGCACGGTCGAGGCTGCGATCCCGAGCGCCCAGCCGATCACGTGCGGTCCCTCGCGCAGCTCTGCTCGTGTGTGCAGGATCGCCTGCTCGACGCTCCTGGGTGTGCGCCGCGGAGACCGGTGCGGTCGGCTCGAGCGGTCCTGCAGCGACTCGCCGCGCCGGCGGCGGTTGACCCACTTGGAGGCCGTTTGCCGGGAACAGCCGACGACGAGGGCCGCGGCGGCGATCGTCACACCGGCCGCGACCAGATCGCAGACACGCTCCCGCTGACGGACGGTCAAGACCGCATTTGCATGAAGATCCATGAGAGCCCTCCTTTGGGCCGCGACTCTTTGACAAGCCGCACCCTAGGAGGGCTCGTTGCTACCTCAGGCCGTCAACAACGTGTCTGGGAACTACACCTAGATCCCAAGAATCGCCCGGACGGATTCGCTTGTGGCAATACGCGCAGACGTGCAGACGGCCTCGATCTCGGGCCGTAAGAGCTCGCGCATCTTGGCGTGAGGAATGCCGCGCCGATGCTGTCTCGTGAGGCGATCTGCGACCTGCAGCTGACTGCTCCGAGGTTCAGACGAGGTCACACGATCCGCTCCGGAGAGAGAAATCCGTGATGTGGGTTGTTCATCCCAGTCTTCCTCTAATAGACGGCGATTTCTGACCGCGCCACCGCGCGAGCTGAGGCGCGGCGCTCGGGTTCACCACGCACATGGCAGAGCCCGATGTGACCTCTTCGTCCACGCCGCGCCAGCTTTCATTCGCCGCTCCGAACGGCGAGCACTCTCGCGTCCTTGTACGCCGGCCGCCTTGTGAGCGCCACGGCGTCCAACCGAGCCTTGAGCCGCTCGACAACGTCGCCGCGGCGGACAGAGCGCTGAGCGGTCGCCTCCAGGCTCAGACCGGTGAGCAGGCCCTCGCGCACGAGGTGGAGCGCGTTGCGGCCGTCGTCGCTCTCGTGAATCGCGAACACGCCGTGGAGCCCTGTCTGCTCCTCGCGGAGCTGGATCCCGTGCCCGACGATCCCCCTGATCCCCTGCTCGTGCTCGACGTTGACGAAGACCTTGGGCCCGCCCGCAGCGCGAATCTGCTCCTCGAAGGCGCCGTACCGCCACGTCTCTTCGTATCGCGGACCCCCATCAGACGCCGGCGTCGGCGTGTCGTAGGGGACCACAAGTGCCTCGATCGTCCGGCCGTCGGAGCCCGCGACGAAACTCGCGGAGAAAGTGCGAACGATGCGCGTCCCGGCCGCTACCCGGGATTCATGCTCTCCGGTCCGTTCGGAGCGGAGTCTCGAACGACCAGGTAGGCGAAGGCACCTGCCCCCGCACCGGCGAGTGGACCGACGACGTAGATCCAGAAGTCCGTCCACTGTTGTGCGACGAAAGCAGGGCCGAAGGACCGAGCTGGGTTCATCGACGCCCCGGTGACTCCGCCGCCGAAGAGGGAGTCAAGGGCGACGGTGCCGCCGATTGCGATAGCGGCGGCTGCGCCCACCGCCCGCGTGTCCGTTGCAACCGCCGTGATCACGAACATGAGGATCGCCGTGAGCACAAGCTCGTAGCCCAGTGCGGACCAGACGCCCACGCTCGGCACGGTTGCCCCCAGGTCGGCCGGCGTGCCAGCCCAGAGGAGATCGAGCAGCCCTGCCGCAGCAACCGCCCCGACGAGCTGCGCGGGCACGTACCACGCGGCTTCTCGGATCGGGAAGTGGCGTGTCGCCACGAATGCCAGCGTCACCGCTGGGTTGATGTGTGCGCCGGAGAGGTGCCCGATCGCGTAGATCATCGCCATGATCACGAGTCCGAACACGGCCGCGATACCGACCTCTCCTAGCGACTCTGCACGCTCACTGTTGACGACGATCGCACCGCAGCCGGCAAAGACGAGAGCGAAGGTGGCGAGCGCCTCGGCAAGAGCGCGTCGCCTGAGGCTTGGCCTACTCAAGTAGCTCGCGGATCAGACTCTGGACACGCCCGTCGATCAAATCCCGGATGCGCCGGACGGTCTCGAGATCCTGACCAGCCGGATCGTCGAGGGTCCAGTCCTCGTAGCGCTTCCCCGGATAGATCGGGCAGGCATCCCCGCATCCCATCGTGATGACCACGTCCGCGGCGCGGACGACTTCGTCGGTCAGCGGCTTGGGAAACTCCTCGCTCATATCGACACCGATCTCGTCCATCGCGGTGACGACGGCCGCGTTGATCTCCTCGCCGGGGTCGCTTCCTGCCGAGCGGACGTGGATGCGGCCGCCGGAGCGGAGCTTCACGAGGCCAGCGGCCATCTGACTCCTGCCGGCGTTGTGGACACAGACAAAGAGAACCTCTGGCATCTCCTTCACGATCAGTCCCTCCATCTGTGCGAGCGCCTGCAACCGCTCTCGTGCGAAGCGGTGTGCGAGGACCGGGACGAACGCGTTGATCTTGCTGTCGCCGAGGAGGTCGAGCGACTCCGCGATGTAGCACGCGATTGTCTCCTGCGAGAAGACGCCGGCGAACTCGTCGGCAAGTGCCTCGGCCGCACGTCGGACGTGAGTCCCTGTTACGGAGTCGAGCATTTGGCTCATCGCTGTGCTCTCCGTCGTCGTCAGCAGCAGCCCGCCTTCGCCGCGGGCTGGATGACGGGTAGTCCTTTGCTGGCGGGCTCATTCGTCTTCACCGCCTTGACGATCGCGCCGTGGATCCCGTCGGCAGCCTCGTAGGTGAAGTCGACGGTGACGTTCTCGAAGCCTGCAGCCTCGAGGCCTGCTTCGTACTCCGACTTGGAGAGGGCTCCGGCGATGCAACCGACGAAGCTTCCCCGCTCAGCACGTTCCTCGGGGGTGAGGTGATCCTCGGCAACGATGTCGCTGATTCCGAGCCGCCCACCGGGCTTCAAGACACGGCTAATCTCGGCGAGGACGGCCGGCTTATCGGTTGAGAGGTTGATCACGCAGTTCGAAATCACGACGTCAACGGAGTCCGCGGGGAGCGGGATCTGCTCGATGACGCCCTTCAGAAAGTGGACGTTGGAGACGTCTGCTTCACGCGCGTTCTTTTGCGCGAGTGCGAGCATCTCGTCGGTCATGTCGAGGCCGTAGGCGGTACCAGTCGACCCGACGCGCTTTGCTGAGAGGATGACGTCGATGCCACCTCCGGAACCGAGATCGAGCACAGTCTCGCCCCCACGAAGATCCGCCACGGCCGTGGGGTTCCCGCAGCCGAGGGACGCAAGAACCGCAGTCTCCGGAAGCTCTCCGCGCTCGTTCGCGCTGTACAGCGCTGCGCCGTAGCCGCCTTCTTCGCTCACATGCTCGCAGCATTCGCCGCCGCCGCAATCACATGCCGCGCGTCCCTCTGCGGCCACGGAAGCCGCCTCCGCGTACCGCTGTCGCACCTGGTCACGTAGCTCGTCCGTGGTTGTCGTCATCAGAATGCTCCTTTCAGATCCGCGACTGCCGCGAGCTTCTCGACGGCGTCACTCTTGAGAGAGAAGTACGCCCACTTGCTGCGCTGTTCGCGCCCCACAAGCCCCGCGTCCAGCAACCGCTTCATGTGATGCGAGACGGTCGGCTGAGAGAGACCGAGCGGTTCGGTGAGGTGACAGATGCACACGGGTTCGCCCCCGCTCGTCGCGAGTACGTTGATGATTCGCACACGAGCGGGATCGGCTAAAGCCTTGAACAGATCGGCCGTCGCCTCTGCCTGATCGTCTGACAGCGCTTCGGCCGCCAGCGGAACGCAACACTCGATCGCTTCCAACGTCGCAGTCAACGGTTCACCTCGCGGTCGTATCGACATACATGAATGTATCGAAACTTGTCGATACGTGTCAAGTCTCGGGCGCGGGGACTTCCTTCTCGCTCAGTTCAGCCCGCCCGCCTCGAGACTTGCGCTCCTCGATCCGCAGGTAGCTCGCGGGCTCAGGACTCGCGTCTTGGCGAGATCAGTAGTGATCTCTGCGAAGTGTCGGAGCCTCGGCGAGCCTTCGGTCAGGTAGCGCTCGAGCCACCGCAGCCCCCGACCCCGACGCCGGGTTCCGGTCGTACCGAACAGCCAACGGCAAGCTCGAGGGCTGGCACGGCTACTACCACTTGGGGGCGATCGACGACTTCACCGGGCTCACCCTCCTAGGGCTGGTCGAGTCGAGCTCGCGCTCCGAGCACAGCATGTACGGGCAGATCCTTCGCGGCGTGGTTCGCGCGATGAACCCACCCGCCAAGCGGGGCGGTCTCGACGACAACGAGCTCACGCTGACTGACGCGCTCCTCGGGACCGAAGCGAGGTTGCCGCAGGCGATCAGCGGCGACCGTGGATTCGCCTACCCCTTCATCTACGAGGCGAACACCCGGCTCGGGATCCAGACCGTGGCTCCCTGGCGCAAGTTCGCGGACGGTCGCGACCGGCCGACCGAGCGCATCTTCGTCGGAAGCGACGGGTTCCGTTCGTCGTCGACCGAGACGGCGTCGTCCACTGCAGGTACTGCGGCGGACCGACGAAGCGCGGGGAGCTGCGCCTCGCGCAGAGGCGAGAACCCCCGCCTTCTTGTGAAGTGCCTCCTCCCGTCGGCACCCGACTCGCCGTGTTCCAAGCTCCAGAGCGTGCCCTGCGAGCTCGATTGGCGAATGCTCACCGAGCTCCCCCGGAACGACCCGCGCTACCTCGCGCTCGAGTCCCGTTTCCAGTTCGAGCGGTCACATCATCTGCGTCGCGTCCGGAACCGGAACGGTGCGAAGGATCCGCTGCTGCGGCCGAAGCGGCTCGGCCGGAGGTGGCAGCAGTTGCTGCTGAGCACGGGGACGATGCTCGACTGGTTCCGAGCCGGGATCAAGCACGGTTGGCTCGAGGGCATCAAGGGCTACCCGGCGAAGGTGCTAGAGGGGATCAAGGCAGCTCGGGGGCAACTCGACGAGCAGATCGCGAAGCGATCGGAAGCTCGACGCTTGGAGCGCCAGACGCTCGGCCTCGATCGTTGCCTGCCAAGCGGGCCGGAACGCCCGCCGCCGAAGCCGGCGGAGTAGCGGTCAGCCTGCCGAGTCGTGAAGCCTCCGCGCACGCGGAGGCTTCAGCATGCTCAGAATCGCGCCGCGCGGCATCAGTGCGCCCGTGGGTGGCACTGCCAAGCGCACTCGGCATGATGACGGTGTCGCGCGGCCCTCGAGAATCGCCTTTCAACGACGAAACAGCCCCATTTCTGGAGCTGTTTCCGGAACTGTCCTGATGGAGGCGGCGGGAATCGAACCCGCGTCCGCGGTCGCACCGAACAGGGCATCTACGAGCGTAGTTCGCGCTTGATCTCGCCCGCCGGCCGGTTCGCGAACGACCAACCGACGGGCCAGCCATCCTGAAGTGTCGCGCTCCGGGCGATTGGCTCTCCCTCGGCGCCGAGCCCGATCGTTGGCGCCGATTGCCGGGTCTCGGGCCGAACCCGGATCGACGTCGCCTTACCTAACTAGAAGCTAGGCGGCGAGTGCGAGTTGTGTCTTGTTCGCACTTGCTTTGGTGCCGGTTGATTTACGAGGCCAACCGGCGACCTCGGCTCGCAGCTCTGCCGGAGAACCGACCACGTCGAGACCTGATCGCCCCCGTATGTGTGTTCAGGTTTCCAGGATAGCTGCCGATAAGCCACCAGGTCCGGCTGCGGAGGAGTGGGTCCCGGGCTTGGAGAGTTCAAAAACCGAGGCGAAAGGACGCGCCAGTGGCGTTGATGATGGAGGAGAAGTACGACGACCTTGCCGGTCTCCGCGACCGGGCGAAAGCCGAGGTCTCGAAAGTCGTCATCGGGCAGGACCGGACGGTCGAGTTGCTCCTCATAGCCGCCGTCTCACATGGTCATGTGCTCATCGAAGGACCTCCGGGCAGCGCGAAGACGCTGCTCGCTCGCGCGGTCGCGCACATGCTCGGAGCAGCCTTCAAGCGGATTCAGTTCACACCCGACACGACGCCGGCGGAGCTCAACGGATCGAACGCCATCCGCGCCGGCGAGCACGTCTTCCTCCCAGGCGCCGTCTTCACGAACGTCCTCCTCGCCGACGAGATCAACCGCACGCCGCCGCGCACCCAGGCCGCCCTCTTCGAGCCGATGCAGGAGCGCCAGGTGACGGTCGACGGCAGGGCGCACAAGCTCCCGGATCCGTTCCTCGTGATCGCCACGCAGAACCCTCACGAGCACGAAGGCGTCTTCCCCCTCCCCGAAGGCCAGCTCGACCGGTTCCTCTTCAAGATCACGCTCGAATACGCAGACGCGGACTCGGAACTCCAGATGCTCAACCTCCCTCACAACGGCATCGCCCCCGACATGCTGGGCGAGGTTCGCCCGCTGCTCGGTGTCGTGGGCCTGGACAAGGCCCGGCAGGAGCTCGAGCACACGGAAGTGCCGGAGTCCGTCGGGCGCTACATCGTCGCGGTCGGCCGTCGAACGCGTGAGCTCCCCGGCGTCGAGCTGGGAGTGAGCTCGCGCGCCATGATCCACCTCGTGAACGCGACGAAGGCGAACGCCCGCCTGGAAGGGCGTACGACGGCCACCATCGAGGACGTTCGCGCGATGGCGCCGTACGTCCTCCGGCATCGCATCGTCGTGACCGGCGACACGAAGGTCGACACCGTGCTCCTCGATGCGATGGCGTCGGTGCCGACGGCAGTGCCGCCTCCCGTCTCGCCCGTTCCGTAGCTTCGGGTCGACGCGTCGGGACCCTCCTCGGTCCCCCCAGGGGCCAGCCATGCCGACACCGCGCTTCGTGGCGGGGTTGACGGTCCGTGAGCCCGCATCGATAGTGGGATTGAGGCGCGGACTGGGGAGTCCGCCGGGAAGGCCTCGCTGATCGCCGCGCTAACCTTGGCGGCAACCAATGGGCAGTACTGGGAGGGAGCGATTGTGGCACTGATAGTGGAGGCGCCGTACCAAAGCCTCGGCGAACTGCGCGAGCAGGCGAAAGTAGAGATCGCGAAGGTCGTCATCGGACAGGACCGTGCAGTCGAGCTTCTGCTCGTGGCCGCACTGGCACGCGGGCACGTCCTGCTCGAAGGGCCGCCGGGCAGCGCGAAGACGCTTCTCGCACGAGCGACCGCACACATGCTGGGCGCGACGTTCAAGCGCATCCAGTTCACGCCCGATACTTCGCCCGCGGAGCTGACCGGGTCGAACGCGGTCCGCATGGGCGAGAAGGTCTTCCTTCCCGGCGCGGTCTTCACGAACGTCCTCCTCGCCGACGAGATCAACCGCACGCCGCCCCGGACGCAGGCGGCGTTGCTGGAGGCCATGCAGGAGCGGCAGGTGACGGTCGACGGCAAGGCGCACAAGCTCCCGGACCCGTTCCTCGTGATCGCGACACAGAACCCGTACGAGCACCGCGACGTGTTCGAGTTGCCCGAGTCGCAACTCGACCGGTTCCTCTTCAAGATCGTCCTCGACTACGCGGATGCAGACAGCGAGTACCAGATGCTCGATCTTCCGCACCGTGGCGTCGCCCCGGACATGCTCGGTGAGGTCCGGCCGCTACTGGGTGTCGTCGGCCTCGACCGCGCGCGCGTCGAGCTCGACGCGACGGCGCTACCGGAAGAGGTCGGGCGCTACATGGTATCCATCGCGCGCCAGACGCGTGACCTCCCCGGGGGGAGCTCGGGGTCAGCTCGCGCGGGGTCATGCACCTCGCCAGCGCCGCGAAGGCGAGTGCGCGGCTGAGCGGTCGCGACGAGGTCTCGTCCGAGGACGTTCGCGAGATCGCGCCCTACGTGCTTCACCATCGGCTCATCGTGGAGGAGGGCGTGAAGGAAGACGACATCCTGGCGAAGGCGTTCGAGCTCGTGCCGGCACCGGTTCGCGTCTTGGCGTAGACCACCGGGGTCAGGTCGCTCTGTTGCGCCGTAGTGCAACAGAAGAGACCTGACCCCAACTCGTCCCTACCGAGCGAACGCCTCCTCGAGCGCCCGCCGCGTGAGCACGCGCGCGAGGTGCGCGCGGAATTCCGCGCTCGCGGCGTGATCGGACGACGGATCCGTGCCCTCGGAGGCCCTCGTCGCCGCCTCGTCGACCGACGAGCCGCCCGTGATGGCCTCCTCCGCCGCCGTCGCACGAAGCGGCGTTGCGCCCATGTTCGTGAGCCCGATCGAGGCCTTCCCGATCGATCCGTTCGAGCGCTCGACGATCGCGGCGACGGCCACCGTGGCCCAGTCCTGCGCCCGGCGGCTCATCTTCGTGTACGACCAGCCGGTCGAAGGACCGAGCTTCGGGACGCGTACCTCCACCAGCATCTCGTCGGGCGCGAGCGCCGTGGAGAAGACGCCGGTGAAGAACTCCCGTGCGGCGATCGTGCGCTCGCCACCCGAACCTCGAGCGACGAGCTCGGCGTCGAGCGCGAGCACGACCGTCGGGAGATCGGACGCAGGATCGCCGTGGGCAAGCGAGCCGCCGATCGTCCCGCGGTGACGCACCTGCGGATCGCCGACCTGCCCCGCAGTGTGCGCGACGATCCCGCAGTGCTCCTGCAGAGCCGCGGCGCCGGCGACGTCCTTGTGTCGTGTCAATGCCCCGATTGCGATCCGATCTCCGTCCTCGCGCACGTACGAGAGGTCGGCGAGGCGCCCGACGTCCACGAGGGTGCCCGGCCGCGCGAGACGGAGCTTCATCGCGGGCAGGAGCGAATGCCCGCCGGCGATGAGCTTCGCGTCCTCCCGCTTTCCGAGGAGCTCGATCGCATGCTCTGCGCTCTCGGCGACCTCGTACTCGAACACAGCAGGTATCACGACCTCACCTCCTCGATCGCCCGCCAGACTCGCTCCGGCGTTGCCGGCATTTGCATGTCGGTGACCCCGAGATGCGAAAGCGCATCGACGATGGCGTTGATCACGGCCGGAGCGGCCGCGATCGTGCCGGTCTCCCCCACGCCCTTCACTCCGAGCGGGTTGTCTGCGCGCGTCTCGACTCGGTCCGTCTCGAACGAGGGCAGCTCGGCCGCCGAAGGGACGAGGTACGTCGTCATCGTGGTCGTCAGGAGGTTGCCCTCCTCGTCGTACGCACCTTCCTCGTAGAGCGCGGCAGCGATTCCCTGCGTGACCCCGCCGTGCACCTGCCCGTCGATGATCTGGGGGTTCACCGGGTTCCCGACGTCGTCGACCGCGACGTAGCGAAGGAGACGCGTGTCGCCCGTCTCGGTGTCGACCTCGACGACCGCTGCGTGCGCCCCGCCTGGCCAGGAGAAGTTCGGCGGGTCGAACACGGCGGTCTCCTCGAGTCCCGGCTCCATCCCGTCAGGGAGGTTGTGAGCCGCGTGCGCCTGGAAGGCGACGGCCGCGATCCCCATGGATCGGTCGGGTGAGCCCTTCACGCTGAATGCCCCGTTCTCGAACTCGAGGTCGTCTTCCGCAACCTCGAGCTGATGGGCGACGATCCGGCGAGCCTTCGAGATGACCTTCTGGCTCGCGTGCCAGAGGGCTATTCCACCGACAGCCAGCGAGCGGCTTCCGTACGTGTCCATGCCCTGCTGGGAGACGGCCGTATCCCCATGGAGCACCTCCACGTCGTCGACGTCCACGCCCAGCTGGTCGGCGACGATCTGCGCCCAGGTGGTCTCATGGCTCTGACCGTGCGGGGACGTGCCGGTCACGACCTGCACGGATCCGAGCGGCTGGAAACGGATCGTGGCGCTGTCCCAACCCCCGACCGCATAGCGGATCGCGCCGAGGATGCGGGACGGCGCGAGGCCGCACATCTCGTTGTAGGTCGAGAACCCGACGCCGATCTGCTTCGCGTCACCGCTCGCGCGGCGCGCGGCTTGGTCTGCCCTGACCTCGTCGAGATCGAGCAGGTGGAGCAGCCTGTCGAGGCAGCCTTGGTAGTCGCCTGCGTCGATCGTGAGACCCGATGCCATCGTGTGCGGGAACTCGGTTACGAAGTTCTTCCGCCGCAGCTCGACCGGGTCCATGCCGAGCTCGCGGGCGAGCGCGTCCATGGTCCGCTCGAGCACGTACGTCGCCTCCGGCCGGCCCGCACCGCGATACGCATCGGTCGGCGTCGTGTGCGTGAACACTCCCGTGAACGTGACGCTGTAGTTCGGGATTACATACGGACCCGAGTAGATCCATGCACCCAGCAGCGGGATCCCCGGAGTCACGAGCTGGAGGTACGCGCCCATGGCGCACTTCGCATCGGACTTGACGGCCGTGATCGTGCCGTCCTTCGCCGCCGCGAACGTCAGTTCGTGGACCACGTCGCGCCCGTGGATCGTTGCGACGTAGTTCTCGGCTCGTTCCTCGACCCACTTCACGGGGCGGCCGAGCCGCTTCGCGACGGCGACCGCGAGCGCCTCCTCTGCGTAGACGTTCAGCTTCGAGCCGAACCCACCGCCTACGTCGGGGGCGATCACCCGGATCTTCGACTCGGGGATCCCGACGACGAGCTGGAGCGCGAACCGCAGGATGTGCGGCACCTGCGTGGCCGACCAGAGCGTGACCTCGTCGGTCGGGCCGACCTGCGCGAGAACGCCCCGCGGTTCGATCGCATTCGGGATAAGGCGCGGCTGGAAGTAACGCCGCGTCACAACGACGTCCGCGGCGTCGACGGCGGCCTGCACGTCGCCCGCGTCGAGCTTCCAGACGTAGCACTCGTTCGTTCCGAAATCGTCGTGGACGAGTGGCGCGCCGTCCTCGAGCGCTTTCTCGACGTCGGCGATCGAGCCGAGCGGCTCGTAGTCGACCTCGACGAGCTCGGCCGCGTCCTTGGCCAGCGAGCGGCTCTCCGCGATGACGACCGCGACGCCGTCGCCCTGGTACCGCGCCTCGTCGACGGCGAGCGGATAATGCGGCGGCGTCTTGATGTCCTCCGTGACCGGCCAGGCGCAAGGAAGCGAGCCCGTCCAGTCCTCGGCGAGGTCCGCGCCGCTGAAGGCGGCGATGACACCCTCGGCCGAACGCACCGCCGTCGAGGTTCACGCTCTTGATCCGGGCGTGCGGATACGGACTGCGCACCACGGCCATGAACACGGTGCCGGGCAAGGCCAGATTGTCGATGAACGTGGTCTTTCCTCGCAGCAGGCCGGCGTCTTCCTTCCGCTTGACGGAGGTGCCGACGAACGTTCCCGTCGTCTCGGTCACAGCCATCACGCCACCCCCGCCACGTCGGCCACAGCCGCGACGATGTTGTGGTACCCGGTACAGCGGCAGAGATTGCCTTCGAGCCCCTCGCGGATGGCGGCCTCGTCGGTCGCCTCACCGCTCTCGATCAGGCTGACCGCCGCAAGCACCATCCCCGGCGTGCAGTAGCCGCATTGGAGCGCGTGGTGGTCGTGAAAAGCCTGCTGGACGGCGTGGAGCTCGCCGTTCGAGGCGAGGCCCTCGATCGTCGTGATCTCCATCCCGTCGGCCTGGACTCCGAGCATCGTGCAGGACTTCACGGCCTCCCCGTTCACGAGCACCGTGCAAGCGCCGCACGACGACGTGTCGCAACCCACATTCGTCCCGGTGAGCCCGAGCCGCTCGCGGAGCACGTACACGAGCAATTCCCGTGGCTCGAGCTCGACCTCCCGGCGTGTGCCATTGACGGTCAGCGCGACGTGTCGCAAGGCATTCCCCTCCTTCCTCGCGTGGACACGGGCGAGCGTACTAAGTCGCCGAGGATTGCGCCACCCGACCCCTGAGGACGCGAAGGTACGGTACGCGGCCGTGGTCGAGGTTCGTCGAGTCGACGAGGACGGGCTTGCTGCCTGGGTGGAGCTGAGAGGGCTGTGCAATCCCGAGCCGACGTCCGTGGAGGCGTATCTCGACTGGAAGCGGCAAGCCGAGGACGCGCAGTGGTTCACCGCGTCGCTCGAAGGCGACGATGCCGGCGTCGCGGTCGGGGTGCTGGGCTGGCATTCGCCTTCCGGCGTCGCACGCTTCGAGCTCGATGTCATGCCCGTGAGACGCGGCCGCGGCGTGGGCTCCGCGTTGCTCACTGCCGTAGGCACGTGGTCGCGCGCGGGC
The DNA here is from genome assembly GCA_963758065.1 of uncultured Thermoleophilia bacterium. Classification (GTDB taxonomy): domain Bacteria; phylum Actinomycetota; class Thermoleophilia; order Gaiellales; family Gaiellaceae; genus GMQP-bins7. The sequence goes on along the minus strand of CAVWTX010000016.1, from coordinate 341,177 downwards.
CGGTGCTCCGAGCTTCTCGGCGCCGTTCGCGAAGACGACCCGGCAAGCCTGCGGTGGGCGGAGCGCCGCGGGTTTCGCGAGGTCGGCCGGAACTCGATGCTCGTACTCGACTTGACCCGGGCGGAATTGCCCGAGGTGGCTCCTCCGCAAGGCATCGAGATCATGACCTGGGCCGAACGACCGGACCTCGTCCGCAGCATCTATTCCGTCGCGCGCGAGGCGTATCCCGACGTCCCGGGCGAAGACGCGACCGGGATGGCCCCATTCGAGGACTGGCTGTCCGCAGACATGCAGGGCGTGAGCGACCGGCCGGAGGCGACGTTCGTTGCCCTGGCCGACGGCGAGGTCGTCGGGTACGCGAAGCTCGCGCTCTCGAGCGCGCGACCGACCGTTGTCATGCACGACATGACCGGCGTGAAACGCGCCTGGCGCGGACGCGGCATCGCGGGCGCTCTCAAGCGCGCGGAGATCGCCTGGGCGAAAACGAGCGGGTTCACGCGGCTGGAGACGTTCAACGAGGAGCGCAACGAGCCGATTCGCCGCCTCAACGAGCGGCACGGCTACCGGCCCGAGCCGGGTCAGATCGTCGTCCGCGGCCCGATCGCCTGATCGCGCAGGGTTGTCTAGCGACGGCGCTTCAGCGCGCGCTCGATCTGCCGTTGCGCGTCGCGTTCGGCAATGACGCGACGCTTGTCCGCACGCTCACGTCCGCGCGCGAGCGCGAGCTCGACCTTCACGCGGCCGTCCTTGAAGTACATGCGCGTGGGAACGAGCGTCAGCCCCTTCTCGCGCACCTTGCCGTAGAGGGAGTCGATCTCGTCGCGGTGGAGGAGGAGCTTGCGATCGCGATCCGGCTCGTGGCCGAAGCCACCGCTCTGCACGTACTCCGCGATCGAGGCGCCGATGAGCCAGGCCTCGTGCTCCCGAACATCCGCGTATGCCTGTCCGAGCTGGACCTTGCCGTCGCGGGCGGACTTCACCTCGGAGCCCGTGAGCACGATCCCGGCTTCGACACGCTCGAGCAGCTCATAGTCGCGCCGCGCGCGGCGGTTGTCGGCGATCAGCTTGGTTCCGGAGGTCTTCGCCACGCCGGTGAGTGTAGGGGCGAGGGTTGCCTCGCCCCTACGTGTCGGGCAGCGCGCTCGCGAACCGGCGCGCGATCTCCTTCAGCATCGCGAGCGCGACCGCGGGCTCGGACTCGACGAGCGCGAGCGCGTCGGCACGCGGGATCGCGAGACATCTCACGTGGCTCGACGCCCGAACGCGCGCGATCCGCGTGCCGCCCGGCGCGAGGAGGGTCAGCTCTCCGAAGAAGTCACCCGGCCCGAGCTCGACCGAGCCGCCGCGCCACTCGACGGAGACGGTCCCTTCGAGGATCAGGAACATCCCCGAGCCGGGGTCGCCCTGCAGCGCGAGGATCTGTCCCGGCTCGACGGTCATCTCCCCGGCTGTGGCGACGACCCGCTCGAGACTGGCGTCGCTGGCGCCCTCGAGGAGCGGGATCTCTCGAAGCTCGGCAGGAGTCATGGCAGGTTCATATCAGGACCGCCCGGCAATGCCCGCGCAGCGCTCGCACAGAGGGAACCAGGGGGCGCACGAACGCCCGCACGACCGACAGCGACCGATCGTCGGCGACTCGACCTCGACGCGGAGCCGAGCCACGACGCGCTCCGCGGCGGCCTCCTCGAGCGCGCCGGCGCGCTCGATCGTGACCCCGCCCACGCCTGGGTACTGGAGCGCGAACCAGCGCAGGATGCTCGCCTCGCGACCGGCTTGCTCGGCGTCCTCGAGCGACGCACCTCGCAGGCGTGCCGTGTCGAGCAAGAACACGAGATGCGGCCGCGCGACACGGTCACCGGCGAGCGCCAGGGCAAGGGTCGCGAGCAGCTCGAGCCCGTCCTCGTCCACGGGGGCGTTGACGAGCTTCCACGTGTCCTCGAGCGAGATGCGACGGCCGCGCTCCGCAAGACGCCGCTGCACGGCCTCGAGTCGCAGCCGGAGGGGCTGCAGCGACTCGACGGCGAGCCAGCTCTCGAACGCCCACTCGCGAAGGGCAACTCTGTGCCACGCGACGAGCGCTGCGTCGAGCTGAAGCGGATCGTGGACGCCGAGATCGGAGAGCCGTGGTCTGATCCGCGCCTCGTCGACGACGCGGTAGCCCCTGTGCCCGCCCGGGAGGGGCACGTGCGGCTCGAGCGCGGACTCCACGAGTTGCGGATCGGCGACACCCCAGCCGAGGCCGGAGAGGACGCCGACGTGGCCGCGCTCGACGAGGCCGAACCGGCCCGCACGGCCCGCGATCTGCGCGAGCTCCCACGGAAGCAGCGCGCGCCGCTCCTCGCCGTCGAACTTCGTCGTCTCGGCGAAGAGGAGCGTCTCGCACGGGAGGTTCGACGCCGTGGCCGAGCACGTCCGTCGCGACGCACACGTCGGCGGCGCCCGAGAGGAAGCGCTCGATCTCCTCCCGCCGCGACGCGAGCGGCATCGCGCCGTAGAGCACGGCGACCCGGCCCGAATGCAGGCGATTCACCTCTCCCGCGAGCGCGAGCACCGCCTTGCGGCTGAAGGCGACGACGACAGTGCCGGTCCCCAGTGAACGGAGCGTTCGCTCGCCCACGAACTCGAGCGGGAGCTTGCGCTCGAAGACCCTGAGCTCGGCGTCGGGGAACGCGCGCTCCACGAGCGGAAGCGCATCGAGCGCGCCGAGGACGAGGATCTCGCGGTATTCGCCCGCGAGCAGGAGCCTCGTCCACGCCGAGCCGCGCTCGGTGTCGTCGGCCCACTGAACCTCGTCGAGCACGAGGAGATCGCCCGCGGAGGGCGCCATCTCGACAGTCGAGCAGATCACCGGCGCGCGCTCGTTGACCCGCTCCTCGCCTGTGACGAGCCCGACGTTCTCGGCTCCAATCCGCTCGCCGAGCCGACGGTGTGCCTCCTGCGCGAGCATGCGAAGCGGCCCCGCGTAGACGCCACTTTGCTTCGCCGCGAGCTCCTCGAGCGCAGCGTACGTCTTGCCCGAGTTCGTCGGGCCGAGGTGTGCGACGACGCGCTCGGGCGGATGCCGCCGCGCGGGCAGCGAGATCGTGATCCGGCCCTCGGCCTGCTTGACGGCCTGTGCGGGACGACGCCGAGTCGCCCGCTCGGACCGGCTTGGCCGCTTCTGTCTTCCTCTCGGTGGGCGTCGGCTGCGCATCGGCGCACCGTACCGGGCTGCCATGATGCGCCCGTGGGCTGGCGAGTCGACCCCGAAGGCGTGGAGATCTCGGCTCTCCGGCGACTTGCCCCCATGGATGGCCTGCGAGTGCTCGAGCTCGGCTGTGGAGACGGCCGGCTCACGTTTCGGTACGCGCACGAGACGGAGTCGGTCCTGGCGGTCGACCCCGACGCGGAGCGAATCGCGAACGCGCTCGCTGCGCGGCCACCCGAGCTCGCAAACCGCGTGACGTTCGCGGTGTCCGGAGCGGCCGAGGTCGACTGCCCACGCCGGCGCTTCGATCTCGCGCTCTTCTCCTGGTCGTTGTGATGAATCGAGGGTGAGGGCGTCGTGTACGCCCTGTGTCACATCCACGAGCTGCTCGGCCCGGGCGGGACGATGCTCGACCTCCATCCCGTGACGGAGCAGCAGGTCGAGGCGAACGGAAGGATCGTTGGTGTGATCCGCGAGCCCGATTTCATCGATCGTGACCTGCCCAACGCAGAGGCGGGAGTCGAACAGGTGATCGCCGAGGGCCTCTATGTTCACGAGGCCGAGGTCGAGCTCGACGTCCTCCAGCACTTCGACACGGCGCAGGACCTGCTCGAGAAGGAGGCAGACCACCTCGACACCCAGCAAGAGCTCGCACGCACGATCCGACGCACGCCCCCGCCGCTCATCCTCCGTGAGCACGTCGTCCTGCGGAGGCTGCGCGCACTTCCGACTGCCGACTGACCGCGACGGTCAGCCGGCAGTCGGATGTTGCGGTTCGGGCTGTCGGGGTCCTCGTACACCCGCCGGCGCTCGTGCTCGGATGCTCGCAACCCGTCCGTTCCACACGAGAACACCTCGGCGTGGCTCCCTCTTGGCAGCGCGAGCGCGGGGATCGTCGTTGCGATCGCTCTTGCCCCGCCGGTCGGCGCTCATCCGGACACCTCGGCCACCTCCAGCGCGCGCTTCCGGGGCGCGCGGACGGCCCGCGATGCGATGTGCTTCGCGACCCGCCTGCCGTCGCGGCTCGCGCCGATGATCAACATCGAGGAGAACGAGTGCAAGAAGGGGAGCCCCACGAAGTACAAGCCGGGCGCCGACGGAACGACACCACGCTTCTGCGCGGGATACCCGTCGCCCTCTCGAGGCACGGGAAACCGGATCCAGTCCCAGTCGTTTCGAAACCCCGTGCACCAGATGACGTTCGCGACCTCCACGACGCGCCCGTCAGCCAACACAGGCATCCCGTGCTCGACTCCAACAGTTCGATCGAAGACACGTTCCACTCCCGCGGCCTCGAGATCGGCGCGCTTCACCCGCAGGAGCGGTCCGCCGTGCGAGCGAATCTCCGGCTTGACCTTGCGGCCCATAGGGGTCGAGACGGTCAAGACGCGGGTAGCCACGAACTTGAGCAGCGGGAAGACGAACGGTGCCAGCCGGCCCTCGATGTCGAACGGAACCTCGCCGGTGTCGCGCCCCGAAAGAACCGTGCTGTAGCCGGCGCGCGCCACCTCGTATGCGATGTCGCCACCCGAGTGGGCCGCGCCCACCACAAGCACAGGCCCCGGCTGCAGTTGCGCCGGGCCGCGGTAGTCGGCGGAGTGGAGCTGTCGAATCGCGGGATCGAGCTCGGATGCGAACTCGGGAACGATCGGGTGCTCATACTGGAAGACACCCGTCGCGATGACCACGTTGTCGGCGCCGAACCGACGATCGTCGGCGGTTACGACATACCCGTCTCCGTTCTTCTCGAGCCCGTCGACGCGGATTCCGGTCTGGACGGGTAGCTCGAACCGCGTCGCGTAGGACTCGAGAAAGTCAGCCATCTCGGGACCTGTTGGATGTGAGTTGGCCGGGGCCGGGAATGCCATGCCCGGAAGCCCATCGGCACTTGCCGGGGAGTAGAGCCGAAGCGAGGCCCAGCGCTTGCGCCACGAGTCGCCCACGCGGTCGTTCCCGTCGAGGATCACGAATGCGCGCTTCTGAGACTTGAGGTGGTACCCGACAGCGAGACCCGCTTGCCCGCCGCCGATGATCACGGTCTCGACATGCTCTTCCGTCGTCATCTCCTTCTCCTTTGCGTGCTCGACACGACGACGGTAGAACGACACCGCGGCGGTTTCATCGCCGGAAGCAACCAACTGCGCAATGGCCTGTCGTGGTCATTTCTGACCACGGCGTCACGGTCAGACGAGGTCGTGCTCGAACGCGAACGAGGCGGCTGCCGTCCGTGAGGACACGTCGAGCTTCGTGAAGATGTTCTGCACGTGCCGGGCAACGGTGTGCTCGCTGATCACGAGCTCTTGAGCGATCTGGCGATTGGAGCTCCCCGAAGCGACGAGGCGAAGCACCTCCAGCTCACGGGGCGTCAGTCCGTGCGACGACGGCTGCGCGCTGGCGGAGTGCGCACCGACCCGTGCGGCGTCCGGTGCCGCGCTGAGCTGCTCGAAACCCGCGCGCGCAGCGTCGAGCTCCAACGTCGCGGCATCGTCGTCACCGAGAGCGCGGCATGCGAGGCCAATCAGCTCTCGCGTCCGCGCGACCTCGTAGGGTGCCTCGAGGCGCTGCCACGCGTCGGCGGCGTGACGGAGGCCGCGCAGCGCAGCTCGAGCGTCCCCGCCAGCGAGGTGCACCGCGCCTCGCGCGAACGCGACCATGGCCCCCAGCATCGCGCTCTCGTACCGCCCTGCGAGCTCCTCGAGCTCGACGCAGCCCCGATTCGCGTCCTCGACGTCACCGGCGGCGAGCACGATCTCGACGTAGGCCGGCAGCAGCCCCGCCCGTCTGAGCGGGTCCGAGGCCTCGGCGAGCGCACGCCGGATCGCCGACAAGGCCGCGGGTGTTCGGCCCTGCGCGAGCCGGAGCTGCGCCAGCCCGGGCTGCGGGTCCCAGCCGTATCCACTCGCCTCGCGATAGGAGTCCTCCGCGGCCGCAAAGTCACCCAGGAGTCGCCGGAGCTCGCCCTCCCGGTACAGAGCCAGGCCCACACGTCCCAGGTTTTCGGCGTCGATGAAGCGCCGCTTTGCCTTGGACGCCTCTTCGAGAGCGTCGGGCCAGGCACCGTTGAGCTGCAGGATCTCGGCGCGATGGACGAGGCAGCGTCCCGTGAAGGCGACGAGGTCAGGCTGGCCGTCGCACCAGCGCGTCAGCGCCGCGGTCCACTCCTGCGCTCGGCGGACCTCGTAGACCTCCTGGCAGGCAAGGATCACGGCGCAGTACACGATGCCCGTCGCGATCGGCGAGAGCTCGCCGGCGGTGACGGCGAGCATCGACTCGTCCAGAAGGGCGAGGCCCTCGCCCACCCGGCCGGCCTTGATGAGCATGTATCCGTGGGCGTGGCTGGCGAGCGCGAATCCGTCGGCGTCGCGGAAGCGCTCTGCGATGGACGCTGCCTCGGCTGCGAGCACGGCCGCCTTCTCGTACTCGCCGGCAGCCTCGTGACGAAAGACGAGTGGCATGAGAAAGTAGCCGCGCTCGACACTGTCGCCCTCCTCGCTATCGAGGAGGCGCTGACCGCGCGAGATCCATCCGCTCCCCGGCCCGATCTCGCCTCGGGTGAGGAGGCTCATGCCACACCAGAAGGCGCAGCGAACTGCCCGCAGCGGCTCGTTTGCATCGACGTATGCGTGGTGGGCGCGTTCGAGAACACTCACGAACTCGTCTTCGCGGCCGAGCATGTACGCGCTTGTCGCCAGCAGCTCGAGATCGCCGCTCTCTAGCCGCGCGGTCCCGTCCGCCCTCGAGAGGAGATCGTACGAGTCCCTCCAATATCGGCGCCCATAGGCCTCGCGGCCGCGCTCGAGCTCCGAGCTCGTTGCCACGACCCCAGAGGCTAACGTGCCTGCCCGAGCCGGGCCCGGAAAACGAGAGGGCGGCTAAACGCGGAGGAAGCGGCGGAGCGTCAGGCCCGAGCCGAGGGCGCCGATGCCGAGCCCGACCGCAACGAGAATCGTCGCGGTCCACGTGAACGCGAGCGCGCGAACGTCGGGATCGTTCTGTATCTGACCGAGAATTCGCGGAACCGCGATCTCGCGCGAGACGAAGAGCAGGACTACCGCCGCGAGCGAGCCCGCGAGCCCTGTGAGGACACCCTCGAGCATGAACGGGCCTCGCACGAACCAGTTCGTGGCACCGACGAGCTTCATGACCTCGATCTCACGCCGGCGCGCGAAGATCGAGAGCCGAATGGTGTTCCCGATGAGGATCGTCGAGGCGGCGAGGAGGATGAGGACAGCGATCAGCGCGACGATCTGGATGGCGCGTGCGATACCGAGGATCCGCTGCGAGACCTCTTTCCCGTAGTTGACCTTGTCCATCCCCGAAAGGCCCGCGTTCCGCACCGAGAGCGCTATCGCCTCCGTGTCCTCGCCTCGCTTCGGGACGACGTCGAACGATGCGGGGAGCGGATTCGTCACGACGAGCGCCGTCAGCTCGGGCTCCCGCTTCTGCATGCGCTTGAACGCGTCTTCCTTGGAGATGAATCGGATCCCGCCCTCCTTGATCCGGTCGTCCGACGCGAGGTGCACTCGCACGGCGTTGATCTCCTTGGTGGTCGCCTCGCGGGGGCAGCGCGGGTTGGGGTCCACGTCGGAGGGCGGCGGGCAGAAGTAGACGTGAACGGCGAGCTCGCGCTTCTTGTCGTCGGACCACGACACGAGCCAGGTCCCAAGGCCGATGAAGACCCCGATGAGGAACATTCCGATGAGCACCGAGACAGCGGAGGCGACTGTCGTCGACACGTTGGCGCCGATCGACTTGAGCGCCTCGGCGAGCACCAGGCGGATCTTCGTCATACCTCCGCGTACCCCCCACGCCGCTCGTCGCGGACGAGCCTACCCGCGTCGAGCGCGATCACGCGCTTACGCATCTTGTCGACCATCTCACGGTCGTGGGTGACCATGAGGATCGTCGTTCCGGTGCGGTTGATCCGGTAGAGGAGCTGCATGATCCCGACGGACGTGTCCGGGTCGAGGTTCCCCGTCGGCTCGTCGCACACGAGGAGCGGCGGGTGGTTGACGAACGCGCGCGCGATCGAGACGCGCTGTTGCTCGCCGCCCGAGAGCTCCTCGGGGCGCGAGTTCATCTTGTGCGAGAGCCCGACCAGGTTGAGCACCTCCGGGACCTTCTTGCGGATCTGCGCGCTCGACTCCCCCTGGACGCGGAGCGCGTAGCCGATGTTCTCGGCGGCAGTGCGGTTCGGGAGCAGCTTGAAGTCCTGGAAGACGCAGCCGAGATTGCGACGGAGCAGCGGCACCTTCGAGCGCTTGAGCCGGCCGAGATCTCGCCCGCCGACGATGATCCTGCCCTCAGTCGGCTCGATCTCCTTGAGGAGGAGGCGGATCACGGTCGACTTCCCCGAGCCCGAGGCACCGACGACGAAGACGAACTCGCCCTTGTCGATCGTGAACGAGACATTGGTCAAGGCGGTGACGTGCGGCTCGTAGACCTTCTTGACGGCCTCGAACACGATCATCGTGGCGCCGCTCGGATCCGCGATCGCCGGAAGCAGCTCTACGCTGGTCTCGGGCTCGGCTAACGCCGTCATCGTTCCATCTGTCATCGAGTCGTCATCCAACACCGGGCGCGCAGAGCCGACAGCCTGGGGAGGCTGCTCCGGTTCGAGGGGAGCGCCGATTGTAGCTGACGCTCCGGCCACCCTAGAGCACCTTCCCCGCCGCCTTCGCGAGGAGGTAGGAGTGGACGAATCCGTCGAGCGCGCCGTCGAGGACTGACTGTGCGTTCCCCACCTCGTGGTCGGTCCGGTGATCCTTGACGAGCTGGTACGGGTGAAGCACGTACGAGCGGATTTGACTCCCGAAGCCGATGTCCTGCGCCGCACCGCGCTCTCGCGCCAGCTCGGCCTCGCGCTTCTCCTCCTCGAGCTCTGCCAGGCGGGACTTGAGGATGCGAAGCGCCGTCTGCTTGTTCGACGTCTGCGAGCGCTCGTTCTGACACTGGACGACGATGCCGGTCGGGAGGTGGGTGATCCTCACGGCCGAGTCGGTCTTGTTCACGTGCTGGCCGCCCGCCCCGCTCGAGCGGTACGTGTCGATCCGCAGGTCGGTCTCGTCGATCTCGATCGGCGCGTCGTCGGGCAGCAGTGGCGCCACCACGACCTGCGCGAACGCCGTATGCCGACGATGCGCCGCGTCGAAGGGCGAGAGCCGCACGAGACGGTGGACTCCACGCTCGGCCTTCAGGGTCCCGTACGCGTTCTCGCCGCGGACGGCGACAGTCGTCGACTTGAGACCCGCCTCCTCCCCCGGACTCGCCTCCAGCACTTCGGTCTCGAACCCGCGGTCGGCCGTCCACCGCAGGTACATGCGGAGGAGCATGTCGGCCCAGTCCTGCGCGTCGGTCCCCCCCGTGCCCGCGTGCACCTCGAGCACCGCGTCGCCCGCGTCGTACTGTCCGGTGAAGAGCGCGTCCTCTTCGAGCCGACCGAGCTCCTGCTCGAGCGCGCCGACGCTCTCGGCGATCTCGCTCTCGTCCTCACCCAAAGCGAGCAGTTCGCGCGCGTCCTCGTACTCGCTCTGCAGTCGCTCGTAGCGTTCGAGCTTTCGGGTGATGCGCGAATGCTCCGTCGAGATGCGCGCGGCTCCGGACTGGTCGTCCCAGAAGCCGGGTGCACCCATCGCCTCCTCGAGCTCGGCGCGGCGGGTTGCTAGGCGGTCGGGGTCAAAGGTAATCACGGACCCAGGCGAGCTGGGCCCCGATCTCCTCGAGGCGCTCGTCGAGCGGCTTGCCGTCGTGGTCGGCCACGCGCCGATCGTACCGCGGCCCGGGGTCAGACCCCACGGGTCTGACCCCAGATCGGCTCGGCCGCCTTGGTCGGACCGAACGGTCAGAGGCCGTCGATGAGGCTCAGAGCCTCGTCGACGGCACGCAGCTCGTGCGCTTCGAGGCAGCCCGAACTTCGGCCGAGCCGCTGAGGATCGACGACAGTCGTCTGCTCCACGAGAATGCGCGTCTCCTGCCCGTCGAGAGTGATCGCCGGGCGGAAGCTCGCAGCGATCGCGCTCGCGGAGGTGGGTGCCACGAGCGTGGTCGAGAGGTCGAGAAACTCATCCGCCTGCACGACCACTGCATACCGCGCGCCGCGCTGCTCATGTCCGACGGCTCCGCCGCGTGCCGGCAGATGGAAGATCTCGCCGGGAACCACGTCAGTCGAGCGCGCGTGGCGCGAGTTCGGCCATCTGCTCCCGGATGAGGCGCATCTCCGCGAGATCGTTCTTGTCGGAGGCGACGCGGCGGACTTCCGCGACCGCGGCCCCGTTGCGCGATCCGGGGTCAGCCCGACGGGATCTGAAACCCGTGCTTGCTCAGGGGTCGCCCCGATGCGTCCGACGTCGTGCTCTGCCACAGTTCGCGCATGGGCCGGACGGTGCTGATCGTCTCTCGATGTTCCGGACATCCATTCCCCGCGACTGTCCCGTTGCCGAATCGAAGAGCTACGCGTACGTCGCATCACAGCGACGCTAGAGCGACCGCGGCGACACCTCGTCGGGGCTGAGCCTGGAATTGGCCGTCCGAGATCAGGGCAGGCCCTGATCGTCGCGTCCCAGTGCGTATCTGCGCGGCCGACGTTCCCGGATCGTATTCCGCACCAGGAGACAGGCGGCGAGCCAGGCGAGCCCGACGCACCAGCCGGCCAGCACGTCGCTCACGTAGTGGACGTTCAAGGCAACGCGGCTCGCGCCGACGAGCAACACGCCGACCGCAGCTGATGCGACGAGCAGACGCTCACGCCTCGGCCAGCGCTCCACAGAGAGGGCCGCGAGCACGCCGAACGTCACCACCGCGCCCGACGCGTGGCCGCTCGGGAACGAATCCGACGACGGGAGAGGCACAGCGCTTCCCTCCTCGGGGCGCGGGCGGTCGAAGGCCTCCTTCAGCAGCGGCGTAACCACGAGGTGGATGCCGACGAAGGCGATCGCAGCCCAGAGCGCATCCGCGCGTCGACCAGTCACGAGGAGGAGCACGAAGAGCCCGACGCAAAGCGGGATCATGCCGATCCAGCCTCCGACCCACGAGGGCGGCCTGGCAAGCCACTCGGCCCAGATCGGCATGTCCGCGGCAACCCACTCGGCGACCTCGCGGTCGATCGCGGCGAGCGGGTCGTGCTCGTACGCAAGGGCAAGGAGGACGAAACCGGCTAGCCCTGCTACGAGAAGGGACCACAGCGCGCGGATCGAGCGCCGGGTCAGACCCGTGGGGTCTGACCCTAGATCACGCGATCCGCTCGATTCCCGGGTATCGATCGAAGTCAGCATCGAAGCTCATGATCCTGCGCACGCCGTGCCGTCGCATCACGGCGACGTGGAGACTGTCCCGGGCAGACAACCCGTACCCACCCAGCAGCACGTCCTTCGCACCGGTCACGTCTGCAAGCTCGACCGGGAAGACGTCGTCCACGAGGCCGAGCACCGTTTCGAATGCCGGCTGCACTGCATCTCGGCGACCTATGGCCGAGTACCGATGGAGGATTTCCTGCAAGACCTCGGCATCCGTCACGAGTCGCTCACCCGTGGCGACCGCGTCCTCCATGAGGACGATCGATCTGGCCTTGTTCGCGTGCGCATCGCCCACGAGGTACATGGGAACGTTCGAGTCGACGAAGATCACGCTAGGCGGACTCGCGATACCCGGACTCGATCTCCGCCAGCATCAGCTCGATGTCTGCAGTTGGGAACGAGTGCCGTGCCGCTGCGTGGACAGCGGCGAGCTTGCGCGCCGGATCCCGATCGGTCGTCGTGCGTCGAGCCTGCCGCATAGCCTGCCGCACCCATTCCGAGACCGTCAGGCCCGAACGACGGGCGGCTTGGCGAATCTCGCGGAGCTCGCGGTCGTCGAGGACGATCTGGAGGCGCTTACTCATAGGATGAGTATAACGCACTCATCCTATATGTAGATTGGCATGAGACTCGTAGTGGCGGTCGAACCTTGAAGTCTGACCCCAGGTCGCGTGAGGACGGGGCCAGACCCGTGGGGTCTGACCCCAGGTGGTTGCGTGAGGACGGGGTCAGACCCGTGGGGTCTGACCCCACGGGACTACGCCCCGTGGCACTTCTTGAACTTCTTGCCGGAGCCGCACCAGCACGGATCGTTGCGGCCGATGTCCTTGTGCTCGTTCACCGCGGGCGCCTGCGCAAACGACCCTTCGGCGCTCGTCGCCGGCGGGCTCGCGAGCGCCGTCGCCGCGCCGCCGGCAGCCGCGATGACGTCCGCACCGGCGGTCGTCTCGTGCTCGTAGTGCAGCGAGCTGTCCCGGGCCTGCATCGGCTCGAGCGCGGGCTCCTCGACGGTAACGGCGATGTGGAAGAGCGTGAAGACGACCTCCTGCCGAATCGTCCGCCCCAGCTCCTCGAACATCACGTGCCCCTCGCCGCGGTACTCGACGAGCGGGTCCTTCTGGGCGAACGCCCGCAGGTGGACCCCCTCGCGGAGGTAGTCCATCGTCTCCAAGTGCTCGCGCCAGCGCTGGTCGACCGTCTGCAGGATGATGTAGCGCTCGACCTCCCGCGCAAGCTCCGAGCCGAGTGCCTGCTCGCGCTCGTCGTACGCCTCGAGTGCGTCCTCGAGGAACTCCTCGGTCAGCGCCTCCCGGTCCTGGACGTCGACTTCCTCCCGCAGCTCCTGGACCGTGATGTCCGTGTCGTAGAGCGACTGCATGCTCGTCACGAGCCCGTCGTGATCCCAGTCCTCCGGGTACTCGGCGTCCGTGAACTGCGCGACGGTCGACTCCACGGTCTCTCGGATCCACTCGCGCACGTCCTCGGAGAGATCCTCTCCCTCGAGCACGCGGCGCCGCTGCTCGTAGATGACCATGCGCTGCGTGTTCATGACGTCGTCGTACTTGAGCACGTTCTTGCGCGCGACGAAGTTCTGCTCCTCGACCTTCTTCTGCGCGTTCTCGATCTGGTTCGAGAGGATCTTCGCCTCCATGGGCTGGTCGTCCGGGATCTTGAAGCGGTTCATGATGTTGTAGATCCGGTCGCCGGCGAAGAGGCGTACCAGGTCGTCTTGGCCGGAGAGGTAGAAGCGCGACTCGCCGGGATCGCCCTGGCGTCCGGAGCGGCCTCGGAGCTGGTTGTCGATTCGTCGCGCCTCGTGTCGCTCCGTGCCGAGGACGTACAGGCCGCCCAGCTCGACGACGCCCTCGCCCAGCTTGATGTCGACCCCGCGGCCGGCCATGTTCGTCGCGATCGTGACCGCGCCCGGCTGCCCCGCGTCCTTGATGATCTCACCCTCGCGCTCGTGCTCCTTCGCGTTCAGGACGTTGTGCGGGATGCCCTTCCGCGTGAGGAGCTCCGAGAGGTACTCGGACGTCTCGACGGCGATCGTGCCGACGAGGACGGGCTGGCCGGCCTCGTGCCGCTCGACGAGATCCTCGAGCACGGCGGCGAACTTCGCCTCGGGCGTCTTGAAGATGAAGTCGTTCTCGTCCAGCCGGGCGATGGGCTCGTTCGTCGGGATCTGGACGACGTGGAGGTTGTAGATCTCGACGAACTCCTTCTCCTCGGTCTTGGCCGTCCCGGTCATGCCTGCGAGCTTCTCGTAGAGACGGAAGTAGTTCTGCAGCGTGATCGTCGCGAGCGTGACGTTCTCCTCGCGGATCCGGACGCCCTCCTTCGCCTCGATCGCCTGGTGGAGGCCCTCGCTCCAGCGCCGTCCCTCCATGATGCGGCCGGTGAACTCGTCGACGATCTTGACCTCGCCCTCCTGGACGACGTAGTCGACGTCGCGCTTGTACAGCGACTCCGCCTTGAGCGCCTGCATGAGGTGGTTCACGAGGATGACGTTGCGCGGGTCGTAGAGGTTGTCGATCCCGAGCGCGTGCTCGACCGTCTCGATCGTCGTCTGGGCCGGTGAGACCGTCTTGAACTTCTCGTCGTAGAGGAAGTCCGCGCCGGAGAGCTCGGTTTCGTCCTCACCCTTTGCCGACTTGCGGGTCGCCGGAGCGCCCTCGAGCCCCTTTGCGACGCGCGCGAACTGGTAGTAAGTCGCAGCAGCCGTCTCCGGCTCGCCAGAGATGATGAGGGGCGTCCGGGCCTCGTCGATGAGGATCGAGTCGACCTCGTCGACGATCGCGTACGCGTGGCTGCGCTGGACGACGCCGTCGAGCGAGACCGCCATGTTGTCGCGCAGGTAGTCGAAGCCGAACTCCGAGTTCGTGCCGTACGTGACGTCGCACGCATACGCCTCACGGCGCTGCGCGAACGGCATCAGGTTCTGGACGAAGCCCACCGAGCTGCCCAGCAGCTCGTACACCGGTCGTGTCCACTCGGCGTCGCGCTTGGCGAGGTAGTCGTTGACGGTCACGAGGTGAACCCCTCGACCGGTGAGCCCGTTCAGGTAGAGCGGCTGCACGGCGACGAACGTCTTTCCCTCGCCCGTCTTCATCTCCGCGATGTCGCCCTCGTGGAGGACGATGCCACCCATCAGCTGGACGTCGAAGAGGCGGACGCCGATCGTCCGCTTGAACGCCTCGCGCACGGCTGCATAGACCTCGAAGATCAGCTCCTCGAGCGGTTCTCCGTTCTCGAGCCGCTGTTTGAACTCCGTGGTCTTTCGACTGAGGTCGTCGTTGGACAGCGCCTCGAACTCGGGCTCGAGGGTGCTGATGTAGGCCGCCTGATCCTTCAGGCGCTTGAGCCGGCGCCCCTCGCCGACGCGGAGGACGCGCTCGAACTTGCCGAACGACTGGGAGCTCATCGGCGTCTAGGGTACCGGCTTGGCGTTGACCGATCCCTAACCGCGAGAGCCTATTCTCGCGTCCATGTCCTCGTCGCGCCGGCCGGTTGCCCTCGTCGTCGTCGGCGTGGCATTTTCCTGCACGGGCAGTGCGGTGGCGCTGACACCGCGAGCGTGCGATCGTCACCTCGCTTCCGGTGCAGGACATCGCGCTCACAGGCAGGTCGGTCGCCTACGTCGCAGACGCGCCCGTGCGGTTGCAGTGCGCGCGGATCGGTCTTTGGCCGACGACTACGAACCGGGCGCTTCCTCTTCGATTCCGAGGAGCATGTGCCTCGAGCAGGCGAGCACGGGGCAGGGCGTCTGGGACGTGGCCGTCGCCACGAAGCGGCTGCTTTGGCTGACCTACGCAGGCGGGAACATCCGGGAATGGTCGCTCTGGACGGCGACGACCACGCGGAAATCGCCTCGGCAGCTCCGGTTCGTCGCCCGCGACGTCGACGATCCGCCACCCGATCGTCATCGGCCCGGCGACCGTCGACGCCGTACCGTACGCCGTCGACCGGCAGGTCACGTATCTCGGGGACGACGGCAAGGCGATCTTCCGGTGGAGGGCGCCCGTCCCGATCCATGCGGTGGCAGCGGGCGCTGGACCGCGCAACTGGAGGGTCGCCGCGCTCCAGGACAACGGAACGCTCGTCGTACTGAACGGTGCAGGGGCTCCCGTCTACGACGCAAGCGTCGAGAGGGAGGACGTGCGCTCGGTCAGGCTCGCGCCGCTCGGCTTGATCGTCCAGATGAAGCAGAACGCGATCATCAGCAAACCGTCACTCGACCACGTCGTCGTCCCACTTCCAGCGGGTGCTCTCATGGTCGATGTCGCCCAGGGTCGGATCCTCTGGACGCGTGCAGGTGATCTCGGCGCGACGAGGATCGCGACGGGGAAGTCGGTGCGCCTCGTCGACGGGACGCTCGAGAAGCCCGCGCATGGCCAGATCGAGCCGCAGGGAGTCGCGTGGTCGGTCGGTCGCGTCCTGCGCTGGCGTGGCGCGCTCCGGTAGCCCGAGAGCTCCAGACGAGGCCTCGAAGCAGCGCTTCTCCGGATCCACACCACTTCGTCACCGACTCGTTGATAGCGTCGCGCGAATGGATCCGGCCCGCCTCGCACAGATCCCGCTCTTTTCGGAGCTTCGCACCGATCAACTGGAGCGGGTCGCCGAAGCGTGTACCGAGGTGGACGTCGAAGAAGGGGCGACGCTGCTCCGCGAGGGCGACTTCGGGTACTCGCTCTTCGCGATCACGTCCGGTACGGCGGAGGTCCTCCAGAACGGATGGTCCTGCGACGCTCGGTCCGGGAGACGTATTCGGCGAGATCGCGCCGCTTTCCGGAGGGCGTCGGACCGCCGACCGTGGTCGCCACGAGCCGGCTCGGGCTCTGACCGTCTTCAACCGCGATCTCTGGAGGCTCGAGCACAACGCCCCAGAAGTCGTGGCGTCGCTCCGAAAGACGATCGCGAAGCGGCTCGGGCAACCGGCACATGCCGGAACTTAGATGCTTGACCGGAAATTCACGCGGGCCGACTGACGGCCACGACACGGCGCCGGCTCGCCACCCGCGCGCGTCGCACAGGCTTTCAAGCCTGCACGACGCGTACGTGCGACGCCCGGCTTGGTCGTGACCGCCCTCGACTGCGCGCCAATTTCCGGTCAAGCATCAGAGCGGCTCGATCTCGATCTCGAAGACGGCTCCGATGAGACGCCTGGCTCGGACGACATAGGTCGCGGACCGAGCCTCCCCGAGCCGGTCGAGCTCGGGTACCGGCTCGGCCGCCGGCATACCGTCGATCCTCAGGCTGGTTTCGTCCAAGCCGCGAACGAGCTCGAGCTCGTCACCACGGTCGAAGGAGAGCTCCGCGGTTTCGATGCCGCTGGCGCCGACCGCCCACACCTCCTCGCGCCGCACCCCGACTGCGCGGTACGGGCGCTCGATCGAGCCATGGAGCGCCGTGGCCAGCGGTTCAGGGTCGAACCCTTCCGGACCCCCGACCACGAGGGTGCGGCCGTCCGTGAGCGCGACGAACTCGGCCTCGTCACCGGGCGAGCCGGGCGCATCGGCCGTCGCCACGGCGTCCCACTCTCGTTGACGAGGGAGCCCGGTGATCCCGGCCTCGAGCCAGTGCTTCCCGGGATCGACAGGGAGCACGTACTACGCCGCTTCTTCGCCCGTCCGGGCCTCGGGCTCGGTCTCGACGACTGGCTGCTCGACCTTCTGGCGCGAGCGGCGCGGCTCGTGCGTGCGCTTGTCGCGGTAACGCTCGATCTGACGCTCGAGCTTGTCGACAAGGCGGTCGATCGCAGCCTCGTACGACTCAGCGGACTCCCGGGCGACGATGTTCGGCCCCTTGGTGTGGACCACGGCTTCGGCCATGTGGTCGTTCCTGATCGAGGGGTTGTTCTCCCGCGACATCGTCACCTCGACGAGGGTCCCCGAGTACAGGCGGCGCTCGAGCTTGCCAAGCCGCTTCTCTGCGTAGGCACGGACTTGGTCCGATACGTGCCCTCGGTGGGCCTTGACCTGAAGCCGCATGGAGCGCTCCTTTCCGGATCGGCGACGGAACGAGAGTCTCTCGCACACTAACGAACCGCTCGCGCGAAAGTGACGACCTCCACACGGCGCGCGCCTGCACGACGGAGCGCGGCTGCGCACGCATCCGCGGTGGCACCCGACGTGTACACATCGTCCACGAGGCACACCGTTCGCGGCGCTATGCCCGTCGCGACGATGCTTCCCCGAACGTTGCGGCGGCGGTCGGCGAGCGCGAGGCCGCGCTGCCGGCGAAGCGTCCGCGTGCGCCTCAGGAGATCGACGGCCGGCACGTTCCAGACGCCCCCAAGCGCGATCGCGAGCGCGCGTGGCGCCACGTCGCCGCGCTCCCACGCGCGCTCCGGGTCACCGGGAACCCATGTGAGCGTCTCCGTGTCAGGCGGCTGGACTACCTCGGCCACGAGCACGGCCGCCTCGCTCGCGAGCCCGCGCCGACCGCGCTCCTTCCACTCCCGGACGAACGACCGCGCTCTCGCCTCGTAGACGAGCCCGGAACGTGCTCGCGCGAATGCGAGCCTCCTCCCCGAGCACTCGGCACATCGCCGGACGGGCCAGGCGCCGGGCGAGCCGCAGCGCTCGCACACCGGCGGAACAAGACGCGTCAGCGAGCCATGGCACGCGGCGCACAGCGTCCGACCGGGCGCGTCACAGATCGCGCAGCGCTCCGGTAGGACGAGGTCGAGCACCCGCACCCCTGGACGCTACGCACCAACCAGCCACGTCTCCGTGACGATTTCGGGTCAGATTTGTGGAGCGGAGACGAGCTCGCGCAGGTCGTCCTGAGCCTGCAGGAGATCATCGGGCGTCTTGATCGGGAGAAACCGCCCGCGGGGTCCGCGACGCGGCACCTCGAGATACTGCGTGGCGACGAACGCAGAGACCTCGTGGTAGAGCCGCTCGAGTTGGACGGCCTGGCGACCGTCGACGTCCTTCAGCACGTAGAGCCACGTCAGGTCGTAGTCCTCGTCGAGCGCATCGAGATCGAAGAGGGCCGTATTCGTGTTGAACACGGGGACGAGGCTCTGGTCGAACGAGGGCGGAAAGCGCGGCGCCTCGACGAGCTGCAGCTTCCCGTCGATTCGCACCGGCGCGCCCCCCATGTCGCCTTCCTTGCGCGCGACCTCACACGTGAGCGGCCGACGTGCCGACACGTGGGCGCCGACGACGGCGGGATCGACTCGCGCGCCGAGATTGTCGACATTGGAGACCGTTACGACCCGGACGCCACGGTCGCGCAGGGCGTCGAGCGTGCCGGAGCGGCGCAGTGCCTGGAAGAGGTCTCCGTGCCCCGGCGCGTACAACGACGCTCGATCGGTGGCGTCACGAAAGAGCTCGCCGGACGCATCGAGACGCAACGAGACGAACTGGTTGAAGACGAGCGGCGAGCCCAGGCCGCGTCTTCGGACATGCTCGCGGATGGCCTCGTCCGTGGCGAAGCTCGTCATCAACGCGATCGGGATGGCGACGCCGATCGTGCGCTCGAGCGTCGCGGTCTGTGCGAGCTTCGCCTCGAGGAAGCTCCTGCCGTCGACGGCCGGGAGTACGGCCTTGACGACCCCTCCGAACCGAGTGGCCATCCCACCCGCGAGCACGACCTGTGCGACGTCGCCGCGACGGATCGCATCGAGCCCGGCGCCCCGCACATCGTCGTAGCCAGCTTCGCCGGGAGCCGGGAGCGGCGTGACCTCGTCCCGACGCGGGGCCTCGATCGAGCCTTTGACGAGGTTCGACTCGGCCGACAGCTCACCGGCAGCGACCCGCATTCGGAGTGTCTCGAAGACCGCCTCGTCGAACCCGAAGCGCTCGAGGACGGCGGCCGTCTCGCGATCGACGTCGATCATGAGGCGCTGCGCACCGGCGTGGGGAGCGAGGACGCGTACGGGGCACGGTGCACACCCTCCTCCGTCACGATCGCGGAGATCAGGCCCCCAGGCGTCACGTCGAAAGCTGGATTACGCGCCGGAAAACGCGTCGAAACCTCGTCGGCGTCACGCTCTTCGATCGGGATCTCGGCGCCCGTCTCGGCATCGGCGTCGAGCGTGGAGGTGGGTGCCACGACGTAGAACGGGAGCACGTGGTGACCGGCGGCGAGCGCGAGGGCGTAGGTGCCGATCTTGTTCGCCGTATCGCCGTTCGCAGCGATGCGGTCGGCTCCCGTGAGGACGCAGTCGACCTCGCCGGACGCCATGAGGGACGCGGCCGCACCGTCGGCGATGACGGCGAACGGGATGCCGAGAGTCTCGAGCTCCCAGGCGGTGAGGCGGGCTCCTTGGAGCCGCGGCCGCGTCTCGTCCACCCACACCTGGTCGATGAGCCCGGCCTCCCAGGCCGCGCGGATCGCGCCGAGCGCGGTTCCGTAGCCGCCGGTGGCGAGACCTCCGGTGTTGCAGTGCGTGAGCACACGAGTCGCCGGCGGGACGAGACCAGCCGCATGCGCTGCCATTCGCCGGCAGCGCTCCACCTCGCGCTCGTGGAGCGCGCGCGCTCGCTCGGGCGTCGGATCCGACCGCATCTCGTCGAGCGCCCAACGGAGGTTCACCGCTGTCGGGCGTGCGGACGCGAGGGTCTCGAACGCCCCGTCGAGGTCGTGCCCTTGCGCCGCCGCCAGCGCGTATCCGTACGCTGCGGCGACGCCGATCGCCGGCGCGCCACGAATCGCCATGGCGCGGATGGCATCCGCGACCTCGGTCGCGGATGCGCAGCGGAGCTCGACCTCCTCGTCGGGCAACCGCCGCTGGTCGAGCAGGACGACCGCGTCGTGCTCGAGGCGGACGATCCGCTCGGGCTCGAGCGGGGTCAGACCCGTGGGGTCTGACCCCACGACTACGTCCCCTCGTCCCAGCTCGCGAGGTACCGGGCCTGCTCCTCCGTCAGCACGTCGATCTCGATACCCATGGTCGCGAGCTTGAGCCGGGCGATCTCGTCGTCGATGTCCTTCGGTACGTCGTAGACGCGGCGTTCGAGCGTGGCGGCGTTCGCGATGACCCACTCGGAGGCGAGCGCCTGGTTCGCGAAGGACATGTCCATCACGAGTGCAGGGTGCCCTTCGGCGGCGGCGAGGTTCACGAGCCTCCCTTCGCCGATCAGGTAGATGCGGCGGCCGTCCGCGAGGGTGAACTCGTCGACGAACGCACGCGCCTCGCGAGTCTCGACCGCCAGCTCACGCAGCGCCCCGATCTCGATCTCGACGTTGAAGTGGCCGGTGTTGGAGAGGATCGCACCGTCCTTCATCCGCTCCAGGTGCGGCCGAGTGATGACGTGCTTGTCGCCGGTCGCGGTGCAGAAGAGGTCGCCGACCTCGGCCGCACGCTCCATGGGAAGCACCTCGAATCCGTCCATTGCCGCCTCGAGCGCGCGGAGCGGATCCACCTCGGTCACGATCACGTGGGCCCCCATTCCGCGAGCCCGCATCGCGACGCCGCGTCCAGTCCAACCGTAGCCGGCCACGACGAAGCGCTTGCCGGCGAAGAGCACGTTCGTCGCGCGAATGATCCCGTCGATGGTCGACTGGCCCGTGCCGTAACGGTTGTCGAACATGTGCTTCGTCTGGGCCTCGTTCACGGCGATGACCGGGAAGCCGAGCTTGCCGTCGCGCTCGAGCGCCCTGAGCCGGATGACGCCCGTCGTCGTCTCCTCTGTCCCCGCGATCACGTCGCCCAGCTGCTCGCGCCGGTGGGAGTGGAGGACGCCGATCACGTCCGCGCCGTCGTCCATCGTCAGGTGGGGCCGATGGTCGACCGCGGCTTCGATGTGGCGGTAGTACGTGTCGTTGTCCTCGCCCTTGATCGCGAACACGGCGACCCCGAACTCGTCGACGAGCGCCGCGGCCGCGTCGTCCTGGGTCGAGAGCGGATTCGACGCGCACAGCACGACATCGGCGCCGCCCGCCTTCAGCGTCCGCGCCAGGTTCGCAGTCTCGGTCGTGACGTGGAGGCACGCGGAGACCCGATGCCCGGCAAGCGGCTGCTCGCGCTCGAATCGCTCCCGGATCGCGGCGAGGACCGGCATCTGCCGATCCGCCCACTCGATCCGGCGCACGCCTTCGGCGGCGAGCGCGAGGTCCTTCACGTCGTATCGCAGTGTCTGAGCCATCGATCCTCTCTTCCTTTGGTATCGGGGTGCGCCGCCCTCAGGCGGCCTCTCGCCCTGCAAGGAGTCGCTCGTGTTTTCGCTGTTCCCACTCGACCCACGCAGGAGCAACGTGCTCGGGTGGCGGAACGCTCGTGCCGGCGAGCCATGTCTCCACGACGCCGCGGAGCTCGGGCTCGCGTCGCAGCCGGAGCACGAACGCAAGCTCGCTCAACTCGACGCCGAACTGGCGCCGGAGCTCGGCGAGCGCCCGCAACTGGTTCAGCTCACGGACGCCGTACCGGCGGTAGCCGGCAGGGGTGCGGCTCGGGACGACGAGACTCGCGGCCTCGAGGTAGCGCAACATGCGCGGAGACCAGCCGGAGCGCCGGCTCGCCTCGCCGATCGTCGACGCCGGCTCCACGGGCCAAACCTTACCATAGGCGTGTGAAGGTAGTCCTCAGCCGCTTCGAATCGGGGGCCCACGCCGAGGAACCGGGGTGGAATGGATGATCGAGGTCGTCGTCAAGCCATGCATCGTGAAGCGGTCGAGCACCTCCTCGAGATCGTCGATGGAACGCAGATGGAGGCGCAGGAGGTAGCAGTCCTCGCCGGTGATCCGGTAGCACTCGCCCACTTCCGGCGTCCCGCGCGCGATCTCCGGAATACGCTGGAGCTGGCCCGGCGACGGGCGAATGCGAACGACCGCCGAGACGGGAAAGCCGAGCGCTGCCGGATCGAGCTCGGCGTGATAGCCACGGATCGCGCCGGCTCGTTCGAGGCGCTGGACGCGCTCGGCGACGGCCGGCGCGGACAGCCCGATCCGGCGGCCGAGCTCGGCCAGGCCGAGACGTCCGTCTGCCTGCAGCTCCGCGAGGATACGTAGGTTCACGTCGTCGAGCATCGTGGCTTCGTAGGCGGAAGCGTCTCTCGTCCGTGCTTTACGAGGCAAATCTCCCCCGCTTTCCGTCGATTGGTCATTCCACTATCGCACGTCTCCCGCGACCATGTCTGGATGTCGATCGCCGGAACCGTCCCGAGTCCCCGCGACGCGCTCGCGCGGGCGGCCACGTCGACGCCACCGCATGCGTACTTCGTCGGGAGTGCGATCTTCCACTACCTCGGGCCGGCGTTCGCAGTGCTCCTGTTCGCACGAGTCGAGCCTGTCGGCGTCGCTTGGCTTCGCATCGCGAGCGCGGCAGCGCTCTTCGCAGTGTGGCGACGACCGTGGCGTGCGCTTGCCGCCTCGGACCGGGAGACGCGGGCAACCGTGCTGGGGCTCGCGCTCGTCTTCGCAGCGATGAACGTCTGCTTCTACGTCGCAATCGACCGGCTACCGCTGGGAACTGTCGCCGCGATCGAGTTCCTCCCGGTGATCGCACTGGCGGCCGCGGGCGCGCACTCGTTGCGGAACGCGCTCGCGCTCGGGCTCGCCGTGCCCGGCGTCTACCTGCTCACGGACGTACAGCTCGAAGGAGAGCCGGTCGGAGTGGTGTTCGCGTTTCTGAACGCGGCGCTCTTCGCATCCTACGTCGTGCTCGCGCATCGGCTGGCGCGAAGCCGGAGCGTCATGCGCCTGGACGGCCTCGCCGGGGCGATGCTGCTGGCCGCTGTCGCCGTCACCCCGGTCGCAGGCTGGAGCGCCGCGCCGGCTCTCGTCGACCCGGTCGCGGTCGCGGCGGGGGTGGGCGTCGGGCTCACCTCCTCGGTGATCCCGTACGTCTTCGACCAGCTGGCGATGGCGCGCCTCAGCCGCGCGACGTACTCGCTCATGGTCTCTCTCCTGCCGGCGACGGCGACTCTCGTCGGGCTCGTCGTTCTCGCCCAGGTCCCGACGCCGGTCGAGGTTGCAGGCGTCGCACTCGTCGTCGCCGCAGTGGCCGTTCACCGCGAGCGTAGGGGTTGACCTACGGCGCGCTCGTTCCCTCGCGTCCGTACCTGTCCTCGAGGCGGACGACATCGTCCAGCTGCGTCGTGGAGACCTCGACGACGAGCGTATCCTCGATCGCTGTCATGCGGTGCACCGTCCGGGGCCCGAAGTGAAAGGCGTCGCCGGCAGTGATTTCGATCATCTCGAGCTCGTCGTCGACGCCGCCGAGCTCGAGTCGCGCCCTGCCATCCTGGACGAGCCACGACTCGTCCTTGGCCTCGTGGTACTGGAGGCTCAAGGCCTCGCCGGCGCGCACGAAGAGGAGCTTCCCCACGTAGGCGTCGGCCTCCGCCCAGACGAGCTCCCAGCCCCACGGCTTTTCGACCCTGCGCGGCTCAACGCCGTAACGAGTGCGCGCATCCCCGCTCACGAGAACCGGATCGCTTGCTCGGGGATCGTCTGACCGGCTCCGATCCGCAACCCGTGGTCGAGCACGTTTCCGTCTCCCATGGACGCGCCGGGCCCGACGACCGCGAGGTTGTGGAGCGCACACTCCGCGCCGAGCGTCGCATCGTCTCCCACGATGGAGCCGACGACGACGCAGCCGGCACCCACAATGGCCCGTGAGCCGACGATTGCGTTCTCGACGACGCCTCCCGCCGCGAGTCGCGAGCCAGCGCCCAGCACGGCCAGGCTCCCGAGTCGCGCCCGCGCCTCGACCACTGCACCGGGACCGACGTACACGGGAGGCACGAGTCTCGCGCCGGGATCGACCTCGGCCGTCGGATGCACGAGGGTAAAGTCGACGCCGAGCGCGCCGCCCACCTCGGTCGCGAAAAGCCGCTCGAGAACATCGCGGTGGGCCTGCAGGTACGACTCGGGCGTTCCGACGTCGAGCCAGTACCCGGGCAACGCGATTCCGTACACGGCACCGTCGGCCGCAAGCTGGGGAAACACCTCCCGTTCGATGGAAACGGGCTTGCCGGCAGGCACGAGGTCGAGCACCTCGGGCTCGAGAACGTAGAGCCCGGCGTTGATCAGATCGGTGTCGATCTCCTCCGGGCGCGGCTTCTCCAGGAAGCTCTCGACGCGGCCGTCCGCCGCGGTGCGCACGAGTCCATAGCGGCTCGGGTCCGCGACGGGCGTGAGCAGGATCGTCGCCTTCGCGCCCGTCGAGCGATGGAACGCGACCAGCTCGCCGAGGTCCGCCTCACGCAGCGAGTCACCGTTGAGCGCGAAGAAGCTCCCTTCGAGGTCGCGAGCCGCGAATGCGATCCCGCCGCCCGAATCGAGGGGCTGATTCTCGACGGAGTAGTGCAGCGAGACCGTGCCGTACTGCTCCCCGAAGTGCGCGCGCAGCTGATCCGGGAGATAGCCGCACGCGAGCCGCGCCCGCTCGACTCCGTGCCGAGCGAGGTGCTCGAAGGTGTAGGCCAGCAGGGGACGATCGACGAGCGGAAGCATGTCCTTCCGCGTGCGATCCGTCAGTGGCCGGAGTCGTGTCCCTTGGCCCCCGACCAGGATCACGGCCGGCAGGCTCACCCGTTCGGTGCTCCGAGGGCTGAACGAGTCACGCGACCGGGCGGCCGATGCCTTCGTACGCGAAGCCGAGCGCACGGAGCTCCGCGGCGTCGAGCAGATTGCGCCCGTCGACCACGAGCCGGTTCCGCATTCGAGCGCCGGCTTCGGCCCAGTCGAGCTCCCGGAGCTCGGGCCACTCGGTCACGACCACGGCCGCGTCGGCGCCGTCCAGCGCCTCGAGCGCGGAGCTTGCGATCACGGCGCCGTGGAGATGCACGCGCCCGTCTGCGATCGGATCCCACGCCCGCACCTCGGCGCCCTCCGCGAGCAGTCGCCCTGCGAGCACGAGGCTCGGTGCCTCGCGCATGTCGTCGGTGCCGGGCTTGAACGCGAGGCCGAGCAGCGCGATCCGCTTGTCTCGCAGGGGCCCGAGCCGGCGCTCGAGCTTCCCCACGACGCGCCGCTTCTGGAGCTCGTTCACCTCGATGACGGCGTTGAGGAGCTGGAAGTTGTAGCCCGAATTCGCCGCAAGCTGCTTGAGCGCGAGCGAGTCCTTTGGAAAGCAAGACCCGCCGAAGCCGATGCCCGCGTTCAGGAACGCGGGGCCGATGCGCCGGTCCAATCCGATTCCCTGCGCCACGGTCACCACATCGGCGCCCGTCGCCTCGCAGACGTTCGCGATCTCGTTGATGAACGAGATGCGCGTCACGAGCGCTGCATTTGCGGCGAGCTTGATCATCTCGGCCGACGACACGTCGCATCGCACCACCGGCGCGTCGATACCGTCGTGGAGCCGTTCGACGACGTCGCCGTCCGCCGGATCGAACGCACCGACGACGATCCGATCGGGGTGCATGAAGTCGCGCACGGCCGTCCCTTCGGCGGTGAACTCGGGGTTCGAGACGTAGCCGACGTTCTGAAGTCCGCGATCGTCGAGCCGATGGCGCACGGTCTTGCCCGTCCCGACGGGCACAGTGCTCTTCATCGCGATCACGACGCGGTGTTCGACCTGCGGAAGCTCGTCCACGACCGTCCAGACGGCCGACAGGTCCGCGTCGCCGGAGTACGTCGGAGGAGTTCCAACGGCCACGTACACGACCTCGGCCCCGTCGACTGCCTCGGCGACCTGGGTCGTGAAGCTCAACCGCTCCCGATTTCCTTCGAGGAGCTCCGTGAGCCCCTCCTCGTGAATCGGCACCTCGCCCCTCCGAAGTGCCTCGATCTTGTCCACGACGACGTCGCGAACGACGACGTCGTGGCCCAGGTCGGCGAGACACGCTCCTGTGACCAGGCCGACGTAGCCGGCACCGAAGACGGCGACGCGCACGGGCCTACTTCGCTCTCCCGAGCGGCTTCAGGCCCTTGGCGATCGCGAGCATCGTCTCGTTGGAGAGGCGGTCGAGCAGCGTGTTGATCACCCAGTAGCTGGCCGTGGGCGTGCGCAGGACGACCATGTGCAGCTTCGGTCCGTCGTAGTGGAGGTCGTAAATGCGGCCCTTGATGCGCCGGGTGAGGCTCTTGTCCGCGAGCGCGGGCGCATCGTCCCAGTCGGTCATCTGCACGCCCCAGTACTCGTTCGAGCCCATGCTGTACACGAGACGCACGGCCTTGTGCTTCTCACCGGGATCGATCCAGTACATCCGCACCGGCATCGTCGAGTCGGTCCACGAGCTCCGCTCGATCACCGTCGGAAGCATCAGCCGGAACGGCACGCGCGAGCGCCGCTCGCGGAGGTGCTCTCGGGCGGCGTCGGGGGCGAAGACGACGTTCGGGCGTGCCCGCTTCGGCGTTCGGTCGATCGGAGCGGCGGCCAGACTGCCGTGGAACGTCTGGCCGACGACGACGGTCAGCATCGCACCGTTCGAGAGATGCGAGATCTCCCTCGGGAGCGCGTTCACCTCGGCCGAGCCGAAGAGGTTCGCGACGCTCTGCGCCGCCTCGCGGGCACCGCGCCGGCCGGATGCGAAGTAGACCTGCGTCCGGAAGTAGGTGTACCGCGGCGCGTTGGCCGGGAGCCCGTTCGGCGGAAGCAGGATCTCGTAGCCACGCTCGCCGAGCTGGAACCCGGCCGTCGAGGCCGAGCCCGCGACGCCGTTTCCGTTGAGGACGGTGATGCTCGTGTCGCGCGGCGCCGGCACGCGCTGCTTGAGCTTCTCGCCGAGGGCGACCGCGGTCGCCTTCTCCGAGGACTCGACGTCGGGATGCGTGAACGTCTGGACCGCGCGCTCGATGTTCTCGGAGCCGGTGGTCAGCTCTGCAAACCCCTCGAGGCCTTCGATCTTGTTCTGGAAGACGTGTCCCCTCGGCAGGCTGTAGGCGAAGAGCGCGTAGGAAAGGATGGTGCCGCCCGGTACGTCGCTCCCTCCACCCTGGGCAACCTCGACGTTGTTGGTGATTGCATTGACCACCTTTGGCAGTGCGAGCGGAGCGAAGCTCTCCTGCACCTGGCCCTTGAACGCCTTCACGAACTGCTGCTGGCGCGCGACGCGGTAGAGGTCCGAGTCGGTGTGGCGATAGCGAACGTAGTCGAGCGCCTGGCGGCCGGTGAGCTGCTGGTAACCGGGTCGGAGATTGATCTTCGCGTAGCCGGAAGGTCCACCGCGGTCGTTGAAGTAGCGCCGGTCGACGTCGATCCACGCGCCGCCCAGCCTGTCGATGATCTGCCGGAAGCCGCGGAAGTTGACCGTGATCAGGTAGTTGATCGGTATGCCCGTGAGCGCCTTGACCGTGTCCAGGGAGCCCTGAGGCCCACAGGCGGAGTAGGCGTGCGCGATCTTGTCGAAGTACGGCGTGCGCCCGTCGCATCGGATCTCCACGCGCATGTCGCGCGGGAACGAAAGGAGCGAGATCGAGTCCGTCGACGGATCCGCGCGCACGAGCATCAGCGTGTCCGAGCGACCGGAGGCGTTGGCGCCGTCTTCCCGGCGATGGTCGTACCCGATGACGAGCGCAACAGCCGGCTGCCCTGGAAGGGGCGCGTTGAGCGCCCTCGCCGCGCGCTTGACCTCCGGCGTCTGGGCGGCCACGGCAGCCACGGACTGGTGGAAGTAGAGGTACGCACCGCCGGCCGCGCCGACTGACCAGAACGAGCGACGCGACACCGAGCCAGAGCGCGATCCGGCCGATCAGGGCGGCCCGTGAACGGGGCTGTCTGGGAGGCTGCTGGTAGAGGCTGACGGGTGACAGGGCACCAGGCGGGAGAACGGGCTTCCCGTTTCCGTTCGGCGCGGCCCCGCGCCCCAGGCCTCTCTTCAGGGTCGTTCGCATAGAACAGCCAACGAGCGCCTCCACGGGCGCCCGCCTGCGGAGGATAGCTCAGCGATAAGAGGGGTTCGCTCCCTAGGCGCCCTTTCCCCCAAGGAGCTAGCGGCGCGCGACCGCCGCCCGGCAGGTGCACGGCAGTCAGGGCGCGCTCGAGGAAGGCGATCTCGTCGGGGGTGCCGGCGGTGATCCGGAGCGCGTCCGGCGCGCCGAACGATCCCATGGGACGGACGATCACCCCTTACGTAGCAGCGCGTCCGAGACGGCGCCCGCGTCTCCGACCCGGACGAACACGAAGTTCGCGACGGCGGGCCCCGGCGGCTCGAGCCCATGGCCGCGTACAGCTCGATCGAGCAGCACCATCGCCTCGCGGTTGGCCTTTCGCCGGCGTGCGATCTCGTCGTCGCCCGCCAGGCTGGCCAGGGCCGCCTCCTGCGCGGCCGACGCCACGTCGAAAGCCCGCCGGACCTTCCCGATCGCCGCGATCACGTCTTCGGGCCCGACCCCGTAGCCGACGCGAAGGCCCGCCAACCCGTAGATCTTGGAGAACGTCCTCAGCACGAGGACGTTGTGGCCCGCCTTGGAGAATTCCTCTATCGCATCGGGGTACTCGGGGTCTTCGACGTACTCGAAGTACGCTTGATCGAGAACGGTGAGGACGTGCGGCGGAACCTGCGTCGAAGTAGGCCTCGAGCTCGGCGCGGGTGCTCGTCGTTCCGGTCGGGTTGTTCGGGGCGGCGATGAAGACGAGCTTCGTGCGCGCTGTGATCGCGGCGAGCATCGGCGTCGAGGTCGAATCGCTCGTCCCGGAGCGGAACGCGCACCGGGACGCCTCCGACCTTCAGCGGGTCGAGCACGTAGCTCGCAAACGAGGGCCAACCCGTGACCGCCTCGTCGCCGGGATCGAGCGTTGCCAGGAGACGTAGCCGATGACCGCATCTGCACCTGCACAGACGGTCACGTTCTCGAAGTCCGACCCCGTGCAGCTCCGCGAGCGCGTGCCTGAGCCGCCACGCGCCGCCGTCCGGATACCGGTTGAGCTCGCGTGTCGCGCGTTCGATCGCCTCCTGCGCAGCCGGGAAGGGCCCGTAGGGGCCTTCGTTCGAAGCGAGCTTGACGACGCGCTCGAGACCGAGCTCTCGCTGGACCTCTTCGACCGGCTTGCCGGGCTCGTACGGGACGAGCTCTGCGAGCGCTGGTCGAATCGACGACCGATCCGCGTCGGCCGGTCGCCGATTCACGTCGCCGGTATCGGCTCCGGCGCCGCGGTCACGTACTCGCCGACGATCTCGCTCTCGTCCTCGCGCTCCACGTCGGTCGACGCGGATCCCTCTTCCGCCCCTTCGGCGGCGGCCCCGTTCTGACGCCGCACGGCGATGACCGCGACAGCGGCGAGGATGCCGACCGAGACGAGCCCGAGCCCGATGTAGAGGCCGAGCTTGAGCCCGCTCCGCCGCCGACGCCGCCGCTCGAGGACGCGCGAGGCCGCCTTCAGCGTGATGTAGCCGACGGCCGCGTTTCGCTTGTTGAAGATGTTCACCTCGGGAGGGTAACGAAACGAGCGCCTGCCTGGTCCGGGCGCCCTACTTCCGTCGCGGCGGAAGATCGATCGCGCGACCGAGGGCGACCTGTCCCGCGATCTTGACGCCTTCACCGAGAGTCGGATGCGCCGCCATCCCGTCGGCGATCGTCTCGATCGTCGACTCGGCGTCGAGTGCGACCACCGCGGCTTCGATGAGATCCGTCGCGTGCGCGCCGACGATGACCACACCGACGAGCTCCCCGTACGTGGTCTCGTGGATCGTCTTCACCCACCCTGCCGCCTCGCCGGACATGACGGCGCGCGCGTTCGCAACCCACGGGAACCGGCCCACCGCGATGTTCTGGTCGCCGTGCCGCTCGCGAGCCTCGGCCTCCGTCAAGCCGACGCCGGCAATCTCGGGGTCCGTGTAGATCGGCCGCGGCACGGCCGCCTCCGGCATCGGTGCCTCGTGTCCCGTCGCGTTCTCCGCGGCGATCTCGCCCTCGCGGAATGCCGTGTGCGCGAGCTGCCAGTACCCGGCGACGTCCCCGGCGGCATAGAGATGCGGCACGGACGTCCGCCTGTGCGCATCTGTCTCCACGCCCGTCCCGGGATCGAACGCAACCCCGGCCGCCTGGAGGCCGATGTTCTCGACCAGCGGCGCGCGACCGACCGAGACGAGCATGAGATCGCACTCGACCGTCTCACCCTCCCCGAAGTGGACGACGAGCGCAGAGCCCGTGTCCTCGACCTTGGTGCACTGCTTGCCGAGGTGGACGACGATGCCCTCGCCGAGCGAACGACTTGCGGAGCTCGTTCGTCGCATCGGCGTCCTCCTGCGGAATCAGTGAGTCGAGCATCTCCACGATCGTCACTTCGGTGCCGAAGCGCTCGAAGATCGACGCGAACTCGCAGCCGATGATCCCGCCCCCGAGGACGACGAGCCGCCGCGGCACCTCGGTCTGTGCGAGCAGCCCCTCCGAGTCGACGCACCGTGGCGAGTCGAGCCCAGGGATCGGCGGTCGGATCGGGTACGAGCCCGTGGCGATGATCGCACTCGAGAAGCTGAGCCCGACGTCGCCGGTGTCGAACGCGATCGAACGCGCGTCCTCGAATCGTCCGGCGCCCTGGAACCACGTGACGCCGTTGGCCTTGAAGAGCGAGGCGACGCCGCCGGTCATCTGCTTCACGACCGCTGCCTTCCATTCGTTGGCCTGGGAGAAGTCGAGCGTGGGCTCTCCGGTGACGACGCCGAGCTTCGGATCGATCTCCCGTGCGGCGTGGAGCGCGTGCGCGGTCTGTACCCACGCCTTCGTCGGGATGCATCCGACGCGCAGGCACGTCCCCCCCAGCTCGGACTCCTTGTCGATGCACGCGACGCGGGCACCGAGCTGCGCTGCCCGGATCGCCGCCGTATAGCCAGCCGGCCCGCCGCCGAGCACGGCCACGTCGAACTCCATGGGCGCGATCCTAACCGCTCGAGTGCTCGCTTCCCGAACCACCGCGCGAGCGGAACTCTCGCCGCGAGCGACGACAGGTCGCCGGAGTCTCGAATCGCCGTCGCAGCGTCGGCCAGAGCACGCACGGCAACCCAGGCCAGGCTTCCTCCGACACTCACGCGCTGCGCCCCGGCCGCAACGATCTCTTCGAGCGACAGACCCGGGAGTGCCAAGACGTTCACCGGACGCGAGACCTCCTGGCACACGGCTCGAATCTCGTCGGCGGTGCGCAATCCCGGCGCGTAGAGGACGTCCGCGCCGGCCTCCTCGAAGGCCCGGAGGCGCACGATGGTGTCCGCGAGATCCGGGTTACCACGGATGTGGTTCTCGGCTCGTGCGGTCAGCGTGAACGGAAATCCCAGGCCGCGCGCCGCCTCGGCCGCCGCGGCGATCCTCTCGACTGCCTCGCCTCGCTCGTAGATGTGGCCGCCTGGGTCGTAGTCCTCGATCGAGCCGCCGACCGCGCCCGCCGCAGCAACTCGCGTGATCGCGAGCGCGACCGCATCCGGGCTAGCGCCGTACCCGTTTTCGAGATCGACCGAGAGCGGAAGCTCCGTCGCGGCGTCGAGCGTCGCCGCGTGCTCGACGACCTCGTCCAGCGTCACGCCACCGTCCAGGCGTCCGAGAGTGAATGCGTGGCCGGAGCTGGTGGTCGCCAAGGCCTGGAAGCCGAGCGCCTCCAGCACGCGAGCCGATCCCGCATCCCACGGGTTCGGGATCACGAACGCCTGACCGGCGTGCAGCGCGCGAAACGCCTCGGCCTTGCGTTCTTGCCTCGTACTGGTCATCGCCGACGCGGCTCAGAGCTCGCGGCGCATGGTCACGCTGTCGCCGCCGTCCTCGGCGACGCGCTCGAAGCCGTGCTTCTCGTAGAACGAGACGAGAGCGGCGTTGTCGCGTGCGACGCTGAGGCTGAGGGCGCGATAGCCGTCGGCACGTGCGCGGTCGGAGAGCGCACTCAGGAGCGCCTCGCCGAACCCAAGGCCGCGGCGGCTGGGAACGACGGCGATCGCGAGCTCGGGTGTCTCCTCGTCCACGAAGCCGTACCCCGGCTGATCCTGCCGAAAGAGCCGGTACCAGCCCGCTCCCACCGGAAAGGCGCCCTCGACGGCGATGAGTGCGGTGTCGCCCGGACGACCCCACCCCTTGACGTACCGGGCGACGGGCCCCGGCTCTTCGCCCGGATTACGCTCGCGCCAGTAGTAGGCGTGGTGGAGCATGTCGCGGAGGAACCGGACGTCCTGGCGGCCGCCTCGGCGAATGACCATGGAGGGAAGCCTAATCGGTTGCGTCCTGGAGGCCGACCGGCCACGCCTCGCCCTCGACGAGCTCGACCGAGTTGCCGGCAGGGTCGCGCACGTAGAGCGAGCGGCCGCCTTCCTCCCAGGTGATGTCACGTTCGATCTCGATGTCCTGTCGGCGAAGCTCGCTCGCCCACGCCTCGAGAGCGCCCACCTCGACCGCGAACGCAACGTGACCCGCTCCGGTCGCCCCGTGCACCGGGACGCCGCGGCCCACCGCTGACGCGCGCACGGGGTCGAAGATGAGAAAGACGCTCCCGTCGGCGAGCCGGAACGCCGCGCTGAGCTGGGTCGGCTCTTCGAGTAGGCGCAGTTCGAGCACCTCCGAGTAGAACCGTGCCGCGGCAACCACGTCCGCGGCGTACACGACCGTCTCGTAGACGCCCGTGACCCGAAAATCGCGAGCCGAGCTCAGAGCGCCAGCGCGGGAGACTCGACGAACGCCTTGACCGTCCGGAGGAACTCAGCGCCCTCCGAACCGTCGATCGCACGATGGTCGCACGTCAGGGTCATGGTCATGGTGGGCGCGACGGCGACCTCGCCCTCGTCGACGACGGCTCTGTCCTCGATCGAGCCGACAGCGAGGATCGCGACCTGCGGCGGATTGAGGACGGCGATGAACTGCTCGATGCCGTACATCCCGAGGTTTGAGACGGTGAACGTGCCGTTCTCGAGGTCGGCGAGCTGGAGCTTCCCTGCCCGCGCCCGCGTCACGAGGTCCGCGCGGTCTGCGGCGATCTCGAGCACCGACTTTCGATCGGCGTCACGGATGACGGGAACGACGAGTCCGCTCGGCGCAGCGACGGCGATGCCGACGTTCGCGCTCGGAAAGCGTAGGACCTTCCCTTCGGTGAAGTGCGCGTTGACAGGACGGTGTCGCATGAGGGCAGCCGCGACTAGCCGCGTGAGGACGTCGTTCACCGTCGGCTTCACGTCGCCCTCGCGCAGGAGCTCGACCAGCTGCTCCCGCGTCGCGACGAGCCGCGAGGCGTCGGCCGTGACCGAGAGCTGGAACACCGGGGCCTCCCACGCCTCGGTGAGACGACGCGCGATGGTGCGCCGCGTCGACGTGAGCTCGACGACCTCGGCCTCGCCCGCTGGAGGGGCCGGGGGAGCGGCTGCCGTCGCGGCCGCGACCGGCGGCCGAGAGGCCGCGGTCTCGACGTCCTCGGCGATCACCCGGCCTTCGGGGCCCGTGCCCGAGACAGACGTGAGATCGACTCCGCGCTCGCGGGCGATCCGGCGCGCAAGCGGAGACGCCTTCACGCGCTCTCCGGTGCGCCCCGCTGGACGGAACTACGACCTGCTCCGCGGTGTCCTCGGTCCGACCTTGCGGATCTGAGCCCGGTGGCTCCCTCGCTCCTGCATCCGTTGCCGGTGCCTCCGGCGCACGCGTAGGCGCTCCTCCGTTTCCGCCCTGCGCCCCCGCCAGGATCTCGGAGACGTCCTCGTCCTGTGCGCCGATCACCGCGACGGTCTCTCCGACGTCGACCTCACCGTCCGCGACCACGATCTTGAGCAGAACGCCGGTCGCCTCGGCTTCGACCTCCTGCGTCACCTTGTCGGTGTCGAGCTCGTAGAGCGGCTCGCCCTTGGCGACCGTCTCGCCTTCCGCCTTCAGCCAGCGCACGATCGTCCCCGATTCCATCCCTTGCCCGAGACGCGGCAGCTTGACCTCAGTGGCCATGGCTAGCTCCGCGCGACTGTACGCCGGATCGCGCCGAGGACGTCCTCGGCGTGCGGGACGACCCACTGCTCCAGCGCGGGAGCGAACGGAAGCGGAGCGAACTTCGCGCCGACGCGTTCGATGGGGGCATCCAGCCAGTCGAACGCCGCGTGCTGGACGACCGCGGCGAGCTCGGCACCGAACCCACCTCGCGTCACCGCCTCGTGCGCGGTGACACACCGGGTCGTCTTGCGCACCGAGCCCACGATCGTCTCTTCGTCCAGAGGGAGCAGCGTCCGCGGATCGACGACCTCGACGGAGATGCCCTCGCTCTCGGCAGTGTCCGCTGCCTGGAGCGCCTCGTGTACGAGGCGGCCCGTCGCCACCACGGTCACGTCCTCACCCTCGCGGTGCACCCGCGCCTTGCCGAGCGGAATCGGCTCGAGCTCCGCTTGAACCTCGCCCTTGATCGGATACAGCGTGCGGTGCTCGAAGAACACGACCGGGTTGTCGTCGTAGATCGCGGACCAGAGGAGGCCGCGAACGTCCTCGGGCGTCGACGCGAACACGACCTTGAGGCCCGGAACGTGGACGAACCATGCCTCGAGCTGCTGGGCGTGCTGCGCACCCGGCGACCAGCCGGCCCCGCCTTGCGTCCGGATCGTCAATGGCACCTTCACCTGGCCGCCCGACATCGTCCGGTGCTTGGCGGCCTGGTTGACGAGTTGCTCCATCGAGAGCGTGAGGAAGTCCTCGTACATGATCTCGACGACCGGGCGCATGCCCTGGATCGCGGCACCGATGCCGCTGCCGACGATCGCCATCTCGGAGATCGGCGTGTTCCGGATCCGTTGTGGTCCGAATTCCTCGAGGAGGCCCTGGGTCACGGCCATCGACCCACCCATCTCGGCGATGTCCTCGCCCATGAGGAAGACGCTGTCGTCCTGGCGAAGCGCCCGCGCGAGCGCGTCTCTGACCGCTTCCCGGTACGTCAGCTCAGGCATAGACGTACTTGAGGGCGTCCTCGGGCTTGGGGTCGGTCCCCGCCTTCGCGAACTCGACCGCCGCCTCGACCTCGGCGGTCACCTCGGCGTCGATGGACGCGAACTCCTGATCCGACAGCTCGAGCCGCGCGCCCAGTAGCCGGATGGGATCCTTCGTCTCGCGCTCCTCCTTGAGCGCGTCGCGGTCGCGGTAGACCTGCGGGTCGCCGACGTAGTGGCCGGTCAGACGGTACGTCCGGAGGTGGAGGAGCACGGGGCCCTTGCCTGCGAGCGCATGATCACGGGCCGCGAGCGCGGCGAGATAGACGGCCTCGACGTCCTGCCCGTCCGCCTCGATGAGCTTCATCCCGTACGCCGCCGCGCGTTTCCCGAGCTCTTCGACCGGAAGCGGAAGCTGCTGCACGGCCGGCGTCGACTCCGCCCAGCCGTTGTTCTCGAGGGCGAAGATCGCAGGAACCTTCCACAGCTGCGCGAGGTTCAGCGACTCGTGAAACGTGCCCGTATTCGTCGCGCCGTCACCCAAGAACGCGAGGGCGACGCGCTTCTCGCCCCGCATCTGGAACGCGAGAGCCGCCCCCACGATCGTGGGCAACCCGCCCGCGACGACGGCGTTCGCCCCGAGGTTGCCAACCTCGAGGTCGTAGAGGTGCATCGAGCCGCCGTAGCCGCCGCTGCAACCCTCGACCTTCCCGTAGAGCTCGGCCATGATCCGCTCGACCGGCGTTCCCTTGGCGATGGTGTGCCCGTGCGCGCGGTGCGTCGACGCGAAGACGTCTTCGCGCTCGAGCGCGGAGCACACACCCGTCGCCACCGCCTCCTGCCCGATCGCGACGTGCAGGAACCCGGGCAGCTCGCCGGCGCGGAAGCGCTCCTCGACCTTCTCCTCGAAGCGCCGGATGAGGAGCATCTCGCGGAAGAACCTCCGCAGCACGTCCTCGGACACTCGCCCGCCTCCGGACCCGGCCTTCTCCTCGACAGTCGCCATCGAGCGGCCATTATGCTGATCCGCCGATGCGGGCTGCCGACCAGTGGGCGCGGATGGAGGTCGATCTCGGAGCCGACTGGGACGACGTCCACCTCTCGTTCACCCCGGAAGGCTCGACCGCGGATGCAGCTGCCATCCTCGCGCCGCTCGCACCCGGACGGGTCGGACGGGAGCTCCGCTTCCACGTCACGCGCGAAGGAAGCAGTCGCGAGCGGCTTCGGAACCTTCTCTCGCGGCTCGACTCGAAGCGCGCTTGGGGCACGCTCTCTCTGCTCGAGTCGACGCGAGCGTTGCCCGCCGCCGAGGTGCCGGCTCCCAGGCAGAGCTCACTGGTGAACGCCTGGGACGACGCCGTCGCCCGGCTCGCTCCGGGCTGGAGCGACCTCCTGTGCGAGCTCGAGCTCGACTCGAGCGACCATCTGCCGAGAGCGGCTCTCCTCGGCGCGCCGATGAACCCGACACGAAATCCCGAGGCGATCGCCCTCCGGTTCCGCGTCTCGGGCAAGCAGGGCTACGGAGTCTCGCCGGGGATGGCCCGGCGCTGCTTCGAGCGGATGGACGCAGACGGGATCACCGGGCGGATCTCGCTCCTGGGCGAGCTCTCCGACACGGAGAACGCCGATACGCAGGGTCCCGTCTGGCGCTTGGCCGGGCGCTCCGTCTAATCGTCAGCTGACGATCTTCGCGGATCCCTTCATGCCCCCACGGGCATGCGGATCGCAGAGAAAGCGAAGGGTTCCGGCCCGGGAGAGCCTCACCTTCCACGTCTGGGAGCCCGAGTACGTCAGTGGGCTGGTCTTCCTGTTGACGCCTGGCGCGACTATGTGTGCGTTGTGGATGCGGCCTCGGTCACGCACCACCATCGTGTACGTGCCGCGCTTCATCGTCTTCACAGCCTTTCCCTTCGCCGTCTTCAGCGTGATGGCGAAGGCCGGCCCTGATGTCAGCACGAGCTTGCTCTTCGCTGTCACGGGCGGGGGCGTGGAGCTGGGCGGAGGTGTCGGCGGCTGGGCTCCGACCGTGAAGGAACCGCGCATCATCGTCGCGTGCGGATCACAGTTGTACCCGTACGTCCCGTTCGTCAAGGTGACGGTCCAGGATTCCGTGACTACGGCTCCGACTGGAGTCAACCTGTCGACGCCGGCCCCGGTGAGGTGGAAGTTGTGCTCCTCGGACAGGTCCTTGACCTCGATGTCGTAGGTCCCGGGCTCGAGGTTCCGCACGCGATTGCCCTGTGCGTCCTCGAGAGTGATGGAGAACCCCGGTCCGACCGTCCCGACCAGCTTCACGTTCTGGGATTGGACGGCCGACCCGTCCGTGGCTCCAAGGAGTGCGGCGGCGACGAGCGCCAGCGCGAGTATGAGGACACGCCGCATCACGTCACTCTACGCAACGAGGCGCCGGATCGGTTTGCCCCGGTTCTCAGGCTCGGAGCTCCGCGTCGAAACGGTCGGCCAACGCGGCGACGATCCTGCCGCGTGCCTCTGCCGCCTCGTCGTCCGTGAGCGTTCGCTCGGGCGACTGGAACGAAAGATGGATGGCGACGGACTTGCGGCCCTCGCCGACCTGCTCGCCGCGATAGACGTCGAACACACGCGCCTCCCGCAGTAACGCGCCCGCCGCTTCGTGCGCCGCATCGACCAGGGCTCCGACCTCGACGTCCTCCGCCACAGCGACCGCGATGTCCTGGAGCACGGCCGGGAACGTGAGGACGTCCTCGTAGACGATCCGCTCGGGCACCGGGGCGAACAGGGTGTCCAGGTCGAGCTCGAACGCCCCCCATGCCCCTTCGAGCAGCGTCGGGTGGAGCTCGCCGAGCCAGCCTGCCTCGGTCGCGGCCGCCTTGCCCGGGTGGAGCGACGGGTGCGACCCGCGTTCGACTCGAAGCTCGAGCTTCAGGGCTGCGTAGAGCGTCTCGAGCACGCCCTTGGCGACCTCGTAGCCTCCCGCTACGACACCGGCCACGCGCCAGCGCTCCTCGGGGAGTTGCTCGCCGGACGGCAGGTAGACGCGGGCGATCTCGAAGAGCGCGACGTCGTCGGCGCCCGCGTCGAGGCCGGTGCGGGCCGCCTCGACGAGACCGGGGACGATGGTCGTCCGCAGGGTCGCCTGGTCCGCGGACATCGGATTCCGGAGGTGAATCGCCTCAGGGTTCGGATCCGATCCCACCAGGCTCCAGGTGTACGCCTCGGAGACGCCGGCGCCCACGAGAACGTCTTCGACGACGCGACGGAGCCGCTGTTCCTTCGAGAGTCGCCCTCGCACGTGCCGGCGCAGCGGCATCGTGTGCGGGATCCGGTCGAGCACCGGGCGCGCGACCTCCTCGATCAGATCGATCTCGCGTGTCACGTCGCGCGCTCGCCAGGTCGGCACGGTGACGTCCCAGTCGTTCGAGACGTCGAAACCGAAGCCCTCGAGCGTTGCGCGCTGCTCGCCCTGGGCAACGTCGAGCCCGATCACGAATGACGCCCGCTCGGGGCGCAGACGGACGACTGGCCTCTCGGGAAGCCCGGCGTGGACGTCGACGTGGCCGGTCATGCGCGCGCCCGCGAGATCCACGATCATCCGGCTCGCGAGGACCGCCCCGTTCTCCGCGAGGTGCGGATCGACACCCTTCTCCCAGCGGTTCGAGCCGGCCGTACGGAGCCCGAGTCGCTCCGAGGTTCGGAGGATCCCGAGCGGCTCGAAGTTCGCCGCTTCGAGGAGCACCTCGGTCGTGTCCTCCGACACCTCGCTCTCCTCGCCTCCCATGATCGCGGCCAGTGCGACCGAGTGCTCGCCGTCGGTGATCATGAGATCGTCGGGAACGAGCCTGCGGAGCGTGCCGTCGAGCGTGCGGAGCTCCTCGCCGGGACGGGCGCGGCGCACGAGGATTCGCCCACCCGCGAGCTTCGAGCGGTCGAACGCATGGAGCGGGCTTCCCCACACGTGCATGACGTAGTTCGTGGCGTCCACGACGTTCGAGATCGATCGCATGTCGGCGAGGTACAGGAGCGAACGAAGCCATTGGGGCGACGCGCCGATCGCGACGTCGCGGAACACGCGTCCGATGTAGCGCGGGCATCCGTGGAAGTCCTCGATCGTGACATCGACGGATTCGACGTCGACGATCGCGGGATCGTCCGGTGCCGGAGGGTGGAGCTCCCCGTCCAGCAACGCCGCAACCTCCCGCGCGAGACCGACCATCGAGAGGAGATCCACCCTGTTGACGGTCGGCGTGACGTCGAGCACGCGGTCGCGGATCGGGAGGACGTCGGCGAGCGGCATCCCCGGCTCCGGCCCGGGCTCGAGCACCATGATCCCGGCGTGATCCTCGCCGAGACCGACCTCGTCCTCGGCGAGGATCATTCCCCGTGAGACCTGACCGCGAAGGGCGCGCTCGTCGAGCGGCTCGTCGGAGATCGGGAGATACGCCCCCGGAAGCGCGACTGCGACCGTGGCGCCGGCCTCGAAGTTCCAGGCGCCGCAGACGATCTGCCGCGCGTCCCCTTCCCCCACGTCCACCTGGCATACCCGCAGCCGGTCGGCGTTCGGATGGGGCGCCGCCTCGAGCACGCGGCCGACGAGGAAACGGCCGAGATTTCCGTCGACGTCGGCGACTCCGGCGTCGATGATGCGCTCGACCTCGAGCGACGAGATCGCGAGCCGGTGCGCGATCTCTTCGGCGGTGGCTTCGACCGTGACGTACTCGCGGAGCCACGAGAGCGGAGCCCGCATCAGTGGTGCCTCCTGTGACGCACGACTAGAACTGCCTCAAGAGGCGAGGATCGTTGCGCCAGAGCTCGCGGAGATCCGGGATCCCGTGCCGCAGGACGGCGATGCGCTCGAGCCCCCAGCCGAATGCGAACCCTGTGTATCGCTCGGGGTCGTATCCGACGAACTCGAACAGGTTGGGGTCGACCATCCCCGCCCCACCCACCTCGATCCACCCGGAGTGGCGGCAGACCGGGCAGCCCGCACCTTCGCAGAGGTGGCACGAGACCAGCGCCTCGATCGACGGCTCGGTGAACGGGAAGTGATGCGTGATGAACCGGGTGTCCCGGCGCTCGCCGAAAAGCGCCTTCAGCAGATAGTCGAGCGTTCCCTCCAAGTCCCCGAGCGTGATGCCTTCGTCGACGGCGAGGCCCTCGACCTGGTGGAACGTGGGCGTGTGCGTCGCATCGGGCGTGTCGCGCCGATAGACGCGGCCGAGGGAGACGATGTAGACGGGAGGATCCTGCTCCTCCATCGTCCGGATCTGCGACGGCGACGTCTCCGTGCGGAGCACCGTCGCCTCGTCGATGAAGAGCGTCTGAAGAGGCGATCGCGTCGGATGGCCCAGAGGGAAGTTGAGCGCGTCGAAGTTGTAACGCGTGGTCTCGACCTCCCGGCCGTCGACGACGGTGTACCCGAGACCGACGAAGATGTCCTCGAGCTCTCGCCGGATCTGGGTGATCAGGTGGAGGTGACCGCGCCGGATCGGGGTGCCGGGCATCGTGACGTCGACGCGTTCCCCGGTGAGTCGGCGATCGAGCTCGACGCGAGAAAGCTCCGCCTCGCGTGCGTCGATCGCTGCCTCGAGGCGCTCGCGGAACGTCGTTCAGCGCCATTCCGGTCTCGCGGTCGCGCACGTCGCGCAAGGCGAGCTTGAGCGCGCTCTTTCGCCCCAGGTACTCGACGCGCACGCTCTCGATCGTCATCGACAGACGACGCGGCAGCGACCGCAGCGAGCGCGTCCGACTCGAGAGCCTTGGCATCCACGGGAGCGCCGAGGTTACCAACGCCCCTTCGTCAACGTTACAAGTTGCAACGAGCTGCTTAGCGCCGCCTTCGCATGGGGCTGCGCGCCATGTGACACAGTTGTAACTTGGTACGCTCATGAGCGCCTACGACGCGTTCGCGCCGATCTACGACGTCTGGGCGTCCGACATGACGGAGGACGTCGACTTCTACGTCGAGCTGGCGCGGGAGGCGGACGGCCCGGTCGTCGAGCTCGCGGTCGGGACCGGCCGCGTCGCGATCCCCATTGCCGAAAAGACCGGGAAGCCGGTGATCGGGATCGACTCGTCGCCGGCGATGCTCACCCTCGCACACGAGCGCGCGGCCGTAGCGGGCGTCGAGCTCGATCTCCGCGAAGGCGACATGCGCGACCTCTCCCTCGTGGCCGCCTCGGATCTCCTTATCTGCCCGTTCCGAGCGCTCCTCCACCTGCCGACGTGGGCCGACCGGCGGCGCGTCTTCGAGCGCATCGCGACCGCGCTGCGCCCCGGAGGAAGGTTTGCGTGGAACGCCTTCGTGTTCGATCCGCACATCGCGGTCGAGCTCGACGGCGAGCAGCGCGACGAGCCGGTCCCCCATCGCACCGACTACGCGCCGGCCGACAACCGAATCGACATCGCGCTCGCAGCCGGAGGCGGCATCTCGGCCTGGTGGGTTTCTCGCTCCGAGTGGGAAGGTCTACTGGACGTGTCGGGCCTGGAGACCGAGGCGCTGTACGGCTGGTTCGACCGCCGCCCGTTCGACGCCGAGAGCCGCGAATTCGTCTGGGTGGCCCGCAAGCCAGCATGAACACTGTACGACGAGATCGCGGCGTTCTACGACCCGTGGAGCCGCTCGGTGACGGAAGACGTCGCGTTCTACGTCGATAACGCGCTCGCCTCGGGCGGCCCTGTCGTCGAGCTCGCGGTCGGAACGGGGCGGATCGCCGTCCCGATCGCCGAAGCCGGCATCCCGGTGATCGGGGTCGACTCGTCGCCGGCGATGCTCCGAGTCGCGCGCGCCGCCGCCAAGTCGGCCGGCGTCTCGAGTCTCGTCGATCTCCGAATCGGCGACCTCCGCGAGCCGCCCGTCTCCGAACGCGTGCCCCTCGCCATCTGCCCGTTTCGCTCGTTGCTCCACATGGACAGCGAAGACGAGAAGCTTCGTGCGCTACGTGCGGCCCGCGCACTGCTCGAGCCCGGCGGACGCTTCGTCTTCGACGTCTTCGCCCCGAGTCGAGACGACATCGAGGAGACGGGCGGCCGTTGGCTCGAGCGCGAGCCCGGGATCTTCGAACGCGCCGACTGGGACGAGGCGAGCCGCACGCTCTCGCTGTCCGTGCGCTCTGCAGACGTCACGACGACCTTCGGCCTGCACTGGCTCTCGGCGCCGGAGTGGTTCGGCCTCCTCGACGAGGCGAGCTTCGCCGTCGGCGCGCTCTATGGCTGGTTCGACCTCCGCCCGCACACCGGCGACGAGGACATGATCTTCGTCTGCCACCGGAGCGACTAAGGGCGGCCGGCCGGGGCCACACCCGGTCACGTTTGCCATTCGCGCAGTCGATCCATAGAGTCGGGTCGCCGTGATCTGGCTGCTCGTCCTCCTGGGCATCGTCCTGCTCGTCGGGCTGCTGCTCGTCCTGCTCTACAACCGCCTGGTCCAGCAGCGCAACCGGGTAGACAACTCGTGGGCGCAGGTCGAGGTCCAGCTGAAGCGGCGCTGGGACCTCATCCCCAACCTCATCGAGTCCGTGAAGGGCTACGCGGCTCACGAGCGGGAGCACCTTCGATTCCGTGACTCAGGCGCGCGCTCGAGCGCAAAAGGCGCAGACGCCCGCCGAAACCGCCGCCG
Source organism: uncultured Thermoleophilia bacterium (assembly GCA_963758065.1). GTDB lineage: Bacteria > Actinomycetota > Thermoleophilia > Gaiellales > Gaiellaceae > GMQP-bins7. The sequence continues at coordinate 298,409 of CAVWTX010000016.1, read as the reverse complement.
CCGAGGGAATCCTCGGCGCTGCTCTCGGCCGTCTGTTCGCCGTCGCCGAGGCGTACCCAGAGCTCCAGGCCGACGAGAACTTCCGCCAGCTGCAGACCGAGCTCGCCGAGACGGAGAACCGCGTCGCCGTGAGCCGCCAGGTCTACAACGACTCCGTCCTGACCTACAACAACACCGTTCAGACGTTCCCGGGGCTCGTCGTCGCCGGGCCGTTCGGCTTCTCCATACGCGAGTTCTTCGAGGTCGAGGAGGAGGCGCAACGGGAGGCGCCGGTCGTCGACTTCTAGCAGGGCCCCGGCGGACACAGTTTGCCGTTCGCGTCTCGTCCTCGCGAGCGCAGCGTCGTGGCTCGCCGCACCGGGTCTCGCGGGCGCGGACAGCTTCTCGCTCCTCTCCGGGGACGTCGCCGTCGACGTCCAGCCGGACGGCTCGCTCGGGATCAGCGAACGCCTCGAGGTCGCCTTCTCGGGTGACTTCCACTTCGGCTATCGCGACATCCCGCTGCGCGAGGGTGAGAGCCTCGTTCTCCCCTCCGTCGCCGAGCGTGGCCTCGCATATCGCCGAGGCACCCAGACAGAGCTCGCTCCTGGCGTGCCCGGAACGTTCGGCGTCACAAGGCGCGGAGACGGATTCCGGATCGTCTGGTACTTCGACGCCAGAGATCAGACACGCGCCTTCACGATCTCGTACACACTGCGTCGGCGTCGCGGTCGCATACGACGACGTCGTCGACGTCAACCTCAAGGTCTGGGGGGATCAGTGGGACGAGCCGCTCGACCGACTCGTCGCGATCGAGAGCGCGCCCGGCCGCATCCTCCGCGGCTGGGGCAAGCCCGTCTGGGTGCGCGGGGACGTCGAGCTCACCGGGCAGCGGGCGACGCTCCGCGCCGTCTCGGTTCCTGCTCACCAGTTCGTCGAGCTGCGGACGCTGATCCCGCGCTCCGCCTTCACCTCGACGCTCGGCATGAAGGTCGTCAGCGGGAACGCGTTCGACCGAATCGACGACGGAGGAGAAGGCCGACGCAGAGGGCTACGAGCGGGACCAGAAGCAGATCGACAGGCTCAAGGCCCACCCCCTCCTCGTCGCGGCGATCGTGCTCGCGCTCGGGACGCTCCCGGCACTGCTCGTCATCGCAGCCGTGTACTGGCTCTTCGGCCGGGAGCGCCGAACGGCCTACGATCGCGAGTACGAGCAGGAGCCGCCGACGGACACCGAGCCGGCGCTCGTGCCCGCGCTCCTCCGCCAGGGTGGCGAGGCGGGCTCGTACGAGTTCACGGCGACGCTGTTCGACCTCGTTCGAAGAGGCGTCTACAAGTCCGAGCCGACGACGACCGAGCGCCCGATCTGGGGCGGTCTCCGATCGGAGACGGTGTCTGACCTCCAGCTCTCGTCCGGAGCTCGCTCAGGACCTGAGACCGTGGGAGCGGGACGTCGCGGACGTCGTCGACGCGGTCCTCGACGGCTCGAGCGAGCGGCTCTCACGCTTCCGCGACCGCATCGAGGACGAACGCGAATCCATGCATCCGCGCTTCACCGCCTTCAAAGAGGCAGTCGGAGCGCGAGGCCGAGCGACGGCGCTGGTTCCGGTCGATCGGCGCGGTGCCACTCATCACGGCGGCCGTGCTCTTCGGAGTAGCCGGAGGAGTGCTCGTCTTCCTCGCCCAGGACGGATGGCGCCCGGTCTACCCGCGCTACTCCGACGTGCTGCTCGTGGGAGCGGCGATCTGCATGCTGGGAAACGCGGTACTCGTCGTCGCGTCGGTGATCTTCGGGCGCAGGATCTGGCGCCGTCGCGCACCGGCGCGCCCAGGCGGAGGCCGAGCGCTGGGACGCTTTCCGCCGCTACCTCTCCGACTTCCCACGCCTGCATGAGGCGCCACCTGCGACGCTCGAGCTCTGGGAGCGCTACCTCGTATACGGAATCGCATTCGGGATCGCCGAGCGCGTGCTGCAGGGTGCGCAGCTCCACATGCCCGAGGCCGTCCACCAGGCGAGCTCCATCTACTGGATCTCGTCGAGCGGCGACCTCGGCTCGGGCGCGACGAGCCTCTCGATCGGCGACCTTAGCTCGGGGTTCGGCGATGCGCTCGCCCCACCGAACTCGGGTGCCGGCGGAGGTGGAGGAGGCTTCTCCGGCGGGGGAGGCGGCGGAGGCGGAGGCGGCGGCGGAGGGTTCGGCTGAGTCTCGTCCGGCCAGGTCCCAAAGAGCCATCTGGTGCCACGCGAGTGCTCGTGGCACCCTACGTCACATGAACTCGGATGACGCGGGCAAAGCGTAGCGCTGCGCTCTTCGACTCGCGCACCGAGCTCCGATAGGCACGTCGACCACTCGACCTAGTCGGCGTTGCCGTGACGACGGCATGCGGATCCCCCATAGGGGGGTGTCCGAAACGTACCCCCGGCCGTCAACTGAGCAAGACCAGGCTGTCACACGAAAGGACCTTGCGGCTGTGTTCACCAAGGGAAATACGCGGTATCATCGTCGTCGCGCTGACGGCGCTCGCCGGCGTTCTGGCCAGCCTCGGCGGGGGCTGGTTCGACGGCAGCTAGCGACAGACGATCGATTCCACGCTAGAGGAGTCTCCCCACGATGCTATCGGGAGACCGTCGTTCGCTGGTCCGGGCTACGCGCCCGCTTCCTGGAGCGCTCGGGCGGCTCGCCGGTACAGATCGGCGGCGACGCCATCGTTACCCCGCCGGCTCTCGACGTCGCCCTGCGCGATCCAGGCGGAGCTGCGATGACTCACGGAGCTCGCCTGCTGGAACGTCGCATCGGCGCGGGCAATCCACTTCTCGGCTTCGTCGAGCCTGCCCTGCCCGGCGAGCGCCCGGCCCAACGCCAGCTGCGCCGTCCCGACCTCCTGCAGGTGGTCGGCGCGGCCACCGAGTAGGTCGAGCGCCTTCCGGGCCTGCGTCTCCGTCATCTCGAGCTCGCCACACCCCAGCCGAATCTCGGCGAGCGACGAGCAGACGTAGCCGGCGTCGACCGCGAGGTCGAGCTCGACGAAGATCTCGAATGCCTCATCGAGCAGAGCGATCGCCTGCTCGGTGTTGCCGAGGAGGTGGTTGAGCCCGGCGAGGTTGTTCAGCAGCCGAGCTGCCGTTGCCCTGTCGCCCAACTCCTCGAACAGTGCCCGCGCTCGCTCGGCGTACGTGCGCGCGAGTACCCAGCGTCCCTGCCGCTGGGCGACGAGCGACGCCTGGAAGAGCGCGTCTGCGACTCGGCGGGTATCGGCGCAGGCCTCGGCGAGCTCGAGTGCGCGCTCGATGTCTTCCTGGGCGGCGACCCAGTCCCGGTTTCGCCGGTAGCAACGCGAGCGCCAGTGGAAGATGTCCGAGCGTAGTCGATCGGCAGCAGACCCAGGATCCTCCGTGAGTATCAAGGCCTGATCGAAGAGGACGATCGCCTCGGCGATGCTCGATTGCGAGTAGCGGACGACGCCGACCTGGAACACCACCTCCGCGCGATCGTCATTCGTGAAACCTGCGGTCACCGTCAGCGCGGCCGCCTCCTCGAGCAGCGCCATCGCCGAATCGAGGTCTCCGAGGCGAGTTCGGGCCCACGCCTCCCCTCGCAGCAGGCGAAGGAAGAACGTCGGGGCCGGGGCGGCGTCGGCCATCTCGCGCACGCCTCGAAAAGCCACGAGCGCGTCGTCGTATCGGTGCTCCTCGACCAGACGCTCGGCGTCGCGCAGGGCAGATTCGAGCCGTTCCTTCTCGGCCTTGCTGACGCCGTGCTCGAGGAACTCGCGATCGGTCGCCAAACGGCCGGCCAGCCACGCCAACGTCTCGGGCGTCGGCTTCGTCTTTCCCCGCTCGATTTGACTCACGTACTCCTTCGAAAAGCGCCCGGCGGCCAGCTCTGCCTGACTCAGGCCGGCCGACCGTCGTAGCGACCGAACGCGCGCGCCCACCGCTTCCACGCCCGGGCCCGCCGGTGCTGCCCAATCCTCCTCGGCCCCCACGCAGGAATCGTCTCACGCGCGAGGCGATTCGACGAGGGAGCTACGAACGAGAGCGGCGCGAGAGCTCGTACAGCGCGATGGCTCCCGCAGCGGCGACGTTCAGCGACTCCGCAGCTCCAGGTAGCGCGATCGTGACCGTCTCGCTCTGCGCGACGAGGTCGTGGGGAAGCCCTTCGCGCTCGGCGCCGAGGAGGAACGTCAGCGGCGGCTCGAGAGCCACGCTCTCGAGGGGCGCGCCGCCATGGGCCGCGAGCGCGATCCGCCGCGCGGGCGTTGTGTCCCAGTCGACGATCGGCACCCTGAAGACCGCACCCGCCGAGGCGCGCAGAGCACGCGGCCCGACCGCATCGGCGCATCCGCCCGAGAGCGCAACGGCGGCGTCGAAAGCGTCGGCCGTCCGGAGCAACGTCCCGAGATTCCCGGGATCGGCGAGGCGCCAGAGCGCGAGCGCGACGTCCCGCTCGCCGGTGGGCAGGTCGTCCCGCCTGAAGACCCCGATGACACGCGGCGCATGGCCGAGCGTCGACACCTCGCCGAGAAGCTCGGGCCTGACGTTCTCCCCGGCGATCAGGAGCTCGACCGGCTCGACGCCGGCGGCCGCTGCAGCCTCGACGAGGTCCTCGCCCTCGGCGGCGAAGAGCCCGGTCTCGACGCGATGTTTCTTCCCAGAGAGGAGCTTCCGGACGAGCCGGAGCTTCTCGTTCTGGCGCGACTCGATCAGTCGGGTGCCTCGCCAGGGGATGTTTCCGCGGATCCATCGCGCGAAAAGCAAGCGAGGCAAGGACGCAGGGAGCGCCCATATTGGACATATGGGCGCGACTGAGGACGCAGCGTCGCGCAGCTTTGCGGCCGATAGGACGCGGAGGGCATCCCCTGACGAGGCACTATCAGCCGGGCTCAGCGTCGAGCGCAGCCTTGGCCCGCTCGGCGACGGCGGCGAACGCCTGAGGATCCGAGACCGCGATGTCCGCGAGCGACTTGCGATCGAGCTCGATCCCGGCCTTCTTGACGCCGGCCATGAACCGGTTGTACGAGAGGCCGTTCACGCGTGCGGCGGCGTTGATCCGTACGATCCAGAGCGAACGGAACGTGCGCTTGCGCGCCTTGCGATCGCGATACGCGTAGACGAGCGAGTGCTCGACCTGCTCCTTCGCGAAGCGATAGGACGACTTCTTGCGGCCGTAGTAGCCCTTCGCCTGCTCGAGGACCTTCGCGCGCTTCTTGCGCGCATGGACTGCTCGCTTCACGCGGGGCATGGGTGCACCTCCTGGTGACGATCTCGCGTTGATGCCGCGTGAGATGCAAGCGATGCTAGGACGCAGGGAGCGTCCATATCTGACGATATGGACGCGACCGAGGACAACGCAGCGCGCCGCAGATCGCGCGGCAGCAGTGCACTGATTGTTGCCTGGAGGTGCACCTAGCCTCCCCTCAGGAGCTTCCTGACCGCCTTCACGTCGCTCTCGGCGACGTCGTACATCTTCCGAAAGCCGCGCCTACGCTTCGACGACTTCTTCTCGAGGTTGTGGCTCCTCATCCCGTGCCTGCGCAGGAGCTTCCCCGTCCCCGTCACCTTGAAGCGCTTCCTCGCGCCCTTTGACGTCTTCATCTTTGGCATCCGTTTTCACTCCTACGTTCTTGTTCGGCCCGAGAACCATGACCATGTTGCGGCCGTCGAGGACGGGCTGCTGCTCGATCGAGCCGAGCTCCTTGACGTCTTCTGCGAGGCGCATCAGCAGATCCCGACCCCGTTCCGGGTGGAGCGTCTCGCGCCCTCGGAACATGATCGTGACCTTGACCTTGGCTCGCTGCCCGAGAAAGCGCACGACGTGCCCCTTCTTGGTCTCGTAGTCATGGATTCCGATCTTCGGTCTGAGCTTGATCTCCTTGACGTGGATCTGGAGCTGGTGCTTGCGAGCCTGCTTCGCGCGCTGTTCCTGCTCGTAGCGGTACTTCGAGTAGTCCATGACCCGCGCCACCGGCGGATCTGCGCCGGCTGCGACCTCGACGAGGTCGAGGCCCTTCCCGTACGCGAACTCGAGCGCCTCCTTCGTCGGGGTGATCCCCACCTGCCCGCCGTTCTCGTCCACGAGGCGAACGTTCGGCACACGGATCTCCTCGTTGATGCGCTCCTCCCGCTTGCGCGGAACGACCCGGTCCATGACGGGCCGGCGGCGACGTGGTCTCAAAGGCCCTTCATCAAGCTCTCAGCTTCCTCCTTGTAAACGACAGAACCGCTGCAAGCAGCGGCTCCTCTTCCGTCCAACCCCGGCGAGACTCCACCGGCTCGGTTGAACCCCCGCGCGTCATGCCCAGCAGGTCAGACACTGGAGGTGAGGAAGCTGTGAGCTCCTGCTTGCAGACGCAGAAGCGTACCAGGAGTGCGCAAGTTCCTCACGTGGGGTCAGACCCGTGGGTCTGACCATGGAGATACTCACCCGGCAGGGGTCAGACCCGTGGGGTCTGACCCCTGAGGATCCGCCTCTGCGGCCAGCTCGCGGAACGTCTCGAGCAGCTGGTCGAGCGAGCGCGTCGACTGGCCTCCTCCCCGCTCGCGGACGGCGAGCGCGGCGTCGGACTCACGGTCGCCGTACACGACGACGAAAGGGATCTTCTCGAGCTCGGCATCGCGAATCCGCTTTCCGACCGTCTCGTCGCGCTCGTCCACCTCGGCGCGGAACCCCTCGGCCACGACTCGCTCCCGAGAGCGTCGCCGCTGCCTCGCGATGCGACTCCCCGACGGGCAGGACGCGCAGCTGGACAGGTGCGAGCCAGAACGGGAACTCGCCGCCGTAGTGCTCGATGAGAATCCCCATGAAGCGCTCGAGCGATCCGAGCAGCGCCCGGTGAATCACGACCGGCGCGTGCTCGCGGTTGTCGGCACCCATGTAGGTCAACCCGAACTGGACCGGCATCTGGTAGTCGAGCTGGATCGTCCCCATCTGCCAGCTCCGGGCGAGGACGTCGGTCATGTGGAGATCGATCTTCGGCCCGTAGAACGTGCCCTCACCCGGCGAGATCGCGTACTCCAGGCCGTGCCGCTCCAAAGCTGCCTCGAGGGCCGCCTCGGCGTGGTCCCACTGCTCGTCCGTCCCGAGCCTCTTGTCCGGGCGCGTGGAGAGCTCCGCCCGCGGCGTGACTCCGAACCGGTCGTAGAGGTAGTTGACGTAGTCGATCATCGCGTCGATCTCGTCCTGGATCTGATCCTCGGTCACGAAGACGTGTGCGTCGTCCTGCGTGATGTGCTTCACCCGCAGGAGGCCGTGCAGCGTTCCGCCGCGCTCGTCGCGATGGAGCGTCGACGACTCCGCGTAGCGGATCGGTAGGTCGCGGTACGACCGGAGCTGCGAGCCGAAGAGCAGCATGTGGCCCGGGCAGTTCATCGGCTTGAGGGCCATCGGCTCCTCGCCCTCGTGCGGCCTCACGAAGAACATGTTCTCTTCGTAGTTCTCGTAGTGGCCCGACGTGATGTACGTCTGGAGGTCGTAGAGGAGCGGCGTCTTGACCTCGACGTATCCACGGCGTCGGTTCTCCCGCCGGCGGAGGTCCTCGAGCGCGTTCCAGAGCACCATCCCCTTCGGGTGCCAGAACGGCGAGCCGGGCGAGTGGTCGGAGAGGTGAAAGAGATCGAGCTGGCGGCCGATGCGCCGGTGATCGCGTGCACGTGCCTGCTCGAGCCGCTCGAGGTGCGTGTCGAGGTCGGCCTGAGAGTAGAACGCCGTTCCGTAGATGCGCGTCAGCTGCGTGTTCTTCTCGTCGCCTCGCCAGTACGCCCCCGCGAGGCTCGTGAGCTTGAACGCCTTGATCGGTGTGGAGTCCTGGAGGTGCGGGCCGCGGCAGAGATCGGTGAAGTCGCCCTGCGTGTAGAGGGAGATCGCGCCCTCGGCCTCTCGTGCGAGCTCGACCTTGTACGGCTGTCTTTCCGCGAGGAAGCGCTGAAGCGCTTCCTCGCGAGAGACCTCGTCCCGAACCCAGACGCGGCCTTCTTCGATCTCCTTCCGCATCTCCTCTTCGATTGCGCCTAGATCCTCCTCCGAGATCGGCTCCGGGAACTCGAAGTCGTAGTAGAAGCCGTCATCGATCGGAGGGCCGATTGCGATCTTGACGCCCGGGTACAGGCGCAGCACGGCCTCTGCGAGCAGGTGAGCGGTCGAGTGGCGAAGGACGTACAGCGCGTCCGGGTCCTGGGCGTCGCGCGTGGTCAGGAACTGGATCCGCTCGCCGTCCGCGAGCGGCAGCCGCAAGTCACGCGTCGCGCCGTCGACCCGGACGAGCACGGCCTGCTCCGCGAGCTTCGGCCCGATCGCGCGCGCGGCTTCCAGCCCCGTCGAGCCGTCGGGGAGCTCGAGCTCGGAGGAGTCGGGGAGGACGACCTTCATGGCCGGATGAGGATAGACGCGCCTGCTTGTAAGTTGGAGGCGATGCGCGCTCGCACGTGGGTCGCCTTCGCTCTTGCCCCGCTCGCTCTCCTCCTCGTGCTCCTCGCATGGCCTGAGGTCGACGGAAGTTGGGAGAACCACCCCGCGCACTTCTGGCTCGTGCTCGGTGCCGCCCTCACCGCCACCGCCGTCGGCTGGGGCGTCACCAGCGCGGCACGCCGTCGACGCGATGCACGGTTGCTCTTCATCTCGCTTGCCTTCGTCGCGAGTGCCTGCTTCCTGGGCCTGCATGCCCTCGCGACACCGGGCGTCCTGCTCGGGCCGAATGCGGGCTTCGAGCTCGCCACCCCCGTCGGGCTCGTGATCGCGGCGGCGTTCGCCGTCGGAGCCGCGCTCGAGCTCGAGGGTCGACGCGCCGAGACCGTGATCCGCGCGGCACCACTGCTGCTGGCGGGGCTCGCCGCGGTCGTCGTCCTGTGGGCGGTCTTCTCGCTCGCCGAGCTGCCGCCTCTGGACGATCCCCTCGCCGACGAGCGTCTCGATGGGTGGCAACTCCTCCTCGCCGCCGTCGGGATCGCGCTCTACGGGATCGCCGCGTTCGGCTTCCTCCGGATCTATCGGCGGCGACAGGAGCGCTTCGTGCTCGCGTTCGCTTTTGCGTTCGTCCTCCTCGCCGAGGCGATGGTCGTCATCGCCTGGGCCGTCAACTGGCGGCTGTCCTGGTGGGAATGGCACGTCCTCATGCTCGGATCGTTCGCACTGATCGCCGTCGTGGCGCGCGCCGAGTGGCACGAGGAGCGCTTCAGCGCGCTCTACCTCGACGAGACGCTCGCCGGAACGAAGGACGTGAGCATCCTCTTCGCAGATCTCGCCGGGTTCACGAGGTTCTCCGAGGCGCACGCTCCGCCCGAGGTCGCGGAGATGCTGAACGCGTACTTCGGCCGCCTGGTCCCGCTGCTGGAAGGCGTTGGCGGCGACGTCCACCAGATAACCGGCGACGAGATCATGGTCGTCTTCGAAGAGCGCGCCGGGGACGCCGACCACCCCGTACAGGCCGCGCGGGCAGGACTTCTCCTCCAGCGAATGGCCGACCGAATCGCCCACGAGCACGACGACTGGCCGCGCTTCCGGGTCGGCGTGAACAGCGGCGAGGTGCACGCGGGCCTCGTCGGCGGGGCGCGCGGGCACCGGAAACACGGCTTCGTGGGAGACGTCGTGAACGTCGCCGCGCGGCTCCAGGCCGAGGCACCGGTCGGCGGCGTGCTCATCGGCGAGGAGACCTTCCGCCGACTCGGCGGCCGCGCCGCGGTCGAGCCGTTGCCACCGTTCCAGGTCAAGGGCAAGGAGGAGCCCGTCCGCGCGTACGTCCTGCGCCGCGTCGAGCGGCGGTCGTAGAGCTTCTAACGTAATGCTCGCCCGTCGCTGGGCGGGTGATGGACGTCGTGAGGCAAGGACGCAGGGAGCGCCCATATCCGCAGCGATATGGGTGCGACTGAGGACGCAGCATCACGGCGTCCAGCGCCGCACAGCGACATGGCCGTTCATTGCGTTAGGAGCTCTCAAAGCTCATGAGCGTCGAGCGTCCGGGTTGGCTCCGGAGCCGAGCGCGAGCTCCAGCTCGAGCTCGTCGAGGGCGCCGCGAAGGATCGCGATCCGCTCCGCGACGGGTGCGTGCGCCTCGGGATCGACCGGCGACGGCCGGGTGACGCCGTAGCGCTCGCGAAGGGCGCGGCGCCGGTCGAGCTCACGCGCCTCCTCCATCGCGTTGAGGACGACTCCGATCAGCACGTTCAGCACGATGAAAGCGGCGACGAGGATGAAGCTCACGAAGTAGACCCAGGCCCACGGCTCGATCTCCATCGCCTGATCCATGTACACGGGGAAGTCCTCGAGGGTCAGCATCACGAAGAGCGTGAGCATCGCCCGCCCGATGTTCCCCCACTGGTCGGGAAGCTCGTCTCCGAAGAGGATCCAGCCGACCATCCCGTAGACGAACAGGATCATCGCCGTCACGGCACCGATCGAAGCGAGCGGAGGCACGCTTCGCCAGATGCCGAGCAGGAGGACGCGCAGGTCCGGCAGCACGCGGACGAGGCGGACGACGCGGAGGAGTCGCACGAGGCGGAGGAGCGTCGAGTTCTGCCGGACCCCTGGGACGAAGGCGGCCGACACGACGACGAAGTCGAAGATGTTCCACCCGGAGCGGAAGAACTCCCAGGGTCGTGGCCAGTACGCCGCGATCCTGATGAGCAGCTCGACCACGAAGATCGCGAGACACGCGGCGTTGAGCAGATCGAGGACATCACCCCACCGCTCGACGACGCCGTCGTAGGTCTGCAGGCCGAGAACGACCGCGTTGACGGCGATGGTCGCGACCACGACCGTCGTGAAGGGTGCCGAGTCGACGGCCCGGACGAGGACTTTCCGCTCGCTCACGACCGCGAATTCTGGCGAGGCCATCGGCGCTCCACCGAGGCCGGCTTCTGCCGTCCGTAGACTCAGAAAGATGGGCGATACCCCGATCGCGGAGCCCGGCCGGCTCGCTCGCAAGGTTCGTGCCCCACTCGAGGGAGCTCGCGCACTCGCTCACGGCATCGGGCGCGCGCTCCCCCGCGCGATCGAGGACCTCTTCCACGATCGCTGCCCCCAGTACGCAGCGTCGATCTCGTTCCACGTGCTCTTCTCGCTCTTCCCGTTGACGATCGTGCTCGTCTCGGTCTTCGGACTCGTGCTGCAGGACGAGGAGCTCAGACAGCGAGTCATCAGCGAGCTCGTCGACGTGCTTCCGGTCTCGGAGGAAGGACAGGCGAATGTCCAGAGCTCGATCGAGGGGATCGCGTCTCCTCTCTCGGCGATCGGGTTCGTCTCGCTGATCGCGTTGCTCTGGGGCGCGTCGGGGATGATGGCGTCGATACGGATCGGCCTCGAAGCAGCGCTCAAGGTGGACCGCGGCCGCCCCGCCGCACACGCGAAGCTCGTGGACTTCGTCGTCGTCGGCGCAGCTGGAGTGTTCGTGCTGCTCGTCGTCGGGCTGTCGGCCTTCGCCGCGTTCTTCAGTCGCCTCGCCGACCGGATCACGCACGAGATCGGCGTCGAGCCGAACCTCTCCGCGGTTCTCTTGCGTGACGGCGTCCAACTCGTCGCCATCGGCGTGATGGTGCTCCTGCTCTATCGGTTCGTCCCGGCGCGGAAGCTGCGAACGCGCGGGGCCGTCGCAGGGGCCGTGCTCACCGCGATCGGGACGTGGGGAGCTGCGCGGATCCTGGCGGTGATCTTCGCCGACTTCTCGCGCTACAACCTCATCTACGGCTCGCTGGCCGGCGTGATGACCTTCCTGTTCTTCGTTTACGTCGTGGCGCTGATCCTGTTGCTCGGGGCGGAGTTCGCGTATGCGTGGTCACAGCCGTCGGGGCCACCCGGACCTCCGTTGCGTACCCAGGTCTGGGGTTTCTTCCGCGGTCTCTTCGTGCACCGCGAGGACGAGCCGGGTCGAGTCAGCGCAGGGCCGACTCGTCGACCGTGAGCGTCCGGGCGTCGGCGTCGAGCGTGCATGTGACGCCGAGCGGCAGCGCGGCCAGGTGCTTCGCGTGGCCGAGCGGAAGGCCGTAGATCACAGGGACGCCGAGCGGTTCGAGGCGCTCCTCGAGGACATCCTCGATCGAGCGCGAGCGCGCCCAGTCCGAAACGGGGCGCACGTCGCCCCAGTCGCACTTCTCCATCTGCCCCACGACGACGCCCACGACTCCGTCGAGCTTTCCAGCGTGCGCGAGCTGGACGAGCTGCCCGTCGACGTAGTACGGCGGGCAGTGGACGTCCTCGAAGAAGAGGATCGAGCCCTCGAGCTCGATTTCCCACGGCGTTCCCATCGTCTGCATGAGAAGCCAGAGGCAGCCGCCGACGAGCGGTGCGGTCACGCGGCCGCCGCGGATCGAGCGCACCCAGGGGTCGTCCGGATCGCGAGGAACCTCGCCCGAGCCCCCACCGCCGAGTACGTCGAGAAGCCGCTCCTTCGAGAAGGTCGTCACCTCGGCGCCCCCTACCCCGAGCAGCCCGTACCCGTAGATCGTCGCGAGCCCTGCCTTCTGGCGGACCGCGACGTGCAGCGCGGTGATGTCCGAATAGCCGACGAGGGGCTTCGGGTTCTCCGCGATCAAGTCGAAGTCCAGGTACGGGATCGCCTGGGCCGAGCCGAATCCGCCCTGCAATGCCTGCACGACATGCACCTCCGGGTCCGCGAAGAGCGCGTTCAGGTCCGCTCCGCGCTGCTCCGCGCTGCCCGCGACGTAGTCGTCGCGCTCGAAGGCACCCGACGCAAGCTTGACGCGATAGCCGCGTGCCTCCCACCACTCGACGCCCCGGAGCACGTCCGAGCGGCTGTCGTAGGGGCTCGCGGCGGCGGCCACACCGATCGTCCCACCCTCGGGCAGCGGCTTGCCGAATCTCGTCGCCTGGATCAAGGACGCGACTAGCGGCAGATTCGAACTGCCTGGCTTGCCTCGGCCTCCCGGCCGCGGACGTCGGAAGCGACGGCCGTGAGCGTATGTGCGCCCTTTCGCTTGCCGGTCGTGCGCCACCGGAGCTCGTAGAAGCCTGCGACGTTCCTCCGGACACGACCGATCTGACGGTTGCCATCGAAGAACCCGACCGACGAGATCTGCACGCTGTCGTTCGCCACGACGAGGAGGCGCTGGCGCGCCGCGAGGCACTTGCCCTTCTCAGGCGTGATCCACGTGACCGTCGGCCCGCTCACCGCCTCCAGGCGCGCGCCCTGCACCCTCGTGTTCGGCAGCGGACTCGTGCTTTCCGTATTGATGTTCTTCGCCTCTTGGTAGTCGGACGCCACGAGCTGGATGAACTGTGGGCCGGGCTGGAGAGGAAACGCTTCGCGCGGGATGGAGAAGGCCGCGATCCCGGTTGCCGGATCGAAGATCGTCGCCCCGACCGACTCACGGCGTGTCGACGGCCCGAAGAAGAGCTGGAGTGCATGCGGATCGACCCCTGACTTCGCGTCCGTGATCTTGGCCACGAGTGTCGGGCGGCCACGCGAGAGCGTGCGCGTGATCACTCTGACCCTCGGCGGTCTCACGTCGTTGACCCACGAGCGCAACACGTACCGGCCGGCGAGCGGGCGACCCGTGAAGAGGTCGCGGCCCGAGTCGACCGAGACGTAGTAGCGCCCGGGAGGCAGGAAGACGCCCCCGGAGGCGCCGATGTTGTACAGGAAATCCGGCAGCTGGCCGTTGACATTTATGGGAATGCCGGCATACCCGAGGACCTCGTTCTCGTCCAGCGCGCCGAGGAACCAGGGATGGATCGGCTGATTGGAGCTCAGGAGCGCGGTGATCGAGACGCCCAGCTTCGGTGCGGGCCGGACCACGACGACGCCGGCGTTGACCGCCTGCTTCGCGATCTGGAGCGAGTAGATCTTCTCCTTGCCGTCGTCGTTCAGCGTCGGATCGACACCGAAGATCCCGAGGATCGAGAACGGCGAGGTCGGCCAGCGGTAGGCGCTGCGCGGTCCTCCCCACTCCTCGTGTCGCCGGACTGCATCGGACGCAACGGCGTGACAGAGGCCCCCGTGAGCGACGACCGCGTCACCGAGAACGCGTACGGGACTCTGCGGACGTCCCCAGCCGCGCCGAAGGACGACGAAGCCGAAGTTGTCTCCGGCGCGCGCGCCTGCAGCGGCGTGTGCGACGACCTGCAGCACCGCGCTTCCCCCCGGAGCGATGCTGACCGGCGCGGCCGCGACGGTCGCACCGGAAGACGCGACCTGGGCCTGGATCTCCGCGGTCCACGTGCCCTCGCCGTTACCTGCGTCGGAAACGGTCACCGAGATCGCTCTCGAGGCCGCGCCCGCTGCGGCAGCGGGCAGATAGCCGAAGGACAGCGACTGCGGATCGGTGAAGATCAGCGGCCGATCGGCGGCGCCGACGCGCACGAGTCCGGCGCCCTGGACGAGAACCGAAGCCTCCTCCGTCAGCGATGTGTCGCCGAACGCCGGCCCCGCAGTCGACATGAGCGCAGATTTCACCTGCTGCGCCGTCCAGGATGGGTGGCGCTGGAGGAGCAACGCCGCGGCGCCCGCCACGTGCGGCGCCGAGAAGCTCGTGCCCGCGCTGTACCGCCCACTCGTCTCCCGCGCGCTCCGGAAGGATCGACGAGATGATCTTCGCTCCCGGCGCGGTGACGTCCGGCTTCAGCGCGTGACCGAACGGTGTGAGGCCCGAAGACGTGAAGCTCGTCGGGACTCCCGCCCACGTCGTGGGAACCTCGACCGGGTCACGGCTGAAGCGGACGGTGACAGCTCCCCCGGAGCGGGCGGCCGCCGCGCGCAGGCGGTCGCCGTCGAGGTCCGAGATCGCGCCGCCGGAGATCGAGAAGAAGGCGAAGGATGGATCTCCCGGCCGGTTCTCGGCGACGACCATCCCTGCCGCTCCAGCGTCACGGGCGCGCGCCGACTTCGTGCTGTACGGGCAGCCGCCTCGGCTGACGAGGGCGATCGCGTTGCGCAACGACCCGGCGGGCGCGGGATCGCAGAGCTGCCGGGAGACGCCGCCGATCGTGCCCACGTCGACGAGTCGTTGATTCGACGTGATCCACGACTGTGGGATGTCCTCGGCGGGAACGAAGGGGATCCGGCCCACGCCTCCGGGCGAGACGACCGCGATCGACGGCCCGAAGACATGGCCGTTCGCGTCGGCGCCCACGCTGATGGCGTCCGGTGCAGTTGCGGGCGAGCCCGAGGTCCCGAGCCCGAAGAAGTCGCGGTCGTTTCCGGCCGAGATCACCGGCACGACGCCCGCCCGGGCGACGTTCGCGACCGCCGGAACGAGGATGTCCGTACGGGGATCCGACTGGGGGCCGCCTCCCGAGAAGTTGATGACGTCCATCCCGTCCCGCACGGCGGCCTCGAAGGCGGCGACGATCTCCGGGCTGTTGGCGGAGCAGCAGCCGCCGAGCGGTGCGGGCGCAGGGACGTTGAACACGCGGTAGTTCCCGATGTACGCGCGCGGGGCGACTCCCTCGACGTCGTCGACCGCGGGATGACAACCGCCCTCGGCCTCGACGCAGAAGCCCGCCCGACTCTCCGGGACGTCGGTCTTGACGCCGGCGATCACGCCCGCGACGAACGTGCCGTGAAACGAGCGGTCGCGATCGAGCGGCGCGCTGTTCGCACCGGGGCCCGCGAAGCCTCGCGCGACGATCACCTTCGGTGACGTCCCTCCCCCGGTCCCTTTGGGAAGCCGGCCGGATAGGAAAAGCCGGTCGGATCGAGGAACCGATGCTCGTGGTCGACGCCGTCGTCGACGACTGCCACCTTGACTCCGTTACCCCGAGCACCGGTGAGCCCTGCGAACTGGGTGGCCCCGATCACGCTCGGCCCGCGGTTCATCGAGAGCGTGTACATGCGACTCGGGTAGACCTGTGCTGCGACGTCCATCTCGAGCAGATCCGGAAGGCGCTCGTACGGAACGCTCACTGCGAACCCGTTGACGAGAAGCTGATACCGGCGCGACACCCGAGCCGCGGGGATCGCCCGGCGCAGACTCGCGATCGCGCGGGCCTGGGCCGACTCGAGCTCGGCGACGTAGCTCCGCGAGAACGAGCTGCGCAGGTTGAGCTTCTGCTTCGAGCCGAGCCCGCCGAAGCGACGTGCGACTGCCGCCGCCGCAAGAGGCGGATCGGCCAGCGTGACGATGACGCGTACCCGAGAACCGTTCAGCTCGAGCGCCGAGAGGTCGGGTGCGGGCCGGACCTTCTGCCAGCGCGTTCTCGATGACCGTGCGAGGCGTGCGCTCGAGCGCGCCCGAGGCCGTTCCGGTGAATGCGACGAGAGCTACGAGGCAGGCGAAGAGCGCGAGACGTCGCACGAGCGGCGCGCTAGCCAATCCGGCTCGAAAAGCTCTCCGTCGCCCTGAGACCCTCGAACACGACCGACACCGAGCCTCTGAACCGCTTGCCCTTCGCCAGAGGAGGAATGTTCCACCTGCAGGTGGCCGCGCCGGCGATCACGCGCTGGACTTGCGCCCTCAGTCTCGCGTTGCCGACCCGGCCGACACAGTTGACCCTTCCGTTCTGGACGACTGCGCCAGTGTCGGAGCGCGCGGCAACGAGCCTCGCGGTCAGCGGCTTGCCGGCGGTGGGCTTGCCGGTCGTGAGCCTTCTGACGACCAGCGTCGGCGGCGTGATCCTGACCTGATAGGCGTACAGGCCCGAACCAGAGGCCGGCGCGACGTCGCTCACGGCGTTCGTGAAGTCGAGATCGCCGGTCACCGGGTCGATGACGATGCCCGAGACCGCGATGACGGCGAAGCCGAAGCCTTTGGTGTTGCCGAGCTCCGCAGCGCTGACCGTGACGGTCACACCACCCTGGTACGAGAAGATCAGCGAGGTCGCGGGCGGGTCTCCGGCCCGCCGCGTGAAGTCGGCTCCGTCCCATCTGAAGAGCGCGGCTTCGCCGCCGAAGACCTGGATCACGTAATCGGCGCCAAGGGATTCCGGGTCGCCTGTCTGCGGGTTCGCGTCAGTATCGGCGAAGAGGAGGAGCAGAAGATCCTGGGTGAGCGTCGGCCGATTCGGGATGTCGACCTTGAACGAGACGGTGCCCGCGTCGTTGTTCGACACCGTCAGCGTCGTGATGTCGGGCGCGGCCGCGCTCTCTCCCGACGAGTCCTGATACGACATGCTGTTGGCGGCCACGCCGGTCGGGGCCGCCGACCCGGAGAGCGCACCCGAAGCGGCGGTCGGAACCGCGACGACCGCAACGGCGATCGCGAGCAGGAGAGCTGGGCGAGTGAGCGGTCGCACGTGCGCGCGTCAGGGTAGTTGCGCGTCGAGGCCGGCGTCAAATGTATGAAGAAGCCGAATCTCCGCGCAACGGAGAATGACTGGCCGTGCGCGTACACTGCGCGGGTCACGCTGTCGATGTTACGAACGCAACCGTACGGGGAATCGAGGCGTAGCCCTCTTCTGCTGACGTGCCTGCTCGCCTGCGCGCTCGCGCTGCCGATGGCCGTCACAGCCTCCACTCATAGTGGGTCTGCGGTTCGCGTCCACCCTGCGGTCGAGGTGGGTTCCACGCTTACCGGGGAGTTCGGATTCGCCCGCCCGACCGGCCTCGCCTACGTGCCCGGGAAAGGGCTCCTGCTCGTCGCCGCAGCCGGCCCGCAACGGACGCGCCTTCTTCGCATCGGCCCGTTCGAGGACGCACTCGGCTCGCTCGCCGTTCCGAAGATCTCCAACCCGTCGACCTTTGCGTGGGATCCCGTTCACGCACAGCTCACCGCCGTCGACGGCAAGAAGCGCGTCGCCGTTCGCGCGACCGACCTGAGCGCGAGTCGACCCCCGACCCAGCGGACCGACATCGCGAGCTTGCGCCTCCGAGGCGCACAGGGCGCCACCTTCGACCCGAGGAGTGGTGCCTGGCTCGTCCTGGACAGCCGCGCCCGGGCAATCGTCCGCGTGCCGTTCGCGGACGGGGGTGCGAAGCCGTCGCGCGTGTCCCTGCGGAAGCTCGGGCCCGGGAGGCTGCGGGGTCTGGCGCGCAACCCGGTCGACCGCCTGCTGTACGTCGCCAATCCCGAGCGTGACCGCATCTTCGCCGTGGACGGCTCCGGGAGGGTCCGGAAGGCGTTCGACATCGAGGGCGCCCGAATCCGGAACCTGCGAGCACTGGTCTTCGCGCCGAGCGCCGATCGAACGGACTCCCCGCGCGTGCACCACCTGTACGTCGCAGACGCCGGCGGTGGCAGGCTCGCGGGCCGCGTCGTCGAGCTCTCGCTGGGCCGTCAAGTGGGCACGTCGGGCACTCTGACCGGGACGCTGGTCAAGACGATCCACACGTCGCAGCTCGGCACTCCGGCGCCCGATCCCGCAGGTATCACGTACGTCGAGCCGACGGACACGCTGCTGATCAGCGACTCCGAAGTCGACGAGATGTCGATCTATCGCGGCGCGAACCTCTACAGCCTGACGCGCACCGGGCGACTCGTCGGCACCGGGACGACGAGCGGCTTCAGTCGAGAGCCAACGGGTGTGGGCTTCGACCCCGCAAGCTCGACCCTGTATTCCACCGACGACGTCAAGGATCGCGTCTTCATCACGGATCCGGGTCCCGACGGGCGCCACGGAACGACGGACGACTCCGTGACGTCGATCAGCACGATCGCCTATGGCAGCCACGATCCAGAGGGTGTCGAGTTCGAGCCCGATTCGAGACATCTCTTCATCTGCGACGGATCCGGCAAGGAGGTCTACGACATCGACCCGGCGAACGGCGTCTTCGGCGACGGAAACGACAAGGTTGCTCACTTCGACGTCGGCAAGTACGGGATCAGGAACTGCGAGGGGATCGGGAGCGACCCTCAGCGGCGGACCCTTCTCGTCATCGACGACTACGAGCGGAAGATCTTCGAGCTGACGCGGGCCGGGCAGCTTCGTCGCACCATCACTCTCCCGCTGCCGTATTCCGACCTCTGGCTAGCCGGCGTGACGGTCGCGCCGACGTCGAGCTCGACCGACGGCCCGAATGCGATGAGCTACTGGGTGGTCGACCGGCACGTCGACAACAACGCGAACCCGAAGGAGAACGACGGCAGGGTCTACGAAATCCTGCGGCCGTAGCCTTTACATTCTCCTTACATCCACGGAGGGAGACGCACCCGAGCGGCGAAGCGGGCATCCGGCCGGGTCGGCTTTTGGCGTCCCCGTTCTCTTCCCCTGACTGGGGCGCGGATTGGGTAGCTGGCCCGGTCGCTCTTTCTGGCTGCGGCCACAACCCCGCCCACCAGGAACCTCTTTCACGACGATCGCCCGTCGCGAGGCGGACGCTGGACGCGGCGCGACATGGTCGCTCGTTGTGAAGGGGGGTTCTAAAGCGCAAAGGACGCTCGAGCGTCCTTCGCGCGGGGGAGGGGGTGTCCTACTCGACTGAGTGTCGCCCTCGTCTGTGTGGGATCTGTTCGGAGTCGGCAAAGGTCGCGTTCAGGCACTGGCGCAGTGCCATTGGGCGTGCGAGGCGTCTACTCGAACGCGATGACGCTGCGAATGCCGTCCTGCGCCTCCATGAGCTCGAATCCGCGGTTCACCTCGTCGAGCGCGAGGCGGTGGCTCAGGAGGGATTCGACGTCGATCTCGCCGGCGAGCCAGCGCTCGACGAGTTGCGGCACCTGCGTCCGCCCCTTGACACCGCCGAACGACGACCCGGTTACTCGCCGGCCGGTGATCAGGAGCCGCGGGATCACGTCGAGCGTCTCCCCCTTGCCCGCGACACCGATGATCGTGGCCAGGCCCCACGCCTCGCGCGCGGCTTCGACCGCCTGACGCATGACCGCGACGTTCCCTGTCGCCTCGAACGTGTAGTCGGCGCCGTACCCATCCGTCTCCTCGCGGATCCAGTCGACGACTCCGTCTCCCGCGACGCGCGTGTCGCTCGCGCCGTGGTGCCGCGCCATCGCGAGGCGATCCTCCGAGAGGTCGATCGCGATGATCCGGTCCGCGCCTGCGAGCCGAGCACCGATGATCGCCCCCAGCCCGACGAGGCCGCAACCGAAGACTGCACACGTCGAGCCCGCTAGGACGTTCGCGGTGTAGAGCGCCGCGCCGATCCCCGTGGCGAGCCCGCATGCAAAAGGCGCGCAGCCGTCGAGGGGAGCTTCCGGTGAGACCTTCGCGAGCGCGATCTCCGGCATGACCGTGTACTCCGCGAACGTCGACGTGCCCATGAAGTGCCGCAGCGGCTCGCCGCCGCGGGAGAGTCGGGCGGTGCCGTCCGGGAGGTAGCCTCGCCCCTGCTGGTCGCGGATCGCGACGCAGCGATTCGTCCGGCCGCTGCGGCAATGGATGCACTCGCCGCACTCCGGCGCGAAGAGTGTCACCACGTGGTCGCCGGCGGTGACGAACGTAACGCCCTCGCCGACACGCTCGACGACGCCGGCGCCCTCGTGCCCGAGCACGCAGGGCGCGTACCCGCTCGGATCCGCCCCCGAGGCCGTGTACAGGTCCGTATGACAGACACCGCACGCGACGAGCCGGACGAGCGCCTCCCCGGCCTTCGGCTCGGCGAGATCGAGCTCCTGGACGACGAGCGGCCGTCCGAACTCCTCGAGCACGGCGGCGCGGATCTTCACCGGCTCACCGCGCGGCGTAGAGATCCACGGGAACGCCGTCAGGGTCGACGAGCTGCGCGTAGCGCTGTCCCCAGACCGCGTCCCAGGGCTCCTTCTCGCCGTGGAAGCCGGCTGCGGTGACGCGCGCGTAGATCTCGTCGACCTCGGCCGGGCTCTCGCACTCGAAGGCGATACCGAGCTGGTTCCCGCTCTCGCGGATCCACTCCGGGCGGAAGCTTCGGACCGTGTCCTCCGTGTCGAGCATGAAGCGCACGCCATTGGGGAGGAAGGTGTCGACGTGACCCTCGCCAGGCGTCTCGGGGACGTCGAGCCCGAGCAGGCGGTAGAAGCGGATCGAGCGAGCCATGTCCGAGGCGATGATCCCGATGGCGTTCAGCGTCGGCATGTCCCGAACGCTAGACGATCGCTGCTCGTCAGTGGGCCGGCGCGGCCGGCCGCCAGGCGGGACTGTTGTCCTGGGCCGAATCGTCCGTGAGACGCACGAGGTTCGTCCCGTCGGCATCCATCACGTAGATCTCCTGGTTTCCGTCGCGTGAGCTGACGAATGCGATCCTCGTCCCGTCCGGTGACCAGGCGGGAAAGATGTCGTCGCCGGGACTGTTCGTGAGACGCTTCACGCTTGTGCCGTCGGCGTTCATCGCGTAGATGTCGTTGTCACCGTCACGATCGCTGAAGAAGACGATCTTGGTTCCGTCGGGCGACCAGGAGGGGTATCGGTCGCCCGCAGGACCGTCGGTCAGCTGCCTCTCCCCCGTACCGTCTGTGTTCATCACGTACAGGTCGAAGTTGGAGCCCTCGACAGACCTGTCGAAGACGATCATTCGGCCGTTCGGCGACCAGTGCGGAGCCAGGTCGTCAGCGGGGTCGTTCGTGATCCGCGTGGCGGCTCCGCCGCCGGCGGCCATGACGTAGATCTCGAAGTTTCCGTCCCGGTTGCTCGCGAAGGCGATTCTCGTCCCGTCCGGCGACCAGGACGGGAAACCGTCGTCGCCGGGGTGCTCTGCGAGCGGCCTGATATCCGTTCCGTCCGCGTTCATGACCCAGAGGTCGAAGTTGTCGTCCCGATTGCGGGCAAAGACCAACTTCTCGCCGTCCGTCGACCAGGCGGGTCCCACGTCATCGCCCGGATCGAGCGTGAGCCGATCCAGCCCGCCGCCGTCCTCGTTCACGACGTAGATCTCGGAATTGGGATTGGATTCCCGCTCGCGGTTGAAGGCGAGCTGCTCCGCCGAGCCCGACGAGCCACCACACGCGGTAGCGGCGAGTGCCAGCGCGAGCACGCCGCCGATGAGCCCTGCCAGGTGCCGTCGCGACATCGCGCGTAACTATGCCTCGCCAATTGTGAGTATCCGACTAAGCTAGGCCGCGCGCGATCAGCGTCATCCGTTGTGAAGGAACTCGCGCAAGAGCGACGCGAGATCCCGGTTCGTCTGATCGAGTACGCCGCGCCCTGAGCAATCGCGAGCAAATCTCTGCGCGAGCTCGTCGGGATTGCCCTCCGCGACACGCCTGGAACCTTCGTGCATCGGGCGCCGGACGCAAGCGCGTCGCTACCGCGACGCTTCTTCGTCTACCAGTTCGTAGAAGTAGTCGCCGATGCGGCCTCTGAAGTGTTCGACGTGGAAGCGTCGTTCTGCCCTGACCGCCACATCATGCCTCTTCATGTGCAGGCTGAAGTCGTGCGCTAGCTCATACTCACGTGCATCGACGTAGTCCTCGCCGGGTGCAATGGGCCTCCCGCAGCCGGGGCACTGGTAGACGACGATCGACCTCTCAGGCATCGTCACCACCCTTTACCCACCGGTACGCGGCTCGCGCGCTGAGTTTACCGGAACGATGCAGCGGGGGGCCCGGATTGGCTGCCCGAACGTCGTGACGTCGCGAGCTGGTCCGATACGTGTTCCAGCACACCGAGCTTGTCGCAACGAGACCCCAACCTCGGGTGAGGTCTTACGACAGCCTGCAAGTTTGGAGGTCCGACGTAGGAGGGATATGTTCGGTCTTGACTGGAGGACAGGAGAGGAGGAGAGCATGTCGTTCAAACGCCGGCTAGTGGTCGGGCTCGCCACACTCGGGCTGATGACCGTGACAGTGGGAGCCGGCAGCGCGATCGCGGATCCCGTTCTGGTCGTCGCCTGAGCCCTCACGCCAGACGGAGATGACCCCGCGTAGGCGTGCCAGCACCTTCGCGAAGGCCGCGATCCGGAGCATGACCTCCTGGGGGTCGGCGTCTCGCTTCCACGAGACACCCCGCACCCCGCCGCAATCGCGCCAGAGGTCGTCCAGGAACTCAGCGACCGCCTCGCTGCAGAGCGCTACGCGATCGCGGTACGAGATCCCGCCGGCAGCGCCCCGCACAAGATCGGCATCGCTCTGCTCGTCGGAAGGCATCTCGATGAAGAGGAAGCGCGACCCGAGCTTCCCCATCGTCTTCCACACGTTGTGCGGGATCGGCGTCGTGCAACCGATCCACGCGAAGAGGTAATCGCCCGTATGCCCGCGGCGGCCGTGGACGCCCGAATCGGTGACGAGCCCTTGTCCGTCGAGGACGCGCGTCAGGATCGAGAAGGTATCTAGGAGGTCTTCGTTCCGGAGCCCGAAGAGCGGGGCCAGCTCAGGGACGAGGAAGACCTTGTGCCGGATGCGAGGAAGGAGATCGACCTCCTCGAGCTTCTCGCGCGAGATCGACGCCGAATGCGAGACGAACGACTTCGGCGTGAACTTGTCCGATCGGTAGACCTTGTCCTCAGCGCCACCGAAGAAGTCGATCAGCGTCGTCTTCAGGGAAGACGGAACGCCCTCCAGGTTCAGGGCTTCTGGGTTCTGTTGATCCTCGAGGCAGAGGATCGCGGCGACCGAGAGGCAGATGATCGTCTCGGACACGATCTCGGGGAAGCACTCGCCCACGACGCGGTAGACGCGATCGAGCGAGGGCATTGAAAAGGAACCGACGCCGTGCACGCCCTCGCCCTCGAAATAGGCCTCGCTCGTGTCGAAGCTCACGGCGACCCTCCCTGTCGCTCGATCGCCTCGATCTGTTTCCAGAGGTCGTGAGCGAGGTCGTCGAGGAGCTGCTGGGCGAACTCACCGTCGCCGTCGCTAAGTGCCTCGATAGTTCGCTGAACGCGAGCCCACGCGTCGCGAAGTGCCATCGAGAGCGGCGTCATCGCCGCCCCCGAACTAGCGGTTGACAGTCTGGGTCGTCGCTACTACGTCGGTGAGGGCCGTCGCGCGATGGCGTGAGACGGCGAGCAACCCTACGACGAGGAGCCCGGGCGATGGTCGAGCGGGGACGGCTCCAGCGGCACCGGTCTACTGCTCGACCGAACCGACGACGGTACTCCGCCTCGACATCCCGGAGCATTTGCCGTTGGCGCTCCATCATCAGACGATGGTGCTCCCGCGCTACTTGCTGCTCGCGCTCAAGCATCCGGGGAAGGCGCTCCTGTGCTTCTCGCTTTTCGCGCTCCACCATCTGGCGAAGCTGCTCTTGCGATTCGCGCGCCGCCCGCAACGCCTCCTCCCTGACGGAAGCCATTGCCCCGGCAGCCGTCTCCAACCGAACGGTGAATGAGACGGACTCGTCTGGAGCTACGTCACCAGAAAAGATGCGCATGCAGTCTTGGTCTTCATTGGAAGCTGTCCGCATCTTCGCAGGCGCACATGACGGAGCCCGGACGCGCAAAGGGCGGCCCCGAGAGACCGCCCCCTGACGCAGCTTCATACGACCAACGACTACCAGGTGAGCGTACCGACCGCCCCTGACGAACCAGCCGTCTGGCCCCAGATCGAGCGGGCCATCACGGCGCACTCCTCAGCGCTGAAGCGTTCGAGCCACCACGCGTAGTAGGTCTCGCGTGGCACCACGTGCCCCCGGCGGCAGTCGAGGCAGCGGGCGGCAGTGTCGCGGTCGCGATGCGAGACGGTCCGCAACCCCAGACACTTGCGGCAGCGGACGAGTGCCGGCTCTTCGGGC
This sequence comes from uncultured Thermoleophilia bacterium, assembly GCA_963758065.1. Taxonomy (GTDB): domain Bacteria; phylum Actinomycetota; class Thermoleophilia; order Gaiellales; family Gaiellaceae; genus GMQP-bins7. Next base: position 273,957 of record CAVWTX010000016.1, on the reverse strand, counting down.
TCGGCCCATATCTTCGCCTCCGCGACAGCCACGTCTCGGCGGCTCACACTTCACCCTTTCCAGGCGCAAGTCTTGCGCGACGAGCGCATCTTCCTACTTGCGGCATGGATCCCGGTATCGAGCGGCGGCAGGGCTTGGCGGCACTCGCCGCCGCTCTACCGGGGTTTCGGGGAGTTGCCTGGCTCGACCTCGGCACATGGCGTCGGTTTCTCGTCGCGCCCAGCCAAGAACTAGCCGTAGGTCCAGATCGCAAACTGGTTTTTCGCGTCTTCATGTGTAGGTGACCAAGAAATACGAGATTCATTCAGGACGCCGGATCGTGTCTCACCAGTTCTCGGTTAGCGCGCTCCAGGCTGTTGTCGACCACGTGCGGATGTACGGCGTGAAGGACGACGAGATCAGGCGGCTCGGAGTCGACTCCGTCTCCTGGCGGGGCGCTCAGTTCAAGGCCGTGCTCGTTCCCGAGCTAGAGCCGGCGGCGTAGAGCCCGGTCGGGGGCTCTGATCGGCGTGATTGCGCTCTAGCCGAAGCGCTGCTCGACGGCTTGCCGCGTCCGGTTTAGGGCCTCTGCGACCTGCGACCAGGTAGCGCCCTGCGCACGAGCCTCCTCGACCGCAGCGCGCTCAACCTGCTGCAAGATCTCTTGCATCTCCGCAAGCGAGTCGAGGATCACGAGCGGCTCGTTGCTCGACCGGACACGGAACATCGCCCTTCGGTAGCGACTCAGGATTTCCTCAGGAATCCGCTCAATCAACCAGGGGTGATCGAAGTCGTCTCCAGACGGCGGGTTCACGGCACGATCGTATAGCAGCACATCGGGCTTGACGCGCTTCCGCGCATCGCTTTGCGTCTAGACATGCCAACACAGGGCAAGCTATCGACCTTGCCCGCGTGCGGCCATTGAACAGCTGATGCATCGGGGGCGTGGCACCGTGACCGCCCGCCGTGACGAACCACAAGGAGGCAGCAGTGATCAGTAAGGACAAGACCCGTCAACCCGGTCACGGGGCGCGCGGATGACGTTTCTCTGCACATCTGCGGAGACCGACGCGAATACGCGCTGATCGACTCCGCGATCTCCCTTCGAGAAGTGCTTGAGGTACCACGGATCGCGTTCAGGAGGCGCCGGGCGACTCACGACCCCACCTAGCCGAAGGTCAGGTTCGCGCCTGATCTACGCAACTCTCCTTGACGTACTGTGTCCACACGCATACGGTCCTGCTGCGGCTTCCGGTTGATCGGGCACACGCTGGACAACCGGTATCGCGTGGGGAGAACAGCTTCATCATGGGGATTGCGGCATTGGTCGGCTGCCCGAGTTGCGGCACGGAGGCGAACGCTGGAGCGCGGGTTTGTCCCGGCTGCGGGGTGGACACTCGCGTAGGCGCGAGAGATCCGAAGACTGTCAGCATCCTCGTCTGCGACTGGGGGAGGGCAAGTGTACGAGGATCACCGCCTGAAAGGGCATCTGTACGGGATCGGCTACCTCAAAGGAGACGAACCCCGTCCTTACCACCGCCGCGAGCCATCGCTCGCGTCCGAGCAGTCAAGCTACGTCACTCGTGTCTCGGCGCTTGAGGCCAGGCTCGCGAAGCTGGAGGCGACGCTGAGTGAGCTGGTGCTTCTCGGGATGAAGCGGGCGGCGCTGGAGGGAGAGTAGTTGCCGGTGGGGAGCGGGGGCGCGAGCCCCCGCTATTCATCCGGTGAGATTCCAGCCGAACAGCACGCCGACCCAGAGCGCGACCGCGATCACCAGTGACGGCTACTTCAGAAGGCGCATGACGCGGCCGGTCGGCCCACTGGGGCTTGCCGGGAACGTCAGTTGACGTTCCACGACAGGAAAGGAGGGCATATGACAAGTTCCATCGCCAGTCGGCGGTGACTTTCGCCAGCATGCCCGGTCTATGTCACCGTGTTGATCGTCGAGAAGCCTCAGAAGGGAGCGCCTGATGAACATGCCGCCGATCGTCTCGCCGCAGGAGTGGGAAGCCGCCCGCGAGAAGCTCTTGGTGAGGGAGAAGGAGCTCACCCGCACCCGCGACGCGCTCGCCGCCGAGCGGCGGCGGATGCCATGGATGGCGGTCGAGAAGAATTACCAGTTCGAGGGCCCGAAAGGTTCGGCGAGCCTCGCCGATCTGTTCGAGGGCCGTCGCCAACTGATCGTCTATCGCGCCTTCTACGCGCCGGACGTCACCACCTACGCCGCGGGTGGCGCGTACCCGGAGCGAGCGTGCGTGGGCTGTTCAATGGTCGCCGACCAGGTCGCACACCCTGCGCACCTGAACGCCCGCGACACCACCCTCGCCTTCGTCTCGCGCGCGCCCCAGGCAGAGATCCAGGGCCTGAAGGAACGGATGGGATGGGAAACCATTCCCTGGTACACCCTCACCGACGACTTCGACGCCGACTTCGGCGTCGACGAGTGGCATGGCACCAACGCCTTCTTGCGCGACGGCGACCGAATCTTCCGCACCTACTTCGTCGATAGCCGCGGCGACGAGGCCATGGGGAGCACCTGGAGCTACCTCGACATCACGGCGCTCGGGCGCCAGGAGGAGTGGGAGGACTCCCCGGAGGGCTATCCGCAGACGGCGCCCTACCAGTGGTGGAACTACCACGACGCATACGGAGAGGCCGCGTGATTGCGCGCTGACATGTCGCTAGTTGTGCTCGCCCGCCTCGAGCTCGCGCTCCTCGATCCGCAGGTTCCTCGCGGGAACTCGCGATAGTTGGAGGCAGCGAGGACGCAAGGGGAGCGCGTCGTCGGCCTCAAGCCGCGAGGAGCGATCACAACTTGGAGCAGCGCCGCGAGCGGCCGGGCTGGCTCAGCTGACCGCCGGGCGGATCGGATCCGAGCCATCCCAGTTCTCGGCGGCCTCGCGGAACATTGTGAAGAAGCCCTGCAAGCCCTCCACGTCGGCGTGGATCTCGACATCGTGGCCGAGTGAGGCCGAGCTGTCGTGGAAGCTGAGGTCGATGTCATCGAGGTTGGCCTGCAGATAACCGGGCGCGCCGTGCGTCTCGAGCGCCTCGCGGACCTGCTCGACCGAGGACGGCGGCACCGCCCAGGCGATGTGATGCAGCCGCGGACGCGGCCCCGAAAAGCGTTCCGCGACGCGCGCGGGCGAGAGCTGGTTGATCTCCATCAGCTCGATCGGGTCGCCGCCGAGGTGACCGAAGGCGGAGTTGTGGGAAAACTCAGCCACCTCGCCGCGCGAAGTTACGTTTTCCAACGTTACGTTCTCGAGCGCGAAGAACGGGCCGGCGCGAACTGCTCGACCAGTCGCGCGACGGTGTCCTCGATGCTTTCGACGAGGTAGGCGCGGTGGTGGACCGGGCCAAGCCCGGGCAGGGTGAGATCCGCTGGCATCTGATCCTCCCTTCGCTCAAGCGGCGGGGTCGCGGGGGCTCCAGAGCAACCGCTCACGTCCCTCCACGTACACTTTTCCGTTGGGGACGTTGACGAACTCGAGGAGCATACCCAGGGTTGGCAAGAGCGCCTCGAAGCCTCTGTAACCGCGAGTTCGGGTCGCTGAAGTCGATTGACGCCTGTCCCGCCGAGCCGACCGTGACCGCGACAGGCGCTTGTGCAGCGCCAGCATTCGTCGGCGGCTAGTTCAGCGCGCCCCGCCTCGAGCTCGCGCTCCTCGATCCGGGGCGGCGTACCAAAAGAAGAGTGGCCGCTGGGAACGGCCACTCGAGGGGGTAACACTGGGAGGATTGGGTACCCCAAATTTCGTGGGGATCGGCGCTCGTCTCGTCCCCCTTTCGGGTACGTGCTCCTCGATCCGCAGGTAGCGCGCCGGGGGACACTCGATCGAGAAAGCTCGCGACCCAGTCCGCGTACACGGTTCGAACACGGGACGAATACCGAAGGCGTCGCCCGCGCCCTCCCTTCCGTTCATGACAGCCGACGACCTCTAGTTCCGCCCGCCCGCCTCCAGCTCGCGCTCCTCGACCCGCAGGTAGCTCACACGGAAACCTGACCGAGAACCTGACCATGATCGCTAGTCGCGGACCCCGCGTGGACCAGGCACTCAGCGAGGCGAGGGGCGCTAGGCCCCTCGCCTCACCGGATCGACGATGCCGCTACGGGCAGGTCAGCCGTGCCTTATCGAACTCGACCGTGACGGTGCCGTCCGCGTGCAGGGTGATATGCGCCACCTCGTGGCCGGTGATCCTGGAGCCGTCGGTGCCCTTGACGATGAAGTGGGTGGTGAAGGTCGCAGTGAAGTTGTTCTGACTGTTGAGGTTCGCGCCGAACCAGGTCGTGGCCTTGCCGGTGTAGGTCGGCTGGCTGGGATCGTCGGGCACGAACGTGAGGCGGTCAGTGATCGTGGTGGTGTCGTGGAAGCTGCCATTGGGCAGCGCGGTGACGTGGGTCACGCCCTTGAACGTATCGGTGAGCGTGCCCGGGACCCCGGTGCAGGGGTTCACGTCGGGAAAAACGTCGGTCCCGCTGAAGTGGGTCGTGGTGGGCTGGGCTTGGGCGAGGGCCGCCATTGGGATGGACAGGGCGACGAGCAAGCCCAGGACCGCCCCCAGGCCAGCATCCGCAGTCTCATGGGACTCCCCCTTTCCCCGGCAACCTCGTTGCCGGTGAACGCTCGAGCGAAGGCGCGACGAACGATCCTGGTCATGTCTCTCTCCCTTCCTCGACCGCTGTGTAGACACAGTGCCCCCACGGACGGCCGATCCTGGTCTGGGCGACCAGTTCGAATCGCTCGATCGGTTCGCTACCCCGGACAGCAGAGACTAAACCTCGCGGAATTGCGCCTCTTTTCCGGCCCACAACGCCACGGACGGCGCAACTGTCTAGGAGCCTGCGCAGAAGAAGTAGCCCCTCGTTCAGCCCGCCCGCCTCCAGCTCGCGCTCCTCGATCCGCAGGTAGCTCGCCAGTTCGGGATAGCGCCTACAGACAGGCGATGGCGAACGCGCTGGCCGCGATTGCCGAGGAGCTGCTCCCATCAGGAGGTTCGGTCGAGCACGTCGGTGTAGAGGGTGTCGAAGCGTTCTGCCAGCGCTCGCCAGGAATAGCTGGCGCGGATCTGCTGTCTGGCGTGGTCAGCCCGCTCCTTTCTGGCGGCGGCGTCGTTGACGGCTTCGACGAGCGCGTCGGCTAGGGCGTCGACGTCGTCGGGTTCCACGAGCCAGCCGTTCGGCTTCCCGGCGACGGTGTTGACGAAGGAGAGGGGGCCGCCGGTGCAGGTCGTGATCACCGGCAGACCGCATGACATCGCCTCGAGGAAAACCAGTCCGAACGGCTCGTTGACGGAAGGGCTCGACGAACACGTCCGCGCACGACAGTCCCAGCGGAAGTCCGTCGTGGCCTCGCCAACCGCTAAAGAAGACACCATCCACAGCCAATTCCTTCGCGACCGTGTGCGGGTGCTCGCCCTCCCACTCTCCGGGCGAGCCGCCCCAGATCAGGAGCGGCGCCGGGGTCTTGAAGCGTGGTCGTGCCCGGGCGTACGCTCGTATGAGGAGCGGGACGCGCTTGAAGTCGACGTAGCGGCCGACGTACAGGAGAAGGGGAAGCGGCTCGCCCCCTGGGCCCGTGAACGTATCCATCGCCTCCAGCGGGTAGCGGATACTCCCTGGGCGCCCCGTTTCGTCCCAACCGCTGGGGGTCATCGACCAGCCAGTGGCGCAGGAGGTTGAGACGCTGCTCGCGCGTGAGAGCTGAGCGATTGAAGAGAGCCGTGTCGACGCCGTTTGATATCACCTCGATCAGGTGGTCTGGGACGCCGAGAAGGCGAACGGCGTCGGACGCCTGGAAGGGGGAGAGGCAGATGATGCGCTGGCTTTGGCGGGCCGACGCTTCGAGCCGTGCGGCCCAGTCCTTTCCGTAGCGGTATCGGCTCAGGTTGGTCCGTTGCAGCAGTTCGCGTTCCCGTTCCGGCAATCGTCCGTCGTCGTCTGACGCGACGGTGGCCGGAAGCCTCTTCAAGCTCGTGCCCAGCGCGACAGCCGCAGCGTCGAGGCGTTCGATGCGATCGAGCATCCTCAGTTCGGTGCCGTGCAGATGAGTGACGAGGCTGCGTTGGGGCCAAAGCCGGGCGGCTGCCTCGTGCATCGGCGTCAGGTGATGGAGTTGGATCAGGTCGGAGTTCCCGAAGCCTGCGTGCTCGAGCACGCCCTCCCACGCGGACACCTGACTCTCCGCCTGCTCCGGGCTCAGGGAAGCAAACACAGGGTCAGGGGCGCCCTCCCGATCCTCGAAGGAGCCGTGGAACGGAACCGGCCCCGCCAGCTGATCCTCACCGCGCCCGAAGCGCTCGAGCGCGGGCGTGTAGTCCGCCACCTCGACATCCAGCCCCTCAAAGAAGGTGGCAGCGTGCGTCTGCTCCCCGGGCGACCCGAGCGACCCCGCGGCGAGTGCCACGTCCCAGCCGGACTCCACGAGAGCACGAGAGAGATAGCGGACGACCTGCGCCGAACCACCGCGCGGATAGAACATCAAGCCCATGCCCAGCCGCCTGCGTCGCCCAGTCAGACCCAACCCCCTGCTAGATGGACGATTCCGGATTCGATCTCAGGCCGCGAGACTGTCTCGATAGCGCCCTGGGCTGGATGCAGGCTCCGCTAACTGGCGCACCGTCGCTTCCCCTGCCGTCTCTCAGTGTCGCAGGTGGGCGCCCAGGCGCGTTCCTAATGTCGCCAGACGATCCCGGCCGTGCTACGCCCTCGTGTCTAGCCCTCCGCCGCCTCTGCGGTCGTCTGCTCCCATTCCCGGCGGAGGAGGGCGTATTCGACGTCGCCTTCCTCGTCGCCCCCGATTTTGAAGGGCCAGGGTTGGTGGAATGCCCGCACGAAGCGCAGACCCGCCTTCTCCATCACGCGTCGCGAAGCGACGTTCACGGCCACCGTTGATGCGACGATACGTTCGGCGCCGAACTCGGAGAACCCCGCCCGGATAAGCGCACGCGAACCTTCGGTCGCGTAGCCCTTGCCCCAGGCCGACCGACGCAGCCGGTAGCCGAGCTCGATCTCGCCCGGCGCGGCGCCGTCAGCCGGTCGCAGGTGAAACCAACCGATGAACTCCCCGGTCGACCTCTCCACCGCAGCCCAGAACCCGTACCCAGCAGACCGGTCGTAGTACGCGAGGAACGCCGGAAGGACATCGTTCTGGATCTCGTCGCGCGGCGTCGTTCGTCCGCCCGTGATGAACCGCATCACCTCGGGATCGCCGTCGAGCTCGACGAGGTTGTCGACGTCGTCTTCGGCGAACCGTCGTAGCACGAGACGGTTCGTCTCCAGGAAGATCTGCATCGACCTACCGTGCCAGATCCGGCCGAGCGCGAGCCCAGCCACGCGTGCATCGCTCGAGGGCTCGCGGACCCGAAGGCCGGAGAGCCGATGCTCCATCGCGAACACGGCGGCAGCCGGCTCGCGACGAGACGCCGATCTTCGCGCACACGTTCTCGACGTGGCGCAGTACGGTCTTCGGCGAGATGACGAGGCGCTCGGCCACTTCACGGTCCGACTAGCCCCGCGCGATCGGGCGTCGCACCTCCACCTCCCGGTCGGTAAGGTCGACCGGCCACTGCCGACGACCGCGTGGCGATGACTGCCGCGGACACGCTCCTCGACCGCTACCTCGGCCGGCCGGCCGCGGTCACGGAGACCCAGCCTCCGGGGACGCAGGCCTACGTCGAGCTGCGCCGCACCCTCGACCTCCTCCCTCCCGAGGAGAGGCTGGCCTACCTGCGCGAAGCCCGCATGACAGCAGCGATTGCGGCGACACCACATCAACTCCCCGTTCAGGAAGCTGAGCCTGCAGTCAACTCCGACCCTGCACCACGTGCCCTGGTGCAGGGTGAGGGGGCGCACGAGGGGTAGGGGAAGGTTGCCGAATCGCGGATGCCGGCCACCGCGGCCGAGGTCGGTGCGAGGAGCTGGCGCGACATGACGTTCGTCTTCGCGATCTCGTATGCCTCAGGCGATCCAGGCGCAACGCTCGTATGGGCACTCGTCGAAGTCGCCCGAAGCATCGTGCGGATCTGACATCCGTCTGACACGCCTCCAAGAGGCGAGTGTTCATCAAGGTTTCCGAGCGACCTCCGACGATGCGAGTCGGATGTCGTCGATGGGTTCGGGGCGGTACCCGCAAACATGTCTTGACCCACCGGGGTCTGGGAGCCGCGAGTGGTGGTGGACGGCGGAGAAGGAGCTGCGCCGCATGGTGCGCCAGGTGATGCATCGCGCTGCAGTGGTGCGATTGTGCGCCGCGGCGCACGGTCAACGGCACCCTCCGGCACCCCCGCGCAGCGATCGCGCGCTTGGGGCCCCTCGCTGGAACCAGGGGAGCGTCACACGTACGCCGTTTTAGTGCGGAGTCACAGTTCCGTCCGAAACCGTGATCGGAGGCGCCGCGCGTTGCTCGTCCTACACGGCAGCGGCTTCGCTCTCACCGAGCAGCGCCTCCGTCTCCGCGAGCGCGGGCGTGTAGCCCATCGACGCGAAGAGCTCGCGCGCCTCGCGCAGGGGCCTCTCCGCTTCCGGCTCGCCGAGCCTTCGTAGGCAGCGGCCCTGGCCGAGCAGGGCGTACGCTCGCTCCGGCACGTTCCCGAACTCCCGCCAATGCTCCGACGCCTCGCCGTAGAGTTTCGCTGCCTCGGCCTGCTCGGCCGCGGCCTCGGCAAGCTGGGCGCGGGCGGCGCGGAGCGCGTCATCATGCAAGGGGTAGAGCGGCTCGAGTCCGCCGGCGAGCTGGTTCGCGAGCTCGGGGCCATCGGCGGCGAGCGCTGTCCGCACCATCCGGGCCAGATGCCTGGAGTAGTACGGCGTCTCGCGCGCGCCGGGCGTCTGCTCGAGCTCGGCAATGAGTGCGCGGGCACGCTCGTGCGCGCCGGCGGCGAGCTGGGCAGACGCGGCGGCAGCGAGGCCCTCCACGGTGACGTCGGTCAGTCCGGCGGCGCGCACGCTCTCGACGACCCAGTCTGCGCGGGAGTGCGCGGCCTGGAGCTGGCCGCGAGCGACGTCGACGGCGAGCTCGAGCGCCCGCACCCAGATCAGCAAGTGTGAGGCCCCGGTCTCGTCGAGGACAGCACCGAGCCGGCTGGCCCATTCGAGAGCCTCGTCGGGACGGCCGAGCTCGACGAGCAGGCCCGGGCAGTCCGCCTCCTGCCAGCGCGCCAGCCCGGCGAGACCGCGGCGCTCGCAGAATGCGATGCCCTGCTCGAACGCCGCCAGCGAGCCGGCCGGCCCCTCGAGCGAGTAGCGGGCGATCGCGAGGTTGTTCTGGAGCGTCGCAGCGTCCTGGCCCGCACCCTGCTCGAGGAGCAGCGCGAGCGTGCGTTCCATCTCGGCCAGGCCATCGGCGTCGCCGAGCAATGCGCGCGCATTGCCGCGAATGCCGAGTGCGCGTGCGGGCTCGGGCAGGCCGAGCGCTTCGGCGAGCACGAGTGATCGCTCGCAGGCGACGATCGCCTCGGCAGATGCGCCGGTGAGGAAGTGGGCGGCGCCGAGCGCCGCGAGGGCGGCGACGAGCCCGGGGCCCGGCTCCTGCCCTTCGAGCAGGTGGACCGCATCGACGGCGAGCGTCAGGAAGCGGCCCTCGCCGAGCGCCCGAGCCTCACGCGAGAGCTGAATGAGCGCGCGCGCCTCCCCCTCGCGGTCGCCGCGGCTGCGAAAGGAGGCACATGCCTCCTCGAACGCCGTCGCCGCCTCACGCGGTCGTCCTGCTTGAGAAGCCGCCTCCGCCCAGCGCAGAAGCAGCTCCGGCCGCTCGGGATCCTCTGGCGGGCAGAGGTCGAGCGCCTGCAAGAGCCGCGCCTCGGCTTGGACGGTATCGAGCCCGAGCGCGCGCTCGCCGGCGAGAGCGAGGTACCGGCGCACCGATGCCTCTAGCTCTTCCGCCTGTTCTGCCTGACCCGCGGCGCGGGTGAGCTCGAGCGCCTGCAGGTAATGGTGAGCGAGCACCTCGGCGAGGTCCTCGACCCGCTCTCCGGCCTTGAGCTCGATCCAGGCGGCGGCGGCTCGGTGGCGGGCGGCGCGCGCGCCGCGGGGGATCTGCGAGTAGCAGACGTCTCTGACCAGCAGGTGCCAGAAGCCGTACTCATGCTCCCCCTCCATCGAGCTGGTGCGGGCGGGGCGCACCAGCTCCTTGCGGGCGAGCTCGTGCAGGGCGAGATCGACTTCGCGCGGCTCGCGCGCGCCCATCTCGACCAGGGCGCCCGCCCAGAAGACCTTGCCGAGCACCGAGGCGTCTTGGAGGAGGCTCTTCCGCTCAGGGGAGAGCGTGTCCAGGCGAGCGGCAATCAGCGCCTGGACCGAGTCTGGGACCTCCTCGATCGCCTCGTGAAGCTGCCCGCGGTCCGAGAGCAGACGCACGAACTCTTCCGCGTAGAGGGGGTTGCCGCCCGCGCGCTCGAGGAGCGCTTGTTGCGTCTCCGCCGGCAGCACCGCCCGCTCGAGAAGCGAGGCGAGGAGGCGGACGGTCTCCTCATCGGTGAGCGGGCCGAGATTGATCGTGGTCGCGTTTCGCAGGCCCGACGCCCAGGGGTGCAGCTCCTGCAGCTCGGGGCGGGCGGTGCAGAGGAGGAACAGGGGTACCCCCTCCGACCAGTCGGCGAGATGCTCGAGGAAGGAGAGTAAGGCGTCGTCCGCCCAGTGCAGGTCCTCGAAGACGAGGATGGTGTCCCGCCCCTCCGCCCACCACTCCAAGCAGCGGCGCCAGGCTGTGAAGGACTCGTCCTGGGAAGCGGGCTCTCCGCCCGCGCCGACGAGCGGCTGAAGGCGAGCCCTGAGCCAGGGGAGGTCGGGATCGTCAGCTGGCAGCGCGCGCTCGAGCTTCGCCTCCGCCTCTTCGGGGGAATCCGACTCGAGGATGCCGCACTCGGCCTTCACGATCTCCCCGAGCGCCCAGAAGGCGATCCCCTCGCCGTAAGGGAGGGAGCGTCCCTGGCGCCAGCGGGTGAGCCCCGGGCGCTCGTCGATGTAGCCGAAGAGCTCCGCGCAGAGCCGGCTCTTCCCCACGCCAGGCTCACCCACGATAGTCACGAGCTGGCAGGAGCGCTGCTGCGCCGAGCGCTCGAAAGTGCCGATCAGGAGCGACTTCTCGAGCTCTCTCCCGACGAGCGGGGAGGCATGCGTGCGGGTCACGTCCGAGCCGAAGCGGGCACGCGCAGAGAGTGGGCGGTAGAGCGCGAGCTGCTCCGCCTTGCCCTTCAGCTCGACCGGCTCGAGCTCCGCGTAGTCGAAGATCCGCTCCGTCTGCCGGAAGGTCTGCTCGGAGACGGCGATCCCGTTTACCGGTGCTGCCCCCTGCAGGCGGGAGGCGGTGTTGACGACGTCGCCGGTGACGATCCCCTCCCCTTCATCCGGACGGGCGCCGAGTGCGACGATGGCCTCGCCCGTATTGATGCCGATCCGGACCTGCAGCGAAAGCGAGGGATCTTGCTCGTTCAGCTCGGCGATCGCATCCAGGATGCGGAGGCCGGCCCGGACCGCACGCTCGACGTCGTCCTCGTGTGCTGTGGGAGCGCCGAAGACGGCCATCACCGCGTCCCCGATGAACTTCTCCACCGTTCCCCCGTAGAGCTCGATCTCGTGCCGGAGGAGCGCGTGGTAGGGGCGGATACGGGCGCGGACGTCCTCGGGGTCGGCGGCCTCCGAGGCGGCAGTGAAGCCGACGAGGTCGCAGAAGAGGACAGTCACTACCTTGCGCTCCTCCTGTACGGACGGAGCAGCCTGCTCGGTCAGCGGTGAAGTGCAGAAGCCGCAGAACTGGAAGCCTTCAGGGTTTTTCTTGCCGCAGGCGGGGCAGGTCGCCACGGGACGAGTCTAGGCGCGAGAAGAGCCGACTTCACGCCGGGGGCCGTTCGAGCCACGGTTCTGGCCGAAACCGCGACCGTATTGCACCGGGCTCACGCCCGCTCCGGGAAGCGTGACTCAAAGGCCGCACATCGGTCTCGCGCAACGATCGATCGCGACCGAACGGCGCGCCTTCACACACAGCGGGGCGGGCGAACCTCAGCTTCGGAGGTCGGGGTCGGTGAGTCGAGCGCTATTTCCGGAACACGAGCGGCGCTGAAATCACTCATTCAGCGATACGAGTAACTTCAACGCAGACGTGCAATCAGCCCGCCCGAGTCCTCGCCGAAGTCGCAATGCAGCTCGTGCAGATCTGACATCCGCCTGACCCACGTCCGCGAAACGTTTGTTCATCGAGAATTTCCGAGCGACCTCCGACCATGCCTGCCGGTCATCCCATCCCCCGAGCCAGCCCCGAACAGCAGCAGCGCGCTCGGCAGGATCGATGTACCCCGGGGGCACCCCCGATCCGCGATCGCGCCAGCGGGTCCTATCCATGGGTCCGAGGCAGACGGAGACAGGCTGCTCGCTCGAAACGAGTTACGGCGCATCCTCCGCGACCGGCGCGCACCGCACGCCGCCCGGGTAGCCGCGGCCCGCACTCTCAACGAGATGGCGACACGGGAGCGTTTGGTCGAGACCGGCCGGGCATTCAGGGAGCGGCTCGCGTACCTGGAGACCGTCCCCCTCGAGCGCCGCCTCGAGCTGCTACGGGGGCTCCTCATGAAGGATGGTTGGAGCATGCACCTGCTGTAGACGACGCCGCGAGTCGACACTCGTAGGCACGGTGAGTCAAGAACCGCACGTGCCGAGGGGTCGGGATCACCCAAACCTCTTCTCGCACGCACGCGCGCACGGGTAGCGAGAAGGCGAGGTCATGCTCGGCTACGGTCGCGGGGTGGTAGACCAATCGCTGGCGGCCGCGGAGCAGGTTCGTACAGCAGAGGTGATCGCTTCGCTTTCGCTAGCGACCGACCTCGGCATCGTGGTGCCGCTCGAGCACGGCTTGCAGAGCACGCTGCTCGCGATGCGAATTGCCGATGGGATGGGCGTCGACTCGGAAACCGCTTCGCAGACCTACTACGCGTGTCTCCTCTTCTACGTCGGCTGCACCGCCAATGCCGATGTCGCTGCAGAGATCTTCGGCGACCACGAGTCACTCACCACGTACGGGCTGCCCGGAAGGTTCGGATCGCGGCCGGAGATGGTGAGGGGGCTCATGCGGGCAATCGCTCCACCCGGCAACGGGCCTCTCGTGCGCGGCGCGGAGCTTGCGCAAGGCCTGCCGAGGTTGGCGAAGCTCTTCAAGGTCCAGATCGCTGCTCTGTGCGAGGTGGCTCAGATGCTGATCGACCGGCTGGGTCTTCCCTCCACGGTGGGAGCACTCTTCAACTACGCCTCAGAGCGGTGGGATGGCAAGGGCCAACCGGGCCATGCGCAGCGCGACGAGATCCCGTTGCCCGTCCGCATCGTTCACGTTGCCCGGGATGCCGCGTTCCAGCAGATGCTGGGCGGTGAGGAGTTCGCAGCGCGCGTACTTCGCGAGCGCGCCGGACACGCATTTGATCCTGCAATAGCCATGCGACTTGCCGATCACGCGGCGGAGTTCTTTGCGCCCGTGATCGATGCGTCGATGTGGGAGCACACACTGGCCTGCGAGCCGACCCCGTGGCTGACCCTGGAAGGCGATCAGATTGAGCGAGCGCTAGCTGCAATGGGCGACTTCGCCGACCTCGTGTCTCCATTCCTCGTTGGCCACTCAGGCGGAGTGGCAGACCTAGCGACGGCGGCGGCTAAGTGTTCGGGACTCGCTGCCGACACGCAAACGGCGGTTCGTCGGGCAGCTCTTGTACACGATGTGGGGCGCGTTGCGGTGCCTACCGGCATCTGGCAGAAACGCGGACCGTTGACCGCGGACGAGTGGGAAAAGGTGCGACTGCACGCGTATTACACCGAGCGCGTCCTAGCCCACTCCCCGTTCTTGACTGCGCTCGGACCGATCGCGACTTTTCACCACGAGCGTCTCGACGGTTCGGGTTACCACCGCGGAGTGGGCGCGGCATCGCTCACACCGCCTGCCCGGTTGCTCGCCGCCGCGGATGTGTACCACGCGATGACGGAGCCACGGCCTCACCGCCCCGCGTTAGCAGCAGAGCAAGCCGCTATGAATCTGAATGAGGAGGTCCGAGTGGGGAGACTCGACGCCGCCGCTGCGGCCGCGGTACTCGAGGCGGCCGGACAGCCAGTCCCGCGCATCGAGCGGCCAGCCGGACTGACCGAGCGCGAGGCGGAGGTCATCGCTCTTCTGGCGCGTGGGTTGCAGACGAAACAGATCGCGAAAGCACTCCAGATCTCCGCGAAGACGGCCGACCGCCATATCGAGCACGCCTATCGGAAGATCGGCGTATCGACACGCGCAGCCGCTGCGCTCTTCGCGATGGAGCACGGGCTCACCGCATTGGGAGAATTCCCAATAGCGCCCATGGGCCCGCGCTCCTAGCGTCCTCCCGAGAACGACCAGGAGGAGGCAGCTGTGCTCGATGCGTCCATAGGCCCACCCACACCAGAGCGCGTGCAGACGCTAGTCCTGGGAGGCGGACAAGCGGGCCTCGCGGTCGGGCACCACCTCGCCCGGCGGGGCCTTCCCTTCCTGATCCTGGACGCGAATGAGCGAATCGGCGACTCGTGGCGCAGGCGCTGGGACTCGCTGCGCCTGTTCACGCCTGCCCGCTTCAATGCCCTGCCGGGTATGGCCTTCCCCGGTCCGTCGCGCGCATTCTCGACGAAGGACGACGTGGCCGACTACCTCGAGGGCTACGCCACACGGTTCGAGCTGCCTGTTCGGAGCGGCGTCAGAATCGATCGGCTGATCGCGGAACGGCAGCCATTTCGTCGTCGAAGCAGGCGACCGTATCCTCGAGGCTGAGAACGTCATCGTGGCGATGGCGAGCCACCAGGTCCCCAGGGTGCCTCCGTTCGCCCACGAGCTGGACCCCGGCATCCGCCAGCTCCATTCCGGCGAGTACCGCAACACTTCGCAGCTCGAAGAAGGGTCAGTGCTCGTCGTCGGAGTCGGAAACTCGGGCGGCGAGATCGCCCTCGAAGTCGTCAAGCAGCATCCGACCTGGCTCGCGGGTAAGGAGAGCGGTCACGTCCCCTTCCGTATCGAAGGCGCGCCCGCGCGGTTCGTCTTCCTGCCCTTGTTGTTCCGGTTCATCGGCCACCGTGTGCTGACGGTGAGCACGCCCGTCGGCCGCAGGATGCGCCCAAAGCTCCTCTCTCATGGCGCGCCGCTCGTCCGCGTCAAGCCCGAGGACCTCGCGGCCGCTGGCATAGAGCGGGTTCCACGCGTCGTCGGCGCGCGGGGCGGGCTGCCGCTGCTCGACGACGGCCGCGTCCTGGAGGCGGCGAGCGTCATCTGGTGTACGGGATTCCGGCCCGACTTCTCGTGGATCGACCTCCCTGTCTTCGGCGATGACGACGAGCCGATCGAGCCGATCCATCACCGCGGCATCGTCCCTCACGAGCCAGGGTTGTACTTCGTCGGACTCTTCTTCCTCTACGCGATGTCGTCCGGGTTCCTCCCCGGTGTCGGAAGGGACGCGGCGCACATCGTGAAGGCGGTCGCCTCGGGCACCCGGTGTAGCAGGTGCACCTTCGAACTAGGAGGTCACTGACGTGGCGGGCACCCTCCCCGTGGCGATGCGCTCGGGCGGTGGGCAGCCTGCTGGCGGACTCGCCGGTCGCTCTTCCGATAGCCCAGGATGCTGGTGTCGCCGAGATGTCCCACACCCGGGAACGACTGCGCCGCTTCCTGATACGTGCCATGTCGCGCACGCACGGCGGCGTCTACCGTGCCAGCGGAGGCCGCCTCTTAGGCCGCGTGGCCGGGATGCCGGTGCTCCTCCTGACAACGACCGGGCGGAGGTCAGGCAAACCGCGCACGGCTGCGCTCACGTACTTCCGCGACGGCGCAGACCTCGTCGTGATCGGCTCCTTCGGCGGCTCGGACCTGCCGCCCGCTTGGTGGCTCAACCTTCAGCGCGATCCCCGGGCAAGCGTGCTGATCGGCGGGACGACCTCGAGGGTGACGGCGATGGCCGCGAGCGCCGAGGAGCACGACAGGCTCTGGCCCCTCGTGACGACCACCCACCCCGGATACGCCCGCTATCAGGAGCGCACGGCGAGACTGATTCCTATCGTGATGTTGACGCCCGAGGACGCCGAACCGCGAGGCAGCTAACAGCGGCGGCGCACGTCACCCGCGTGAACAGATCTGGTGGACGTGATCACCCGCACATAGGCCTTAGAACTCCGAACAGAATGGGTTACGCCGCAGTAGGCGGTCCGAACCAGGTAGTCAGCGCGTCGCGCAGTCCGGTATCTGTGCCGTCCCCCACCCAGGCGACGTAACCATCGGGTCTGACGAGCGCGGCAGCGGGAGCAATGACCGCCCCGAGTGCCGGAAGCTCCCACGAACCAGCGTATTCGGCGTCGATCAACTGAACCCGATCTGCCCAGGGAGTGATGTCGAAGACGCCGGGCTCACCGAGGTTGAGAAGCACCGGCCGGGCATCGTGCAGCAGGGTGAAGACCCGCCGCAGGCCATTGGCGGTGACCAGGTCGAGGTCGGGAATGCGGCGGCCGAGCAGTGGGTGTCCCTCGCCGAGGTCGTAGTGGATGTCCAGGCCAGAGGCAAGCCCGGCGATGCGGTCGCGTGCTTCGGCGATGTCGAGCAGATCACCGACTATTTCAATCAGTGCGCTGGTGCGGTCATCGCCCCGCTGAAGGGCGGTGAGCGCCATGGTGTACTTGAGTACCCGGGCGGCGACCGGGTAACGCTCGGCGTGGTACGTGTCGAGCAGATCGGCGGGCGCGGCTCCGGTGACGACCTGCGCGAGCTTCCAACCAAGATTCACGGCGTCCTGCACGCCGAGGTTGAGGCCCTGCCCACCGGCCGGGTAGTGAATGTGTGCGGCGTCACCGGCCAGCAGCACGCGCCCGGTTCGGTAGTTCGCTGCCTGGCGAGTGGCGTCGGTGAAGCGCGAGATCATGTCGGCAGATACGAGCCCGAAGTCTGAACCCCAGACAGCGAAGATCGCCGCGCGCAAATCCTCCAGCGTCAGATCACTCTCGCGGTCGAGGTTCTCATCGCGCACGACAAGGCCCACGCGCCCGCCCTCCAACGGGCGCATGGCGTTGACGCCAAGCGCGTCGTTGCGGAAGCCGAACTCAGGTTCACCTTGCATCTCGACCTCGGCGATGATCGAACTCACCGACGGGCCCCATCCGGGAAAGTCAATGCCAGCGAGCTTTCGCACGAGGCTGCGACCTCCATCACAGCCGACGACGTAACCCGCACGCAGCGTGTTGCCGTCGGCAAGGCGAATGTCGACGCCATCGTCGTCCTGCGTCAGGCCCGTCATCTCCCGCCCATACTGGGCGACCACGCCGACCTCGCTCCCCCACACACCGAGGATGCGCTCGGTGTGTTTCTGCCACAGCGCCAGGCCATAGGGATGACGAGTAGGGAAGTCGCCAAGGTCAAGCGTGACGCCCGCGAAGGCGGTCACCTGCATCACCTCCCCCTCTTCGAGAAAGCGCTCAGCGACCCCGCGCTGATCCAACACCTCAATCGTGCGTGCGTGCAGCCCGCCCGCCCCCGCACGGGAACTGTCGATCTCCGCGCTCGGCCGCCGCTCCAGCACAACTGCCTCGACCCCCGCGAGTGCGAGTTCGGCCGCCAACATCATCCCGGTCGGCCCACCTCCGACGATCCCAACGGCATGCTTGGCCTCATGGAGCGGGGGTTCGGAAGTCGATTCCTTTACGGTCGTGGTCACGGCGTGCGTCCAATCCTTAGGGCGTATGGAAATAGCTTCGTAGCGTCCAGCGGCCCGTACGAGACCTCGATGGTCACGCCGCTTTTCCTGGATTGAGGACGGCCGTCGTTAGGCACCAGCCACGCTGCCCGACTCGCTGCACACACTCGTTCGGAACTTTCTGACTCTAAGGGATTGGGCTGCGACCGCCTGCTACGAAGCCAGGCGCGTGCGGCGCTTTGGAGCCGCACAAACGCGAGCTCTGGCACAGGCGCCGCGCACGCTGCGCGTGCCTGGCGTCGCGCCCATGTCACTTCCGGGCGGGCACCCCCCGCGCAGCGATCGGCGACGTAGGGCCCCATCTCTGGGATGGATCCCGGTCGCGACGTTCGCCGAATGGGTCCCCATAAAGTCGCTCAGAACCTGTCCCCCGACGCTCCCGTGGCCTCGCGCCGGTTCGACGGTTCGCGCAGAGGCGGGTCGGCTTCCGTGTCGTAAGAGGGCGGCCCTGCCTTCGGGTCTATGCGCCCCGCGCTGGTAGAGGCCTCTCCTCGCGGAGCGCCGCCGTCTGCCGCTCCAGCGAGATCATCCCGAGGTCTTGGGCAGTCTTGCGGGCGGACGCGAGAAGCTGCCCGGCCCGATCACCGTCACCGGTGCGACCGCGTGCAAGGAGCGTTCGGGCGTAATCCAGTTGAGTGCGAGCGAGCCAGGGGCGCGCTCCGATCTTGGTGTTCATCGCGAGCGCGTCTTCGAAGTGGCGCTCGGCCTCGTCCGAGCGGCCGGTCGTCGACGCGAGCACGCCGATATACCGGGACATCGATCCCGCATGCCCCTCTGGGAAGTCCACAGCGGCTAGCGCACGGTGTGGCAAGAGCAAGTCGTAGAGAACGGCGGCGCGCTTGACATCGCCGAGGAAGGCGCACGATTCGGCAAGCACGCTCATGCTGAAGAGCCACTCCTGGTCGCGGGGCAGCGCCTTGAAACCGCCGGCTGCGAGCTCGTCGAAGACCCGGCGAGCCTCGTGCTCTCGCCCGAGCTCGGCGTAGATGTGGCTGAGCACGCACTTGAACACGACTCGCGCCGGGTATTCCTCGACGGAGATCCTGATCGTGGACTCGAGCTCGTCGAGCCCTCCTTGTACTCTTCCCAGGGAGTAGCGCTGGAGGCGGAAGGCTGTAAGCGCCTCCGTGCCTTGCGCTTGCTCGCCCAAGGCGAGTGCCTGCCGGATCAGCTCTTCCGCATCTCCATGCTGACCCCGCAAGAGAGCCAACATCGCGCGCCCACCGGCGACATTCCACAGCTGCGCCGGTT
The DNA here is from genome assembly GCA_963758065.1 of uncultured Thermoleophilia bacterium. Classification (GTDB taxonomy): domain Bacteria; phylum Actinomycetota; class Thermoleophilia; order Gaiellales; family Gaiellaceae; genus GMQP-bins7. Next base: position 255,006 of record CAVWTX010000016.1, on the reverse strand, counting down.
GACGAAGCTCGTCGGCCAACCGAGCCATCGCACCCAGCGCCGTCTCACCTTCAACCATCTCCCCGAGCTCTAGGTAGGCAATCGCGCGCGACTCGTACGCCTGCGCCGCCCTCTCCGCTTCGCCGATCTCCTCGGCAAGCTCGATGAGCTCCGCTGCAATCCCAAGCCGTTCGAGCTGGTTGTCGGGCGCGAAGATCGCGTGGCTCCTGCCGTCAAGTGCGTACGTAAGCGTTGCCGGATCGCCGATTCGGCGAGCGAGCTTGACCGCTTGGCCGCTCAATGAATCTCTTCGTGCCGGGGAGGCCTCGTCGCGAAGCGCGCCAGCGAGTCGCGCCAGCAGCCTGGCCCGCAACCTGGCTTCCGATTCCGACAGAGCCGAAAGTGCTTCCTCGAGGAGTGGCACCAGACGGCTGTCGCGCCCGGCGCGTCCGTACACAAGCCTTCCACCGTAGCCGAGGGCAGCGCGGGCGAGCTGGTCTGGCGAATTTGTGCGCCTGCCCAACTCAGCCGCCGTCATGAACGTCTTCTTCGCTGTCGGCATGTCGCCTGCCCGCGCCTGTGCGTCCCCGAGGGAGATCAGCAAATCGCACTGCGTTCGGGGGTCGTCGCCCTCGCCCGAGGCGATCGCAATGGCGCGCTCGTAATACCGGGTCGCGGCCGGGTAGGCGTTCAGCGACAGCGCACGGTCGCCTGCCTCTGCGAGCGCCCGGACGGCCTGCCCTCCGGACGCGCCCCTCGGCTCCCCCGCCGCCTCGGCGTACTCGATGGCCTGCAGGAAGTGGTGAGCCCGCAATTCGGCGTGGTCCTCAGGGCGGCCGAGAGACTCGATCCACTCGGCCGCTGCCCGGTGCTTTGCGGCCCTCTGCGACCGCGGGATTTGCTCGTAACTCACCTCCCGCAGGAGCGCGTGGCTGAAGGAGTACTCGGCCTCCCCGGCGACCGAGGTTCGGCGCTCGCGGCGCACGAACTCCTTGCGCTCGAGAGCGTGCAGGCGCTGCTCGAGCGTCCACCGCTCCCGGCCAAGCGCGCCAAGCCAGAACACCCTGCCCACGACCGCCGCGTCTTGCAGCAGCTCCTTCTCCTCGCGGGCGAGGGTGTCCAGGCGGGCGGCGATGACGCCCTGGACCGACTCCGGCATTGTCAACTCGCCCCGCCGGTCGGTGAGCATCCGCACGAACTCCTCGGCGTAGAGTGGATTTCCGCCCGCGCGCTCGAGCAGCACGTCGTGCGCGTCCAGCGGTAGTTCCGTGGGTCCGAGCAGCGAGCGGACCAGCGACTCCGTCTCCTGGTCGGAGAGAGGCGAGAGGAGGATCGTGGCCGAGTTGAGCTTGCCGCCGCCCCACCCCGGCCGCCGCGCAAGGAGCTCGGGCCGCGCCGTCGCGAGCACCAGGATCGGTACGCGGCTCGCCCAGTCGACGAGATGGTCGACGAAATCGAGCAGCGCCTCGTCTGCCCAGTGCAGATCCTCGAACACGAGAACGGTCGCACGCTGCTCGGCGAGCTCCTCGAGGAAGCGGCGCCAGGCGGCGAAGGCCTCGCTCCTTTGGCCGGCACCGCCCACGTCCTCTGTCTCGATCCCCGCAAGCGGGCGGAGGTGCCGCTCGATCCAAGCTGCATCTGTGTCCTTGGGGATAACGGCCGCGACGGCGGAGCGCAGCTTCTCCTCCGCCTGCTCGGGATTGTCCGATTCGAGAATCCCCGCCTGCGCCTTGACGATCTCGCCGAGCGCCCAAAACGTGACTCCCTCTCCGTAGGGGAGCGAGCGGCCAAGCCGCCAGTAGACGAGGTCGGGATCTCGGTCGAGCTCCTGGAAGAGCTCGAGAACGAGCCTGCTCTTGCCGATCCCGGGCACGCCGACGAGCGTGACGAGCTGAGGCTCGCGCTCGCGCTTGACACGGGCGAGCGTGTCGCGCAGTAGTGTCAGCTCCTGCATGCGCCCCACAAGCGTCGCGCCGCTCAGGCGTTCGGCTTCGACGCGGGCCCGAAGCGCCTGCCAGACGGGCAAAGACGCGGCCTTGCCCTTCGCGACTACAGGGGCTGCGTCGCGATACTCGATCGCTCGCTGACTCGCCCGGTACGTCGTCTCATCGACGACGATGCCGTTGACCGGCGCAGCCACTTGCAGCCGTGCAGCAGTGTTGACTACGTCGCCCGAGGCGATTCCCTCCCCGGCCTCCGGGCGAGCGCCGAGCGCGATCAACGCCTCTCCAGTGGTAATCCCGATGCGGATCTCGCGCTCTCCCTCCTCGGCGAGCGCGTCACGGATCGCAAGGGCGGCCCGGACCGCCCGCTCGGGGTCGTCCTCGTGCGCGACGGGCGCGCCGAAAAGCGCCATCACCGCGTCGCCGATGAACTTCTCCACCGTGCCGCCGTGGCGCTCGAGCACCGAACGCAGGCGAGCGTGATAGGGCTGAAGAAGCCTTCGAACTTCCTCCGGATCCATGCGCTCGGCGCGCGCCGTGAAGCCCACGAGGTCGGCGAACAGCACCGTGACGACTTTGCGTTCCTCGCGTGGCGTGTGAGCGTCAGCGGCAAGCGACGTGGCGCAGGCGTTGCAGAAGTGGGCACCGTCGGGGTTCTGCTGGCCGCAACTCGGACAGAGCAGCACCGCTCAAGCGTACGACTCGACGAGCCGAGCTTCCACTTCGGCAAGGGTCAGGCGGGTGAATCGGACTTGTTCTGAATGCGGGCGTCGCGGGTTCATAGCGTCCCCCTGCTCCCGCGAAAGGAAAACCCCCGCAAACGAGGGGGTCCGGGCAGAAGGTTTTCGACTTCGTCGAGGGACTAGTTCGCGAGGTCGTTGCCAGCCGGAGGTTCGCGCGACAGTCGCAGGTGCAACTCGTAGAGCTCGCTTGATACCTCGTGTTGACCTGACATCGGTCTGACACGGGGCCAACGAGACATCTGTTCGTGGATGATTCCGCGCGACCCCGACGATGCGAGTCGGATGTCGTCGATGCTTGCGCCGCGGCGCACGATCAACGGCACCCCCGGGCACCCCCGCGCAGCGATCGTCGACGTGGGGCCCTCACTGGATCGGCCTCGGCGTGCGGAGACCCCGTCTGTGTCGCTCCGCCATGATCGGGGCGCAATGAACTGTTGGAAGGCGATCCGCCATACCCATGCCTCGAGCGACGCGTCCCCGCGGAATCCGTTCTGGTCTCGGAGCGCCTGGGCGAACGCCTCTTGCACGACATCCCGCGCGCTTTCGACGCTGCCCGTAACCGAGGCGAGCATCACCTGGAATGCGCCTTGACGGCGCCGATACAGCTCTTCCAGGTCGGAATCGATTCCACCCATGCTCATAAGGGTGCGATCGCGGGCAAATCCTTTAGCGGCACGCACTGAGTGGCGACCGGGTCGAAAGGATCGCGGGAACTGTCGGTCGACGAGGTGCCGGAGGTGGCGTTCGTCTGAAGGGACGGTTGCAGCCACTCTGTCCCAGGCGCACCAGCAGCTCGGCGCTGCACTTTCGACCGACGAGGTTTCGGCGAACGAGGTGATTGCATGAGCACGTACGAAGACACGCTGGCCGCTCGATTCGGCGCACTCGCGCCAGAACCGCTGGCCGGCAACTGGGAAGACGTCCTCGACAGGGCAGGCGGGGCTCGGAACGCCCGCCTGCGGTTCGCCGACTCGCTCCAGAGCCGTCGTCGCCGGCACCTCGTCGTGCTTGCCGCTGTGGCACTGATAGTCGTCGTGGGGGCTGCCTCGGCGCTTGCCGTGCGCGCGTTTGTGCTCGCCGAGGGCATCGTCGGCCTGCCTCCCGCCGGAGCGCCTCCGAGCACTCCGAAGAAAGGCGAGCTTGTCTTCAGCTTCGTGTTCGCGCACACGGGCGGAGACCCCGGAAGGTTCAGCGTCCGCGTATATGCGGACGGACGGCTGGTCTCGGCGCGATCGGCGACCCCAGACTCGCACCTACAGATGAACACAGGAACTCAACCGGCCTCCTCGAGCGGCGTCTCACACCCGAGGGTGTCGAGCTCGTGAGGGCCGAGGTCATCTCGACCGGGCTGATCGACGGCGATCTCCACCTGACGGGCGGGCAAGGTCTGTACTCCGGCCACATCGAGTTTCGCACCGCCGATCGGACCGTCCACGTCACCTGGGGTTTTGGCACCTGGCGCGGTATCCCCGGTCCGGACGTGATCAGGGAGACGCCGACGCCCGAGCAGACGAGCGCCCTCATCCGGCTGGACGAGCGGCTCGCGGATCTGGCGGCCTGGCTGCCTGCGAGCGCATGGAAGGACCCGCAGACGAGGGCATTCGTACCGTCCGGGTACTCGGTCTGCTACGAGGGAGGGAAAGGGGTCGGACTGCCCCGCGTCCTGGCTTTGCTCCCGCTGGCGGCCGGGGACCTGCTCCGCGCGCAGGAGAACAAGCCGATGCCGTACACGAACCTCGCGGGGACATTCCCCTCCTGGTGCTCCGAGCTGACGACCCATGAGGCTCGCAAGCTCGAACGGATCCTCGATGACGCAGGCGTGCGCGGCTGGAAGGACGTCTTCGGGCTGACCTACGGAACACCCGGTCCTGGCCCGGACGCGACGGAGTTCTCGCTGATTTTCAACCCGAACCTCCCGGAGGAGTAAGCGGCCGACACAAGAGAGTCGGAATCCAGCCTCGCGAAAGGAGACCTGCATGAGAGCTCTACAAGCAATGTTCGTCGCGCTCGCCACAGCGGTCGCACTGACGTCCGTCGCCGCGGCCGGCCCCGCCGCGACGAAGCAGCGCGTGCAGATCGACCTGAAGGCATTCCCAGAAAAGACGTTCGCGCTCGCGACGTTGCAGTCCGGAGCGCTCAAGCGCGACTCGGGGACGCTCGGCGCCTGCACCGGGGGCGGCACCCGGTTGGCGAGATGCTGCGAAACGGCCAGCAGATCTTTCTCAACGAGTGTCGCGCCGCGGAGTTCACAGGTAAGCGTGGGACGCTCGTACTGCGTATCCAGATCGCGTGGGCCGAGGCCGGAGGCCAGTACAACATCGCGACCGGGACCTGGAAGGTCGCGCGCGGGACAGGTCAGTACGCCCGTGTCACCGGAAGCGGGCGCATCGCCCAAGTCGGGGCCCCAGCATGTCGCTCGCGCGCTACCAAGGCTACCTCAACTCGCCGTAAGCCTCTGCCGGCCCCGCCAGCGTCACTCGCTCGAGGCGCTCGACTGCACGCGCGTAATAGAGAGGCGCAACGACGTCACCCCCACCCCGTCGATGACTTCTCGGGATCTGGCCTGGTGGCGCCCCCGCAGCGCGCTCCCAGGATCGATGTACCCCGGGAGTACCCCGCTCCGCGATCGCGCCAGCGGGTCCCATCCCTGGGTAGGCCCGGCTAGCTGCCTGTGATGACGGCGAAAATTGCGAGCGCACGGCTCGCTACGACAACCGGCTCGATGCGGATGCTCGCGGTCGGAATGGAGAACGCCGAACCCTAGAAGCTTTTCGCAGCGAGAACAAGTGCCGGTCGCGCGAGCACGGTTAGCCGCTTTCGGCGTCCGTCGGGTGCGTCCGCTAGTGTGCCGCCCTTCTCGCCCCCGAGGACGGGGGCGGGCGAAGGCGTCGATGCCTCAGGGGTGTGCCCTGGGGCTTTTTTGTTGGTCCGAGAGGAGGTGATGCCGAGTGATCAAAGTCGAGGCAGTCGTAATCCGCGAGCGTGTCGAGACGGTCATCGACGCCGTCGAGGAGCAGACGGGCCACGTCGGCGTCACCGTTGTCGAGGCGATCGGGCACGGCCGTCAGCGCGGGATCACACACGAGTACCGCGGGCGGGTCTTCGAGTCGCGCTTCCTTCCGAAGGCGCTGCTCACGTTCGTCGTGCGGGACGAGCAGGCCGAGGACGTGCTCGCGGCGATTGCCGACGCGGCGAGGAGCGGGAACGACTCGGGCGACGGGATCGCCTGGACGAGCCGGGTCGAGAACGTCACGCACAACCGAACCGGACAACCGCTGGAGGAGGTGGAGATCGGATGACGACCAAGGAGCTGGCCATCGCGACGAGCACAGTGTGGGTGATCCTCGCGGCGATCCTCGTGATGTTCATGCAGGCCGGCTTCGCGTTCCTCGAGGCCGGCCTGACGCGCATGAAGAACGTCGGCCACATCGCGGCGAAGAACGTGCTGATCTTCGCCCTCGCGTCGATCGTCTACTTCGTCGTCGGGTTCGGGATCGCCTTCGGGGACGGCGGCAACGGGCTGGTGGGCGGCTCCGGCTTCATGCCGTCGATCGACGAGCTGACGACCGTGGGCGAGGCGCCCTTCTCCTGGTTCGGCGCCATTCCGGCGGCGGCCGGCTACCTCTTCGAGGTCGTCTTCTGCGCCGTCTCGCTCGCGATCGTGTGGGGCGCGATGGCCGAGCGGACGAAGCTCTGGGTGTACTTCGTCTTCGGCGCGGTATTCACCCTTGTCTACTCGCTCGTCTCGCACTGGGTCTGGTCGCCCGACGGATGGCTGTTCGCGCACGGCATGCAGGACTTCGCGGGCTCGACGGTCGTCCACTATCAGGGCGCGCTGGCAGGGCTGGCCGGAGCGCTCCTGCTCGGCCCTCGGATCGGGAAGTTCGGTGCCGACGGCCGCGCGAACGCGATCCCCGGCCACAACATGGCCTTCACTACGCTCGGCGTAATCATCCTCTGGTTCGGCTGGTTCGGCTTCAACCCAGGCTCGACGCTCAGCGTCGACTTCGGCGGCGTAGGCTTCTTCGCTTACGTTGCTTTGAACACGAATCTCGCGGCCGCCGCGGGCGTGCTCGGCGCGGTGCTCACGTCGTGGATCGTGATCAAGAAGCCCGACCTCTCCATGATGTTGAACGGCGCGGTCGCGGCGCTCGTGGCCATCACGGCCGCATGCGCCTTCGTGGCGCCGTGGGCGGCGATCGTCATCGGGCTCGTGGCAGGCGCGATCGTCGTGCTCGGCGTCCTCGTCGTCGAGCGCATCGGCATCGACGACCCGATCGGCGCGATCTCGGCACATGGAATGGCGGGGGTATGGGGAACGCTCGCGCTCGGCTTCCTCACCCTGCCCTCGCAGGCCGAGAGCCTCGCGACCGGGAGCGCCGGCCTGTTCTACGGTGGCGGGCTCCACCAGCTGGGGATCCAGGCTCTCGGCCTCCTGACCGTCGGGGCGTTCACGTTCACCGCCTCCTTCGCGTGCCTCTGGCTCATGAAGGTGACTGTCGGCATCCGGACGGATGCGGAGGCGGAGACCGCCGGTCTCGATGTCTCCGAGCACGGAATGTGGGGCTACCCCGAGTTCTACATTCCGGTCCCCGGCGGCTACGGGACGGAAGCGCACGGGCATCTCGCACCCGCGCACGCCGTGCGCAGTGAAGCGGCAGCCACCGCGCACGCGGCGGTCGCCCTTCCCGAGCCTGCTCAGTAGTCACCGAGCCGCAGGGTCCCCCGCCGAGGAGCCCTCCCCTCGGCGGGGGACCCTGTGGAGGAAGTTCTCGCCATCGCGGGCCGCGCTCGGGCGCGAGCCTCAAGGTTTCCGAGCGACCTCCGACCATGCCTGCCCGGTTCATCAACCCCTCCCCCGCGACCAGCCCCGAGCAACTGCAGCGCGCTCGGCAGGCTCGATGCTCGCTGGAGCCGGCCTCGGCCCGCGGCGACTGGTATTCGCTGCCGCCGAGTTAGCGATTCTCGCCGCAGAACGGGGGGACGCCGAGCGGGCAGGGCGGCTTTGGGGCGCTGTCGAGAGCGAAGTGAGCTCTCTACCGGTAGGCGGCAAGTGGGAGCGCCACCATGAGGAGCTCGAACGCCTCGTCCTGCGCGCAAACGGCCCTGCGTTCGGCCACGCGCAAGAGGAGGGCAGCCTGATGTCGATAGGCGAGGCTGCCGGCCTAGTCCCGGCCGGCTAGCGCCCGTTCCGAGCCGCTTCGTATCCCGATCCGAGCTGCAGCAAGGATCTAGCCAGCAGTCCTGGCGATGTAGTCCGGCCAGCGCGGGATACCGGCGAGAGTCGACCCGCCCGCTGGAGTCGGCTCTAGCCCGAGCATGGCAAAGACACGTGGGCCGATTGGCCGAGGTCATCTCGAGTGCTGTTGTCTAGAGTCGAGAGATGAACGTCCGCGGACGCGACGCTCGAGGGCTCGACTCGACTCATTGGTAGAGGGGGCCCAGAGGGAGCTCCGTGACCGAAGGAGAATCGAGATGGGAAAGCTGATCGCGACAACGCAGGCCACCATCGACGGAGTCATAGACCCGGTCGGCGAGTGGGTACAGCCGGACGGAGACCACGGCGACTACTCGTTCGAGCGTCAGGCGAGATCCAGCGGGCTGGTGCTGGGCCGCAAGACCTACGAGGGGCTGGCGGGATATTGGCCGAGCCAGTCGGGCAGATGGGCCGACATGGTCAACCCGATGCCGAAGTACGTCGGGTCCAACAGCCTGTCCGGCGATCTCGAGTGGAACGCGACCCTGCTCGAGGGGGACCTCGAGGACTCGATCCCGAAGCTGAAGGACGAGGTCGACGGTGACTTGTTCATGCACGGGAGCGGCGAGTTCGCGTACGCCCTCGCCGAGAAGGGCCTGATCGACGAGTACGAGGTCTACCTGAACCCGCTCGTCTGGGGCAAGGGAAACGTCCACGTGCTCGGCGACAGGGGAACCGTCCGGATGGAGCTCGACGACGTGAAGCGGTTCGGCTCCGGAGTGGTCCTCCTTACCTACCTCCCCGCGTCTTGACCGCGGCTGGTGCCGCGAGGCGGCGGTTGTAGGCGGGCGCTCCGCGCGGGTGCGAGCCCCAGTCCTCGCGCGCACGCGTGCACACGCGTAATAGAGAGGTGTTGAGATCTACCCACCCCCGCGAACGCGTTAGTCGGGTCGGGGCCTAGATGCGGGGGCGCGACCCCGAGGAGCGCGCACGCCGATCTCGAGCTCGGTCGTCGACCCCTCCGGCGTACTGGCGTCAATCCCGCAAACCCGCATGAACACAGGGATTTCGCCATCAGCCCTGTACTCCCTGCTCAGCGACTACAGGGCGCAGTCACCTACGACGTCGACCCCGAACGGGTGGTGGGGTGGCGCTGTGGGAGGGGGGCGTGCGCAGGAGATGCACGGTGTCGCACTGTGCATCACGCGTACAGGAATGGCGCTGCAGACGTGCCCGCGATCGCCCACGTCAACGCGTGCCGGGGGGTGGGCACCCCCGCTCAGCGATGCTGAGCGTGGGGCCCCTCGCTGGAACCACTCGTCCGCCACACGCACACCGAATCGCCCCTAACGCGACGCCACACGGCGGTCAGATCCATCACCCACAACCGTGAGCATCATCGGCTCGCGTGGGTCTGACCCTGCGCGAGGTGCGCGGGCGGGTTGAACTGACGCACCGCACGGAGAAGGCCCGCCGGAGCGGGCCTTCTCTTGAGGTTTCTCAGATCACGCCTTGCTCTAGATGCAGCCGGGGATGATGTTGTTCGGGTTGCAGTTGTCGGGGTGTTGCCTGTCACGCTTCGACACCGGTCTTTGTGTCTCCCTGTTGGGAATCGAAGTCGGTCGCCGTATCGGTCCCGGCACCACCGACGAACTTGTCGGCTCCCGGGCCGCCCGTCATCGTGTCGTTGCCGCCGCCGCCCTTCAGGGTGTCGTTGCCGTCTTCGCCGAAGAGCAGGTCGTTGCCGGCGGCCGCTTCCAGCACGTCGTTGCCTCCGCCGCCACAGACGACATCGTTTCCGGCCTTGGCGTCGATGTCGTCACGACCGCCCGTACCCACGATCACGTCCGCACCGCCCGTGCCAGTGAGCTTGCCACCGTAGAGCTGTCCGTTCTTCGGCCCGCCGACGATGACGCCCTGGGCGTTGACATAGATGGTCGCCGCCTGGCCGTTGCAGGTAGGGGCCGTCGGTGTCTGGTTGATCGTGGTCGGATCGGTGGCCGTGTTGTTAGCCGTGTTCTTCTCGCCGCCGCCGGAGACTGTCGCGCTGTTCGTGACGCTGCTCGGCGCGTCGCTGGCGACGTTCACGGTCAGGGTGAGGCTCGGGTAGCTGCTCCCCGCTGCGAGCGCGTCGCTGCGCCTGCACAAAATCGGTCCGCTGATGCTGCAGGTCCAGCCGGTCCCGCTTAGCGCCGTGGCCGTGAGCCCCGTGGGCAGCGTGTCCGTGACGTTGACGCTGCCGCCTGTGGGGGCGGTCCCCGAGTTGGTCACGGTGATCGTGTACTGCGCTCCTGTCTGGCCCTGGGTGAAGTTGCCCGTATGGGTCTTCGTGATCGTCAGATCCGGTGACGGCGGCTCCGTGTAGGAGATCGTGACGTTGCCGTCCCCGGCGCGGACGCCGGTTTCGAAGGATACGGCCCCCGCGGGGCCGAAGCCACTGCCCCCGCCCCCACCTGCATTGGTCGGCCCACCGGCGCCACCGTAGTATCCGCCGCCGCCGCCGCCGCCCGCCGTGGGCGCGGTGCCTTGATCTGCCCCGGCGCTGCCATCGCCCAGTTGACCGCTGCCGCTCGCGCCGCTCTGGTCGCCTCCGCTGCCGAGGACAGCTCCAAGGAGTGCCGAGTTGCCGTCCTGTCCATTCGAGCCGCCGCCGCCGCCTCCATTCGCAGGGCCGCCTACGCCGGCGCTGGGAGCGATGCCGCCGCCGCCGCCGGCAACGAGCACCCGGGCGGCGAGGCCACTGCCGCCGATGCGGACATCGGAGGCCCCTCCACCGCCGGAGCCTGGACAAATGAAGGCAGAACCACTACCGGCACCGCCCGCGGCGCCTCCGTTGAAGCCACCGGCGCCGGGCTGCTGGCCGGGGGCGCCGCAGAAATCCTCGGTTCCTCCGCTTCCACCGACCACGATCGTCACCGTCGCTCCAGGGGTGAGCGTGAGGTCGGCGGTCGCATGTCCGCCACGACCGCCATGGGGGATGCGGTTCAGCGAACCGCCACCCTGGGCGCCGTACACGTCGAAGGTCGCCTGGGTGACGCCCGTCGGCACCGTCCACGTCTGAGCACCGCCAGTAAAGATGAAGGTCTCTGTGCAAGTCCCGCCGCTGCAGACGGGTGCCGCCGATGACGAACCGACGAGCAAGGTCAACATGGCGCTTCCCACAAGCATGCCGAGCAGGCCGAGACGCAGCCCTCCCCGGCGAAGTCGCATTCTCACGCTAATCCCCTCCCAGTTGCGGCAGCGCACACGCGCTCCCTGTTTGCCCGGAAACAAGGAAGCTCGCCGCAGAGGGCCTACCCAACCTCGATGGAGACTTGCGCCGGTCGGCGCGGCACTCTACGGGGCTGTCAGAGGGGAGTCAACGTTAAGTAAGTCCGACGAAGGCTCCCCGAGGCTCCAGCACTTCGCGGAGGTTGCGGCAAGCCTCGCACGATTCTCATTCCGCGGACATCGCCACTCAGTTTGCCGACGGACTCCATTGGGCATCCACTTCGCCGTGGATGATCCGAACAGCCCGGGACCGGGCATTCCAGTGCCTGTGCCCGAGCCTCCTGGTCCGGACCTGATTCCCAAGCGTGAGCCAGATCCACAGCCGCCAGACGTACAGCCCTCACCGGATCCGCAGATACCGCCGGATCCCCGACCGCCAGAACTTCCGCCTCGGGATCTGCGGTCGCCGCGCGATGTCCGGCAGAGCCGAACTCAGAAAAGGTACGCCCGACGCACCTTATGTCGACTCCGTAACAGCTAGCGGCGCCGGCCGAAGAGGCGTCCTTCCTGGTCGAGGTGCGACGCCCACTCGACGCTGTCGACGCCGGCTAAGCGCATGTACGCGCCGAACGCATCGCGCATCGCCTCGACGAACCAGTCGGCGCGCTTCGGCTCGAATCCCTCCTCCCACCAGAGCCCGAGCACCTGCACGCGTCCGGCAGCGCGGTCGATTCGTGGCTCGATGCGGCCGACGAACCGGTCGCGGAAGACGATCGGCAATACGTACCAGCCCCACCGCCGCTTGGCCGGCGGGTGGAAGAGCTCCCAGACGTAGTCGAACTCGAACAGCGAGCCGAGGAGGCCGCGGTCCCAGACCAGCGGATCGAACGGCGGGAGGAACGCGACCGACGGCAGCGGCTCCGGCGGCGTTTCGAGCAGTCCGACCTCGTCGCGGAGGACGAAGCGCTTGCCGCGCACGCGCTCGACCTCGACGGGAACGAGGTCTCCGTTCTCGACGAGCTCCTCGCGGAGCGCGGTTCGGCCCGGATGCCCGGGCCAGCTCGGGTCGGGCTTCGCGGGGCCGAGGCCGCCGAAGATGTCTCCTCCTCCGCCGATGCCGAGCAAGCCGTGTGCGCGGTAGCGCGAGTGGAGCTTGTGGCGGAGCTGTTCTGGCAGCGGGACATCTCGCCGTAGGAGCTTCGCCGGGAGCAGTCGCTCGAGGAGGTCGTAGTATCGACGGTTGCCCTCGCGTCGCGCGAGGCCGAGCACGCCGGTGAGGGTGTACGCCTCGAGTAGCGCACGCACGGTGTTCGTCGGCATCCCGAACCAGTCGGTGGTGCTCCCGCGCTCGCGCTCGAAGTCGCGCGACGACAGCGGCCCCTCCGCCCGGATCCGCTCGAGCACCCCCTCCGCCACGTCGAGGTTGTCGGCGATCACGCGCGGAGGAGTCGGTCGCAACTGCGCGCGGAACCACGGGAACTCGCTCGCGAGAACGAACGAGAGCCCCTTGTTGTACGCCTCGAAGATCTCGCGCCGCTCGTAGAGCTCGTCGCACCAGGAGGGGTCGTAGCCGGCGACGCGCGCGTGCAGCATGAGATCGTGCGTGCGGCCGGCGACATCGATCGGGTCGAACTGGACCGACCCGAACCGGCGGAACACCTCGAGCACGCCGTCGCGGCCCCCTTCGAGCGAGCGCGCTGGCGCAAGCAGCTGGCGCGCGACGAGGAAGCGGCGCGCCGCCTTGGCTGAGACCTTCACCTACCTCGCTCGCTCGTAGATCAGGACCAGCACGCCGTCGGGCCCGACCGGCTTCGCCTCGGTGAGCCGCCAGTCCGTCTTCTCGGTCGTCGCACCGAACAGGCGCCGCCCGGTCCCGAGGATCACCGGGAACACCATCAGGTGGAGCTCGTCGACCAGATCGTGCTCCAGCAACGTTTGCACGAGCCGGAGGCTCCCCGGCGTCTGGACGATCTCATCGATCTGCTCCTTCAGCTTCGTGGCCTCTTCGACGACGTCGCCCTTGAGCACCGTGGTGTTGTTCCACTCCGGATCCTCGAGCGTCGACGAGACGACGTACTTGGGCATCGTGTTGAACTTGTCGGCGAATTCGCCTTCGCGTTTCGGCCACGCGCCGGCGAAGCTCTCGTACGTCACGCGTCCGATCAGCAGCGCCTCGGTCTCCAGCGTCTCGTCGAGCTTGAACTGATTCCCGTCCTCGCCGCGGTCGAATGCGAAGCTCCAGCCTGGATACTTGAAGTCCTCGCCCCCGGGCGCTTCCATGACGCCGTCGAGCGACACGAACTCGGTCACGACCAGCTTGCCCATCGGGTCTCCTTTGTTTGCGGGTTCGGCGCTAAGACCTTCGGAGGGAGCCGAAACTCATCGCGTCTCGCGGATCATCCAGAAACTGTCCTCGCAAACGATCTTGCACGCGGCGTCGAATGCCCCAAAGGTCGCAGGCGCGGAGGTCAATGTGCTCACCGTCGACGGTCGTGCCGCTGATCGTCCACTCTGAGACGCCGCCGTAGCCGCAAGCGAAGTGGTCGTCGTCTCCATAGTGGACGTCCGGCATGCCTTCGAAGCGTGCCGCCAGCCCGCGTCGCACCTCCTCACTGACCGACGAAGCGACGACCTCAGCGATCGGGTCCGCGCGGTCTTGAAGACAAGCCCTAGGCGAAGTGGGACATTATCGCGTCGAGATCGTGCTCGTTGAAGGCCACGAGCATCAGGCCAAGCATCTGCTCGAGATCCGGGGACGATGGCATGGCGACGATGGATTCAGCGGTGACGATTGCGCGGCCGATGGGGGTCTCTCAGTTCCTCCTGTCGGTCTGGACCGTGTCGAGGAACGCCAGCACGCGCTCGGTGAGCAACACCGCAGCGGCGGCGTCGTACGCCGGGAGCGAGGAGTCGGCGAAGAGGTGCTCCTCCCCCGGGTAGAGGAACAGCTCGGCCCTGTCGGTCGAGTCGACGAGGGCCTGCGCGGCCTCGAGGTCCTCGGCGAAGAACGGGTCGGCGTCCTTGCCATGCACTTGCACCGAGACGCCCTCGGGCCACGCGTCCCCGAACTCCGAGACCGGGAGGCACGAGTACATGAGCAAGGCCCCGCCGGCGCCGGGCCGGGTCTGCGCGAGCTGCTGGGCGACCATGACCCCGAAGGAGAAGCCGGCGTACACGGCTTCGGGGCCGATACCCTCGGCGGCGGCCGTCCCGCGCTCGGCCAGCTGCCCGAACCCCGCTTCGCGCGCGAAGGCCATACCCTCCTCGATCGTGTCGAACGTGCGCCCGTCGAACAGGTCGGGCGTGTGCACGGTGTGCCCCGCCCGCCGCAACTCGTCGGCGAACGATCGCACTCCCTCGGTCAGGCCTTGGACGTGGTGGTACAGCACAACCTCGGTCATCTCCGCCCCTCCTGGACTATTGATCCATTAAATTGGAACATTCCGCAATGCTAGTCTGTTCGGCCATGGCTGTCAACCCGTCTCCCCCGGACTACGACCTCGCCGACCGGATCGCGCTCACCAGTCCCTCCCAGGTGAAGGCGATCAGCCATCCCCTCCGCACCACGATCCTGGGCCTGCTCCACGAGCGGGCGGCCACGGTGACCGAGCTGGCGGTCGCAGTCGAACGGCCGAAGAGCACCGTCGCCCACCACGTCAAGGTGCTCACCGAGGCCGGACTGGTGCAGGTGGTGAGGACCCGGCGGGTGCGGGCGATCGAGGAGCGGTTCTACGGCCGCACGGCACGGATGTTCTACGTCGGGGTCGAGCGGAGCCCGGACGGCGACGAGCTGCCTCGAGACTTCAATGACTTCGAGGTCGCCGCTCGGGAGTCGATTGGGGCGTACCGAGACGGGAAGCTGTGGGGTTTCATCCGGCACGCCCGCATCTCGGAGGCGCAGGCGTCGGAGTTCTGGGAGCGGATGGCAGAGCTGGTGACGGAGTTCGACGAGCTTCCGCGGTCGGGCGAGACCGTGTATGGATTCGCGGTCGGCGTCTATCCCACCGACCATCCGACCTTACCGGGCAGCGGCGACTAAAGACCCGCCTAGCTAGCTGTGACGACCACACACCTGTGAGACGGATCTGATCCGTCCGGGCCTCCCGCGAGCTTGCGGGTTGTCGAAGACCCCAAGCTCAGCGAGGAGGCCCCCCAGAATGGCCCAGGGTAGTGAGCGTCCGCGACGGAAGCGGCTCTCGTGGGAGTCGCGGTGCGAGATCGTCGCTGCGATCGAGCAGGGAGTGAGGCCGCGGGTGGCAGCGGCTCGTGGTGGATGTAGTCGGGCGACCGTTTATCGCCTCTGGCACCGCTACCAGCAGGGCGGGTGGAGCGCGCTACGCGATCGTCCTTCGACCCCGATCCGGCAGCCGCGCGCGCGCGAGGCTGGCCGAGCCTGGGGCTGCGACGGCATCCCTCCTCTCAAAAGTGTTGGCCGGCGGGGGCCTCTTCCGGGAGCCATCGTGCTCACCACGACGAACCCGTCGCCCGGAGCACGACGCACCAGCGCACGGTGATCGCAAAGCTCAAGAAGAACCCCGCTGCTGTCGGGCCGGGGATTCTTGCGGGCATTGGTCAGCTCGCGGCGTCGGGCGATGTCCGGACGCGCCTTGGTTCGGCAAGCGTCCGCCCGTGTGCCCCGTCGTCGGCGACTGGCGCGACGACGCCTTTTGGCCCGATCAGGTACCACGTCTCGACCTCGCCCTGCCCCTTGATCAGGATCGGCCCCCGTGGCTCGCACTCGAACTCGTCGGCGAGTAGCTCGTACGTCGCGCGAGTGATCTGGACCCGCCCTGGCGTCCCGTGGGACTCCATACGGCTGGCCGTGTTCACGGCGTCACCCCAGAGGTCGTAGAGGAAGCGCTTCCGACCGATCACGCCGGCCACTACTGGGCCTGAATTGATGCCGACCCGGAGCTCGAGGCCGAGGTGCCCGATCTCCTGGGAGCACGCGTCGAGCATGTCGAGCGCCATGAGCGCGAGCGCGCGAGCATGGTCGGGGCGTGGTGTCGGAACCCCCGCAGCGACCATGTAGCAGTCTCCGATCGTCTTGATCTTCTCGACCCCGTGCCGCTCCGCGAGGACGTCCAAGCGACTGAACAGGTGATCGAGGTAGCCGACCACCTCGGCGGGCGGGAGTCCCTGCGACCAGGGTGTGAAGTCGGCTACGTCGGCGAACAGGATCGAGGCCGACCCGAACTGGTCGGCGATCGGCTCGGTCTCGGCCTTCAGCCTGTCGGCGATCGAGCGCGGCAGGATGTTGAGCAGGAGGTTTTCGGCCTTTGCCTGTTCCTGACGGAGCGCCTCAAGCGCAGCGCGGCGCTGGCTGGCGAACACCGCGAGCAGCGTGAACACGATCGTCCCGCCGACCGCGATGTTCAGGGCCAGCATCGTGCTCGTGAACCAGCTGGGCAGCGGCGGCCAGATTGGGCCGACGACCTCGCCCAGGATCCCCGATCCGAGGAACACAACAAGGTACGCGACGTACCAACGGACCGCGGACCGGATGTCGCTGAACACGAGCGCCCCGAGCGGGGCGAGAATGCCCCACAGGCCGACGCCGGCAGAGGCGAGAAATCCGCCGAGCGGGATCATCGACAGCGTCGGCGCGAGCAGGATGTCGACCTGGCCCACCCGGAGCAGCCAGGGGAAGTCGCGCGTACGCGAGAACACGGCCATTGCACCGAGCAGGACGCCGAAGTACACGAGCGGCACCACACCGACCGGTGATCCGAGTGCGAGATACAGCGCCCCCCACACGGCCGCCACGGGCAGGATTAACACAGAGATCAGGACGAGCAGCGCCTTCCGAGCACGCAGGTCCTCGTCGTCGCGGGGATCCGCGCCGATGAGCGCCAGACGCGCAGTGACGCGATGCGGCGCCGCTCGGGTCCGGTCCAGAACGTGCATTGCGGGAGACGTTACTTGTGGAGCTCAGCCGATCACGGGGTCCGACGTCTGAGCGTCCCGGCCCCGAACGTCAGAGCCAGGATTGTGACCCCAACGACGACGACGACGTCGAACCAAAACGCTGCCCCTAGCGTGACATCGGTCGCCGCTCGAGAAAGTGCGTCAAATGCGTACGTGAAGGGCATGATGGCGGCGACCCCCTGCAGCCACTCCGCCATCTGGTCAGGAGGGACGAACAGAGGTTGTCGAACAGCCGCGCGCCGCTTCGATCACCATGCTGCGCGAGCGCACGTCGGGAACGCTCGAGCGATTGCTCACGCGCGGCCTGGCCGCGGGCTCAGGCGACTCGCGAAGGGCCTGGCTGCGTGAGCCCACTCTCGTAGGCGAAGATCACGGCCTGGCGTACGGTGGCTTGGCAATGAGTGGTTGTCTGCGCGCCATTTGTGCGCTAGTAGCACGGCGGGCGCTGATCTACCGTCACTACGATCGGTTGACCGTGGGAGGGGCGAGATGCAATACGTGAATCTCGGCGGCACGGGCCTGCGCGTCTCGCGCCTGTGCCTCGGGATGATGAGCTTTGGCAAGCACGAGAGCCGAGAATGGGCGCTCGACGAGGCGGCTGCCGAGCCGATCGTCCGACGCGCAGTCGAGGGCGGGATCATCTTCTTCGACACGGCCGACGTGTACAACGGCGGCCAGAGCGAGGTCGTGACCGGCCGCGTCCTTCGCAAGCTCTTCGACATGCGCGAGGAGTACGTCGTGGCGACCAAGGTCCGCGGGAAGACGATGCCCGGCGAGAACGGTCGCGGCCTCTCCAGGAAGCACATCCTCGCCTCGATCGACGCCTCGCTGCAGCGCCTCGAGCTCGATTACGTCGACCTCTACCAGATCCACCGCTGGGATGAAACGACTCCGATCGAGGAGACCATGGAGGCGCTCCACGACGTCGTCAGGTCCGGCAAGGCGCGCTACATCGGTGCGAGCAGCATGTACGCCTGGCAGTTCGCGAAGGCACAGCGAGTCGCGCCGACCCGTTTCGTCTCGATGCAGAATCACTACAACCTGATCTACCGCGAAGAGGAGCGCGAAATGATTCCGCAGTGCCTCGACCAGGGGGTCGGAGTGCTGCCTTGGAGCCCGCTCGCCCGCGGCCTCCTCGCGGGCAGCCGCACTGCCTCCGGCAAGCGGCTGACGACGCGTGCCAACACCGATCCCTTTCTGGACTCGCTCTACCGGCCCGAGCTCGACTTCGCGGTCGTCGACCGGGTTGGCGAGGTCGCGGCCGAGCTCGACGTGTCGGGCGCGCAAATCGCGCTCGCCTGGCTCCTCCACAAGCCAGGGGTGACCGCACCGATCGTCGGCGCGACGAAGCCCGAGCACGTCGAGGATGCGCTCGCCGCCGAGGCACTCCCGCTCAGCGACGAGCTGGTCGCGCGGCTCGAGGCGGCGTACGTCCCGCACCCAGTCTCAGGCATAGAAATCTAGGCTCTCCCCGGGGCGGCCCGAGCGAACGCCAGCTCCCGTTTCCCCGCGCACGCGCACGCACGCGAGGCACTCCACCCATCGACAAGCGCGACGGCTGGGGGCCTGAATGCGGGAGGAGCTGAGTAACGTTGGCGAGGACTGAACCTGTCTATTCCTGACTTCGCGTCACAGCGCCGTGACAGCAGTGTTTTCGTTCTCCAAAGAAAAGGCCTCGACTAACGGGGCTTTTCTGTGGTGGGCGGTACTGGGCTCGAACCATGCTCCCCCACTCGGGACACCGACGTTCAGGAGTGGTCAATGCGGACGCATCCCAGTCCAGCACGGGGCTGGGTGGATTGGCGCGGCCTCAGAAGGCCTCGTTCGGTCAGCACGATCTGACAAGGACCTGACCCAGCTCGACGGGGCCGCTTGGCGACCGTTAGTCCCGTTGTCGCGACAGGTGCCCTGCGGCCTTGCGGCAAACGAGGAGCGCCTCGATGTAATCCCAGCGATAGCGGTCGGGCGCATCCGATACGCACTCCTCAAGCTCTTTAAGGAAGCCCGCGACGAGACCGGGGGCGCGGTCCTCGCCCTCGCGCGCGAAGGCGCGGAGGAGGAGCGGCCCGCCCCACGCGGTCACGCTCCGCACGTAGCCCCGCGCGAACACGGCGGGATCGTCGTCCCAGTAGGGATTGTCGAGACGGAAGAGCTCGGCGCTCTCGAGCTCGAGGCCGGCGGCGCGCGCGCCGCCGGCCTCAAAAGGGGCCCGGATCTCGTCGAGCGTACGCATCCACACCGGAACGACGACCGCGGCGACGGTCCCGGCGCCGATGCGTCCCGTGCGGCACCAGTCGGCAAGCACCCGGTTCATGTCCCCGATGATCTCCACGTACAGCCCTGTCCTCTCGGGACACGGCGCGGGGGAGGCCGGGAGCGCGGCGATGAACCGGCCACCCGGTGCGAGCTCCATCGCGCGCATCTCGAGCAGCCGCTGCCACTGCCGCGCCGCGGCCACCCTCCAAGCCCGCCGCTCGCCCTTGTCTTTGTGGTCCGGGTAGCCGGGAAAGACGGACCCGGTCGAAGCTAGGCCCGTCGCGTCGGCGACCCAGTGCATCGCCGTCCCGGTGACCGCGATGTGCACGCTGCCGGAGGGCAGGCAAGGCGCCTGCTGGAGGGGGATGCCGGCCATGCTGATCACCGTGGCTGGGCGCGGGGTGTGCTCGAGTGCTCGGCGGCATGCCTCGCCGTGTGCCTCCGGCGAGGTGTAGTGGGCCCCCGTGCCGGCATCGGCGACCCCCGGGCCGGCGTCGCCCGGCGCAGGGATGACAACCGCCGCGGTCCGGTCCGCCGCGCCACCGAACGCCTGCTGCAAGTGGTGGGCCGCGACGCCCCACGCGTTCGTCGGCAGATCGACGAGCGCGTAGATCAGCGGTCGGCCGGCGCGCTGCCGCGCGAGGTCGCGGATCAGGCCGTGGGAGTTCACCCCGTCGGCGGCACCGAGATCGACCACGCGGAGCGCCGGCTCGTCCGCAAACAGTCGCGCCGCGGCCAGAACGGCCGGGTGGGTCGCCACGAACGCGGCGCGCTGCGAGAGCGCGTGCCGCGCGTAGTCGTCTGCCATGCTCGAGAACTCGGGGCGATCTGACGGCGTGGCGCCCTTCCTTCCGGACAGCAGCACCCAATTCCGCGCTGCGACGACAATCGTCCCACAAGCGGGCGTGCTCCATGCGCACTCGGATACAGCGATAGTGTCTGCCGAATCGGGACGACTGCGAGCATCACGGGCTGGCTGCAGGACCTGCCACTCGCGGGCCTTGCCCTTACCGTATTCGCCGCGACCTTCCTCGCCGCGGCGGCGATCTACGTCGTGGTGATGGTGCTCGCCGTCGGGGCGCGCGGAGAGGCGTTCAAGGCGTTCTCGCCCGGGATGCTGCCCCCCATGGGTCTGCTGTTCGCCCTCATCGTCGGGTTCCTCGCAGCGCAGGTATGGAGCGACGCCGGGCGGGCGCAGGAGGCAGTCAACCATGAGGCGAGCGCGCTGCGGTCCGTGGTCCTCCTCGTCCATGCCTTTCCCGGCGAGCCCGAGACCCGCATGGTCGCACTCGTTCGCCGCCACATTCGCGAGGCAGCCGACGAGGAATGGCCGGCGATGGCCCACCAGCGTGCGACGCTGAGCGTGGTCCCTGGTTCGCTCGCGCAGGGGCTCCAGCTCGCCGTTGGCCTGACACCGCGCACCGAAGGCCAGAGGGCGGCACAACGGGAGATTGTCGATTCCCTCCAGTCCGCGCTCGACGCCCGACGGCAGCGCATCATCGTCAGCGAGTCGAGCCTCAACTGGGTCAAGTGGACGGGCGTGATCCTCGTCGCACTCCTGACGCTGATCGCGATCGCGTTCGTCCACAGCGACAACCGCCTGACCGCCGCGCTCGCAATGGGGACCTTCGCCGCTGCGGTTGGGGTCTCACTGATGTTGATCGCCGCTCAGGAACGCCCGTTCCACGGAGAGTTCGCCGTGCGCCCGGACGTGCTGATCCAGGTCATGCCAGCCCCCTAACGGCGACGTCTCGAGCTGGCGCGGCGGGTTCATCCGATCCAACGAGACGCAGGGCAGTCGATTCGGACTTCACGATCGAGACCTTCCCGGAGCGCCACGACTTCGACCCTCCGCACCGCGTCGAGCCCGAGCGCTTGGCCAACTCGCTGTCCGCGCTCTGGCAGCGCGCCGAGCAATAGCGGAGCCTTCGCAAGGAACTCGTCGCGCCCCAAAGCGCCGTACTCGCGCATCGCAGCGAGTACGGCGTCCCTAGAGGTTAGGAGAGCTGCGTGGTCAACGTCATTCGCCGTGCGTTCTCGTGACCTGACGCGATCTGACACGGCCGGCTACTCGGATGTTCACGCGAGTGGGTTTGGCGAAGGACGTGTCAGACGGGCGCGGCGAGCCGACGGTCAACGCGCTCGACATCCAGGTGCGCGCCGAGTTGCGTGAACGCAGATCGGGCGGCTCGCAGCTCGAGCGTCGAGGCATCGATCTTCCCGCTTTGGTGCAGTGATTCTGCGAGCATCTCCCGAGCCCGCGCCGCTTCGTATGGCACCTCTCCCTCAAGCCACAGGTGATGGGCCACCTTCAGCGAATGCGAAGCTTCTGCGGGATTCCCGCTGGCAACTTCGGCGGCGCCCCGCGCATATGCAGCGTAGGCAGCAAGCGCGTTCGTGCCGAAGATCCTCGCCGTCTCCTCTAGTTCGGTAGCGACAGCGCGTAACACCTCGACGTCACCGCGAACATAGTCGACCTCGACGCGTGCAGCGAGGAATGGCACCCGAGCGAGGGGATCGAGTCCTGCGTCCTCCAGTGCATCGTCGAGAGATGCCGCTGCAGCATCGACATTTCCGCGGGCGAGCTGCACGAGCGACAGTCCCGGGCGTGGGTCGACGCCGATCTCGTGCGCATGCACGAACCAGCTCTCGGCGACGTCGACCTCCCCTCGGCGAAGAAAGAGGTCGCCGAGTGCGCAGGCGACAGCACCTTTGTGCGGCAGGTCGAACGTATCCGTCTCCTCGATCGCAAGCAGCGCCTCGCGCTCGCATTCCGCCCACGCACCACGCTTCCCGAGCAGCACGGTGCGATGAGTCCGGCAGTCTCCCGGGAACCCCTCGTGACCGGTCGTGTGGCCGCAGCGCTCGACGACCTCCGTCCACTCGCCTGCCCGCCGATAGTCGTGCAGGGCAAGGCAGGCAACCATCATCCGGCAGTAGACGACACCGGTCGCAAACACCCCGAGCTCACCGCCGATAGCGCTCGCCATCGCCTCGTCGAGCAACCGCTCTCCCTGCGCGAGCGACCCGCGTCGCGTCGCGACGAGCCCCTCGAACACGAGGCCTAGAGCCTCGAGATCAGCATCGCCGTGCTGACGACCGAGCTCGCGCATGTCTCCCGCCATTTCGAGCACGCCGTCCCAGTCTCCAGCCCTCTCCTTTATGAGCGCGAGTACGAGCGACAGGTAGCCGTGTTCCCGACATGTGGGCTCGCTGTCGAGGAGGTTCTCCGCCTTCGCGAGCCAGCCGCTCGCGACGGCCATATCGAGCCGAACGGCGTTGTGCATGGTCAAAAGGACAGCGACGAAGCCGGCACCACGCGCGTCACCTGCGCGCAAGTAGGCCTGATAGGCCCGTTCCTTGACCCTGAACGATTGCTCGTGCTGGTTTGACCACAGGAGCGCTTCTCCAAGAAGGACGAGATCGTCTGGCGCTTCCGCCTCGGCCAGAAGGGTCGCGGCTCGTCCCCACTCATGCCGGGCGAACGCTTCGCGGCCGTCAGCGATCGATTCGATCGACCACTTGTCGGCTAATCGCGCGGGTGCCTCCACGAGGCCGAGCTGCATCGCCCTACGAGCAAGCGCAACGCGACGGCGCTCGCCGCCTTCCTCGATTCCGAGCTTGTCGTAGAGATGCATGAGGTGCTGCTTCACCGCGGCGTCGGTTACGACCAACTCGGCGGCCATCTCCTTCACGGAGGCCGGCTGCGCGATGACATCGTCGCCGAGCAGAGGTCGGCAAAGGGAAACGAGGACATCGCGTTCGCGCCGCGTAAGGTCCTCGCCGGACGTCGAGTCCTGGCGGGACATCTCGACGCGATCCTAGACCTAACCAAAAGGGAAGGAAAGGTCTCACCTCAACTCTCACCATTCCGGCCATTCCGCGCAGCGGTCGGCGGTCGTAGCGTGCACGCATCAAGGCCGAACTGAGAGGAGTACCGAAATGGTCGCGTCGCTCGCCCTCATCGCAACCGCTTATGGCACGCTCGCCGCGCTCGCGGCCCTCCTGCAGATGCGCCAGATGCTGAAGCGCGGATCCTCATGCGACGTCTCCGCGCGTTTCTTCAGCACATATGCGGGGGGCTACGCGATCTGGCTGGTTTACGGGATCAGCGTTGGCAGCGTCCCGCTTATCGTCGTCGACGCCGTCGGCATGCTCTGCGGAGGCCTGACGCTCGTCGTCGCCCTGTCACTCCGCGGCTCGCTCGTCCGCCCAAAGACCTGGTCCAGCTGCAGCGCAGAGACTCTCGGGGCGTGCGTTCCCGCGCGTTAGGGGAACGGCTCCCGAAAGTGGCGCGGTTGCAGTCGGGTTGCACGCGGGTCTCGGAGCCTCCCACGCGTTGGCGTCGCGTGGCCCACGAGGGCCTTAAACCCGCGTCGGAAAGCGCTTCTCAGATGCCCGGGGCGGGACTTGAACCCGCGTGTTCGCACCCGTTCGCGCCCGTTCGCTCTACGCGCCTGTTTCCTGGCAGTGCGTCAGAACGTGCCGAACCCTTCCGAACCCGAACGAACGCCAGGTGTTCCTACTGTTCCCACAGTCGGCGGCGTTGAGATGGTGCTCTTCGACGCATTAGCTCCCGCGCCGCCTCGCGAGCTTTTCTGATTCTCTCGAGATCGCCGGGTCGGCCGTCTAGCTACCGGCGGCGCCTGTGACCTGATCGGCAGCGTCCGAGGCTGCGCCGGTGGCCTTGTCAGCCGTGGCCTTGACCTTCTCGGCGGCCTCGCTACCGGCGGCGCCTGTGACCTGATCGGCAGCGTCCGAGGCTGCGCCGGTGGCCTTGTCAGCCGTGGCCTTGACCTTCTCGGCGGCCTCGCTACCGGCGGCGCCTGTGACCTGATCGGCAGCGTCCGAGGCTGCGCCGGTGGCCTTGTCAGCCGTGGCCTTGACCTTCTCGGCGGCCTCGCCAGCCTTCTCGGCGGCCGTCTTAGTCCACGAGGACGCTAAGTCCTCCGCTTGATTCCACGTGGAGCCTGCGGACTCTTGGTTTTTCCGCCAGAAGAAGACACCGGCAGTGACGGCACCAATCGCGGCGAGCAGCGCAATGAGCCACTTCATCTCTCTCCTTTCGTCGCTTCGATGCTATCGCCTCGCCGAGGCTGCTCGCGGCGCGCACCGACGGCGACCTCTCACACGCCGAACCCGGCCGCCACGAGCTTGCCAACCGCCGCGTTGCGACCCTGCTCGGTGACCCCGGCGTAGACCGCGAGGGTCACCCTGGGGTTGGCGTGCCGGGCGAGCATCGCTGCCTCGGGCAACGTGACCCCGTTGGCAAGTGCGATGGCAACGAAGGAGTGCCGCAGGTCGTGCAGCCCCACCGTCTGCCGCCCCTCGCCGTTCAACCCCACCTCGTCCCCGGCGTGCTGGACGGCGCAGAGGGCGTTGCGGCGTGAAATGGGGCTTGCCCCTGGTCGTGGCAGAAAACGAGGGCGTCCCGGTGGGTGAACCGCAGGTCGCGGCTGGCCTGCCGGGAGCGGTGTGCCCGTAGCTCGCGCTCGAGGGCGGGGAGCAGCGGCACCGCCGCGCGGCTGGCGGCGGTCTTCGTGGGGCACCCGCTCACCCCTGGCACCCAACTGCCCCAGGTGTTCCCATTCTGTTCCCATGGGCGCCCAGAGTGTTACCGCCCCTGTAAACGAAAACCCCGCGTTAGCGGGGCTTTCACATGGTGGGCGGTACTGGGCTCGAACCAGTGACCCCCAGCTTGTCGAGCTGGTGCTCTCCCAACTGAGCTAACCGCCCCGGGAGGCCGATGATAGCGGCCGCGCACCCGGGACGCCCGTGCCCGCCCCGGGCTGCCTTGACTTCGGTGCGGGGGCGGGCGTAACGTCGTCGCGTGGGTTGCCGCGTCGTCTGCATCTCGCGCGCCGAGGGTGCGGGAGGCGCCCAGGTCGGACATCTCGTCGCAGACAAGCTCGGCTTCCGGTACGTCGACGAGGAGATCGTCGCCAGCGCGGCGGCGAAGGGCGGGATCTCTCCCCGGGACGTCGCCGACGAGGAGAGGCGAAAGAACTTGCTCAGCCGGCTGCTGCAGGAAATGGGTAGGGGCGCCGCAGTCGAGAGCTACGCATTTGCGGGTGCCACCGGGCTTGCGGCGGAGGGCCCGTCAGCCGACGACATCCGGGCCATGATCCAGGAGGCAATCGAGGAGACAGCGGGGCACGGCAACGTCGTGATCGTCGCGCATGCGGCGTCACGCGCCCTCTCGAGACAGCCTGGCGTGCTCCGCGTCCTGGTGACGGCCTCTTCCGAGACGCGGGCCCGACGACTGTCGGAGTCGCACGGGATCGAGCCCAAGGAGGCCAAGAAGTCGATCAAGGAGGCGGATGCGGCGCGGGCCGACTACCTCCGCCGGTTCTACGGTGACGAGACCGAACGGCCGACGCACTACGACCTCGTCATCAACACGGACGTCCTCAGCATCGAGCAGACAGCGGAGCTCGTGGCTCGGGCCGCGGGCTGACACTCGAGCGTCAGAAGTTCTCGGGGCACCAGGGGGCGCGATCGGTCGCGAACATGGCATCCGCACGCGCCGCCCCCCCACGCCGCACTTCCTCGACGAGACCCGCCCTCGCGAGCTGCGCGAACGAGAAGCCGCCGAGGTAGGTTGCGCCGAGCGACGTCACGTCCAACCGCAGGTCAGCCTGCCGTCGCGAGCGTCGCGCGACACCCCCGTCGAGCGTCCAGGTGCCCGCATTCCACGGGCCGAACCGATCGGTGACCTCGAAGGTCACCCGCCCGTCCGTCGAGTACCCGCGCGCCGAGAGCGCGGCGCCGACGTCCACGAGCCGGACCCAGAGTCCGGTCTCGACGCCGAGATCGAGGCGGTCGAGACGCGCGACCATGTGCATGAGCGGGTGGTCGACCGCAAGGTGCCAGGCAAGGATCTCGTCGACCCAGTCGATCCCGAACAGAAATCGCCAGATCTCCCGCGTTCCCGTGACGTCGGCCCCGAGCGCCTCGAGGACGTGAAGGCGTCGCGTCCACTGGCCGCTCTCCTCACGCTGAACGAGCCGGTAGAACGCATAGGCGGACGCGCGCCCGTCGTGCTCGAGGAGCGCGTAGCTATGGGGACCGCCGCCCGAAGGTCGTCGATCCGGGTCGTCCCACAGCCGACGAAGCTCCCACCAGTCGCGTGACCGGGAGAGGAAGCCGGGCGTCGTCCGCCGCACCCGCTCGTAGACGCGCGGGAAGGCGCGCGCCGCCTCGTCCCGTTCGATGAGCCGCACGGCCCCCGAGCTCGCTGGAGCATCGGCTCGCAACGCGGCCCAGGTGCGCGGCAGCCGGACCTCCTGCCGCAGGGACGCAAGCCCGTAGCCGTAACGACCGTAGATCGTCTCCTCGGATGCGTACAGGGCCGCGATTGGCTCCCCCCGGCCGTGGATGTCGTCGAGCTGGGCTCGCATCATGCGGGTGAGAAGTCCGCGCCGCCGGTGCGTCGGCAGCGTGCCCACGACCGTGACTCCTGCGCACGGGATCGCCACCGGGCCCGGGACGGTCATGTCGAACGTGAGGGCTCCTGCCCCCGCGACGATGCTGCCGTCGTCGAATACGGCATGCGTGCGCTCGGCGGGAAGAAGCCCGGCGTACCGCTCGACCTCCTCGGGCTCGGGTACCCAGCCGAAGTAGTGTCCAATCGCGCCCCAGGCCTTTCCGAGCTCTTCCGGCGAGCGGCATTTTCGTACCCGGTACGCCATGCGGCGGATCCTACGCGTGGCGCTTACGCGATCTTCTCGAGAGGTGCGTACTCCACCATGAGCCGTCGCTCCGTTCCGTCGCCTGCGAAGCGGATCGTGACGACCCCGCCCGGCTCGATCCCGGTGACGATGCCCTCGCCGAGCGATCCGTGGCGCACGCTGTCGCCGGTGGACAGCGCGATGCCCGGCCGCGGCTCCAGCGCTGCACCGGGGGGAGAGCCGTATGCGCTCCACGACGAGGGACGAAGCCGCTCCCGCTCGACCTCGGAGGGCAGCTCGTCGAGGAACCGCGACGCGAGGTTGTAGCTCCTGCGCCCGAAGATCGAGCGCGAGAGCGTATGCGTCAGCGCTAGCCGCTCCATCGCGCGCGTCATTCCGACGTAGCAGAGTCGCCGCTCCTCCTCCACCCCCTGCTCCTCGACCGAGCGGGCATGCGGGAAGATGCCCTCCTCCATTCCGATCACGAAGACCGCGCGGAACTCGAGGCCCTTCGCGTTGTGGAGCGTCATCAAGGTGACGAGACCGCGGTCGTCGCGAATCGTGTCCTGGTCGGAGACGAGCGCGATGTCCTGGAGAAAGCCTGCGAGCGAGGCGTCCGCGGTCTGCTGGCGGTACTCACGGGCGACGCCGACGAGCTCCTGCAGGTTCTCGATCCTGCCGCGCGCCTCGATCGTGCGCTCGGCTTCGAGCGCGTCGAGCGTCCCCGTCTTCTCGAGCACGCGCTCGAGGAGCTCGTCCACGGGGAGCTCCTGCGAGAGCGCCATGAGCGACTCCATCGTCGAGTGGAACGAGCGGATGGCGCGACAGGA
Source organism: uncultured Thermoleophilia bacterium (assembly GCA_963758065.1). Taxonomy (GTDB): domain Bacteria; phylum Actinomycetota; class Thermoleophilia; order Gaiellales; family Gaiellaceae; genus GMQP-bins7. The sequence goes on along the minus strand of CAVWTX010000016.1, from coordinate 227,250 downwards.
CGCGGGTACGACGCCGGCGGCCTCTGGGTCGGCCATCGCCTGAAAGAGCGTACGCCCGGTGTTCTCGGCCCGGGTCACGAGCCGCTGGATCGACGTGTCTCCGATGCCGCGGCGGGGGCGATTCGCGATCCGTAGGAGCGACGTCGCGTCCTGCGGGTTCACGAGCACGGAGAGGTACGCCGTCGCGTCGCGAATCTCCGCCCGCTCGTAGAACCGGGGGCCGCCTATGACCTGGTAGGGAATGTCCTGGCGGACGAGCACGTCCTCGAGCACGCGGGACTGCGCGTTCGTCCGGTAGAAGACCGCGATCTCGCTCGCGGAGAGGTCGCTGCCCATGAGCCCCGCGATCTCCGCCGCGACGAACCGTGCCTCCGCGTGCTCGTCCTCGACCTCGATCACGCGCACGGGATCGCCCTCGCCGAGCTCCGAGAAGAGCCGCTTCGGCTTGCGCTCCCGGTTCTGCTCGATGAGCGAGTTCGCCCCACGGAGGATGTGGTTCGTCGAGCGATAGTTCTGCTCGAGGGCGATCACGCGCGTCCCCGGGAAGTCCCGTTCGAACTCCATGATGTTCCGGATGTCCGCGCCCCGAAAGGCGTAGATCGAGTTGTGCGTGACGATGCCGTTCGCGATGAAGTTGTGCGTCCGCTCCACGTCGAGGTCGTAGACGGGGCGCTCGAGATCGACCTGCTCGACCCGCTCGACGACGTCGAACTCTCCGATCATCATGACCATGACCATCCCGGGACGCACCGAGGAGGCTGGCATGAAAGGGAGCGAGTTGCGGTCCTTCCCCGTCGGGCCCTGCTGGGACGCAAGGCGTGCGGTGAAACGCACCGAGACATCGAGCACGTCCTCGATGTCCTCGACTTTCTCGATGAGCCGCCCGAAGTCCGCATACGACGACTCGTAGCGCCAGCCGCTCGAGCCCGCATACGCCGGACGGATCGACATCCCGGCTCCCTCCAGAGTCCGTCGGCCCTCGTCGTCGTGGCCGAAGAGCGAGATTCGGTGTTGAGGTCGCCGTCGCCCCTGCCGCGAGTCGGCGCAGAGCGATACCGTCAGCCGCCGCCGGACTGGGCGCCCGTGTGTCGTGGTAGCGGAGCTGAAGTGTGGATGATCGAAGCTCAGACCTTCGTCGTCCAATAGGGCGCGCCCTCGCGTCTCGGTGTCGAGCTCGACGAACAGGCGATCGAGGAGTTCCTGGTTCCCGACCACACCTCTCGAGCCGTCGTGTCCACGTCCGGGCCGGGCGATGAACCCCAAGGTCGGAAGGCCGTACCGAAGTGAGCTGGTCATCTCGGCGACGCGCGCATCTGCCTCCGTGTCGTGCGTCGAGACGACCCATGCCGCATCGGCGTGCTCCTGATTCATTCGAAAGGCAGGTCCCGGGAGCGGCTGCGCTCGACCGTCCGTGTACGTGCGCGACGTTCCGACGCGGAACCCGTAGTCGCGCTTCCACATGACGTAGGTCATGAACAGCTGAGGAGTCCAGCCCGTCTTGAACCCGGCGAAGTGGCGATGCTCGGGCGTTGAGATGACGCTTCGGCCGGAAGCGGTCGTGATCGCGATCCCGGCGCGCCGCACCGACCGACGCGTACGGGAAACGCGCGCGGCGCCGAAGACACCGCTCCCCCAGCATGAGAGCAAGCCGTCGCCGGCGCGCACGTGCTCGATCGGCTTCGTCGATCCGTCGGCCATAGTCACGAGGGTCCCTGCTTGCAAACACTGGTCCGGATCTCCACCGCACAGACGTTTCGGTGCTCGCCGCCGAGGAGCTGGAGCAGCCGATACTGGGCGTGGTTCGTGTCCTGGTACTCGTCCACGAGGATGTAGCGGAAGGTCTTGCGCCAGCGCTCGAGCGCCTCCGGGAAGCGCTCGAAGACCTGGACGGTGAGCATCAGCAGGTCGTCGAAGTCGACCGCATTCGAGGCATGCAGGCGGCGCTGGTAGAGGTCGTACGTCTCCGCGACCGTCTGGTCCCAGAACGAGGCGACGCGCCCGGCGTAGTCCTCGGGCGAGACGAGCTCGTTCTTGGCCCGCGAGATCTGCGCGTGGATACCCCGGGGTGAGAACCGCTTCGGGTCCTTCCCGAGCTCCTCGAGACATGCCTTCACGAGCCGTACCTGATCCTGGTCGTCGTAGATCGTGAAGGTCGAGCGGTAGCCCAGCCGCTCGGCCTCGCGGCGAAGCATTCGGCCGCAGGCCGCGTGGAAGGTGAGGATCCAGATCGCGCGCACGGTCTGTCCGAGCATCCGCTCGAGCCGCTCGCGCATCTCCCCGGCCGCCTTGTTCGTGAACGTGATCGCGAGGATCTCGTTCGGCTTGACGCCGCATGCTCGGATCAGGTGCGCGACCCGATACGTGAGGACGCGCGTCTTGCCGGAGCCCGCGCCGGCGACGACGAGAAGCGGCCCCTCCGTCGCGAGAACGGCCTCGCGCTGGGCCTCGTTCAGGTCGGCCAGGTAGCTCTCGGGAGTCGCGACGGCCACGGATCGATGCTACCCGCGCACTCGGCGACGGCTTACCAGCGCACGGTCAGCTCGACGAACGCGGGCTTGACGCCCGTCCAGCTGATGCGCCACGTGTACCTGCCGCTGGGGAGCGGCTCGTACGCCGCCCGGCAGTAGCGGGACCCGGCGGCGCCCTCGCAGGCGAACGTCTTCGTGTCGATCAGCGGGCCGACCTTGGGCGCCGCCTTGCCGCGCAAGAAGAGCTTCGCACGTCCTTGGGTCGGAACGCGAAGCACGACTCGGAAAGACGCGGCCTTGTGCACGGTCAAGGACACCACCGACGTCTCGCCCGCTGGGATCGTGCCCTCGAAGAGGACCCTCCCCTTGGCGAGAGCACTCGTCGGCAAGGCGACCGCGGCGGTGAGCGCAAGGACGAGCGCAACTCTCGACACCCTCACCAGTCTACGATCCTGCTGTTGATCAAGGGCGTTCACACACTGATCTATTCGGACGATCCCGAGGCGACGCGGGCGTTTCTCCGCGACGTCCTCGGCTGGCCGTATGTCGAGCACCCCGAGTCGGAGCCCGGCTGGCTCATCTTCAAGACCGGACCCAGCGAGCTCGGTATCCACCCCACCTCGGGGATCTACGAAGGCGAGAAGTACTCGCATCCGCGACACCACTCGATCTCACTGATGTGCGACGACATCGAGGCCACCGTGGCCGAGCTCGAGGCCCGAGGCGCTGCGTTCTCGGGCGGCGTCCAGGACTTCGGGTTCGGGCTCGGCACGAGCCTCGAGCTGCCCGGTGCCGACCCGATCCTTCTCTACGAGCCGAGGCACCCCGAGGCCCACAGCCTCTGAGCCGCGATCTACCCCGAGCTCGAGCGCGCGATGGTCACCCACAGCGACCTGTGCTCGGACCCGAAGCTCGGACCGGTGGACCTGTCCGTGACCGTGAGCTCACGGGAGTACAGGAGCTGGTCGATCGGGATGCCGAGCGGCCCGGCGCGCGTGGGCCAGGTCGGCTGGACGCCGTAGCCGTAGGCCGAGTTGCGGAGATCCGCACTCTCTTCGAGGTCCTGCAGCACGCTCGACCAGGGGGTGGCGTTCAGGTCGCCTTGCACGAGCTCGGGATTTGGCTGCCGGCGAGCCCAGCTGCTCACTGCGGCCAGCTCGTCGTCCCTTGCTCTCCGCGCGTACGGAGAGGTGGGGGCAGCCGTGTGGAGGGCGAGGACATGGACGAGCGCCCCTTCGAGCTCGACGTCGAACGCGACGGACGAGCTCGGGAGCCCGGGGTCGTCGGGAAACTCGACGTTCGACACCCGCGCGCCCGCGAGAACGAGCACGCGCGGCTCGGGACGCCCGGGACGGACGGAGACGCGGTACCCGGCCGGGTTCGGGACCGTCTTTCGGAGCCAACCGCGAGACGGCTCGAGAACGACGAGCACATCCGGGCTGCGATCGGCGAGCGCACGACGAACGTCGTCGAAGTCGCCGTAGTGATGCTGCATGTTCACGTGCGCGACCAGCAGGCGGCCCGGGGCCACGGGCGCGGCCGGCTCGTTCGTGTACAGCGGGACGAGGACGATCGCGTTGGCGGTCAACGCAACGGCAGCGAGGGCGGCTCCCGCAATCGAGCGCACGAGAAGCGCGAAAACGAAGAGCACCAGCGACCCGACCAGCAGGTGCGCTCGAACGCTCGTCGCAAGCTCGGCGACCCAGAACCGGTCGTCGAAGAAGCCGAGAAGCGACGCGGCGACGGTTCCCGCGCCGAGCACGACGATCGCGATGCGAAGGGATGTCGACGCCCGGATCCGGCGATCCTACGTCCGTCGTCTCTTCATTCGAGCGTCGTGCGTGGGGAGATGTATCTAGCTGAGCGAGGTATCGCGAGCCCTTCGACGCGGAACGATCGCGATGCGACCCCCGACCGGGACGACGTCGATCGAAGCGCCGTAGTGGCTTGCGATGAGCGGCTCGGTGAGGACGTCTCGCGGAACGCCGTCTGCTGAGACTTTCCCGCCGTCGAGGAGGACCATCCGGTCGGCGTACTGCGCCGCGAGCGTGAGATCGTGCATCGCCGCGACGAGCGTGAGCCCGGACTCGCCGCGGAGGAGGTCGAGGAGCTCGAGCGCCTGCTGCTGGTGACCGATGTCGAGCGCTGCGGTCGGCTCGTCGAGAAGAATGATCTGCGCCTCTTGCGTCAGCGCGCGCGCTACGACAACACGCTGCTTCTCTCCGCCCGACAAGGTGCCGAGACGACGCTCCTCGTAGCCGAGCAGGTCGAGCCGCGCGAGTGCTCGGGCGGCGGCCTCGCGATCGCGCCGACCCTCCTTCGCCAGCGGGCCGAGATGAGGCGTGCGACCGAGCAAGACGTACTCCGCGACGGTCATCCACGGTGGCGTCGCCGGCTCTTGCGGGACGACGGCGACGAGCTGTGAGAGCTCGGAGCGCCGCATCTCCTCGATCGAGCGTCCGCCGATCTCGATCGAGCCCGTGTAGGGAACGAGCCGGGCGACCGCGCGCAGGAGAGTCGTCTTGCCGGCGCCGTTCGGGCCGATGAGCGCGAGCCACTCGCCCTCGGCGACTGACGCGTCGATGCCGTCGACGACCGGCTTGCCCCCGAGAACGACGGTGACTCCCTGCAGGCCGATTGCGGTTACGACACACCTCCCCTCGTCGTCCGCAGAACGAGCGCGAAGAAGGGCGCCCCGAAGAACGCGGTCACGACCCCGAGCGGGATTTCCGCAGGGGACAGGGCCGTTCGAGCGATCACGTCGGCGAGCACGAGGAATCCCGCGCCGATGACCACGGACAGCGGGAGCAGCGCGCGATAGCCGACTCCGGAGAGGAGCCGGATTGCGTGCGGGACGATGATCCCGACGAAGCCGATGAGCCCGCTCACGGCGACGGCAGCCGCGGTCCCGAGCGTTGCCGCGACGACGAGCGCCAGGCGCACGCGTCGGACGTCGACGCCGAGCGTGGCAGCCTCGTCGTCCCCGAGGCTCAACACGTCGACGACGCGCCGGAGCGCGAGGATCACGACGGTCGCGGCAGCGACGTACGGCAGGATCAGCACGACATCCGACCAGCCCGTGCTCGGAATGTTTCCGAGGATCCACGAGTACACCTGCTGCAGCGTCTCCGCGTTCTGCTGCTGGACGAACGTCTGCCATGCCGTGAAGAACGCCGCGACGGTGACGCCAGCGAGCACGAGGGTCGCTGCGTCGCGCTCGCGACGGGCCGAACGCCCGACCGCATACGTCAGCATGACGGCCACAGCTCCGCCGACGAAGGCCGCGACCGGGAGCGCGCGCTGCCCACGCAGCCCGTCGGGGAGGTAGGCGATCGCGATCGTCGCGCCGAGTCCCGCGCCGGCCGCGACTCCGAGCAGATACGGGTCGGCGAGGGGATTGCGAAAGACGCCCTGGTACGTCGCACCTGCAACGGCGAGCATCGCGCCGACGAGCGCGGCGAGGACGACGCGTGGAACGCGGATCTCCCAGAGGATCGCCTCTTCCGTCGGGGAGAGCGGCGTCGACGCACCCGGCACGTGGAGCCGGGCAGCGGCGGACTCGAGCACACCGCCGACGCCGAGATCGACGGGGCCTGCAAGGACCCCGACCGCGAGCGAAACGACGAGAAACCCGACAGCGGAGCACGCCCAGACCGGCGTGAGGCCGCGAGCCCGAACGTCCGTGGCGTGCTCCGCGGCGATGCTCATCGCGTGGTTACTGGCGGAGCCGTGCGAGCGCGGAGGACATCGCCGTGAAGAAATTCACGAGGCGCGGCCCCCAGCGCGACGCGATCGAGTCGTCGATCCGGACGATCGAGCCTGTGCGAACGGCGTTGATGCGATCCCAGCCAGGGCGGGCGCCGACGGTCGAGGGCTTTTGACCGCAGCACACCGTGTCCGCGAGCACGATCACGTCGGGGCTGGCGGAGACCACGTACTCGGCGGAAAGCTGCGGGTACCCGAAGCCGGCCGAGTCGGCCGCGTCGGCGATGTTACGGAGTCCAAGCGCTTCGTAGACCCTCCCGACAAAGGTCTTCGAGGTCGCGGAGTACAGGTCGGGAGTCAGTTCGTGGTAGACCGAAAGACCCCGTCCGGCTCTTCGCGCCCTGGAGACGATCGCGGCGATCCTCGACTTCATGCGACCCACGAGCCGCGTGGCCTCGGCCTCGTGTCCGGTGACGGCGCCGAGCTGGCGGATCTGCTGGTACGCGCCCTTGAAAGACTTCGCCCCATCCTGGTGGATCACGGTGATCCCGAGCCGCTCGAGCGCGTCCGAGAGGCCTTTCGGGTCATATGCGATCACGACCAGATCCGGCCGGTACGCGCGATCGCCTCGACGTTCGGCGTGAAGCCGGAGAGCGACGTCTTCGGCGCGCGCTTCGGATGATCTGACTGGTCGTCGACCGCGACGACCTGAGAGTCGGCGCCGATCGCGAAGAGCGACTCGGTGGCCGTGGGCGAGAGCGAGACGATGCGACGCGGCTTCCGGGTGACGGTCACCTTCCCGTTCGAGGCGACGATCGTGACCGGAAACGAGGCCTGTGCACTGGTCTGGTGCGAGGTCCTGCCGCCGGGTGCACCGCCGACGACCACGGCGAATGCCACCGCCACGAGGGTGACGAGAGCTGAGAGACGAAGCACCTGAATCCTCCTTCCGCGAGGGGTTCGGCTATGGGGAACGCGGCAGGTCTTCTGACTCGGGGCTCCCTCCCTCGCCGCCTTCCCGGCCTGCGCCAGTGGCTTCGTGGCGGGGGAGCGTCTCCCCTTACAGCGGCGGGACCGTCCCGGATTCGCACCGGGTTCCCTCACCGTGCTCCTGGTTGGAGGACGAGCCTATCATCGGACGATGGCCGGCACTTTCGTGCGATTCTGGCTCCCTGTCATCGCCTGGGCAGCGCTGATCTTCGCGCTCTCCTCGATTCCCGATCTGGGGACGGGTCTCGGCGGATGGGACCTCGCGCTCCGCAAGCTCGCCCACGCGGCCGAGTACGCCGTCCTCGGAGCGCTTCTCGTGCGAGCGACGGGACGGGGCGGCCTCGCGCTCGTGGTCGGGACGCTGTACGCGGTCAGCGACGAGCTGCACCAGGCGCTCGTCCCCGGCCGGATGGGGTCGCCGGTCGACGTCGCGATCGACGCGCTCGGGGTCGCGTGTGGAGTCGTTCTCTGGCAGGCCGTCCGCTCGCGCCGGCTCGCATGAGCGCGGTCCGCGCCGTTGCGATCGACCTCGATGTGCTCGGCGACACACGCGCCCTCTGGGATGACTGGGTCACGTCGGCGCGGCCGGTTCTCGAGCTCGACGGGGCCGCGCTGCCCGAGGACCGTGCCGACGCCGCAGCGGAGCTCGACCGCCGCGGGGCGGGAAACTGGCGAGCTCTGCTAGAGCGCTTCACCGAGGACCGCGCGCCCGTCTATCTCCGGCGCGACGCAGAGGCGAGCGCCGCATTGCGCTCACTCGCGGCCGGTGGAGTCTCGATCGGTGTTTTCACCGACGCGCCCGAGCCGCTGGCGCGGATCGCCCTTGCTCAGCTCGGGGCGCAGCGCCGGATCGCGGCGCTGGAGACGGGAGCCGGCGCGCTGGAGCGCCTGCTGAACAAGCTGGGGGCAGGAGCTGTCGTCGTTCGAGCCCGCGGCGAGCTCGTCGAGCTCGCCGCGTAGAATCCTCGGCGTGGAAGCCAAGGACGTCGGCGACCGTCAGCTCGACGCGCTCCTCGAGCGGCTCGATCGAATCGGGGACGAGCTCGAGCGGCTCAACCGCATCACCGAGCGCCAGGACGGGCTCACGGTCGTCGCCCGCGAGCTGCGTGAGCTGCGCGAGTCGCTGAACGCGCTCGCCTACGCGGCACTCGGTCAGGCACCCCCACGTGTCCGCCGCCGGGCCAGCTAGACTAACTGATCCTGAAGATCGTGCCGCCGTGAGAGACGGCGAAGAGCTCACCCGCGGCGTTCTCGCCGAACGAGCTGAGGCTTTCGACGTCGAACGGCTCCTCCCTCACGTCGTCCGCAGCGCCGTCGGAGATGCGGAAGCTCCAGACCGTCCCGCTGCAGTAGTCGCCGACGACGTACCTCCCCCGCTCGGAGGCGCGTGCCGATCCTCGGTATACGTATCCACCGGTCACGCTGCAGCCCCGGTCGTGGCTGTACTCGAAGACCGGTGACACGAGCCTGCCGGGCCCCTGGCTTCCTTCTTCGAACCGCTGCGAGCCTTCGAAGAGATCCCAGCCGTAGTTCTCGAGACCGGGGCTCAGGCGCGAAGCGAAGTTGACCTCTTCGACCGCGTTCTGACCGACGTCGCCGACGTAGAGATCTCCCGTCGCGCGATCGAACGAGAAACGCCACGGATTTCTCAGCCCGAGCGCCGCGATCGTCCACCTCGGCGCGAACTTCGAGACGTCGAGCGCAAGGAGCTTCCCGAACTGCGAGCGGATGTCCTGGGACCTGTTCTCGGGATCGCCACCCGAGCCACCGTCCCCGATGCTCGTGTACAGGCGCCCATCCGGCCCGAAGGCCAGGTGCCCGCCGTTGTGGTTTCCGTACGGGTCGGGCACTGCGAGCAGGATCTTGCGACTCGAAGGCACGGCCCTGGCGCCTTTCGAGCGAAACCGCGCGACGGTGTTGCGGCCGCCACTCGACGTGTAGGCGACGTAGAACAGCCGGTTGCGCACGTAGCCGGGGTGGAAGGCGAGCCCGAGCAGGCCTCGCTCTCCTCCGTACTCGACCAGGGAACGAACGTCGAGGAAGACGGTCCTCCGCCTCCGCGGGTCGATCCGGATGATCCTCCCGCTTTGCTCGACGACGTACGCGACTCGTGGCTCCCCAGGGGCGTACGTCAGGAGGACGGGCGCGTCGAAGCCTTGCGCGTAGACAAGGGGTCGAAACGCGCTCCGAGCACCCGAGGCCGAGCCCCCGACAATGAAGAGGAGCGCCCCGAGCGTCAGAACCGCGAGCGTCGGAACGAGGCGCACGCAATCACCGTAGCCAACAGCTCTAAGAACAGGCTGAGTGCGGAGTAGGGTACGCGCTCGTGAGGGTGTTCGTGATCGGCGCAGGCCAGGTCGGAGTGACGATCGTGGAGGCCCTCCACGAGGATCACGAGCTCACGATCCTCGACAGCGAAGGCTCGCGTCTCCAGGCGCTGACGGGCCGCTTCGACGTCGCGGTCTTCGAGGGGGACGGCACGAGTCGGAAGGACCTGTCGGCTGCAGGCGTCGCCGACTCGGACCTTGTCATCGCCTGCACGTCACGCGACGAGGTGAACATCGTCGCTGGCATGTTCGCCCGCCGGGAGGCGGAGCGCGCGACAACCGTTATCCGTACCTCGAGCATCGAGTACGTCGAGCTCTGGCGCGAGGGCCAGCTCGACGTCGACTTCGTCGTCTCGTCGGAGCTCGAGACGGCGTACGCGATCAGCCGCATTCTCGGCGTGCCAGCCGCTCGACAGACGGACGTCTTTGCCGACGGGCAGGTCCAAGTCGGAGAGTTCGACGTCGACGAAGAGGCGTCCGCAGACGTTGTCGGCGTCCCTCTTCGCCACGCGAACATTCCCGCCGACTCGAAGGTCGCAGCGCTTATCCGCCAAGACGAGACGATCCTGCCCGGCGGCGACGACGTGATCCAAGCCGGCGACCGGATCGTGGTCATCGGCTCCCCGCACGCAGCCCAGGCGTGGAGCGCGCTCCTCTGGCCGGGCGGAGGCGCCGTCCGCGACGTCGTGATCTACGGCGCCGGCCATGTCGGGTCCGCGATCGCGCGAACGCTTCTCGACCAGGGGCTCAGCGTCCGAATGATCGAGGCGTCGCGTGAGCAGGCACGCCGGGCAGCGGAGGCAATCCCGAAGGCGCGTGTCTTCAACGCGACGGGGCTCGACGCCGACTTTCTCGAGCGTGAACGGATCGGCCACTCGCAGGCGGGCATCTTCGCGATGCGGGACGATGCGAAGAACCAGTACGCCGCCAGCCTCGCGAAGGTGCACGGCGTGCCGTTCACGATCGCGATCGCGCACGAGCCCGTCTCGGTGGCGGCATTCGAGCAGGCCGGGATCGACGTCTCGGTCAACCCGCGAGGCGTCACGGCCGAGGAGATCGTGCGCTTCGCCCACGACCCGCGCATGCAGCAGGTGGCGATGCTCGAAGGAAACCGGTACGAGGTGCTCGACGTCACGACCCGCGAGTCGAGCCGTTACATCGGCATGGCGTTCAGAGACATGCCGGTGCACGGCTCGATCATCGGCGCGATCGTCCGGAACGGCACGGCGATCTTCCCCCACGGAGGCGACGTCCTGCAGGCGGGCGATCGCGTGATCATCTTCACGGAAGCCGCGAACGCCCCATGGGTCGTCGAGGCGCTCTGAGTTGACCCAGGCCGCCGCGCGGATCGGCCCTCGGCAACGACTTGCAGTCGACATCCCGGCCGCACTGAACCTGGTCGGGACGCTGGGGAAGCTCCTCGGGCTCGCAGCGCTCTTCCCGATCCCGTTCGCGCTCTGGTACGGGGAGACGCCGCTGCCGTTCGTCGTTGCAGGGGTCGTCACCAGCGGGTTCGGGTTCGCGCTCGAGCGGCTGACGGCCGGATCGGCGGGGCGGGTCGGGGTCCGGGAGGGATTCCTCGTGGTCGCGCTGACCTGGCTGCTGGCTGCCGCGTTCGCAAGCATTCCCTACTTCTTCGAGGGAGGCGAGCAGCTCGCGAGCCCGGTCGACGCGTACTTCGAGGGCATGTCCGGTTTCACGACGACCGGGGCCTCGGTCGTCACCGACTACGACGAGATCAACCGCTCGCTCGGTATCTGGCGGCAGTTTTCTCAGTGGCTCGGCGGCATGGGGATCATCGTGCTCGCGATCGCAGTGCTGCCGCGCCTGCGCGTCGGCGGTCGCCAGATGATGGAGTCCGAGCTCCCTGGTCCGGAGATCGCCCAGCTCTCGGAGCGCATCCGTTCCACGGCTCGAAAGCTGTGGGTCTTCTACGTCGGGCTGACCGCGCTCCAGACGCTCATGCTGGCCACCCTCGGCTGGGTCGGAATCGACGACGCGATGACGCCGTATCAGGCGCTCGCGCACGCGTTCTCGACCATGCCGACCGGTGGCTTCTCGACGAAGCCCGACTCGGCCGCGGGCTTTTCCGCCGAGGCGCAGTGGATCCTGGCTCTCTTCATGCTCATCGCGGGAGCCAACTTCGCGCTCATGTACCGCGGGTTCGTCCTCCGGCGGCCGCGCGTGCTCGTACGCGACGAGGAGCTCCGGCTCTATATCGCGCTCACTCTCGTCGCATTGGTTGCGCTGACCGCGATGCTGTGGGGGTACGGCATCGCCGAGGGCGAGGAGGCGGTCCGCACGGCGTTTTTCCAGGTCGTCTCGATCATTACGACGACCGGATTGGCAACGGCCGACTTCGCGCTCTGGCCTGCGCTGCTCCTGCTCATGCTCTTCGCACTCATGTTCGTGGGTGGCTCGGCGGGATCGACCGGCGGATCGATCAAGGTGGTCCGACATCTCCTGCTCGGAAAGGTCTTGCGTCGGGAGATAGACCAGACGCTGAGTCCAGAGTTCGTCATGCCGATCCGGCTCAACGGATCGCCTGTCGACGAACGGACCGTCCGCGCGGTCGCGGCGTTCATCCTGCTCTACGTCGGGTTCTGGGCAGTCGGCGCGTCGGTGATCGCCATCGACTCCGCCATCACTGGGGCAGAACTCGGGACGCTCGACTCACTGGCGACCTCCGCCACTGCGCTCGGCAACATTGGGCCCGCGTTCGGAGTCGCGGGCCCCTACGGCTCGTTCGCCCCGCTCGGGGACGTCTCCAAGATCACCATGATCGCGCTCATGTGGGTGGGGCGACTCGAGATCATCCCCGTCGTCGTCCTACTCACGCGCCACTACTGGCGCTTGTGAGCGTTTCAGAGCTCCTAACGCAATGAACGGCCATGTCGCTGCCGGCGACGGGCGATCATCACGTTCGAAGCTCTACGACTTCGGAGCACCGAGCAGCGCACGCCGCAGCTCGGGCACGGATCCCTGGGGAACGACGGCGAGCACCTGGTCGCCTGGGCGCATGACCGTGCTCGGCTCGACGAGCTCGGTCCGGCCCTGACGCCAGACGGAGATGAGCCTCGAGCCCGCGGGAATCCCCAGGCCACCCACTCGCTTGCCCGCTGCCGGGGAGCCGCCCTCGACCTGCACCTCGGCGATGACGAGCCCCTCCTTCTGGAGCTCGAGCAGGGGAACGAGGCCGTGCTCCGGCAGCTCGTGCTCGACGAGCCCGAGGATGTTCGTCGTCGCGCAGACCGTCTGCGTGATCCCGAGAAGGTCGAAGTGCTGCTGGTTGCGCGGATTGTTCACCCGCGCGATCGCCTTGCGTACTCCGTAGCCCTCCTTTGCGATCTGCGAGATCACGAGGTTGTCCTCGTCGTCGCCCGTCACGGCGAGCACGAGCTCGGGAGGCCGCGCGAGGCCCGCGCGCTCGAGCACGCTGATCTCGGTGGCATCCCCGCGCATGACCACCGGGCCGAACTCCTCCTCCAGTCGCGCGAACCGGTCGGGTCGCTGCTCGATGAGCGTGACTTCGTGGCCCATCTCGAGGAGCGAGCGCGTGACGTTCGAGCCGACCTTTCCACCACCGGCGACGAGGACGTACATCAGCCCGCAACGCTTTGTCGACGAGCGGCCGTTTTCACGGTCTCGAGGAGAGAGGAGATCGCCGTCTGGGTCGGGCACACCGTGGGCAGCCCGCGATCGGCGTAGAACTTTGCGCGTGCGGGGTCGAGCACGCGGGCGACGACAGTGCCGATCTCGTAACGCTTCTGGAGCACCTGGCCGATCACGACGTTCGTATTGTCGCCGTCGGTCGAAACCACGGCTGCATCGGCCTCGGCGACACCCGCGCTCTCGAGGACTCTCGTGTCCATCCCATGACCGACGATGAACCCGCCGAGCCAGCCCGCCCCCAGCCGCGCGAGCGCGTCCTCGTTCTCGTCGACGACCGTGACGTCCCAGCCCTCGGCGGCGAGACCCTTCGCGACCGCGGATCCGACCCGACCGCACCCGCACCCGCGATCGACGCAGCGCTCTGTCACGGTCGCGGAGTTCGCCGCCGGGAGCGATCGGCGGCTCGGCCGTTACTCCTCGAACACCCCGTCGGGGAAGGCGACCACCAGGACTTCGCACGGCGCCCTGCGGAGCACGAAGTCCACCGTCGGCGAGAAGAACCGCGACTGGCGCCGCCAGCGCGGCGAGGAGCCGAGCACGATGACGTCAGCGTGACGTGCCGCCGCCTCGTCGACGATCGCGTAGCCGATCGACCGTGCACGAACGACATCCGTCCGCACCTCGACACCGTGATCCTCGCCGAGCAGCCGGGCCTCTTGCAGTGTGGCCTCGACACGCGCGGCCACCTCGGGGGGCAGAGGTCCTTCGAGCTCGAACTGACGCGGTACGCGAACCACGGTGATGGCCTCGATTGCGGCGTCGTGCTCCTTGGCGAGCGCGATGGCGGTTGCGACCATCTCCTCGCCGATGTCTCCCATCTTCATCGGCACGAGGATCCGCCGGAACTCCGCCCCTCGCGGGAGCTCGCGGACGGGAGTCACATGCTCGAGCAAGCCGCGATGCCGCGTTCGGCGAACCGCCCCGAAGACGACCAGGCCGAGCACGAGCCATGCCGTGCCGACGTAGCGCGCGCCCTCGTGCGTGATCATGGCCAGCACCCAGATCGCAGCCGTAAGCGGCGCGCCGACGAGTGCTGCCACGGGGACCGACGTTCCGCGAAGCGGGACACCCGGGCGCGCGCGGAACGGCCGCGCGAGCGCGGGCTCTCGCATCCGGAGCCGGATCACGGCCAACTGGGCGGCGGTGAACGCGATGAGGACACCGAACGAGTAGGTGGAGGCGAGGAACGCCGGGTCGCCGTCGGCGGCGACCTCGGTGACGACGATCAGCGCGATTCCGAGCGCAGCCGCGATGACGATCGCCTCGCTCGAGACGACGGCCCGGCGCTCGAGCCGCGCGAACTCGCGTGGGAGGCCGCCGTGCTCCGCCAGCGAGTGCGTCAGGCGCGTGATCCCGGACACCGAGGTGGTCGCAGCGTAAGCAGGATCAGCCCGCCCGAGATGCCGACGACGACGCGGAGGGCGTCGACCAGCACGGCCGGCAGCTCGCCTTCGAATGCGGCCGCGATGCCCACGAGCGGCGCCTCGAGCCACTCGTCGCCGAGAGCGGTCGTCCCTCCCACGGCCGGGTACGCGGAGAGCCCGATCGCCCCGATCAGCACGGTGACCACGACGACGAAACCGATCGCAGAGAAGAGCGAGCGCGGCAGCGTCCTCCCCGGCTCGCGGGTCTCCTCCGCCAGGTTGGCGACCGTCTCGAGCCCCGTGTAGGCGAGCATCGCCAGCGGGCAGGGCGAACGCGAGATCGCTCCAGTCTTGTCCGGCGGCTAGCCCGAACCCCTCCGTGAGCACATCGGGCGAGAACAGGAAGGCGAGGCCGAGTATGACGAGCGTCCCCTGCACGACGAGGTCGAGGAGCGCAATGCCGAGCGCGCCCGTCCGGAGCCGCGTGCGACGGGCAAGTCGCACTCCTGCAATTCCGGCGATCAGCAGACAGCCGACGACGGCGTCCCAGGGGGCCTCACGCAGGGTCGGAGCGGAGATCGTCGCCGCGAGGTAGTGCGGCACGAAGAGCGCCGACAAGGCCATGACGATGAGGAAGTCGAGGAAAAGCACCCAGCCGGTGACGAAGCCGGCGAGATCGTTGAACGCCCGCCGAACGAACGTCGCCGCGCCGCCCGTCTCGGGGATCGCTGCGGTTCCCTCGGCGTACGAAAGCGCGACCACGAAGAAGAGCACGCCCGTGAGCAGGAGGACGAGCGGCGTCAGCCCGAGAGCTGCCGCGGCAACGACTCCGAGGGCGATGTAGAGCGAGGACGCGATCTCGCCGTACGCGACCGCGAACAGGGCCGGAGCGTCGAGTACGCGCTCGAAGCCGCGGAGCTTACGAGCCACGGCGCTTCTCGAGAGTGAGACGGCCGGCCCCGAGAGCGATGAAGAGACCTCCGAGGAGGAAGCCCGACGGCTCCACCTCCCTCGGCTGCAGTCCGAACGAGGAGCGCGACTCCGATCCCGACGAAGACGAGGGAGAACAGCACGACGGCCCAGCGGTAGAACGTCACGATGCCTCCGCGGCCGTCACGAGCACGCGACACGAGGCGTGCTTGAGGACGTAGTCCACGGTCTTCCCGAACACGGCGGCCTGCGAGCCCGTCAGGCGGCGCCGGGGAGAGCCGATGACGATGATCTCCGCATCACGCGCATCGGCCTCGGCGACGATCGCCTTCGCGGCCGAGCGCGCTCGCTCCAGCCGACCCACGACCCGGACACCGTACGAATCTCCGATTGCGACCGCCTCGTCGAGCTCGCGGTTCGCCTGGGCCTCGAGCTCGGGCAAGCCTTCGGCCAGCGGGAGATCGAGCGGGATCTCGAGCACGTTCAGCGCGACGATCCGTGAACCCCGCTCGGCGGCGAGCCGGCAGGCGACGTCCATGGCTTCGTCCGACGGCTGGCCCGCGATCACGGGGACGACGAGGCGCCGGTACTCGAGCGCCAGCGCAGGGCCGAAGGCGGGCGGAGCCTTCTCGATCGAGCGGAGCGGAACGCGCAGGTAGCGCCTTCGATACACGACGTAGCCGACGAGCCCGAAGACCATCCACCCGAGCCCCGCCCACCGCGTCGCAGGGTTCTGGACGACGAGGACGAGGAACGAGACCCCGGTTGCGATCCCGCCGAGGATCGCGAAGAGCGGCCAGGCGACCCCTCCGAGCGAGACGTTCGGTCGGGCTCGATACGGGATCTCGGCGTCGTCGCTGTCGAGCATCCGGAGGCGGACGATCGACGCGTGCGCGACCGTGAACGAGAGCGTCGCCCCGAGCGAGTAGAGCGTCCCCACGAAGTTGACGTCGCCGGGCAGGATCACGAGGATCGGCGCGATCCCCGCGAAGAGGACGAGCGAGAGCCACGGCGTCTTGAAGCGGGGATGGAGTCGCCGGAGCGCCTCCGGGAGCTGGCGGTAGCTCGCCATCGAATACGTGATCCGCGACGCGCCGATGACACCTGCGTTCGTCGCGATGAAGAGGATGGTGGCGGCGAGGATCCCGACGTAGATCTCGGCCGCGTCGAGAACGAGTCCCTCGAGGCCGATGTTCTGGACGACGCCGAGGATCGGGTCGTTCGCGTAGCCGCCCTCTTCCGGCGGGAGCGCGAGCAGGGTCGTCAGCTCGCCGTCGATCCTCTCCACCGGCAGCGCGGAGAGCGCGACGAGCGGAAGCGTGAAGTAGATCGCAAAGACCGCTCCAGCCACGAGCTTGTACGAGTTCGGCACCGTTCGCACGGGGTCGCGCGCCTCCTCGGCGAGGTTCGAGACGGTCTCGACACCCGTGTACGCGAGCATCGCCACGGGAATCGAGATCGCGAGGTTCGACCACGTGGGCGCCACGCCCCAGTGGACGTTCTCGACGAGGGTCTCGGGGCTGAAGACGAGCGCGAAGCCGACGACCACGAGCAGGATCTGCGTCGCGAAGTCGACGACGGCGAGGGAGATCGAGAGCTTCGCCGCCTCCTGCACGCCGACGACGTTCAAGGCGACCAGCACGACGATGACGATCGCGCCGCCGACGATGTCCCAGGGGTTCGTGCGAAGCGGCTCCCAGAAGATCGACAGGTAGTGCGGCACGAAGAACGCGGAAACGGCGACAGTGACGACGTAGACGAGCATCTGCGCCCAGCCCGCCGTGAAGCTCACGAGCTCGTCGAACGCGTGCCGCGAGAAGCTCGCCGAGCCTCCGGCTTCGGGGAAGCGGGCGGTGCCTTCGGCGTACGTAGCCGCGGTCGCGGCGAACACGATGCCGGCGACGACGAAGACGAGCGGCGTGAGACCGAGCGCGTAGACGGCGGTCAGGCCGAGCGCGTAGTAGATCGACGAGCCGACGTTGCCGTACGCGGTGGCGAAGAGCGCCGGCGTGCCGAGCACGCGCTCCATCTCCACCTCGCGCCTGCGGCGGCGACCGGGCACGGCGGCGAAGCCTACTCCTGACGATAGACGCGGGTGTCTTGCTCGATTCGCGTGTTCGGCCACGACGACGCCGAGTCGTCGCTTGTCGCGTGTGATCGGGCGTCACTGTCCCCGCGCGAGGGATTGACCTGCGTAGCTCGATGTGAGATAAGCAGCCTGCTCTGGCCGCCTGGCGGCAGGGCACAGGAGGGAGACGAAGCATGCGCGTCACTTGCGTGGCCCTGGCAGGCCAATTGAGAAAGCCTGCTCCGGGTACTGGTCGGCTCCTGCCGGCCGCTGCGGCGCGCGGCCGCTGCTTCCTCACAAGAAGGGAGTGACATGAAGTCAGCAAGGCGTTTCGGAGTACTCGCCGTCGCTGCCGCAGTGCTCGTCGTCTTCGTGGCGTCGAGCGGCCAGGGCGCGACGTCCGCGAAGGCCGTCAAAGCCAAATCGAAGCCCGACCCGGCGCTCCTCGAGCGTCTCAAGCAAAACGCTCGAGGCTCGGTAACCGTCAGCACGAAGAAGAGCACTGGGTTCGTGGGCTTCGCTCGAGCAGGCAAGAACGGCGATCTGCAGCCGGGCAACTCGAGCCCGACACCGCAGGGCAAAGCACAAGGGTTCCTCGCCGAGTACGGCGCGCTGTTCGGCGTCAGCGATCAAGGCCAGCTCGTCCGGACCGAATCGGCCGAGGATCAGTACGGCGCCTCACACGTCTCCTACGAGCAGGTCTACAAGGGCATACCAGTCTTCGGCGCGCAGATCCGCGCCCACGTCGACAAGGACGGCAACCTCACGGCAGTCAACGGCGTCGGCGTCCCGGACATCGATATCGACACGAACGGGAAGTTGAGTGCGTCAGCTGCGGCCGAGCGGGCGATCGCCGCGGTCGTCGCGGATCCGCCGGGCGGGGCAACGCTGGCCGCCGGCGACCTGCGTGCGGCTTCGAACGAGCTCAACGTCTATCGAACCGGCCTCGTCCGCGGTGCGGAGGGGACGAGCCAGCTGGTCTACAAGGTCGAGGTCACGAACGGCTCCAGCGTGCGCGACGTCGTCTTCGTGCATGCGAACGCGGGCAAGATCGTCAACCGCTTCTCGACGATCGACAACGCGCTCTTCCGGCGCCTGTTCGAGATGAATACAGGCAACCAGGTCTGGCAGGAGAGCGATCCGTTCCCCGGCTCGCTGAACGGCGACCAGCAGAACATCGTCAACTTCAGCGGCGACTCGTACCGCTTCTTCGACAACGCCTTCGGGCGCGACTCGTACGACGGAGCCGGCGCGGAGATGCAGTCGGTCAACAACGACCCGACGATCGCCTGCCCGAACGCCAACTGGAACGGCGCCACGACGAACTACTGCAACGGCGTCACGTCCGACGACGTGGTCGCACACGAATGGGGCCACGCGTACACGGAGTTCACGCACAACCTCATCTACCAGTGGCAGCCGGGCGCGCTCAACGAGTCGTACTCGGACATCTGGGGCGAAACCGTCGACCTGCTGAACGGGGCCGGCACGGACCTCCCGGACGCCGTCCGCTCCGCCGATGGGTGCTCGACGCACACGGCTCCACGGCCGAACGTCTCATCAACAGCCCGGCGGACATCGCGCGCTCTTGCAACGCGGCCGCCGCTCAGTTCGGCCCGCCCCTGACCACGACCGGCATCACCGGCAACGTGGTGCTCGGGCTGGATGACACCGCGGCACCGGGCCCCACCACCACCGATGCCTGCTCGCCGCTTACGAACGGGGCGGATGTCTCCGGCAACATCGCGCTCGTCGACCGCGGAGGTCTGCGGCTTCACGGTCAAGGTCAAGAACGCCCAGAACGCCGGCGCAATCGCCGTCTCGTGGCGGACAACCTGCCCGTTTCGCCGGCCCTCTGGGCGGCGTGGATCCCACGATCACGATCCCGTCGGTCCGCATCACGACGCTTCACGGAAACCTGATCAAGGGCAAGCTGCCGGGCGTGAACGTCACGCTCCGGGTCGGCCTGGGAACGACCAGCGAGGACTCGTACCGGTGGCTTCAGGGCGAGGACGCGACCGCGTTCGGCGGTGCGATCCGCGACCTGTGGAACCCGAACTGCATCAACGACCCGGGCAAGGTCACGGACGGGATGTATCACTGCACTCCCGACGACAATGGCGGCGTCCACTCGAACTCGGGCGTCCCGAACCACGGCTACGCGCTGCTCGTGGACGGCGGCATGTACAACGGCGTGACCGTCAGCGCGATCGGCCTCACGAAGGCGGCGCACGTCTACTTCCGCGCGCAGTCCCTCTACCAGACGCCGACGACCGACTTCGTGGATCACGCCGAGGCGCTCGAGCAGTCCTGCTCGGACCTGATCGGGGTGAACCTCGAAGGACTGAGCACGACGACTACGCCCGCGGGCCCGTCCGGTCGAGATCATCTCGGCGGCGCGACTGCGCGGCGGTGACGGCAATGGCAGAGGCCGTCGAGCTCACGGCGGATCCGACGGAGCAGTGCGCCTTCAAGCCACTGCTGGATCCGAACACGCCGGACCTGTGTGCGAACCAGAAGAATCCTCCGACCTTCTACGACGAGGACTTCGAGGACGGCCTCGCAGGGTGGACGCTGAGCAACCAGGGCGTGTTCGCCGGCTGGCCGGGCACGAACTGGGCCCATGCGACCTCGCTCCCGGCAGGCCGTGCAGGGTCGGCGGCCTTCGGCGAGGACCTCCAGATCGGCAACTGTGACGGCGGAGCCGGTGACGTCTCCGGCGTCATGCGGCTGCAGAGCCCGTCGATCGACCTGCCGAACGCGGCGATCCTCAGCCCGCGGCTGACCTTCGAGCACTACATCGCCACCGAGCAGGGCTGGGACGGCGGCAACCTGAAGCTCAGCATCAACGGCGGTCCGTACACCGTCATCCCGGCGTCCGCGTTCACAATTCAACCCCTACAACGCGACGCTCAACACGGCCGCTCAGGGGAACACGAACCCGCTGCAGGGGCAGCCGGGCTACACGGGAACGGACGGCGGCGAGGTCTTCAGCAGTTGGGGCCAGTCCAGGTCGACCTCACCCTGGCCGGCGTCAAGCCGGGCGACAGCATCGTGCTCCGCTTCGACTTCGGCATGGACGGCTGCACCGGCGTCGACGGCTGGTACGTCGACGACGTCAAGGTGCGGGCCTGCAACACGAACAAGAACGTCACCCTCAAGCAGGACTGAGGGGCCAGAAAAGGGGCGCCGGCCAGGCCGGCGCCCCTCACTCTTCGGCCGCTACCCGGCGGTGCCCGGTGCCCGGGCGATATGACGCCAGCGCCCACTCCCTCGGCCCGGCGATGCTTTGCTCCACCCAGTTGACGGGACCGGCGCCGGGCGCGAAAGACAGCTCGAGGACGCCTGCGTCGGCCAGCTTCGCGGGCGGGCGCAGGGTGAATTGCGTGCACGCGCGGTAGGCGCGCCCGCCGCTGCCGTGCACCGTGGTCTTCTTCGACGCCACGGACACGAGGGCGCCACGCCAGAGCGGCGCCTCGCCGAGCGAGACGCGGTACGCGGAGCCGGTCGGCGCACCGAAGCGGAGCAGCGCCTCCCAGCGCCGATCGGCAGTGTCCCAGGCCTCGACCGTCCGGCCGGTCGTGCGGACACGAAGCGGTCCCACGCCGGGGAAGCCGTTCAGCACGAGCCCGCCAGGCCGCTGCTCAACGGCGACCGTCCGCACCCCGCCGACGACCGTGCTCCGGAACGTCCAGCGGTTGCCGTCGGCGAGCGGGAACATGCTCGGCTGCGTCCCGGCCGCTGCCGACATACAACCGATCAGCGCCATCGCAAGCACACCGATCGAGAATCTCCACCTCATGGTTGGTCCATTGTGCCCGATCTTGGAGAGACTAGAACGTCTCCAGGGAGCCGCGGCGGCGGCCTTCGTGCTCGAACAGTCGGAACAGTCCATACGCCGCGACGGCGTAGACAGCCCCGATCAGCGCCTCCGCCGCGACGAGATCGGACACCTCCCCCAGCGACGCGCCGTCCGAGATCTCGCGCGCGGCCTCGATGCCGTGGGTCATCGGCAGCTTGTAGGCGATCCACTCCAGCCAGGCCGGGAGCTCGTCGACCGGGACGTTGACGCCGCAGACCAGGAGCATGAGGAAGTAGACGAGGTTGGCCGCGAAGAAGACATCCCGCGCGCGCAGACCGATCGAGCCCACCAGCATCCCGAGCGCGGTGCAGGAGGCGACCGTCACCGTGACGACCGCGGCGAGCGCGGGCAAACTTCCCGACGCGGGGCTGAAGTCGAGGAAGAGCCAGCCGACCGCGAAGCCAAACGCGGACACGGCGAGCCCGTTGGCGATGAAGGGCAGCGCGCGTCCCCCGAACACCGCGAGCCGGTTCGCCGGCGTCGCGAGCAACGGCGAGAGCGTTCCGTACCACCGCTCGTTCGCGATCCCCATCACCATCCCGTAGATCCCGGCCATCGCCGACACCTGCACCGCGTTGCCGACGATGAAGAAGTCGTCGCCGCGGTTCGTCGCGTAGCGGCCGAGATAGGTGAAGAAGAGGATCTGGAAGAGCGGGCCTCCCAGCATGGTGGCGACATACATGCCGGGGCGGATCCAGTTGAAGAGCGCGTGGTACGAGATGCGGCCGCCCACGAAGAACACGCGAAGGGCCGCTGTCACGTCAGCGAGAGGGTCGCCTTCTCGCGGGCAAGCCGCTCGAAGTTCTGGAGGAACACTGCACCGAGCGCGAGGTAGACGGCGCCCAGAAGCGCGCACATCCCGATCGCGGGCCAGACCTGACCTCCGCCCAGTGCAGCGTTGCGTACGGCCTCGATGCCCCAGGTGGGGGCGAGCACCCACGAGATCCACTCGACCCAGCCGGGGAGGAGCGAGAGCGGGACGAGCAACCCGGTGACGAGCCAGACGGGGTACTCGAGCAGGTTCGAGAAGGCGTTTGCGTTTCGATAGAGGACGAACGTGGAGGCGAGAACGAGGCCGAGCAGGCCAAGCGACAGAATCGTCACCGGAAGCGCGAGGGCGAAGAGCCACGGCTCGGCCAGCTCGAGAGGCATCCCGAAGAAGAGCCGGCCCCACAGAGAGCGTGGCCACGACCGAGTAGAGGCCGATCGAGGCGGTGGCCACGGTGAGCGGCAGCATGACCCAGAGGAATCGGCCGGAGCCGCGACGCAGAGCTCGAGTGTCCCCTGCCACCGCTGCCACTGGATCGAGCCTCCCGAGCCGAATAGGGTCGAGGACCAGATGCCCATCAGTCCGGCCCCGAGCGCGACGTACAGCAAGGTGCCCTCGCGCTGCCCGGACTCGAACATGAAGAACGCGATCGACGCGAGGATGACCGGCTGGAGGATCGCCGTCAGCAGGAAGAACGAGGAGGCCGAGAGACTCTTCACATGGAAGAGCCAGGAGACCGCCATCAGTCTCGTCAGCCGCACGCTCATCCTTCCGTCACGAGCGCGACGTACGCGTCCTCGAGCGTCGGCTCACGCGCGGAGATGCGCCCGATCGTGGTGCCGTCCAGGCTGGCTAGGATCCCTGCGGTCGGTTCGACGTCGGCCGCCGACTGGACGATGAGCACCTGGGCCTGCTCGCGCTCCTCCACGGACACCGACCTCACGCCGGCGAGCGAGCGAATGCGCGCCAGTGCAGGCTCTTCGATCCCGAATGTCTCCACCTCGACGACTCGACCCTGTGCAACTCGAGACTTGAGCTCTTCGGGCGTCCCCTCGGCGACGATCCTGCCCTTCGCGATCACGGCGATTTGGTCGCAGAGAGCGTCTGCTTCGAACATGTAGTGCGTCGTCAGGAGGACGGTCTTGCCGCCCTCGGTGAGAGAGGCGATCATGGCCCGCAGCTCACGGGCGCCCACCGGATCGAGTCCGATCGTCGGCTCGTCGAGGAACAAGACGGGCGGATCGTGGAGGAGCCCGCGCGCGACATGCAGTCGCTGTTTCATCCCTCGCGAGTAGCCCTCCACCCGTTCCTTCTCACGCCCCTTCAGAGCGACGAGCTCGAGCAGCTCGTCGATCCGCCTCCGCTGAAGGCTCGGCTCGATGCCGTAGAGCTCCGCGAAGTAGCGGAGGTTGTCGAGCCCCGACAGCCGCTCGTAGAGGCCGCGCTCGCCACCGAAGACGTAGCCGATGTGCCTGCGCACCCATTGTGCGTCGCGCACGACGTCGCGGCCGAGCACGTAGGCCGTTCCTGATGTGGGAATGAGGAGCGTGATCAGCATCTTGATCGTCGTCGTCTTGCCTGCCCCGTTGGGGCCGAGGAGCCCGAACAGCTCCCCTTCCTCGATTGCGAAGCTGACTCCGCGTACCGCCTCGACGTCGAGCGGACGTCGGCGGATCGAACCCGTGTTGGTCCGGTAGGTCCGGTGCAAGTCGATCGCCTCGATCGCAGCCACTCCTCAAGGCTAGTCACCGGGAGCTAGCCCGCAGAGCTCTGCGCTTGCGAGCGTCTACTGGATGCCAGTGTCGATCTCGACCGCACGATCTTTGGCGTGATGCCCGATCCGAACCGACCTCGCGGTGCCATAAGCGTGTGCCCGTTGGTCCAGGCCACCCGGCAGGTCCCTCGGCCTCGTCAAGACGAACGTTACGACGAGGATCGCGATGGCTCCAGTGGCGCGCTCGTGCCCCCTTAGGGGTATGCCCGGAAAGGCAAGAGGCCTTAGCGTCGGCTCTGCTCTGAATCCGTCGAAAGGGGAGACGCTCATGGACAGAGTGCACTCGCGAGGAGCGCGGCCGTGGAGGTTTGCGCTCCCACTCATGGCAAGCGCCGCAGTGGTCCTCATAGCCACCGCGGGCACGACGCAGGCGGGCCCGACTGCACCGAAGGTAAAGGGTCCGAAGTTCACGGAGGCAGCGGCCTTCGACGTCTCGAAGCCACTCAAGGAGCTGGTAAAGGGCCGCCAGGCGCCGGCCGTGAACAAGGCAGCGCTCAGCCACGGGCCGGACGGAATGGACTTCGAGTCGCAGGCGAGCTCGCTGCGTTCGGCACGTCCCGCCTCGACAGCGGGTACTAGCGCTGTCAGTGGGCAGCAGGCCCTGGCAATCCCCTCGCCGATTCAGAACTTCGAGGGGCTATCGAACCAGGACAACTTCAACGTCTTCGGATTCCGCGTCAATCCGCCGGATCCCAACGGCGACGTGGGCCCGAGCCACTACGTCGAGATGATCAACCTCGTGTTCGCGGTGTATTCGAAGACCGGCACGCTTCTGCTCGGGCCGGTCGACACCGGCAGTCTCTGGGCAGGCTTCGCCGTGCCCGACTGCACAGATCCCTCAGGTGACCCGATCGTGCTCTATGACCAGACGACCGACCGTTGGATCCTCAGTCAGTTCACGACGCGCGGGTTGGACGATCCGACGCTGCCGTTCTACAACTGCGTAGCGGTCTCGCAAACCGGCGATCCGACCGGCGCCTACTTCCGCTACGCGTTCATCACTCAGCCTGACACGGTCGACGGGGGCTTCTTCTTCCCCGACTACCCGAAGTACGGCGTCTGGCGCGACACGTACGTCCTCACGACGCGCGACTTCGGGTCCGGGCTCACGGCGTTCGAGTACGGAATCAGCGTCTACGGGCTCGAGCGGAACAAGATGATCAACGGCGACCCCAAGGCCCGCGCCGTGCAGTTCTTCCTCGACTCCAGGGTGGTGCCGCTCGAGCTCATCGGCGACGGCCTACTCCCGCCGGATACCGACGGCAAGCAGCCGAAGAACGAGGCCCCAGCGCCGATCGTCGGCACGCAGGACGACGGAGCGGGATACGGAGCGACGTTCGACGCACTGAACATCTGGGAGTTCGACGTCAAGTGGCGGTCGACCCCCATTGCGTCGCTCGTCCTGAAGACGCAGCTGCCGGTGGCGCCTTTCGACTCGATCTTCCCGTGTGCGCCGACGTCACGTGACTGCCTGCCGCAACCGGGGATCACGAACCCGGCGCAGTTCCTCGACATCCTCTCCTACCGGCAGCGGCCGATCTGGCGGCTCGCCTACCGCAACTTCGGCAACTACGAGTCGTTCGTGACGAACCAGTCTGTGGAGGCCGCGCCGGCCCTCGGCGGTACCCGCTGGTACGAGATCCGGCGAGTGGGCGGCGTCTACTCGGTCCACCAGCAAGGTACGGTCGCCGGAACTAGTGACGGCGTCCATCGCTGGATGGGCTCGATCGCCCAGGACAAGAAGGGCAACATGGCCCTCGGCTACAGCGTCGTCGACGCCACGACCGTGTTCCCGGGCATCCGCTACACGGGGCGGCTCGCCGGCGACCCGCTCGGCACGATGCCCCAGGGTGAGGCCGTCGTCATCAACGGGTCGGGCGTGCAGACGACCACCAACTCGAGGTGGGGCGACTATACGTCGATGAACATCGACCCCGTGGACGATTGCACGTTCTGGTACGTCAACGAGTACTACACGGCCGCAGGGCAGGCAAGTTCGCCGGCCGGTTGGCAGACGAGGATCGCCTCCTTCAAGCTGCCAGGCTGCTGACATCCTCACGCGAGAGGCTGGCGCTGGAGCTCTCCCGCGCCGGCCTCGCGCGTCATCTCAGCCGTGGATCGAGACGAGCAGCGGGATGATCAGGATCGCGACGATGTTCGCGATCTTGATCATCGGGTTGATCGCCGGGCCGGCGGTGTCCTTGTACGGATCGCCGACCGTGTCGCCGGTGACCGCGGCGGCGTGGGCGTCCGACCCCTTCCCGCCGTAGAGCCCGTCCTCGATCGTCTTCTTCGCGTTGTCCCAGGCGCCGCCGCCCGAGGTCATCGCGATGGCGAGGAAGAGCCCCGTGACGATCGTCCCGATGAGAAGCCCGCCGAGCATCTCCGCGCTGATGATCCCGACGACGATCGGGATTGCGACGGGGATAAGCGCCGGAGCCATCATCTCCTTGATCGCGGAGCCCGTGACGATGCCGATCGCCTTCGAGTAGTCGGGCCGCGACGTGTAATCCATGATCCCAGGGTTCTCGCGGAACTGACGGCGTACCTCCTCAACGACCTGGCCGCCAACGCGACCGACCGCCTGCATCGCCAGCGAGGCGAAGAGGAACGGCATGAGACCGCCGACGAACAGGCCGGCGACGACCCAGGGGTCGTTCAGCGAGAAGAGCGTGTCGAGCCCCTCTTCCCCCAGCCCGCGGACGTACTCGTCGAACAGGATCAGGGCGGCGAGGCCGGCCGAGCCGATCGCGTAGCCCTTGGTGACGGCCTTCGTCGTGTTGCCGACCGCGTCGAGCGGGTCGGTGATCCCGCGTACGGACTCTGGCAGATCCGCCATCTCGGCGATGCCGCCGGCGTTGTCCGTCACCGGGCCATACGCGTCGAGCGCGACGATGAGCCCCGTCATCGAGAGCTGGGCCATGACCGCGACCCCGATGCCGTAGAGGGCCTCGCCCGCCGTGTAGTACGCACCCACGATTCCTGCCGCGATGACGAGCACCGGGAGCGCCGTCGCCTGCATGCCCGACGGCGAGCCCGGAGATGATGTTGGTCGCGTGGCCGGTCTGAGAGGCCTTCGCGATGTCCTTCACCGGCTTCCAGCGCGTGCCCGTGTAGTACTCGGTGATCGCGACGAGGAGGAAGGTCACGGCGAGGCCGATGAGCGCCGAGCCGTAGAGGTTCCAGAAGTCGAAGTCCCCTCCGTCGTAGGCCATGGTCACGGGAATGAATCCGATCGCGGAGAGGATCGTCGCGACGATCACGCTGCGGTAGAGCGCGTTGATGATCGCGTTCTGCCCGCTGCCGACCCGAGTGAAGAACGTGCCGATCACCGACGCGAGAATCGAGATGCCACCGAGTGCGAACGGGTAGAGCCAGAGGTTCTCCTGTCCCACGCCGATCCCGAGCAGCATCACCGCCACCGCCGTGACCGCATACGTCTCGAAGAGGTCCGCCGCCATCCCTGCGCAGTCGCCGACGTTGTCGCCGACGTTGTCCGCGATGACAGCGGGGTTGCGTGGATCGTCCTCGGGGATGCCCGCTTCGATCTTGCCGACGAGGTCGGCGCCGACATCCGCAGCTTTCGTGTAGATGCCGCCGCCGAGACGGGCGAAGACGGAGATGAGCGAGCCGCCGAACGCGAGGCCGATGAGGTCGTCCACCGCCGATTCGGGGCTGTTGCCGATCCAGTCGGTGAGCACCCAGTAGTAGCCGGCGACCCCGAGGAGGCCGAGCCCGACGACCAGGAGGCCCGTGACCGAGCCCGCGCGGAAGGCGACCTTGAACGCGGGCTGGAGCCCGTCCCGGGCGGCTTCCGCGGTCCTCGAGTTCGAGCGGACGGCGACGTTCATGCCGATGAAGCCCGCCGCCGCCGAGAACACGGCGCCGATGAGGAAGCCGAAGGCGGCGCCCCATCCGAGCTTGTCGTAGAAGCCGAGCAGGAAGAACGGGACGATCGCGACGACGGCGATGGTCGTGTACTGCTTACGCAGGTAGGCGGCTGCGCCCTCTTGCACCGCCCGTGCGATCTCCTGCATCCGTTCGTTCCCGGCCGGCTGCTTCAGCAGCCACCAGGTCAGGTACAGCCCGTACAGAACCGCCACGGCCGCGCACGCGAGCGCGAATCCGACGGCGTGGTCAACGAAAAAGTCCATGGTCCTCCGGTTCTCCTGCTCTCCCGCCGAAAAGTCCGTCGCGTAAGCGATTCGGACTTTTCGGCGCTGTTGCCGTCACAAAGTGAGCGCCGAGTCGCCCCGGCGCGGCCGATTATGTATCACAAGCGGCGAGGTTGCTCGCCACTTCTCGTCAGCCACCGAGCTGCGCGGCGAGCTCCTCGGTCGTCGGAACCTGCCCGTCCGGCGTCACCTTGTCGACGACACCCGGGATGACGCCGGCGAGCACGTCAGACGTCTGCTCGGGCGTGAGCCCGAGTTCCGCAGCCATGCCTGCGATCTGCTCGTGAGACAGCGCCTGGTCCACCTGACTGCCGGAGATCGACTCGTTCGGGCCCGTACCGACCCACGACTGGGCCTGCTTGCCCAGGCCCGCGCTCTGGAACCCGCTCAAGAGCTTCTCGAGGCCACCGTCCTCGAGGAAACCGGCCACCATCGGCGCCAGGGCGCCGATGACTCCGGCCATGCCGGCAGCACCCGCGGCTCCGCCAGCTTGGGATCCCCCGCCGCCGAGCTGGCTGAGAAGGTCGTTCAGGCCGCCTCCGCCGTCGCCGCTTTGCGCGCCCGAGGCGTCGCCCCCCGCCTGTTCCAGGACCTGTCCGAGTATGTCTTCGAGACCCATGCCTGCCTCCTTCGCTCTCAGATTCGACCTTCGAACGTGTTGCAGCCATTTGCGCTGCCGCTTTCGATGCCGCGGACGAACCAGCTCTGGCGCTGCTCGGCCGAGCCGTGCGACCACGACTCGGGCGTGACTCTCCCCTGGACGCGCTCCTGAATGCGGTCGTCGCCGACCGCGGCGGCCGCGCTGAGCCCGTCCTGGATGTCGGCGCGCGTGAGATCCTCGATGAACCCCGTGCGCAGGGCATTCGCGACCCATACGCCTGCGAGACAGTCGGCCTGGAGCTCGATTCGCACTGCACCTCCTTGTGATCCGAGTTCCTGCGCGTCGGGGCGCCGGAGCACACCGGTCAGGTTCTGGATGTGGTGGCCGTACTCGTGCGCGAGCACGTACGCCTGCGCGAGCGGGCCACCGCTGGCGCCGAAGCGCGACTCGAGCTCGTCGAAGAAGCCTAGGTCGATGTAGACACGCTGATCCCTCGGGCAGTAGAAGGGCCCCATGGCGGACGACGCCTGACCGCAGCCGGACGACGTGAAGTCCTCGAAGAAGCGCGTGTTCGCCGGCTCGTACCCGCGGAACGCGCTCCCCCAGTACGCCTGGACGCTGTTGACGACGCCGAGGATCCGGCAGTCCTCGCGCTCATTGGCGTCCTGCCCCGTCTGGCACTCGGAGATGGTCGC
This sequence comes from uncultured Thermoleophilia bacterium, assembly GCA_963758065.1. GTDB lineage: Bacteria > Actinomycetota > Thermoleophilia > Gaiellales > Gaiellaceae > GMQP-bins7. Next base: position 197,850 of record CAVWTX010000016.1, on the reverse strand, counting down.
CGAGGGAGCTGCCGTGCCGGCGGTCTCGCCGGCGAGACCGCCCAGGCCCCCCGTCTCGCCTCCCAGAGGGTTGCCACCGAGAAGGACGATCGCGAGGAGGACGATGATTCCGACGATCCCTCCGCCGCCGAGCGCGATCGGCCCTCCTCCCATCCCGCGGCGCCCTCGCATGTCCTCGACCTGAGACGGGTCGAGTCTTGCGTCCTTGCGAAATCGCATGTCGAGTCTAGTACCCGCCCGCGCCCGATTCTCAACCGCTTGGATCGCTGACCTCGGTCTCGCTCCTCGGAGACCGCCTTCGCATACGCGAGCTGCAGATTCGCCCTCGCCTGCTCGAGGTCGCGCACGACGGCCTCGTCGACGCCGCCCTCGCGCAGAACCGGCTCGAGTGCCCGAATGCACTCGATCGCCAGCCTCGCCTGGGGTAGGTCGCGTGCCTCCGGCGAGACCCGCCGGAAGCCCAGCGACGCAGTCGCCGTGACCGCCTGCAGGAGAACGTCGGCCACGCCTACCTTGTCGAGCGCCTCGCGGAGCTCCTCCTCCGACGGAAGCCCGCTCTCACCCACCGATCGTCTCCGTGGCGCGCACTTGCTCGGCGTAGATCTCCTCGAGCGACATGCCGTCCTCGAAGCGCTCGATCTGCCGCTCCGCAGCATTTCGCTCGGGCACGGCGAGGTAGGCGGCGGCACCGATCTCCTCGGCCACGGGCAACACCCACTCGATGAGCTCCTCGATCCGCTGTCTCGCGGGAATCGGCTCGCGGCGTTCGAAGTCGAGCAGCTCGCCGGGGAGCCCATAGCGGATCGCCCGCCAGAAGTTCTCCTCGATCAGCCGGTGAGGCAGAGGCCGCACGGGGTCACCCTCGTCATACGCGCGGGCGCAGCGTGCCGTCAACGCGGTCGCGAGCGCGGCGAGCGACTGCGCCTCGCCGAGCTCGGGCTGGCCGTCGCAGATGCGGATCTCGACGGTCGGGAACGCGAAGTGCGGGCGCACGCTCCACCAGAGCTGCGTGTGCTCGGTGATCGATCCGGTTTCGTAGAGGAAGCGGACGAAGCCCTCGTATTCACTCCACGACGAGAACGCGTCCGGAACGCCGCAGCGCGGGAAGAAGCGGGTGAAGATCTGTGTCCGGGCTGAGTGCAGGCCGGTGTTCACGTTCTCGACGAACGGCGAGCTCGCCGACAGCGCGAGGAGCTCCGGGAGGAAGTTGCGCATCGCCGCGGTCACGGCAATGGCGCGATCCGGGCCTCTGACGGCCACGTGAACGTGGATCCCGAAAGTGTTGTTGCGCCAGACGACGTAGCGGAGCAGCTCGTCGTTCCTCCGGTAATGCGGCGTGTCGATGATCCGCTGCTTCTTCCAGTCCGCCCAGGGGTGCGTCCCCGTTGCGCCGAGAAGCAGGCCCATCGGCTCCACGAGCGCGCGAAGCTCGGCGCGCCGTTCGGACATGGCCGCGGGAACATCGGCGAAGGCCTCCTGGCGGCCCGTGCGAATCTCGACTTCGGCCGCGATCAGCTCGCCGACGAGGTGCTCCTCGAGTGCGGTCCCGCGTGAGGCTGCCTGGACGTCCTCGAATCGGCTCGTCAGGTCGAGCGTGTCCGGGTCGAGGATCGCGAGCTCCTCCTCGACGGCGACCGTGAAGTCCGTCGCGGACTCGAACCGCGCACGCGCCTCCGCGATCAGCTCGTCGGGCGAGACCCTCTGCTCGTCACCCATGGGCCGTCTCCGGCCCATGGGTGTGGAAGGGTGTGGGGAACCTGGAGGTTCCCCACGTTCTCAGAAAGAAGGGGGTACGCGGAACTTTCGCAAGACCGGAGTTCGCGGAAGCGAACTCCGGTCGCGGACAAACGTGGGGAAACATGGTTTCCCCCGCGACCGCGAGCGATAAGTGAGCGGTACCCATGGGCGGACAACAGTAGTTGAACGCTCAGGGGAATCAACGGGGTCGAGGTTCCGATACGGCCACGTCGAGGAGCCGCTGGGCGATGCTCGACCAGCTCCACCGCGCAACGGCAGCTCGGCGTGCGGCCGACGAGATCCGCTCTCGATCCGAGACCGGCAGGGCAAGCAGCGTTGCCATCTTCTCGCGAAGCTCCGACGCGTCCCCGATCGCGAATGCCGCGAGCTCTCGGAGCTCGGGCGGGTACTCCGCCTCGAGCCCCTCCGCGATCTCGGCGAGGCCCGAGTGGCGGGCGACGAGAGGCGGGCAGCCGGCCGCGGCAGCTTCTGCCGCGACCATGCCGAAGGCCTCCGGGAAGATCGAGGGAACGACGCACGTGTCGGCGAGCGCGAGGAGGTGGACGAGGTGGCGGTGCTCGAGCGGACCCGTGAAGAGCGTTCTCGCCGGATCGGCCATACCCTCGAGCTCGGCGCGGTAATCACCGAAGCCGACGATGACGGCTCGAGCGTCGGCGACGCCGGCGAGCGCCTCGAGCAGCACGTGCACCCCCTTGTTGAAGAGGAGCTTCCCGAAGTAGACGACGACCGGAGCGTCGCCTCGGAGGAAGTCGGCGAGACGCTCGGCGTTCCCCTCGTCCGGGAGTCGCTCGTTCGTGTTCCCCGGATTCGGCGGATCTCGCCGGGCCTCGTCGACGAGTGCCGCGAGCGCGTCTTCGCGGGGCCGAGGACGCCAGGCGTCGACGTCGACGCCTGGTGGAACCTCGTGCACGCGATCGACGTGGCCACAGACGTCCTCGAGCACGTCGCGGATGTGCGCAGAGCCGACGAACACTGCCACGGCTCGCTCGAGCACCGTCCGCCCCCACGCCCCGAGGTCGGGACGGCCGCGCATCGAGTATTCGAGCTCGGAGCCGTGCGCCTTGACGGCGTACCTCGTGCCGCTCGCCTCGCCCACGGCGCCGCCGAGAAGCACGTGGTTGCAGAAGACGAGGTCGGCGGGAAGCCGCTCCCGGATCGCGGAGGCGTTCGCCTCCACCCAGTCGTCCAGCTCTTCGCGCGAGCAGTCCTGCAGAAGCTTGACGCAGTAGCCCTCGTAGCGGTCGAGGACGAAGACGGGCAGCAAGCCTCGCACGTCCGGACGCACGACCTCTGCGCCGCCGAGGTCGTAGCGCTCGGGATGCGACTCCTGGGAGAGGACGGTGACGTCGTGCCCCGCGCGAGACCACTCGCGAGCGAGCTGGCGGGTGTACACGTTCGAGCCCGTCCCGCCCAGGAGGTACCCGTGCCAGAAGAAGTATCTTCACGTCCCCAATCCTGCGCGAACGTCGCTCGCCGCGGGAAGCCGTTCGTCGCACGTTACAAGTTGTTACTTGGATCCTGGCGACGCGAATCGCCGGCCGGGCCCGCGGCTCCGAGGTACGTCCGCGCGAGCGGTCGAGAAAGTTACATGTTGTTACTTGCGATCGACAGCCGCGGACCAGCGACGTCTACGTCAGGTGGAAGTAGAGCGCGTAGAGCAGGTCGCCGGCTGGGTTGGAGGTGTGAACGTTGACGTCCGCGGGGACGTCGAGGAGCGCCTCGGAGTAGTTGAAGATGATCTTTGCGCCCGAGCCGATCAACGCGTCCGCAGCATCCTGGGCGGTGTCCGCCGGGACCGCGATCACGCCGACGATGATGTTGCGCTCACGACAGACTTCGGCCATCTCCTCGTTCGAGCTGATCTCCAGATCGCTGATGCGCTGACCGATCTTCTCGGGATCGATGTCGAAGATCGCGGCCACGTTGATCCCGTGCTCGGCGAAGATCGGAGAGCTCGCGATGGCGCTTCCGAGCCGGCCCGCGCCGACGAGAGCGATGTTGTGCTGGCCCTGAGTGCGCAGGATCTGGCGGATCTCGTCGAGGAGCGCTTCGGTGCGGTAGCCCACCCCTCGCTTCCCGAACTTGCCGAACGCCGATAGGTCGCGCCGGATCTGCGTCGCGTTGATGTTCGTGTACTCGGATATCTCTTGCGAGGAGATCCGCTCCTTCCCCATCTTCCTGGCCTGGGTGAGGACTTGGAGATACCTGCTGAGACGAGCGGCGACACCGACGGTCAAGCGTTCGGGCACGTTTTCCCCCTGTCGAAGGTTTGTGACAAATCGTCACGATTCTGCCAGCGGCCCCTCTCCGGCGGCCGCCGGAACCGTCACCCGGCGAGACGTCTCCTCAGCGCGTCGGCATCGACGAAGTACGTGAAGGCGCGCTCACCGCCGATCTCCACGACTGGCAGATGCTCGCGATACCGCGCTTCGAGATCTGGACTGCCGGCGATGTCGACGAGCTCGAGGTCGAAGCCGAGCTCGCTCTGAGCCCCCCGGACGACCTCGAGCGCACGCTTACAGAGGAGGCACCCCTCGGCCGTGTAGAGCGTCACAGTGGTCATCGGCGAATCCGGGCGGCGCCGCAGACGTCATGAGCTCCTAGGGGTAGAGGCCCCTCGTCGTCGTCGCCTCGGCGACCCGCTGCACGGCCAGCCCGTACGACGCCATCCGGAGCGAGGTCTCGTGGCTGTCACGCGTATGCCACGCCTCCTCGAACGCACGAGCGACGATGTCTCGAAGCTTCGCGTTGACCTCGTCCTCGCTCCAGAAGTACTCCTGGAGCCCTTGCACCCACTCGAAGTAGGAGACGATGACGCCGCCGGCGTTCGCGAGGACGTCGGGAAGCACGAGTATCCCACGGTCCTCGAGGATCGTGTCGGCCGCCGGCGTAACCGGCCCATTCGCCCCTTCGCAGATCACCGTCGCCTTGACCCTGTCCGCATTCTCCTCGGTCACGACCTGCTCGAGCGCGCATGGCGCGAGGATGTCGCACGGGAGCTCGATGAGCTCCTCGTTCGTCACCGCTTCGGCGTTGGCGAGCCCGGCGAGCGTTCCATGCTCCTGCTTGTGGGCGAGTGCAGCCGGCACGTCGAGCCCGTTCGGGTTGTGGGCACCGGACTGCGAGTCCGATACGCCGATGACCCTGGCTCCTCCGTCGTCGAGCAGTCGGGCGAGGTTCGCCCCGACGTTGCCGAAGCCCTGGATCGCAACCGAGTACTCGTCGAGCCGCCGGCCCTGTTTCACCGAGAGGGCCTGGATGCAGTAGAGCGATCCGCGGGCGGTCGCCTCGACGCGACCGAGAGAGCCTCCGACGGAGAGCGGCTTTCCGGTCACGACTCCGAGCACGGAGTGTCCCTTGTTCATCGAGTACGTGTCGAAGATCCAGGCCATCACCCGGCCGTCGGTGCCGACGTCGGGCGCCGGGATGTCCCGCTCCGGCCCGATGTCGTTGATGATCTCGCTCGTGTAGCGCCGGGTGAGGCGCTCGAGCTCTCCCACCGAGAGCGTCTTCGGATTGCACACGACTCCGCCCTTGGCGCCTCCGAACGGGAGTCCCATGAGCGCGCACTTCCACGTCATCCACATCGAGAGCGACTTGACCTCGTCGAGCGTCACGTCCGGGTGGTAACGGATGCCTCCCTTGGACGGGCCTCGCGCGATGTTGTGCGTCACGCGGTACCCCTCGTAGACACCGATCGACCCGTCGTCCATCGCGACAGGGATCGAGACCTCGACTGCCTTCTTGCACTGCGAGAGAACGCGGATCAGGTTCGGATCGAGCGCGAATATCTCGCCAACTTGGCGGAGCTGCGCCTTGGCGAGCTCGAACGGGTTCTCGCGGAGATGGGACTCCGCCGCAGCAGTTGACATGGAGCGGTGCCTCCTGGCTCGACTGGACGGTGGCGAGTATAGGGCGAGTCGGATGCTTAGCGGACGCGGTACTCGACCGTCTCGGACTGCCTGCGCGTGCCGTCCCCGGGCCAGGCGACGACGCGGACCGAGTATGCGCCTCGCCGCAGTCGCTCGCCGCTCGCCGACCTACCTGTCAGTCCGAACGCGTAGCGGCCGGGAAGAAGCTCGCGGCGTCTCGCGAGCACGCCGAGGAGCGTCTGGCCGCGCCAGAGCTGCACCTCGAGGAGCTCGACCGCCCGTACCTGAGGATGGGGAGTCGGAGTCACGGCGCCCGCGATGAGCGACAGCACCGCGGGTGTCGCATCGGACACGCGCTCGTCGGTCGGGACGAGTGTTACCCGTGATAGGAGATCGACTTGCGCGGGCACCGCCACCGCCCACGGGACCCGCACTTCTGGAGCACCTCCGGCTCGAAGGACGAGCTCTCCTGTCGCGATCCCGGCCTCGTCGGACAGGTTGAAGGTGTCGGCGCGAACGAGGACGTCGGCGCGGCCCCCCGGCCGCAGCCGCACGCGCTCGGGCTCCAAGGTGATCTCGACGCCTTTCGGCGCCAGAGACGCATTCCCGATCGAGACTACGCGACGGCGTGTCGAGATGTTGCGGATCTGCACGATGCGCTCGATTCCCGACGAGCTCTTCGTCACCGTGCCGAACGAGACGACCGCCGGATCCGCGACGACCTCCAGCTGCGCAGCTGCGCGGAGGTCGACGAGTCCCGCGCCCGAGGCAGTGGGGTCGAGATCGGCCCGCTGCGCGGAGCCGACGAGGAGGCCCCGGAGCCCGATCGCCCCGACGTCCGGCCGTCCCTGTGCCAGGATCGCCGCGACGCCGGCGGTCACCGCCGCAGCGGCGCTCGTACCGCTCACCGTTCCGAACCGGATCTCACCCTCGTCGCCGCGTCCCGGCTCGGAGGTTGGCACCGACACGCCCGGCGCGGCCAGATCGGGCTTGAGCCCACCGTCGAATGCGAGCCCACGCGACGAGAACGCCGCAATCGAGCCCCCGCCTTCGCGCTCGGCGATGTCGACGCCCCCGACCGCGACGGTCACAGGCACGCCCGCGGCGATCAAGGCGCGAATCTCGCGAACGAGGCCACTCTCGAGCCCTACGACCGGTACGCCGGCCGGAACGTCGAGGCTGAACGCCCCTGCCGGAAGAGGGCCGTCGACGACGACAGCGAGAGCGCCCGCCGCGGTCGCCTCTTCGACCGTGTCGTCGGAGAGCACGCGACGGGGAAGCAGCACCGCGCTACCCGCGACGCTCGAGACGCCGTCCGTCGAGAAGAGCCCGGAGATCCCCTTCCTCGCCGTCGCTCGATTCACGAGCACGACTCCAGCGGTCACCGTGTCCGAGGGCGCCCCACCCAGTGGAACGACGTCCTCGAACAGCACCCGGAGCCCGGCGCGGACGTGGACGCGCACGGTCGGGGCGGCAAGGCGGCCGTCCGCGGCTGCGACGGTCAAGGCGGCTGGTGCGCCGCCCGGGCCGGCGATGCTCCCGTACCCCGGACCCGCACGACCGTCGTTCCCCGCCGGGACGATGGTCAGAGTGTCGAGGGTGGCCGCCCCGGAGACGGCTCGCGCCAGCGGCCCGTCGGGGAACGCGGCGTACGGCTCCACGACGCCGAGCAACGCGATGCGTGCGGCGTCGTGAGCGTCTCCGTCGTCGTTCGGGTCGACCGCGGCCTCGAGGCCGGCCAGGATCTGGTCCGTGCGGGAGTAGACGGTGTAGCCGCCCTCCGCATTCGCCTGCCAGCCCGCGATTCGCACCGGGAGAATCGAGGCTCCGGGCGCAATCCCGTGGAGCCCGTCGGGCCCTTCGGATCCCGTGATGATGCCGGCGAGCTCGGTCCCGTGGCGCTCGGGCCGCCCGGGAATCGTCGGATGCGGCTGCGCGATCCCGCCGCTGCCCGGGTTGATGACGTCGACGCCTGCGAGAATGCTCCGCCGAAGGTACGGATGTGACGGGTCGACCCCCGTGTCGAGCAACGCCACGGTGACTCCGGTGCCGTCGAGACCCGGGATCTCGAGATCTGCGACCGAGGACGGCAGAACGCCTCCGGAGGGGTCGGCCTGCGCGGGATAGGCGATTCGCACCGGAAAGACTCCCTCGACCTCGCGATCTCGATCGAGGAGCGCGAGCGACGTCGGGTCGAGCCGGGCCGAGAAGCCGTTGAGCACTTTCGCGTACCGGTGCTCGGGGGCGATACGCGCTCCGGCGGCGGACAGGCGGGCCAGGAACTGCTCCTGCTGCGCCACGGCAGTGGCCGTCCACCCGCGCATCTCAGCCTCCGAGGCGCGGCCGCCCGCGACCTGCACGCGATCCGCAAGGGAGGGAGCCTCGAGCACGACGACGTACCGCTGCGCCGTCGAGACGGCGGCGCGCACACCCAGCACGCCCTGCCATCCGGCCTCGTCGAGCGACGAGGCGGGCGGTTCCTGGGCATGCGCACCGGCCGTGAGCAGAAGGACGAGAACGGCCGCAGCCGTCAGGCCGACGTTACGTGAGAGACGCATATGCATCGAGCGCAAGGTAGCGAGGGTACGGAAGCGCCTCGACGTACCGCGCTTGAGAGGCGATCATCGCGGCGTTGTCGGTACACAGTTCGAGCGGCGCGAAACGGACGTTCGGAAGCGCGGCGCGAAGCTCGGAGTTCGCGGCGACGCCGCCGACGACCGCGATGCGGTCGAGGCCCGTCTGCGACACAGCGGCGTCGATGCGCTGCACGAGCGCGCGCACGATCGCGCGCTGGTATGAAGCCGCGAGATCCGCCTTCCGGCGCTCGGTCTCCTCCTCGCCGAGATCGCGCACCGCGTACAGCAGTGCCGTCTTGAGCCCGGAGAACGAGAAGTCGAGCCCGGGAACCCTGGCGACGGGGAACGCGAAAGAGTCCGGATCTCCGTCGCTTGCGATCCGGTCGATCTCAGCGCCTCCCGGGTAGCCCAGGCCGAGGAGGCGTGCGCCCTTGTCGAAGGCTTCGCCGGCTGCATCGTCGAGCGTCGTCCCCAGTCGCTCCGAGCGGCCGCGCTCGTACACGGCGAGGAGCAAGGTATGGCCTCCGCTCGCGAGCAGGCAGAGGAACGGTGGCTCGAGGGGATCGGGCTCGAGGTAGAGCGACGCGATGTGCCCCTCGAGGTGATCGACCGGTACGAGCGGAAGCCGGCGCGCCCACGCGACGGCCTTGGCCGCGGACACCCCGACCAGCAACGCGCCGACGAGCCCCGGCCCCTGCGTGACAGCCACGCGCTCGACCTGGTCGAGCGCCACTCCGGCCGCACGCAGCGCTTCCCGCACCACAGGAGTCAAGAGGTCGAGGTGACGACGCGATGCGACCTCTGGCACGACCCCTCCGTACCGGGTGTGGAGATCGGCCTGCGACGAGACGAGAGACGAGAGCACGTAGCCGCCACTCGTCACGACCGCTGCCGCCGTCTCGTCGCACGACGTCTCGATCCCGAGAATCACGAAGCCTGCTCGGTCGTGGCCGGCTCGCGCCACATGATCAGCGCGTCCTCGCGATTGTCGGTGTAGTAGCCGCGGCGGATGCCTCGCGATTCGAATCCGAGCCGCTCGTAGAGCCGAATGGCCTCGAGGTTCGAGACGCGGACCTCGAGCGTGTACCCGCTCCGCGGATCGGTCGCCGTCATCTCGAAGAGCCGCTCCAGCAGCGTGGTCGCGATACCGCGGCGACGGTAGTCCATGGCGACGGCGACGTTCATGACGTGCCAGGCGTCGACGTACCGAGAGACGAACGCGTAGCCGACCAGCTCCTCTTCCTCGGAGTACGCGCCGAGGGCGAGGGAGCTCGGCTTTCGGAGCTCGGCGACGAACATGGCACGCGACCACGGCGTCGGATACGACGCTCGCTCGATCCCGTCGACCGCGTCGAGGTCGCGCGGCTCGATCCGGCGGAGCTCGATCTTCACGAGGAGATCCCAACGTGGCGACCGCCCGTCGCGAGGAGGATGGACGCCGTGAGGCAGGGACGCAGGGAGCACCCATATTGCCGATGTGGGCGCAACTGAGGACGCAGCACCACGGCGTCCCAGCGCCTGATCGCGGCATGGTCGTTCACCGCGTCGGGAGCTCCTTCATGACCTTCGCGTCCGGCGTACGGACGTAGATCGGCTGGATCTCCTCCGCGGAGCCGAACTCGTGCGCGAGCGCAGCGTGGAGGCGCGCGCGTGGGACGTGTAGAGGGTCGTCGTCGGCGGGCACGTGCGCGCCCTTGCGCTCGATCGTCGCCCGGTAGCGAATGGCGCCGCTCCCGATACACAGCGCGCCGTGCTCGAGCTCGAGGTCGTCGGGCTCGACCGCCCGCGGGCCGTCGACGAACACCTCCCGCCGGCGCGCGTCGATGATCGGGAACGCTCCGCCTTGCGCGGACGCGAGTGCGTCCAGCGTGGATACGCCTGCGGCAGGAACCTCGAGGGCGAGCGCGAGCCCTCGCGCGACCGCGAGGCCGATCCTCGTGCTCGTGAAGCTGCCGGGTCCGGTCCCCACGACGAGTGCGTCGACGTCGGCAGGCGCCGCGTCGATGCCGCGGAGAAGCGCATCGAGATCCTCGAGGACAGTGCTCGGCCTGGACGTTCGCTCGCCGAGGACCTCCCCGTCTCGAAGAACGGCGCTGGTCGCGACGTCCGTCGCGGTGTCGAAGGCGAGCACGAGCATTACTCGATGCCTTCTAGCAGCGCCGGCTCGGCCGCTGCGAGCCGGAGCCGGCGCCGGTCCTGCCCGGCGTGCTCGATCGAGACCTCGACGCGAGGAGAAGGAAGCGATCCACCGCCCCTCTCGGGCCATTCGACGAAGACGATCGCGTCGTCGAAGTACGGCTCGAGGTCGCCCCAGTCGGCCATGGCAACAGCATCGAAGCGAAAGAGGTCGAGATGCGAGACGTCGACGCGCCCGTGGTAGCGATGCCCGATCGTGAACGTCGGGCTCGTCACCGCCGCGACGACACCGAGGGCGCGGCAGGCACCGCGGACGAAGGTCGTCTTCCCCGACCCCAGCTCTCCCGAGACGGTGACCACCTCGCCGATCTCGAGCCTCGCCGCCAGCTGCGCGGCGACCGCCTCGGTCTCCCCGGCCGAGGCGCTGGTGAGCGAGAGCAGTCCGGGGTCAGACCCCGCGGGGTCGGTCGGAGGGTCAGACCCCACGGGGTCGGTCGAGGGGTCAGACCCCACGGGTCTGACCCCATCAGAAGAGGCCGAGCTGGACGGACTCGGGCTCGGGCTCGAAGGCCGGAGCCGCCGGCGCCGGTGCGGCGCTCTCGTCTCCGGCGACGCGTTCGAGCAGCGCGGGGATGCGCGCGAAGTCCTCCTCGAGCACCTTGAGCATCGACGGCGTGTAGAGCGCTGCGGCCGGGTGATAGAGCGGAAACAGCTGCACGGTCCTGGCTCCGAGCGTGACCTCCTGCTCGTGGCCGTGGACGCGCGTGATCCCGGCCGGGCGGCCCGAGAGGAGCTTCGTCGCGAAGTTTCCGAGCGTGGCGACGAGCTTCGGCTCGATCAGCTCGATCTGCCGGAAGAGGTGCGGCTCGCATGCCGCGATCTCCTCGGGGAGAGGGTCGCGGTTGCCCGGCGGGCGGCAGTTGTGGACGACACCGCCAGCAGTCACGAAGTTGTGCGTTTCGTCGACGTCGATGCAGAAGAAGGTCCTGCTCGCGCCATGACTGTCAGTGACGTCCTCGACCTGAACGTCGTCGTACAGCACTTCTGGAGCATCGCGGTGAAGCAGTGACGGATCGAACGGGATAGCCGCCTCGACATCCGGGTGAAGCTTGTAGCGCATAGACGGAGGCACATATGGGGCGATGTGCTCTGAGAGGGCCTTTGTGACGGGCACGTCGAAGTAGATCCGGCCACGCGAAGACTTTGCAGGAAGCCCGAGGTAGAACAGGGCCTTCAGCAGGGTCTGTAAGTCGGCGTCCTCAAAGCCGACTGTGGCGATCTCCGCGATAGGTTGGCGGCCCCCCGGTCGTATGCGCGTGTAGCCATCATCCATGAACCAGATGGCGAGCATCCGATCATTGAGCCGGTCTGCCAGCCATGGAGGGACGCGCTTCCGCTCATCGTAGAAGTCCGCGCGCAGGACGCCGACGGCCCGGTGCGCTCGAGTGCGCACATGAACGACCGGGTAGACACGATCCCCGCCTGCAACGGCAGCCACCTCTAGCGCTTGAACAGAAGGGTTGAGCTCGGCGAGTAGGTCGGCCTTGAACATCGCGTACTCGGCCTGGCGCGCAGAGTGGCCCATCGTGAGATGGGCGCTCCTCGCGTTGAGACACCCGTCTCCAAGAACGGTGCCGCAAATAACATCGAACGCAAGCCGGCTCAATCCTTGCCCGGTCGCGATCCGGTCGTCGTCAGCGAGTTCATCCACCGGCACGTAGCCTCGTTCCGTGAGGACCGGGTGATCGCCGGTGAGCCGGATGCTCACCTTCCCGAGACCAACGTTCTTCGCTGATCCATACGTCAGTCGGAAGACTCGTCGCCCACCAAGCGGGGTGGCATGCCAACCCACAACGCGGCGGCGAACGAGACGGCCCTCATGGTCGACGGACATGACGTCTCCTGAGTACCGAGAGCGAACAAGGGTGCCGATTCGCTCCCAGGAGCCGTCGCCAAGTTGCACGGTCGCGTCATGCCTCAGGCACTTCAAGACATTCGCAACGAAGACGTCAGCACGGGTCAGCCCGATCCCGCCGAGCAGCTTGTCGAGGAGCTTTCCCGCCTGCCCCACGAACGGCACTCCTTGCTGATCCTCGTGGAAGCCGGGCGCCTCGCCGACGAACATGAGGTCCGCGTCCGGGCTCCCGGAGCCGAAGACGACCTGCGTGCGCCCCTGCGCGAGTGCGCACTTCGTGCACGAGGCAGTCTGCTCCGCGTACTCCCGGAGCGCCGCGGCGCGCTCGACGGTGTCCATCGAGGGGCAGTCTACGCCGCGGCCCGGATGCGTCAGGGCTCGGCCTGTGGCAACGCCTCGGCACGACGCGCCACGATCATGAGGACCAGACCTCCGGCGACCAGAATGCCGCCGACGACCATGCCGATCACCTGCTTGTAGCCGACGCCTCCGCCTTCCCCGATGCCCAGCGGGTCAGCGAGCGCGGCGACGGCGACGAGAGCGGCACCGATAGCCACGAGGGGCCATGCGAGACGCTTTCGATCCATCGTTCCCCCTCCGGCTACGATCGTACCGCCGTCTCGGCGACGGGCGACCGTCCGTCAGTGACCGCAGCCGCAGGAGCCGCCGCAACAGCCGCCTCCGCTGCCGGCAGGGCCCGCGAAGCTCGGCTTCGACACGGCACCGTGCACGGCGAAGCTGGAGAGCTGCTTCAGCACCTTCGCGGCACCGCACTCCGGGCACGTGACCGCCTGGTCGCCCGAGCGCACGAGCTCCTCGAAATGGGACTCGCACTCCATGCAGGCGTACTCGTACATCGGCACACGCCGAGTGTACTGTCGGAACCGTGGATCGGTGGAGCGTTCCGACCCTCGAGGGCCGCATCGTCCGACTCGAGCCGCTGGCACTCGAGCACGAAGAGGGACTCTGGCTCGCATCACGTGATCCCGCGACTTGGCGCTGGCTGAGCATCGTCCAGCCGCAGACGCGCGCCGAGTGGAACGAGTACACGAGGCAGGCGCTCGCGGCAGCAGCCGCCGGCGCGGAGATCCCCCTTGTGACAGTCTGCGTCGCGGCGAGGTCGTCGGCTCGACCCGGTTCCTCGCGCTCCGGCCGGAGCACGGCTCGGTCGAGATCGGCTGGACGTGGCTCCGCCCCGACATGTGGGGAACGGGCGCCAACGTCGAGGCGAAGCTGCTCCAGATGCGGCACGCATTCGAGACCTGGGGCTGCCGCCGGGTCGAGTTCAAGACAGACGCGCTCAACGACCGCTCCTGCCGAGCCCTCGAGGCACTCGGCGCGACGTTCGAGGGCATCCATCGCAAGCACATGCTCGTGCGCGACGGGGAGAACCGCGACAGCGCCTGGTACAGCGTCACCGACGACGACTGGCCGGAAGTCCGCGAGCACCTCGAGGCGAGGCTTGCGGAGAAGGAGTAGCCGGGAGCTACACTGCGCCTGCCCGGTATCCGGCGACGGAACTGGAGCCTGAAGAATGATCGAGTCCATGAGAGTCATCGGCGCGCGTGGCCGCGTCGGCTCGGCGGTGAGCGCCCGGCTCGCGGAGCGCGGCTTCGTCCTCGATGCCGACGACCCCGAGCTCGTCCTCCTCTGCGTCCCGGACCGCGCGATCGCAGCGGTCGCGGGCGAGGTCGTTCCCGGCCCGTGGATCGCGCACGTCAGCGGTGCCACTCCCCTGGCCGCGCTCGATCCGCACGTCCGACGGTTCGGACTGCACCCCTTGCAGTCGTTCTCCAAGGCCCGCGGCTCCGAACAGCTCGACGGTGCCTGGGGCGCGGTCACCGCGGAGAGCGGCGAGGCGCGGAGAGTGGGTTTCTGGCTCGGGGAGACACTCGGCCTGCGGCCGTTCGAGCTCGACGACGCGAACCGGGCCGCATACCACGCGGGCGCCGCCATGGCGTCCAACTACCTCGTGACGCTGCGGGCCGCGGCCGGCTCGTTGCTCGAGGCGGCCGGCGCGCCACCCGAGGCGCTCGATCCGCTCATCCGCGGCGTCATCGACAGCGGTTTCGAGCTCACGGGTCCCGATCGCGCGCGGCGACTGGGAGACCGTCGAGCGGCACCTGGCCGTGATCCACGCGGAACGCCCGGAGCTCGAGGAGCTCTACCTCGAGCTCGCCGAGGCGACCGCGGCCGTCGCCGGTCACGACGCTGCCAAGCTGCAAGCCGCTACGCGGACGGAACGCGCTCTGAAAGTCGAGCGCACGATCGGTGGGCTCCGAGAGCATCTGTCCGACCTGCGATCCGGCTCGGTGGGACTCGTACCGACCATGGGTGCGCTCCACGAGGGTCACCTGTCGCTCCTGCGCGCGGCACGAGCGGAGAACGAGACGGTGGTCATGAGCCTGTTCGTGAATCCGACTCAGTTCGGCGACGACGGCGACCTCGCGCGCTACCCGCACGACGACGACCGCGATCTCGCGCTCGCGGAGCAGGCAGGTGTGGACATCGTCTTCGCGCCTGACACGTCCGAGATGTATCCGCCGGGATTCCAGACCTGGGTCGAGGTGACCGAGCTCGGCTCGATCCTCGAAGGGCGCTTCCGGCCCGGGCATTTTCGAGGGGTCGCCACGGTCGTCCTGAAGCTCTTCGAGATCGTGCGGCCTCGGCGCGCGTACTTCGGTCAGAAGGACGCGCAGCAAGCGGAGGTGATCCGGCGGATGATCAGTGACCTCGCCCTCGAAGTCGAGCTCCGAGTCCTCCCGACGGTTCGCGACGAAGACGGCCTCGCGCTCAGCTCGCGGAACGCGCTCCTCTCGCCACAGGAGCGCCGGCGCGCTCTCGCGCTCTCGCGGGCGCTCGCCACCCGCGACCCCGACGCCGCGCTCGAGCAGCTCCGATCCTCGAACGGCCTCGAGATCGACTACGTCGAGGCCGCCGCCTTCGACCCGCCCGTTCTCGCGGGCGCCGTGCGCGTCGGCTCCACCCGTCTGATCGACAACGTCGTCCTGGAAGAGGGGTCAGACCCCACGGGTCTGACCCCTTCGACCGAAGGAGCCCAAACATGAGCATTCGCCCCCAGGCACCGGTCCCTGCGACTCCGGCGCCAGGGAAGCTCCCGATCACGGAGCTCGCCGAGATGAAGGCGCGCCGGCAGCCGATCGTCATGGTGACCGCGTACGACGCCCCGGGCGGACGGCTTGCCGACGAGGCGGGGGTCGACCTGATACTCGTCGGCGACTCGGCCGCGATGACCGTCCTCGGGCACGACTCGACGGTGCCGGCGACGATCGAGGAGATGCTCATCCTGACGCGCGCCGTCACGCGCCGAGCACGTCGCCCGCTCGTGATCGCGGACATGCCGTTCGGGACCTTCCAGGTATCGGACGAGGAGGCCGTCCGCAACGCGATCCGCTTCGTGAAGGAGGCGGGAGCCGATGCCGTGAAGCTCGAAGGAGCTGGGCCGATGCTGTCCCGCGTGCAGGCGATCGTGAATGCCGGAATCCCGGTCATGGGTCACATCGGGCTGACGCCGCAATCCGCGACGATGCTCGGCGGGTACAAGGCTCAGGGCCGCTCGGCCGAGAAGGCGCTCGCTCTGCTGGCCGACGCACGCGCGCTCGAGGCGACCGACTGCTTCTCCCTCGTCCTCGAGGCCGTTCCCGCGCCGGTCGCAGCTCGTATCACGCAAGAGATCTCGATTCCGACGCTCGGCATCGGCGCCGGAGCCGACTGCGACGGGCAGGTGCTCGTGTGGCACGACCTCCTCGGGCTCTACGAAGGCCGGGCTGCGCGCTTCGTCAAGCGCTACGCCGAGATCGGGGACGCCATTCGCGAGGCCCTCGGCGCGTTCGCAGAGGACGTTCGCGGACACCGCTTCCCGGAGGAGAAGCACACATACGCGATGCCGGCGGACGAGCTCGCCCTCTTCGCGTCGGCCGCGTCAGAGCAGCGCGAACACGCCGACGATCGCGGCTAGCAGGGCCAACCCGGCAGCCAGCGCGGCGAGAGTTCGTAGCACCGTCCACCCGTGGACGACGCGGATCCCGATCACGAGGAGCACGAGCGACCACGCGACGAAGCCGAGCTGGATCGCGAGCAGCGCCGTCTCTCCGGCGCCCTCGTCCGCCCCACCCCCTCTGAAGGCATCTCCGCCGTAGAGGGCGAGGCGCACCGGGAGCAGGACGACGAGCGAAAGTGCGAGCGGCACGAGGGCGAAGCCGACGATCTGCCGCTCGCGCCGGAAACTCCCGAGGCTCCCCAAGAGGCGTGCGCCGAAGTAGAGCCCGAACCCGAGCAGGAAGTATCCGACGGCGCCGTAGATCCCTCCGGCGACGAAGGCCCAGACCGCGACGAGCGCCGCGTCGTAGTCCGACTTGTCGAGCAGCGCGCCGGCGGTGGGAGTCGCGAGGACCGCGGCCGCACCTGCCATCCACACGAGGAGGAGGATCGGCTCCGAGCGCGCCGCGACGTCGTCGGGATCCTCCTCGCGCAGCGCGAAGAAGACCGACCGTGGGCTCAACAGCACGGCCGGTACGCGAAGCCACCACGCGCGCTCCGGGTCGAGCCCGTCCTGCAGCTCGGCGGTCTCGGATGCCACGGCGAGAGCGTAGCCACGCGATCGAGCACTTCCGTTTGCGCGCAATAGAGTTGGCACGTGACCGAATTCCTCTGCGCCTCGTGCGGCAGCCCGAACGATGCGGGTCGCAAGTTCTGCGGCGAGTGCGGATCGCCGCTCGCTCGGACGTGCTCGTCCTGCGGTGCGGCGAATCCGCCCTCGGTCAAGTTCTGCGGCGAGTGCGGGACGGCGCTTGCCGCGACAGGCGGCGCTCGAGCCGCCGAGCGTCCGGCTCAGCGCCCGCAGCCGAGCGCCGCCTCGTCTCCGTCCTCTTCGCCGACCTGGTCGGCTTCACGGCAGCGTCGGAGGGACGCGACGCGGAAGACACCCGCGAGCTTCTGACTCGCTACTTCGACACCGCGCGCCACGATCATCGAGCGCTACGGCGGGACGGTCGAGAAGTTCATCGGCGACGCGGTCATGGCCGTCTGGGGCGCGCCCGTCGCGCAGGAGGACGACGCCGAGCGGGCAGTCCGCGCCGCCCTCGAGCTCGTCGCGGCGGTGCCGGAGCTCGATCCGCTGCTCGAACGCCCGCGCGGGCGTGCTCACCGGCGAAGCCGCGGTCACGCTCGGCGCCGAAGGGCAAGGCATGGTCGCCGGCGACCTGGTCAACACCGCTTCGCGCGTCCAGTCCGCAGCCGAGCCGGGGACGGTGCTCGTCGGGCAAGCCACGACGACGCGCTTCGGAGGCAGCGATCGCGTACGAGCGACGCGGGCGAGCACGAGCTCAAGGGCAAGGCGAGCCGATCAGCTCTGGCGCGCGCTCCGAGTCGTCGCGGCGCGGAAGGGCGAGGGCCGCGTCGACCGGTCTCGAGGCGCCCTTCGTCGGCCGCGATCGCGAGCTCCGCCTCGTCAAGGAGCTCTTCCACGCGACCGCCGACGAGGGCCGTGCGCACCTGTCTCTCGATCGTCGGCGTTGCCGGCATGGGCAAGTCGCGGCTCGCGTGGGAGTTCGAGAAGTACATCGACGGGCTGCTCGAGACGGCTCTGGTGGCACCGGGGCCGCTGCCTCGCGTACGGCGACGGGGTCGCGTACTGGGCGCTGGCCGAGATGGTGCGCATGCGCGCGCGGATCGCCGAGGACGAATCCGCCGAGCGAGTCGCTGCGCGAAGCTTCCGGGCGTCGCTCGCCGAGATCGTCGCCGATCCGGAGGAGCGCGCGTTCGTGGAGCCACGGCTCCAGCACCTGCTCGGGCTCGCGGAGCGCGTCGCTCGCGCGGACCGCGAGGATCTCTTCTCCGCGTGGCGGCTCTTCTTCGAGCGGATGGCCGAGCAGAACCCGGTGATCTCGTGTTCGAGGACATCCACTGGGCGGACGCGGCGCTCGTCGAGTTCGTCGAGTACCTCCTCGACTGGTCGCGCGGGCATCGCGATCTACGTCGTGACGCTCGCGCGCCCCGAGGTCGTCCGAGCGACACCCGGGCTGGGGCGCGAACCTCCGCAACTTCACCTCGCTCACGCTCGAGCCGCTGCCAGACGAGGCGATCGACAGCCTCCTGCGCGGCCTCGTGCCCGGGCTCCCCGACGAGGCGGTCGCGCGCATCCGCGAGCGCGCGGACGGGATCCCGCTCTATGCCGTCGAGACCGTCCGGATGCTGCTCGACCGCGGGCTGCTCGAGCGCGCCGAGACCGGGTACGCGGTCACCGGCGACCTCGCGACGCTCGACGTGCCCGAGACGCTGCACGCGCTGATCGCGGCGCGGCTCGACGGCCTCTCGAGCCGACGAGCGCCAGCTGCTCCAGAACGCGGCGGTGCTCGGCAAGACGTTCGCGCCACGCGGGCTCGCCGCCCTCGGCGGGCCGGACGAGGAGGCACGCTCGAGCCGCTCCTCGCCTCGCTCGTGCGCAAGGAGATGCTCGTCCTCGACACGGACCCACGCTCCCCCGAGCGCGGCCAGTACGGCTTCCTCCAGGCTCTCGTCCAGCGTGTCGCGTACGAGACGCTCGGCCGGCGCGACCGGAAGGCCAAGCACCTCGCGGCTGCCGCGTACCTCTCGAGCGAGTCGGGCATCGACGCGGACGAGATCGCGGAGGTCATCGCCGCCCACCTGCTCGACGCGCAGCGCGCGGCCCCCGAGGACGAGGACGCCGCCGAGATCAAGGCGACGCGCGCGCGACTGGCTCGTGCGGGCAGCAGAGCGCGCGGCAGCGCTCGCCGCGCCCGAGGACGCCCAGCGCGCATTCGAGAGCGCGGCCGAGCTCGCCGACGAGCCGCTCGAACGCGCGCGCCTCCTCGAGCGCGCGGGCGAGCTTGCGCGCACGGCGGGCCGCCTCGACGTGGCCGAGCGCCACCTACGCGAGGCATTCGCGCTCTGCGACGAGGCCGGCGCGACGCACGACCGTGCGCGGGTGGCGGCAGCACTCGGCGTTGCCCGTCTGGGTGCGCGGTGGCATCGACGAGGCCGTCGCAGCTCATGGAGGAGGCGTTCGCCGTGCTCGCCGCGCGACGAGCCCGACGCGGACGTCGCCATGCTCGCCGCACAGCTTGGCAGGCTCCATTTCTTCGCCGGCAACCGCGCGCGAGGCGCGCGCTGCGATCGAGCTCGCCCTCGACATCGCAGAGGCCTGTTCGCTGCCCGCCGTCCTCGCGAGCGCCCTGAACACGAAGAGCCTCATCCTCAGTCATCGGCCGCACGAGGCGGAAGCCCTCCTGCGCCAGTCGCTGCGCATCGCGCTCGAGAACGACCTCGTGCACGAGGCGCTCCGCGCCTACAACAACCTGCAGGTGCTGCTCGATGCGGCTCGACCGAGTCGAGGAGGTGCGCCCGACATCGAGGAAGCGCTGAGTCTTGCCCGCCGACGAGGCGATCGCTTCTGGGAAGTTCGGCTTACGAGCAACCTCGTCGAGGACGACCGGCTGCTCGGACGACTGGGATTCGGCGCTCGAGCTCGGGGAGACTCTTCTTGGCGAAGATGCCTCCGACGTCGATCATCGCTCAGACGATCGTCAACCTCGCGAGATCGCGATCGACCGCGGAGACCTGCACGACGCGCGCGATCTACTCTCGCGCTCGGCACTGAGGACCGATTCGAGCGACCTGCAGACAGCGCGCTCTCGCCTGTCTGGGAATTCAGCTACGACACGAGATCGACGGCTCGACGCACGAGGCGTTGGCGACGGCTCCCGAGACGGCGCAGCTCGCACTCGAGCTGCGCAGCTCGTTCGGCGTCGCCGACCTGCTCGCGGACGCGGCAAAGTACGCGTCCGCAGACCGGCGATCACGCCGCGGCGCTCTCTATCGCCGCGAGGTTCGACGAGCTGCCGGCGAACGCGCATACGCGGTCGATCGACTCGCAGCTGTACCGGCTGCGCGCGAACGCGGCCGCGGCCGCGAGAGACGGAGCTTGCCGCCACCGAGGCCTTCGGCATCGCGCTCGCAAACGCGCGCAACCTCGGATACCGCTACTGGCTCGCACCGATTCTCTACGACTACGGCCGCTGGCTCGTTGCCACGGAACGCGTGGACGAGGGCGAGCAGCTCCTCGCCGAGGCGCGCGCGCTCTTCGAGCACATGGGCGCCACCGTCTGGCTCGAGCGCCTCGATGGGATCCGCGGAGTATCCAGGGTGCTCGCCTGACGTCTCCGTGTCAGCCGACGACGCGTTCTGGCTCGACGTCGCCGCGCGTTCAGGCCGCCGCGGCCGCCGGCTCGGCGAGCACGCCGCGCAGGTACTGCCCGGTCGCCGACTCCTCGACCTCGGCGACGTCCTCGGGAGTTCCCGGTCGCGATCACCTCGCCGCCGTCGTCGCCCCCCTCCGGCCCGAGGTCGACGATCCAGTCGGCCTGCTTGATGACGTCGAGGTTGTGCTCGATCACGAGCACGGTATTTCCGTTGTCGACGAGCCGCTGCAGCACCTCGAGAAGCTTCTCGATGTCTGCGAAGTGCAGGCCCGTCGTCGGCTCGTCGAGAATGTAGAGCGTCTTGCCGGTCGCAACCTTCGAGAGCTCCGCGGCGAGCTTCACTCGCTGCGCCTCGCCGCCGGAGAGCGTCGTCGCAGGCTGGCCGAGCTTGATGTAGTCGAGGCCGACGTCGTGCAGCGTCTGCAGACGCCGCCGGATCTTCGGGATCTTCGTGAAGAACTCGAGCGCCTCCTCGACCGACATCTCGAGGACGTCCGAGATCGACTTCCCCTTGAAGCGCACCTCGAGCGTCTCGCGGTTGTAGCGATGTCCGTGACAGGTCTCACAGGGGACGTAGACGTCGGGCAGGAAGTGCATCTCGATCTTGATCGTCCCGTCCCCCTTGCACGCCTCGCAGCGACCGCCACGCACGTTGAACGAGAAGCGGCCCGGCTTGTACCCGCGCACCTTCGCCTCCGGTGTGAGCGAGTAGAGCTCGCGCACGTGCGTGAAGAGATCGGTGTAGGTCGCCGGGTTCGAGCGCGGCGTTCGGCCGATCGGGCCCTGGTCGATCTCGATGACCTTGTCGAAGCAGTCGATCCCCTCGACGGCCTCGTGGTCGCCGGGCTTCATGCGCATCCGGTTCAGCCGGTTGGCGAGCGCCTTGTAGAGGACCTCGTTGACGAGCGTCGACTTGCCCGATCCGGACACGCCGGTGACGGCGACGAAGCGCCCCACGGGGAAGTCGACGTCGATCCCCTTCAGGTTGTGCATCGAGGCGCCCCGGACCGAGAACCAGCCGCGGTCGTCGTCCGCGCGCCGGTGCGGCACGAGGATGCGCCGCTCCCCGCTCAGGAACGCGCCCGTGACCGAGCCCGGCGTCGTCGCGATGTCGTCGGCAATCCCTTGCGCCACGATCTCGCCGCCGTGCTCTCCGGCGCCCGGGCCGAGGTCGACCACCCAGTCGGCCGCCCGCATCATCTGCTCGTCGTGCTCGACGACGAGCACGGTGTTGCCGACGTCGCGGAGCCGCTCGAGCGTCGCGATCAGCCGTCCGTTGTCGCGCTGGTGGAGCCCGATCGAGGGCTCGTCGAGGATGTAGAGGACGCCGACGAGCTGGGAGCCGATCTGCGTCGCGAGGCGGAGTCGCTGGGCCTCGCCGCCCGAGAGCGTCTTCGCCGCGCGGTCGAGCTGGAGGTAGCCGACGCCCACGTTCTCGAGAAAGGTCAGCCGCTCCCGCACCTCCTTGAGGATGCGCCGTCCGATCAGCTCCTCGGTCTTCGTCAGCTCGAGCTCGTCGACGAAGCGCAGGGCAGCCGTCACCGACATGCGCGTGAACGCGTGGATCGAGTCCCCTCCGATCGTCACCGCGAGCACCGCCGGCTTGAGCCGCGCGCCGCCGCATTCGGGGCACGGCCGGAAGCTCATGTACTCCTCGATCCGCTCGCGCTGCTGCGACGAGTCCGTCTCCTTGTACCGGCGCTGGAGGTTCGAGACGAGCCCTTCGAAGGCCATCGTGTACTGCCGCTTCCGGCCCATGCGGTTGCGGTACGTGACGAAGATGCGGTCGCCGCCCGTGCCGTACAGGAAGCGATCCTGCTCCTCCTGGGTCAGCTCGCGCCACGGGGTGTCGAGCGAGATCTCGTAGCGCTCGGCGACGGCCTCGATGACCGAGTCGTAGAAGCTCTGGCTCCCGATCGTCCACGGCACGAGCGCGCCCTCGTTGATCGACAGCGAGGTGTCGGGAACGAGAAGGTCGGGGTCGATCTCGAGCTGGGATCCGAGCCCCGTGCACCGCGGGCAGGCTCCGTGCGGCGAGTTGAAGGAGAAGACGCGAGGCTCGAGCTCGGGCAGCGAGACGCCGTGATCCGGACACGCGAGGTTCTCGGAGTAAGTCGTCGACTCGCCATCGACGACGTCGATCACGACGAGACCCACGGCGAGCGACGTCGCCGTCTCGATCGACTGGGTGAGGCGCTGGCGGAGGTCCGCCTTCATCACGAGCCGGTCGACGACGACCTCGATGGTGTGCTTGAACTTCTTGTCGAGGACGATCTCCTCCTCGAGCAGGCGCTGCTCGCCGTCGACCTTCACGCGCGTGAAGCCGTCGCGACGAAGCTCTTCGAGCACGTCCTTGTATTCCCCCTTGCGATCCCGCACCACCGGAGCGTTGACCGTGAACTTCGTCCCCTCCTCAAGCTGCAGCACCTGCTCCACGATCTGGTCGAGCGACTGCCCGGCGATCGGGCGCCCGCAGACCGGACAGTGAGGCCTTCCGATGCGCGCGTAGAGGAGCCGCAGGTAGTCGTAGATCTCCGTCACCGTGCCGACGGTCGAGCGCGGGTTGCGCGACGTCGTCTTCTGGTCGATCGAGATCGCAGGCGAGAGCCCGTCGATCGAGTCGACGTCCGGCTTCTCCATCATCTGCAGGAACTGGCGTGCGTACGCGGACAGCGACTCGACGTAGCGGCGCTGCCCCTCCGCGTAGATCGTGTCGAAGGCGAGCGAGGACTTCCCCGAGCCGGAGAGCCCGGTCACGCAGACGAGCGCGTTCCGCGGGATGCGGACGGTGACGTTCTTCAGGTTGTGCTCTCGCGCGCCGTGGACGACGAGCTCGTCGGCTTGGGCCATGGGCACGCCATTCTACCGAGTCGAACAGACGTTCGATAGCGCGAGAAGCTCTCACTTGCCATGCTCCGCAAGTCAGCGTCAAGGAGGTGGGGAATGGCAGATGCCGGTCTCTTCATCGGCTGGGGCGAAGTCGTTCGCGGTCGCGAGAGCGAGGCGATCGAGCTCTTCAACGAGACGCTCGGCTTCTACGGGCGCCTGCAGGAAGACGGAACGATCGACAGCTTCGAGCCCGTCTTCCTCGAGCCGCACGGCGGCGATTTGAACGGGTTCATTCTCATCCAGGGCGACGCAGAGAAGCTCGCAGCGCTCCGCGTCAGCGACGAGTTCACGCAGTTCTCGCTCCGTGCGACCCTGGTCGTCAACGGGTTCGGCGTCGTCGGAGCGGACCTCGCCGAGCGGCTCCAGCGCCAGATGGAGTACTACACCGAGCAGATCGCCGCATTCGCTTAACGCTCTGACTTTGCGCAGGACCGGAATCCGCTCGCGCGGATTCCGGTCCTGCGACCCGACGCGTCCGCTTCGCGGGGCCCACCGAGGGTCCACACCTCTTAACAATGGGCATGTACAACGGCGGCGTGCGTCTCGTCGCGTGCGCCGCCTCCATCGTTGCCCTCGGACTTGCCGGCTGCGGCTCCGACACCGCGGTCGAGCTCGTCTGGGGTGGGCCCCCGGAGCCCGGCCCCGGCGGCGTGGTCTCGGTCGACGGCTTTGCGAGCTTCCAGCGCGACGTGGACGAGCACTGGGAGGGGTCAGCGGCGATGGCGGCCGGCGAGTTCCTTCGGCTGGACGAGCGGACGGCCACGACGACGACGATCGAAGGGACTGCATCGGCCGAGGGCACCGGGCCCCAGACCGTCATCGTCACCCTCGACGGGCTCCTCGACGACTCGGTCCGGGCCGAGCGCTGGACGCTCGGCTTCGAGGACGACGCGGGCGTCTACATCCTGACCGCGGCGCTCCGAGAGCAGCGCTGCCAGCCCGGCCGCGGGCATCAGGAGTTCTCGGCGGACGACTGCGTGTAGCGCGTTCGAACCGTTCGGGTCAGACCCGTGGGGTCTGACCCCCCGGCCTCACAGAGGCGAGCGGACGAGACACGGCGCGGCCCTTACGGATACGACGGGTCGCTCGGAGTCGTCGGGGGCGGAGTCGGGTCGGGGCTCGAGCCGCTGCTCGCCTCCGACGCCTTGACCTGCCCACGGACCTCACCTGCGACGTTCTTCGCCGTGTGGACGTTGACGTACGCTCCGCCCGCTCGGATCGTGCGTAGCCGCGCGTGCGAGATGTTCGACGTACCCCGCTGACCGGTCCGACACGGACCGCAGAGCGCGACCATCACGCCACCTGCCTTCCCGGACCTGCCGACGTGGATGTGCGCTGCGGCGGCCCGCCCCGAGAGCTTCGTGAACGTCAGGCGCCAGGTGAGTCGCCCTCGGTCGTTGTCCAGCTCCACGACCTTGCCGGTGAAGAGGCCGGTCGCTCCTGTCGGGACGCCCTTCGGCTTCGGAACCTCGAAACGAGCCTTGAGGTTTGCGGTGAGGTTGTACGTGTCCTTCTCCGGCGCTCCCGGGGCAAGCCCGGCGAGCGCCAGCGCCAGCGCCACCACTACGACGGCGCCGAGCGTCTTCGCCAGCACGTGTTTCCGGGCGAACTTCACGCCATCTCCTTCGCGCGAGACGGCGAATCGGATTGCAGAGGGACGACGGCTAACGGCGCGCGGTGCGCCAGCGGCCGAAGATGAGACCGCCGACCGTGAACCCGAGCCCGAAGGTGCCGAGGGCGAACGCGCCTATCGCGATGAACTTCCGCCCGAGCGAGAGGCGATGCCAGCGCCCGATCGCTTCCTCTTCCTCGGCCGAGAGCGGCTCGCCGCGACGCTGCTTCCGCACGGCTCCGCCCGCTCGCAGTCCGAGATAGATGTCATCGAACAGCTCGGGCGACTCGTCCGCCACGATTCGAGTGTATAGCCTGCCCCGGCCGTGACCGCGCGAATTCTCCACGTCGCCGATCTCCATGTCGGACGACGTGATGCGGAGGAGCCGTTCGCGGCGCTACGCGAGCTCGCGACTCGACTTTCCCCCACGCTCGTCGTCGCGACCGGCGATCTCGCGCACCGCGGACGGCGATCCGAGCTCGAGCGAGCGGCGGAGCGTCTCCAGGCCCTCGATCTGCCGCTGCTCGCCGTCCCGGGGAATCACGACATCCCGTACACCATCCCGGCGCGCTTCACGTCGCCCTTCGCTGCCTGGGAGCGCAGCGTCGGACCAGCCGAGCCGGAGTTCGCCGATGCCGAGCTCTTCGTCGTCGGGCTCAACTCCGTGCGGCCATGGCGACAGCAGGGCGGCGCACTGGGCGAAGACGCACTCACGAGGGCACTGGCGCGCCTGCGAGAAGCGCCCGACGGCGCCCTCCGCGTCGTGGCTCTCCACCATCATCTCGCCGCGCCTCCCTGGCGCGCCGCGCGCAAGCGACCGCTCCGCCGGCGTGGCCAGGTCCTGCGCACGCTCGTCGATGCCGGCGTGGACCTCGTGATCGGCGGCCACGTACACCAGGCCTCGGTCGCAGTCGTTCCGGAGTTCCAGGCCCTCGACGAGGCGGAGCGGAGCTCGCTGGTCCTGGCAACGGCGCCCGGCTTCGGCCGACCGCGCCCGCACCGTCAGGGGGAAGCGCAGGGCCTGAACGTGTACGACGCTACGGCCGAGACGTTGACCATCACGACATTTGCTCGGAACCGCGACTCTTTCGCCGAGGTCGGGCAGCGCGCGTTTCGGCGCCGGTAGAGTCACTCGTCGGCATGGAACCGGCCCTGACCGAGCTCCAGGACCGCCTGGGCAAGCTCACGGATCTCAGACGCATCGCGAGCGTGCTCCTCTGGGACATGACGGTGTGGATGCCTCCGGGCGGCGGGCCGAGCCGGGCGGCCCAGCTCGCGACGATCGAGGCGATCATCCACGAGCGCGAGGTCGACGAGCGGCTGGGCGAGCTGCTCGAGGAGCTCGAGCCCTACGCCGAGTCGCTCCCGGCCGACTCGGACGAGGCCTGCCTCATCCGGGTTTCGAAGCGCGACTGGACGAAGGCTCGCCGCGTGCCGGTCGAGCTCGCGACAGACCTGGTGAGAACGGCGGCGCAGTCGTACGAGGTCTGGGTGAAGGCTCGCGAGGAGTCCGACTTCGCCTCGTTTCGCCCGTGGCTCGAGCAGATCGTGGAGCTCCGGCGTCGCTACGTCGAGTGCTTCGCACCGTACGACGATCCGTACGATCCGCTGCTCGACGACTTCGAGCCCGGGATGAAGACCGACGAAGTGAGACCGATCTTCGGCGTCCTCGAGCGCGAGCTCACCGCACTCGTGGCCGGGCACGCGACCGACGGCCAGGAGGACTTCCGGCAGGGGCCGTTCTCGATCGAGGGTCAGGCGGCGCTCTCCCGTGAGCTGATCGAGCGCTTCGGGGCGACCTGGGACCAGTTCCGACTCGACACGACGGTGCACCCGTTCGAGACCACGTTCGGGCTGGGAGACGTCCGCCTCACCACGCGCTACTCCGAGAACGACCTCCACTCGTTGTTCACCGCGATGCACGAATGCGGCCACGGTCTGTACGAGTGGGGAGTGAGCCCCTCTCTGGAGCGCACGCCTCTGTGCTCCGGTGCCTCGGCCGCGCTGCACGAGTCCCAGAGTCGGCTGTGGGAGAACGTCGTCGGCCGGTCGCTCCCGTTCTGGCGGTGGTTCTACCCGCGCGTGCAGGAGACGTTTCGCGAGAGCCTCGGACACGTCTCGCTCGAGAGCTTCCACCACTCGGTCAACCGCGTTCGGCGCTCGGTGATCCGCGTGGACGCCGACGAGACGAGCTACGGGCTGCACCTCATCCTTCGGTTCGAGCTCGAGCAGGAGCTCGTCTCGGGGAGGCTCGCCGTGAAGGATCTGCCCGACGCCTGGAACGCTCGCTTCGAGGAGCTCATGGGCGTCTCGGTTCCGAACGACTCGCTCGGCGTTCTCCAAGATTCGCACTGGTCGGGCGGCGCGTTCGGCTACTTCCCCACGTATCTCCTCGGCTCGGTCCTGTCCGTGCAGATCTGGGAGAAGGCGCGCGCGGCGATCCCGGACGTCGAGGAGCAAATCGAGCGCGGCGAGTTCGGAGAGCTGCACGGGTGGCTGCGCGAGAACGTCTACGCGCTCGGCCGCAAATTTACGCCCGCCGAGACCGTGCAACGCGTGGTCGGCGGGCCGATCGACCCTCAGCCGTACCTTCGCTACCTCGGCGACAAGCTCGAGGCACGCGCCGCGGCGTAGACCCTCTCGAGCCCGAGATGCCGAGCAGCCCGTGCCGAGCTAGGCAGCGCGGCCGAAGCGCTTCTCGGCCCTGGCGCGGGCACGAGCGGCCTCGACCGCGCGATCGCGCGGTGCGGCAGCCGTCACGAGCGCGGCGAGCAGCTCACTCGTGATGGCCGCGACCTCGTCGACGGCACGTTCGTACGCGGCCTCGTTCGCCTTCGACGGCTTCTGTGACCCGCTCACCTTGCGCACGTACTGCAGCGCGGCGGCGCGGACCTCGTCCTCGGTCGCTGGCGGCTCGAAGTTGTGGAGCGTCTTGATGTTTCGGCACATGGCAGGACCTTAGATGATCGATGCCCCGATCTCGCGCGTCCGGATGCGCGATCTGACGCGTCCGGGACGCTTCCGCCCGGCGGACTGGGGTCCGGCTTCAGCCAGACCCCAGTCCGTCCGCCGGGCGTGCGCTTCGCGACGGGAGAGCGGCACCGAGGCGTCCAGCCTCGCCACCGCTCTCCCGTCGCGCCCCGGAGCGGCCAGCTCACGCCCCGGAGATGGCGATCTCGTGGCATCGATCATCTGCGGCTGAAGATCCGCCAGCCTCCTGCCGAGGCCAGCTCGAGTGTCCAGCCCGCGCCGGCGAGGTCGTCCTCGTCGACCGACCGCGACGGACCGACGACGAGCCACTCGGCTTCCTCGGGAACGACCCCGCTCTCGGGAACGAAGACAACGGCCCTCCGAAGACCGGCATCCCATGCCGGGTAGAGGTACGTGTTCCGAACGACGGCGAGAGCGAGTGTGGCATCGGTCGGGATCTCCTCCGCAAGGAAGCGAAAGGCTTCGGGATCGCCGTTGCCGCCCTCGGCCTGGATGAACCATCGCGCCGATCTCTCCGGATCGCGGTTCCCCGGGAGTAGCCCGAGACTTGCCGGCCTCGGAACGAAGTACCCCACGAGGACGGCCAGCGTGACCGCGGTGAGCGCGACCGCCGACCAAGCGAGCGGCCGAACACGCACCGCGACGCCGAGGACCGCTGCGGCAAGCGCGACGGAGAACGCGATGTAGCGCATTCGCTGCGGCTCGTATGCCAGCGCCAAAGCCGTCAGCACGAGACCCAACGGCACGCCGCAGAGAGCGACGAGCGCCGCGGGTGAGAGCCTTCGTCGCGCGACGTCAGCTACGACGAGCGCACCCGAGCCGAAGAACAGCACGACGAAGGCCAGGCCGTACGACGAGTGCATCGGCGACTCGTAGAAGTCGGCCGGCAGACGTTCGGCAGGCCGGTCCGCGAGCCCGACGGCCGCACCAACGTGGGCGAGGGCTCGATCCGCGACGTCGACCCACGTCACGACCAGTGGGACGAGGAAGAAGGCGACGACGCCGGCGAGCAGGGCGGCCGCGCTCACTCGCCGCTCCCCACGCAGAACGAACACGATCGCCACGGTCGCGCCCAGCGCGAGCGCCGACACGCCCCAGATGGGAGAAGCGAGGAGGCCCGTGCCCTCGGCATTCGAGAGCTCGAACAGGTCTACGACGGACAGTCGAATGCGCTCGACCAGCGGATCGCCTCCTCGGTCGAGAGCGACGCCACCGTCGAGCTCGTCCGTCTCGAACAGGTTGACGACGAACCAGAACGACCCGGCCGCTAGGCCCACGGCACCGACGACGAGCATCATCGGCCATCGGCTCCGCGGCTGGCTCGCAAGCGCGAACAGTGCAAGAACGGGCAGTGCGAAAGCAACGGTTCCCTTCGTGCCGACAGCGAGGGCGAGCGCCACGGCGGCGAGGGCGAGCTCCGTTCTCGACGTGCCCATCGCGAAATACGCGCAGATGGTGAGCGATGACGCGACGACCAGGTCGTTGAGCGCAGTCGGCGTCTGCAACGCGACGACCGTGAAGGTTGCGAACGACAGCGCCCCGAAAGCCGCGGCACTTCGGCTCAGCCCCAGCCGGCCGGCGATCCCGAAGATCGCGATGCACGCGCAGATGAGCGCCAGAAGCTGGACGCCTGAGACATAGCGATCGCCGTTGCCGAGGATCATCGACGACATCACCTCGATCTCGGCGACCGGCGGGAACACGTCGATCCGCTCGTCCGGGGCGTCGGGGACGTAGGCGACGGCCTCCTGCTGCTTCCACAACGCCGCTCGGGGGAGGTGGTAGAGCATCGTGTCGGGGAGGCTCTGCGGCACCGTCAACCCGACGATGAGCAGATACAGATGCGTGAGGATCGCGAGGGCGGCGAGCACGGCGACAGCGCGATCGCGCAGGGCATCGCGCGTGGCCGGTACGACGTTCCGCAGGGGCGGGCCCGGACGCCCCGAGCGCACCCACACTGCGACCGCGACAGCCAGCAGTCCTGCGACCGAAGCGAGCAGTGCGGCGCGCGTCACGCCTCGCACGGTCGTGAGCGCGAGCGGGACGACGACGATCTCCGCGCTCGCGACGAGGTACGCAGCGAGGAGGAAGCCGACCGCCGAACGTAGCCGAAGGCAGCTTGCGGCGAGCGCGGATGTCGCGGCGACGAGCACGAGTGCCAAACCCAGGGTGAGCGTGCCCACGGCGGCCAGGCTAGTGAGGACTGCCGACGTCACGGCGGCGGCTCCGTAGAGCGATTGGGCGCGCCGCGAGTCGCCTATCCTGACGTTCGTGGCTTCGAGCGCGCGAGACGTCACGGTCGACCTGCCTGGCTCCGACCTCGTCAGTCAGGGCATTGCGGATCTCGAGCGCGGAGACGAGACGATCGCGTCGTTGGTCGTCTCGATCGGCGCGGCGCGACTCGTGCGTCTCGGACTCCCGGTCAGATCGCCGATCGCTGCTCCGGAGCATCGGCTGTACGAGCGGCTAGCAGCCGTCGACGCCGACTCCGCCCACTCGCGGTACAACGCGCTCGTTCGCCGCCTGGTCAGCTTCGAACGCGCCGCTGAATGCGCGAGCTAGCGAACGCCGAACGCATTCGTCGATTCATGCGCGCCCTCGGCGACGCGTCGGACGAGGACGGCGCGTGCTACTTCACGGGTGGAGTGACCGCGGTGCTCATGGGCTGGCGGCCATCGACCATCGACGTCGACATCCACCTCGTTCCCGAGTCGGACCCGCTGCTACGCGCGATCCAGATGCTGAAGAACGATCTCCGGATCAACGTCGAACTCGCCTCCCCGGCCGACTTCATACCTGTGCGGCCGGGCTGGGAGGATCGCAGCGCCTATATCTCTCGCGAAGGTCGACTCAGCTA
Source organism: uncultured Thermoleophilia bacterium (assembly GCA_963758065.1). Classification (GTDB taxonomy): domain Bacteria; phylum Actinomycetota; class Thermoleophilia; order Gaiellales; family Gaiellaceae; genus GMQP-bins7. The sequence goes on along the minus strand of CAVWTX010000016.1, from coordinate 167,004 downwards.
CTACCACTTCGATCTCGTCGCTCAGGCGCTGGCGAAGCTCGAGCGAGCGCATTCCCAGGACCTCGCCGACGTGACAGCGATGATCGAGCGCGGCCTGATCGAGCGCGACGCAACGCGCGTGACGTTCGATCAGATCGAGCCGGACCTCTTCCGGTTCCCCGCGATCGACCCCGCCTCGTTCAGGCAGCGAGTCGAAGACGTCATCGGGCCGCCCCGGTAGACCACTACTGGTAGCTGCGTGCGGTTCGTCAGTGATGCTTGCGGACGTCCTGCCCGGACCGCCGGACGTTGAGCGGCCGAGCCACGGCACCGCGGTGGCCGCTCTCGAGGACGTAACGGACCTGTGGATCCGGCGTGGCCGTCGGGAGCTCGCCCGGCTTGGTCGTGACCGCCCTCGACTGCGCGCCAATTTCCCGTTACGCGTCTAGGCTTCGGCGAGCGCCGTCAGCTCGCGCCGCAGCTCCTTGATCTCGTCGCGCAGCTTGGCCGCGTACTCGAAGCGGAGCTCCTCGGCGGCGAGATACATCTCCTCCTCGAGCGTGATCACGAGCTTCTCGAGCTCGTCGCGGGACATCCCCTCTACCTCGGCCTTCCCACGCCGCCGGCGCGAGGAGGGCACGTGCGGGGACTCGAGCGAGAGGAGCTCGGAGATGTCCGAGACGCCCTTGACGATCGACTCGGGCGTGATCCCGTGCTCCTCGTTGTAGGCGACCTGGTACGCGCGCCGGCGGTTCGTCTCCTCCATCGCCCCGATGATCGCCTCGGTGCGCTTGTCCGCGTACAGGAGCACCTTGCCGGCGGTATTGCGCGCCGCGCGGCCCGTGGTCTGGATGAGCGCCGTCTTCCCGCGCAGGAAGCCCTCCTTGTCGGCGTCGAGAACAGCGACGAGCGACACCTCCGGGAGGTCGAGGCCCTCGCGCAGGAGGTTCACGCCGACGAGGACGTCGAACTCGCCGAGGCGCAGCTCGCGGATGATGGCGATGCGGTCGAGCGTGTCGATCTCCGAGTGGAGGTAGCGCGCGCGGACCCCTGCCTCGAGCAGGTAGTCCGTCAGGTCCTCGGCCATCTTCTTCGTCAGCGTCGTCACCAGGACCCGCTCGCCGGCGTCCTCGCGGTGGCGGATCTCGTTCAGGAGGTCGTCGATCTGGTTCTTGGTGGGGCGTAGCTCGACCTCGGGGTCGACGACTCCCGTCGGGCGGATGAGCTGCTCGGCGATCACCTTCGAGCGCGACAGCTCGAACGGCCCGGGCGTCGCGGAGACGAAGACGAGCTGCTTCACCTTCCCGAGGAACTCGTCGAAGCGAAGCGGCCGGTTGTCGAGCGCGGAGGGGAGACGGAACCCGTAGTCGATGAGCGTCTGCTTGCGCGAGCGGTCGCCCTCGTACATCCCGCCGAGCTGCGGCACGGTCTGGTGCGACTCGTCCACGAAGCACACGAAGTCGTCGGGGAAGTAGTCGATGAGCGTGAAGGGATGCGAGCCGACCGGGCGGCCCTCGAGCGCGCGCGAGTAGTTCTCGATCCCCGAGCAGAAGCCGAGCTCCTTCATCATCTCGAGGTCGTACTCGGTGCGCTGACGGATCCGATGGGCCTCGAGCATGCGTCCCTGAGACTCGAAGATGGCGACCTGCTGCTCGAGCTCGGCGCGAAGCTCGTCGACCGCGCGCTCGATCGTCGGCTTCGAGGTCACGTACTCGGTCGCCGGCCAGATGACGAGGTTGTCTAGCCGCGCGTATACCTCGCCAGTCAGGGGGTCGAAGTGCGTGATCTGCTCCACCTCGTCGCCGAAGAACGAGACGCGGTAGGCGGTCTCGACGTTCGCGGGCTGGATCTCGACGAGGTCGCCCTTGACCCGGAAGCGGCCGCGCCCGAGCACGGTGTCGTTGCGCACGTACTGGCTCTCGATCAGCTTGCGGAGCACCTCGTCACGGTCGTGGTCTTCCCCTACTTCGAGGATCAGCACGCGCTCGCGCCACTCCTCGGGCGAGCCGAGGCCGTAGATGCACGAGACCGAGGCGACGACCACGACGTCGCGTCGTGTGAGGAGCGACGAGGTCGCGGAGAGCCGCAACCGCGCGATGTCGTCGTTCTGGGACGAGTCCTTCTCGATGTAGAGGTCGGCCTGCGGGATGTATGCCTCGGGCTGGAAGTAGTCGTAGTAGGAGACGAAGTACTCGACCGCGTTCTCGGGGAAGAACTCGCGGAACTCGTTGCAGAGTTGTGCGGCGAGCGTCTTGTTGTGCGCGATCACGAGAGCCGGGCGCCGCAGCTTCTCGATCGTCCACGCCATGGTGGCCGTCTTGCCGGTGCCGGTCGCGCCGAGGATCGTCTGGAAGCGGTTGCCGTCCGACACGGAGGCGGCGATCTCGGCGATGGCACGCGGCTGGTCGCCGGTGGGCGCATAGATGTCGGAGGCACGGAACTGCCGCATCGGGGGCAGCGTAGCCGCCGCCCGAGCCGTACTCTCGTCGTTGAGCAGTGCTTGAAGAAGCGGAGGAGAGTCCTCTGTTATGACCATCTCGCTGTCGCCTCGCCTCACCGCCTGCCGTGTCGCTGCGGCCGCATTCGTGGTCACGGTCGCCGGCATCTCGACAGCATGTGGACAGCCGCTCGAGGGTCAGGCGCACGAGCGACCGACGTCGACCGCGGCGCCGGCTGCGGCGTCCCGCATTCAGGTGAGGCCACGCCCTCCGCTCGTCTGCAAGCTACCGCCCGCTGCGAAGAAGCTGCCGGCGTCGAGCCGTCGAGGGCTGATCGATCACCTCCTCCAGTACCCGGAGGTCTCGCAGGCCACGCCGCGTGAACGCGCGCGAGCACAGCGGGTGCTCGACGAGCTCAGGTCCGCGGCCGCGAACGGACACTGGCGCAACCTGCGGGCCGCGAAGCGCGCGGGCTACGACACGCGAACGAGAGTCCGGAAAGCCGGCGACCGCTCGGTGTACTACTTCCACGCGGAGCGCCCTCAGGAGCGCCGCGGCCGGGTCCTCCTCGATCCCCGCCGGCCCAAGGCCCTGATCTACGCGAACGCGCCTGGGGGACCGCTCGTCCTCGTCGGAGCGATGTGGAGTACGAGAGACGGCGAGCTGGGCCCCAACCCTGGCGGGCCGATCACGCGCTGGCACTCGCACGTGGTCTGCAAGCGGGGCGACCGTCGCGGCTTGAAGCCACCCGCGAGCGGCACGTGCCCTGCCGGCTCGCGCCTCACTCAGGGAGCGAGCGAGATGCTGCACGTCTGGCTCACGGAGGACCTCCGCAGCGCATTCGCCATCCGAGCGCCCGAGCCCGAGCTGTGTGCTCGGGGCCTCCTACCGCGGAGGCACTGCCGGCAGGTCGAGAAGCGCGGCTGACCCGCCGAGACGGTCAGCCGCGCTCGAGTGGCTTCGTGCTGCCGTACACCTTCTTCCGCTCGTACGCGCTCGCCTCGAGCTTGAGCGCGGCGGACCGCGCCTCGGCCATCGCCTTCGCGCCGAGGCGGTTGACCGCGACGAGCACCAGCGTCTCCTTCGTGTCCTCGTTCTTGCCGGCCCAACCCACTCGCACGTTCCCGACCCCGGGAGCGTGGTACTTCAGCTGGAACTTGCCGGGCTCGTCCGGGTTGAACTCGCTGATGAGGAGAACGTTCGAGTAGCAGTCGCGTGGAACGCAGGTCTCGATCCCGGTCTTCGTCACCTTTGCACGATCGTTGAAGCCGACTGCGGGCCCCCACCCCAGCGAGTAGCTGGACGTACCCGTCTTCGGCGTCGCCCTCATCGTGAGCCCGGCCCTGGCCTTCTGAAGCCCGTGGACCCAGAGCGGCGATGCGATGATCTTCCCCTCCTCGTACTCCTCGGGGTACTCGCCGAGCTGCCAGACGTTCCCGTCGTCGTCCTGGGAGAAGAACGCGATCTCGGCCTCGACGAGATTGCCGCTGCTGTAGTCGCGGTCCCAGAGGACGACATTCCGCACTCCGTCGATCTCCTTGACCAGGTCGGTCACCGTGAAGATCACACGGTGCGGGATCGACTCCTTCCCTTCGACCGTCGTCCCGCGAAACACGAGCTGCGTGCCAGGCCGCAACGGGAACCACGTGTTGTCGATCCTCGTCGAGTTGGCGAAGTTGTCCCGGTCGTAGTCCGAGGCCTTGACCTCCGCCGGAGGCGCGCCGCCTGACGCCGCCGCGGCGAGCACTCCCGCCGCGACGGCAGAGATCAGGGGGAATCGGAAACGTCTCATGCGCGGCTTCATGACGCCGGCTGAGCCGCTACCGCGGCGCGCCTCCAACCCTTTCCGAAGCGCAGGTAGAGGGACGGCACGACGAACAGGTTGAGCAGCGTCGAGGTGACGAGGCCGCCGAGGATCACGATGGCCATCGGATGCTCGACCTCGTGCCCTGGAATCCTTCCCGCCACGACGAGCGGCACGAGTGCCAGTCCGGCCGCGAGCGTCGTCATGAGGATCGGCGACAACCTCTCCTTCGCCCCCCGCAGCACGAGCCCGGGCCCGAAGGCTTCGCCCTCGTACCGCTCCAGGTGCTGGAAGTGGTTGATCATCAGGATCCCGTTTCGCGCCGCGATCCCGAACACCGTGTAGAAGCCGACGAGCGATCCGAGCGACAGGATGCCGTCCGTGAAGTACGCGGCCAGCGCGCCCCCCACGAGCGCCATCGGCAACGTCAGGAAGGACAGCGTCGCGAGGCGCCAGCTCCCGAACGACGCCTGCAGGAGGAGGAAGATCAGGATCGCGGCGCCGCTTCCGAACAGGAACAGGCGTCCCTGCGACGACTTCCGCTCCGTGTTCTCTCCCAGGACCTCCGCGTTGAAGCCAATCGGCATCGCGATCTCCTCGAGACCCTCTTCCACATCGTGCGCGACAGAACCGAGATCGCGCCCTTCGACGTTCGTCGTGACGTCGATCTTGCGCGTGGCGTTGACGCGCGAGATGGAGCTCGGGGACTCCTCGATCTTCACGGACGCCACCTGATCGAGCCGGATCGGGCCGTTCGGCGTGTCGATCGGCAGACCCTGAATGTCCGTCAGGCTGTCACGTGCACCCGGCTTGCTCCACACGTGGACGTCATAGGCCTTGCCGGCGACGAAGACGTCACCGACCTCCTCGCTCGCCATCCACGTGGCCGAGGCACGGCGTACGTCGCCGGGCTTGACACCGTAGCGCTGGGCCTTGGCGAGGTTCACCCGCACGTTGACCTGCGGCACGAAGACGTGGAGCTCCTTCTTCGGGTCGAGGGCGCCCTTGACGCCCTGCATCATCTCCAGGACCTCGTCGGCCTTCTCCTCGAGGAGGTGCAGGTCGTCCCCGTAGATGCGCACGACGACCGCGTCGCTCGCGCCCGTCAGGACCTCCTTGACACGCTCACGCAGGTACGTCTGCACATCCCGCTGGATTCCGGGATACCCCGCGACGACCTCGGAGACGGCCGCATAGGTCTTGTCGTAGTCGACCTTGGGGTCGACGCTGATCCAGTTCTCGCCGAAGTAGACCCCGTACGGCTCGTCTCCGAGGAACGCGTTGCCGATGTGAGATCCGCAGTTACGCACGCCCGGGATGGTTCGCAGCTCCTTGCAGGCCGCGACCGAGACGCGGTACTCCTCGGGGCCGGACGTGTCGGGGTTCGTCAGCCAGTGCATGAGGAAGTCACGCTCCTTGAAGTTCGGGAGGAGCGACTGCCCGAGAAGCGGGTACACCACGATCCCGGCGACGGCGGTGATGCCGGCGACGACGTATGCCCACCGTGGCCTCGAGACGATCCTCGAAAGCACGCTCCCGTAGCCTCCCTGAAGCCAGCGGACGAGTGGCGGCTGGCGCCGTTCGAGCTGCCGGTTTCCGAGCATGATCAGCGCCAGCGCCGGCGTCACCGTCAGAGCGATCAGAAGAGAGACCGCCACCGCCAGAACGTACGAGAACGCGAGCGGCTTGAAGAACGCACCGGTCAGGCCCGTCAGGAAGAAGACGGGCATCATCGCCGCGAAGATGATCAGCGTCGCGTAGACGATTGACCCCCGGACTTCGAGCGAGGCCTCGAGGACGATGGTCGCCGCCGATCTCGTATCACCCTCCGCCCGGTGCTGGCGCAGACGACGGACGATGTTCTCGACGTCGATGATCGCGTCGTCGACGACGACTCCTAGTGCGATCACTAACCCCGCGAGGACCATGACGTTGACCGTCGTCTCCCGGAAGTAGAGGACGAGCCCCGCGCCCACGAGCGACAGCGGGATCGAGACGACGCTGATGAGCGCGGCGCGCCACTCGAAGAGGAAAGCGCCGATGACCAGAACCACGAGCAGCGCTCCGATCAGCAGGGCCTTCGTGAGGTTGTCGAGCGACAGCTCGATGAACGACGCCGGCCGGAAGATCGTCGTGTCGATCTCGATTCCGGGCAGTCCCGGCTTGAGCTCCTCGATCGCCTGCTCCACGCCTCTCGTGACCTCGAGGTTGTTTGCCCACGGCAGCTTCTCGACGATGATCATCAGGCCATGCCCGTCGTTGATCACGGCCTCGCCGATCATCGGCTGGTGGTCCCAGACCATGTCGGCGACAGCGGACAGCGGAACGCGATCCCCATTCGTCTTGTAGATGGGGACGTTCTCGAGGTCGGTCGGCGACGCGATCGGAAGGACGTGCCTGACATTGAGTCGCTGGTTGGGCGTGTCGATGAACCCGCCCGTCCCGATGTTGAACGCCTCGGAGTACTGCAGGATCCCCGCGTCGAGCGCCTCCGCAGTGGAGTCCATGATGGTGACGAGCGAGATCTGCTCCCGCCGGAGCTTCTCCGGGTCGACGTGGACCTGCATCTGCTTCAGCCGCTCGCCCCAGATGGGCGCGTTCGCCACACCGGGGACGCGGAGCAGCCGGGTCCTGATCTTCCAGTACGCGATGTTCGACATGTCGATCATCGACACCGTGTCCGAGGTGAACCCGATCTTCATGACGCGGCTCGTCGACGAGAGCGGCTGGAGCATGACCGGCGGCGCCGCCCACGTCGGCAGCGTCGGGGTAACTCCGGTGATCCGTTCCTGCACGAGCTGGCGGGCTCGCAGGAGGTCGGTGCCGCGGTCGAACAACATCACCACGTCGGAGAGCTGCGGAACCGACTTCGAGCGGACCGTGTCCAGGTTCGGCAGCCCGATCAGCGCCTGCTCGATCGGGACCGTGACGAGCTCTTCGGTCTCCTCGGCCGACAAGCCGATCGTGACCGTCTGGACCTCGATCTTGGGCTGCGAGAACTCCGGGAAGACGTCCACCGGCGTGTCGCGCAGCGTGGAGACCCCGACGACGAGCAGCGCGACGCTCGCCGCGACGACGAGGTAGCGGAACTTCAGGCTGGCACCGATGATCCAGCGCATCATGGCTCTCTACTCCCCTTCCCCTTCGTCGACGGTTGAATCACTGACCTAGGCCCAATTCGGCGCCGTACAGCTCGGCCACTCCGACGGTCGCGACCTTCGCTCCCGCCGCCGGCCCTTTCGACAGGAACGCCTTGCTCCCGTCGATCCGCTCGATGACGATGGCTTGACGCGTGAACGTCATCGGCTCGGGGCTGACATAGGCCCAGGTCTCGCCCGTCGGTGAGTAGAGAACGGCCGAGTACGGGATAACCTTGCCCGCGCCGTTCGCTGCCACTGCCGCGGTCTGGATGTCCAGCCGCTGGGCGGCCTGGTCGGTCAACGTGACGCGATTGAGGTCCGTGCCTTCGATCAGCTCGACCGTGGCGGGCCCGCTCGCTTCCTCGTCGGAGCTCGAGCTGCCCCCGCATGCCACGAGGAACAGTGGGAGAACCATCGCAATCGCAGCGATCCATCGAATCCGGTGACGCATCTCTCTTCCTCCAAGCGCTCGATGTGACTGGCCCGTGCTCATCTGCTCGCGTGTGCTCATGTGCTCGGCTCCGGTTGGACGTTCGGCTGCATGGCGACGCCGGATGGTGCGGGCGACTCGGCATGCGGTGCAAGGTTGGCCACGAGCTCCGACGTAGCCGGGGTCTCGGACTCGGCCACGGCGCTTGCACCGAAGCCGAGGTAGACGACCGGGACGACGAAGAGCGTGAGCAGGGTCGACGTGACGAGACCGCCGATCATGACCACGGCCAGCGAGTGTGCGAGCTCGTACCCCGCGATCTCGCCGCGGACCACGAACGGCGCGAAGGCCAGAGCACTCGCGAACGCCGTGGTCAGCACCGGCCCGAGCCGTTCCCGGGCTCCGCGCAGAACGAGCTCCGGCCCGAATGGCTCGTCGCGCGCGAGCTCGCGGAACCGCTCGATGAGCAACATGCCGTTTCGAACACCGATCCCGAGCACCGCGAAGATCGCGATCGCCGAGCCGAACGTGAGCGCGCCGCCGTCGACGATCGCCACTGTCAGCACGGCGCCGGTCACGGCAAGCGGGAACGTGAGGAAGCACAGCGTCGCGAGACGCCAGCTCCCGAAGCACGCCTGCAAGAGAAGGAAGATCCCGACGAGAGCTCCGATCGCGAGGCCGATCAACCGCCCCGTGGGCTGCCCGCCCTGAGCCAGCACGTCGGTCGTGTACTCGATCGGGAACTGCATCTCGGCGAGCCGGCTCTCGACGTCCTGTACGACCGAGTCGCGGTCACGCCCGCTCACGGACGCTCCGATGTCGAGGTAGCGGGAGACCGCGTGCCGCTTGACCACTGTCGCGTCGGGTGCGATGCGCACGTCCGCCACGTCACCGAGGCGCACACGGCGGCCGTCCGGCGTCTCGATCAACAGCTGCTGGATGCTCGACAGGCTGTTGCGGGTCTCGGGCGTGCCCCACACGACCACCTCGAACACCTTCTGCTGCTCGAAGAGGTTGCCGACGTGGATTCCGCCCAGCAGGGTCGCGGCAGCACGACGGACGTCTCCAGGCTTGATCCCTTGCGCGTCCGCTTTGGCCAGATCCACCTCGACCTCGACCGTGGGCTCGGTGACCGGGAGCTCGACGCTCGGGTCGGCAATGCCGTCGACTCCCGCGATGACTCCCTTCACCCTCTCGGCCTGAGCGCGGAGGACGTCAGGCTCCTCGCCGTAGAGGCGGACGACCACGTCGCGTGTCGTGCCGGTGTCGGAGAGCACCGCGCTGGCGCGCTCGTTCGAGAACGCATCGATGCTCTGGGACAAGCCGGGATAGCCGCTCGTGACGTCCTTGATCGCCCCCACGGTCGCGTCGTAGTCGGCCGACGTGTCGATCGAGACCCACAGCTCCGCCGTGTTGGCGTTCGCAGAGAGGTCCGATCCGACGGCCCGCCCGACGTGCGCTCCGACGTCGGTCACGCCCTCGACCGCGCGCAGCTCGCGGCTCGCCAGCGCCGTGATGCGGTTCATCTCCGGGAGTGACGTCCCGGGCGCGCCGTCCCAACGGACGAGGAGCTGCTCCTCCTTGAACGTCGGCAGCAGCGACGTCGACATGAATGGCAGCGTGGCCAGGGCGGCTACTGCGACGGCGCCGGCGGCGACGTACGCCCAGATGGGCCGGTTGACGATCCAACCCAATGTTCGCTCGTAGCCCAGCTGTAGCCAGCCGGCGACAGGCGATTCCCGCTCGAACGAGACTCGCGGCAGAAGCAGGATCGCGAGCGCCGGCGTGACCGTCATTGCGACCACCATCGAGGCCAACAGCGCGAGCAGGAAAGCCCCGGCCAGGTCGGGGAGGAATGACCCGGCCAGACCGTTCAGGAAGAACACCGGCAACACCGCCAGCGCTATCACCAGCGTCGCGTACGTGGTCACGCCGCGAGACTCGAGCGTCGCGTCGAAGATCACGGCCGCGGTGGATTTGCCGTTGCCCTTCTCGCCATGCTCGCGCAGTCGCCGCGCGACGTTCTCGACGCCGATGACTCCGTCGTCGATCGCGAAGGCGATCGCCGCGATGAGGCCGACCAGGATGATCGCGTTCATCGTCGTCCCGAGCAGCCAGAGGACGAGGGCGGCCGCGACCAGCGAGACCGGGATCACGACGAGGGCGATGAGAGCGGTCCGGAAGCGGAAGAAGAACGCCCCGAGAACGAGTGCCAGCAGCACGCCGCCGACGATCAGTGCGAGCGTGAGGTTCTCGATCGCGGTATCGATGAACGACGCGGGCCGGTAGACGTTCGCGTCGAGCGTGACACCGGCGAGGCCGGGCGCCAGGGAAGCGATCGTCGACTCGAGCCCGTTGGTCACCTCGAGCGTGTTGGCCTCCGGAAGCTTCTCGACGACGAACAGAAGGTCGCCGTCACCGCCCGAGACGTTGGCGTCGCCGATCAGCGGCTGGTGATCCTCGACCACCGATGCCACGTCGCCGAGCGTCAGGTTCCTCGCGCCGGTGTCGTCGAGCCTCACCTTCGCGAGGTCTTCCGCCGAGTTGATCGGCGAGAGGTGCTGGATTCCGAGGCGCTGGTTCGGCGTGTCGATGAATCCGCCGGTGCCCGGGGTGGACGCCTCGACGAACGTCAGGGGCGAGAACCAGAGCGCGTTCCCCGCGCTCTCGATGACCTGCACCAACCCGACGTCCTGAGCGCGGAGCCGCTCGGGGTCGACCTGGACCTGAAGCTGCCGGTCGCGGAAGCCCCAGACGGAGACGTTGGCGACGCCCTCGACGCCGACCAGGCGCGGCGCGATCGTCCATCGCGCGAGCACGCCCATCTCGATCGGCGAGAGATTCTTCGTCGAGGCGCCGACGATCATGACCCGGTTCGTCGACGAGAGTGGCTGGAGCATTTGCGGCGGCTTCGACACGTTCGGCAGCGCGTGCGCCTGCGTCAGGCGCTCGGCGACGACCTGCCTCGCCCGGTAGAGGTCCGTGCCGGGCTCGAACACGAGGAAGATCCGCGACAGACCCGGAAGCGACTCGGACCGGATGTCGTCGAGGAACGCGACTCCGACGAGCAGGTCCTGCTCCATCGGAACCGTGATGAGCTGCTCCACCTCCGCCGCCGACAGCCCGAGGGCCTCGGTCTGGATCTCGACGGTCGGTGGAACGAACTCCGGTAGGACGTCCACCGGCATGTCGCGAAGCTGCGAGACGCCGATAACGAGCGTCGCCGCAGCGAGCGCGACGACCAGGAGCCGGAACTTCAGGCTCACGCCAACGATCCAACGCATCATGTCTCGAGACCTCCCAGCCGAGTCGAGCCGCCGTTTCCGAGGACGCCGAGCCGGCGCCCCCGCCGTCTGCAGAGGATCGTGAGACGCCGCGGGCGGCGTCTCGGCGTGTCCGTGTACCGCGGTGCCGCCCACGAGCAGCGTCGACCGGGACCGCCGGTCCTGGCTACCGCAAGTGCAGCCCCACAGGCCGCGTTCAGCCGCATTTGACCCTCTCCCCAGTGCCCTCGGACGAGTTCTCCGCCCGAGGTAGTGGTCACGTTAATAACAGATGACGTGGCCGAGTGCAATAGGTCCCGGCACGAAAATGTTCCTACGCGCAAGAAGGCTGGCCGAAAGGCGAGTCTTCATTGACGTTTCACCGCGCAACAGCGATATTCAGGGAGTACCTTGAGAGGAGGAGGAGGGTGAGTACAAGCTGGGGGCTCCACGCTCGCCGGTCGCGGCGGGTGTACATCGGGCTCGCCGTGGCCGCCGGAGCCCTTGTTGCGTTGGGCGTCTGGCGGCTACAGGGGAGCGCCGAAGCACAGTCGTCGCAATCGCTCGCAACAGCCACGGAGGGTCCGATCGTCGTCACCGTAGGAGGTGTCGGCCAGATCGTCGACGGGCTCGCGGGCCAGAGCACGTCCAGCACGTCGAGTTCGTCCACGAGCGGAGGCACAGCTGCACCCGCGAACGCGGTCTACCCGAGCACGAGCGGCACGGTCGCCAACATCCTCGTCCGGCCCGGCCAGGCCGTCAGGGCAGGACAGACGCTGGCCGTCATCGACGACGGCGGAGCGACAGGCTCGGCCGCGGCGCAAGCGCAGATCGACCTCGAGACGGCGCTGCTCGAGCTTCCGCCGTCCGCGCGAACGGGAGCTCTCGACGTCGCCCTCGCCAACGTCGCGCTCACGAAGCAGCGGCTCGCTGTCGCGCGCGGCCCCGCTTCGCGATCCGATCTCGCCATTGCCGACGCCGAGGTCACGAAGGCGCGCGCCGATCTCGCCGCGCTCCTGAAGCCCGCGACCCAGGCACCAACCGCCGAGGCGCTCACGGCAGCCCGAACTGCGGTGAGGGTCGCCGAGCAGCGCCTGGCGAGGCTGAACGGCCCGCCGGATCCGGCAGCGGTCGCAACCGCAGAGGCAGAGGTCAAGAAGGCCGAGGCGGACCTCGAGGCGCTCGTTCGGAGCGACCGCACCCAGCCGGTGACACAACGCGAGATCGACGCGGCGAAGGCGGCAATCAACGCGGCGAAGGCGAGGCTGGCGAAGCTCCTCGGGCCGCCCGATGCGGCCGACGTCGCTACCGCCCAGCTCGAGCTCGAGCGAGCTCAAGCGGACCTCGCAGCACTGCTGCGCCCCGCGGCGGCTCCGTCGCCCGAGGCGATCGCCTCCGCACGAGCAAGCGCTCGTCGCCGCGCAGGAGAAGCGGAAGCGCCTTCGACAGGGCTCGACGCAGGCTGACATCTCGGCTGCCCGCCTCGAGCTCCTGCGCGCCCAGTCGGATCTCCGAGCTCTGAAGATCGCGATGCGGAACGGGTTGAGCGGAACCTCCGGCTCGACCGCCGGCATTCCGTTGAAGGTCGGGCTGCTCAGGGTCCAGGCCGCCCAGAACCGGCTGTCCGCGGCCCGCGCCGCGCAGGGCCTGCTGGAGGTCACCTCGCCGTGGCGCGGCACCGTCTCCGCCGTCTTCGTGGCGGACGGCGCGCGTGTCGACGTGACGACTGCCGTCGCGTCGGTCTCGGACCTCGACAATCTCGCGGTCAACGTCAACCTGAGCGAGTTCGACGTCGCGCAGGTCGAGGTGGGCATGAACGCCGCGGTGGACGTCGACGCCCTCGGCGGTGAGACGTTCCACGGCACGGTCGAGTTCGTCGCGCTCGCGGGAGTCGACACGGGCGGTGTCGTCACGTTCCCGGTCCGGGTCGGCCTCGAGGACGCCGAGGACCTGAAGCCCGGAATGAACACGAGCGTCCGGATCGTCGTCGCGAAGAAAGCGAACGCGATTCGCGTCCCACTCGAGGCGGTGAGCACGAACGACGCGGATCAGGAGTTCGTCATCGTCCTCGACGAGTCGGGGCAGCAGGTCGAGGTCGAGGTGGAGACCGGGCTCGAGAACAACGAGCGAATCGAGATCGTGGAAGGGCTCGAAGCCGGCACGCGCGTCGTCCTTCCGGAGGTGACGGCCGTGGAGGAAGAGTGAGGCTCGCTCCTGGGGCATGGACTGCCGTGGGGGACCACCAGGTCCCCCCACGTTCCTCCGCCACGCCCGTCCGGGCGGAGCCGCGGGTCGATGAGCAGAGACGTCGTCCCGGCCGTCATCGAGCTCGCCGACGTCACGAAGGTCTTCCGGTCCGGCGAAGTCTCGGTCGAAGCGCTCCGCGGGGTGAGCTTCACCGTCCGCGAGCGGGAGTTCGTCGCGATCATGGGCCCGTCCGGCTCGGGCAAGACGACGCTTCTCGGGATCCTCGGCTGCCTCGACCGGCCGACGGAAGGCTCCTACAAGCTCGTCGGGCAGGAGATGTCCACGCTCGACGAGACGCGGCGCGCCCGTGTCCGGGGCGAGCGGATCGGCTTCGTCTTCCAGGCGTACAACCTGATCCCCAGGACGACGGCGTACAAGAACGTCGAGCTGCCCCTCGTCTACGCAGGGGTTGGGGGCGAGGAGCGCCGCGGTCGCGCTCTCCGGGCCCTCGGGAGCGTCGGGCTCGCCGAGCGCGTCGACCATCTCCCGAACCAGCTCTCGGGCGGCGAGCAGCAGCGGGTCGGGATCGCCCGCGCACTCGTCGTGGAGCCGAGCGTGATCCTCGCGGACGAGCCCACCGGAAACCTCGACTCGGCGAGCGCCGAGGAGGTTCTGGCCATTCTCGGCCGCCTCAACGAGGAGGGAGCGACGATCGTCATGGTCACGCACTCGAGCGAGGTGGCCCAGCACGCGTCGCGAATCGTCAGGTTCGCGGACGGGCTCGTGATCGCGGACGAGGAGACCGAGCGTCTGAGGCCGGCGACGCCCCTCGGCGCAGTCGGATGACGACCTCCTCGAGCACAGCCGGATCGCGCTCGCCTCGTTGCGTGCGAACTGGTTTCGCGCGGCGCTGACGGCGCTCGGCGTCGTCATCGGCGTGGCCTCCCTCGTGGCGGTCACCGCCGTCAGCGCCGGCGCCCAGAAGGAGGTCGCGGACTCGATCCGCAGGCTCGGCGGCAACGTCATCAAGGTCGACGGCGAGTTCATCACGATCGGCACGAGTCAGTCGGCCAGCGATCGGACGATCACGCCCGAGGACGTCGCCGCGATCGCACAGCTTCCGGCGGTCACGACGGTCTCGCCTCATCAGAGCATCGAGAGCATCACCGTCGCCGCGGGTCGGAACACCGCGAACACGTGGCTCGAGGGAGTCACCCCGGCGTACAGCAACGTCCAGAACCAGGAGCCGGCCGAAGGGCGGCTCATCACCGATGCCGACGTCAGCTTCGGCCGAAGCGTGATGGTGGTCGGCCTCGACGCGCAGGAGCGGCTCTTCCCCGGCGAGAGCGCGCTCGGCCAGACCGTGCGAGTCGGCACCAAGGAGTTCGAAGTCGTCGGCGTCCAGGCGCGGCGCGGTTCGCTCGCCGACGAGAACCTCGACAACCGGATCTTCATCCCGCTTCCGATCCTCACGCGCGTCATGCTCGGAGGCTCGAACGTCGTCCATGTCGATCTTCGCGTCGAGTCGGAGGCCGACATCGAGCCGACGATCGGTGCGACTCGAAGACCTCCTCCGCGAGCAGCACAACCTCCCCGACTCGTACCCGGACGACTTCTCGGCCGAGGACCAGGCGAGCATCGTCAAGGAGGCGCAGCGAGCCACGAGCACGTTCCGCGTGCTCACCTTCTCACTGGGCGGAATCGCCCTGCTCGTCGGAGGGATCGGGATCATGAACATGATGCTCGTGTCGGTGCACGAGCGCTTCCGCGAGATCGGCATTCGCAAGTCGGTCGGCGCGACGCCCTGGAAGGTCCAGATGCAGTTCCTGATCGAGGCGCTCTTCCTGAGCGTCCTCGGCGGAGCCGCCGGAGTGCTCGCAGGTCTCGGCGCGTCGCGTCTGATCACTGTCTTCGCCGGTTGGCAGACGATCGTCAGCGCCCAGTCGCTCGTCCTCGCGTTCTCCGTTTCGTTCGTGGTCGGGATCTTCTTCGGGTACTACCCCGCGCGCCGCGCTGCGCGGCTCGACCCGATCGCGGCGCTCAGGTACGAGTAAGCGCTTCGGGGCTCGCAGATCGCGCCGCGGCCCGCTCCGATGGCGGCGGCCCCGCGACTGGCAGCGCGACCCAGACGTCAGCTCCACCACCCTCGCGATTCACCGCGTGAGCCTCGCCTCCGTGAGCCTTGGCGATCACCCGCACGATGGACAGTCCGAGCCCGGTACCGCCCCGGCTGCGCGCCGCGTCCGGGCGCGTGAAGCGCTCGAAAGCCCGCTCGAGGAACTCCGGCGGAAAGCCCGAGCCCTCGTCCGTGACGTGAAGCTCGACGAAGCCGTTCTCGGTCGAGGCCGACAGTCCCACGTCCCCGCCGCCGTAGCGCAGCGCGTTCTCGACGAGGTTCCCGAGCGCCTGCTCGAGCCTGATCCGGTCGCCGACGAGCTCGAGGCCGGCCGCCTCCTCGGCGCTGACCCGGCGGCCCGCTTCCTGGGCGCGCAATTCGAAGCGGCGCGCAACGGAGTCGAGGAGCGCCCCGCCGTCGAGCGTCTCCGTCCGCAGAGCGAGCCGTCCTTCGTCGGAGCGCGCGATGAGCAGGAGGTCCTCCGCGAGCTGGGCAACCCGGTCGACCTCTTCGGACGACGTTCGGATCGCCTCCCGGAGCTCGGCGGGCGAGCTCCCGTGCCGGAGCGCGAGCTCGAGCTCGGAGCGGAGGAGCGCGAGC
The DNA here is from genome assembly GCA_963758065.1 of uncultured Thermoleophilia bacterium. GTDB lineage: Bacteria > Actinomycetota > Thermoleophilia > Gaiellales > Gaiellaceae > GMQP-bins7. The sequence goes on along the minus strand of CAVWTX010000016.1, from coordinate 151,047 downwards.
GGCGTGCGGAGCTCGTGACCCGCGTCGGAGACGAACGCGCGCTCGCGCTGGAGCGCCGCCTCGAGCCGTCCGAGCATCTCGTTGAGCGTCATGACCCAGACGCTCGATCTCGTCCCCTGTCCCCGGAACCGGAAGCCGCTCGCCCGGCGTCTCCGCCGAGATGGACGCGGCCCGACGGCGCATCGAGTCGACGGGGCGCAGTGCAAGCCCAGCCAGAAGGTACCCCGACAGCGTGGCGAGGATGAGCGCGAGCGGGCCGGCGACGAGGAGCTCGTTGCGAAGCGCGCGGAGGGTCTCGGCCCGCTCCTCACGGGTTTGCCCCACGAGCAGCACGAGCTTCTCCCGGTTGACGTCGGACGGGCGTGGCCAGGATGCGTGAGGGCTCGTCGAGGCCCGGGACCGAGTCCCGATTCGTGAAGATCGCCTGCCCTCGGGCGCGAGGCCCGCGCAACACGGGGAGAGCAAGCGCCCTCTGCAGCTCGTCGTCGGTCAGCAGAGACCCCGTGTTCTCGAGCGAAGTGCTCTGATCGACGACCCGGCCGCGCGCATCGATCAGCTGGGAGTAGCTCTCTCCCGGCTCGAAGAAGCGGGGGCTACCCGCCTCCCCGATGCTCGCGCCGGGCTGCTCGTAGAAGAGCCCGAGATCCTGCGCTCGCACCTGGAGCTGGAGGTCGAGGTTACGCGCGAGGTGCGAGGCACTCCGCGTGTACACGAGCGCGCCTGCGAGCGCGAGCACGACCGCCATCGCGACGGAGAACGCCGCCGCGACCCTGATCCGAATCGGCGCCCGGTTCACGCCCCGTTGTCGGTGCGCAACCTGTACCCGGCGCCGCGAACCGTCTCGAGCGAAGCCCGGCCGAACGGCCGATCGATCTTGTGCCGGAGATGGCGTATGTAGACGTCGACGATGTTCGACTTGTTGTCGTACGCGAAGTCCCATGCGTGCTCGAGCAGGTGGAGGCGAGTGAGCACCTCGTCCGGCCTGCGCATGAACGTCTCGAGGACGGCGAACTCCTTGCTCGAGAGCTTGATCTCGTTCTCGCCGCGCCAGACGCGGCGGGTGGCCGGGTCGAGCCGGAGCTCGCCGGCCTCGAGCACACTCGGGCGCTCAGGATCGCCGCGGCGAACGAGCGCGCGGATCCGGGCGAGCAGCTCCGCGAACGCGAACGGCTTGACGACGTAGTCGTCGGCGCCCATGTCGAGACCCGCGACCCGGTCCTCGACGGAGTCACGCGCCGTGAGCATGAGTACGGGCGCCCACACGCCGTTCGTCCGCAGCCGCCGGCAGGTCTCGAACCCGCTGATCCCCGGAAGCATCACGTCGAGGACGATAGCGTCGTACTCGCTGGCCGGTGCCATCCAGAGAGCCTCCTCGCCGCTCATGGCCACGTCCACGGACAGGCCTTCCTGGACGAGCCCCCGCCGAATGAGGCTCGCCATCCGCAACTCGTCCTCGACGACCAGTACGCGCATTGCTCCGTTCCCGTAGCTCGGTTGACGACCCCATCTTCCCGACCGTTCATGAATGCGAGATGATCGTTTTCATGGCGGTCGCGTTTGTCATTGTTCATTCATCTTCCGCCTCTAGCGTAGGCCCCGCAAGGGCTTACTCCGCACACCGACCACGATCGAGATCGATTCTGACGAATCAGACACCCACACCGAACCCGACGTCGAGGACACGTTGACGGCCGCGATCGAGGCACACGCGATCGCGAAGAGCTACGGCTCGCTCGTCGCCGTCGAGAACCTGACGTTCACCGTGGAACAGGGAGAGGTCCTCGGCGTGCTCGGGCCGAACGGCGCGGGCAAGACGACGGCCATCCGCGTGCTGACGACCATCCTCTCACCAACGCATGGAAGCTTCTCGGTCGCGGGGATCCCGCACACGAGGCCGGCCGAGATCCGCCGCGCGGTCGGCGTCCTTCCCGAGAGCGCGGGCTATCCCGAGCGCCAGACGGGTGAGGAGTACCTGCGGTTCCACGCGCGCCTCTTCGGCCACTCGCGCCCGAGCGCTCGGGCGGTCGCACACACGCTCCTCGAAAACGTCGGTCTGGCGGAGCGGGCGACGTCGCTGATCGCGTCGTACAGCCGCGGCATGCGGCAGCGGTTGGGCATCGCCCGCGCGCTCGTCAACGATCCCCGCGTCGTCTTCCTGGACGAGCCGACACTCGGCCTCGACCCCGCAGGCCAGCGGCAGATCCTGGGGAACGTCCGCGGGATCGCATCCGAGCGAGGGGCCGCCGTCCTGCTCTGCTCGCATCTCCTGGCCGAGGTCGAGGAGAACTGCTCGCGCGTCCTGATCCTGAACCGCGGCCATGTCGCCGCCGCGGGGACCGTGGCCGAGATCGTCCGCCAAGCGGCGGCGCCGAGAACCGCCCGGCTGCACGTCGCGGCCGAGCACGTGGAGCGTGCGGTCGCCGCTCTCAAAGGCACGTCAGGAGTCGACGACGTCCAGCGCTCCGACGGCCGTGCGGGATGGCTGAAGGTCGTCTTCTCGCGGGTGGCAGAGGAGGGCGACGGGCAGCTCAACCTCGCCGTTCGCGTCCTGCTCGACGCCGGGGTCGAGCTCCGCGCATTCGAGCTCGAGGGGACGCGCCTCTCCGACGCCTTCCTCGCGATGACCGAGGCCGCCTGACATGACGGAGCTCATCGAGACTCGGGACCGGGCGGCGCAGGGCGAGAGATCCTCTCCCGGCTGGCTCGTCGTACTCGGGCAGGAGCTGCGGGATCTATGGCTCGGCGGAAGGGGTCTCGTCCTGAGCTTCGCCTTCAGCCTGCTCGTCGGCATCATCGCGTACCTCGTCGCGACGAACACCGATCTCAATTTCCTCGAGCAGCGCGAGTCGACGAGCCTGACCCTGCAGGTCGCCATCGCGATCGGGGGCATGCTGACGCTCCTCGTCGCGGCCGACGCCGTCAGCGGCGAGCGCGAGCGGGGAACGCTCGAGACGCTGCTCCTGACGCCCGCCTCCCGGCGGGAGCTGGCGACCGGCAAGCTACTCGCCTCGCTCTCGCTCTGGTTCGCCGCGTTCGCGATCACCGTGCCGTACGTGTGGTTCCTCGGCGACGGGGTCGGCATCGTCGACGAGGCGCTCGTCGCGGGCTTCGCGGTCGGGACGCTCCTCGCGGTCTTCCTCGCCTCGCTCGGCCTCCTCGTCAGCTGCTTCGCGGGGTCCAACCGGGTCAGCCTCTCCCTGAGCCTGTTCGTGCTTCTGGCTCTGCTCGCGCCCACGCAGCTCCCTGCGGGGGCACAGCAGGCGTGGGCGGGCGACCTGCTTCTCCGCGTAAACCCGCTCACAGCCGGCGAGCGCTACGTGAGCAGGATCGTCGTGAGCGGGCACGAGTGGACGGAGGACATCTCGTGGCTCCTGTCTCCCGTCATCGGCGCCGTCGTCTTCGCGGTGGCCGCGATACTCGTAGGCGGACGCTACATCCGGCTTCGCGGGGGTGTGTCCGGATGAGGCTACACGTCGTTCTCGCGCTCGTGGTGGCGGTGCTTGGGGCAGCGCTCGTACCTGCGGCGACGGCCGCCGGCGTCGAGGACGTCTCCGTCGCCGTCACCCCGGAGCGAATCGCCACGACGCTCGGTGGCAAGTTCTCGTTCACGTCGACGATCTCGAACGACGGGGCGGCGGAGGCGCGAGGGCTCATCGCCCACCTCAACGTCCTCAGCCTGCGGGACGGGACCTACGTCGATCCCGAGGACTGGTCGGCGAACCGAACCCGCTATCTCCAGCCGATCGCCGCAGGCGAGTCGACGACGATCAGGTGGGGCATGCAGGCCGTGAACGACGGCGACTTCGGCATCTACGTGGCCGTGCTGCCCGAGGACGGCTCACCCGTGCCGCCCGTGACCGGCCCGACGATCCATCTCGACGTGGCCGAGCGCAGGACCCTGAACGCCGGCGGGATCGTGCCGCTCGTGCTCGGCATTCCGGCTGCGCTCGGGATTCTGGCGCTCGCGGTGCGGCTCAGGCGCCGCGGCTAGCGGCAGGTTCCGGACCCGAGGTCCGAGTAGCGACCCCTCACGGGAACGAAGCTCCAGTCGTACGCGGACGGTCGGAGCGTCAGCTGCAGCACGCCGAGGACGCGCGCCTGACCGGCCTCGCGGCGCGGATCGCTCGAAAGGTCGTACAGGCCAACTCCACCCGTGCCGAGAACGAACTCCCGAATGCCGCGCACGGGAGCAGGCGCCCCGTCCGGGGTCAGGAGACCGTAGCGCTGGTAGTTGTGGTCATGCCCGTTGAGGACGACCTCGGCCCTCGCCGCGTAGAGCAGGCGCCAGATCGGAGTCGTGAACGTGAAGTCGTCGTATTTCCCGGCCGTGAAGCGGGGCTTGTGCCAGTAGGCGATGGTGCAGCGAGCGTCAGAGGACGCGAGATCGCTCTGCAACCAGCGGTACTGCGCAGATCCTTCGTCCATCGAGATCTCCGAGTCCAGAGAGATCAGATGCCAGCTTCCGACGTCGAACGAGTAGTACGGCCCCGGAGCACGAGAGCCGAAGTACGCGAAGTATCCGGCCGCACCCTCGGTGTGGTAGTCGTGGTTTCCCGGACTGGGGCGCGTACGCATGCGATACCGCCCCCACGTCGGTTGGTAGTGCGCCTGGAATTCGGAGAGCGCGCCATCGGGATAGGCGTTGTCGCCCGTCGTGAGCACCACCGCCGGCGCGATCCGGTCCAGGAGTGCCGCGGTCTGCTCGTCGCCGGAGCCGCCGCTCGCGATGTCGCCAGCAACCGCGATGACGAAGGTCTGAATGGGTGGAGCGGGCCGGTCGACGGACTCGCAGTTCGTCGCGACCTGATCCTTCCTGTCCGCCACGGCCCGATCCTTCCCGGAGCCGCAGCGCACGACGTCTCTCTCGTCGTCGCGGGCGAGAATCCGGTCGTTCCCGGCCGCACCTTCCAAGAGGTCCCGGCCCGGACCCCCGACGAGAAGGTCGTTGCCGTCGAGGCCGAAGAGCCGATCGTGGCCGCCCTTCCCGTATAGCTTGTCGCTCCGGGCAGTCCCGCGAAGGACGTCGGGGCCGTTCGACCCCGCGATCGTCTTCGCCGCAGCGGGAATCGCAAGCACGAGAACCGCGAGCAGCGACACTGCGAGCCGGCGGACGTGGCTTCCCCTCACGTGCGTTCTCCCCGAGTCCACGTGAGCAGGAGGGTACCCGCAGCTGACTGGGACCTCCTCTGCGACGCGCCTCGCCGTGATCCCGAGACGCGGTCGGCGCCCGGCCTCACGGCCGGACGCCGATCACGTGAGAGCTCTCACCGGCTCGCTGGGGGTTTTTGGGGGGAGCCTGGTGAAAGCCTGGCTAACCGGAGCCTGGGGGAAGCATCGGCTGGCTAGCCGCTCACCTGCCCGCAATCCTTGCCTGCGCGCAGGCAATCGTTGACGAGTTGGACGAGCTTGGGTTGCTGCCACGTGTTCCAGAAGTCCGCGTGCGGCGTGACGGTGCCGTCCGAGAGCTTGTAGCCCGACCCGCTGTGGCCGGGTGGATAGCGGACGTGCAGGAATATCTCCGGAACCTTCACGGGGTGCGTCGACGGGCAGGTGTTCGAGCTCGTCGGGTACGTCACGTGGCTGCGGTGATTCGCCGAGTCCGTGCTCACACCGTTCCAGCAGTTCGGGAACTTGACGTGGAGCACAAGGAGCGCCGACCCGCAACTCGGTGGAGTGGCGACCAGGTTCTTCGCGTCCTGCTCGCAGCTCCATCCTGCGTACGGCAGGCCCACCCCTACGCCTCCCGCCACCACGCGGAAGTCGGGCGGGAAGGCCGTGGTCGTCCCGTACTTCACGGGCTTGTTCCGGTAGTAGATGAGAGCTCTCCTCGGCGTCACGTACGCCCCGTTCGGGGCGACCAGCGTCGGGATCCAATAGCCGGCCCTATCAGCGGTGAGGGTGCACGTCGTCGCGGCGACGCTCGCCGAGGCGAACGTGGAGTTCGAGTCGATCGAGCGATTTCCGAGAAAGTCGTGCATGTGGGCCGAGGGAGTCCCGGACGGCCCCGGGCTGACGATCGGGTCGACCTGCTTCCGATGCGAGAACGGACAGTTCACGATGAACGTGCCGTTCGCGATCTCGGTGGAAGGGGGTGGATAGCTTGCCGAGGTGGCGGCGAGGGCGACAGTGACGCCGATCGTAAGAAGCGCTGAGCCAACGAGCATGAATAGCAACTTCATCCTCTGACCTCCTTTGCCGAGCGGTGTTGCGGTTCACCGCTCGACGTCTCCGTCGGCGATGCCGGCGCAGCGCATGAGGCGAACACCTCGGACTGGGTACTTCGTTCGACTAGCTCGTTCGAGCCGTCCACCACCGAAACCCATGACGCAACGCCCCGCAGGGACCTCCCCAAGCCCCTACCGTCAGTCGCTGTCAGTTGTCGGGCGACCCTAGTCGATACCCGTCGCGGACTTAAACCGACCTTTTCAAATTCCTTACATTTGGCACACAAACGCCATACCGAATTTCCGCAACGTGCAGGCTTGTGCGGCCGCGGCGCCGAGGCGAGAGCGCCGACGGCGATCCTGCGTATCGTCTAGAGGGTGCCTTCGGAACCGCCGGCCCACTTCGTCGTCTTCACGACCCAGCGCTCGGGCTCGACGTGGCTCATGAGCGTCCTGAACGGGCTCGACGGCGTGTCCGCGCAAGGCGAGCTGTTCCTGCCGCGGCCCCGCTCGCCCGATCGGCGCTGGGACTCGGACTTCTCGATCCCGCGCTACGTCGAATCGACGAGCCGCCACGGCCGAGTGCGTCCGTTCTCGGTCTTCCGCTACCTCTCGGCGCTCTACGGCACCGATGGAGCGGTCGGGTTCAAGCTCATGTACTCGCAGCTCCGGCGGTACCCCGAGATCCTCCCCTACCTGGTGCGGAAGCGGATTCGTATCGTCCACCTCGTCCGACGCAACCACCTCGACGTGCTCATCTCGTTCGCCGTCAAGAACGAGATCGGAAAGGCTCACATCCTCTCGGCGGAGGACCGGCCGACCGAGGTCAGGGTCGAGCTCGATACGCGAACGCTCATGCGGGATCTGCGCAAGCTCGAGCTGAAGCACTCCGCGGGACGCACGGTGCTGCGAGTCGGACGGTTGAAACACATCGAGGTTGCGTACGAAGACCTCGTCGCCGACCCGGCGCACTTCGACCGAGTTCGAGCCTTCCTCGGCGTGTCGGCGGACAGGGGTGTCCCGGAGTCGAACATCCTGAAGACACGGACCGGCCGCCAGCAGCACGTCGTCGCGAACTACGACGAGGTGCGCGCTCGACTCCAGGGAACGAGGTTCGCAGACCTCCTGGACTGAGTCCGCCCGTAAGAACCTCTTTCACAATGAAAGGGGTTCTTAGCGGGCGGGCAGCGGCTCGAACCAACCCGAGAGGTCCCGGTCGACGAGCTCCTCGAGCCGGAGAATGTCTTCACGGTAGAGCTCGAGTAGCTCGGCGCGGAGGTCGGCCGGGAAGCCCGGAGCGGGGCTGAGAGTGCGCTGGCGAAGACGCTTGGCGGTCTTCTCCAGACGCGCCGGCAGGACGGCCTTCACCGCGCGGATCACACGAGGCTGATAGAGGACCCGGTTCAGCAGCGCACTGCGTGGAACGTTCGCCGGGTTGTGCTTCACCGTCGTGTCGGGGACGAAGCCTGAGTCGACGCCGAGGAAGCCGAGCAGATCCCGGACGACCTCTGCCGGGCTCTTCCTGAACTCGTCGAAGAGGTAGATCTTGATCTGCTCCCGGTCGAAAGCGTCGTAGAACCGCTTCATCCGCGTGTAGTAGAAGCCCTCCTTCACGTGGCTCGACTCGGCCGTCAGCTCGACGTGCGCGTCGGCGACGGCCTCACCGCGCCGCGTGCGCATCAAGAATCCCGAAAACGCGCGATCCGCCGGGTTCCTGAGGCTCGCGACCAGCTTGGCGTTCGGGACGACCTCGTGGATTCGGCGCGCGGCGGTCGGGCACCGGAAATACTGTGGCGACACCTCGCCCACCGCGCGCTCGTCCGTGACGCCGGCGAAGAGCGCCTCGTACTCCTCGAGCGTCGAGACCTTGAAATGACGGAGGAGCGGCGGCTCGCCTTCCTCGTGCCACCGCCAGTTTCTCGCGTCCTCGTAGCCGAAGAAGTTGGGCCCCTTGTCCGGGCACATGAAGACGTCGGGGTGCTGGTCGAGATACCGGTAGATCGACGTCGTCCCGCCCTTGGCCACGCCGATGACGATGAACGTGGGAAGCGTCATGAGTCTCCTTCCGTGAGAGGCTTCTTCGGACGGCCGAACCCACGCGACGGGAGGCCACGGGAGACGAGGTCGCGAACCTCGCCGGCGAGCGGCGGCGCGAGCAGGCGCACGGCCGCGTAGTAGACTGCCGCGCCCACCGCGCCCGCCACCGCGAGAACGACGAGCGGTCGCGCGTCGTCGAGCAGGTAGCGAAAGCCGAGCATGGTCGCTGCCGACAGGATCGACCCGACGACCGGCACTCGCAGGCTCCTCCAGTACTCCGAGAAGCTGATGTCGACGAGCCTCTTCACCCCCCGGTAGTAGAGCGGCGCGACGATCCACCCGACACACGTCGCCGCCACCGCTACCGCGATGAGCCCGTACTGGACCGCGACGAGGAATGCCCCGACCTTCAAGGCCGCCGTGATGCCCACGATGACGACGAGCCAGCCAGGCTTGCCGAGCGCCTTGATCGTCGTCCCGTTCAGGTACGTGAGCACTTGGATCAAGCCGAAGAACGCGAGGATCTGCATGACGGGGATGCTGTCTGCCCACTTGGCGCCGAAGAACAGCTCGACGACCTGCGGCGCGAGGACTGCCGTGGCCAGGAAGACCGGGAATGCGATGAGCGCGGCGAACGACGTGCTCTTGTAGAAGGCGGCCTTGAGTCGTGCTGGCTTGTCCTGAAGTCGGGAATACAGCGGGAAGGAGACACGGTCGATCAGGCTGCTCGTCACCTGGATCAGCATTCGCAGCATGCGGTTCCCCACCGTGTAGAAACCGAGAGCAGCGGGGCCCAGAAATGCCCCGATGAGAAGCTCGTCGGCCCACCTCGTGAAGTAGATGAGCAATCGGAAGCCGACGACGTTGCTGCCGAATCCGAGCAGGTCGCGGCAGTGGGTGGAGCTGAAGGTGAGACGCGGACGAAAGTCGGTGACCCGCCAGAGGACGAGCGTCCCCGTCGTGACGCCGGCGAGGTTCTGGATCACCAGGCTCCACACGCCCAGCCCGGAGAACGCCGCGATCACGCCGCAGATGCCTCCAACCGTGATTCCGCACAGGCTCCGCAGTGCCAAGGACCGGAACTTCAGCTCGCGCGTGAGAATTGCTCGCTGAACGAGGCTTGTGCTCGCAATGGGGATCGAGAGCGAGAGCACGACGAGCACCGGGGCCAGCTCGTCGTCTCCGAGGAGTGCCGCGATCGGCACGGCGAGTGCAGCGAGGATCAACGTCAGGACGACCGCGAATCCGACCGTCGTCCAGAACGCGGCGTCGAGATGCGCCCGCTCCACCTCCTTTCGCTGAATGAGCGCGTCGGCGAGCCCCTCGTCGGCGATGACGTGGGTGAATCCGACGAACACGGCCGCGAACGCCACGAGCCCGAAGTCGGTGGGCTCGAGGAGACGCGCCTGAATCGCGATGACGACGAAGAGCGCGAGCTGGCGACCCCACGCCCCCGTCGCCGTCCAGAAGACGCCCTTCGCGGCACGCGTGCGCAGGCTGGCGCCGTCCTGGCTCTCCACCTCGTCGGCGCCGCGCACCACTTCGTCGAAGTCGTCGCCCGTCGTCACGCCCCGACTATGCCCTCCAGCGCGCGAGATCGAGGCCGAGCAGTCCGCTCGAGCTCGGCGAACTCCTCCTCGTATGCCTTCGAAAGCTCCGCCCGCCGCCCGGGGTCGATCTTCGGCAGCGGCTTCCCTCGCGCGATCACTCTCTGGATACCGAGTCGCCTCGCCACGTCGACCGCGGGCTCGAGACCCAGACGCCGGAGCCGGCGGCCCGTCTTCACCGCCAAGCCCGACACTGCGCCGAGCGACGGCACGCTGCTCGGGTTCACCCGGCTCGCCCCCGCGTCCGACGGGAACCTGGCCGCGTCGATTCCGAGGAACGCCGCCAGCTTCGCCCTCGTCGCGTCGAGATCCGCGAACGTCTCCTCGAAGAGCAGAGCAAGGATCCGCCGGCGCTCGAACTGCTCCAGGAATCGCTTGAGATACCGGCTGTAGAAGCCGCGCTCGAGGACGCTCGGGCGCGCCTCGACGAACTCGTCGAACGATGCGCGGTACTTCGCTCGCTGCACCGTGAACCCGTAATTCGAGTACGCCCGGTCGACCGGATGTCTCAGCATGAGGAGGAGCTTCACGTCCGGGACTGTCGAGGCGATCCTGGCGGGGCACGCGTCGTCGTAGAGGTACTGCGGCGAGATCTCTCCGATCGCGCGGTAGGAGGCGGACTCGTCGTCGGGACAGAAGAACTCCTCGTACCACTCGAGCCCCTGCTCGAAGTGACGATCGAAGAACCTGATCTCCTTCCGGCGGACGGGCATGTACACGTCCGGATGGCTGGTCAGGCACGTGTGCAGCCAGGTCGTCCCTGCCCGCGGGACCCCGACGCCGAGAAATGTAGGAAGAGTCATGTCAGGGGCCGCAGGACGTCCTTCACTGACTGTAGTGCGGCGTGCACACCAGTGCAATCCGCCGCAGTTCGCACGTATTGTGAGGGGTGATGGGGAGAGCGGGAGCGCCTGGGACGAGGTCGTTTGCGCCTGCGCTGGTAGTCCTGGCTGCGATCGGCGGTCCGCTCGCACTCCTCACCCACATGGGGCTCACGGCGTCTTCCTCACCAGGCGCTGGCTCGTCGATTGCGTCTCCCCCCGTCCTCAGATCACCGATGGTGCCAGACGAACGTGCCCTCGCCGGCCCCGACACGCCGGTCGTTCATCGAGGCATTCCTCTGGGGCCCCCGAAGCTTCCGAAGAACCTCTATGGCGGGGTCTTCACCGGCACGAAGCTCGCGGTCACGCCCGCGTCCATCCTCGCCGATCTGAACGACGCTCGTGCGAGGTCGATGCGCGTCTTCGTGATTCTCGTCGGCGCCCAACGCCACTACAAGCAGTCGAACGGGACGTTCGACATCGAGAGCTGGAAGTCGCTCGTCGACGAGTTCCGGGGCATCGAGCTCGACGAGTTCGTCCAAGACGGGACGATCGTCGCCCACCAGCTGATCAGCGAGGCCAAGGCGCCCAGACAGTGGGGCGGCACGGTCATCGCCAACAACCTGCTCGACGAGATGGCGCGGTACAGCAAGGAAATATGGCCGACGATGCCAACGGTGCTCCGCACCGATCCGTCGGATCTCGAAGAACACGCGGCCGCGTTCGGTGTCCCCTGGCCCGGTTGGAGGTGGAGATACCTGGACGCGGCGTCGGCACGGTACCTCGTCCGGAAAGGCTCCGTCGAGGCGTTCACGTCGAACGAGCAGGCGTCTGCCCGCCGTCAGGGTCTCGCCTTCGTTGCAGGGCTGAACGTCTTGAGCGGTGGCAACGGATCGAGTGGGATCGAAAGTCCCCGATCCGGACGGTGGGCGATGTCGCCGGCCGAGTTGCGAAGCTACGGGTCGACGCTACTCCTCCGAACGACAGCGTGCGCGTTCGAGATGTGGCGCTACGAGACGCCCGGCTCGGCGTTCGAGGACTTCGAGTACTTCCGGAGGCCGGAGATCAGCGAGGCCGTTGCGGAGCTGGCTGCAATCGCGGCACGCCGCCGGCCACGCCCCTGCCGGCGGCCGGGACATCGATAGGCGCCGGGGCGGTAGCCACCGACCGTGAGCCCGCGACGGCGGAGGTCGCCACGCAGAGCGACAGGAAGATCCAGACCGACTTGCTCTCCTCCAGCGACAGCGACATCATCCCGATCGCGAGGACGCTCACCTGCGCAGACCAGTACCAGGCTCGCCAGCCGCGGAGCCTTCGGATCCGTTTGATCACGATCACGATCATCGTCGCAAAGATTACGAACCCGACGATCCCGGTCTCGACGAGCACGGAGATGTAGGTGTTGTGAGCCTCCTTCTCCGCGATCCTGAAGGTCCGAACCTCGTCCAGCCCGCCGGAGACGGCAGCCCGATGCGCGTCCAGCCCGGCGCCGAAGACCGGTCGATCGAGGAACGTGCGGCTGGACTCCATCCAGATTCCCCAGCGACCGCTGAGCGCGCTGTCCTCGCTCCCGAGCTCGGTTGCCGTCGTCGCTGACTGGATTCGGGCCAGGGGGCCTCGCGGCGCATACACGACGAGGACGAGGATCGCAGCCACGAGAGTTCCGAGCGCTGCGAGGCGGTGCGACGGACGCGCATGTCGCAGCGACCAGAAGATGAAAATCGCCGCCGGAAGCAGTGCGAGCGTTGCTCCGCGGGTCCCGGTGATGGCGACCGCGAACAGGCCGACCGGCACGTACGCGAAATTGAGGAACCTCCCTCCGGGGCTCCCTTGCTGATGGGTCGGGCTTGCAGCCAGGTACCAGGCGGCCGGGACGGCGATCGCGACGATGAGCGCAATGCCGTCGACCTCCGTCCCAACTCCATGTAGGCGCTCGTGCTCGGGGAACCTCGCGTCCGGTGCCGAGAGAAACTCGAGGACGATGCTGAAGCTCGCGATGTACGCACCGAACACGTACGCCTGGAGCGCGGTCTCGATCGCCGCCTCCGTGTCGCACACGTCCCAGATGATGTAGACCATGAGCAGGAGCTGCGCGTACGTGAGGAAGCCCGACGTCGACGCCCCGGCATCGATGCTCCAGTAGAAGGTGAGCCCGCTCCAGGCGACGAGCAGGAAGTACGCCTTCTGGAAGCCGTCTGGATTACGAAGCCTGCGCCGGAGCAGGACCGAGCCCGCCCAGACGAACGCCAGAGCGAGCCCGAGAAACTTGCTCCCGCGACCCAGGCCGCCGAGCTGAACGGCGTTCTCCCACGGGATGGAGAAGACGAACGCCATGGTCAGCCAGTAGGCGATTGGACGCATCTCAGACCGGATTGTCGGTGCGTTGTGGTCGGTTCAGCAACCTCTCGAGCGCTCGTCCGGTGCCGTTCGAGCGATAGAGGCGCAGCAATGGCCGGTACAGCCCGTGGCGCTTGAGGCGAGACACGGTGAGCTTTCGGCGATTGAACGACTGCCGACGGTCGCGGCGGTACGCGGCGACGGCATCGGCGAGACCGTCGCCGAAGTCACGCTCGAAGCCCGGGTACAACTCTCGCGTCACGTATTCGTAGAGCGCGAGATCTGCACCGTTGGCGTCGATGAGCGCCTCCCGCGAGCGGTCGTCCTCGAGCAATGTGCTCGCGATGGAGCTCTTCTTCGCGACGTTCACGGGCGAGTACCCGAGGTCCAGATCGCCGGCTCGTAACGCTTTCAGGAGAACCATCGACTCGTCGAAGCGCTCGGTGAGCCCAACGAACATCTCACGCTCGCGAATGACACGGATGGCGTCCTCGACGTTCTGGGTACCCGCGATCCGCTGGGTCTGTGCATTCCGCAGCCAGTCCTGCTGGATCCACTCGTCGAAGACGAGATGCGTCTTCTTCCGGTGGTCGATGTGGTACTGGAAGCGGGAGGCGCAGAGCTTCAGCGGATCCCGGAGGAACGTGAAGTACGCAAACTCGGTCCCTCGCTCTCGAAGCTCCGAGTATCCGGTTACCCGATGGCCGGCGATGCTCGCGAGCCTCGGGTAGATCCGCCGCAGCCGCCTGAGATCGTCCGTCGAGAACGGCGGATCGTCGCGCCCGCTGTGCCACGGCTCGACATCGCAATGCCGCGAGCCGTACGAGCTCCTCAGGATGTACCGGACGGTGCTCCCGGCAGTCTTGTTGATGTGGACGAAGACAAGCATCTGGCGTCGTGATCTTCGGAGCGATTCTCGGCCAGGACGCTCGGCCTCTACGGGGCCACCAGCAATGGAACGTATTCGTCGACGACCGCGTCGATCGCGTACCGCCGCCAGCTCTCTACGGGCGGGGGGGCCAGCTTCCCGTCGAGGGCGTCGTGCATCGCAGCCGCCAGTGCCTGAACGTCGCCGACGGGAACCAGCGCTCCGTATCGTCCACCGGCAAGGATCTCGCGAGGACCGCTCGGGCAGTCCGTCGCGACGACCGGGGCACCGCAGCTCATCGCCTCGATGAGCACGGTCGGGAGACCTTCCCACCTCGAGGAGAGGATGAACGCAGTCGAGCGCGCCATGTACGCGTACGGATTGGTCGTGGCTCCAGGAAGCGCGACGTCGCTCGTCACCTCGAGCTCGCGGGCCAATGCCTCGAGCCGCTCTCGCTCCGGCCCTTCACCGAGAATGAGGAGTCGCACAGGGCGCTTGGCTCGAACGTGCGAGAACGCACGGAGAAGCGTCGGAAAGTCCTTCTGGGGCCGTAGTCGCCCCGCTGCGACGAACACTGGCTCATCGCCGTCGAACCAGGCGTGATCGACGGGTGCTCGGGCAAGCTCTCCGATCTCGGGTGCGACGATCGGGTTCGAGATCACGCGCAGCTTCTCGGCCGGGAGGCTCACGAACTGCGCGAGGTCCTCGGTCACGCCCTCCGAGACGCCGACGACGTAGTCGGCCCACGGGTAGAAGCGTCGTACGAGGCGGGGCATCATCCGGTCGCGACGGCTCTTGCCGTTGCGCGCGGCCTCCGAGAGCGTGTTCTGCTCGATGACGACCACGCGCCCGGAATACCTTCCAAGCTTGCGCGCCCAGAGCGCGACGACATTGGCGTGGTCGAGCACCGAGGCTAGCCCCTGGGGCTTCTCGCGCCGGAGGTACCGTACGAGCGCAGGAAGAGAGCCGACGACGCGGCGTGCTCCGAGGTCGACGACACGTACGTCGGCCGGTATCTCACCCAGGCGTGGGCCTTCCGCGGTCGCGAGCACGAGGTCGACGTCGAACCCGCGCCGAACGAGTCCCTCCGCGAGCTTGACCGCGCCGCGCTCCGCTCCCCCACCCGCCATCGAGGGGGCGAAGATCGCGACTCTCGTCCGTTTCTCCGTCGGTGCCAGCACGGCGGTCGGCGCCGCGCCGTTCATTCGCCTTGCGCGCCGAGGGCAAGAGCGCCCGGGCGAGCTCGCCTGATCATTGCCCGACCGCCTTCTTCGCCCGCGTTCGCTCGACCACCGACTCCGCCCGTCCGAGCACCTCTCTCGTCACACTGCGCCCCGCCTCCTGGCGAGAGGGAGCGAAGTTGTAGACGTACCCGACCGGGTGCGCACCGAGGAGCGCGAGTCGATCGCTGACGCTCTTCAACTGAGCGGCCTCGCTCCGGTGCCGAACGACGACCACCACGCTCCCGGCGCTCCGCAGGAGCGCGTCTGCGTACGCAATCTGCAGGATCGGAGGAACGTCGATCAGAACGAGGTCGAACTCGTCCCGCATCGCGTCGAGGGTGGACAGGATCTGCTCGGCACGGAAGACGTCGCTCCGTCGCCGGGTCGCGGTGCCGGGGCCGAGGAGGCTGAGCGTCCCCCCGGCGCCCGTCCCCATGACCCGCTGAATAGCCTCCGGTGACGCACGGTGCCGGAGCATGTTGCTCAACCCCTCCGCCGTCGAATCGGCGCCGTCGACCGTGATCGCGCGGCCGAGGAGCAGGCGGGTCAGGCCCTGCTGCTCGACGTCCGTGTCGAGCGCCAGCACGCGGTAGCCGTCCTGAGCCGCGGCGAACGCCGTGTTCGCGGTCAGCGTTGTCGTCCCGTCGCCGAACGCGCCGGCGACGAACGCAACCGACTTGAACCCGGTCGGCGCGAAGCGTCCGCTCTCGTCCCGCTGCCGGCTCGCGGCTCGACCTGTCTTCTTCGTGGTCTCACGAAGCGGGCTCACGGACGATGCAAGCAGCCGAAACGCCTCGGCGGACTCGGTGCCGGGAGAGTGGAGAACGGGCAGCTTGGACGTAACGCGTTCGCGCGTGAAGTCAGGAATCTCCGAAATCGCGGGCACGCGGACAAGAGCCTCCGGCTCGAGCCAGTTCGAGAACGCCTGCTTCCGCGCGTCGAGCCAATATGCGAGCCCGGCCCCGACGAGCCCTCCGAGAACGACTGCGATTGCGAGCGCAGAGAGCCACGAGACGCCCTGCGCCTTCCCGAGCCCAGCGGGAGAGAAGAGCCCCACACCGTCGCCGGCGAGCTTCGCGTTGACCAGGATGCGCGTGCGCCTCGCTCGGAGCTCGCTCAAGAGCGCCTGGAGCGCCTGTTGCTTCGAAGCACCCACGCCTTCTGCTCCGCCGGAGAGCGCGTTGAGTGACTGCGTCGTGTCGGCGATCGCCGCATCGAGGCGCTGGAGCGAGCCGTTGGCGTTCCTCGCCAGGTCCTCGCGAATGAGCTCGCGATAGGCTCGGACGATCGCGTTGGCGCAGGCCGACGCCGTCGTCGGATTCCCTGCTGCACAACGAACGAGGATGTAGTTCGAGTCCGCATTCGACCCGATCGTCGTCTCGCGCTGAACCTGGCGCGCGTTGAACGGTCCCTCGCCGGCCTTCTTGAGCAGCGCGCTCGCCCGGTCGGCGACCGCAACCGACTTCAGGATCGCGACCTGGTCGGCGACGTAGCGAAGCTCGTCTCCGGAGGGCGCATCCAGGAGCGACTGCGACTGGGGATTCTCGAGGACGAGTCCCGCCTCGGCCGCGTATTGGGAGGGCCTGAGCGCAGTGAGCAGAAGGCCGAGGACCGCGAACACGAGAACCGAGCCGAGGACGAGCAGGCGGTGGTTCCAGATCGAGGTGAAGACATTCGTCTCCACGACGCCGGGGTCACGCTCTCCGGGTTGACGTCGACCATCAGTCGGCTGCCAGGCTGCCGCTCCTCCGTTCTCGGTCACGGGCGCCGCACCTCGCCGTGGACGGGCCGCGGGCGTGGAGCCGAATGCCCCCCGCTACGCGAGATCGCGCCGCTTATAGATGAGTTCCCCAACTGCAAGCAAATTCCCCAGAGCGCCCCAGACCTTCGGCTGGCCGCTGCCTTCGCAGAGTATCCGTGGACGAGTGACTTCACAAGGTCAACGCAGGTTACCGACGCGCGGGGGGCGCTCACAGCGCCGTCCAGATGACACGGCGCAGCTCGGAGGTCACCTCGTCGAGCGGCCGGTCCGTCGCCAGCTCGTGAACGGTCGTGCGCTCGAACTCCAGGCTCGAGCTTCGCGCATGCCGTGACAGCAGGTAGCTCTCGGGCTCGGACTTCCCCCGCTCTCGGTTCCGTTCGAGCGCGACCTCGAGCGGAGCCGTGAGGTACACCACGAGGTCCGGTGGCGGGATGTCGCGATAGAGACGAGACTCGAGGGCGGCAAGCCGTCGACGTACCGCTCCTCCCGGGGCCGCAGCACGGTCGTGGCCGAGCTGGGCGCCGTCGACGGCCCCGCGCTCGGTCGACGGGTAGCGGTCGGAGAGCACGATCACGCCGTTCGCAGCGCTGGCGTACGCCCGCGTGAGCAAGGCCTTCCTGTCGTGCGCGAGCAGAACCGAGCGGATCCCGAAGAGCATCGGGAACTGCTCGCCGGTCGGGCCTGCAGCTCGCTCCTCGAGGTCGGGAGCCAGGCTCGCGGTGACCCGCGTCGACCGCTGCCCCGGGAAGAGCGAGCGCAGCGCGGGCAGGAGCAGGTTGGGAACGGCCGTGAGAAAGGTGCTCGGCGGCTTTCCGGCGTGAACGTGCCGCACGGTGAAATGTGCGCCCAGCCAGCGCTCGGTGTCCGCGAGCAGGGTCGACTTGCCGGTCGCCTCCGGCCCGACGAACGCGATGACGGCGCCGCCCGCGGCCGGGCTCAGCCGCTTCGTCGATCCGCGCGACCGAGCGAGTGCCTTGTCGGTGAAGGCCCCGGCCTCGGCGAGCCAGGCGCGAACGCGCCCACGCCGGGTGTAGGGCCGGAGTGCAGCGCGCACCTTTCGACCCACAACGACGCGCCGAACGACCGAGGCCGACGCCGTCAGGGCGTCGAGCGCATCCGCGAACAACGAGGGATCGAAACCGGGAAGCCAGACGGGGAGCAGGGCCTCGGCCTCGGCTCGCGCCTCGTCCGTCACGAGCCAGGACGCCTCTCGCCGCACGTTCTCCCAGTCCCTCCTGACGAGTACGAATTCGGCCGTCGTCGCGTGCTTCAGCGACATGCGAAGGACGAACACGATGAGCTCGGCGCCTCGTGACGGCACGTTGACCACGACCTCACGCCTGACGTCGCCCAGGAGCATCTCCTCGAGGGGCAGGTGGTAGTTCTTCACGAGGCTCCCGCCGGAGATGACCCGGTAGTACGAGTGGACGTGCACGAGCGCGCCGGTCGCGTCGTCGAGGGCGTGGTCGTGCTCGACGCCGGGAAACGGAGCCGCACCATGCTGCACCGCGGCGCGAAACCCGAGTTCCTGCAGGATCGCTCGATACGGCGAGGCGTCCTCCCGGCTCACGAGGAGATCGAGGTCGGTCTTGCCGTAGAGCGTCTCGGCGAGCGCCCAGTTGCTCTTCCAGTGGCAGTACCGGACGCCGGCTTCATCGAGCCGCTCGAAGAGGGACGAGACGGTCGCGAGCACTACTCGCCGGTATGGAGCCGATCGGGGGAGATTCGGGCCGTCCGGGTTCGCAGCACCCCGCTCGCCTCGGTCGAGACTCGAAACTCGGACACGATGCTGCCGGCGAGCCGGCGCAGGCGTTCGCGGTCTCCGTCGTTCTCGACCACGAGCACACGGTCGCGCAAGGGGGACGAACCGGCGACGAGGTCGAATACCTCAACCGTACGCCCGATCGTCCGCTCTATTTCCGCGCGGGACTTTCCGGCGTGCTGCGGGCGGGCGTCGGGTCGCGCGAGAGCGCGCTCGACGAGCGTGTCGATGGGGGCCTTGACGTAGATCATCGTGTCCGGCGCCGGGACGAGCTCGGCGAACTCCGCGACATGGGAGCGATCGAGTTCGACGTCCGTGAGGGCGAACAGGTAGGCGCTGAGCACCGTTCCCTCGTCGGAGAGGACGATGCGATCCGCGGCGCAACGGCGCGCGAGCTCGTACATTCCCACGCGGCGCGCGATGCCGCGCATGCCGTTGAGCCGGTGGTAGGCCGACGGCGCATAGCGGGCGTGCATGCGCCGGGCGAACGCGAGGTAGGCGCGCCGGCGACCGAGCGCTCGGAGGAGGAACGGCAGGCCACCAACCTCCTGTACGACGTTCCTCGCCGTGGGATGGGTTACCCCGCGGAGCCCGGGACGATCGAGAACGAGGTCGGCCATGAGGACGGCGCGGGCCTCCAGAACCCCGGGCTCGGCGAGCAGCCGGCCGAGCGTCGTCTTCCCGGCGCCGTCGCAGCCGATGAGCTCGACGATCACAGGATCTCCCGGTAGACCTTCTCGTAGGCGGCATGCATCGTCGGAAGCCCGAAGCGGCCCGACACGAGCTTGCGGCCCTCCAGGCCGATGGCTCGGCGCGCTTCCGGCGACATGCTCCGAAACCTCTCGATCTCGCGGGCGAACCCGTCGACGTCGCCGGTACGGACGAAGGGGACGAAGTCCGCTCCGTCCGCGACCTCGCGGTGGTGCGGAATGTCGGAGAGCACCACCGGGCAGCCGGCAGCCATCGCCTCGATGACCGCCACCGGCAGGCCTTCGCCGAGCGACGCGGAGACGAAGAGATCGGCCTGTGCGCACCGGGCGAAGACGTCGTCCCGGGGGACGAGTCCGGCCAACGCGACACGGCCGGCGTCCCGCTGGGACTCGATCTCCCGCTCCAAGCGCGCCTCCAGAGTCCCTGCGCCGACGAACGTCAGCGTCGACTCAGCGTCACCCACTCGCTGGAACGCCGAGAGCACCGTCAGCGGATCCTTCACCTTCTCGAGCCGTCCGACGGAGACGACGTCGAACGTCGCGCCATTCCGGGGACCTGCCGCGCTCACTGCGCGGTCGACCCGCTCGAGGTCGGCCGCGTTCTGCACGACGCGGGCGCGCTGCCCGACGAGTCGCTTCCACAGCGGCGGATAGCTGTCGTAGGCAGCGTGCCCGCAGAAGACGACGCGACGGAAGGTGGCGATCGCAGGCAGCATCAGGGCCTTGTTGCGCGGCTTGTAGTCGTAGTACGAGTCCTGGACCGTGTAGACGAGCTTGCGGAAGAGACGCCAGCGTCTCGGGTGGAGCGCGAGCCCGGCAGCCAGCAGAGCCCCCGTGTGCGGAGCGTGCGCGTGGATGACGTCGTACTCCGTCCGGTCGAGCGCGGCTCCGAGCGCGCGAAAGAACCCAGGGAGGGTGTCGTCGCCGGCAAAGACCGTGATCTGGGCGGGCGCCTCGAGCTGCGGCCGGAAGTACGTGCAGATCGCGAGGTCTCGCTCGTCCATGAGCGGAAGGCAGTGCTCGTTGTACTGCCCGTTCGTCTCTCCGAGGACGATGATCAGGTGCAGCACCCGGAGCCGACGGGTGGAGTCACCGTCGGTCATGTCAGATCCGCTCGTACGTCGCCCATGGTCCTCCCGTCATCCTTTGCTCACGCGTCCTCGCGCGTCGCGCTTCCCCGTATCAGGTTGAGAGCCCCAGGGGCCTCCGTCAACTCCTGACTCGCGCTCAGTCCGAGGAGCTCCGCAAGCTCGTCGGCGATCCGCGAGGGCGGCATCGCTGCGGTGTCGAAGCGGAGCACGCGCGTGCTGCCGACGCTCTCGACGAGCTCGACCACCCGGCCGTACGCCTCGCGGTGCCGCCCGACGAGCTCGAGCCCCTGATGAGACGGCACGCCCTTCGCGTCGTGGCGTTGCTCTCGGGCGTCGATCCGCCCGAGCAGGACGGCGTCCGACGCATCCAGCAGAACGATCGCGTCGAGCTCGCGCGACCAGTGCTCGGCCATGCGCCGTAGCCACGCCTCGAAGGACACGCGCCGTGTGACCGGCTTCTGTCCCCAGAGCAGGCACGCCAGGGCGAAGATCGGCCCCTGATCGAGAACGACGACGCCCTGGCCGTCGCGGTACTCGGCACGAAGGTACCGGTCCCACTCCGCCACGTAGAGGACGAACTTGAGCTCGTCCCAGCTCAGCGCAGGCCGGTCACGCACGCTTGTCGCGAAGAACGGCACGACACGAGGCAGGCCGTGTGCGACGTACGGCCAGTGACCGGGCAGCTTCGTATGAAGTGAGTCGGCGACACTGCAGCCGTGGTCGGAGCGCAGGGCACGGGTCAGCGTCGACTTTCCCGACCCCGCGACCCCGGCAATCTCGACGGTCTGAGGGTTCCCGGTCACGATCGAGCGGGCAGCGCCTAGCCGAGCACGGACCACACGAGAGCCTTCAGCTCCCGCGCGACTGCGTCCTCGGGTTGGCTCGCGTCGACCACGTGGGCGCGGGAGCCACGCCAGTCGATGTTCCAGACCTCGGCGCCGCGCGCGCGGACGGTTTCGGGCTTCTCCTCGGTCTTCCGCTGGACCGCGATCTCGGGATCGACCCGAAGGACGACGAGTAGCTCGGGAGGGGCAATCGAGCGGTGATAGCGGTCCTCGAGCGCGATCAGCGCCCGGACGAAGCGGTTGTCGGGACCGTCGATGGTCCGGCTTGCGATCAGCGGAGCCTCCATCGACCTGAGCCGAGGATGTGGATACCGGTCGCAGAGCACAAGGCCGCCCCCGGAGGCGAATCGGCGTGCGTCGCGATAGGCGCTCTGTCTGTCGCGCGCGGTGCAGACGAGCCAGAGGAGCGGCCGATACGTGTCGACCGCAGAGACAAGACGCCGCGTGGGAGTGACGCGAATCGAACGCGCGAGCCCTTCTGCCCCGACCGCGAGCGCCTTAAGACCTGCGCGCGCACCGAACGTCGTGGCAGACCAGCGCGGCTTGCCGAGATGGACGAGGCGCACGTCGAACTCGGGCTCGAGCCAGTCGCCGAGGGCGGCGAGGGCGGTGGACTTGCCGGATCCGTCGCCGCCGGTGACTCCGATCATCACCCCCCCGCCGGCGAGGCGATTCCGCCTCGGCCCGGTGGCGTGTCGCTCCGAGGCAGTCGCGAGCCGGCCCCAGATCCGACGCACGCGGTCGGCTTGCCGCGAGTAGCGCGCGTGAGGCTGCAGGCTCTCCTCGAGCCTGCTCCCCGCTCGAACCCGTCGCCGGATCGGCGCATCGGGCTCGAGCGCGGCGACACACTCGGCCAACAGCTCGGGGCCGACGAATGGGAGATGCTTCTCCACGAGGGAGGCGGCCTGCACGTCGTCGACGCGAGCGACGAGATATGCCAGCTCGGCGGTCTCCGTACGGCTCGGTGCCGCACGTCTACCGCGCACCCCGCGCCAGGCGATCTCGTCCCACGTGCAGTACTTCAGGATCATGCGGATCACGAGGACGACGTACTCGAGCTCGGCCGAGGGAAGAGCGAAGAGGCCGCGTCGGCTCGCAGAGTCGAGGTAGGCATCCTCGATGGGCAAGCGGTAGTTCTTCGTCCGGTCGTCACCCAAGACGAGCTGGTAGTGGGCGTGCACGTGCACGAGCCGGCCGCTCGCCACGTCGTAGCCGTAGAAGCTCTCGATGCTCGGGACGGACGCACCCGGCTTGGACGCACGTACGAAGCCGAGACGAGAGAGCACCTCGGTGAACGAGCGAACGTCCGCGCGATGCACGAGGAGATCGAGGTCGTTGTCTCCCGTCGCCGATCGGTCGATCGCGGCGTTGCTCTTCCAGTGGCAGTAGCGGACGCCTGCTTCCTCGAGCTGCGAGGCAACGCTGCGGATCAGCTCGAGTGGGTGAACGCTCGGCGGTTCGGAGTGCAGCTCGTCGGTCGCCACGACGCCGCTCATGATGTCCCCTCCACCTGGACGCGTCGCAGGGAAACCGACACGTGTTTCTGCCCGAGGAGACGCTCGTACTCGCCCATGTACGCGTCGAGCATGCGCGACATTGTGTAGCGCTCCTGCTGTACCTGCTGGCCCTTCCTCCCCAGCTCCCGGAGGCGCACCGTGTCGGTCGCCAGCGAGCGAATCGCCGCGGCGAGGCTCTCGGGATCCTTCGGCGGAACGAGGACGGCGGCCTCACCGTCGTTCGTGACCTCGCGGTTCGATCCGATCGAGGTGGTGACGACCGGCCGGGCCGCAGCCATGGCCTCGAGGAGGGAGATGGACAGACCTTCCCAGAGCGACGGGAGCACGACGAGATCGGACGCCGCCAGCAGGTCGCCGATATCGGTGCGTTGCCCGAGCAGGGTGACCGTGTCCTCGAGGCCGAGCGTCGCCACGAGCTTGGCCAGCTCGCGGGCGAGAGGGCCGCCGCCGGCGAGCACGATCCGCGCCGACGGCACGGCGAGGCGAAGGAGCGGGGCTGCCCGAATGAGGTACTCGAGGCCCTTCTGCTCGGCCAGACGCCCGGTCGAGAGGACCATGAACGCGTCCCCGATCCCGAGCTCCGCACGCACCTCCGCGCGCGAACGGCGAGGCTCCACTCTGTCGGTCGGCACGCCATTGGGAATCGCGACCACCTGCTCCGGCGAGCCGATCCCGACTCGGAGCGCCCAGTCACGCTGGAACTCGCTGACGGTGACGATCCTGTCGCACCAATGCGCGGAGAGGCGTTCCGCACGCACGTACGCGCTGGTGAGGAGCCGGCCCGTCTCCTCGTGGAACGGGAACAGATGGACGGTGTGCATCACGGCCGGAACCCCTGCGCCTCGAGCCGCCAACGTCCCGACGATGCCCGGCTTCGTCGTGTGCGTGTGCACGAGCGCGTACGGCGAGCGCGCGAGGAATCGTCTCAGGCGCACGAGACCGCGAAGGTCCCAGAACGGTCTGATCTCCCTGCGGATCACGTCCAGCTCGACGAGACCCAGCCCGTGGCTGCGGATGAGCATCTGGAAGTACGGATCCACAGCGAGCACGTCGACGTCGAACCCCTGCTCCTGGGCCGTCCGTCCGAGCTCGAGCATGAGGACGCAGTCCCCGCCGAACGGCGCCGATCCCTTCACGAGGAGCAACTTCGGCCGTGTCACGAGGTGCCCATCCCTCTTCCCCGATGGAGACCGTACATGCCAGGGCCCATCCAGTTACGGCAGGTCGATGGCGAACACGTCGCTCGCAGCGAGCCCGAACGCCGCTCCGTCGAAGTACGGCGCCGGTGAGAACGCCCCCGCGGTCGTCGTCCCGAGCGTCGACGGCGTGAACACGAAGACGTCGTCGTCCTGGCCGCTGATGCCGGGAACGGAGAAGTTGTTGTAGGTCGAGAGGTAGAGGCGCCCGAGCGCGTCGACTGCAACGGCGTCGACGTCCTCTCCGGCAGCCGTCAGCTCCACGTCCGAGCCGTCGAAGTAGAGCGAGAAGGTCCCGGTTGTGTTCGGCCCGATCGAGGTCGGGGCGAACTCGAGGAGGTCCTCGTCCTCGCCGCCCGCGCCCGTGACGGCGAACGTGTTGATCGTCGAGAGGAGGAGGTGACCGTTCGGGAGGAGCTCGACCGCGTCGACGTCCTCCCCCGCGACCGACAGGCCGACGTCGGAGCCGTCGAAGTAGAGCGAGAACGCTCCCGCCGTAGCGGCCCCGAGCGACGTGGCCGTGAAACGGACGATGTCCGAGTCGTCGACCGTCCCGGGTACGCCCGGAACCGCACCCGAGGCGTCGAACGAGAGCAGGAGGCTCGTGGCGGAGAGCCACGTGAAGGCATCGATGCGGAAGTTCGTGAGGCCGACGTCGGAGCCGTCGAAGGCGAGGCTGAAGCTCGTCCCGTCGAAGTAGAGGACGTCCTCGTTCTCGGCTGTCACCCCGCCGACCGTCGCGACGTCGACGAGGGAGAGGTAGAGCGCCGAGCCCGTGTTCTGGGTGACGGTGACGGCGATCGCCTGCGCGTCGGAGAGGCTGTCGTCCGAGGCCGAGACGACGACCTCGTAGACGTTGTCCCCACCCACATCCGTGGGCGCGTCGAAGTCGGGAGCGGCCACGAAGGAGAG
This sequence comes from uncultured Thermoleophilia bacterium, assembly GCA_963758065.1. Taxonomy (GTDB): domain Bacteria; phylum Actinomycetota; class Thermoleophilia; order Gaiellales; family Gaiellaceae; genus GMQP-bins7. Next base: position 126,195 of record CAVWTX010000016.1, on the reverse strand, counting down.
GACACCCGTGGTGGAATCGATCGTGAAGGCGGTCTGGTCGTCGCCGCCGGAGATCGAGTAGGTGAGGGGCTGGTTGTCTCCGTCGCTCGCGTTCACATCGGTGACCAGGGTCTGGCCGTCCGGTCTGGAGAGAGTCGCGCTCGCCCCCCCACCGTCGGACGTGATCACGGGCGAGGACTCGTTCAGGTTGAGGACGGTGGCCGCAATCGCCTGGGAATCCACTGCGCCGTCGTCGTCCGAGACGGAGACGACGACGTCGTAGACGTTGTTCCCCCCGGTGTCGCTGGGCGCCTCGGAGTCGGGGGCGCTGATGAAGCCGAGAACACCGGTCGCCGGATCGATCGCGAAGGCTGCCTGGTCGGCGCCGCCGGAGATCGAATAGGTGAGTGTGTCGAGGTCGGGGTCGGTCGCGTCGACGTCAGTGACGAACGTCTGGTTCTCCGCAGGCGAGACTGAGGCGGTGGCGCCGCCGCCGTTCGACGTGATGACCGGCGGGCTGTTTCCGGTCCCTGAGCTCCATTCGACGTGGAGCAGGGGCGCGGCAGCGGGGATCTGGTTGTAGGACACGGCGACGCGCCGCCCGCTCCCTCTGATGAGGACGACGAGCGAGTTGCCGCTCACCCAGCCCGGCCGGTTGACGATCTCCTGGACGACGGCGGTGAGATCGGAGGTGCGCTGAGCAAGTCCGGAGGCGCCCGCCACCCACGGATCGGGTGACCACGTGGCGACCGCGGTCGTGGTCGGCCGCGACGAGAGGTCGAAGTTCGTGGTCGAGAAGGTCGGTGGGTTGTCGGCTGCTTGCCCCCCGATGGTGAGGGTCGTTGCGACGGAATGCGACTCGTCGCCCTGGAACTGGAGGTACGCGTTCGTGATATTCGCGCCTGCGGGGACCGCGACCGCGTTGAAGCGGGTTCCGACGACGAGCTTCGTGTCGGTGTTGTCGGTCATGAGGTCGAGGTCGCCGTCCCCGCGCTGGACCAGGCCCGTCCCCGCGACTTCCTCCGCGTCGTCGGCGTTCGCGTTGACGCGCACGTCGAGGGTCTGGACCCCGCCCGAGCCCGAGAAGACGATGCCGACGTCGTCGACCGACGTGTACTCGCCGTCGTATGCCGACAGGCGCACGACGTAGGCCCCCGGTACGGTCGCGCTCGCCGTCGTTTCGACAGCGTTCGCGTCCCCGAACGTGACGGTGCTGGGGCCGCTGACCTGGCTCCAGGTGACGGTTAGGGCTCCCGGCGGGTTCGGGTCCCCGTCGTCGCCGACATCGCCGTCGAGGTTGGCGCTCGACGGCAGAGCGACCACCTGATCCGAGCCGGCGCTCACGACGGGCGGGGTGTTCTCGGCAGGGATCGGGTCGGGAGCCGTGAGCTCGAACAGCGTGCCGTCGACGGCGTCGGGATCGACATTGTTGTCGACGCCTCGATCGACGACGTAGAAGCTCCGGGCGCCCGTGGGGCCGCTCGTGGCCGGCGCATAGGCGAGGCCGGCGTGCTTGAGCCCTCCCGCGGCCGAGATGTCGAGCGACGCGAGCAACGTACCGCTCGTCGTCGTCTCGACGATGAGGGAGTCCTGACTGAGGACGAAGAGCGTCGCGCTGACGGGATTGAACTCGACGCTCTCCGGATCGTTGACCCCGTAGGCCAGGACGTCGAAGTGCCCGACGAGCGTGCCGTCCGTCTCGTACTCGTACACCTCCCTGTTGACGCCGTCGGCGACGTAGAGCCGGCCGTTGAACGTGTTGTACGTAACCCCTTCCGGATCGACGTTGTCGTTGCCGTCGGCGATCGTGCTGAACGACGTCCACGTGTCGCCGGCGGTGCCCACGAGCCCGTCCGATCCCGGGTCGAGGTCGAAGATCTTCTTCGTGTCGTCGGCGGAGAAGTAGTAGTGACCGTTGCTCGGATTGAACGCCACCCCGGCGGGCTCGTTCGTCATGGGAACGGAGGTGGGCGGAACACTCGAGACGTTCGCCGTGCGGAGCACGGCTCCGCTCCTCGTCAGCTCCCAGACGTTGGCCCCTTCGAAGTGCTCGATGCCGTTGACGGTCTCCTCGATCTCGCCGTCGGACACCATGATGCTGTCGCTCGTCGGCAGGTACGTGATCCCGGACGGATCGGAGCTCGGGGGCACGAGCGCCCCCAGGTCGACGGCGTTCACGAGCGACGAGGTGAACGACGTCGTCGTCACGGCGAGCGGTGCGAGTGACAGCTCCACGATCCTCCCCGTGCTCCGACTGCCGCCGCTGTCGGCTACGTACACGCTCGTCTCGTCAGAGGCATCCGTCCGGTCTCCGCTCGGAGCGACGACGATTCCCTCCGGACTGACAAGACCGATGGCCGACAGGTCACGGGTCTCGACGACCTCCCCGGCCGGGGTGAGCTCTTGCAGTGCCTGTCCGCGACGCAGCTGGAGGTGTCCGGTCGACGGGTCGAACGCCAGGCCACGGGCGCCGCTCGTGCCGACCGAGCGGAGGTCGAGAGTCGAAATCTCGGCGGCGTCGAAGCCTCCGTCCGCGCCGGGTTCGATGCGGACGATCTGCGATGCATCGGCGTCGAGGACGAACACGACGCCGCTCGCCGGGTCGACCGCCATGCCCTGAGGGTCGCGGAGATCGAGCCGGAGCGCATCGTGCCGGACGAGCGTGCGAGGATCGAGGCGGCCGTCAGCCTCGGACCGCACCTCGAGCAGCCGATGGGCGTGGTCGATCAGGAGGAGCCGGCTGTGGCGAGGATCGAACGCCACGTTGACGGGGTCTCCGACGGCTGCCTCGATCCGTGCCGAGCCAACCCGGTGGGTGGAAGGTCTGAGCTCGAAGGGCTCGAGCACGACGATCTCGGTGGACTCCTTGCCGGGATTCGCATCGACGACGTAGAAGGAGTCGCTCGCGGACGAGAACGCCAGACCAGCCGGAGACGTGACACCCGTACTCTCGACCTCGAGTATCCGAGCCTGCCGGACGACGCTCGAGCCGCTCGCCGAGCGGGCTCCGTCCGGCGCTGCGGCCGCCCGCACTGCAAGGAGGACGCAGAAGGCGCCCGAGAGAGCGAGCACGAAGGCGGCCATTCTCATGAACGGCGCACCTCGAGCTACGGCGTCTTCACGCGCGTCGTTGCAAGCGTCCGTTCTCTGTATCAAGCTCCCTCCTCCTCCCCACGGCGAAACGACGCCGCGCAACCCTTGTCGCAGCGTACGGCGAAACGCGAGTCCTGCAAGACCGGGCAGGCTGCATGCCAGTCGTGCGTGAAGGCCGGCTCGAGTGCCTTACGGCCGTTCGATCGCGAACAGGTCGTTCCCGGCGAGCCCGAAGAGGCTCCCGTCGAAGACGAGCGAGAACGAGGAGCCCGACGTCGTCGGGTCCCAGTCGTCGGGCGAGTTGAAGGCGAAGACGTCCTCGTCGGCGCCGACTCGCGGCGCCGCTCGCGACGGTGAACGTGTTCCTCGTCGACAGGTAGACGCTGTCCGAGGCATCGAGCCGCGAAGCCGTCGATGTCTTCGCCCGAGGTCGTCAGCCCGACGTCGGTCCCGTCGAAGTACATCGCCCAGCCACCCGTGCTCGGTGTGAAGTCGAGCACGTCCTTGTCCTCGCCGCTGACACCGTGCCACGCTGACCGCGCCGGCCGTCGAGATCGAGAAGGCGTCCGTTCGCCAGGAGCTCGACCGCGTCGACGTCCTCCCCGAGGCCGTGAGTCCTGCGATTCCCGCCGTCGAAGCACATCGACCACGAGCCCGTCGAGGTCGCACCTCAGCAGGCCCGGGGAGAGCGCGATCACGTCCTCGTCCTGGCCGGACACGCCCGGACACGCGTAAGATGCCCTCGGTCGAGACGAGGAGATGTCCCGTCGGAGAGCGCTCGATCGCATCGATGTTCTCGCTGGTCGCACTCCAGCCCGACGTCCTCCCGTCGAGGAAGAGGCTGAAGCTCGACCCGTCGAAGGCGACGATGTCTGAGGTGGTGACGGGGACGCCGCTGAGGGTCTGCACTGTTCCCACCGAGAAGTAGAGCGTCGCCGCGTTCACGGTGACCGTGAGCTCGTCGAAGCTCGTAGACCGCGCCGTCGTCGGCGGTCAGGCGGAGCACGTAGATGCCGGTCGCCGGGAACGTCGCGGTCGTGTCGACGGCACTCGCGTCCCCGAAGTGACAGTGCCGGCGGGCCGCTCACCTTCGACCACGTCGTCGTCAAGCGGGCCCGGGCAGCCCGTCGTCGGTGACGGTACCGTCGAGGGCCGCGCTCGCGAGTTGAGTGATCGTCTGGTCGGGGCCCGCGCTGACGGACGGCGCCGTGTTGGTTCCGGCCGGGTTGACCGTGACCGTGACTGTGTCGGTCGCCGACAACACGCTGTCGTTGCGCGGAGCTGAAGAATGTAGGTGCCGGCGCTGAGAAGCTGGCCGTTGTGTCGACGGCGTTCGCGTTCCCGAAGGTGACGGTGCCAGGGCCGCTCAGCTTCGCTCCACGTCGGGGTCACGATCGCGGGCGGGTTCGGCAGGCCGTCGTCGGTGACCGTGCCGTCGAGGCTGGCGCTCGCAGGCAGGGCGATCGTCTGGTTCGGGACCGGCGTCGACGACCGGCGCGGTGTTCACGGGCGGCCCGGTCGAGGGCGCGGTGAACTCGAAGATCTTGCCGTCGATGATCCGCGGGATCGTTGTTGTTGTCGATCCCGCGGTCGGCCCAGTAGAAGTGCTTGACGCCGGTTCCGTTGCTCGCGGGCGCATAGGCCAGCCCTGCGGGCTCTGAAGTCGGCCGCAGCCGACACGTCGATCGTCTGCAGCAAGCGCCGCTCTCGTGGTCTCGACGATGATCGGGCCGCTCTGGCGGTTCGAGAGCACGAAGAGCGTCCCGCTGAGTCCGCGTTGAATTCGACGCTCTCGGGATCGCCGACGCCGTAGGCTCCGACGTCGAAGTGACCGATGAGCGTGCCGTGTCGTCTGTACTGGTAGATCTCGGCGTTGACACCGTCGGCCACCCATAGCCGGTTCTCCTGGGTGTCGTACGCGATTCCTTCGGGGTCGCCGTTGTTATTGCCGTTTGCGATCGTGCTGAACGACGTCCACGTGTCGCCGGCGGTACCGAGCTTGCCGTCCGCGCCCGGGTTGACGTCGTACACCTTCTTCCCGCCGTCCTCGGAGACGAAGTAGTGGCCGGTGTTGGGCGCCCACGTCACCCCCACCGGCTCCTGCGTCATCGGAACGGACGTGGGTGCGACCTTGGAGATGTTCCCCGTGTTCACCACGTTCCCGGCCAGGGTCATCTCCCACACGTTCACGCCCTGGAAGTGGGTGATGCCGTTGACGGTCTCCTCGACCTCACCATCTGTCATCAGCAACGTGTTCCTCGGAGGGGGCAGATAGGTGAGCCCGGAGGGATCCGGGCTGGGCGGAGTGCCAGGCGGCGAGAACGCCGCTGTGTCGATCGTGTTGACCAGCGACGCCGTGAAGTCGATTGCCGCGACCGCCGCAAGCGGAGCGAGCGACACCTCCATGATCTGGCCCGTGCCCTGTGCGGTGCCGCTGTCGGCGACGTACACGCTCGTCTGAGCCGGATCGTCCGTCAGGTCGCCGCTGGGCGCGAACGCCATGGCCTGCGGAGCCGCTAGGTCGAGGCCGGAGAGGTCCCGCGACGCGACCAGCTCGCCTGTCGTCGTCAGCTCGTGCAGCGTCTGTCCACTGCGGAGATGGAGATGCCCGCTCGACGGATCGAAGGCCAGCCCCCGAACGCTCGTGAGACCGCTCTGCAGGTCCACGGCGGAGGTCGTCGCGGCGTCGAGCGCGCCGTTGGCACCCGGTTCGATGCGGACGATGCGCGGAGGAGCGGCATCGAGGACGTAGATCGCTCCGGTCGTCGGATCGACGGTCATCCCTTGAGGGTCTGCGAGCTCGAGGCGCAGGGCATCACGGCGGACGAGCGACTTGGGATCGAGCTCTCCGCTGGCGTTGGCTTTCACTTCCAGCAACCGGTTCACGTTGTCGAGTAGGAGAAGTCGACTGCCGCGCGCATCGAAGGTGACGTTCATGGATCCTTGATCGCGGCGGCGATCCGGGCCGAGCCGGCCCGGTCCGAAGCGGGCGAGAGGTCGAACGGCTTGAGCGTGACCACTTCCGTATCTGCGGGCGGGCCGCCCGAGCGCGAGCCGACGACGTAGAACGACTCGCTCCCTCGAGCGAAGGTCAGGCCTGCTGGAGCCGCAACTCCAGTCCTGTCCTGCTCGAGGACGCGCGCTTGTCGAGGGGCACCAGACGACGAGCCGGACGCCTCGGGAGCCGCCGAAGCCGTCAGGGCGAAGATCACCGAGATCGGCGCATGCGACGACGAGCCCGTGTCCGGCCAGCTGCGATCGATCGGCTGCCTAGCGCGCGCCGCGAGCGATCTTCCCTTCCCCAAGGTCAACCCCCTTCTCCCTAGCGCGGCCACGTCGACCGCGTCCCGCGCCGCAGCCTAGAGGCCAAATCGTGGCTCGCGCAACGTTTCTTCTCTTCAAGGAAGGTCGATCGCAAGCACGTCGTTCGCCGAGAGGCCGCGGACGGATCCGTCGAAGTAGAGCGTCGACGAGTACGTGCCCGCGGTCACCGTGCCGAGCGAAGAGTGGCGTGAAGACGAAGACGTCCTCGTCGGCGCCGCTGACGCCGGTCACGGCGAAGTTGTCGAACGTCGACAGGTGGATCTTCCCGGAAGCGACGGCCACGGCGTCCATGTCCTCGGCAGAGGTCGTCAGATCGACGTCCGAGCCGTCGAAGTAGTGCGTGAAGGTCCCCGCGGTCACGCCGCCGAGCGAGGTCGGATGAGAACTCGAGCAGGTCCTTGTCATCGCCGGAGAAACCCGCGACGGTGACCGCGCCGTAAGTCGAGACCAGGATGTGCCCGTTCGGAAGGAGCTCGACCGCATCGATGTCCTCGCTGCCCGCCGTGAGGCTCGACGTCGGAGCCGTCGAAGTAGAGCGAGAACGTGCCCGCCGTGTTCGCGCCGAGCGACGACGCATCGAACCGAACGAGATCGGAGTCGTCGACCATGCCGGTGATTCCCGGCACGGTGCCGGCTGCGTCGAAGGAGAGCAGCAGCGAATTCGCGTCGAGCCATGCGAAGGCGTCGATGACGAGGGCTCCGATGTTGACGTCCGAGCCGTCGAAGGCGAGGCTGAAGTCCGTCCCGTCGAAGAAGAGGACGTCCTCGTTCTCGGCCGTGACCCCGCCGACCGTCGCGAGGTTGGCGAGGGAGAAGTACAGGGGCGAGCCCGACGCGACCGGGTTCACGGTGACGACGACCTCGGCGAGGCTCGTCAGCTCACCGTCGAAGGCGGTGAGGCGCAGCGTGTAGCTGCCGGCTTGCGTGAACGTGGCCGTCGTGTCGACTGCGCTCTCGTTCCCGAAGGCGACCGTGCCCGGCCCACCGACCTGGCTCCAGGTCGTGGTGAGCGGTGCGATCTGGCCGTCGTCCGAGACAGTGCCGTCGAGATTCGCGCCCGACGGGAGGGTGATCGTCTGGTCTCCGCCGGCGCTGACCAACGGAGCCTGGTTGGCCGAGGGCGAGTTCACGGTGACGGCGACCTCGGCGAGGCTCGTCAGCTCACCGTCGAAGGCGGTGAGGCGCAGCGTGTAGCTGCCGGCTTGCGTGAACGTGGCCGTCGTGTCGACTGCGCTCGCGTTCCCGAAGGCGCCGTGCCCGGCCCGCCGACCTGGCTCCAGGTCGTGGTGAGCGGTGCGATCTGGCCGTCGTCCGAGACAGTGCCGTCGAGATTCGCGCCCGACGGGCAGGGTGATCGTCTGGTCTCCCCCGGCGCTGACCAAGGGCGGCTGATTCCCGCCCGTGGTCCATTCGACGTGCAGCAATGGCGCAGCGGCCGGATTCGAATCCCATGCCTCCGCGACCCGCCGGCCGCTGCCGGTGACGATGAGAACGAGCGAGTTGGAGCTCGTCCAGTTGGGACGGTTCACGATCTCGTGGATGACCGGCGCGAGGTTGGCCGTGCGCTGGTCGAACCCGACCTCGCCCACGGTCAGCCACGGCGCGGGCGTCCACGTGACATCCGCGAGCGTCCGTGGCCTCGGCACGATCTTGTTCGTGCCGGAGAACGTCGGCGGGTTGTCGGCGGCCTGGCCCTCGATCGTGAGCGACGTGGGATTCGCCCACGGCTGGTCGGCTTCGAACTGCACGTAGGCGTTCGTGATCGTGGAGCCCTGTGGAACGGCGACGCCGTTGAAGCGCAGGCCCACCGCCAGGTTGTTCTGGGTGTCGTCGATGAGCATGTCGAGATCTGCATTCGCCAGCCGGAGGCTGTTCGTATCGGTCTCCTCCGCGTCGTCCGGGCTGGCGTTGACCCTGACGTCGAGGAAGGAGACGCTTCCGGAGCCGGACACCGTGAGCGTCGTCTCGTCGAACGTCGTGAGCTCGCCGTCGCTCGCGGTCAGGCGCAGGCGGTACGTGCCGGCGATCGGCGCGCTGGCGGTCGTGTCGACGGCGCTCGCGTCCCCGAAGGTGACCGTGCTCGGGCCGCTCTGCTGGCTCCAGAGGCTCGTCACCGGGCCCGGGTTGCCGTCATCGGAGACTGTCGCATCGAGGCGTTGCGAGCGCCGGCAGCGCGACCGCGATGTCCGGGCCGGCGTCGACCGCGGGCGGCGCGTTCTGCGGCGTGCCCGGGTCGGGTGCAGTCAGCTCGTACATCTTGCCGTCGACCACAGTCGGGTTGCTCGCGGTGGCGACGCCTCGATCGAGGATGTAGAAGCGCATGGCTTGAGAGCCGTCACTTGCGGGTGCGTAGGCAAGCCCTGTCGGCTTGTTCGCCCCGGTCGCCGACACGTCGATCGTTCCGAGCAGGGCCCCGGTCGTCGTCGTCTCGACGATGATCGGGCCGCTCTGGCGGTTCGAGAGGACGAACAGCGTGCCGCTCGCCGGGTTGAACTCGACGCTCTCGGGATCCGCCACGCCGTGCGCCTGGACGTCGAACTGGCCAACGAGAACGCCTGACGTCGTGTACTGGTAGATCTCCGCGTTGGCGCCGTCGGCCACGAACAGCCGATCGTGCCACGAGTCGTAGGCGATTCCCTCGGGATCGGCGTTCCCGACTCCGCTCGTAGAGAAGAACGTCGACGTGTCGTCGACGGTGCCGCACGCGCCATCGGCTCCCGGGTTCATGTCGTAGACCTGCCTCTGGCTGTCGTCGGAGACGAAGCAGTGCCCGGAGCTCGGCTTGAAGGCCACTCCTGACGGCTCTTCGGACATGGGGAACACCGTCGGCTCGACGGACGAGATGTTGGTGCTGCGCACCACGCTTCCACCCAGGGTCAGCTCCCAGACGTTGGCGCCCTGGAAGTGGGTGGTGCCGTCGACATCCTCCTCGACGTCGCCGTCGGTCATCAGGAGCGTGTTGCTACCCGGAAGGTACGTCAGCCCGGTGGGATCCGGGCTCGGTGGCGCAATGACCGCCAAGTCGACCGTCCTGACCAATGACGACGTGAAGTCGGCCGAGGTGGCCCTAGGGGCCGCCGAGGCCGTCATGACGAACAGCACGGACGCGAGGCTCGCGACGGCGAGCCCGACCGCAGTCACTCGGCCGCGCGACGCGACGTACGTCAGCTTCCCCTTGGGCAACACCCTTCCCCTCACCGTCCTCCCCCAGCATGACGGACCCTGCGAGCACGGAGCGTAAAGGGAAATGGTCGACGCTGCAACCGTGCGGCGCCTACGGGAGGTCGATCGCGAACACGCCGTTCGCAGCGAGCCCGAACAGGCTCCCGTCGAAGAAGAGTGAGAAGGACGCACAGCTCGTACTCGGCCCGGTCGTGGCCGAGTTGCAGGCGAACACGTCCTCGTCGGCCCCGGAGAGTCCGGAGGAGACGCCGAAGTTCCCCGTCGTCGAGAGGTAGACGTTGCCGTTGCGGAAGGCGACCCCGTCGACGTCCTCTGCCGAGGTCGTGAGCCCGACGTCGCTGCCGTCGAAGTACATCGCCCAGGTACCCGGCGCTCCCGGGGTGAAGGCGAGGACGTCCTTGTCCTCTCCGCTGACGCCGGTGACGCTGACGGCGCCCGAGGTGGAGACGAGGAGGCGCCCGTCGTCCAAGAGCTCGATCGCGTCGGTGTCCTCGCCCGAGGCCTCGAGCCCGGCGAGGCTGCCGTCGAAGTACAGTCGACCACGTCCCCGTCGTCGTGCCGCCGCGCTGGCCGGGCGAGAGGGCGAGCACGTCCTCGTCCCTGCCCCCCGAGACACCCGGCACCGAGGGGTTGCCCGTCGTGGAGACGAGGACGCTCCCGTTCGCGAGCAGTGCGAAGGCATCGATGCTGTCGCCGGCACGTCCAGTCCGACGTCACTGCCGTCCACGAAGAGGCTGTAGTTCTGCCCGTCGAAGGCGACGATGTCCTGCGGGGTGACGGGGATGCCGCGAAGCGTCTGCGCGGTCGTGACCGAGAAGTAGAGGATCGTCGCACCGCCCTCGGCGACGTCGGTGACGGTGACCGCGAGCGCCTGCGTGTCGGAGAGCGAGCCGTCGGAGGCCTGGACGGTCACGTCGTAGACGTTGTTCGCGCCGACGTCCGTCGGCGCCTCGAAGTTGGGCGCCGTGACGAAGGTCAAGACGCCGGTCGCGCGGTTCGATCGCGAAGCGGGCGGCGTCGGGGCCTCCCGCGAGCGAGTAGGTGAGTGTCTGAAGGTCGCCGTCGGTCGCGTTGACGTCGGTGACCGCCGTCTGGTTCTCGGGCGCGGACACTGCGGCCGTCGGTCCACCGCCGTTGGAGGTGATGACGGGTGTGGACTCGTTCACGTTCGTGACGGTGACCGCGATCGCCTGAGTATCTGAGCCGCCGTTGCCGTCGGAGACGAGAACGGTGACGTCGTAGACGTTGTTCGCACCCACATCCGTCGGCGCCTCGAAGTTCGGGGCGGTGACGAAGGTGAGGACGCCAGTCGCCGCGACGATCGCGAAGCGCCCGGCGTCGGCCCCACCGGCGATCGAGTACGTGAGGGTGTCGCCGACGTCTGGGTCGGTCGCGTCGACGTCTGTGACCGCCGTCTGGTTCTCGGCTGCCGACTTCGAAGCGGTCGCCGCGCCGCCGTCGGAGGTGATCGTCGGCGGCGTGTTGCCGCCTTCTGCCACATCGGTGACCGTCACTGCGATCGCCTGCGTGTCGGAGAGGCTGCCGTCCGAGGCCTCGACGGTCACCTCGTAGACGTTGTCGGTGTTCGCATCCACGGGCGCCTCGAAGTCGGGAGCGACGACGAAGGTGAGGATGCCCGTGCCCGGGTCGATCGCAAAGTCGCCCATGTCGGCTCCGCCGGTGAGCGAGTAGGTGAGCGGCGTGCTATCCCCGTCCGTGGCGTTGACGTCGGTGACCGAGGTCTGGTTCTCGGGAGCCGACACCCGCGGCTGAGAGCCCGCCGCCGTTCGATGTGATCACGGGCGGAAACTCGTTGCTGTTCTGGACCGCAACCGCGAGCGACTGCGAGTCGGAGCCGCCGTGCCCGTCCGAGACGGAGACAGCGACGTCGTAGACGTTGTTAGCGCCCACGTCCTGAGGGGCCTCGAAGTTGGGAGCCGACGACGAAGGTGAGGACGCCGGTCGCGGGCGACGATCGAAAAGCGGGCGGCGTCGGGACCATCCGAGATCGAGTACGTGAGCGTGTCGGGATCGGGGTCGGTCGCGTCGACGTCCGTGACGACTGCCTGGTTCTCGGCCGGGGATAGCGACGCGCTGGCGCCGCCGCCGTTCGAGGTGATCACCGGGGCCGCGTTGCCGCTTCCCGTGCCCCACTCCACGTGGAGCAGCGGAGCAAGGAGCGGATTCTGGTTGTTGGCGACAGCTACGCGTTCTCCAGTGCCGGTGACGAGGAGAACGAGAGAGTTCCCTGACGCCCAGCCGGGCCGGTTGACGATCTCCTGGACGATCCCGGTCAGGTTGTCGGCGCGCTGGGCGAGGCCGGCGTCGCCGACAGCCAGCCACGAGCCGGGAGACCAGTTCGCAGCAGCCGTTGTCGTCGGCCTCGTAGTGAGGTCGAACGCTGTGGTCGAGAACGTCGGCGGGTTGTCGGCCGCCTGGCCTTTGATCGTGAGCGAGGTCGGTGCCGTGTCGACCTCGTCGGCCGTGAACTGCACGTAGGCCGACGTGATGGGCGCGCCTTGCGGAATCGCGACGCCGTTGAAGCGCACGCCCACCTTGACCTTCGGACTGCCCGTTCCCGTCGTGTCGGTCATCATGTCGAGGTCGCCGTCTCCACGCTGCACCGTGCCGCCGGTGATCTCCTCGGCGTCGTCTCCGGCCGCGTTCACCCGAACCTCGAACACGTTGGAGCTGCCGGAGCCGGCGAAGCTGAGCGTGACGTCGTCCGACGCCGAGAACTGACCGTCGTTGGCAGTCAGTCGGACGACGTAGACGCCCGCGACCGTCACGCTCGCCGTCGTGTCGACGGCGTTCGGGTTCCCGAACGTCACCGTGCTCGGGCCGCTGACCTGCGTCCACGTCGTGGTCAGCGACGGCGGTGCGGGGTTGCCGTCGTCCGAGACGGTGCCGTCGAGGCTCGCACTCGCCGGCAAGGTGACCGCCTGATCGGTACCGGCATCGACTGTCGGCGGCACATTCCCAGGCGGGTCCGCAGGCGGCGTCGTCAGCTCGTAGAGCTTGCCGTCGACGGCGTTCGGGTCGTTGTTGTTGTCGACGCCTCGATCGACGATGTAGAACCGCTTCACGGTGGTCCCGTCGCTCGCAGGCGCGTACGCGAGTCCGGCCGGCTTGAAGGCGCCGGAAACAGACGCGTCGATCGTCCGCACGTGTGCGCCGCCCGTCGTCGTCTCGACGATGACGGGCGCAGGCGGTGTGGTGTTCAGCCGGTCGCTGAGAATGAAGAGCGTGCCCGAGACCGAGTTGAACTCCACGGCCTCGGGATCCTCGACGCCGAACTGCGCCGTGTCGAAGTGGTTCACGAGCGTGCCCGATGTCGTGTACTCGTACACCTCTCGGTTGAGGCCGTCGGCGACGAACAGATGTGCCGTTGAACGTGTTGTACGTGACCCCCTCGGGGTCGCTGTTTCCGGAGGCGAGCGTGTCGAACGAAGTGACGGTGTCCCCGGCCGTGCCGACGAGTCCGTCCGCCCCCGGGTTCACGTCGAACACCTTCTTCCCGTCGTCGGCGGAGAAGTAGTAGTGGCCGTTGCTCGGATTGAACCCGGCACCCGCGGGCTCGTTCGTCACCGGAACCACCACGCCAGGAGGTACGTTCGAGATGTTCGCGGTGCGAGCAAGGCTCAGTCCCGTACGGTTCAACTCCCAGACGTTCGCTCCCTGGAAGTGGGTGATGCCCTCGACGGTCTCCTCCACCTCTCCGTCGCTGATCAGGAGCCGGTTGGTCGACGGCACGTAGGTGATCCCGGAGGGATCGGTGCTGGGCGGACTGAGCCCACCCATGTTGACCGTGGTGACGAGCGAGGAGGTGAAGTCGGACTGGACCTGCAGAGAGGGCGCGAGCGAAAGCTCGACGATCTGTCCGGAGCTCTTGGTGCCGCCCGAGTCCGCGACGTAGACGCTGAGCGCTGCGGGGTCGTCGGTCCGGTCGCCGCTCGGAGCAAAGGCCATGCCCGCGGGCTCCACCAGACCGAGCCGGGACAGGTCGCGCGTCGCGACTGGGGTCCCGGAGGTCGTCAACTCCACGAGGCCCTGCCCGCTGCCGACGTGGAGATGGCCAGTGGAGGGATCGAAGGCGAGACCGCGGGCGCGCTCACGCCACTCGAACGCAGGTCGACGTCCGATACGGTCGCCGCGTCGAAGCTCCCGTCGGCGGCGGGCTCGATGCGGACAAGCCGAGGCCCTGACGCGTCCAGCACGTACACCGCGCCGCTCGACGGGTCGACCGCCATCCCCTGCGGTTCGCGAAGGTCGAGGCGAAGTCCGTCTCGCCGGACGAGTGTCCTCGGATCGAGGTCGCCGCTCGCGCTCGATGCTCGTACCTCGAGCAGTCGGTTCAGCGTTGTCGAGCAGCAGCAGGCGGGCGTGGCGCGCGTCGAAGACGACGTTGACCGGGTCCTTCACGCGCGGCCGCGATGCGCGCCTCACCGGCGCGGTCCGAGACTGTCGACAGCTCGAACGGAGCGAGCCTGACGACGTCCGTCTCGGCCAGCCCGCCGCCCGAGACCGGCCTTCCGACGGCGTAGAAGGACTTGCTCGAGGGGGAGAAGGCCAAGCCGGCCGGGCGCGTCGACTCCGGTTCTGTCGTGCTCGAGCACCTGCGCCTGCCGAACCGTGCCCGAACGGGCCTAGCTGGCGACTGGCGTCCGGAGCAGCCGCCGCCGACACCACCGAGACCGCGGAGACGACCGCCGCGCCGATGAGCGCGAGTCCACGGATGCGGGCGAATGCGCCGGCGCCGCCGACGCCCCAGGCCCGATTTCGCGAACTGGATGCACGCTTCGAGCGTTCGAGCGCGCCCGGTCATCCCGTTGGTCACACGGCCCTCCCCTGCCCGCCCCCTCACTCCAAAAGTACCGAAGTGGTAGTACCGAAGTGGTTGAGGGTAGAGCGCAAGCGTGCGCATCGCAAGGGGAAATCGAGGTTGCCTCGATCGGCAATCCTCGTACTTTGCGAGGAAGTCGTGAGGGTGGCTCATCCGGCCGTGACCCTTTCGTCCGAGCTCGTTGCGGAATTCCAGGACCTTCGAGGGGTTGACTTAATCCCTCGATAAGGGCAATCTCTTGTGAAGGGGAAGTCAAGGTTTGGGGGAGGACTAGGGGGTGACTGGGGCCTTGGGTCGGAGCGACCCGTCCGCGAAGCGGAGGCGAAGCTGGACGGCATCGAGTCGCGCATCCGATGCACTCCTCGGCGCGCTCGCTTCCTGCGCCGGGCCCCGCGGGGATCGCTGCGTGAGCAGCTCTGTCTCCTTGCCACGCCGACGAGGGGGAGAGGGCTTGACGGAGGTCGTTCACGAGGGGGTGGTCGTTCCCGAGGGGGTGCCGGTTCACGAGGAGCTTGTCGTCAACGACGGCGTCGTCGCGCACGACGCCGTGGTCGCGCAGCCGACTCCCGAGTACGCGCCGACATTCGAAGTCGACACGCAGAGTCGTACGGGCTGGCCGCGCCGCGAACGTTGGGCGGGCTCGGATTGGCGGGCCTCATCGCCGCCCTCACAGGATCGCTGCTCGCCGCCCAGACCACCGTCCGTGGAGCCGGCCTGGTTGGGCCTGACCGCGACGATCTCGGCCGTCTGGTTCATCTGTCTGCGGCGGAGCGCCCGGTTCGGTCAGGAACGGGAGCTCAAGCCCATCGTCGCGGCGTTGATCGGCACCGTTACCGGGGCGGCAGCGATCTCTCTTCTCAATTTCTGGATCCTCGACCTGGTGATCTCACCGCGCGAGCTGATCGCGATGGCCGCTTGCGTCTTCCTGCTCTCTGCTGGTTTCCAGGCGGTCGTAGCGCTCGGTCTCAGCCGACGGCGACGAATCGTTCTCGTCGAGCCGGACAACGAGACTCGGGCACTCATTCGCGAACTGCGCCAGGAGCGGGACGCGGACTACGAGTGCGTCGGCGTCGTCGAAGACGGCATCTCTCCGAACGGGGTGCCATTCCTCGGCGGAACCGGCAACCTCATCGCGGTTCTGCGACGCGATCGTCCTGACGTGCTGGTGTGCTCGGCCGACTCGCACGCCCGCACCGTCGATCGACTTCTCGACGCAGGCATGACGTCCGTCCACGTGCTCGACACGCTCGAGTTCCAGGAATCCGCTCTACACCGAGTCGAGAGTCGGAGTGTCTCGCCTGCGTGGTTCGCGAGCGTCCTGGACATCAACCGACAGAATTACTCCGCGCACGGCGAAGCGGGTGTTCGACATCCTCGTCGCATCGTTCGCGCTGATCGTGACCCTCCCGCTTCTGCTCGTCATACCAGTGCTCATTCGCCTCTCAGGGCCTGGCCCGGTGCTCTTTCGGCAGATGCGGATCGGAGAGTCCGGCGAGCTGTTCGAGATGCTGAAGTTTCGATCCATGGTCCCCAATGCCGAGAGCGGCGAAGCGGTCTGGGCGAGCGAGAACGATCCCCGGTCACCACTGGGATCGGTCGCGTTTTGCGTCTGACGCGCCTGGACGAGCTTCCGCAGCTCTGGAACGTCGTTCGAGGCGAGATGAGCATCGTGGGCCCCCGGCCGGAGCGTCCCGAGTTTCTCGCGGTGCTCGGCGAGCACGTGCCGTTCTGGAGCCGGCGCGATCTTCTCAAGCCCGGGATTACGGGCTGGGCTCAAGTGCACTTCGCCTACACGGCCGACATCAGCGGAGCCGCGACGAAGCTCTCCTACGATCTCTACTACCTCAAGCACCGAAGCCTTGCACTCGACGCGTGGATCGTGCTCAAGACCTTCCGCGTGCTGCTGACTCGAAGCGGCGCTCGCTAGCTGAGGTCACAGAGCCCTCTCATGGCCGCCGTCCCCGTCCGGCCGTGGCCGCGGACGAACGGTGCGGTGGCTCCAGTCGGCCTTGCCGCCATGTCGATCGACGTCGAGGACTGGTTTCAAGTCGAGAACCTGCGACGCGTCGTCCCGCGCGATACCTGGCAGGCACGGCAACTTCGGGTCGAGAAGACCATGGAGCGGATGCTCCAGGTCATGGCGGATCGAGGCGTGCGCTCCACGTGCTTCGTCCTGGGTTCGGTCGCAGAGCGCGTTCCAGATCTCGTTCGTCGCATCACGGAGGCCGGACACGAGGTTGCCTCTCACGGTTACGACCACGAGCTGATCCACGAATCGGACCCGGCCAGCTTTCGCACCGACGTCGAACGGTCGAAGTCGCTGCTCGAGGACATCTCGAACCAAGAGGTACTCGGATATCGCGCGCCGAGCTTCTCGTTGACCGATTGGGCCCTACCCATTCTCCGAGAGGCCGGGTTACGAGTACGACTCTTCGCTCTTTCCGACGACCTTGTCCCACTCCCGGTATGGCAGACCGCCGGTGCTGCGCCAGAGCGATCCCGTGACTCGCGTGGACGGTCTCACCGAAGTGAGCCTGTCGTGCCTGACGTTTCGAGACCACGCGCTCCCCTGGGCAGGCGGCGGGTACTTCCGACTGATTCCGTACCCCGTCTTCAAGCGTGGAGTGAAGAGGATCCTCAGCTCGGGCAACCCGTACGTCTTCTACATTCACCCCTGGGAGCTCGACGGCGGCCAGCCACGCCTTACCGGGCTGAAGCGCAGCGAGCGGATGCGGCACTACCTCAACATCGAGAAGACGGAGTCCCGCTGGAGCTCGCTGCTCCGGGACTTCGAGTGGGTCACCATCGCCGACATCGTGTCGGTCCACCGGGTTGGCAACGGGAGCGATGAGAACGCTCGATCAGCCCCGCAGTTCGTCCGCGGATACGCCATCTCGTAGACGCGTCTGACTCTCTCGACCTCGCTTCAGGTAGGCCCGCGTCTCCGCGAAGACGATGCCGAGACCCTCGCGCTGCCAGCGCTCCACGTTCCCCTGTTCCCGCATGGTAGGCGGCGAGAGCAAGGTTCGTGTCGCCGTACTGGTCGCGCAGGTGGTCGAGGTACCACGAGCCGTACCGGACGTTGATCTCCGGATCGCGGAGATCCGCGACGACGAAGCGAGTGCCACCCGTCCGTTGTGCGATCCCCTTCGCCGTGGCCGGCAGGAGCTGCATGAGACCGACAGCGCCGGCTTCGGAGCGCGCATTCGGATCGAATCGGCTCTCGACGTAGACGACGGCCGCGAGGAGCGCGGGATCGAGGTCGTGGTTTCTGCGCGTGGCCGCGGACGATGTGGGCGTACTCGAGCGGGTAGCGCGTGCGCAGGTACCAGTCGGGCTCGGACTCGACCACCCATGCCGCGGCGCTCGGCGACCGCGAGCACGGCGACGGCTGCAAGGGTCAGGATCCGCAGGGAAGCGCTCTCCGTCGAGGGGGAACGATGAGCAAGTTACACGTTGTCACTTGCGACGCGGCCGCCGCGCCAGACGGCGGATCGGCACACGTTACAAGTTGTCACTTTCCGCTTCGCCCCGCCTGATCGGACGTGCCCTCACCGGTCAGTGTTGCCATCACCGCTGCGACCCAGGCGTCGAGTTCCTCCGGCGTCCCCGTGTTGACATAGCGAAGTCCGCGCGCGCGACCTTCTCGCGGTCGGAGATCAGCCTCGCCTCACGGTCGTCCTTGCGTCCGCCGCGCCGAGCTTCGCGCAACTTCGAAGGCGCCGTGATGACGACGACCTTGTCGAAGCGCGTCTCGGCGCCGACCTCGTAGAGCAACGGAACCTCGGTCACGCAAACCGCCGGGGGCTCAGGCAGCGAAGCGAGCTGCTCGCGCCAGGTCATGTACTCGCGCGAGACAAGTGGGTGCAAGAGCTTCTCCAGGAAGTCGAGCGCATTTCGATCCTTGAAGACGCGAGACGCGATCCGCTCACGATCGGGCCTCCTGTCCAGTCCGAGGATCTCCTCCCCGAGCCGAGCGACGAGCGCACGTCTCACCGCGTCGTCGGTCGCGAGGAGGTGGTGAACGATCTCGTCGCTCGACACCGTCGCGGCGCCCTGCCGGCGAAAGCACTCGAGCGCCGTGGACTTCCCGGCGCCGATCCCGCCGGTGATGGCGACCGCGAGCGGGCGGCTCAACTCTAGTCGGTGTCGGCGTGCTCGGAGACGACCTCGACGGCCGGCTCCTCGGGGTCTCGGCGCCGTCTTCCACGGGATCGGCGTGGGCCTCGACCTCCAGCTCCGCATCGGCCTCGCCTTCGACCTCCGCATCGGCCTCCCCGTCGACCTCCGCATCGGCCTCGACTTCGACCTCCGCGTCGGTCTCCGCATCGACCTCGGCACGACCTCGTAGCTCGGCATCGGCTTCGGCGGCGGCTCGACGTCGTCTGCCAGCTCGGTGGCGACCGCGACGGCGGGAAAAGCCTCCTCGGAGAGCCTGAGGTCGGGCATCGTGTGCACGGACTCCGCGCCGTCCGCGCGGGGAACTGGCTGCTCGCCCTCCTCGACGCGCTTGAGCGAGAGCGAAAGGCGCCGGCGCTCGCCGTCGATCTCGAGAACTCGGACGTTGACCGCCTGCCCCTGCGCGACGACCTCGCGCGGATTCTCGACGTGGTGCGACGCGAGCTCCGAGATGTGAACGAGGCCCTCGACTCCGGGAAGGATCTCGACGAAAGCGCCGAACGTGACGACCTTCGCGACGCGACCCTCGACCACGTCGTCCTCGCGGTACGAGTCGAGCACCTGCTGCCAGGGATCCGTCTGCGTCTGCTTCAAGCCGAGCGAGATCCGCTGGCGCTCTCGGTCGATGTCGAGCACCTTCACCTTGACGGTCTGCCCGATCTCGAGCACCTCCGACGGATGGTTCACGTGGCTCCACGAGAGCTCGGAGATGTGGATGAGGCCGTCCATGCCGTCGAGGTCGACGAACGCGCCGAAGTCGACGATGTTCGAGATCTGGCCTTCGATCACGTCGCCCGGATTGAGCCGGTCGAGGATCGCCTGGCGCATCTCCTTGCGCTCGTCCTCGAGCACGGCGCGACGCGAGAGGACGACGTTGTTGCGCGAACGGTTGAGCTCGATGACCTTGCAGCGCAGCTCCTTCCCGAGGAACTCGTCGAGATCCTGGACGCGGCGGATGTCCACGAGCGACGCGGGAAGGAAGCCACGAACGCCGAGGTCGAGGATCAGGCCGCCCTTGACGACCTCGATCGTCTTGCCGATGACCGGCTCGCCGGACTCGGCCGCCGCCTCGATGCGCTTCCACGCCAGCTCGAAGCGGGCGCGCTTCTTCGAGAGGATCAACCGTCCCTCGGCGTCCTCCTTGGTCAGAACGAGCGCGTCGATCTCCTCACCGACAGAGACCTCGTCCGCCGGGTTCACCGAGCGGCGGATCGTGAGCTCGGCGACCGGGATGACGCCCTCGGACTTGTAGCCGATGTCGACGAGGACCTCGTCCTTGTCCACGCGCACCACCGTGCCGTGCACGACCTCTCCCTCGTTGATCTCGGGGAACGAGGCTTCGTAGTCCGGAACGAGCTCTCCGTCGGGGCCCTGAACCCAGACGCCGTCCTCTGTTACTGCAGGCTTCTCAACGATGTCGTTCGGCATCGAAGCGCGGAGTATAGCCACGCATTCGCAGTGCCAATAGCGAGATAGCAGGAAAATTCGGCTTCAGCTCTTGGCCTCGGCCCAGTCGTCGCCCAGGCCGATGTCCACGGCCAGCGCCGGATCGAGCGCGTAGGCGCCCACCATCTCCTCGCGCACGAGCTCGCGGACGGCGGACACCTCCGGTTCGGGCACCTCGAGCAGAAGCTCGTCGTGCACCTGTAGCACCAGGCGAGCCCCTCT
Source organism: uncultured Thermoleophilia bacterium (assembly GCA_963758065.1). GTDB lineage: Bacteria > Actinomycetota > Thermoleophilia > Gaiellales > Gaiellaceae > GMQP-bins7. The sequence continues at coordinate 105,926 of CAVWTX010000016.1, read as the reverse complement.
CCCCTCGTCGCGCAAGCGACGATGGATCGCCACCATCGCGACCTTGATGATGTCGGCGTTCGAGCCCTGCATGACGAAGTTCACGGCCACGCGCTCCCCGAAGCCGCGCGTCTGCCGGTTCGACGCGCGCAGCTCCGGGACCGGCCTGCGGCGACCGAGCAGACTCGTCGCGTAGCCGTCCTCGCTCGCCTGGGCGATCGTCCGCGCGATGAAGGCCTGCACGAGCGGAAAGCGGGCGAGGTAGGCGTCGATGTAGGCCTGCGCCTGCTCCTTCGGGATGTCGAGGTTCTCCGAGAGCCCGAACGCCGAGATCCCGTAGACGATCCCGAAGTTGATCATCTTCGCGACGTTCCTCTCGTCCTTCGTGAGCGTCGCGGGGTCCTTGCCCAGCACCTCGGCCGCCGTCGCCGTGTGGATGTCCTCGCCGCGCTTGAAGGCCTCGCGCAACTTCGGCTCGCCGGAGACGTGCGCGAGGATTCGAAGCTCGATCTGGGAGTAGTCGGCGGAGAGCAGGCGGTGGCCTGGCTCGGCGACGAACGCCGAACGGATCTCGCGGCCGAGCTCGGTGCGGATGGGGATCGCCTGCAGGTTCGGGCTCGACGTCGAGAGCCGGCCCGTCGCCGCGACCGTCTGGTTGATCGTGGTGTGCAGGCGTCCGTCGTCCCCGATGAGCGCGGGAAGCGGCCCGAGATACGTGTTGACGAGCTTCGTGAGCTCACGCCACTCCTCGATCGCCGGGACGATCTCGTGGTCGGAGCGAATCGCCCGCAGCACCTTGCCGTCCGTCGAGTATCCGGTCTTGCCCTTGCGACCGGGCGTGAGGCTCGAGCTTCTCGAAGAGGATCGCGCCCGAGCTGCTGCGGCGATCCGAGGACGAACTCCTCGCCGGCGAGCTCGTATGCTCGTGCCTCGAGCTCTTCGATGCGGTCGGAGAGACGAGCAGTGATCTCGCCCATCCGGTACGTGTCGATGCGGACGCCCGCATCCTCCATCGCACCGAGCACGACGGTGAGCGGAAGCTCGATCTCGCGATAGAGATGCTCGGAGCCTCGTTCCGCGACCTTCGTCGCGAGCGGGCTCGCCAGGCGTCGAGCCGCCTCGGCGTGCCGGACGAGGGCCGTCGTCTCCTCCTCGGCAGGCGGCTCCGGCTCGAGCTCGATCGCATACTCGGCCATGAGGTCGTCGAGCAGGTACTCCGCTCGCCCGGGGTCGATCAGGTATGCGGCGATCATCGAGTCCTCGGCGACGGGCTCGCCGAGCCGCAGAGGCTTCGCGTCGTGGACGACAAGCTCGCTCTCGTCGCCCTGCGAGACTTGTCACTCTGGCGAAGAGCCTGCCATGCGCCGATCTCGCCTTGTGACAACTTGTCACTTGGCCAGGCGTCGCGACGACGTTCCCGTCCCGGTGGCCACCGCGAGCCGCTCGGCGTCGACCGCGAGGCCGACGGGGCCGCGAGCTTCGGCAGCTCGCCCTCACTCGCACGGCACTGCTCTCGGACTCGGGGCGCACGGGCTCCGCGGCCGGCAGCGCCTCGTCGAGCGTGTCGACCCTGCCGAGGAGCCCGCGAAACTCGAAGCGCCGGAAGATCTCCTTGAGCTGAGAGCGATCGGGCGGGCGGGAGACGAGATCGTCCGCGTCGACGTCGAGCTCGAGGTCGCGCCTCATGGTCGCGAGGAGCTTCGAGGCTCTCGCCTGCTCGGCGTTCTCGGCCACGGCCTTCGAGCGCGCCGGAGAGAGCTCGGATGCGTGCTCGAGCACGCCCTCGAGCGAGCCGTACTGCGCGATCAGCTGCCCTGCGGTCTTGTCGCCGATCCCGGGGATCCCCGGGATGTTGTCGCTGGCGTCGCCCTTGAGCCCGATGAAGTCGGGCACCTGGTCTGGGCGTACGCCGTAGCGCAGCTCGACGCGCTCGGGCGTGTAGACGTGGACGTCCGCGACGCCACGCGGGGTCATCATCAGGCAGACGTTCTCGGAGACGAGCTGGAACGCATCCCGGTCGGTCGAGACGACGCACGTCTTGATCTCCGCCTCGTCGGCGCGCGATCGCCAGCGTCGCGATGACGTCGTCGGCCTCCCAGCCCTCGAACTCGAGGTTCCGGTACCCGAACGCCTCCACGATCGGTCGGAAGTGAGGGAACTGCTCACGCAGAAGGTCGGGCATCGGGCGGCGCTCGGACTTGTACTCGGCGTCGATCTCCTTGCGGTGCACGGGCTTCGTGTCCCAGGCGACGGCGACACCGCGCGGCCGGTAGTCCGAGAGGAGCTTGAACAGCATGTTCGTGAAGCCGAGCAGCGCGTTCGTCGGTTGCCCGTCGGTCGTCTGCAGCTCCTCGGGGAGCGCGAAGAACGCGCGGTACGCGAGGTTGTTCCCGTCGACCAGGAAGAGCTCCGCGTCCTTGACGGGCGCGTCGTCGAGCTCGAGCTCCTCCCCGGTGAGAGTCTTGGGACTCACGCCCGCCCCTGACCGCCTGCGGCTACCGCCGGGCGAAGCGCGGCTCATGCCGCAGCCGGCGCTGCCGCTGCACGGGGCCGCGAAGCGGCCGCCTCTCGTACTGTGCCCTTCGCTCCGCACCGCGAGCGACGCCCAGGATCGCGCGGGCGTGCTCGGTGAGCAGGACGACGGTCACGTTCCAACGGTATCTACCCTGCTCGCATGCGGCGTGTCCCGCTCCTCTCGGGCTCCCGGATCGTCGTCTGCCCGGTCGGCGACGACGACGTCGTCATCCGCCCACCGCCTCCTCCGGCGCGGGTCGTCGACACCGGGCCCGCGGTGCGCGACGCGCTGAGATTCCCGCTCTCGGGATCGCCGCTGAGCGCGCTCGCGGCTCGCGGAGGACGCGCGACGATCGTCGTCGAGCCGCCGGCGCTTCCTCTCCCTGGTGCTCCGCTCGACCCGCGGCGGGATGCGCTGGCCGCCGTCGTCGCAGCGCTCGAGCAGGCGGGCATCGACGACGAGAAGCAGACGATCCTCGTCGCGGGTGGACTCGGTCGGCGTCTCGGGCAGCGCGAGCTCGAGCGGCTCCTGCCGCCGCCGCAGGCGCGGGCGTTCCGCGGGAACGTCGTCGTCCACGACGCCGAGTCCGCCGAGCTCGTCCCGCTCACCGGAGACACCCGGGCTCATCCCGCGCTCGTCGAGACCGACCTCGTCGTCGTCGCCACAGCCGCTGAGACCGCGCTCCACGGTGGTGCAGGGGCGCTCCTCGCGTCGTGCGACGCCGAGACGCAACGCCGTGTGGCGAGCATCGACTCGCTCCTCCAGGCCGCGGGCGCTCCCGAGTGGGAGATCGCGATCGCCGTCGAGTCGGCGCTCGCCGATCGCGTTCCGCTGATCGGGCTGTCTCTCAGCCTCGACCATCCGCGACTGACCGGGAGGTTTCGAGACTACCCGCACGACGACGCGTCGCTCGAACACGTCGTCCGGTCACCGTTCCGACGCCTCTACTCGCTCCTACCGGGCGGAATCAGGAGGAGCATCCTGCGCGACCAGGGGCGCCGACTCTCGGCCATCGCGGCGTACGCGGGCCTGCCCTCCGTCGCACACGCGGAGGCGTTGCTTCGGTCGATCGAGCTCCGCGCTGCCCGTCTATCCGAGCCGCTCGACGTGCTCGTCGTCGGCATCCCCTGGTCGGGCCCTCACTTCCCGCGCGAGCCCCTCAACCCGATCACGTCCGCCGCGATCTCGCTCGGGCTCGTCCTGCGACTCTGGCGCGACGCGTTCCCGATCGTTCCCGGCGGCACGCTCGTGCTCGTCCACGCGTTCCTCCGATCGTTCGCGCGCGAGACGCAGGATCCGTACCGGCTGCTTTTCGCGGCGCTCGGCGCGAAGACGGACGACGCGATCGCGCGCGCGGAGCGGGCGGCCGCGCGCGACGCTCGGGCGATCGACGCCTACAGGGCCGGTCGAGCCTGCCACCCGCTCCTCCCCCACGCGGACTGGGCAGGCTGTGCGCCGGCGCTTGCACGTCTCGGCAGGGTCATCGTGGCGGGATCGCGCGACGCCATGGCCGCGCGGGCGCTCGGATTCGTGCCGAGCCATTCGTTCGCGAGCGCCCTCGAGATGGCCCACGGGGTCGCAGGCGGCCACGCTCGCGTCGGGGTGCTCCTCGCGCCGCCGTACGCACCGCTGCTCGTCGGCTGAAGCCGGTGGGACGTCGACCTCAGTCCTCGCCGAGGTAGGCCTTGCGGACCTGCTCGTTCGTCTTAGAGCTTTCGCCTCGTCGGTCGAGCGCAACGGTGCCGGTCTCCAGCACGTAGCCGCGGTCGGCGACGTCGAGCGCCATCAGACGCGTTCTGCTCGACGAGGAGACACCGGGCGTGCCCTGCTTGTTGATCTCGACCACGATCTCGAAGATCCGCTCGACGAAGATCGGCGCGAGCCCCATCGACGGCTCGTCGAGCAGCAGCAGCTTCGGCCGCGCCATCAGCGCGCGGCCCATGGCGAGCATCTGCTGCTCGCCTCCCGGAGAGCGTGCCGGCCTTCTGGCCCGCGCGCTCCTTGCAGCCGCGGGAACAGGGTGTAGACGCGCTCGAGGTCCTCGCTTGTACTCGGGCGTCCCTTCTCGCGCTGGTACGCGCCCATCTCGAGGTTCTCGAGCGACCGACATGCGCGGGAAGATCGTGCCGCCCCTCCGGCGACTGCGAGATCCCCATCTTCACGATCTCGTGCGCTGGCCTGTCCGTGATGTCCTCCCCGCTGAAGACGATCGTTGCCGGTGCGCGGATGGTTGAGCCCGTTGATCGAGCGAAGCGTCGTCGACTTGCCGGCGCCGTTCGACCCGATCAGCGTCACGATCTCCCCTTCTCGGACCGTGAGCGAGATGCCCTTGAGGGCGTGGATCGTCCCGTAGTAGGTGTGGACGTCCGTCAGCTCGAGGAGCGCTTGCCGCCGGGCGACGCTCATCTCGGTCGCCGCCGTCCCCAGGTAGGCCTCGATCACGCGCGGATCGTGCTGGACCTCGGCGGGCGTCCCCTCGCTGATCTTCTCGCCGTAGTCGAGGACGCTCACGCGGTCGGAGACGCCCATGACGACTTTCATGTCGTGCTCGATGAGCAGCACGGTCAGGTCTCTGCTCGTCGCGGAGCCGGCGAACGAACTCGATGAAGTCGGCCGTCTCCTGTGGGTTCATCCCTGCCGTCGGCTCGTCGAGCAGCAGGAGCACGGGCTCCGCGGCGAGCGCCCGCGCCACCTCGAGACGGCGCTGGTCGCCGTACGGGAAGGTTCTTCCCGTACTCGTCGTGATGGCGCCGCGCGAGGCCGCAGTACGAGAGCAGCTCGCGAGCGCGCGCCTCGGCTCTGCGCTTCTTCCCTCTTGAGGCGTGGCGTGCGAAAGATCGACGCCCAGATTCCGCCCTTCAGGCCGCCGTGCATGGCGACCTGGACGTTCTCGACCGCGCTCATGTTGTGAAAGAGGCGGATGTTCTGGAACGTGCGCGCCATCCCCAGTTTCGTGACCTTGTGCGGCGGCAGGCCGGTGATGCGAACCCCGTGGAACGCAGACCTCGCCGGAGGTCGGCTTGTACACGCCCGGTGAGGCAGTTGAAGAACGTCGTCTTGCCCGCACCGTTCGGGCCGATCAGGCTTACGATCCTGCCTCGCGGGAATCGTGAAGTCGACGTCGTTGACCGCGATGAGGCCCCCGAACTCCTTGCGCACGTCGCGCGCGTCGAGCAGGACACCGTCCCGCTCGCGGCGGCGATCCCGGGCTCTCCGTCACGCCCCCTCCCGTCGCACGTCGTAGAGATCGCCGTACGTCGTCTCGGGGCCTTCCTCCTCGGCCTCGTGCAGCTCCGCCTTGCGGCGCGCGCTCGGGATCAGCCCCTCCGGGCGGGAAAGCATCATGATCACGAGCAGCGTCCCGAAGATGAGGAACTTGTACTTCGGGATGTCGATCGACTGGTCGATCCCGACGAGGTCGATGCCGTTGTTGAGCCCTTCTCCGATCTTGTCGAGGCCCGTGAAGTTCAGGTACTCGAGCACGACCGCGCCGACGATGACGCCGTAGATGTTCCCCATCCCGCCGACGATGATCATGCAGAGGATGAGGATCGAGATGTTGAAGAAGAAGCTCGTCGGGAACACCGACCCGATGAACGAGCCGTAGTAGGCGCCGACGATTCCGCCGAAGATCGCGCCGATGCCGTAGGCCCAGAGCTTCGTTCGCATGAGCGGCACGCCCATGGCGGAGGCGGCCACCTCGTCTTCCCGCACCGCGATCCACGCACGGCCCATCTTCGACTGCTCGAGCCGTCGGATCACGAAGATCGTGATGAGGACGAGGACGACGATCGTGAAGTACCACGGCTGGAGGTCGCTCCCGGTGAACCGCTCGGGGAGGATCCCGCCGGTCACGGAGTCGAGCTGCTCGCCGAACCCTGGTCTGTCCAGAGCCCGGACTCCGCGAACGCCGCCGGTCAAGTTGACGTACGAGAAGACGACGAACGGGAAGCTCCACTCGCACCCCGCCCGGCACCGCGAGCCGGTCCGCGTTGCGGAAGACGTCCGGGATGATCTCGCCGAAGCCGAGCGTGACGATCGCCAGGTAGTCGCCGCGGAGCCGTAGCGTCGGCCAGCCGATGATCACGCCCGCGATCGCGGCGACGACTGCCTGCGAGGAGCAGGACGAGCCAGAAGTTGATGTGGATCCCGGGGATCGCGCCTGACGTCGTCGAGACGAAGTGGAAGCTCACTCCGCTGAAGCGGTCCGACGCGAACCAGCCCACGGCGTAGGCACCGAGTGCGAAGAAGGCGACGTAGCCGAGGTCGAGCAGGCCGGCGTAGCCGACGACGATGTTCAGCCCGAGTGCCAGCATGACGTAGACGAGGATCAGGACCGCGACGTACAGCGTCAGGCCCAGCGCGTCGAGCGTCAGGTAGCTGATCGGCCACACGTCGTACCAGAAGGGGTACGTGAGGACGACGACGACGAGCGCCCACGGAAGCCAGCGCCTCCAGCTCCCGCGAATGTCGGACGCGCGCGAGCGCGACGCGTGACGCCGTGTCGTTCACTGTCCCTCGGGCACGCGCTCGCCGAGCAGCCCCGACGGGCGGAAGACGAGGATCAGGATCAGGATCGCGAAGATCACGGTGTTCGTCCACCGCGCGTCGCCGAAGCCGTCGTTGTAGGCGGCGATCATGCCGATCAGGATGCCGCCGAGGACCGCGCCCGTGAGATTGCCGATGCCGCCGAGGACCGCCGCCGTGAAGGCGATGAGGCCCAGCCGGAAACCGAGATTGAAGATCGACGTCCCGATGTAGAGCGCGTAGACCACCCCGCCGACGCCCGCGAGCGCGCCGCCGAGCGCAAACGTGAAGGAGATCGTCCGATCGACGTTGATCCCCATCATCGCCGAGGCGTCACGGTCCTGGGCCGTCGCGCGCATCGCCTTCCCCGGCTTCGTCGAGCTCACGAGCCAGGTCAGCAGCAGCAAGGCCGGGATGGTGATCACCAGCACCATCAGGTCCTTGACCGTGTAGTAGACGACCCCGTCGACCTCGATCAAGGGAGTCGCAGGGATGATGTCGGGAACGGGCACTCGCCCTGGGCCCTTCCACGCGAGGCCGATCCCCTGGAGAATGAAGGAGAAGCCGATCGCAGTGATCAGCGCGGCGAGTCGGGGCGACGCGCGAAGCGGCTTGTACCCGATCCGTTCGATCGTGACGTTGATCGCCGTGCAGAACGCCACCGTCGGCGACGATCGTGAAGGCGATCGAGTACACCTTCTGCCACGCGGAGGAGTCGAGGCTCGCCGCCGTTCCGAGCGGGATCGCGAGCGTCCCGAAGAGGAGCGGGATCTGGAAGGACCCGTCGACGAACATCGACTGGGCCTGGAACGTGCCGAGCATGAAGTTGTCGCCGTGGGCGAAGTTGATCAGCTCGATGATCCCGTAGACGAGCGTGTACCCCAACGCGACCAGCGCGTAGATCATCCCGTTCGAGAACCCGATCACGCTGACCTTGAAGAAGCGCGACGGGTCGTCGATCGCCTCGCCGATCAGCCAGTATCCCGAGCCCCAGGACGAGGAGCGCCCCGAATACCCACCGCAGCAGGTCCGAAGCGGGCGGGAGCCTCCGGGCTGCGACGCTTGCTGGGGCCGGGGTCTCGGTCATCGAGTGCCGGACGAGGGGGCCGGGTCGGCCCCCTCGTCCGTCCGAGTCGACGTTACGAAACGGCCCTCTCTTCCTTCCACACCCAATCGCCGTTCTCCGCCGGAGTAGATGGACTCCGTCCCGGCGGTCGGATCCCCGTTGGCGTCGAACTCGAGGGGTCACCGACGACCGAGTCCGGGAGGTTCGTCTCGAACATCTTCGCGACGACGTCCTCCCGCGTCCCGTCGGAGCGGGAGATCGCGTCCAGGATCACCTGGGCGGCCGCGGCCGCGTAGACGGTGTAGACCTGGATCGGTCTGGCCCTCCGGTCACGCTCGAAGGTCGTCGAAGAACTCCTTACCCGCGCCGGTGAGCTCGCTCGGTGGCTTCGTCGGCGCCGAGCCCAAGGCTCCGTTGACGTTCTCGGGCCCGGCCTCCTCGAAGAGCGTCGAGAGGATGAAGCCGTCGGGAACCATCAGCTTGACCGCCTCGTTGTCCCCGAGAATCGCGACCTTGTCCTTGATGAGCTGGCCGCCGTTGTTCGTCGAGACGCCGCCCATGAAGATGCCGTCGGCGCCCGTCGACTTGATCTGCGTCATCAGAGCCGTGTAGTTGGGAGCGTCCTTGTCCCAGCCCGTCGTGGCCCACGACCTCGAGCCCGATCTCCTTGGCCGACGACTCGAACACGTCGGCGACGCCCTTCCCGTAGAGCTCCCTGTCGTCGAGGATGTAGACCTTCGTGACGCCGAGGTCGTCCTTCATGTACGAGGCGTCGATCCTGCCCTGGAACGAGTCGTTGGCGACCACCCGCGTGTAGTTGCGCGTGCCCGTCGGGTAGTACTTGTCCGGCTCACCGCTCTCGGTGCCGGGGCCGGAGACCGTCAGGCCCGTGTAGGTGTTCGCCGGGCTGACCATGGCCACCCCAACCTCGTTGAGGATCGGGATGATGATCGCGGCACACCCCGAGTTGTAGGTGCCGATCACGCCGACGATCGACGAGTCGTCCGCGTACGTGTTCCCGTTCTCGGCACACTTCGCCTCGTCCCACTTGCCCGCGGCCGCGGTCGAGTCGTCGAACTCCTCGAACTCGATCGTGTAGTCGCCGGCCTTGTTGTCGGCCTGCGCGAGCACTTCCTGGATCGCGAGGTTCATCTGGGCCGTCTGCTCGCGATCCGAGCCCTGCAACGGAAGATCGGAGACGATCTTCAGCGTCGATCCGCCGTCTCCGCCACCGCAGCCCGCACCGACGAACGCGAGCGTGGCCGCGAGCAGCCCGAGAACGGCGAGCACACTCTTCTTTGCAGTCAACCTGTTCCTCCTCACCTGGTATGACCGATTTGCGCCGGAAGTATCTGCCCTCGGGCCGTGAAGCGCAACCGGGATCCTCGCCAGGCAACCGAGCCGCAACGCCATACGGACTCTCCAAGGGATGCCCGTCTCGGCCGGCGCTACGATCGTTCGGCACAGCCGGAGTGGCGGAACTGGCAGACGCGCGGGACTCAAAATCCCGTGTCCTCAGGGACGTGTGGGTTCGACCCCCACCTCCGGCATCGACCGAGGCTCCTTTCCCGAGCGGGCGTGCGGCCCGACGGCGTTATGCGGCCGCAACGAGGCGCCGAGCCGATCGGCACGGCAACGAGCCTCGCCGCGTGCGCCATGGTTAGTCTGGCGCAATGCGCCTCGCAGTCCTCACAGGTGGCGGGGACGTCCCCGGCCTCAATCCATGCATCAAGGCCTTCGTGATGCGGGTCGATGCGGCAGGGCACGAGGTCCTCGGGATCCGGCGTGGCTGGGCTGGGCTCCTCGAGTGCGATCCGGAGGATCCGGCCAGTGTGGCGGAGAACACCAAGCGTCTCGATCCATCTGTCGTTCGGACGATCGATCGCACCGGTGGCACCGTTCTGCACACATCGCGGACGAACCCGGCGAACGTCCGTGCGAAGGAGGTGCCGGCATTCCTCGCGAACAGCGCCGAGGGCGAGGGCCCGTTCGACTTCACCGAGCACGTCCTGCACGTGATCGAGCATCTCGAGGTCGACGCCCTCGTGCCTATCGGCGGCGACGACACGCTCTCCTACGCGCTTCGTCTCCACGGCGAGAACGTCCCGGTGATCGCGATCCCGAAGACCATGGACAACGACGTCCACGGCACGGACTACTGCATCGGCTTCTCGACCGCGGTGACCCGCGGTGTGCAGTTCATCCACAACCTCCGCACGAGCGCGGGGAGCCACGAGCGGATCGCGGTCGTCGAGCTCTTCGGACGGTACAGCGGTGAGACGTCGCTGATCACCGCGTATCTGGCGGGAGTCGACCGCGCGGTCATCTCCGAGGTTCCCTTCGACCCAGACCGCCTCGCGGAGCTGCTGCTCCACGACAAGAACTCCAACCCGTCACGCTACGCAATGGTGACGGTGTCCGAAGGGGCGACCGCAGCGAGCGGCGAGCTCGTCCTTTCGGGCGATGTCGACGCCTATGGCCACCGCAAGCTCGGCGGTATCGGATTGCTCCTTGGAGAGCTGCTCAAAATGCGAACCGGCGGAGACATCATCTACCAGCAACTCGCGTACCTGATGCGGTCCGGCAGCCCCGACTCCCTCGACCTGATGGTTGCGACCAACTACGCCGTGATCGCGGCCGACCTCGCGCTCGAAGGCGACACCGGCCGCATGGCGTCCCTGCGCAACGGCAGTTACACGACCGTGCCCATCTCCGCGACGCGTGAAGGCGTCAAGCGGGTCGACGTGGACGAGCTCTACGACGTCCACGAGTACCGGCCGAAGGTGCGCCACGTCCTGGGAAAACCGATGTTCCTCTACTAGCCGTGAGCTCCCTCGGAGTCCTCACAGGAGGTGGCGACTGTCCCGGCCTGAACGCAGCGATCCGCGCGATCGTGCGTGGCGCAATCTCGAGGGGTACGAGGTCGTCGGCATCCGCCGCGGATTTCACGGGCTTGCCGCAGGAGAGACGGTCCCTCTCGATCGTCACTCGGTCGCAGGAATCCTCCCCCGTGGAGGAACGATCCTCGGGTCGTCCAGCTACGACTGCTTCCGAGAGGAGAGCGGGGTCTCGCTCGTGCTCGACACGACACGAGCCCTGGAGCTCGAGGGCGTCGTGGCCATCGGAGGCGAAGGCACGCTGGCGATCGCACATCGGCTCTACGCCGAGCACGGGTATAGGGTCGTCGGCGTCCCGAAGACCATCGACAACGACATCGCGGGGACGGACGTCACGATCGGCTTCGACACCGCAGTGCACGTCTGTACCGAGGCGATCGACCGGCTGCATTCGACTGCCGAGTCGCACAACCGGGTCATGGTCGTCGAGGTCATGGGCCGCAACACGGGTTGGATAGCCGCCGCGGCGGGAATTGCCGGAGGCGCCGACGTCATTCTCGTGCCCGAGGTACCGACGACGATCGAAGACGTCGCTGACCACGTTCGCAGGCGTCACGCGGGCGGGCGGGACTTCTCGATCGTCGTGGCCGCCGAAGGGTATCGGGTGACGAGGCGTACCGGCGAGCAGGATGCTCCCGTCGTCCAGGACCACGACGCGTACGGCTATGAGCGACTCGGCGGCGTCGGACGCGTCGTGGCGGACGAGCTCGCAGCGCTCACCGGCTTCGAGACCCGCGTGACCGTCCTCGGGCACGTACAGCGGGGCGGCACCCCGACCGCACGCGATCGTTTCCTCGCCACGCGCCTCGGGCTCGCGGCGGTCGAGCTCGCTGCCGACGGTCGCTGGGGCCGCATGGTCGCCGTTCGAGGAAACGAGGTCGGGGACGTTCCGCTCGAGGAAGCGACCCACGCTCGCCGAGAGGTGCCCTCCGCGTGGATCGAGGCCGGGCGAGTCGTGGCCTGACGACAGACGATCGTGGCCAAGCGAAAGGGCGCCGCGGCGGCGAAAGCCGCCGCCTTTAGGGATAGTGCGCAATCGGGGTTCGCGCGAGCGAATCCCGATTTGCGCTAGACATCGGGCGGATCGGCAGGGACGAGCCCCGCGACGTCGGCGGGCGCGACGAGCACCGCGTCGACTCCCGAGCGCTCGAGCTCGGCGACGTCCTCGGCCGTCGCGTCGTGCAGCTCGGCGATTGCGAGCTTTCCCGCCGGAACGTCGTGGAGCAGCCCGAGCAAGAGGGCGAGCGGGTCGTCGTCGGAGTCCGGCGGTGCCGAGAGGAGGAACACGCCCGGATCGAATCGCTCGAGCGCGCGCTCGATGTCCTCCGACTCCGACACCCGCACGACCGGCTCGAGCCCGAGTGCGTGCGCCTCGTCCCACATCGCGAGATCGGAGTGAATCACCACTGCGTCCGCCGCCACGCCGCTCGCGTCGAACATGCTGCCGAAATGGAGGAGTGGGAGCTGCGAGGACGCGCGGACCGCGCTCGCGCCGGTTCGCGCCGCGAGCCCGTCGGCACCCTGCTGTTCGGCCGCTGCTGCGCTCGCCGCGTCCGCAACCTCGACGAGGATCGAGATCCCGTCGCCTTCGGCGATGGCCTGACTGAGCTTGCTCACGGCCCAACCTTTGGCCTGTGAGGGTGGAGAGGTGTGGGGAACCGCGAAGATCCCCATGCTTCCACGAAGAAGGGGGTACGCGTGAACCCTCGCAAGACCGGAGTTCGCGGAAGTGAACTCCGTCGCGGACGAACGTGGGGAGCATGGTTTCCCCCGTGAACGCGAGCTGAAGGCGAGCGTTGCTCACGGCACCGGATCGTAGTCGGCGTGATACCAACTCGGCGAATCAGCGGCCGTCGTAGCACCGTAGTGCGCACTTTCACCCTCGTCCTGGCCGGGCTCCTGCTCGGCGCCGCCGCGGCGGGGGCCCGGTCGATCGTCGGAACACCGGGGGACGACCGGCTCGTGGGCACTCCGCGTGCGGACACGTTGGCGGGCCGCGCGGGAAGCGACCACCTTTCAGGTGTCGCAGGCTCCGATCTCCTGCTCGGAGGACCGGGCCGTGACCGCGTCGACGCCGGGCCGGGGAACGATCGAGTCGCGGTCGAGTACGACGGAGCGCGGGACTCGGTCCAGTGCGGAGCCGGCGCCGACCTCGTGAACGCCGACCTGCCGGATATCGTGGCCGGCGACTGCGAGCTCGTCGGGCGGCGGCTTTCCCGCGATCCCTATACGAACGCGGACTCGCAGCATGAGACCGAAGTCGAGCCCGACAGCTTCACCTTCGGGCGCGCGACGGTGACGGCATTCCAGGTCGGACGGCGGTTCGACGGTGCCGCCGCGAACATCGGCTACGCGGTTACGACGAACGACGGGCGGACGTGGGCGAGCGGCCTACTGCCCGGGCTGACGATCGCCAGCCGTCCAACCGGCCCGAGCTCACGGGCCAGCGACCCGGTCGTCGCCTACGACAGAGCGCACGGCGTTTGGCTCATCTCGACGCTGGCGCTCGACGGGCGGACGACACGCCTCGCGATCAACCGCTCGACCGACGGCTCGAACTGGGACGCCGCGCTCGTCGCTGCGGAGGAGGTAGCGCCACGGAGCATCGCCTTCGACAAGAACTGGCTCGCCTGCGACAACACTCCGGGGTCGGCGTTCTACGGGCGCTGCTACCTCACGTTCACACACTCGTCTGACGAAGACATGCTTGCCGTCACGTACACGAACGACGGCGGGCTGACGTGGTCTCCTCCGACCGACATCGGCGCGCGGCCGGCTGTGGGTGTGTTTCCCGTCGTCCGCCCGACCGGCGAACTCGTGGTCGTCTACCTCTGGGAGGCGCAGCCGGTCGCGATCGCGGCGTCGCGTTCCGTCGACGGGGGAGCCTCCTTCGGTCTGCCGGTCCGGATCGCCGAGGTCGGCGCCTCCTCGTGTCGGATACGCGGCTTTCGCGCCTTTCCACTGCCGTCGGCGGACGTCGACTCCGCCGGACGGATCTGGGCAACCTGGCACGACTGCCAGGGGCCGCGTGCCCCCGCAAACGACGTCTTCGTCGCGACGTCGGCCGAGGGCGCCTCGTGGACGAATCGCATGCCCGTGACGGCGGGGAGAAATGCCGTTCTCCCCGCGATCGGGGTCGACGCGACAACCGGTCGTGTCGCAATCGCGTACCACCGAATCGGGCCGGCGGGAGTCGACGTTGAGCTCGTCGAGTCGCGGGGCAACGCTACTCGCTGGGGTCCCGCACGGCGGCTCTCCGCACGGTCGATGCAGCTCGCCTGGATGCCCGACACGACCTCGGGACGAATGCTGGGCGACTACATCTCCGTCCACTACGCGAGCGGGCGACCGCTGGCCGTTTGGGTGCTCGCCTCGGAGCCCGTGGGCACGAGCTTCCGCCAGGCCGTCTACGCGACCAGGAGCTTCTAAGGTGATGATCGCCCCTCGCCGGGCGGATGCTGGACGCCGTGAGGCAAGGACGCAGGGAGCAGCCATATTCGCAGCGTTTACCACCCCCACTCACACCTCCCCTGAGGGCTGATCAGCCTGCCCGACCACGAAAGCGCCGCGACGTTACTCGAGCAACGCGTGCTCGGCTTCCTCGACGACATCGAGTGGCTGCGACCGCTCGCCACCGGTCGACCCACCGTGTGATCCTTGACCGCCGGTTCGCGGTAGAGGTTTCTCAGAGACCGATCGGGTGCCAGACGGTCTTGAACTCGAGGAACGCCTCGATCTCGGACGGGCTCTGCTGGTCGACGGACGAGCGAACGACGCGCTTGACGTTCTCGGCGGCCAGCCGCTCGAGCTCCGTTGTGTGTCCCGGGACGCCTGTCAAATCGATCGCGTTGACATCCATGTGACCAGCGAGCCAGGGAGCGAGCTCGTCTCGGAATCCCGTGAGGATGTTCACAGTCCCGCCCGGGACGTCGGACGTCGCGAGCGCCTCCGCCAGCTCGATCGCGGCCGTGGGATGCTCCTCGGCAGCGACAGCGACCACGGTATTCCCCCCGACGAGCGCGGGCGCGAGGCGCGCGACGAGACCGCCGAGCGCCGGCTCGGAGGGTGCGAGAATGGCAACGACCCCCGTGGGTTCGGGAACGGTGAAATCGAAGTACGGCCCGGCAACCGAGTTCGAGCTTCCGAGCACTTGCGCGATCTTGTCCGTCCAGCCGGCGTACCAGACCACGCGGTCGATCGCGGATTCGACCTCCTCCCGGCCCGAGCACGCGCGTTCGAGATCGGCCGAGCGCGCCTCCATCATCTCGGCGAGGCGGTAGAGGATCTGCCCTCGGTTGTAGGCGGTCATGCCGGCCCAGGCGGGGAACGCGGCGCGGGCCGCGCGCACTGCGTCTCGGGCGTCCTTGCGCGATGCACGCGCGACGTTCTGGCCGTCAGCCTCGAACGTGCGACCGGACTCCGAGCGCGGAAACGCGCCGCCGATGTAGAGCTTGTACGTCTTCCGTACGGAGAGCCGGCTCATCTGGGCGCCTCGCTGGTGCTAGTGGGGAACGATCGGCGCAGAGTCGGCGCAGTCGAGGCGCGCTCGTGTCGCAGTTTCCTCGATACGATCGACCTCGGGTGGAGGGTGGCCGAACACCCCACCCAGGGTGGGGGTGCGGAGATAGCAGGACGCAATGCGCTCGCCGGCGAGCTCACTCGAGTCTCAGATACGGCTCGAGGCCGTGGCGTCCGCCCTCCCGGCCGAAGCCGGACTCGCGGTAGCCCCCGAACGGAGAGGTCGGATCGAAGCGGTTGTACGTGTTGGCCCAGACGACCCCGGCCCGCAAGCGCTCGACCATCCACAGAATCCGGGAGCCCTTCTCGGTCCACACGCCCGCCGATAACCCGTACGGCGTGTTGTTCGCCTTCTCCACCGCCTCTTCGGGCGTCCGGAAGGTGAGCACGGACAACACGGGCCCGAAGATCTCCTCCTGCGCGATGCGGTAACTCTGCGCGACGTTCGTGAAGAGCGTCGGCACGAACCAGTACCCACGCTCGGGAAGCTCACACGCAGGCTGGTAGATGTCCGCGCCCTCGTCCTCGCCGCTCGCAACGAGCTCGCGGATCTTCTCGAGCTGCGCCTTCGAGTTGATCGCTCCGACATCGGTGTTCTTGTCGAGCGGGTCGCCAACCCGTAGCGTCGACAGCCGTCGCTTGAGCTTCTCGAGCAACGGCTCGTAGATCGACTCCTGCACGAGCAGGCGCGAGCCGGCACAGCACACGTGCCCTTGGTTGAAGTAGATGCCGTTCACGATCCCTTCGACCGCCTGGTCGAGGGCGGCATCGTCGAAGACGATGTTCGCAGCCTTACCGCCAAGCTCGAGCGTCATCCGCACGTCTCTGCCCGCGAGCTCGCGCATGATCAGCTTCCCGACCTCGGTCGAGCCCGTGAAGGCGAGCTTGTCGATCCCCTCGTGCCGAACGAGATGCGCTCCCGTCGTTCCGTCGCCGGTGACGAGATTGACGACACCGGGAGGGAGCTCGGCCTGGCGACAGATGTCCGCGAAGATCATCGCGGTCAGCGGAGTCGTTTCAGCCGGCTTCAGTACCACGGTGTTCCCGCATGCGAGCGCAGGCGCGATCTTCCACGCGAGCATGAGCAGCGGGAAGTTCCAGGGGATGATCTGCGCCGCGACGCCGAGTGGCCTCGGTGTCCGGTTCGGGAAGGCGTACTCGAGCTTGTCCGCCCAGCCCGCGTAGTAGAAGAAGTGCGCCGCCGCGAGCGGGATATCGACGTCGCGCGACTCGCGGATCGGCTTTCCACCGTCAAGGGACTCGGCAACCGCCAGCTCGCGCGAGCGCTCCTGGAGGATCCGCGCGATCCGGAAGAGATACTTCGCACGCTCCGACGGAGCGAGCTCCGACCAGCCGTCTTCGAACGCATCCCTCGCAGAGCCGACGGCGAGCGAGACGTCCTCCTCGCCCGCGAGCGCGACCTCGAACAGCGGCTCCTCGGTGGAGGGCGAGATCGAGGGGAACCACTCCCCTGTCAGCGGCTCGACCTCGGTGCCCCCGACGAACAGCCCGTAGCGCTCGCGGATCTGGACGATGTCGCGGGCCTCGGGCGCAGGAGCGTACTCCCACTCGAGGGGCGCGGGCAGCGGAGGACGAGCGCTTCTCGACCTGGGCCATCAGTCGATGGTGAAGTAGTCGCCGGACTGATACCGCCCCGTCTTCTCCTTGCGGAGCTGCATGAGGACGTCGTTCAGGAGCGAGGAGGCGCCGAAGCGGAACAGATCGGGCGTCATCCACTCGCGGCCGAGGGTCTCGTAGAGCGTGACGAGGTACTGGACCGCTTGCTTCGAGGCTCGTATTCCTCCCGCCGGCTTGATCCCCACCATGTGACCCGTTTCGAGGTACACGTCTCGAACGACCTCCATCATGCAGAGCGTCACGGGCAGGGTCGCGGCCGGGTTGATCTTCCCGGTCGAGGTCTTGATGAAGTTCGGCACCGGCAGCGATCGCCAGCAGCGACGCCCGGCGGACGTTGTCGTACGTCCCGAGCTCACCCGTCTCGAGGATGACCTTGAGGTGGGCGTCACCGCAGGCGTCCTTCACGCGCACGATCTCGTCGTATACCTTCGCGTAGCGACCCGAGTGGAACGCGCCGCGGTCGATGACCATGTCGACCTCGTCAGCGCCGAGCTCGACCACGGCTCGCGTCTCGGCGACCTTGATCTCGGTCGGGGACTGACCCGACGGGAACGCCGTTGCGACGGACGCGACCTTCACGCCGCTCCCGCCCACCCGCTCCTTCGCCGTCGCGACGAGGTTCGGGTAGACGCAGACCGCGGCGACGGGTGGTACCGAAAGGTCGACCGGATCCGGGCGCATTGCTTTCGAGCACAGGGCGGCGACCTTGCCGGGCGTGTCCTGACCCTCGAGTGTGGTGAGGTCCATCATCCGGACCGCGAGCACGAGCGCCTGAACCTTCGACTCGCGCTTGATCGAGCGCTTCGCCAGCGTCGCGGCGCGCTCCTCGAGCGCGACGGCGTCAACGGAGCCGATCCGCGGGAGCCTGGGCCCCGACGGAAGCTCGAAACCACCGACGAGTGCAGGTGCCTTGACCATGCCGCCAGTGTACGTCCGGGTGGCGCTCGGAGCCGACGCGCGAGCGTTCAGCGTGCCCAGAAGCTCGCGTAGGAAGCCGGATCGTGGAGGTAGTGGAACAGACGCACGATGCATCCACCCTCGATGGCCAGGATGACGGCCTCGTGTGAGTCGAGGCGCCGATCGCCCCACTCGGCGAGGTACCGATCCATGACCACCGCGTGCCAGGCACTCGCAGCGATATCGACGCTGTCGTTTCTTTGCGGGCGCCACGTTCCCGCTGTCAGATGCGAGACTCGCTCCCTGAGTGACGCGATCCCGTCCGGGCCGCGATGCGATCCAGAAAGCTCAGTGTCGAGCGGGATCACCCATTCTGCACCCGGTGCCATGATCGCGGCGAGCGCCTCCCGATCGGCTGCGAGAAATGCCCGGTACCAGCGCTCGGCAGCATCCCGGACGGCGAGCCCGCCCACGAGGCTAGAGCCCGAACCGCTCGAGCATGCGCGGATCGCGGCGCCACTTCGGCCGCACCTTGACGACGAGCTCGAGGAACACCGGATGGCCGACCAGCGCCTCGATCTTCCGGCCGCGCGCGCACGCCGATCTCGCGCACCATCGCGCCACGCTTGCCGACGAGGATCCCTTTCTGTGACTCGGTCTCGACGTAGAGAAGCGCCCGAACGCTCCGCTCGCCGAGCTCGTCCACCTCGACCATGACCGCGTGAGGGACCTCCTCCCGCGTGAGCTGGAGCGCCTTCTCGCGGATGACCTCGGCCACTCGCTCCTCGAGTGCGAGATCGGTCACCTGCTCGCGATCGAAGTACACGGGGCCGTCCGGCAGCAGCGAGACGAGGTCGCTTCGGAGCTCCCGACGCCGTCCTTCGTCTTCGCGCTCACCGGATGCAGAGCGTGGAAGTCGCCGAGAGTCGAGGCCGTCTTCATCTGGGAGGCGATGTGACCCGCCTTCAGCCGGTCCACCTTGTTGAGCGCGATCACGACCGGCTTCTCGAGCCCGAACACTCGTCGCGCGACGAAGCGGTCACCGGCACCGATCCTGGCCCGCGCATCGACGACGAGCAGCACGGCGTCGACGTCGTCGAACGAGGCGTCCACGGTCTGCTGCATTCGCTCGGTCAGTGGGTCGAAGGGCCGCTGGAAGCCGGGAAGGTCGACGAGCGCGAGTTGGTAGTCGACGCCGTTCGCGACTCCGAACAGCCGTCGCCGGGTCGTGTTCGGGACCTCCGACGTGATGGCGATCTTCGCGCCGCACAGCGCGTTGACCAGAGTCGACTTACCGACGTTGGGCCGGCCCGCGACGGCCACGAGTCCGCTTTTCACGGGCGCCCTTGTCATGGGGCACCCCATCCCACCACCCACTGTCATCGTAACGAGGAAGGACGCGCGTGTGGACACGCACATCGGTCGCGGAATGTGTGCCGAAGTGCGCACAGCGCCACTTCAGAGCTCATAGCTCGAACGACTCCGGCAGCAGCTCGTCCGGCGTCATCGTCACGACCCCACCCCGGTTGCGGAACACCACGCGCTCGACGCCCATCTCGTGCAGCCACTGCCGGCAGCCGCCGCATGGAGACGCAGTTATCGCGGCCGTGACGAAGTCCCCGGGCCGATATCCCTCCGCAACAGCACGGGAAAGAGCCGTCCGCTCGGCGCAGACCCCGAGCGGATAGGCCGCATTCTCGACGTTCACACCCTCGATCACCCGTCCGTCACTGCGCGAGCACGGCACAGCCGACGTGGAAGTTCGAGTACGGCGCGTATGCGCGCGCAGCCGCTGCATCCGCAGCCGAGGAGCTCGCTGTCCGAGATCGGCAGGCTCACGGCGCGACCTTTGCGCCGTGAGCGTGGAGGGGTGTGGGGAACCGGGAGGTTCCCCACGTTCTCAGAGAAGGGGGCTTCGCGAGAGGAAACAGGTTTCCGTTCGCCGTTCCGCTGGCGAACGCGAGCCGAAGGCGAGCGTTGCTCATCCGAAGGCCTGGAAGAGGAGGAGAGTGACGAGCGCTCCGAGCACGGCGCCGCTCGCCACCTCGGACGACGAGTGGACACCGGTCTCGACGCGGGTCTGGGCCACCAGCAAGGCCATGATGAAGGTCACGGAGGAGATCAGGAAACGGTGCGCGGAGTTGTCGAGGATCAGCGTCACCGCCATCCAGCCCGCGAACGCGACCGCGGCATGCCCTGACGGAAGCCCGCCGCGGAGCGGCGTCCCGCGCCCTGTGTAGGCCTTGACGGCGACGACGACGATGACGGTGACCGCGAAAGCCACGAGCGTGAGCTCGGCCGGCGCGTCGGAAAGACGGGTGAGGAAGCGCGAGCTTCGCGTGGCCACCTCGCCCGAGAAGACGAGATATCCGACTGCGACGGCGTTCAGAGCCGCGACGAGGACCGCGCCCGCGGCGATGTCCTTCGCGAGCTTGGCCATCGGATCGAACGCCGTCGAGGCGACATCGACAGCCGCTTCGACGGCAGTGTTCACGAGCTCCGCCACGAGCACGAAGGTGATCGCGAGCAGCAGCACCGCCAGCTCGAGCTTGTTCGCGCCGAAGCCGATCGCGGAGACGAGAACGAGCACGGCCACGGCAAAGTGGATCCAGAGGTTCCGTTGAGTGCGAACCGCGTGGACGATCCCCTCGGCGGCGTGATTGAAGCTCTGGAAGAGCGATGGCGCCTGATGTCTCGTCATGCCGCCCCGTACTCCCGTTCTCGGGCTTCCATCTGCGTCGCCGTGGTCGTACCCGAGCAGGTGGAGAAGACCGTGCACGAGCGGCCCGCGCCACCCCGAGCCCGCGATCTGCGGACAGAGGACGACGTCACCGAGTGCGCGCGGCATGCCGTCGGGAAGAGCAGCACGTCCGTCGATCGGAAACGAGAGCACGTCGGTCGCCTCGTCGATGCCGAGGTGCTCGCTCTTCAGCGCACGCATCTCGTCCGGCGCGACGAAGGACAGCCCGAGCTCCCCGTCGGCGACGCCCTCGGCGGCGAGCACGCGCCGGGCGAGCTCCACCGCTGAGTCCTCGTCGACGAGCATGCCGCTTCGATTCGACGACTCGACGTCGATCACCGGCGACGGGCGGTGCCGGTCTCTTCGGCGTGGCGCTTGTACGCCTCGACGATGCGCTGCACGAGCTTGTGCCGAACGACGTCGTCGTTCCCGAACTCGACGAACGCGATGGCGTCGATCCCGGCGAGGATCTCCCGCACCTGGATCAGCCCCGATGCCTGCTCGCGCGGGAGATCGACCTGCGTCACGTCTCCGGTCACGACCATCTTCGAGCCGAACCCGAGTCGCGTGAGGAACATCTGCATCTGCTCGGGCGTCGTGTTCTGCGCCTCGTCGAGGACGATGAACGAGTCGTTCAGCGTGCGCCCGCGCATGAATGCGAGGGGCGCGACCTCGATCGTTCCACGCTCCATGTAGCCGGCGAGACGCTCGGCGTCCAACATGTCGTAGAGAGCGTCGTAGAGCGGACGCAGGTAGGGGTCGACCTTGGCGAGCATGTCGCCCGGAAGAAAGCCGAGCCGCTCGCCGGCCTCCACTGCGGGACGCGTGAGGATGACACGGCCAACGGCACCCTCCGAAAGTGCCGATACGGCAAGGGCCATCGCGAGATACGTCTTGCCGGTGCCCGCCGGGCCGATCCCGAACGTCACTGTCCGGGCTCGAATGGCATCCACGTAGCGCTTCTGGTTCACCGTTTTCGGAGTGATGTTCTTGCCGCGATGCCGCCAGACGACGTCTGCGAGCACGTCGCGCAGGTCGTCCGCCTGGTCGAGCGCGTTGAGCACGGCGCCGACCGTGTCGGGGCCGATCTGATGACCTCCCTCGACGAGCTCCACGAGCTCGTCGACAACCGCGCGCGCCGCGGCGACGTGCTCCTCATCACCCCCGAGCGTCAATCGGTTTCCGCGCAGTGCGATGGTGCAGTCGAGCCGTTCTCGCAGCGCATCGAGGACGCCATCCTCGACACCTGCGAGCTCCGCCGCGACGTCGTTCGACACATCCAGCACCTGCTGCATCAGGCGCAGTGTAGGGAGGGAGTCAGGCGGCGCGCGAAGCCCTGCTCCGACCACGGAAGACCCATCCGGGGGCATGCGGCATCAGGCGAGTTTCTCCTTGACGAGCTGGGAGACAGTCGATCCGTCCGCTCGTCCGGACACCTGGTGCATGACACCCGCCATGACCCGTCCCATGTCGCGGATGTTCGTGGCGCCGACCTCCGAGATCACGTCGTCGATGATCTCCTCGATCTCCTCTTCTGAGAGCGGTTCCGGCATGAACTCCTCGAGGATCTCGAGCTCGTACTCCTCGTCGTCGGCCTGCTCCTCGCGCCCGCCGGAGCGAAATGCCTCGGCTGCCTCGAGCCTGCGCTTGCGCTCGCGCTGAAGCACCTGCAGCTCCTCGTCGTCCGAGAGCGGGCGCTGGAGCTCCTTCTGCGCGGCCTGAAGTGCATGCAGGACGAGGCTGAGGGCGTCGCGGCGATCCCCGTCCCGCGCAAGGCGGGCGGCCTTGAGCTCGTCCTCGATCCGCTTGATCAAGCTCATGGGCCGCTTCCCGGCCCATGAGCGGGGAGGGGCGTGGGGAACCGGGAGGTTCCCCACGCTGTCGAAAAGAAGGGGGCACACGGGGGAAACATGGTTTCCCCCGTGAACGCGAGTCGAAGGCGAGCGTTGCTCATGCGGCGTCCTCGAGCGCGCGCGCGATTCGCTCCTTGTCGGGTCGGCCGCCGAGCACGTGCCAGTGGAGATGGAAGATCGTCTGGCCCGAGCCGGCGCCCACGTTGACGAGGACCCGATAGTGCTCGAGTCCGGCGACACGCGCGGTCTCCGCCACGAAGCGAAGCATCCGCCCGGCCTCGTCGTCCGGGAAGTCGGAGATCTCCTTGAACGTGTCGACGTGTCGCTGCGGAAGCACGAGGAGATGCGTCTCGGAGATCGGGTTGATGTCGCGGATCGCGACGAAGCCGTCCGCGCTGTGCACGTGGTCACCCTCCGCGACGAGTCGGCAGAAGAGACAGTCGTCAGGCGGCGACGGCAAGGATGCCCTCCTGCGAGAGCGCGATTGCGCGCGCATCGACGAAGCGGCCCACCTCGGCGTCCAGCAGCCACGGCGTGTAATCCGACCCGTACCCGCGGCCGGGCCGGTCGACGAGCACTCTGTCGGTCGATCCCACCTTCGACTCCCAGCGCCGGCGGCACAGCTCGTCGGACAGCGCGCGGAGTCTGGCGCTCCGCTCCTTCTTGACCTGCGGCGAGACGGAGTCGAGGGCGGCCGTCGACGTCCCGGGGCGCGGCGAGTACGGAAAGACGTGGACCTTCGTGATCCCGGCACGCTCGACGAGCTCGAGCGTCCGGCGAAACGCAACGTCGGTCTCGCCGGGGAAGCCCACGATCACATCGGTCGTGAGGTTGAAGTCGCGCAGGGGCTCGAGCTTCGCGAGGTACTGCGCCGACGTGTAGCGGCGCCCCATGGCCATGAGCACGTCGTCGTCCCCGGACTGCAGTGGTACGTGCAGGTGTGGGGACGCGGACGCGGTGTCGCAGAGGGCGCTGACGAGCTCGCCCGTAAGGTGATTCACCTCGATCGACGAGAGCCGGAGGCGTTCGACTCCCGGAACCGCACCGGCCTCACGGACGAGTCGAGCGAGCGTGAACGCCGCGCTGCGATCGCGAAAGCAGCCGAGGTTGACGCCCGTCAGGACGATCTCCCGATGCCCTTGCCGGACACGCCGCGCAACCTCGCGCAACACGGCTTCGGCGGTCCGACTCCGCGTGCCCCCGCGTACGAGCGGGATCACGCAGAACGCGCACGAGAACGAGCAACCGTCCTGGATCTTCACGAACGCACGCGTGCGCTCCAGGCGCGCATTCCCCTGGACGCAGGCGATGGCGCCGACGTCCCCCGCAATCGCGCTCGGAATCTCCTCGCTCGGACGGGCGACGACCGCCACGCTTTGCGGCATGGCACCGAAGGCGTCGTCGAGATTCGCGGCACAGCCGGTGACGTAGACGCGGTCGTGCGTCCGCGCGGCTCGCGAAACCGCCTGCCGTGACTTCGAGACCGCCTCGTGCGTGACGCAGCACGTGTTGATCACCGCCACGTCGGCCTCCGCGCCCGGGCGCGCCTCCGTATGCCCGTCCGCGAGCAACCGCTCGCGGACCGCCTGCGCGTCCGCGAAGGAGACCTTGCAGCCGAGGAACCGAACGGAGAACGTCGCCACGGAAGGAACTAGCTTAGTGCTCAGCGCCGCAAATACGCCCGTACTTCTCGCGGCTGCGAACGCTTCGCATGCCGTCGTCCTCAGTCGCGCCAATATTCTTGAATATTGGCGCTCCCTGCGTCCTAGGCTTGCTCGGTTCTCGCCGGCGAATCACGACCGTATTTGCGGCGAGAAGCACTTAGTTCCGGACCGCACCGGAGCAATTGCTACGTGGGGCCGCACCTGCGTTGTAACAACTTGTCACTTGCTCGACGACGGTGTCGGGGCGGGACTCCGAGACTGGTTGCGGTGGGGGGAGCCCGTCTTGTGACAAGTCGGCACTTGGACATGAGCACGTCGGGCGCCGACCTGTCAGTTGGCCACGAGCACGTCGGCGGCCCACCCCTCGAGCTCGAGCCTCGACAGGCGCGAAAAGCCTGCGGCACGCGGCGTCTCGCGCGCGAGGTACCCGGATGTGACGGCAGTCGGAGCCAGCCGCCGGCGCAGAAGCGCCTCGACGATTCCCAGCTCGATGTTGGCCACGATCACGTCCGCCTCTCCGATCTCGTCGACGAGCACGTCCGCTTGTCGAACCTCTACGTCGACGTCGTTCCGACGAGCCGTGACATGGGCGACCTCGACCGCCACCCGATCGGCGTCGAGCGCGAGGACCGGTGCGTACCCGAGGCGCGAGGCGGCAACTGCGACGACCCCCGAGCCGCAGCCCGCGTCCAGCAGGCGCCCGCGCTCGAGTCGCGCGAGAAGCTCGATGCACGCACGGGTCGTCGGGTGAGCCCCGGTCCCGAAGGCGCGGCCGGGATCGACGACGACGGCGGGTTCCGCATCTGCGGTCCACTCCCAAGGGGGGCCGATCCAGAGGCCCGCGACATGCACCGGCCGATGGAACTCCCGCCAGCGCTCCTCCCACCCACTCATGACGAGGCGTGCGACGACCTCGGAGAACGCGCCGCGGATCCGAGCCTCGCCGATGCTGTCCGTGTACGCGACGAGCTCGACCCAGCCGCTGCCCGCTATCTCCTCGAACCCACCCGGGACGATCTCGAGCATGCGCGCGCGTGCGGTCTCCCCGTCGGACTCGGGAACTCGGGTCGCGACCCGACGGAGCTCGGCGCTCAGCGAAGGGCGCTCTTCAGACGACGAAAGAACCCCTCGTCCTCGGCTTCGGGCGCCTCATACGCGTCCGGGCCCAGGTTGCTGCCGAAGTCCTCGAGGACCCGGCGTTGCTCGTCGTCGAGCTGCGTGGGCACGGCAACGTCGAGCCTGACGTAGAGATTGCCTCGTCGCGAGCCTCGGAGCGAGGGCATGCCCTGCCCCTGGAGCGAACGGACCTCACCGGGCTGTGAGCCGGCGCGGACCTCGAGATCGACGTCGCCCCCGGGAGTCGGAACCCTCGTCGTCGTGCCGAGAGCCGCTTCGACCATGGTCAGCCGTACGGCGGTGTGCAGGTCGTCGCCGTCGCGCACGAAGCGCGGATCGGGGCGGACGCGCACCACGACGAACGCGTTACCGCGCTCGTCGCTTCGGAATCCGGCGTGGCCCTCCCCCCTGACGCGGATCTGCTGCCCGTCGTGGATCCCCTGCGGAACATCGACCTCGAGCTGCCGTCGGGCGACGACACGGCCCTCGCCTCGGCACTCTTGGCACGGCTGCTCGAGCACCTCCCCCACGCCCCCGCAGTCCGGACATGCCCGCTGCTGGACGAACTGGCCGAAGATGTTCTGGGAGACCGTCCGCACGACGCCCACACCTGAGCACGTGGGGCACACCCGCGCCGAGGTGCCCCGCTCTGCCCCGCTCGCTCCACAGTGATCGCAGGGCAAGGCGACGTCGAGCGGCACCGAGACCGTGAGGCCGGCATACGCATCCTCGAGGTCGATCTCGACCACTGTCTGCAGGTCGCCTCCACGCTGCGAGCGCTGCCGAACTGCGCCCATTCCCCCCAGAAAGTCCTCTCCGAAGAACGCGGCGAACACGTCCGCCAGACTGCCGAAGTCGGCGAACGCCGGCTCGAAGCCGCCGCGCTTGAGACCTGCCTTGCCGAACCGGTCGTACGTCGCTCGTCGCTCCGGATCGGACAGCACCTCGTACGCCTCGGCGACCTCTCTGAATCTCTGCTCCGCGTCGGAAGCATTCGAGACGTCGGGATGAAGCTCGCGCGCCAGCGCGCGGAAGGCGCGCTTGATGTCGGAGTCGCTCGCCGTTCGGGACACGCCGAGTAGCTCGTAGTAGTCCCTTTCCGTCGTGGCCACTGCGCCTCAGACCTCTTCGTAGACGTCCTCGACGAACCGGGAGAGCTCGAAGGCGGCGGCCCGCACCGTGCGGATCGCCTTTTCGTAGTCCATCCGGAGGGGGCCGACGAGACCGACGGCACCGAGTGGCGTGCTTCGGATCCCGTACGTCGCGCCGACGAGCGAGACCGCGTGCACCTGGCCTCCGGCGACCTCGGGGCCCACGTGGACGACCGGGCGTCGCGGCTCGAGCGCCTCACTGACGAGCTCGAGCACCGCCGCGCGCCTCTCGAGCAGCTCGAGAAGCCGCATCGTCGCCTCGACCTCTTCCACGCGAGCGTCGCCGAGGAGTCCTGCCGTTCCTCCTACGAACACCTCGGGCCCTTCCTCCGAGCCGACCTCGAGCAACGTCTGGCCGATGAGCTCGAGGAATGCGCGCTCACGCGGCGCAAGCTCGGGCGCCTCCAAACGACGCCGAACCGAGCTCGAGCCGAGGCGTTGGCCCACGAGTTGATCCTCGAGGTACTCGGACGCCCAGGCCACGAGGCCGGGGTCGACCGGCCGGTCGAGTCGGAAGAGCCGCTTGGTCACGCCACCCGTCGACGTGATGACGACCACCATCAGGCTCGTCGGGGAGAGCGCGAGGACCTCGATGTGGCGAATCGACGCCGTCTCCAGGGACGGGGCGGACACGAGCGCCAGCAGGCGCGTCGCCTGCGAGAGCGTCTCGGTCGTCGTTCGAAGCGCCTGCTCGATCTCGTCGCGCATCGTTCTGAGGTCGACGCCGAGGACGTCCGGCCGCCCTTCGACGGCCTCGACGAGCTCCTCCGCATAGAGTCGGTAGCCACTTTCGGTCGGCGTCCGGCCGGCGGACGTGTGTGGGTGCGTGAGCAGGCCGAGGGACTCGAGCTCCGCGAGCTCGCCACGGATCGTGGAGGACGAGACGCGCAGCCCCGACCGCTCGACGAGCACCTTGGAGCCGACCGGCTGTCCGGTCGCGACGTACTCCTCGATGACCCGTCGAAGGATTTCGCGCTTGCGTGGGGTGAGCTGCATCCCGCTTCCGATGGTAGCCGCGGATCCTGCTGATTCCACTTGGCCCTGAACGCTCGATCGAAAGTCACGCGCGGCCGAGGGCTGCCACGACCACGCCGGGCGCTTCACGTACCGACGTCCACGTCTGGTGCCTGTGCGACGCGGGCGCTGGCGAGTCGGGCCGTGCATGATCGTCAGTCGGCCCGCAGGACTCTCCGGTCAAGCATCTTCAGCGAGGAGCTCGGCCGTCACGCCGCCGCCGAGGAAGCGCCCGCGGCGCGTGAGAGTGATCTCCTCGCCACGACCGTTCGAGCTGAGCTGCACGAGCCCGCGGGCGACCATGCGATCCAGGCCCGCGCGGTCGAGCGCGTCATCCACATCGGCGACGACGACCGGCTCGTCGAGACGCAGGCCGAGCAGGAGCCTCTCCCGCTCGCGGGTCACCTCGCCGATGAGCTCGAGCTCCGACGGCGGGCGCCCGCCCGCGCTGAGAGCCGCGATATAGCGCGTCAGGCCGGCCAAGTTGCGGCGACGTTCGCCGGAGACGGTCGAGACCGCGCCTACGCCGACGCCGAGGTAGTCGCGCCCGCGCCAGTAGCCGAGGTTGTGCCGCGCTCGGAAGTCACGCCCGCCCGCGCGATCGCCCGAAAGACAGAAGTTCGCCGTCTCGTACCAGCGGTACCCGGCCCGGGTCAGCGTGTCGACGACGCGCTCGAAGTAGTCCTCCATCGCCTCGGCCTGCCGGACGAGCTCTTCCCCGTGAGCGTGGGTGAACCTCGTTCCGGGCTTCGCCTCGAGCTCGTAGCAGGAGAGGTGCTCAGGCTCGAGCGCCAACGCACTCGCCAGGTCCTGCCCGAGATCGGAGGGGCTCTGGCCGGGGATGCCGTAGACGAGGTCGAGCGAGCTGTTGTCGAATCCGGCATCACGGAGAATGTACATTGCCCGCCGGACGTCGGCGGGCGTCGCGCGTCGCTCGAGCACCGAGAGCAGGTGCGTCTGGAAGCTCTGTGCGCCGAGGGAGACTCGGTTCACACCCTGCTCCCGAAGCAGCGTCGCGAGTCCGCTCGTCACCGTCTCCGGATTCGCCTCGACCGTCACCTCCTCGGCCGGTGGCAACCGCTCGAGAAGTCGCGCGAGCTGGGTCCGCTCGGTGAACGTCGGCGTCCCCCCGCCGAGGAAGACCGTCTCGAGCGGGTCGGCGAGCACATGCCCCTCGAGCTCGAGCTCGGCGAGAAGCGCATCGACGTACGAGCCGTGCTGCTCGGGACGTCCGACCACGGTGACGAAGTCGCAGTACCCGCATCGGTGCGCGCAGAACGGGAGATGGACGTAGAGGTGCCGAACGTGACCCATCGTTATCGTCTCCGCTCCGAGTCGAGGTTCAAGACGGCGAGAAAGGCCTCCTGCGGGACCTCGACGCCGCCGACCTGCTTCATCCGTTTCTTGCCCTTCTTCTGCTTCTCGAGCAGCTTGCGCTTGCGCGTGATGTCGCCGCCGTAGCACTTCGCGAGCACGTCCTTGCGCCGCGCCTTGATCGTCTCGCGCGCGATCACGCGCGAGCCGATCGCGGCCTGTACGGGGACGTCGAACATCTGCCGCGGGATCTCCTGCCGCAGCCGCTCGACGAGCTGCCGGCCCCGGTCGTAGGCGAAATCGCGATGGATGATGAGCGAGAGCGCGTCCACCTGCTCTCCGCCGACGAGGATGTCCACGCGGGTCAGGTCGCCTGGCTTGAACCCCGCGAGGTCGTAGTCGAAGCTCGCGTACCCCCGCGTCCGCGACTTGAGCTGGTCGTAGAAGTCGAGAACGATCTCGCCCAACGGCAATTCGTACGAGAGCAGCACGCGCTCCTCGCTCAGGTACTCGAGGTGGTCGAAGCTCCCGCGCCGGTCGTTGGCGAGCTCCATCACGACACCGACGTAGTCCTTCGGCACGATCACCGACGCCTTCACGTACGGCTCCTCGACCTCCTCGAGCTCGCGCGGCATCTCGGCCGGGTTGTGCACCTCGACGACCTCGCCCGTGCGGGTCAATGCACGATAGGCGACGGTCGGCGCCGTGATCAGGAGGTCGAGGTCGAACTCGCGCTCGAGGCGCTCGCGGACGATCTCCATGTGCAGGAGCCCGAGGAACCCGCAACGAAACCCGAAGCCGAGCGCCTGCGACGTCTCCGGCTCGTACGAGAGCGACGCATCGCTCAGCTTCAGCCGCTCGAGCGCGTCGCGAAGCTCCGGGTAGTCGTCGGAGTCGGTGGGGAAGATCCCGGCGAAGACCATCGGCTTGACGTCCTGATAGCCGGGAAGTGCCTGCGCAGCGGGGCGGCGGCGCGACGTGAGCGTGTCGCCGACGCGGAGCCGCGAGACGTCCTTGAGCCCGGTGACGACGTAGCCGACCTCACCGGCACCGAGTGACGCGACAGGCTCGCGAGCCGGCGACATGACGCCGAGCTCCTCGGCCTCGAACGTCGTACCCTGGGCCATCGCACGCAGCGGCTCGCGTGTCTCGAAGTGCCCGTCGACGACCCGCACGAACGCGACAACCCCCCGGTACTGGTCGTACGAGGAGTCGAAGACGAGTGCGCGCGCAGGTGCTTCGGCATCCCCGACCGGCTCGGGGATCAGCTCGATGATCGCGTCCAGGACCTCCGGCACGCCCTCGCCCGTCTTCGCCGAGATCCGAAGCACCCGTTCAGGCGACTCGCCGAGCAGCTCGCCGAGCTCGCGTGCCGTGCCGTCCGGGTCTGCTTGCGGCAGGTCGATCTTGTTCACGACCGGGACGATCTCGAGGTGCCCGTCGAGCGCGAGGTACGCGTTCGCGAGCGTCTGGGCTTCGATTCCCTGCGCGGCGTCGACCACGAGCAGCGCGCCCTCGCACGCCTGCAGCGAGCGGGAGACCTCGTACGTGAAGTCGACGTGGCCGGGAGTGTCGATCAGGTTGAGCTCGTGTCCGCGCCAGCGGACCCGCACCGCTTGAGCCTTGATCGTGATGCCGCGCTCGCGCTCGAGCTCCATCGTATCGAGCACCTGTTCGCGCATCTCCCGCTCGGAGAGAGCGCCGGTCAGCTCGAGAACGCGATCTGCCAGCGTCGACTTTCCATGGTCGATGTGCGCGATGATCGCGAAGTTGCGAATGCGGTCTTGCTCCATAGAGCTTCTAACGTAATGATCGCCCGTCGCGAGGCGGATGCTGGACGTCGCGAGGCAAGGACGCAGGGAGCGTCCATATCAAGCCGATATGGACGCGACCGAGGACGCGGCATCGTGGCGTCCAGGGCCGCATCGCGACATGGTCGTTCATTGCGTTAGGAGCTCATCTGATTTCAGCGCTGGTCGGTAGGCTCGGAGCGCTGGGCTCGCAACAGTAGCAGCGTCTCGAGCTCCCGCAGGCCCAGCGCTCGCGCGCTTCCGAGGTAGAGGGCAGCGCCTGCGGCGAAGCCGGCTCCGAGCGAGACGACCTGGGCGGGCAGAGACTCGCCCAGCCAGGCATCGAGCCCGTACCAGACGGCCACTGCCGCAGCCGCAGCCAGAGCGCCTGCGACGACGACCCGCGCCACGACTCCGACTGTGCGGCCGACGTGCTCGAGGCCGAGGCGCCGCCGCATCATCACGAGGAGGACGGTCGCAGCCACGAGGTTCACGGTCGACGTCGCGAGTGGGATTCCCCAGATCCCGAAGCGGTAGAAGACCGCGTCGAGCGCGGCGTTCAGCCCCACGGCGCCGAGCGCGATCGCGGTCGGGGTCCAGTTCGTCTGCACGGCGTAGAAGCTGCGGTTGAGGATGAGCATCCAGCCGTTGAAGACGAGGCCGAGCGAGAACGCCTGCAGGCACTGGGCGACGATCACCGTGTCCTCGGCGGTGAACTCTCCGCGCTCGTAGACGAGACGGACGATCGGCTCCGCGAGCACGATCGAGAGCAGGCCCGCGGGAACGAGCAGAAACGCGATCTGGCGCAATCCCCCGTCGAGCGTGCGGCGGAGCCCTGCCGCGTCCCCCCGAGCGGCCAGGCGCGCGAGCATGGGAAAGAGAACGGTCGTGACGGCGACCGCGAAGATGCCCTGCGGGAGCATGTACAGCCGGAAGGCCTTGTCGATCGCCGCGGGGGCGAGCTCGGGATCGAGGAGCCGCGACGCGAAGAGCGTGTCGACGAGGAAGTTCACGTTGACGAGCCCGATGGTGAGGGTCACCGGGAGCATCAGCGCGAGCACGCGCCGAACCGCAGGATCCCGCCAGTCGACGACCATCGTGAGGCTGCCGTCGAGCCGCCGCAGCCACGGGATGGGCAACAGCAGCTGGACGAGCGTTCCGAGCACGACGACGCCCGGCGTAGAGGTAGAGCTGCCCGCTCTCGTCATCGATGCGCGGGACGCCGATGACGAGCCCGAGGATGATGACGAGGTTCCATGCGACCGGGGCGAGCGCCGGCAGCGCGAAGTGGTGGTACGTGTTGAGAATCCCGACGATGATCCCCGAGAGCCCGAGCAGCACGACGATCGGAAAGAGCACGCGAGAGAGCCCCACGGCCAGATCGAAGTCGCCGCCCGGATCCCCGAACGGCCGCATCAGAAGCGGTGCGAGCAGGATGAAGAGCGCGGTGACTCCGCCGAGGACGAGGAGGGTCAGCCAGAAGAGCGTCGAGGCGACGCGCCAGCGCGCGCTGCTTTTCGCCTCGCTCGAGCAGCTCGCTGAAGACCGGGACGAACGCACCCGAGAGCGCGGCGTCGGCGACGAGCGCACGGACGAGGTTCGGGATCTGGATCGCGACCGTGAACGCGTTGATCGCGCCGGCGACGCCGAAGTAGTACGCACTGACCATCTCGCGCATGAGGCCGAGCACCCTCGAAACCGCCGTCGCCAGCGAGAACACCGCAGTCGAGCGCGCGATCCGGCGCGTGTGGGCGCCCTCCTCGAGAGGCGGCGGCGGGGTGTCCGAAACGTTCTCCATTAGCCCGGGTCTCGGCCGATTCTCCCAGTCGGTCCTGCTACCATCGCGCGGCCCGCAGCCGCGGGCGTCTCTTTCGAATGGCGAACATCCAGCAACAGAAAAAGCGCGTGCGAATCCAGGCGAGACAGCGTCTCGAGAACCTCCGCTACCGCTCGACGATCAAGACGCTCACGAAGCGGCTCGAGACCGCAGCGGCGGACGGCGACGCCGACCGCGTCGTGAGCGAACATCGCGAGCTCGTCCGGACGATCGACCGCGCGACCACACGTGGGGCGCTTCATCGCAACACCGCCGCTCGGAAGAAGTCGCAGGCCGCGAAGATCGCCGCCGGCGCCGCCTCCTAAGAACCCCTTTCGGAATGATCGCCCGTCGCGAGGCGGATGCTGGGCGTCGCGAGGAAAGGACGCAGGGAGCGCCCATATCCGCAGCGATATGGGCGCGACCGAGGACGCGGCATCGCGGTGCCCAGCGCCGCATCGCGACACGGTCGCTCGTTCTGAAAGGGGTTCTGACAGTCCTACGACGAGCGAGCGGCACCCGGACGACGGGTGAGGTCGACGACGGCGCGCTGAACCTCGAGATCCGGGGCGAGCCGGCTCTGCCCCTTCAGCGATCCGTCGAGCTCCGCAAGACGAACGACCGCGTCGTCCAGCTCCTCGGCCGAGAAGCCCTCGGCCTGGCTCATGAGCTTCTCGGCGTAGAAGGGGTGCAACTTCAGTCGCTCGGCA
The DNA here is from genome assembly GCA_963758065.1 of uncultured Thermoleophilia bacterium. Taxonomy (GTDB): domain Bacteria; phylum Actinomycetota; class Thermoleophilia; order Gaiellales; family Gaiellaceae; genus GMQP-bins7. The sequence continues at coordinate 72,721 of CAVWTX010000016.1, read as the reverse complement.
GCCTGTTTCGGCCTCACGCCCTCGCTCGCCAGCCCTTTGAGCGCGCGGAGACGTCCCAAATGACCTCCGAGCGCACCAGCCAGACGCGCAGCGGTATCTCGCCGACCCCGCGACTCGCGCTCGAAGATCGTCTCGCTCGCAGCGAGGGCGCGAGCCGGGTCGCGACTTGCCCAGGCGTCGGTCAGCACGTAGCGTCGGCGCATCGGCCGTCGTCGCGACCAGCAGCTCGATCTCTCGCTCGCCGACGGGCTCACCCGCGGCCCAGGTCGCGACCTTGTCCACCTCGGAAGCGAGCGACCGCACGTCGTCCCCGACGAGCTGGACGAGCAGCGCCGAAGCCTCGGGCTCCGCACTGACGCCTTGCAGCCGGAACTGCTCTGCGACCCAGCCTTGAACGCCCTTCTTGGCGACTGCGAACTCCAGGATCTGCCCCACCTTCGCGCAGGCCTTCCAGAGCGCCGTCGTCTTCTTGACGTCTTCTCCCACGAGCGCGAGCACCGTGTCGGGCGCCGGGTTGGCGAGATACGCGCTGACCGCCTCGACGTCGGCAGCCTTCCAGCCGCCCTTGCGCCGACCGTCGGGGTCGCGTGCTCCGTCTATGTCCTCGACGACGACGAGCCTGGTGGAACCGAAGAGGCTTGCTGCGTTGCAGAGCGCCACTGCGTCCACGCCGGAGGTGTCGAGCGCGCTCGACGCGTCGATCGACTCCGCCACGAAATGCGTGCGCAGGCGCCCGAGCGCCGTCTCGATCTTCGGGCGATCGCTGCCCGTGAGCAGATAGACGGGCTTGTCGGGAGCGTCCGCCAAGACTGAGCAAGCCTAGACGTTCAGGTGTGTGTCCGGACTCGAAGTTGACGGCCGTCGGACTCGACGACGATACGACCGTCCAGGTCCGTCCGATAGAGAGCCAGCCCGGGCGACGCGGCCAGCGCTGCGAGCGTCTCGGGCCGCGGATGGCCGTAGTCGTTGTTCCTCCCGCACGAGATGACTGCGACTCGGGGCCGGACGACTTGCAGCTCGTCGTCGAGCCCGGGATCGGCGGACCCGTGGTGTGCGACCTTCATGAGCTCGACCTCGTCGAGCGGCAGTCGCGCCGTGACCTCGGACTCGGCATCCGCGGTGAGAAGAACGTCCGTTTCGCCGTACGTCGCGACCAGCACGAGGGCGTTCAGATTCGGGTCCTCCGCGGGGGAGCCCGGATCGGGCGGCCAGAGGGCGCGAAGAACGAGACCACCGGCCTTGAACTCCGATCCCGCTCGTACGACGTGAAGCCGAACGCGGCGCTCACGGGCGGCCGCGACGGCCTCTTCCCGCTCCGGGCCCGTCGCGGCGAGCCCCGGATCGAGAACGGCACCGACGCCGAGCTGCCGGATGACGTCCGCGGCGCCACCGACGTGGTCGCGCTGAGGATGGGTGAGAACGACAGCCGAGAGCGAGCGAATGCCCATGCGCGTCAGCTGTCCGGCAACGTCAGCCTCGGGCGGGCCCTGGTCGATCAGCACGCGGGCGCTCGGAGTCTCGAGGAGGACAGAGTCGCCCTGCCCGACGTCGAGGAACGTCACCCGCAAGCCGGCGGGTTGATCCCAGACCGGCGCAGGACGGAGAGCCGACCACCCCGCGACTGCGACGACGGCAGCAACCCCGGCGAGGCCCAAGACCACGGCCGCCCCGCGCGTACCGGAGCCTCGTGGCGCACGGCGCGACGCCAGCGCGACGAGGGTGATGCCAGCGCCGAGAGCGAGCGCGGTTCTGATCCCGATCTGCGCGGACGGCAGCGACGCGACGATTCGCGCGACGAGCTCGAGCCACGCCGCCGCCCAGCCCGCGAGCCATGCGAGCGCGGCCGCCACTCCGGGCGCGACGGGATCGACGACACCCGCGAGCAGGCCGACCCCGAGCACGATCGGGACCGCAGGCTCTGCCAGAACGTTGGCGGGAACCGTGTACAGCGGAGCCTCGCCGAAGTGGAGGAGGACGATCGGAGCCGTGGCAAGCCCGCAGACCGTCGCCACCCCGAGGCCGTCCGCCAGCCAGGTCGGTACCGGATAGCCCTGAAGGCGAGCACGAACGCGCGGGACACCGACGAAGATCGCTGCGACTGCTGCGAACGAGAGCTGGAAACCGGGCTCGAGCACGGCTGTCGGTGCCCAAACCAGGAGCACGAGCGCACCGAGAGCGAGGAAGTGCCAACGATCACGCGGGCGTGCCGCGAGCCAGGCCAGCGAAGCCAGCGCCCCCGCGACCCCGGCCCTCACCACTGACGGCTGCCAGCCGACCGCCAGCACGTACAGACCGATCCCGGCGACGGTGACGAGCTCCCGCGTTACGCGCGGGAGACGAAGCAGCCACCCGAGGCCGTAGATCCCGAGAGCGAGGAAGGCGACGTTCTGCCCGGAGACGGCCAGGAGGTGGTACAGCCCAGACGCCCGGAAGTCTTCGCGGACTCGCTCGGAGAGCCCTTCGTCTTCGCCCAGGACGACGCCGAGCACGAGCGCACGCTGCACGCCAGACGCCCCACGCCCGACCGCACGCTCTACGCGATCACGGAGCCGGTCGCCCAGGCCGGGGATGCCACCCCGAGCACCGATCTGACGCCAGGCGCCGGCACGCACGACGACATGGATTCCCTGGCGCGCCAGCCAGGCCCGCTCGTCGAATCCACCCTCGGCTTCGCGCGGCTCGCGAACGCGGACGACCGTCTCGAGGATCGCCCCGCGTGGCGGCGAGCGTCCCACCGGAAGAATCAGCAGCACTCTCTCCCGGAGTCGCGCTTCGCCGAACCGCGTCACCTCGGCCTGGACGCGGACCGCCCATGGAGTCGTCCGGGCCGGCCCGGTGACGACGAGCGCGGCAGAGGCGGACTCGCCGAGCTTGTCTTCCAGCACGCTTGCGCCCATTGCGTCGAGGCGCAGCCCTCCCCACCACAGGCCTCCGACGGCGAGAACGGCCGCAAGCGCGACGACGCGTGCGCCGCCTGCGAGGGCCGCCACTGCCGCCAGTGCCGCCAGCCCGGCGACCGCAAGCACGAGGACCGGAGCGGAGACGACGTTCGACGCGGCGAGCCCGGCGCAGGCCGAGCCCACCAGCAGCGACGGCCAGTGTTGCTCGACGGCTCGCCTCACGGGGTCACGAGGTCGCGCAGCTGCTCGATCCGGACAGGGCCGATTCCCGGCACGGCGTCCAGGTCGTCGACCGACCTGAACGGCCCGTGCTCGGCCCGGTAGTCGAGGATCTTCTGCGCGGTGACAGGCCCCACCCCGGGGAGCTCGTCGAGCTGCTCGGCCGTCGCCGAGGAGAGGCTCGGCCTGGCCCCGAGCCCCGCCGCCGCTCCACCCATGCCGGCGTCCGGCAGGGACTCACCCCCCGCCGACTCGACGCCAGTGGACGCAGGCAGTCGGCTCGGAACGAGGACCTGGACACCGTCGACGAGGGGTGCAGCGAGGTTCAGGGCGGCGAGCTCCGCGGCGCCCGTCGCTCCCCCGGCACGCGAAACGGCATCGGCGACTCGTGCTCCCTCACGAAGGCGATAGAGGCCCGGCCGCCGTACGGCGCCCACGACGTGGACGACGAGCGCCCGCCGAACAGGGGCCTGGGCGACGGGCTCGAGCGGTGCGACGACCTCGGGCGAGCTCGCCGTCCCCGCCTGCGCGAGGCGGTGTCCGGCAAGGGCCAGGAGCGACGAGCAGCACGCTGAGAGCGACGAGCGCGGTCGACCGCGAGACGGCGAACGGCATGCGGCCATCGTCGCCTCGAACCCGTCACAGGTGGTTCACGGCTTCGTCAGAGATGCGTGAAAAAGCGAGGTCAGACCCCGTCGGGTCTGACTCCAGCCTCAGGTGACGAAGCTGACGAGCTTGCCGGGGACGACGATCGTCCGCTTCGACCTCGCCGCCGTCGAGGTACGACTGCACGCGCTCGGAGGCGCGCGCCAACGCAACGAGCTCCTCCTCGGGCAGATCCGGCGGCACGTGCAGCCGGTCTCGAATCCTCCCGTTCACCTGCACGACCACCTCGACGGTCTCGACCTCGAGCAGCGCCGGATCCGCGTCGGGCCACGGCTCCTCCCACAAACGCTCGTGCCCGAGCCGCTCCCACAGCTCTTCGGAAACGTGCGCCGCATATGGCTGGATCAGGCTCACGGCCGCCTCGGTCGCGAAGCGGGCGGCCGGGTCATCCGGAGAGCGTTGGATCTCGTTCACGAGCTCCATCACTGCGGCGATGGGTGTGTTCAGTGCGAAGCGGCGCCCGATGTCGTCCGTCACCTTCGCAATCGTCCGATGCGCTTTGCGCGCGAGGGCAGTGTCCGGCAAGGGGTCGACCGCTGGCTTCCCGGCCTGCTCCATCACCGTGCGCCACAGCCGGTGCAGGAACCGCACGATCCCCTCGAAGCCGGAGTCCTGCCACTCAGCGTCCTGGTCGACGGGCCCGATGAAGAGCAGGTACATGCGCGCGGCGTCGGCTCCGTACCGCTCGACGTACTCGTCCGGGGAGATCGTGTTCCCCTTCGACTTCGACATCTTCGCCCCGTCGCGGTAGAGCATTCCTTGAGTGAAGAGCCGCGCAAACGGCTCGCGGAACCCGACCAGGCCGAGGTCGTACATGACCTTGACGAAGAACCGCGCATAGAGGAGGTGCAAGATCGCGTGCTCGACCCCGCCGATGTATTGGTTGACGGGTAGCCAGTAGTCCGCGACCGCGCGCGAGAACGGCTCGCGATCGTTCTGTGCGTCGGCGTAGCGGATGAAGTACCAGGACGAATCGACGAACGTGTCCATCGTGTCCGTCTCGCGCCGCGCAGAGCCGCCGCAGCGCGGACACGTCGTGGCAACCCAGTCCTCGGCGGCCGCAAGCGGCGAGCGCCCCTTCGGCAGGTACTCGTCGACCTCCGGCAGCAGCACCGGGAGGTCCCCGTCGGGCACCGGGACGATGCCGCACACTTGGCAATGCACGACCGGGATCGGGCAGCCCCAGTAGCGCTGTCGCGAAAGGAGCCAGTCGCGCAGTCGATAGCGGATGGCGCCGCGAGCCAGGTCTCTCTCGGAGAGCCAGTCGACGATCGCCCGCTTGCCGGCCGGGGCAGCCATGCCGCTGAAGTCGCCCGAGTTCACGAGTACCTCATCCTCGGTGTGCGCAACGAACGCGCCCTCGACTGCCGGCCCGTCGGCGGACGCGACGACCTGCCGGATCTCGAGCCCGTAGCGCTCCGCAAACGCGTAGTCGCGCTCGTCATGCGCCGGGACGGCCATGATCGCGCCCGTCCCGTACTCCATCAGGACATAGTCGGCGACCCAGATCGGTATTCGCTCGCCGTTGACCGGGTTCGTCGCGTGGCGGCCGCTGAAGACCCCGTCCTTCTCCTTCTCCACGCGTTCGACGGTCGAGCGCGCAGCCGCGTGCCGCACGTACTCGAGGACCGCCGCCTCCTGCTCGGTTCCCTCGACCAGCCTCGGCACCAGCGGATGCTCGGGGGCGAACACGAAGAACGTCGCCCCGAAGAGCGTGTCCGGCCGTGTGGTGAAAACCTCGACTCGCTCGCCCAGATCGTCGATTTCGAACACGACGTCGGCTCCCTCGGAGCGGCCGATCCAGTTCCGCTGCATCGTCAAGACGCGCTCCGGCCACTCCTCCAGAAGCGACATCTCGTCCAGCAGCGCGTCCGCGTACTCCGTGATCCTGAAGAACCACTGCTCGAGGTTCCGGGCCTCGACCTCCGCACCGCACCGCTCGCAATGACCGTCGATCACCTGCTCGTTCGCGAGCACGGTCTGGTCGTTGGGACACCACTTGACCGGCGCCTCGCGGCGGTACGCGAGGCCCTTCTCGAAGAACCGTAGGAAGAGCCACTGCGTCCAGCGGTAGTACGACGGTTCGTGGGTGGCGAGGACGCGACTCCAGTCGATCGCCCAGCCCATCCGCTCCATCTGCGCACGGATCGCAGCGACGTTGCGCGGGGTGATGTCGCGCGGATGCCCGCCCTCCTTGATGGCCGCGTTCTCGGCAGGAAGCCCGAAGCCGTCGAAGCCCATCGGGCGCATGACCGCGTAGCCGTGCCGCCGCCGGAAGTGAGCGACGACCTCGCCCAGCATGTAGTTGCGGACGTGGCCCATGTGCAGATCGCCCGAGGGGTATGGGAGCATCTCGAGCACGTACGTCTTCTGGGCGTGCCGCTCGAGCTCGTCCGGCGTTGGGTTCGGCACTTCGAACGCCCGAGCCTCGGCCCAGACGCGCTGCCACTTCTCCTCGATCGCTTGTGGGTCGTATCGCTCCATCACACGTCTCATTCGCTTCCGGGAACAAAAAAGCCTCTCGCGCGAGAGGCTCCATGAGAACGCCCGCGGCTCTCGCCGCGCTCGCTCCCTGGCCTATGCAAGAAGCTGCTGCACTAGGCCGAAAAGGGTAACAGGCAGAATCGCCCGATGCTGGAGCTCTTCCCCGCTTCCGCCCGTATCGAGAAGAGCGAGCTGCTTCTCGGCGGCACGAATGCAAGCGAGCTGGCCGAGCGCTTCGGGACACCGCTCGTCGTCTACTGCGAGCAGACCCTCCGCGCGCAGGCGCGCGCCTTGCGAGGAGCGGCGGGGGAGGACGGTCGCGTGTTCTACGGGACGAAGGCGTTCCCGAACCTCGCGCTCCTCCGACTTCTCCGCGAGGAAGGGATCGGCGCCGACGTCGCATCCGCTGGCGAGCTCGCGTTCGCTCGCGCAGCCGGCCTCCCGGGCGACGAGCTCGTCGTGCACGGGAACAACAAGGACGCGGCGTTTCTCGAAGAGGCCGGGAAGGAGCGAGCCCTCGTCGTCCTGGACGCGCCCGACGAGGCCGAGCTCGCGGCGGCCGCGGGCGTCGAGCGCGTGCTCGTGAGAGTGACGCTCGGGGTCGATGCGGACACGCACGAGGCGATCGTGACGGGGCATCACGGGTCGAAGTTCGGCCTACCGCCGACCCAGGCCCTCACTCTCGTCGCCGACGCGCTCGCGCGCGGGCTCGACGTGCTCGGCCTCCACGTTCACATCGGCTCGCAGCTTCCGGACTTCACCGCGCAGGAGGAGACGATCCGCCGTCTGGCCGAGTTCGCGTCGGAGGGCCACGACGCTCTCGGCTGGGAGGCGCAGATCGCCGACCTCGGAGGTGGTTTCGGGGTTCGCCATCACCCCGAGGACGACGTCCCCGAGGCGGCCGAACTTGCGACCGCCGCAGCGGCGACCGCACGCGAGGCCTTCGTCACAGCGGGTCTCCCGCGGCCTGCTGTCTGGCTCGAGCCCGGGAGGTGTCTCGTCGGCCGCGCGGGCGTCACCCTCTACCGCGCCGGCGCCGTGAAGCGGCTCGACGATCGAGCCTGGGTCGCGGTCGACGGCGGCATGTCGGACAATCCTCGCCCGCAGCTTTACGGCGCGCGCTACACCGCGCTCAGCGCGGAACGGGCGGACGAGAAGCCGGACGAGGCGGTCAGCGTCGCCGGCATGCACTGCGAGTCGGGCGACGTGCTCATCGACGACGTCGCGCTTCCCTCCCCGCGCCGCGGAGACCTGCTCGCGGTACCTGCAACCGGCGCGTACACGCTGGCGATGAGCTCGAACTACAACGGCGTCCCGCGCCCCGCCGCGGTCCTCGTTCGAGACGGCGAGGCGCGAGTCATTCGACGTCGCGAGACGGTGGACGATCTGCTCGCGCTCGAGCGCTGAGGACACGGGAACTCGGGTCGTCCCGTGAACGCGACTAGCGCGACTCGGGTTCCCAGCTCACCTCGACCACGTATCCGTCGGAATCACGGAACTTGACGCTGACGTAGTCGGGTTCGTCCCACATCCCCACGATCTCGATGCCCTCCGCTACGAGCCGGTCGTGGAAGGAGCGGACCTGGTCGGGCGAGGGAAGGCCCCGACCGAAGTGGAGGAAGGTCGGCAGCGAGATCGGCTCGGTCGTCTCTCCGAGGGCGAGCGAGAATTCGCCATTGTGCATCATCAGCACGCCGTCCGAGCGCGGCGTCGGCTCCGCGGTGAAGCCGAGGTACCGCTCGTAGAAGCGGCGTGAGCGTTCCTGGTCCGAGACGGCGAGCGCGAGGTGATCCACTAGCGCGCTCGGGCTCCAACGAGACCGGGCCGCACGAGCCTGGGCGGGGCGACCAGCCGCGCGTCCTTGACGGGCGGATTGAGGGGCTCGCGCAGCGGCGCAGCGCCGAACGATGCCCGCACCTGCGCCTCCGGCGGCTCGCCGTAGAGAGTCGTCCGTTGACGCGGCACGCGGCCCGCAGACCGGATCAGCTCCTCCATACGCTCGGGCGGCATCTCCTGTCCGTACTCAGCGCCGGCCGAGCGAGAGATCGACTCGTTCATGAGCGTCCCACCGAGATCGTTGACCCCCGCCGCAAGCGCCTGGCGCGTCCCTTCGGGCCCGAGCTTCACCCACGAGGCCTGGACATTCGTGATCTCCGGATGGAGCGCGAGCCGCCCCACCGCGTGGACGAGCAGCGCTTCGCGAAACGTGGGCCCGCGCCGCGCACGCCCCTGGAGGTAGATCGGAGCCTCCATCGGCACGAACGGAAGCGGCACGAACTCGGTGAACCCGCCAGAGCCCGGCCGCTTGCGGCCGGGCTCGGTTGTCGCGCGCTCCGCATCCGCGCTCGCAGATGCGGAGCCTGCGCATAGAGAGCGGTGCTGCTGCTCCCGAGCTCGCAGGAGATGACGCGCCCAGCTCCGGGGCGTGTCCGCGTGGCCGAACATCAGCGTCACGTTCGAGCGCAGCCCGACCCGATGCGCCGCGTCGTGCACGGCGAGCCACTGCGCTGTCGTCACCTTGTCGGGGCAGATGACGCGGCGCACCTCGTCGTCGAGCACTTCCGCGGCCGTTCCCGGCAGCGAGCCGAGGCCGAGGTCGCGCAGCCGGGCGAGGTACTCCTCCAGCGAGAGCTCGAGCGTCGCGGCGCCTTGCCAGACCTCGAGAGCCGAGAACGCATGCACGTGGATCCCGGGGACGGCCTCCCTGATCGCGCCCACCACGCCGGCGTAGTACTCGCCCGTGAACGCCGGGTGGATCCCACCCTGAAGGCACACTTCGGTGGCGCCGCGCTCCCACGCCTCTTCGCTGCGACGGACGATCTCCTCGAGCGGGACGAGGTACGGCGCCCCGCGCAGGTTCGCGGCGAGCTTTCCTTTCGAGAACGCGCAGAAGCCGCAGCGGAAGTAGCAGACGTTCGTGTACTGGATGTTCCGCGTGACGACGTATGTGACCTCGTCGCCGCAGACCTCGCGCCGGAGACGGTCGGCGGCCGCGAACACACGCGCGGCGTCCCGCCCGCGCGCCTGGAGGAGCCGCGTGATCTCGTCTTCGCCGAGCTCGTCGCCTGAGAGCTCGATCGGGAGCACGTCGCGGTGGACGACGAACGGCACAGAGCCCGGCTCGCCCGGCGCCCATGCGTCGTCGCGCGCGAGCCCGCTCGCGTCGGCGGCACGGCGGACGTGCGGCGCGACGGCGGGATCGACCCAGCGCTCGAGATCCGCGACGTACCCCGGGTAGACGGGGAGCCGCGGCACGAGCTCGAGCCCGCGGGAGCGCGTCGCCTCGGCGAGGCGTCCGATCTCCGGCCACGGCGCCTCCGGGTTCACGTGGTCGATCGTTACCGGCGACACGCCGCCCCAGTCGTCGATCCCGGCATCGAGCAAGCGCGGGAAGTCGTCGAAGGCGAGGTTCGGCGGCGCCTGCACGTGCCACGTCGGGCCGAGCAGGATCCGTGCGACGGCGATCGTCCACAGGTGGTCGTCGAGCGTGGGCTCCGGGTGCGAGGCCATGCGCGTCCCAGGCTTCGCCCGGAAGTTCTGGACGATGACCTCCTGTACGTGCCCGTGCTCCTCCCCGAGCGCGCGGAGGGCAAGCAGCGCGTCGATCCGTTCCTCGCGGGTCTCGCCGATGCCGATGAGGATCCCGCTCGTGAAGGGGATGGCGAGCTCGCCCGCGAGCCGGATGGTCTCCAGACGGCGCGCGGGAACCTTGTCCGGCGAGGCCCAGTGCGGGCCACCCTCGCTCGCCGAGCCGTTCGGCGGTCGTCTCGAGCATGATCCCCATCGAGGCCGAGACGGGCCGGAGCGCCTCGAGCTCCGCGCGAGTCATGACGCCCGGATTGAGATGCGGCAGCAGGCCCGTCTCCTCGAGCACGAGCCGCGCGCAGCGCGCGAGGTACTCGAGCGTCGTCTCGCAGCCGAGTACGCGCAGCTCCTCCCGCGCGACCTTGTAGCGGAGCTCGGGCTTGTCGCCGAGCGTGAAGAGCGCCTCGCGGCAACCCGCTGCCGCGCCCGCGCCGCGCGATCGCGAGCACCTCCTCCTCGGTCATGAACGCCCGCTCGCCGCGCCGTCGGCGGGCGCGCGAACGTGCAGTAGCCGCAGACGTCGCGGCACAGCGTCGTCAGCGGGATGAAGACCTTCGGCGAATACGTGACGAGCCGACCCGGTCGCAGCCGTCGCGCCTCGGCGAGCAGCTCCTCGAGCGGAGCGGAGATGAGCTCCGCGGGGGCGCTCGGCATCGCTGCGGCATACGTCGATCCCCGCGCATAGCGCGGCCTTGTCGCCCACGCGATGCGGCGGCGGCACCCCGGTGCGCCGGGTGTCGCGCGCGAACGTCGTTCCGCCTCAGGCGCCGCAGACCTGCTCTTCGTAGGCCGTGTTGCGGGAGGAGTGTTCGAGGAGGTCAGGATGCGTTCGGTTGAACACGGCCAGATCCTCGGGGGTGGCGTCCAGATAGATGCTGCGGATGTCGTAGTCGTACTCGGCCATGACGTCGCTCCAGCGAGTGCGGAACCAGTCGGTGTCGGCAAGAACGTCTTCGGCTATCTCCGCGGGTGCTGTCTCGTCGAGCCCGTCGAGAATCTGGGCAAAGCGATCACCCATGACGAACGTCCGCATGACGTCCGGGTCGAACCCCGAGTCGGAGACCTTCTCGACCTCGGCGTTGAACGCGCCCAGTGCCCTGCAGTACGACTTCGACGATGCGTCGGCTTCGAAGACGATGTCCGCAGGGGGCGGCGTCGGCGCGGTCCCACACGACTTGTCCTCGTAGGCGTATTGGGCTCCTTGAGCCCTCTCTACGTCGGCCGGTGGGGGGCCGAAGAGCACGTCCTGCTCAGCAGGACTGCCTACACGTCGTACCCGCTCCAGGTCGAAGTCGTACTTCTCGAGCAGCGGGGTCAGCTGGGTTCGGATGCGACTCAACTTGATCCCGACCTCGTCGCGGATCTCAGACGGCGCTTGCTGGAGCATCGTCTCCTCGGCGACGAGGTACGCGTTCCACCAGATGCGAAGGGCAGCCGGGTTCGGCTGGTCGAAGGCCCCGCCGCCGTCGAGCTCGAACACCTTCCACGACCGGTACGCCCGGCAGTAGGCGCTGTCCGAGCCCGCAACCGGTGTGAACGCGGTCTCGTCGCCGTCACCGCCTCCGCAGCCCGCGAGCACCGCAAGCCCCACGGCGAGCCCCGCGACGGCGCAGATCCGGAGTCGTCCGAGGGTCATCGTCTCCGTCCCTCAGCGCTCCTACCGCACCTGCGTGAAACGGTGTCCGAGAACGAGTGCCCGCGCCTGGCACGACGCGGACTCTCGCTTGCGGGTGAACGTCATCGTCTTCCCCGACTTCTTCCAGGCGTACGTTCCGGCCCCGGTGCACCCGCTTCCGCGCTCGCGATCGAGTGTGATCGTCTTGGCGGTCGACGTGTACCTGCCGCGAGCGACCGTCTGCCCGTCGACCGCGACCGTGTAGACGCCGCCCTTCGCGAGCGTCAGGACCCATTTTCCCTTGAGCTGGGCAGGGCTCTTGATCGTCGTCGCGTACGTCCCGGACATACCGCCGGCCGCGAGCGCGATTGACGAGAATGCCGAGCGCCAGGATGACGACCGCGGCGCCGGCGAATCGACCTGTCCACTTCGATTTCATCGCACACCTCCTGTTGGGATCACTTCCCGCAAGGTGCCGGACTGGAGCGCCCGGACGATGCCCCGGGCAGGCCGACATCGGTTGCGCAATGGGAAACAGTTTCTGACCGTTCGGCAAGGGCTGACTCCCGGCCGAACGACCGATCAGCTAGTGGGCCACTCCGCGCACGTCGCGCGATAGGACGTTCCCGAGGGCAGGTACAGCGCCCACTCCTCGAGGCTCAGGTTCCGGCCCACGATCGCGCACGCACGCTCGGCGCCAGACCGCCGGGTCGACGTCCCACAGCATCCCGCGTGTGTCGACTCCCGCGACGGCCAGCAGCTTGCCGTCCGGGCTGAACGCGTTGCGCAGCCCCAGGAACGGGAGGAGTCGATGGACGGCGCCCGAGGGCCGAGCGACCTCGTGCTGCCGGCCAGCTCGTCGCCGTAGCCGAGACCCGTGTCTCGGGGTCCCAGAGCCGGGTCCCGCCGAGCGGGCTCGAGGTTGCGAGGAACACGCCGGCCGGGTCGAACGCGGCGCCGGTGATGGGACCGGTGTGCCCCGCGAGGGGAGGAAAGGCCGGGCGCTGATCGTCCACACGCCACACGCGCACCGGTCCGGTCGCTCCGCCGCCGGCGACGAGCGAGCCGCTCGGATCGAACGCGACGCTCAGGACGCCGTCGTCCGAGACCCTCATCGACGTGCCGTGGCGCGCCCGGCCGGCGACGTCCCACAGGTCCAGCTGCCCGGCGCTGCCGGTCGCCAGCAGCGTGCCTTCCGGACTGAAGGCCACGGAGAACACCGATCCGGCGCCCGGCACGATCCTTCCCCACGAGGCGCCGGGAGCCGACGTCCCAGAGCTGGACCTCGCCCTGCCGCTGCTGGAGGTAGAAGCCGTCTCCGCCGCCGTTCGGGTCCACGACCACCGCGAGCTGCCGGCCGTCCGGGCTGAACGCCACCTGCCAGACGGCGGCGCTCCGCGCATCGAGCGGTAGGCCGACGGTCGTCTTGCGCTCCAGGTCGAGGAGCCGAACCCGGCCGTCGATCGTGCCGACGGCGATGCGCTTCCCGTCGGGATGGAAGGCGACCCCGGTGACGACCGAGTCGACGTGCAGCAGACGGGCCCGCCGTCGCGTCGCCGTCTCGTACTCGATCACGTCCCCGTCGAACTGACCGGCGACGAGCCGCTTCCCGTCAGGGCTGAACGACATGTCGGTGGTCAGATCGATCCCTCCGTCCAGCGGCTCTCCGATCACCTGTTCCCCGTCCACGCGCCAGACGACCGCCGAGCGCTGGTGCGCGGTCACGAGGGTCCGGCCGTCCGGGCTGAATGCGACCTCGTTGACCGGGCTCGTGTCGACGGTGAGCGGGAGCGCCGTACGGCTGGCCGGTCTTCGCGTTCCACACGAAGACCGACCCCCCGAACGTGGCCACCGCCAGGAGGCGTCCGTCCGGGCTGAGATCCAGCGCGTCTGCAGCCTGATCGCCGACCGAGAGCGGCGGGCGGGTCGGGCGTCCAGTTGCGACGTCGACCATGGACACCGAGCCGGCATCGTCGCTCGCGATCAGCGTCCGGCCGCTGTCGGCGAAGATCGCCGCCGATACGTCGTCGCTCCCGATCTCGAGTGGCTCTCCGACCCGGCGTCCCGTGGCGACCTCCCAGATCCCCACGGTCCCGGGAGCACCCGGAACGGCGATTCGCTTCGAGTCCGGGCTGAACGAGATCCGTTGCGCGCCGCCCGACTCCGGCGGGTTGGTGATGATCGGCCGGCCGATCACCCGACCGCTTGCCGCAGCCCACAGCGTGACGTGGTTCGCCTCCTTCCCACCCGCGGCGATGACGCTGCCGTCGGGGCTGAACCGAACGACAGAGAGCGCAGGCTCACCGGCCGTCGCCGCTGCCGGGTCCGTCAGCTCCCGAAGCTCCTTCCTGGTCGCGACGTCCCAGAGCTCGACGCGACCGTCTCCGCCCGCGATCGCCAGCGTCCGGCCGTCGGGGCTGAAGTCGACCCCCTCCGAGCCGCCCTGCGACGATCGCAACAGCGGGCCGACGGGCTTCCAGGTCCTCGTGTCGTAGAGCGTGGTCCCCTCGATCGTCGACGCGGCGAGAAGCGTTCCGCTCGGGTTGAAGGCGGTCGCGACGACGGGCGAGTCGAACTCCTGGAGCCACGCATGGATCCGCGAGCCGTGCTCGAGCGCCCCGAGCAGCGCGCCGCGAGTGTCGACCGAGTCGTCGAGCTCGCCGGCTTCCAGCGCGAGCAGGAGCCCCAGGTCCGGCCGCTGGGCGGCGACCTCCCGCGACTGCGCCGCGAGACGTCCGGCCTGGGCGACGGTCGCCGTGTGCCGGGCGCTACCACGCTGGACAACCGCGAAGGCTGCGCCGAGCACCGCCGCAACCAGCGCCAGCACGACGACGGCGAGCATGAGCCGTAGACGACGTGCGCGGCGCTGCGCGCTCTCAGCTCGCGTTGCTGCGCAGCAGCGCTCGCCTCGAGGAACGCTCGCTCACCGGCGGTGAGGTCGACGCGGCCACCGGCCCAGTCGAGCGCCGCCCCCAGCCGCGCTCCCCGGTACAACTCTCCGGGGTCTCGGCCGATGGCCTCCCACCCATGGTCGATTGAGTGAGGTGGCGGTGGACCATGAGTCCTTCGCGATCCTCGTTCAGCCATCCACGCAACCTCGGCCACTCTCGGATCAGAGCCTCGTGGGCAACCTGCGCGCTGCCCTCGTCGAGGGTGAGCAGTCGAGCTGTCGTCAACGTGTCGATGAGCTCTGCGATCGCCGGCGCCGACTCCGGTCCCGCAGCGAGCTCGCTCAGGGGGACGCGCCGCCGCGTGTCCTCGGTCGCCTCCCCGAGCTCGGTCAGACTCAGGAAGACGCGCCGCATCAGGTCGCGCTCGTCGTCCGTGCGCCGGCCGTAGACCTCCTCGGCCGTCCGAGCGATGGCCCCCGTCACCCCGCCTGCATCCCGGTAGCCGGCCAGCGTGAGCGTCCGTCCATCCCTCCGCGCCCAGGTCTCCATCAGCGCATGCGAGAGGAGCGGCAGGGCGCCCGGCTCTCCAGTCGCGTCGCGCAGGACCAGCTCCACGAGCCCGGGCTCCAGGCGGAACCCGCCCGCCTCCGCCGGTGACACGACGGCCCGGTGCATCTCGTCCTCGGTCATCGGGCCGAGGAGGACGTTGTTCGCAGAGACGCGCTGTGCCAACCCCTCATGCGCCGCGCAATGGCCGTAGAAGTCGGCTCGGAGGACAATCAGCACCGTTCCGCGACACGCGAGGAGCTGCTCGAAGAACCGCGTCCGTTCCGACTCCTCCTGGCACAGCGTGAAGACCTCTTCGAATTGGTCGACTACCAGGAGATCGTGGTCCGAAGCTCCGGAGCCACGGAGCCCCCCGCCCGGGTTGGCTCCGGGCGTGATCAGCAGGGCGTTCGAAACCCCCGCGAGCTCGCCCTGCTGGATTGCCGCGATGACACCCGCTCGGACCAGCGAGGACTTGCCGCTACCCGACGCTCCGACGACGGCAACGAATCGATTCGATCCGAGCCGGCCCAGAAGGTCGCCGAGGACCTCCTCTCGACCGAAGAACATGTCGTGGTTCTCCGCCTCGAACGCCAAGAGGCCGCGGTACGGGCAGAGGGCGGGAGAGGGCGGCGCCCGCAGCGTGGGTGCCGAGAGGGCGAAGACGTTCTCCCGGTCGGTGAAGCCGCGCAACGTGTGGGGACCCAGATCCACAAGGCCGAATCCCTCGGGGAGTTGGCCCTCCACGAGCCCGGCCGTAGTCCGCGACAGGAACACCTGGCCACCGTCGGCCAATCCCCGAACGCGCGCCGCGCGCGCCGCAGTCGGACCGAGGCGATCGCCGCCTCGGCTGCTCGTCTCACCCGTGTGCAGGCCTACCCGCGTGCGAATCGTGAGCCCATCGGGCCACGGTTCCTCCGATATTCGTTCGACGATCTCGGGCGCAGCACGCACGGCATCGCCGGCTCCGGTGAAGACCGAGACCGTCGAGTCTCCTTCGCCCATCGACTGGAGAAGGCGACCACCGCGTGCCTCGACGACCTGGGCGATGATCGCATCGTGGCGGACGATGGCGGCGCCCATGGCATGCCGATGCGCCTCCCAGAGACCAGTCGAGTCTTCGATGTCGGTCATGCATACGGTGACCACGCCGGTGGGAACGTCGGCTATCCAGCCGGCCCGGAGGCGCTCGACTAGTTCGCCGGCCGAGGCGGGACGTCTGGACGGATCGGTTGCGGTTCCGAGCCTGATCGCCTCTTCGAACACACGCCGCCGCTCGCGGTCGAGGCCGGGTGGCCACTCTGGAGCTCCCCCTCGAGGAGGGCTTCCCGCGAGGAGCGTGAATGCGGTCATGGCGAGGGAGAAGACGTCGGAGGAGCGCGTAGACGGTCCACCTGCCGCCACCTCGGGTGCGACATAGCCGGGGGTGCCTGCTCGCGCGGCAGGATCGCCTGTCGAGGCGAGGCCGAAGTCGACGAGGACCACCCGCCCACCCGAGGTCAGGATGAGGTTGGCGGGCTTGACGTCACCGTGGACGACGGTCGGATCGTGGCCATGCAGGTAGGTGAGGGCCTCGGCCACCTGGGCGAGGTGGCCGAGGATCGTGGACGGGGCCAGACCGGGAGTGCCCTCCTCTCGAAGTAACCGGTCGAGGTCAACGCCCTCGATCCAGTCCATGACGATGATGTAGTCGTCGTCGCGGAAGAAGTCGTCCCGCACGAGCGGCAGACCCGGGTGGGGGTCGAGAGACAGGAGGACGCGGGCCTCCCGAAGCAGTTCGTCCCTCGCCGCCCGCACAGGGGCCGGGACGGATCTTGAGGGCGACCACTCGGTCGTGCTGGCGATCCATCGCGCGCAGCACACGTCCTTCGCCTCCCCGTCCGACGACCTCGAGCGGCTCGTACCGCTCCGCGGAGGAGCTCGGCCCTCATCGCGGATCAGCCGGCGGGCGCAAGTCCCCCAGCTTGACTGCCCCGCGGGCGACCGCGGCGTTCGCGAGCTGGACGCGTCTCCGTTCGTCCTGTGTGCTCACGTCGAACTTGACGTACAAGCGTGACAGGTGCTGTTTCACCGCGGCCTCTGAGACGACGAGCTCCGCTGCGATCGCGCGGGTCGACGCCGGCTCGGTGAACGCATCACCGGTCAGAAGCGGTCGGCACAGGGCCAGGAGTACGTCGTGCTCGCGCTGCGTGAGTGGCGGGGCCTCTGCGATCGCGGCTGTCTCCGTCCCGCGAGCCGGACCGCGGAACAGGAGGCGGAGCCGACCCAGCAGGATCTCATCCCCCGAGTGCAGGGCTCGCTCGCCGATGATCCGTCCCCCGTTCACGAAGGTGCCGTTCCGGGAGCCGAGGTCGCGGACGGTCCAGGTGTCGCCGAATCGCTCGAACACCGCATGGACGCGGGAGACGCCCTCGACGTCCACGACGAGGTCGTTCGACTCGAGGGTCCCGACGGTCACTCGCTCGGAGTCGAGCGCACGGAGCTCCCGTCCGCTTCGGCCCCATACCTCGACGTAGCTGCTCACCGCATACCCCCGTGCACGCGAGCAGATGGTATGGCGTGGACGGGCCACGCGAAAGAGCCCGCGGACCGGCAGGGGTCGACCGGGAAGGAGCGCGGTCGCGGCGGCGCCGGTTCCGGCGTGCGCCGCCAGCTAGTTCCGCTTCGACTGCCAGAGCCCGCCCAACGGCACCCAGCGGCCCTTCGTCCAGCGCTGGAGCTGGCCCTGCTGGATCGGGAAGCTGTCCCCCCTCCCCGTCTTCACGGAGACGCCGGGGAGCAGGAACGGGTTCCCGGGGCTCGTGATCGAGCGGGCCCGCGCCATGAGGCCGGCGCGAGTCGGATTCGCGCCGAGGCGCTTCAGGAGCGCGACCGTCTCGTACCCCACCGCCATGCCGTACACGTGGTAGACGTCGTTGATGTTCTCCCCGTCCGCGTACCTGCCCATCAGCGAGCGGTAGAGCTTCATTCCGGGGTCGTTCCTCCACCGCGGGTCGGTCGGGTCCTTCAGCATCGTTGTCGAGATGGTCCCCTCGACGGTCTTGTTCTTCCCGCCCTCGGAGGCGAGCACCATGATGTTGGTGGTGCCCGAGACCGCGTTGTTGATCACGAGCGGACGCCAGCCGAGCCGATTGGCGAAGACGTAGGCCTGGATGGCGAAGGTCGGAGTCGCGAAGATCGCGAGGACGTTCGCGCCTGAGGCCTTCAGCTTCGCGATCTGCGACCCGACGTCGGGCGACGTCACCTGGTATGGCTGGGCGGCGATCACCTTCGATCCGGAGCGTCCGAGCCCGCGCTTGAGCCAGGCGAGGAGATCCTTCCCGTAGTCGTCGTTCTGGAAGAGGACGGCGATCCTCGCCTTCCTCCGCGTCTTCGCGATGTACTGGCCGTAGACGAGCCCTTCGGCCGCGTAGCTCGGCTGGAACCCGATCGTCCATGGGTACTTCGCGGCGTCGCGCCCCCAGGTCGTCGCGCCGGAGGCGGCGAAGAGCTGAGGCACCTTCATCTGGTTCAAGTAGTCGCGGACAGCGAGGTTGTGCTCGGTCCCGAGGGTGTTGAAGACGGCGAAGACCCGGTCCTGCTCGACGAGGCGCCGAACCGCCTGCACCGTCGTCGCCGGGTTGTAGCCGTCGTCCACGATCTTGTACTCGATCTTCCGCTTGGCGACGCCGCCCTTGGCGTTGACGGAGTCGAAGTAGGCCTTGGCGCCACGCGCGACCGACGCGTAGGCGGCGGCCGGGCCCGTCAGTGGCGACGTTCCGCCGACGAGAATCGCCGTCGAGGTGATGCCCGGGTCCGCCGAGGAGCGGGCGAAGCCCGCAGGCAGAGCCACGACGAGCGCAGCTGCGAGCGCGATCACGAGTACGGACGGTCGTCTCATCCTCGACTCCTCCCGGATTGGCGGAACTACTCCGACCGAGAGTAGCGGCGACTCGAGATGCAGCTGCCCGATTCTCCGGAAGAGACCGCCGACTCCGTTGGGCAGAACGAACATGAGCAGGATCAGGACCACGCCGTAGACGATCGCGGGGCCACCGGGCTTCTGCGTCTCCTCGATGATCCGGTTCGGCAGCAGCGAGCCGAGATCCTGCCCCTGCGCCCACAGGGGCAAGTAGTAGACGAAGATCGCCCCGAAGACGAGGCCCGAGAGGCCACCGAGACCCCCGACGACGATCCCGACGAGCAGGAAGATCGACAGCGCGATGGGGAACGTGTCCGGATTGACGAAGGCGCTGACGAGCGCGAACAAGCCGCCGGCGACACCCGCGTACGCGGCACTGATGCCGAATGCGAGCGTCTTGTAGCGGGCGAGGCTCACACCCGAGGAGACGGCGGCGGTCTCGCTGTCGCGGACGGCGCGGAACGCGCGGCCCGTGCGCCCGCGGAGAATGAGCCACGCGACGGCGAAGAGAACGAGCGCGATCGACCAGGCGAGGTAGTACATCCAGTCGTTCGGCGTGAACGTGAGCCCGCGCAGCTCGAAGGTCGCGTTGGCCGAGGGCGGGATGACCTCGGCGTTCGAGCCGGTGAGCTCCGGGGTCCCGAAGAGCTGGATGCCGGAGCCTCCCCCGGTGAACTCCTCGAACCGCTTGACGGTCGACGGCATCGCGACCGCGATGGCGAACGTGGCCAACGCGAGGTAGAGGCCCGAGAGGCGCAACGCGGGAATCCCGAACGCGAGCCCGACGAGCCCGGCGACGAGTCCGGCGATCGGTAGCGTCCAGACGTCCTTGAGCCCGCCCGAGATCGGTCCGCCAAACTGGTCGTTGCCGGCCATCAGGATCGCCGTCGTGTACCCGCCGATGGCCATGAACGCGCCGTGGCCGAGCGAGATCTGTCCCGTGTAGCCGGTCAGGATGTTGAGCCCGAGGAGCGCGATCAGGTAGATGCCGACGTAGGAGTAGTCGCGCGCCTTGAAGTCGCTGACGAACGCCGGCAGCACTGCGATGAACACCACGAACGCGGCGAATGCGACGAAGCCGATGATGCGGATGGTTCTCGGCGTCATACGCGCTTCACCTCGGGCTTTCCGAAGATGCCCGCGGGCCGCACGAGCAGGACGACGAGGATGATGAGGAGCGCCGCCGGCAGTCGCAGCTCCTCGCTGAACCAATCGAAGGCGCCGTACTGGCTCAGGTAGCTCAGCAAGTTGAGTAGGACGCCGAGGATCAGGCCACCGACGACGGCGCCGAGCGGCGAGTCGATCCCGCCGAGCACTGCAGCTGCGAAGGCGTAGATGAGCACGGGCGCCATCATGTTCGGATCGAGCCCGACCGTGGGGGCCGTGAGCATTCCGGCGACGGCGCCGAGCAGCGCCGCCAGCCCCCACCCGAGCGCCAGCATCCACGTCACCCGAACGCCGACGAGACGCGCCTCCTCCGGGTTCACTGCGACAGCGCGAAGCGCGAGGCCCACCCTCGTGAACTGGAACAAGCCCCAGAGCAGGAAGACGATCCCGAGCGCGACCGCAGATCGTTCCGATGTCGTGCGCGGCCACGACGACCCCGCCGACGTCGTACGTGTCGGTTCCGAATGGGCTCTGAAGCTGCTGTGGCTCGCCTCCCCATTGCCAGATGACGAACCCGTTGATTGCAACCAGCAACCCGATCGTCACGATTACGATCCGCAGGACGCTTCCGCGCTCGACAGGGCGAATGACGACCCGGTGAATACCGACACCGCCGCCGAACGAGATCGCGAGCGTCGCGGCGAAGGCGAGCCAGTAGCTCCAGCCGTGATTCACGATGAGCGTCCAGGCGATGTAGGTCGAGAGCGTCGCCATCTCGCCTTGCGCGAAGTTGATGACTCCGGTCGAGCGGTGAATGATCACGAGCGCGAGTGCGAGCAGCGCGTAGACCCCACCCGACGCGAGGCCCGACACGACCTGCTGCATGAAGTCGGAGAACGCGGCGACGACCACTAGTGGTCTCTCCGGGACGTCCGGTGCCGATTCGCCGGCGAGAACCGAGCGGGCCGAAGAGCTCCTAACGCAATGAACGGCCATGTCGCTGTGCGGCGCTGGACACCCTGATGCTGCGTCCTCGGTCGCGCCCATATCGCTGCGGATATGGGCGCTCCCTGCCTCCTTGCCTCACGGCCTCCATCATCCGCCCAGCGACGGGCGATCATCGCGTTAGAAGCTCTGAGACGCAGGGAGGCCGCATACCTGAAGGTATGTGGCCGACCGAGGACGACGGCATGCGATGCGTTCGCAGCCGCGCGAAGGGGTGGCGTACTTCCCGGAGCGACCACTAGTACCCGAGATAGCTCCGCCGAATGGACTCGTTGCCTTGGAGCTCGTCGCTCGTCCCGGCGAGCGCGACCTTGCCGACCTCGAGGACGTACGCGCGCTGGGAGGCCTTGAGGGCGATTCGGGCGTCCTGCTCGACGACGAGGACGGTCAACCCCTCCTTCTCGTTCAGCTCGCGCACGATCCGGAAGAACTCGCGCACGATCATCGGCGCAAGCCCGAGCGAGGGCTCGTCGAGGAGGAGCAGTCGCGGTCGGCTCATCAGCGCCCGCCCGAGCGCCAGCATCTGCTGCTCGCCGCCGGAGAGCGTGCCCGCGCGCTGCCGTCCGCGCTCGGTCATCCAGGGGAAGTACTCGGAGATGCGCGCGATGTCGGCCTTCACGGAGCGCTCGCGTTGCGCATAGGCACCAAGCCGGAGGTTCTCCGTGACCGTGAGATCGACGAACGTCCCACGCCCCTCGGGGACGTGAGCGATGCCTGTCCTTGCGGCAGCCTCCGGGCCCCCCTTCAGCAGCTTCCCGTCAAGCTCGATCGTCCCGCTGCGGGAGACCGTTCCCGAGATCGCGCGGAGCGTCGTCGTCTTCCCTGCACCGTTCGCACCGAGGACCGCCACGACCTCGCCTTCGCGGACCGTCAGCGAGACGTCGTGCAGTGCCTGCACGGGCCCGTAGCGGGCGGCGACCCGATCGAGCTCGAGGAGCGCCACTACCTACACCTCGCCGTCCTGGTCCTGGGCCGGCTGGCTCGGCTCCTCGGGCGGCGTGGCCCGCCTCTCGTCCTCGTCCTCGTCGTCCGATCCGAGGTACGCCTCGATCACCGCCGGATCCGCCTGAACCTCCGCCGGCGCGCCGTCGGCGATCTTGCGGCCGAAGCTCAGGACGTTGACGTGGTCGGAGATGCTCATGACGAGGTTCATGTGGTGCTCGACGAGGAGCACCGTGAGCTTGAAGTCGTCCCGGATCCGCTGGATGAAGCTTCCGAGCTCCGCGACCTCCTCGTGGTTGAGCCCACCGGCCGGTTCGTCGAGCAGTAAGAGTCGCGGCTTGGCGACGAGTGCGCGTGCGAGCTCGACCCGTTTCTGAATACCGTAGGGGAGCGCCGCGGCCGGGAAGTGGGCCCGATCGCGCAGCCCGACGACGTCGAGCATCTCGAGCGCCTCATTCTCGCCGGACTTCCGTCCGCGGCCGTGCGCTCCTACGCGCACGTTCTCGAGCACCGACATCGTGCGGAAGAGCTGGATGTTCTGGAACGTCCGCGCGATCCCTCGTCGCACGATCTTGTGGGCCGGCTGTCGCAGGATCGACTTGCCGTCGAGCGTGACCGCGCCTGAGTCGGGCTTGTAGAGACGAGTGATGACGTTGAACGCGGTCGTCTTGCCGGCGCCGTTCGGACCGATGAGGCCGGAGACGTGCCCCTCCTCGACCTCGAAGGAGACGCCGTCGAGCGCAACGATGCCGCCGAAGCGGAGCGTGACGTCCCGTACCTCGAGGAGGGCCATCGCGCGGACACCCTAAACCGGGTCGTGACGCGGCCGCAACGGGACGTTCACTCCGGTCGCAGCAGTGCTTCCCTTTCAAGTGGGCCCGACCTACGATCGGGTAGGGATGGCGCTCCCGGAGCACGAGGCGGTCGCGGAGCTACCGCGGCGGCGGCGGCCGATCGCGGCGGCCATCGCTGCGCTGAGACCCCGCCAGTGGCTGAAGAACCTTCTCGTCTTCGCCGGGATCGTGTTCGGCGAGCAGTTGGACGATCCGGGGCGGTGGGCGAAGGCGCTCACCGTGTTCGTGGCCTACTGCGCCGCGTCGAGCGCCTCGTACCTCTTCAACGACGTCCGCGACGCGGCACACGACCGCTACCACCCGATCAAGCGGAAGCGGCCCGTCGCGCGAGGCGAGATCTCGCCGCGCACCGCTGTCGTGCTGGCCGCGGCGCTCGCCACCGCGGCGGTGGGTCTCACCGCCGTCCTCGGAATCGGGTCGCTGACGCTCATGCTCGCGTTCCTTCTCCTACAGCTGGGCTACACGCTCCGCCTGAAGCAGCTCGTGCTCGTCGACGTGCTCGTCATCGCGTTGCTGTTCGTCGTCCGAGCAGCGGCCGGCGCCGAGGCGGTCGATGTGCCGATCTCGCCGTGGCTGCTCGTCTGCACCTTCCTGCTCGCGCTCTTCCTGGCACTGGCGAAGAGACGCGCCGAGCTCGCCTCGGCGGGAGCCGCGACGCTGCGCGGGCGACCCGTGCTCGAGCGCTACTCGCTCGCGCTCGTCGATCAGCTCATCGCGGTCGTCGCAGCCTCGACCGTGGTCACGTACGCCCTCTACACGGTGCTCGGCCGGGACTCGCGAGCCTTCATGGTGACGATTCCGATCGTCATCTTCGGGCTCTTCAGATACCTCCTGCTCGTACAGCGGCAAGAAGCCGGCGAGGAGCCGGAGATCGTCCTGCTCACGGATCCTCCGATCATCATCGCGGTCGCACTGTGGGTAATCACCGCACTGATCGTCCCCGTCATCACCTGAGCCCCCGTTTCGCCCTGTCTGTGAGACTGACGTTGAAAGCTACGAAAGCTCCCGTACTGCGTGCGCTCCTCGCATTCACACAAGGCTTCGGATCTGTGCGATGGAGCTGTGGGAGGAGCCAGGCATGGCCGTTACTTGCTCGCTTCGATGACGTAGCGGTACGCGAACCACCGCAAGATCGGCAAGTTGCCCACCGCGTTGTGCCACCTACAGGCAGCGTAGGCCCAGCCGAAGAGTGGGCGCGGCAACAGCCCGAGCCCTGTGATCCGGACGTCTCGGAATCCATGCCGTCTGAACGTGCGACGGAGTTGAAAGAGGTTGCAGGTGACGACTCGCCGCTCGACCCGAAGCTCGTGGAAGAGCGATAGGTACACGTACCACGCCGGATTGAATGCGCCAGGCTCGGAGAAGGCCACTTTCCCGCCAGGCCGAAGCAGGCCGTAGATTCGCGGCAGGTGAACATCCAGATCGACGTGGTGCAACACGTCCGAGCCGACGATCGCAGCGAAGCTGACCGCAGCTCGGGAGGACTGACGCGGTCTCGATAGCGGGCAGTCCCAGGTCGCGCGCGGCCCCGCGCAGGACGGCGAGCGACCGCTCACTGACGTCTACCGCGAGAACGGTGTGCCCGGCTCTCGCAAGCGTGATCGACAGTCGCCCCGTACCCGCTCCGAAGTCGATGATCGGCCCGTCGCCTTTCACGATCTCGAGCCGATTCAACAGGTTCTGACCTTCGACCTCCGTGTGTCTCGGCGGCATAACGACGGCAGCCCGCGGGTACTGGTGCGCCGCCACGTCGAAGTACGCCCGCTGATAACCCTCGTCGTCGGGTCGCCGCATGGATCCCACCCGGAGAGGCATTCTGGCGGAGGTGTCCCGGCGTGCCAAGAGCCGGGAAGCCGTTAGACCCGACGCGATCCCATCAGCGCCCGATGTCCGTCTGGAGCAGCCAGAACGTGCTCCGACGTCGAGGCCCTCGCGGCGTCAGTGCCGCCGCCGAGGCCGGCCGTCCGGTAGCCGGCTCGCCTCGACCGCCTGGACGAACTCTCGATCACGGCCGTGCATCTCGCAGACCAGCACGAGGGAACGCCGGCAAAGCGTATCCAGCATGCCTCGGACGATCTCGACCTCGTGGCCCTCGGCATCGATCTTCACGACGTCGGGTTCGAGGTCCGGTCTTGCCGCCAGGAAGTCGTCGAGCCAGGTCGTCTCGACACGGACGAAACCCGCAGCCGAATCCGCTTGTTCGGACGGGAGAAGAGCCGCTGTCGCCGAATGCCGTGCGTCCAGGAGTCGGTCGCCGCTCACGTCCGAGACCGCCTGCACCACGATGTCCACGTGCTCGAACGAATTGAGCTCGACGTTCCGGCGAAGCCTTTCGGCATTCTCGGGGTGCGGCTCGAATGCGACAACCGCTCCTGACGAGCCGACGAGGCGAGCGCCGAGAAGCGTGAAGAAACCCACGTTCGCGCCGATGTCGAAGAAGACCGAGCCTGGCTCGACGAGCCGTTCGAGAGCGTGCTGCACCGGTAGCTCGGTTCTGCCCGACGCCCAGACAGCCGACGTCTCGTCGAACGCGAGGAGAAGGCCCTTCGCAGGCCCGTGGGCGATCGGAACCACGCGACCGTGGAGCGGACGGGACAAAGCGCCGAGCACGCGGCGGAGAACAGGCGCGAGCACCGGCAACCGCCTCGACCTGTCGATCACGGACCCAGGCACGAGGTCGAGCACGAACCTGACGAGGCGCGCGAGCACTCCCGAAGGCGATCGTATATCGTGGCCCGCTCGGTGCCGAACCGGGGCGAAGAGGGCCGTGCGCGTGACGACCGGCGCTTTCTCGTAACCGGAGGCGCCGGCTTCCTCGGGAGCAACCTCGCGAACGAGCTCCTCGACAGACAGGCATCGACGTCACCGTGTTCGACAGCCTCTCGCGGCCGGGCTCCGGGCTCAACCTCGAGTGGCTGCGCAGCCGGCACGGCGATGCGCTGACCTTTGCGCAGGGCGACGTTCGCGACGCCGACGCGGTGGAGCGCGCCCTGGCGGAGGTGGACGTCGTGTATCACTTCGCGGGCCAGACAGCGGTCACGGCGTCGGTGGAGCGACCCGCGAGCCGACTTCGAGCAGAACGCTCTCGGCACGCTGAACGTGCTCGAGGCTGCACGACGCTCGCGCTGCGAATCCGATCGTCGTCTACGCGTCGACGAACAAGGTGTACGGGGCCTTGCCCGGCGTCCGCGTCGTCGAAGAGGAGACGCGCTACTCGCTCCCGGACGACGAAGCCGGCATAGACGAGAGCCGGCCGCTCGACTTCCACTCCCCGTACGGCTGTTCCAAGGGCGCGGCCGACCAGTACGTTCGCGACTATCACCGCGTCTACGGCCTGCGTACGGTCGTGCTGCGCCAGAGCTGCCTCTACGGTCCGCGGCAGATGGGGGTCGAAGACCAGGGATGGGTCGCGTGGTTCCTCATAGCCGCGCTTGTTCGGCCTGCCGATCACGATCTACGGCGACGGCAAGCAGGTTCGCGATCTTCTGTACGTCGACGATGCCGTTGCCGCTCTTCGGGCGGCGGTCGCCCGCATCGACGTGTCGGCCGGCGAGGTCTACAACATCGGCGGCGGCCCCGAGCGGACCGTCTCCGTTTGGCGCGAGTTCGAGCCGGCGCTCGCTGCTGCCCTCGGGGGACCCGTCCAGCGAGCACGGTTCGCCCCCGCACGCGTCGGCGACCAGCGTGCGTTCTACTGCGATACGAGGAAAGCCGCCCGCGACTTCGGCTGGAAGCCGACGGTCGCACGTCGACGACGGTCTTCGCCGCCTTGCCGCGTGGATCCGAGCTGCCGAGCCGGCGCTGCAAGACGTCCTCGCCCACCGCCTGCGGCCGGGAGTGGCGAATAGGGGAGACGGCACACGAGGATCCTGATCTCACTCACGTACTACCGGCCGCATGTCAGCGGCCTGACGATCTACGTCGAGCGGCTCGCACGAGGGTCTGGCCGGCCGTGGCCACGAGGTGACGGTGCTCACGTCTCGCCACGAGCACAAGCTTTCGCGGATGGAGAAGCTCGACGGCGTCGACGTCGTCCGGGTTCCGGTTGCGCTGTCGGTCGCGAAGGGCGCACTGATGCCGGCGTATCCTCCTGCCGCATTCAGTTGGCGCGTCGACACGACGTCGTCAGCGTCCACGCACCCCAGTTCGAGGCCCCGGTGCTCGCGCTCGCGGCCAACGCCTTTCGAAAGCCCTGCATCCTGCACCTACCACTGCGACGTCCGGCTCCCGGAGAGCCCTCTCAATCGCGCCGCTGAGGGCGCGGTCGCAGCGGCCAACTCCGTACCGCGGCATTGGCGAGCCGCGTCGTCGCGTACACGCGCGACTACGCGAAGAACACGCCGCTGCTCCGCCGATTCCAGAAGAAGCTCGTCGTCATCCCCCCGCCCGTCGAGATGGCCGCTCCTCGACCCAGAGGACGTCGAGGCACTGCGCGCGGAACACACGTCGGCTGACAGGGCGGGGCCGGTCCTCGGATTCGCGGCCCGATTCGCCGCCGAGAAGGGCGTCGAGACGTTGCTCGAGGCACTCCCAGCGCTGATCTCCCGCTTTCCGGGACTCATCGTGATGTTCGCCGGCCCCGAGGCGGTCGGCGAGGACGCGTACCGCCGTCGGCTCGCTCCCGCGGTCGCCGCTGTCGGCGAGCGCTGGCGAGCGCTCGGACTGCTCGACCCGGTACGAGAGATGCCGGCCTTCTACGGAGTGGTCGATTGCCTCGTGGTTCCGAGTCTCAACTCCACCGAGTCATTCGGTCTGGTGCAGGGAGAAGCGATGCTGCTGCGGGACACCCGTCGTAGCCAGTGACCTGCCAGGAGTCCGGGAGCCGGTGCGCTGGACCGGCATGGGCGAGATCTTTCCGGTGGCCGACCCGGCGGCGCTGGCCGACGCCATTGGCCGCGTTCTGTCGGATCCCGCTCGTTACCGGAGGTCACGCGAGGAGGTCGCGCGGCCACTTCGAGCGTCGATGCCTGTCTCGACCGGTACGAGACTCTCTTCGGGGGCGAGCTCCGACGATGATTCGTTGCGTACCGCCGTTTCACGCCTGTCGATCCCGCCCTCATCCGGGCCGCCGCGCGAGCCATGCGATGCGCAGGAGGTCGATCCCCATACGCGCCGAGGACGTGAAGAGCTTGACGTGCGTGTCGGGGTTGTTCGTCCAGTGCACGGGGACCTCGACGATCGAAGCCCGCGCTGCCGTGCGAGGACGCAGATCTCGGCGTCGTAGGCGAATCCGCGCACGCGCTGACGTTCGAAGAGCACCCGGGTGGTCTCGAGACGAAAGAGCTTGAATCCGCATTGCGTGTCGCGGTACGGAAGCCTCGTGAGGATGCGAAGCCCGAGGTTGAACGCCTTTCCCATCAGCTCCCGGTAGGCGGGCTGGCGAACGAGCACTCGTGAGTTGCCGAGCGCGCGCGAGCCGATCGCCACGTCGCGCCTTCCGCCGCGGTGGCGGCAAGCGTCGCGAGGTCGTCGAGGGGAGTCGAGAGATCGACGTCCGTGACGAGCGCGAAGTCGCGCTTGCGCACGGAGCATCCCCTCGCGAACTGCCGCCCCCTTCCCCTCGTTCCGAGCAAAGTGGACGACCCGAAGTCTCCCGTCGAGCCGCCGTACTCGTCGAGAAGCGCGGCTCGTCCCGTCCGTTGAGCCGTCGTCGACGACGATCACCTCCTCGAGCCGGAAGCCTGCAGTCGTCGGCGACGCGGTCCGCATCGCGCTCGAACGCGTCGAACAACGCGCCCAGCCGGCGCTCCTCGTTGAAGGCAGGAACGACGATCGCCAGGGTGCGCACCGACTCACCCTGGCCGCCGGTCATCGGCGCGACAATAGATGATTCCTCGTCGAGTGCCGCGTCGCCTGGATCGATGCTCGTCGTCCCGAGTCGCGGTCGGCCTCGTGGTGTCGGCCTGTCCTCCTGACGTCCGTCACCCTGCTCGCCCCCACCGGCGCGGCGCACGCGGCGAGCGCAGACCAGTGGCTCGAGACGGCTGCTCTCGACCGGGACGGCGTACGGACGTCCTCGAGCGAGGCCCGGCAGGCGCAAGAAGAGCTGCTGCTTGACGCCGAACGAGATCGACGACTACCGCACGGCAGGCACCTGGCACGACCTCTTCGACACGTCGGGCATCGCAAGTCAGGCGCCCGTGCTCGTGTGGATGCTGGCGCTGATAGCCGTGGGCCTCATCGGCCTGCCGTATGTGTGGGTGGCTGGAGCGGCCCTCCCGGATCGAGGCTTCGCGTTCGCGCGGCCGGTGGGGCTCCTGCTCGTCGCGTGGCTCTCCTGGTGGCTCGCGAGCGCCGAGCTCCTCGCGTTCTCGCGGGAGACGCTCGCGATCGTCGCCGGAGGGCTGGGAGTCGGAGGCATCGCGATCGTCGTAGTGCACCGCCGGGAGATGCTCGCGTGGGTGCGCGGAAGCGCACGTCTGCTCGCCGTCGAGGAGTCGGTCTTCTGGGTGGTGTTCGCGGCGTTTCTGGCCGTTCGCTGGGCGAACCCCGATCTCTGGCATCCCTCGCTCGGCGGCGAGAAACCCATGGACCTGGCGTACCTCACTGCCGTCGTCAAGTCCGACGATTTTCCCCCGTACGACCCTTGGTTCGCAGGCGGGTACATCAACTACTACTACTTCGGCTTCGTCCTCGTCGGCGCCCTCGTGAAGGCGACGGCGATCGCACCGTACGTCGCTTACAACCTCGCGGTTCCGACGCTGGCGGCGTTCCTCGGCGCCGCCGTCTTCGGCGCCTGCCTTGCGCTGCAGACGAGGACGGGGAGCGCCGTGCGAGCCCGCACGCTCGTCCCCGCCGGGCTGGCCGCCCTCTTCGTCGTCGCCATCGGGAATCTCGGCGAGGTCGAGGTGCTACGTCGAGCGCGCCCGCGGCCCGATCCGAGACGATTGGTGGTTCTGGAGCGCGAGCCGCGCGATCACGCCCGGACCGGGCGAGCCAGGGCCGATCACGGAGTTTCCCGCCTTCACGTACCTCTTCGCCGACCTCCATGCCCACGCGATCGCGCTCCCGTTTTCGGCAACGGCACTCGGACTCGCGCTCGCGTACATCGGTGCCCCCACCGCCGAGCGGCGTATCGCCCGCACGGGGCGTTTCGTGATCCTCGCGATCGTGGTGGGAGCGCTCTGGGTCGTCAACACCTGGGACCTGCCGACCTACGCGGCACTCGCGGCAGTCGCCATCCTGCTGGGAGCGTGGGCCGTGCGCGGGCGCCTCGATCTCCGCGTGCTCGTTCGCACTTCCCTGCTTGCGATCGCACTCGCTGTGACGGCGTACCTCGCGTTCTTTCCGTTCCACGACCACTATCGCTCGACCTTCAACGGGTTCGAGATCTGGAGAGGCGGCAGGACCTCGCTCGGCGACTACCTGACCGTGCACGGGTTCTTCCTCTTCATCATCGCGAGCGCCCTCGTTGCCGACCTCGTCCTCGCACGCGATCACGGGCCGGCAGCGCGAGCGCTACGCACGCTTCTCCGCTCGAGGAAGCCGCGAAGAGTTCTCGAGCTCCACCGCGCCCTCGTCGACCCGTCAGTCGCCTATGTGGCGATTGCGGTCTACGTCGTGATCTCAGCGCTCGCGGCGTGTGCACTTGCGCTCGTGGGCGAGCTCGTCGCGGCCTTGATCATCGCGCTGCTCACCTTGACCGTCGTCCTCTTGCCCCGACGGGAACAGGCGAGCGCACCTGTCGTCGGACAGCGGCTGTGGCAGATGACCCTCGTCCTCGTGGCGTGCGGCCTACTCATCACGCTGGCAGTCGAGTACGTGGTCGTCAAGGACATCGACATCGGCCGCTCGAACACCGTGTTCAAGTCCTACCTGCAGGTGTGGGTCGTCTGGGGTATCGCCGCGGCCGTGGGGGCGCGCGTGGCGTACGAAGCGCTCCTCCGGGCCGGACGCGGGCTTCGCATCGCCTGGCAGAGCGCATTCGTGCTGCTCTTCGCCTCGACGCTCCTCTATCCGATTTTCGCCACGGGGGCGCGGATCGAGCATCGATTCGACACTTCGGTCGGCCCGACCCTCGATGGAACCGCGTTCATGCGGAAAGCCGTCCACCGAGACAAGGAGCGAATGCTGACGCTCGCCCACGATCTCGGGGCAATCCGGTGGATGCTCGACAACGTCGAAGGGTCGCCTGTCGTTGCAGAGCTCAACACCTCGCCCACGCTGTACGGGTGGGGGAATCGCTTCGCGATGTTCACAGGGAACCCGGCGATCGTCGGCTGGGACTTCCACCAGCGGCAGCAGCGGGGCATCGCCGCGCCAGGGGCTATCGAAGAGCGAATCAAGGATGTGCAGATGGCCTACCGCACTCGAGACCCGGACCTGGCGTATCGGATCCTCCGGCGCTACGACGCCGAGTACCTCGTCGTGGGCGAGCTCGAGCGCGCGTACTTCCCGCGAGGCCAGGAGAAGTGGGCGTCGCGCGTCGGGATCCTGTGGGATCTCGTGTACCGAAACGACGGCGTCGAGATCTACCGGCTCAGGGCACAGCCCGGAGCGGGCCCGTAGGAGCACATCGTCTCGCGGAAACGCTGCCACGACATCGGCGCCACGCGTTCGTAGATTACGACGGGCGGATGGTCGTAGACCCAGAAGGCCTCCTCGGCTTCCCGATCGACGAGCTCGACCCCGAGGAGTCCGGGGTACGACGTGAACTCGGCCGCCCGTCGAAACCCGAGCCGCTCGTCGTCGAGGAGGCGATAGAAGCGCCACATCAGCGGAAACCGCTCGGGAAGCCTCCCGATCGTCGCCGATGCCCGCGGTGAGCTGAGCACGTAGTAATCCGCGCCGGCAAGCTCGTCGTAGAGCTTGCGGAGCTTCGACTCGTCGTCCGGATCGAAGACGAGAAGCTGCCGCGACACGTACCGGTCCGGCGGCGCGCCGACGGGCAGCCCGTCATCCCAGTGCTCGTTCACGATCGTGGACCCCGCAGGCGCGTTCGCGAAGATCCACTCCGACGCGACGACGCGCGAGTGAGGGCGTCGATAGATCTGCTGGAAGGCCACCGCGTAGAGAAGCGTGCCCGCCAGCAGCACAGCAGCGACTCCGAGCGCCCACGCCGCGACTGCGTCGGTGGAGAGCGACGACCATGAAGGCCGCGGCGACGCACAGGAAGGGAACGATCGGGACGAGGTACCGGATCGAGTGGGCGAAGCGCGATCCGAAGTACCCGAACGTGATGGTCACGAAGACGAGCAGCATGAGCGCGGCCACGGGCATGCGAGCCGTCGCGTCTCCAGCCGCCGGCGGCGACGTCGCTCGCCACGTCGCACGAGCAGCCAGATCATCCCCGCGAGTGCGGCGATGCCGAGTGGGAGGCCGAGGCCCCAGACGAGCAGATTCCAGAGCGGATCGGCGAAGGGCTCCGAGAGAAGCCACTGGTACGCAGGCGGATACAGGCCCTCTCCGCCGATCGCTCGCTGCTGAGCCTCGAGCGCGGCGCGATACTTCTCGCTCGGCCGGACGTCGAGCCAGTTGGAGTGCTCGAAGGCGTAGGGCGAGACGAGGCGGAACGTCAGGTAGCCGGCGGTCGCAAGCGCGAGGAGGGAGCCGAGGATCGCGAGTAGGCGGCTCGAACGTTCGAGTCCGCCCGCGGGCCGCAGTACGAGCGCGAGCAGCACGGGAACGAGAACGAGGATCCCACTCGCCTTCGAGGCGACGGCGAGTGCCACCGCCGCGCCGGTCCCGGCGAGTAACGCGAGCGATCCGGTCAGGCGGGCGTCGAGCGGACGCCGTCCCACGAGAAGCGCGAGATAGAACGCGAGCAACGTGCCGAAGACGAGCCAGGACTCGACCGTGAAGAAGTGGGAGAGCTGGATCGCCAGGGCGCTCAGCGCGTAGAGCGCCGCCCCGAGCAGGGCTCCCCAGGTGGCAATCCTGCGTCCGAAAGGCAGCAGGAGGCTGGATCCGATCAGGAACACGAGGACGATCGACGCGACGTCGAGGATCGCCGACAGCCCGCGACCGACGAGATAGAGCTCGTCGTAGCCGTCGCGACCTATGAGCGTGGCGACGCCCTTCGTCGCGATGAGCGGAAGCTGGCCGTAGACGTAGCCCTGCCCGGGCTCGGTGTTGTAGGGCGAGAGCGAGGAGCGCTCGACGTCGAAGTACTCGCCCACGGACGAGGGCCACTCGACGTTGTCGGACACGATGCTCAAGTACCGCTCGTCCGGATGGAGATGCGCGCCGCCATCCCAGTCGTTCCCCGAGAGACGGAGCGCGGCACCGGCGGCGAGAACTGCGACGAGGACGGCGATGCGGAGCTCTGGAGTGCGCCAGCGCTCTCGTCAGACGTGTCTCGGCGTGCGCGCCCACGCGGCTCGCCGATGCGGGTTCCGGCATCTCAGCCATCGACGCGCGACGGGAGCTCGTACACGATCGTTCCGTCGGATTCGTAGACCCGGCGGCCCAGCCGGTCGAACTTCGCGAGACCCTCCGCCGGATAGCCTGCACGCTCGAGCGATCCGACGACGACGTAGCGGACGCCGTAGCGGGCGAGGAGCCGGCGTGCCACCCCGAGATCGAGCGTCGAGTAGGCCAGCCGGACGTCGTCCGGACGCGATCCCGGATCGTGTCCCCACTGGAGCTCGTGCCCGGCCCATCCGATCACGGACGGGAGCCCGGTGAACGTCGAGATCCGCGCGTGGCCCTGCTGGACTGAAGTCCGGGCCGAACGCCTCGAGGATCGTCGGCGAGCCGCGGACGTTCGAGCGGAGCCAACGGATCGCTCCTGCATCGCCCGGCTGCGACGCCGCGAGCCAGCGCATCGCCGTCGAGAGTCGGCTCGCCCGAGAAGCCGTTCGTCCTCGCGTACGAGCCCGCGACCGGATAGACGGCGAGCAGCGCGACGAGCAGCCGCGATCCCGACCGCCCACGGACGCAGCATCGGCCTCCGGAGCCAGCCGCTCGCCCAGACGACGCCACACCCGGCGACGATCGCCAACAGGAACCACGCCTGGTAGCCCGCCTTGAAGACTGTGTTGAAGCGGTAGCTCGCGGTTCCCGCGAAGTCGTCTCTGATGTACGCGAACTCGCCGACCGCGACGAGCGACATGCCCAAGAGCGACGAGCAGCCAGAAGAAGCGCTCCGGCTGGATCAGTCGCCTGTCGAGAGCGGCGTGCAACGCGACGGCCGCGAGCAGCCCGACGACGAAGAGGCCCGCCACTCGTTCGGGAGCGAGCGGCGACGAGCAGCACGAGGACCGCGACGGCGCTCCAGGCGACGTACCGAAACGGCGCGGCCAGGCGATGGGCCAGCGCCGCCGCGATGATCCAGAGCGGGAGGGCATAGATCAGCGCGATGTCCGCTGCGAAGCGGGTGAAGGAATCGCGCTCTCGAACCAGCGCAAGCCCGGCCGCGTCAGGCGTGTAGCGAACGATGAACGGCGCAAAGAGCGCCAGCGCGGTGAACGCGAGGAGCGGCAGCCAGACGAGCGCGCGCCCGATCCCCTCGACCCCTGGTCGAGTCAGCCAGAGCACGGCGCCGCCGAGGACGAGCAGGAGCGCTGTGGGGAAGTCGAGGCTGTTGACGGCGTAGAGCGAGCCGAGGACGAGGGCCGCGAGTACGAGCTCGCCCGCAGCGAGGGCGAGTCGCCCGAGAGTCGCGGCTGCCGCGAGGCCCTGCGAGCGCGAGCTGCAGCGCGAAGCCGACGACAGACGAGCGCGAAGGGCGTCGCCATCACGTGAGCGTGGAGATCCCCGAGGAGATAGCTGAAGAACGGGAACTCGTTCGCCGTTCCGTCGATGACGCGCGACGGCGACCACCAGTCGTACTGGGCCAGCGGGCGAGGGTCGCCGAGAAGCTCGACCGCGCCCGGCGAGATTGCCGAGCACGAGCGCGAAGAGAACGGTGACGACTCCGGCCAGGGTCGCCTTCGCGACCGTCGTCACGCCACGCGAGAGGGCGAGCGTGGCCGCCACCGCGAAGAGCGCGCTGGCCGTCAGCGCGTAGAACAGCGCCACGCCGAGGTTGAACCCGGACGCGGGGTCGATCCCGGTCGCCCGGATGAGGAGGGCAACGACGTAGTGGCCGAAGTAGTAGTAGTTGAGGCTCTCGCCCGACATCCAGGGATCGTGCGGCGGGAACGACTCGCTGCGGTTGACGGCATTGACGAAAGCCATGTCCATCGGCTTCTCCGTGTTCCACACGTCGGGCGCGAAGCTGCGCAGGAGCGCCCAGGCGAAGAACGCGATCGTGAAGACGACCTCGCCTGCGAGCCAGAGCCGGAGGCTCGTTCCACGCGGCAGCGGGCGTCCGGCCGTGAACCAGATTCCGCCGGCGAGGACGGCGAGGAGCGCCAGCCCGAGGAACGGGCTCCAACCGCGGTACGGAAGGACGCCGATGCTGGCGAGAAGCCACACGGGATAAGCGAGCGAGCAGAAGGCCGAGCGGGCGCGCGAGCGCGAGGCCGCCGCCCGGGGAGGCGCGCGAACAGGAACCCGGCCGCCGGCAAGGCCAGGATCCCCACGAGCAGCGCGAGCCCCCAGAGGAGAAGCGTCTCCAGCACCCTCTCTCACCTTGACATGAGCTGCCGCGGGGCGGTGACTCGATCGACGTTCGGACGCGTCGCGCTCGGCGTCGCGAGATCGGCGCCTCGGCTACGGAACGCTGCGCTTCTTGTCCCCCTCGGCCTGGTTGAAGTCGGTGACCGTGTCCGTGCCGGCGCCGCCGACGAACGTGTCCGCTCCAGTGCCGCCGGTCATGGTGTCGTTGCCGCCCTGACCAGCCAGGAAGTCGTTGCCGCCCTCGCCGAACAGCGTGTCGTTGCCGCCGCCGCCCTCGATCTCGTCGGCGGCCGCCAGGCCGCAGACGAGGTCGTTGCCACCCCTGGCCGCGATCTCGTCGCTGCCGTCCGTGCCGACGATGACGTCGGGGCCGCTCGTGCCGTTGAGCTTGCCCTTGTAGGGCTGGCCGTTGTTCGGCCCACCCACGATCACACCGTCTCAAGACGTAGATCGTGGCAGTCACGCCGTTGCACTCCGGCGCCGGTGGTCGGCGGGGGTGGGTGTGGGCGTGCCGACTCGGCGTGTTGGTCGGAGTCGGCGTCGGTCGTCGGCGTCGGCGTGTTCGTGGGCGGTCGGCGTGTTGGTCGGAGTCGGCGTGCTCGTGGGCGTGTCGGTCGGGGTCGGCGTGTTCGTCGGAGTCGGCGTGTCGGTCGGGCGTCGGCGTGTTGGTCGGAGTCGGCGTGCTCGTCGGCGTGTCGGTCGGCGTCGGGCGTGTTGGTCGGAGTCGGCGTGTCGGTCGGAGTCGGTGTATTCGTGGGCGTGTCCGTCGGCGTCGCCGTCCTGGAGCGCGGCCGTGGCGCCGAGGACGAGGAGGTGCTCGCGAACGCGGCCACGACGACGACCGCCATGACCAGGAGTCCAAGCACGACAGCTAGGGCGTGACGCCGCACGAAGCTCTACCTCCCCACGTTGGAACACCTCAGTCTCACCGATCTTCGCCAAGGTGTCAAACGTTTCGGAAGACCGGGGCCGCCGACAGCCTGGGCCAGTGTCGACCCCTGTTCTGCGGCTGTTTCGCCCGCCTAAGATCGAGCCGCGCATGCCGATACCGCGAGACATGTCGATCGTCATCATCGGCGCCGGCCCGTGCGGGCTCGCCTGCGCGCGAGAGCTCGTGCGGAACGGCCACGACGACTGGCTGCTCTTCGAGCGCTCGGCGACGGCCGGCGGGCACGCCTCGTCGGTCGTGGATCCGGCTGGCTTCACCTGGGACCTCGGAGGCCACGTCGTGTTCAGCCACTTCGGCGAGTTCGACGCTCTCCTCGAGGAGGTCATGGGCGCCGACGTCTCCGAGCACGAGCGCTCGTCGTACGTCCGCTACCGACGACCGCTGGGTGCCGTATCCGTTCCAGAACAATCTCCGCTACCTGCCGCCGGCAGAGGCGTTCGAGTGCCTGCTCGGGCTCGTCGAGGCACCCGGCGCGCGACGGCGCGGCGGACTTCGGCACCTGGATGGAGGGCACGTTCGGATCCGGTATCACGCGGCACTTCATGCGCCCGTACAACTCCAAGGTCTGGGCCGATTCCTCCCGAGCGGATGTCCGCGACGTGGATCGCGGACCGCGTCAGCGTCGTCGACTACCGGCGGGCTCTCCGCAGCCTCGTCCTCGCCGAGGACGACGTCGGCTGGGGGCCGAACAACATGTTCAGGTTCCCGATCTCGGGTGGAACCGGCGAGATCTACCGCCGCGCTGGCACGCGCGCTGGGCGAGAAGGTCGTCTACGAGCACGAGCTCGTGCACGTCGACGCCGCTCGGCGGAAGCTGCGGTTCGCCAACGGGCGCGAGCAGGACTACGACGCCCTCGTCTCGACGATGCCGATCGACCTGCTCGTGAGCGCGATCGACGGGTGCCCGCACGACGTGCGAGAGGCGGCGGAGGCACTCGAGCACTCGGGCGTGCGCATGGTCGGCATCGGATACGAGCGGGCGCTGGCCGACGATCGGTCCTGGCTCTACTTCCCCGAGCCCTCGGTCCCCTTCTACCGCGTCACCAACTTCGCCAAGTACGCCGCCGCGAACGTCCCGGGCGCCGACACGGCCCGCTATCGCTCGTACCTGACCGAGACGTCGTACTCGGATCACCGGCCGCCACGCCGGTGCGGGCCTCGCCGATCGGGTCCAGCGACGGCCTCGTCGAGGTAGAGCTCGTCGACGCCGGAGCTCCCGTCGTCTCGGTCCACGAGGTGGACATCGCCTACGCGTACCCGATCCCGACGATCGGACGAGATTCGTCGCTCTCGACGATCCAACCGTGGCTCCAGGAGCGCTCGATCTACTCGCGCGGGCGCTTCGGATCGTGGCGCTACGAGATCGGAAACATGGACCACGCTGTGAAGATGGGCATCGACGTCGCGCGCCTGCTGCTCGAGGGAAAGCCCGAGGAGCTGTGGAGCGCCCAAGAACCCCTTTCACAATGAGCGACCATGTCGGGCAATCATCGTGAAAGAGGTTCTCAGCGAGAGCCTGTCCGTCGTGATCCCGGTGTGGAACGAGGAGGGCGTGATCGGCGACCTGCTCGCCGAGATCGACGGGGAGGTCGGTGAGCGCTTCGAGCAAGTCGAGATCGTCGTCGTCGACGACGCTTCCACCGATCGGACGCCGGCGATCCTCGCCGGCCTCGGCGATCTCGACGGCCGCCTGCACGTGCTGACATCGGATCGCAACAGCGGTCACGGGCCATCGGTGCTCCGCGGATTGCGGCACGCCCGAGGCGACTGGATCCTGCAGTTGGACTCCGACGGCCAGTTTGTCGTCGCGGAGCTCTGGTCCCTCTGGGCACGGCGCGAGGAGGCCGACCTCGTTCTCGGAGTGCGCCTGCGGCGGCAGGACCCTGCGCATCGGCTCGTGCTCTCGCGCGTCGTGTCCATGGTCGTGTCGCTGCTCGCCGGTCGCCGGCTCCGCGACCCGAACGTGCCGTTCCGGCTGCTTCGCAGATCGCTCTGGGACGACCTGTCACCCGTCATTCCGCAGGACGCGCTGGCGCCGTCGATCCTCGTCGCGCTCGGGGCCGCCGTCCGCGGGTACCGGGTCGTCGAGGAGCCGGTCTCCCATCGACCGCGGACACGGGGCCGGTCGAGCCTTCGCTCCCTCCGGCTTCTGCGGTTCAGTTTGCGCGGGTTGGTTCAGCTCGTGAGGTTCCGGTTCTCCCTCCGCCGGGCCCCGGCGCCGAGCATGACGCTTCGCGAGATCGCGCTTCCGGGGCGGAACTCACTTTCGGCCGCCCTGGTCGAGGTGTGGACGGCCGAGCGGCTCGCGTATGCCGGCATCTTCGTGATCGCGCTGACGCTCAGGCTCGTCGACCTCGCCGACCAAGCCGATGCACCACGACGAGAGCCTGCACGCGTGGTTCTCGTGGAGGCTCGTGACCGGCCAGGGCTACGAGTACGACCCGACGTACCACGGTCCCGTCCAGTTCTACTTCGGCGCGCTCACGTACGCGATCTTCGGCGTCGGCGAGTTCGCGATCCGGTTCGCGCCTGCGATTCTCGGCTCCGCGATCACCGTGCTGCCCTACTTTCTGCGCCGGCAACTCGGGTCGGCGGGCGCGTTGACGGCCGCAGCCGCGCTCTGCCTCAGTCCCGCCTATCTCTACTACTCGAGGTTCGCCCGCGAGGACATCTACGCGGCCTTCTTCTCGCTCCTGCTCATCGTCCTCGTATTTCGCTTTCTCGAACGACCGCCGAGCTGGCTACCCGCGGCGATCACGGCCGTCCTCGCGGTGAATTTCGCGACGAAGGAGACGACGTACATCCTGGTCTTCGTCGGTGGGACGTTCCTGATCGCCGCGACCGCCTTCCAGGTGCTCGTAGCACGCCGGCGCGATCAAGGCGCCCGGAGCGCGACCATCGTCGCAGCCATCTCGTCGCGTCGGCCGGGACGCGTGGATCTGGGCGCTCGCCGCGTTCGCGCTCGTCTACACGATCCTCTTCACGACCTTCCTGTTCGAGCCGCAAGGCCTGCGAACGGGGCTGTACGAGAGCATCCACTACTGGCTCTCGCAGCAGCCGGTCAATCGGGGCGGCCAGCCCTGGTTCTACTACCTGGTGGTCGTGCCGGCGTAC
Organism: uncultured Thermoleophilia bacterium; assembly: GCA_963758065.1. Taxonomy (GTDB): domain Bacteria; phylum Actinomycetota; class Thermoleophilia; order Gaiellales; family Gaiellaceae; genus GMQP-bins7. Next base: position 33,439 of record CAVWTX010000016.1, on the reverse strand, counting down.
GAGCTGCCGATCCTGCTCCTCGCCGTGCTCGGTACGGTCGTCGCCCTTCGGCGGCCGACCTTGTTCCGGCTCTTCCTCGTGTGGGACGCCGTCCTCAGCCTCGCCGTCTATTCGTGGGCGAGCGAGCGGATGCCGTGGCTGACGCTGCACGTCCTGCTACCCTCGTGCTCCTTGCAGGGATCGGCGCGCAGGAGCTCTGGCAGCTGCGCCGGTCGAAGCCCGTTGCCGCAGTCCTGGGTGCGGCGGGCGCCGCGTTCCTCGTCTTCGGCGGCGTCAATGTCGCCTATGCCCATCCCGCGGACCCGTCGGAGCTCCTCGTCTTCACCCAGACGTCAACGGAAGCGCTCCCGATCCGCGACCAGATCCTGTCCGCGAACAGCTCGATCACGACCGACGTCGACTCCTGGGGTGGTACGAGCTGGCCGTGGGCCTGGTATCTGCGCGACGCGCCCGTCGGGTACCCCGACATGAGCGATGCCGAATACGTTCCGACGGCCGACGTCGTCGCAGTGACCGATGTCAACCGCGAGCGGCTCGTTGGCAAGTTGAACGGGTATCGGGGCCGCAGATTCCATCTGCGCGAGTGGTGGGTGGTCGACTGGGCGGACGCGACCCCGCGTGACCTGTGGCGCTGGTTCCTGAGACGTGAGGCGTGGAGCGTGAAGGGCACCCTCGACGAGTGGCTCTACGTCCGTGACGATTCGCGGGCCGGGGTCGACGCCGCGTCGCCCTGACGCGCCAACAACACATGCCCGCGATACGGGCGCAGGAGGACCAGCGCGAGCACGAGGAACGGCAGGGCGTTCAGCGCGTGCAGCACGAGCGCGAACGACACCGCCTCCGAGTCCGGGATCCCGTAGGCGGCGAGAGCGAGAACGGTCGCCGCCTCGAACACTCCCAGAGCTGCAGGAGACGAGGGCAGCACCATTCCCAGCCCGACCGCGATCACGACGAGCAGGCCGGCGCCGTAGGAGAGCCCGAGATCGAAGGCGATGGTCACGAGCCAGAAGCCCACCGCCAGGACGAGCCAGGAGAGCGCGGTGAGGAGGAAGCAGAGCAGACCGGTCCACGGTCGGCGGAGCCCGTGCAGTCCACGAAAGAGATTCGCGGGTGCCTCGCCGATGCCCAGGTCCGCGAAGAACCGGACGCGCTCGAGACGATGTCCCACGTAGACGAACGGGCGCTCGCCGAAGGCGGCAAGTATGACGATCAGCAGCCCGACTGCCAGGCACAGCCCACCGGCAAGGAGTCCGGCGGCGCGGACCCAGCTCAGATCGGGAAGCCAGGGTAGAGAGACGAACAAGAGCAACAGGAGCGAGAGGAGATCGAACGCTCGCTCGACGACAAGCGTGCCGGTGGCCTCGGCCACCGGCGTGCGCGCACGACGGTTCAGAGCGAGAATGCTGGCGACATCACCCGCCCGTGCGGGAAGGATGTTGTTGAAGAAGTAGCCGACGTAGAGGGCGCTTGCGACGATCCGAAACGGCGGTCGCGGCGGCGCGAACAGCACTTGCCAGCGCAGCGCGCGGATGAAGAACGCGCACGTCATCACCGCGAGCGCAGGGATGGTCCACTCGTAGCGGCTTGCCTCGAGCGAGGACCAGACCTCGTCCAGTCGAGCGTCCTTCAACGCGAGATATGCGAACAGCGCGCTCACCACGAGCCCAGACCAGACGGTGATCCGAGCGACGGTGCCGCGGGCGTCTCTCACGCGCGCATCGTCGGTCGAAACGGCACTGAAACGCAACTCCAGCGGCTGCCGAGCTCACGGTGTTGGGAGCCGGCGCATGCACGAGCGGAAGGTCAGCGCCCGATTGCCGGGAACGAACCGAAGCGGCGGTGATGCCAGTGCCGCCTAGACGCGGAGCCCCAGGCCGTAGGAGCGATCGCGCACGGACCGGAGCCTCACGACAGAGCCGGTAGGCGCCCGCACGGTGACCTCGAGCACACCCCGCGCGTCGGTCGAACGCACGCCGCCGAGCCAGCTCCTGCGCCCGTTCCGGAGGATCTCGATCCTGTACGGCTGCGGGCCGTCTCCGGGCCGAACCTGACCCCACAGCCCGACCAACTCGCCGCGCCGGAACGTCTGCACGAGCGGAAAGCGGAACGCAGCGTAGGCAGGCTTCCTCTCGCCATCGACCGTCGTGAAACCGCTCTGCCAACCGTCGTCTGCCGCGTCGTCGCGGACGAGGAAGAAGATCAGCATGTCGACGTACGGAGCGAGCTGGACGCGCCGCGCCGCGCTCGCGACGTGAGCTGCCTGTGTCAGCGGCGAGACGCCGAGATAGAGGTCGGGCGGGTTCGTCTGATAACCGAACTCGGTGAGCCAGATTCGCTTCCTGCCGAGATTCCGGTGCACGATTTCGACGAGACGTTCGAGGTCGGCCATCGTGAGGCTCGCGCACCGATCACACGCAGGGCCCCAGGGTGTCTCCGTCTGCGGTCGACCCGGATACGGGTGGTGCGCGTAGGCATCCAGCCGCGCGCCGAGGGAGCCCATGGCGGCGATCCAGGCGACGGGCGAGACTCCGCCCGAACCTGCGCGAGGCGCTGTCATGCCGCCGCCGACGCGGGCACCTCGGATCACGGCATGGATTTGAGCGTAGGCCGGGTTGAGGAGCCGCTCGACGTACGTTCGCGGCGCGTTGGGGCGTAGCCACTGGGGGCGGTTGGGCTCGTTCCAGATCGTCCAGAGGCGGACCCAGGAGTACCGAGTCGCGGCTGCACGGGCGAAGTCCCCGAACGCCTGCGAGGACGTCGGCGCCCAGTTGGCGGAGAGTCCACCGTTCGCCCACGAGGGCGTTCCGTACAGGGTGAGGACGACCTCGATACCGTGCCGACGGAGCCCGCGCAGGACTGCGTCGGTCTTCCGCCAGTCGTAGGCGGGATCGCGAGGATCGCGCGGCGTCGCGGGTCTCGTCGCGGCCACGTCGTCCCAGCGAACCGTGTACCGCACGACGTCGACCCCCATGCGGTCCAGCTCCGCCAACCTGGAGTTAAGCGTCCCAGGACCGTGGTGAAGCCAAGCGTCGTCCTGCACTCCGTAGAGCGCGGCTGGGGCAGCGTACGCCGAGCTCGTTCCACCGAGCAGGACGCTCGCGGCGAGTGCCGCGGAGAGGGCGAGTCGGGGCGTCAAGACCGTTCCCGTCGATGGCGCAGCGCGAGCGACACGAGTCCCGCAGCGGCGAGGACGACCAGCAGGCTCGCGAGGAGAACCACCGGCAGCGGCGGCTCCTCGAGTCCTGCACGCTCGCCCGCGGTCGTCTCGGTGCTCCGCGCCTGTGCTTGTGCCAGACGGCGCAACTCACCCGCCGAGGGGTCTGCCGGAGTCCGCCGGGAGCGAAGCGCGCGCGCGATGTCGTCGCCTGCACTCGTGTATGCACGCAAGTCTTCGGGAAGCGCGTCGATCGCTGCGACGTAGCAGTTGTCGTTGTAGACGCCTTCGATGGCGCCATCCGACCAGTCGCGGAGAACCGCTCTTGCGCAGCCGCGCTCGGCCGTGTTCTGCTCGTACGGCGCACACCCCGTCAGGGCGACGAGCGTGGCCGCCGCGAGGGCCGCAACGTGCCTTGCCAGCCGATTCATCGTCGATCGAGCCCCCTCGTCATTCCGGGCAACGTTCCCGTTCGTACTAAATGAGACCTGAGAGGCACGTAAGGGGTTTGTAAGTCCGGTCGCAGTGACGAGCGGGAGCGAAGTCCTACGACCGTCTAGGATCGCCGCGATGGACCTCCGCGACACCCCGGAAGAGGCCGCCTTCCGGGCCGGGCTTCGCGCATGGCTCGAGGAGAATCTCCCAGATGAGCTCCAGGGTCACCGGGGGGGTGCGGCGCGCTTCGACGGGCCGGAGATGCGCGCCTGGAGTCGCGCGCTGTACGACGCAGGCTACGCCGGTCTCACCTGGCCCGAGGAGTACGGGGGCGGCGGCGCGCCGTACACCCATCAGGCGATCTTCTTGGAGGAGATGGCTCGCGCCGAGGCCGCACCCCACATCGGCGTGATCGGCCTCGGGATGGCCGGGCCGACGATCATGGCCCACGGCACGGAGGAGCAGAAGGCGCGCCATCTCGCGCCCATCCTCTCCGCCGAGGAGATCTGGTGTCAGGGATTCTCCGAGCCGGGCGCGGGCTCCGATCTCGCGGGCGTCCGTACCAGCTCACACCTGGACGACGGCCACTTCGTCGTCGACGGCCAGAAGGTGTGGTCGTCGTTCGCCCACCTCGCCGACTGGTGCATCCTCCTCACGCGCTCAGACCCTGAGTCGACGCGTCACGCGGGCCTCACGTACTTGATCGTCGACATGCACGCGCCCGGGGTCGAGGTGCGTCCGCTCACGCAGATCACGGGCGAGGCCGAGTTCAACGAGATCTTCTTCACAGGCGTCCGCGTGCCGGTCGAGAACCTCCTCGGCGAGATCGGCGGCGGCTGGCAGGTCGCCATGACGACGCTCCTCCACGAGCGCGGGACGCTCGGCTTCGCGCTTCAGGCCGCGCTCGAGGTGCAGGTGCGGAAGCTGATCGCGCTCGCGCGCGACCGCGGCGCCGACCCGCTCCAGCGCGACCGCATCGCCCGCGAGTGGACCGAGATGCAGGCGCTCCGCTTCACGAACTACCGCGCGCTCTCGGCGCTGATGAAGACGGGAATGCCCGGCCCCGAAGGCTCGATCTCGAAGCTCGTGTGGTCGGAGGCGAACCAGCGCGTCACGAAGCTCGCGCTCGAGCTGCTCGGGCCGGACGCCAGTCTGGGCGAGGACAACGCGCCGTACGGCGGGTACTGGCAGTACCAGCAGCTCCGCAGCCGCGGAAACACCATCGAGGCGGGGACGTCGGAAGTCCTCCGCAACATCGTCGCCGAGCGCGTCCTCGGCCTCCCCAAGTCGCGCTAGTGGACCACTAACCATGGACTTCACGTTCACACCGGAGCAGGACGCGCTTCGCGAGCAGGCGCGCGAGTTCCTCGTCGCGAACCCGGAACCGTCCTGGGCGCAGCTTGCAGAGCTCGGCTGGACGGGCGTCTCCGTGGCGGAGGAGGACGGTGGCGCGGGGCTCACGTTCGTGGAGGAAGCCGTGCTCTTCGAGGAGCTCGGACGGGCGCTCTACCACGGGCCCTACTTCTCGACCATTGCATTGACGCTTCCCGCGCTGCCGGCCGAGCTCCGCGCCGAGGTGGCAGCCGGCGAGGCCAGCTGGACGCTCGCGCTCGGCCCGCTCGTGCCGGATCTCGACACGGCCGAGAAGGTCGCGATCGTCGGCGGCGACGGCATCTACGAGCTCGAAGGGGCCGAGCGCGAGATCCTCGCGACCACCGATGCCACGCGTCCCCTCGGAGTCGTCCGCGGCGGCGACCCCGGGCTGAGGCTTGCCGACGCGAGCGTCCTCACGGAGATCGAGTCGCGCTCGCTCACCGCACTCGCCATCGAGGGATGCGGCATCGCGCGTCGGGCCCTCGACTACGCAATCGCGCACGCCTCGACGCGTGAGCAGTTCGGCAAGAAGATCGGCGTCTACCAGGCGGTCTCTCATCCGCTGGCCGACGCGTACACGCGTCTCGAGCTGTCGCGCTCGCTCGCGATCTGGGCGGCGTGGTGCGTGGCTGCGGACGACGAGCAGGCGTCGCTCGCCGCCGCCGCCGCGAAGTCCCACGCCGGGGAGAGCGCGGTCGCCGTCTGCGAGACGGCGATCCAGGTGCTGGGCGGCATCGGCTTCACCTGGGAGCACGAGCTGCACAGGCTGTACAAGCGCGCGCTCGGGATCGAGAGCTTCGGAACGTCGGGCACCAGGCTCCGGGCCGAGGTCGCCGCAGCGCTGCTGGACGCACCCAAGGTGCCTGGCTCGAGCCGGGCACCGGTCGCCGCAACACAAGGAGGCTGAGGTGGACGGTCTGATGATGGACTACCAGCTGAACGTGCCGGCAATCCTTCGCCGAGCCGATGATCTCTACGGCGACCGCGAGATCGCGAGCCGCCTGCCCGACAAGAGCTGGCACCGCTATACGTACGCGGACTGCGTGTCGCGCACGAAGCGGCTCGTGACCGCGCTACGGAAGCTCGGGCTCGAGGACGGCGACCGGGTGGGAACGTTCATGTGGAACCACTCGCAGCACCTGGAGGTCTACATCGGCGCGCCGGTCGGCGGCTTCGTGACGCACACGCTGAACCTCCGCCTCCACCCGGACGACAACACGTACATCGCGACGCACGCCGGCGACCGGGCGCTCGTGGTCGACAAGGTGCTCTGGCCGCTGGCCGAGCAGTTCGTGGGCCGCTGCGATTTCGAGCACGTGATCGCCGTGGGTGACGGCCCGGCCCCGGAGGGCACGGTCGACTACGAGGAGCTCCTCGCCGACGCCGACGAGTCGGCGTTCGCGTATCGGGACCTCCCCGAGCGATCGGCGGCGGCGATGTGCTACACGAGCGGCACGACGGGGCGGCCGAAGGGCGTCCTCTACTCGCATCGGGCGATCGCGATCCACGCGCTCACGGTCATCGGCTGTCTCGGGATGTACGCCGACGACGTCTGCCTCCCGGTGGTCCCGATGTTCCACGCGAACGCCTGGTGCTTCCCGTTCTCGTGCACGATGACCGGCGTCAAGCAGGTCTTCCCGGGACCGCATCTCGATCCCACGAGCCTCCTCGAGGACCTCCAGCAGGAGAAGGTCACGATCACCGCCGGTGTGCCGACGATCTGGATGGGGATCCTGCAGACGCTCGACTCCGATCCCGGCGCATGGGATCTCTCCACGATCCGCACGATGACAGTCGGTGGTGCGGCGCCGCCGCGCGCGATGATCGAGGCGTTCCAGGAGCGGCACGGCCTGCACATCACCCACGGCTGGGGGATGACCGAGATGAGCCCCGTCGGAACGCTCTCGGGCACTCCCGGTCAAGAGGCCGGCCTCGAGCCGCAGGAGGCGTACACCCGGCGTGCGATGCAGGGACTCGCCATTCCGTTCGTCGAGATCCGCGCGAGCGGCGCCGAGGGATTCGTGCCGTGGGACGGCCAGACGATGGGAGAACTCGAGGTGCGCGGGCCCTCGATCGCCTCCGCTTACTACGAGTCGGACGAGGGCGGCGACCGCTGGACGGACGACGGCTGGTTCAAGACGGGAGACGTCGTCACGATTCATCCCGACGGCTTCGTCGAGGTGCAGGATCGCGCAAAGGATCTCTGCAAATCGGGCGGCGAGTGGATTTCGACGGTCGCGCTCGAGAACGCGCTCATGGGACATCCGGCGGTCGCCGAGGCCGCGGTCATCGCCGTTCCCGACGACAAGTGGTCCGAGAGGCCGCTCGCGGTCGTCGTGCTCCGAGAAGGCGCAACCGCGACGGACGACGAGCTTCGCGAGTTCATCGCGCCGAACTTCGCCAAGTGGTGCTTACCGGACCACTTCGAGTACGTCGACGAGATCCCGAAAACGGCCGTGGGCAAGTTCCGCAAGACCGCGTTGCGCGAGCAGTTCGCGACGCAGCCCGCGGAGGCGCCGTGACTGGGTCCAGACCCACGAGCCTGAAGGCAACGACTGGGGTCGGACCCCACGGTCCGACCCCGAAAGCGACGGGCGTGGCTGGCAACGGCGACTGGGGTCAGACCCCACGGGTCTGACCCCAGAAGAGACGGCCATGCCTGAGTTCATCTTGACCGAGCAGGACGGCACAGTCGCCGTCGTCACGATCGACCATCCGCCGGTCAATGCCCTGTCGGCCCCGCTCCTCGAGGAGCTCGACGCGGAGATCGAGCGGCTCGACGCCGACGACGGCGTGCGCGCGATCGTGTTCCGAGGCGCGGGCGAGCGCGCGTTCGTGGCCGGCGCGGACATCTCCGAGTTCCCCTCGCTCCGCACGGCTGCCGACGAGTCGCACGAGGGAGGCTCGGCGCGCGGAATCCAGAAGCTCGGCCACCGGATGGATGCCGCCCATACGCCGTTCGTCGCCGCGATCCACGGCTTCTGCCTCGGAGGAGGGCTCGAACTCGCGATGTGCTGCGACATCAGGGTCGCAGCGGAGGGCGCGCAGCTCGGCCAGCCCGAGATCAAGCTCGGGCTCATTCCGGGAGGTGGCGGTACACAGCGGCTGCCCCGCCTCGTCGGGCTCGGGCGTGCTCAGCTCCTGAACATGACCGGGGACTTCATCGACGCGCAGACGGCGTACGAATGGGGGCTCGTCGAGAAGGTGGTGTCCCTGGAGGAGCTCCTCGAGGCTGCGCTCGGCATTGCGCGGACGATCGCGGCCCGGTCGCCCGTCTCGATCGGCGTGCTGCGGGAGCTTGCGCGAACGACGCGCGACCTCCCACTCGAGGAGGGTCTCCGCCGCGAGGCGGACGGCTTCCGCCGCTGCCTCGCGAGCGAGGACGGCGCCGAGGGTGTCGCCGCGTTCCTCGAGAAGCGCGAACCTCGATTCACCGGCCGATGAAGAAGGGGTCAGACCCCGGAGCGTGTCCACTGCAGACACCACGGATCGCTCGATGCAGCCGTTTTCCGAGCCGAGGAGTCCTTTTCGGACCAGTCCCGGGGTCTGACCCCTCCGAGCGATGAGAGCTGCCGTCCTGCAGGGCATCGGCGGGTCGGAGCAGCTCGTCGTCCAGGACGTGCCTGAACCGGACGTTGGTAGCGGTAGCGCGATCGTCGACGTCCGGGCGGCGGGTATCAACTTCGCGGACGTGTTGATCCGGCTCGGCCGCTACCCGCAGATGCCCGAGCTTCCCGTCGTCCTCGGGTCGGAGATCGCCGGCGAGCTCGACGGGGAGCGCGTCATGGGCTTCGCCCGCAGTGAGGGCGGCGGCTACGCGGAGCGAGTCGCGCTCGACCGCCGTTGGCTCCTTCCGCTCCCGGCGAGCGCAAGTTTCGCAGAGGGCGCCGCGTTTCCGATGGCTTTTCTCACTGCATGGATCCCGCTCAGCGAGCTCGTACGCATCGCATTCGGCGCGCGCGTCCTCATCACGGCTGCCGCGGGCGCGGTAGGAACCGCAGCGGTGCAGATCGTGCGGGCGCTCAACGGTCGTCCGATCGCCGCGGTCGGAAGCATCGAGAAGCTCGAGCTCCCGCGCTCCCTCGGCGCCGCAGAGGCGGTGACGTACGACGCGATCGCCGACCTCGAGCCCGTCGACGTTGTCTTCGACCTCGTCGGCGGGGACGTCTTCACCTCGTCACTCTCGCTGCTGAAGCCGATGGGAACCGCGATCGCGGTCGGCTACGCGGGCGGCCTCTGGCAGGACGTGAGTCCGACCTGGCTCGTCGGGCGCAACATCGGCGTCCACGGCTTCTACCTCGGACGGCTCATCGGGCGAAACCCCGAGCTCGTGGCCCGCGCCGCGCAGGACGTCCTCCGCCTCTGGGAGGGCGGGGCCGTCCGACCGATCGTCGGTGCAGAGTTCCCACTCGAGCAGGCGGGAGAGGCGCACCGCCTGATCGAAAGTCGGCAGTCGACGGGAAAGGTCGTGCTCATACCGTGACGGCGTTGGTGACCGGGTCTGCGGGAGGAATCGGACGTGCGATCGTGGCGAAGCTTCGCGCCGAAGGCTTCGAGGTCAAGGAGCTCGACCTCGTGACCGGGTTCGACGTCGCCGATCCTGCAGCCTGGGAGCACGTGGGCTCGGTCGACCTCGCATGTCTGAACGCCGGCGTGCTGACGAACGACGGTGACATCGCGGCCCTCACCGACGAGCAGTACCGCCGCGCCCTGGGCGTGAACGTGGACGGCGTCGTCTTCGGTGTACGCAGGCTCGACCGGGTGATGCCTACGGGGAGCGCGATCATCGTGACCGCCTCCCTCGCCGGGCTCGTCGCAATCCCAGATGACCCGGTGTACGGCCTGACGAAGCACGCCGTCGTCGGGTTCGTCCGCTCCGTCGCGCCGCAGCTCGAGAAGCGGGGAATCAGGATCCAGGCCGTCTGCCCTGGCTGGGCGGACACCGCGCTCACACCGCCCGCGTTCCGCGAGGAGCTCGTGTCGCGAGGCTTCCGGCTGCTGCAACCCTCGGATGTCGCGGACGGCGTGTGGGCGGCGTTCAAGAGCGAGGGCACCGGCGAGGCGTGGATCGTCCAGCCCGGCCGCGAGCCGCTCCTCTACGAGTTCAAGGGCGTTCCCGGGCCACGCTAGGAGGCCTGAGCTCGCTCCCGACGGCGCCACCAGAAGCGCCGGTCGTCCGGCTCGGCTTCGCGGAGCGCCTCGATCGTCGTCTTCCCGTAGCCCTCGATCGTGAGCTCGGCTTGCGCGAAGAGGCCGATCCCGGTCAGCGAGAACGTGAGGGGGTGCACTGCGACCTCCCAGCCGGCCAGGGGACCGAGATCGGCCAACAGGGCCTCCTCGTCAGCCGCCCGGACCTCCAGGATCGCGATGCCTCCGTGCGGCCTCCCGGTGAAGTGATCGTGGAAGACGGGGAGCCCGCGGCCGGACTCACCGATGTAGGCGTTGACGGCGTCGTTCGCGTTTCGTGCGGACGTGCCTTCGGGCGCGACCGCGTCGACGAGATAGCAGCGGGGATACGCCACCGCCGATCGATTCTACGACGGCCCTGCTAGGAGCCGAAGCGCCAGCCGTCGCCGGCGGCGAACGACGAGAGAATGCGCCGCGCGACGACCATCCGGTGCACCTCGTCCGGCCCGTCATAGATCCGCGCGCCCCGCGCGAGAGTCAGCATCCCGGCGAGCGGCGTCTCGTCCGTCAGCCCACGCGCTCCGTGCACCTGCACCGCCCGGTCGATGACGTCGTTCAGCACCCGCGCCGCGTAGAACTTGATCACCGAGACCTCGACGCGGGCCTCGTCGCCCTGGTCGATCTTGTGCGCGGCGTCGAGCGTCATCAGTCGACACGCCTGGATCTCGGCCGCGGAGTCCGCGATCCAGTTCTGAACCGTCTGCTTGTCGGCGAGCGGCCCGCCGAACGACTCCCGCTCGAGCGCGTACGAGCACATGAGCTCGAACGCTCGCTGCATCTGCCCGAGCCAGCGCATGACGTGGTGGATGCGGCCGGGCCCGAGCCGCTTCTGGGCGATGCGGAAGCCGTCCCCCACTTCACCGAGCGCGTTCTCGACCGGGACGCGTACACCCGTGTAGCGCACCTCGCAGTGCGTCGTCCAGCCGTGGCCACGATGACCCATCGTCGGGACGGCGCGGACGATCTCGACCCCTGACGTGTCCGCCGGGACGATGATCTGTGTCGCTCGGCGGTGCGGATCGGCATCGGGATCGGTGACCGCCATGACGATCCCGAACGCGGCCCCCTCGGCGCCTGACGAGAACCACTTGTGCCCGTCTATCACCCACTCGCCGCCGTCGCGCACGGCGCGGGTCCGCAGGCCTGTGGGATCCGACCCCGACACCTCCGGCTCCGTCATCGAGAAGAACGAGCGCACCTCGCCTGCAGCCAGCGGGCGGAGCCAGCGCTCCTTCTGCTCGTCCGTCCCGAAGTGCCACAGGATCTCGCCGTTGCCCGCGTCCGGCGCCTGGCATCCGAAGACGAGCTGCGCCCACACGGACCGCCCGATCTCCTCGTTCAGGTGGGCGTAGACGAGGAAGCTCCCACTCGAGCCGCCAGCCTCGAGCGGAAGGTGCGGCGCCCACAGCCCCTGCTCGCGGGCAAGCCCTCGAAGCCGCTCCACCAGCCTGTCGGACGTCTCGTCCTCACGGTCGAGCACAGCCTCGTTCGGGTACACGTGCTCCTCCATGAACGCGCGGTATCGGGCCCGCAGCGCGAGGACCTCGTCGGCGGGACGAAGGTCGGCGATCGTCACAGCGTTAGCATCGCAGGCGCATGCCTACACGACCAGGGAGATAAGGCTGTGCGCCTCGGCTTCTACATGGGGTATGCGCCGCCGGGCACGAGCCCGCTCGAGCCGATCGCGATGGCGCAGGAAGCCGAGCGTCTCGGCTACGACTCGGCGTGGGCGGCAGAGGCGTGGGGAACCGACTGCGTCACCGTCCTCTCCTGGCTCGGCGCGACGACGGAGAGAATCAAGCTCGGGAGCGCGATCATGCAGATCCCCGGCCGCACGCCGGCGAACACGGCGATGACGGCCGCGACGCTCGACCTGCTCTCGGGAGGACGCCTGCTCCTCGGCCTCGGCACGTCGGGCCCGCAGGTCGTCGAGGGCTGGCACGGCGAGCCCTGGGGAAAGCCGCTCGGAAAGACGCGCGAGTACGTCGAGATCGTGCGCTCCGCGCTGCGGCGCGAGCTCGTCGAGCACCACGGCGAGCACTACGACATCCCCTACGGCAACGGCACCGGCCTCGGCAAGCCGTTGAAGCTCATGGCACGGCCGCTCAGGGCGGACATCCCCATCTACCTCGCGGTGATGGGGCCCAAAGCGGTGGCGCAGGCCTTCGAGATCGCCGACGGCTGGCTCCCGATCTTCTGGTCTCCGGAGAAGGCGCGAGATGCCTTCGGTTCGTCCGTCGCAAATGTACGGCCGGGGTTCGACATCGCCGCCACCGCACCGGTGATCCTGATCGACGACGTCGAGGCCGGACGCGAGTTTCTCAAGCCGTACTACGCGCTCTACATCGGGGGAATGGGAGCACGCGGCAAGAACTTCTACAACGAGCTCGCGACGCGGTACGGCTACGGGGCCGAGGCACGTGAGATCCAGGACCTCTACCTCGCCGGGAACAAGCGTGATGCAGCCGCCGCGGTCCCCGACGCATTCGTCGACGATGTCGCCCTCGTCGGCCCGAAGGAGCGGATCGCCGAGCGGATCGACGTCTGGCGGGAGTCCGGCGCGACATCGCTTCTCGTCTCGACGCAGCAGCCCGAGGCGCTGCGCGCGGTCGCCGAGATCGTGCTCTGATCAGGCTTGCGCAGAAGAGCGCTTGCAACACTCTGTTGCAAGCGAGCTCGCCGGTCAGGCCTGCGAGATAACCGTTGCGGCGGCCTCGGCGAGGTAGGGGACACCTTCTTCGAAACGCGCGGCGCGCTCGTCCTCGGCGCCGAGCTCCCCCCGCACGAAGCGCCCGTAGATCGCCTCGCAGAAAACGGCCGCCTTCCAGAGGGCGAGCCCTTCGAACCAGTGGAGCTGCTCGAGGTCGCGCCCGCTGCGCTCGATATAGCGCTCGGCGAGCTCCCCTCGCGAGGGGAATCCCGGCTCGGCCGTCACCGGCGACGTCCCGAGTGGGTTCGGCGGCCCGCCCGGCTCGCTGTACGTCGCGAGCAGGTAGCCGACGTCGGCGCGCGGGTCGCCGATCGCGCCCATCTCCCAGTCGAGCACGGCCGCGATCCTCGACGGCTCGTCGTGAGTCACCATCGTGTTCCCGAGTCGAAAGTCGCCGTGAACTACCGTCGGCGGCAACGGCTCGGGCAGCTTTTCCGCGAGCCAGGCGCCGACCTCCTCGACCTTGGGATCTCCCGTGTCTTGTTGAGGTCCCACAGCTGGGCGAACCGCCGCACCTGGCGCTCGTTGTAGCTCCCCGGCCGGGCGAACGCCGCGAGCCCCGGCGCTCTCACGTCGGCGGCGTGGATCTCGACGAGGACGTCGACGAGGTCGTCGCCGAGACGACGGCGCGCAGGCTCACGCTCGAGTCCGGGCGGAAGCTCGTCCGTCGGAACGTACCCGTCGAGATACGTCATGACGTAGAAGGGAACGCCGAGGACGCCCTCGTCCTCGCAGACGGCGACGATCGTCGGAAGGCGCGCGAATCCCGCGTCGCGCAGGGCGAGCTGGAGCTTCGCCTCGCGCACGACGTCGTGCGCTGACGGCGGCAGCGGGGGACGCGGCGGGCGCCGGAGGACGAAAGGGCCGCCTCCGCGCTCGAGGAGGAAGGTGAAGTTCGAGCCTCCGCCCTCGCCGATGCGACGCGCGCGAAGCTCGCCCGAGCCGAGGCCGTGCTCGTCGAGAAACGAATGCACGCGGTCGAGGACGAGCAACGGGGGCTTCGTCAGGCCTTCCGCGGCCGCCTCGGTCTCGACGATGTCGCCCGTCGGCATCGTGCGATCCTAGTAGGAGAGTTTGGTGGAATGGGCCTCGTCGCTGGGGTGCCGCTGGTCGCCGCGAGGCAAGGACGCAGGGAGCGCCCATATTGGTGAATATGGGCGCGACCGAGGACGCCGCATCGCGGTGATCCAGCGCTCCCCCAGCGGCACAGGGCCTGTTTCGCCAAGCTCTCCTGATGGTCATGCGCCGCCGGCTGTACCTGATGCGCCACGCCGAGGTCTCCTACTTCCGCGAGGACGGCCGGCCAGTCGACCCGCGCGAGGTGTCGTTGAACGAGGAAGGCATCGCGCAGGCGAAGGCCGCGGCCGAGGCGCTGGCCGGCGTCGAGCTGGATCGCGTTCTGACGAGTGGCCTCGTTCGGACGCTCGAGACCGCGGCCGTGGTCGCACCGAAGAGAGAGCCCGAGACGTGGCCCGAGCTTCGCGAGATCGAGGGCGGGCGCCTCGCGGAGATTCCGACCGACGCGCTCCAGCGCGAGTTCGTGCACGCATTTCGAGGCGTCATCCCGAACGAGACCCGCTTCCTCCGGGGCGAGTCCATCGGCGAGCTCTTCGACCGCGTACTGCCGGCACTCGAGCGCGTCGTCGCCGACGACGGCTGGCATACCGCGCTCGCCGTCCTCCATGGCGGCGTGAACCGAGCGATCCTGTCGTACGCGCTCACTGGCGAGCGCATGTTCCTCGGCCATTTCGAGCAGGCGCCCGCGTGCGTCAACGTGCTCGATCTGGGCGAGAGCGGGGAGTGGATCGTCCGAGCGGTCAACGTCGCCGCGTACGACCTCCTGCACCTCTCCCATCGCCAGACGACGATGGAGCGCTACTGGGAGCAGTACCGAGCGAACGCAGAGAACTCGTAGGGGCCGGGAGTCCTCCGGCCCCTACGAGACATGCGTCGGAGGCTACGGTCGCCCGGGACGGCCCTCCACGAGGGGGGCGATGTGCGACCAGACGCCGATTGTTGAATCGTTGGAGCCGCATCTGGCTGATGATCCAGTGGTCCGTCTTGGAGGTCTTCAGGACGACGCCTGGAAGCGCGAACCGATTCGTCGTGTTCAGGCTCAAGAGCGCATTCATGAGACCCGCCCGGGTCGGGTTCTTCCCGGCCTTGTACATCGCCTGCACGAACGTCTCTGCCAACGCGAACCCGTACACGTAGAGCCCGTTCGACGCATTGGCCGACGGCGCGTACTTCCCCATGATGCGCCGGTACTCCCGGAGCGCGGCATCGCGGTTCTGGGCCGGATTCGATCGGGTCCTTGAGGTAGTCCCCCGAGATCGACCCGTTGACGTACGGCGCCCCCGCCGATGCAACGGCGGTGTTCATGAACGCGGCGTTGGAGGACACGGAGTTGACGTAGATCTGCTCAGGGTTGTACCCGAGCGCCTTGCCGGTCGCGTAGCTGAGGATCGTCGGCCTCGGAGTCGCGACGATGACGAAGACCTGCGCACCGCTGGCCCTGATCCTCGCCAGCTGCGAGGCGACGCTGGTCGCCGTGAACTCCACGGCCTCCTGCGCGACGATGTTGGCGTCGGCGTACTGCTTCCCGAGAACCGAACGGAGACCGTAGAGCCAGTCCTTGCCGTAGTCGTCGTTCTGGTAGATGATCGCGATCTTCTTCCCGCGCTGGTTCGCCTTCATGTGGAGCCCGTACACCCGACCCTCGGCGACGTAGTCGGGCTGGAACCCGATGGTCCACGGGAACTCCTTGTACTGCGTCCCCCAGTACGACGCCCCGGTGGCCACGAGCACCTGCGGCACCTTCTGCTGATTGAGGTACGGCCGCGCGGCCTGGACCGGCTCGGTCCCGAGTTGGCCCACGACTGCGAAGACCTTGTCCTGTTCGACGAGTCGACGCGTCAGCTGAATGGTGTTCGCCGGGTTGTAGCCGTCGTCGTAGACCTTGTAGATGACCTGGCGCCCCATGATCCCGCGCTTGCCGTCCGGCCCCCTGCGGGCGTTGACGTATTTGAAGTACGTCTGGAGACCGAGCACGATCGGCGCGTACGGCGCCGCCCCTCCAGTCAGCGGGAGCGTCGCGCCGATGGTGATCGTCCTAGCTGTGAGTCCTGGTGTCTGGGCCGCTCCGCCGAACGCGCCAGGCACCGTGAGCGTGAGCGCCGCGACCAGGACGACCGCTGACGCAATGAGCTTTCGCACCGACTCCTCCTTGTAGACCTCTCCGAGTCCTGCCTGCTGGCGCGAGAGTAGCGTCGGCGTGGCAGCGACGCCAGATCTTCACCCGTTTGGGCGCCGTTAGCCGAGTCCGATATCGGCCGCGAGCGCCTCCGCCTCGTCGAGCTCGGCGGCGAGCGCTTCGATTCCGCTCGCCCAGATACCTGGGTCCGTGAGATCGAGGCCGACGGTCTCGGCGAGCTCCTCGGGCGGTTTCGACCCTCCGGCCCGCAGGACTTCGAGGTACGGCTCCACCATGGCCTCACCCTCGAGCTCGTACTTCCGAAAGATCGAGAGCGCGAACAGGAAGCCGTACGCGTACGCGTAGACGTACCCGGGCGAGCCCATGAAGTGCGGGATGTAGCTCCACCACGAGCCGTAGCCGTCGATGTCGACCGAGTCGCCGAACATCTGCTTCTGCATCCCGAGCCAGAGCTCCTCGAGCATCTCCATCGAGAGCTCGCCCTCTTCGCGTCGCGTCGTATGGACCGCGTCCTCGAACCGGTTCATGGATATCTGCCTGAACACCGTCGCGATCGAGTCCTCGATCCGCCCGGCCAGCAGGTTGAGCCTTCGGCTCGGATCCTCCTCGATGGCGAGCAGCCGCTTGAAGGTGAGCGCCTCGCCGAACACCGACGCGGTCTCGGCCGTCGTCAGCGGGGTGTTCGCGTTGAACAGCCCGAGCGGCTGGGCGAGGTATCCGTGCAGACCGTGACCGAGCTCGTGCGCCAGCGTGAGTATGGAGCGGCGGTCACCCGTGAAGTTCATGAAGACGTACGGGTGCAGGTCCGGGACGTTGGTTGCGCAGTACGCTCCGGGACGCTTGTTCTCGCGCACCGGCGCGTCGATCCAGCTCTCGCGGAAGAAGCGCTCGAGGATGTCCCCGACGTCGCTCGAGAAGTCGCCGTACGCGTCGAGGACGATCTGCCGGGCCTCGTCCCACGAAGACTTCGTCGGGTCCTCGGCGATCGGCGCCATCCGGTCGTAGAACGCCAACCGGTCGAGACCCAGCAGCCGAGCCTTGAGCTCGTAGTAGCGCTGAACCACGTCGTAGCGCGAGACGGCGGCGTCGATCAGCGCCTGCACGGCCTCGTCAGTCGTGTCGTTTCGCAGGTTGCGGGCCGAAAGCCAGGTCTCGTAGCCCCGCAGACGGTCTTCGACCGACTTGTCGAGGACGATCGTGTTGAAGATGAACGTGCGCGTTCGCAGGCCCGGTTCGAGCGTCACCGTCACCGCCTCGGACGCCCGCCGCCGCTCGTCCCGGTCGCCCGAGTAGAGCCTTGCCATCGCCTCCTCGAAGCTGATCTCGGTCCCGTCCAGGTCGACCCTCAGCGCACCCAGCAGCTCGTCGTACAGCCGGTCCCACGCACTGACTCCTGAGACCGACTTCTCGGTGATGATCTTCTCCTCGGGCTCCGTGAGGATGTACGGCCGGAACTTCCGGACCGAGCGCAGCCAGTGCTCCCAGCGCGCGAGTGCCGGATCGGTCAGGAGCGCGTCGGCTGCGGCGTCGTCGAGATCGGCGAGCTCCAACCCGAAGAACAGGAGCTGCGTATCCACGACAGCGCCTTTCTCGGTAAGGCGGGCGAGAAGCGCCCCGCGCGGCGAGTCGGCCATGTCGGTCGAGAACCGCAGGTGCGCGAAGTAGATCGCGCGGGTGAAGATCGACTCGATTCGTTCACGCTCGTCGATCGCCTCGACGAGCTCGTCCGCGCTCAGCTCCGCGACCCGGCCGTAGTACCGCGCGCGAAAGGCCGCCGCGGCCTCTTCGACCTCCTGGACGTGCTGCCCGATGCGAGGGTCTTCGCCGCTCTCGTACAGGTCGGACAGGTCCCACGCGACGTCCTCCGCACCGGTCAGCTCCGTCGTCGTCATCCGCAGGACGCTACCTGACCAGTGGGAGCAGACGTTCGCCGGTCAGCGCTGGCTCGTCACGACGCCAGCGCGGCCACGTCCGTCACCGGAACGCGGCAGACGAAGCGCTCGCAGAGGTAGACGGACGTTCTCCCGTCGACGAGGCCCTTGCCGGCCAGGAGCGGGACCTCCTCCGACGGACCGACGGTGACGACGGCATTCGGCTGGAAGGGAGCGAGCGCCGCGCGGGCGACCGGTGAGTCGACTGCCCCGACGATGGCAATCTCCCGTGGCGGGCTGAACCAGAGATCGAGCCCGCAGATCGCCCAGGCGAACGCACCGGGCGCCCGTCTCAGAGCGGGCTCGACGAGGCGGAACACCGACACCGCACGCCGCTCGAGCTCGTCGTCGCCCCAGATGCGAGCGAGCCGCAGCAGGACGAGCGCGAGCATCGAGTTCCCCGAAGGGATCGGCGTATCCTGGAGCTCTTTGGTGCGCGGCACGCGGTCGTCTCCGTCCGCACCGGAGAGGAAGAAGCCGCCGTGCTCGGCGTCCTCGAAGAGCTCGATCGCCAGGAGCGCAAGCCGCCGCGCCTCGGCCAGCCAACGCAGCTCGCCCGTCGCGATGTGCAACTCCATGAGGCCATACGCAACGTTGGCGTAGTCGTCGAGAAACGCGGCGGCACCCGGCCGGCCGTCGCGGCTCGAGCGGAGAAGCCGCCCGTCTTCGGCAGAGAGCGACCCCAGCACGAACTCCCCGACGCTCCGCCCGGCGTCGAGCCAGTCGCTTCGCTCGAGCCGGTACGCCGACTCCGCGAGCGCCGCGAGCGCAAGGCCGTTCCACGACGCGAGCGCCTTCTCGTCCCGGAAGGGTTGGGGGCGCGTCGCGCGCTGAGCGAGCACGCGCGCGCGCAACTCTGGGTCGAGCGTTCCCCGAACGACGAACCGCCCGTGCTCGAACGGCTCCAGAACCTCGCGCGGCAAGCCGACCTCGGCAGCTTCCTCAGGTGTCCACGTGAAGGTCAGCCCTTCGACTCCTTCGGTGTCGGCGTCCTGTGCGGATGCAAGCCCGCCCCCGGAGAGCGCCAGCTCGCGGAGGACGTAGTCGAGCGTCTCCTCGACCACCTCGCGGTAGCGCGTTCGCCCGGTGACGACCCAGGCGTGGAGGTACGCCGACGCCAAAACGGCGTTGTCGTAGAGCATCTTCTCGAAGTGCGGGACGAGCCAGCGATCGTCGACCGAGTAGCGGTGAAAGCCCCCGCCGACGACGTCGTACATACCGCCCGCGGCCATGCCGTCCAGCGTGGCGGTGACCATCGCGAGCGCGTCCTCGTCGCCACGCCGAAGCAGGAACTCGAGCGTCGAGGCGGCCGGGAACTTCGGCGCTCGCCCGAACCCACCGAAGGCCGGCTCGAACGTACGAGCGATGCCGCGGGCCGCGTCGGCGAGAAGCGACGCGGTCAAGGGCTCGGAGGACGGCGGCGCCTGGGCGACGCTCCGGAGCGCGTCGTCGATGCGACCGGCCTGGCGCTCGACGTCGCCTCGGCGCTCGCGCCAGGTCTGCGAGACGGCACGGAGCACGTCGCCGAAGCTCGGCATGCCGTGGCGCGGCTCCGGCGGGAAGTACGTACCGGCGTAGAACGGTCTCCCGTCAGGCGTCATGAACACGGTCGTCGGCCATCCGCCGGCTCCCGTCATCCCGACGGTTGCCTCCATCGTCACGGCGTCGATGTCCGGCCGCTCCTCGCGATCGACCTTCACGTTGACGAAGAGATCGTTCATCGCGGCCGCAGTCGCCGCGTTCTCGAAGGACTCGTGAGCCATGACGTGGCACCAGTGACACGAGCTGTAGCCGACGGAAACGAGCAGCGGCTTGTCCTCGGCCTGCGCGCGCTCGAATGCCTCGTCGCCCCAGGGGTACCAGTCGACCGGGTTCTCGGCGTGCTGGAGCAAGTACGGGCTCGTCGCCTCGGCGAGACGGTTCACCCCCGGAGCGTACGTGTGTCAGTACGTGATGACGCGGTCGCTCTCGAGCGCGAGCTGCACGAGGCGGTTCGGCATCGCGAGCTCGACCGGCTTGTCCTCGAAGTCCGGCTCGGCCACTCCACGAGCCTTGCTCGACATCCCGGACGCGTAGAGCCGCGCGCCGCTCGCGACCACCGCGTCGTACGATTCGCGGAGACTTCCCGTACCGAGTCCCGTCAACGAGTCGAGTACGGCGTCCCGTAGCAGCTGCACGCCGTCGCCGGCGAGGAACATCGAGACCTCGTGCCCTTCGTCGACAGCAGCCTTTGCGACGAGGAAACCGAGTGCAGCCTTCGTCGGATTCTCGGGACCGCACGTGAGATGAACGAGGATCTTCGCCATCGGTCGAGTCTCTCACACCGCGTTTGTCACCCGCGACGCAAGGCGGCTGGATCAACGGCCTGCACGGGTTCCTGGCCCTCGTCGTGCTCCTCGCAGCCGTGGTCTACGGGCTGCGGGCTGCGCGCGACCTCGGACTCAGTGCTTCCCACCGGAAGTACGGTCGTGATTCGCCGGCGAGAACCGAGCAGGCCGAGGACGCAGGGAGCCCCGATATGCAGGCATATCGGGGCGACTGAGGACGAAGGCAGGCGAAGTGTTCGCAGCCGCGCGAAGCGGGGCGTACTTCCGGCGGGGAGCACTTAGAACCTCTTTCATAATGATCGCCCGTCGCGAGGCGGATGCTGGACGTCACGAGGCAAGGACGCAGGGAGCGTCCATATCGAGCCGATATGGACGCGACCGAGGACGCGGCCTCGTGGCGTCCAGGGCCGCATCGCGACATGGTCGCTCGTTGTGAAAGGGGTTCTTAGGTCGTCGGCCGGCGCTGCCGGAAGTGCCTGACCGCCTCGACGACGAGCCCTAGCGTCAGAGCGATACCGAGAGCGAGCGCAACTCCCCAGAGGGGGTGGTCCTCGAACGTCTTGCCCCCGAAGTATCCGAGCAGGGAGGCGTATGTCGCCCAGAGGACGCCTGCGGCGATGTCGTAGACGATGAATCGCCGCCATGGGAAGGTCGGGATGTAACCGGCCGCGAACGTGACCGCGGTGCGGCCGCCGGGGATGAAGCGGGCGATGATGATGATGTAGGCGCCGCGCTCGTCGAGGGTGCGCTCGGCCCACTCGAGACGCTGGTGCGCCTTCTCGCTCGAGAACCACCGCTTGACGGTGTGCTCTCCCACCCACGACCCGATCGCGAACGAGATGTTGTCCCCGAG
This sequence comes from uncultured Thermoleophilia bacterium, assembly GCA_963758065.1. Taxonomy (GTDB): domain Bacteria; phylum Actinomycetota; class Thermoleophilia; order Gaiellales; family Gaiellaceae; genus GMQP-bins7. The sequence goes on along the minus strand of CAVWTX010000016.1, from coordinate 12,254 downwards.
GACCGCGCCGGCTGCGGCCGAGAGGATGACGAGCCAGAGCACGAGATCGCCCGAGCTCGCGAGGTTGCCGCCGATCACGACGAGCGTCTCGCTGGGCACGAGCGGGAAGAACGCGTCGATCGTCGCGACCGCGAGGATGACGAGGTAGCTCCACCACTCGCCCGAGACCCACTCGGTGAAGCGGTCGAAGTCGAGCCAGCCCGGCATCCGCGCATCTTCTCAGCAAGCGATGATTCGCCGATGCCCTTCCTGCCACTCGCAGGCACGAAGGTCGTCGACGTGACGACCTCCATTGCCGGGCCGTACTGCGCCGAGATCCTGGCGGCGCTGGGCGCAGAGGTCGTCAAGGTCGAGCGGCCCGACACGGGTGACGACAGCCGTGCCTGGGGGCCTCCGTTCTGGAACGGCGAAAGCGCGATGTTCCTGGCGGTGAACGCGGGGAAGCGCTCGCTCGCCGTCTCGCTCGCGGACGAGCGCGGCCGAGAGATCGTGATGCGGCTCGCCGGCGGCGCGGACGTCTTCCTTCAGAGCCTGCGCCCCGGTCTCGCCGGTCGTCTCGGGCTCGGCCCCGAACTCGTACGCGCACGCAACCCACGCCTTGTCTACTGCTCGATCGGCGCGTACGGCCGCGCGGGACCGCTCTCGAGCGAGCCCGGCTACGACGCGCTCATGCAGGCGGCCGGCGGCCTCATCAGCATGACGGGAGAGCCCGGCCATTCCGGCGTACGCGTCGGCTCGTCCCTGATCGACATGGGAACGGGGATCTGGTCGGCGCTCGGCATCGTGGCGGCGCTCCTCGAGCGAGCGCGAACGGGCGAGGGTTCGGTCGTCGACACGTCGCTCTACGAGACGGCACTCGGGTACATCGGCTACCACCTGGTCGGCTACCTCGCGGACGGAACCGTGCCGACCGGACAGGGAACGGTGTTTCCGATGGTCGCGCCGTACCAGGTCTTCCCCACGGGTGACGGCGAGCTCATGATCGCGGGCGGGAACGATCGGCTCTTCGCGCTTCTCTGCGATGTGGTCGACGCTGCCCGAGCTCGTCTCGGACGCTCGCTTCCGCACCAACCCTGACCGCGTGCGGAACCGCGAGGAGCTCGTGGCGCTGCTCTCGGAGCGCCTGCGCGAGCGTTCGAGCACGGAGTGGCGTGAGCTCCTTACGACCGCAGGCGTGCCCGCCGCTCCCGTCGCCGACGTCGCGGATGTCGCGGCGGCCGAGCAGACCGAGGCGCTCGGAATGCTCCAGCCGGTCGCTCACCCGAGCATCCCGGACCTCCGGCTCGCAGCGGTCCCGCTCTCGTTCGACAGTGAGCGCGCGGTGCACCGCTCCCCACCACCACTCGTCGGCGAGCACACGATCGAGGTGCTTCGCGAGGCCGGCTACTCCGACGCCGAGATCGTCGGCCTCGAGGCCGACGACGTCATTCGTACGCGATAGCCGTGAGCGGATCGAGCTTCGCTGCGCGTCGCGCCGGGAAGATGGCGGCGACGATCCCGACGACGATCGCCGCGATCACGAAGACGATCACCTGCGTCGTCGGGAACGAGAAGACGAGGAAGTCGACACGCGCGATGAGCAGCGCGGCGAGCACCATCCCGAGCGCGATCCCGAGCGCGGCGCCGATGAGCGCCGTGATGACGCTCTCGTGCCGGATCATTCGCCGCACCTGCCGGCGGGTCATTCCGATCGCCCGCAGCATTCCGATCTCGCGCGTTCGCTCGAACACCGTGAGGACGAGCGTGTTGACGATCCCGAACAGGCTCACGATGACGGACAGCGCGAGCAGCACGTAGAGGATGTTCAGCACGGAGCTGAGCCCCGAGATCTGGTTGTCGATGAACTGCTGCCGCGTCTGCGCCTTCGCGTTCGGGAAGTCGGCGAGCGCCGCGTCGAGCGCGGCCTGATTGGCGTCCGTCTCGCCGCCCTCCATCTTCACGAACGAGTAGAGGTTCCGCGGCTGCGGCGTCTGGCTGTCCCACACCTCAGCAGACATCGTGACCGAGCCGAACGGCGAGCCACCTGTCGGCGGATCGAAGATCCCTTTCACCGTGAACTCCCTCGTCGTCCCGTTCGCAAAGGTGACCTCGACGGGCGAGCCGAGCTCGAGATCGTGGTCGTCGGCGAACGTGTCGTCGACGAACACGCCGTTCTGTCCGAGCTCGGAGAAGACCTCCTGTGAGCCTTCCTTCCAATCCATCGAGATGACCTGCGCCATGCCCGGATCGACGGCCGTCGCGAACTCGACCTCGCCGAACACGAGCGCCTCTCCCGTGCGCACGTTGCCGACGGCGGTGACGCCCGGCGCTTTCGCAGCCGCCTCGGCCGCGTCGATCGGAATCGGTGAGAAGTTGTTCTGGGCGGTGATCGCGTAGTCGCCGGTGAACAGATCGTTCACCGCGCCTTCGAACGAAGCGATGATCCCGGCGGCAAGCGTCGCGACGAGCGTCACGAGCGCGAGGCCGATCATGAGCGCGGCGGCAGTCGACGCCGTGCGTTGCGGGTTCCGGCGTGCGTTCTCGGAGCCGACCCGCGTCGTCGAGCGATCCGGGACGACGCCCGGGAACTCCATCGGCCACTCGGGGTTCCAACTGCTCACTGCCTTGCGGATCCACATGACGAGCACGATCGGCAGCAGGAGCGGATTGATCAGCCCCTCCCAGGAACGCGAGCACGCGCAGGCCCACACTCCCTGGCCCCCACGCGCCGTAGCGGAGCAGCCAGTACGGGAGCGTGAAGAACGGCCAGAACAGCACGGACAACAGGAAGACCGTCCAGCGCGCGATCGGGGACATGAGCACCGCCAGCCGTGGAATGAGCCGCGTCGTGACCCGCGCGACGCCGAAGAAGACGAGCAGCACGCCGAGGCCCATCCAGAGCAGCACGCTCGTCGTGCCGAGGCCGGGGACGAAGAGCCCGAAGAGGAGCGCTCCAAAGCCGAGCGCGCCCGACACGAGCGCACCGAGCGTGCGCGACGGGAAGAGCGCGCCGCCGAACAGCGTGAGGAGCAGGCCGAGGACGGCGAGCACGATGGTCACGACTGTGTTCACAGGCCTCGTGCCGATGGCGAAGATGCCGAGTCCCACGCCCAGCGCCGTGACGAGCACTGCTTTCCACGTGCCCCGCACGCGATCGAGCGGCTCGCCCGGCAGGACGGCGCCTTCCCGAACAGCAGCGATCGGAGGCACGGTCGTGGCGCGCAGCCCCGGATAGACGCTCGCAAGAAGGGTTACGAGGATCCCGGCCGAGAGAGCGATGATCACCGCCCGCGGCTCGAAGACGAGCCCAGCGTTCGGCAGTGTGAAACCGACCGCGTCGAAGAGGCCGAAGAGGCCCTCCGCGAGCAGGAGGCCGAGGAACAGGCCGACGATCGAAGCGACGACTCCGACGACGAGCGCCTCGATGATGACTGAGCCGAGAATCTGCCGGTTGGTCGCGCCGATCGTCCGTAGCGTCGCGAACTCCCGCGTGCGCTGGGCGATCGTGATCGAGAGCGAGTTCGCGATGACGAACGAGCCGACGAAGAGCGCGATCCCGCCGAACGCGAGCAGGAACGCGCGCAGGAAGGAGATGAACTCGTCGGTCTCCGCGGCGTCGGACTGCGCCTGCTCGCTACCGCTCAGGACCTGCGCGTCGGGAGGCAGTATCGTCTCGATCTCGTCGATCGAGCTCCTCGTCCGTGACGCCCGGCTTGGCGGCGACCGCGATCTCGTCGAGCCGTCCCACCTTCTTGAACAGTCGCTGAGCCGTGGGCAGGTCGAAGCCGGCGAGCGTCGCGCCCCCGATCGTCAAGCCGGAGCTGAACTGGACGATGGCGGAGATACGCATGCGCTGGACCGGCCCTTCGGCCTGCACGCCGATCGTCTCGCCGACCTCGAAGTCCTCCTTCGCCGCGGTCTCCTTGTCGATCGCGACCTCGTTCGGCCCGGGCCAGTCGCCCTCGATCAGGGTCAGCGGGTTGAAGACCGAGTCGCCGTTCGCGATCGAGAAGCCGAGGTTCGGCGCGCCGCCGAAGACGACCGCCTTCCCGTCGTCGCCGATGAACTGCGTCGCGTCCGAGTCGACGCTGCCCTCGGCCTCGGCGACGCTCGGCAAGAGCGCGAACCTCTCGGCACGAGCGACTCGTCGAGCGTCGGCGCCGCGACTCCCTGCTGTTCGGTGAAGTCGAACGCCGACTTCCCGGAGATGACTGCGTTCGACCCCTGTCTGATGTCGGTGAAGATCCGGTCGAACGCCTGGTCGATCGAGTCCGTGAGGATGAACGTGCCGCTGATCATCGCGACACCGAGGACGATCGCGATCGCGGTGAGCGCGGTTCGGAGCTTCCGGCTCAGGAGCCCGCGGACGGCGAAGCGGCCCATGTCGCCGAGGTTACTCGTACGCGATGGCCTCGAGCGGATTCAACTTCGCCGCGCGGCGGGCGGGCATGATCGCGGCGAGGATCCCGATGACGATCGCGACGATCGTCAGCACGGCGAGCTGCACCCACGGGATCGAGAAGCGCACGTCGTACTCGGAGAGCGCCCGGTTGACGAGCGCCGCGAGGAAGATGCCGAGCGGCAGCCCGACCGCGGCGCCGATCAGCGCCGTGATGATGCTCTCCTGGCGGATCATGCGGCGCACCTGCCGGCGCGTCATGCCGATCGCGCGGAGCATCCCGATCTCGCGCGTCCGCTCGTAGACCGACAGGACGAGCGTGTTGATCATCCCGAAGATGCTCACGAAGACCGCGAGCGTGAGCATGACGTAGAGGAACGAGATGAACTGGTTGAAGTCAGCGTCCTCGCGCTCGATCCACTCGTCACGCGTCTCGAGCTGCGTGTCGGGGAAGCCGGCGATCGCCTGCTCCAGCGCCGCGCGGTTCTCCTCGTTCGGCTCGCCCGGGACGTTCGCCCACGTCCAGCGGTTGCGGGGACGGTCGTAGAGGGAGTCGAACAGCTCCGTCGAGACGTTCACGCTCTCGATCAGCGGATAGAACGGCGGCGGCTCGAAGGTCCCGGCCACGGTGATCGTCGCCCTCCGACCCGCGGTCGACTGAAGCGTGAGCGCGTCCCCGACCGAGATGTCGTGATCCTCGGCGTAGTTCGAGCTGACGACCGCCTTCGTCGTCCCGAGCGTGGCGAGGACGCTCTCGTCGCCCTCACGCCAGTCGAAGACGTAGGCCTCGGCGATCGTGTCGGGCTCGATGCCGCCGACCTCCGTCGTAATGTCACCGACGAGCCCCGCGTCGGAGCGAACGCTGGTAACGACCTCGGGCACGGAAGACGCGGCGAGCGCATCGCCCGCAGCCGCGACGAACGGCGTGTATCCGTCGAGCGAGGTCACGACGTAGTCGGCGGCGATCTGCTGCTCGATCGCCTCGCGGTTCGACGCCTTCATCCCGTTCGTGAGCGTGGCGATGAACGCGACGAGTGCGATCCCGATCATGAGCGCCGCCGCGGTCGCCGCTGTCCGGCCGGGGTTCCGGCGCGCGTTCTCGCCGCCGGTTCGTGCGGCGACGCGATCCGGAACGACGCCCGGGAACTCCACGGGCCACTCCGGCTCCCACCTCGTGACGGCCCGGCGGAGCCACATCACCAGAACGATCGGCACGAGAAACGGGTTGAGCAGCGTGCCCGCGACGAAGGCGGCGACTCGACGCAGGGCCGAACCAGCGCCGAACGCCCCGTACCGCTGAAGCCAGTACGGGAGCAGGAAGAACGGCCAGGCCAGCACGGTGAACGCGAACGCCGCCCAGCGGCCGATCGGGCTGCTGAGCGCAGCGAGCGGCCGAACGACGCGGGACGAGAGCATCGCGACGCCGACGAAGAGGAGAAGCACGCCGGCGGCGATCGAGAGCAGCCGGTCGACTGTCCCCAGCGTTGTCGGCGAACATCGCCCGCCCGAGGACGACGAGCGCCGCCACGACGACGAGCGCAGCGACCCACGGCACGAACGGGGCGAACCTCGACTTCGGAAGCGTCGCACCCTCGCGGACGGCTGCGATCGGCGGCACGCGCGTCGCACGGATCGCCGGGAAGAGGCCCGCGAGGAGCGTGATGCCGATACCGACGACCAGGGAGACGACGATTGTCCTGGTGGCGAAGACTCGATCGGCGCTCGGGAGGTCCACGCCGAGACTCCCGAAGAGCGCTTCGATCCCCTCGGCGAGGACGACGCCCAGCCCGAGGCCGACGAGCGACGCGGCAAGCCCGATCACGAGCGATTCGAGGATCACGGATCCGAGAATCTGGCGTCGCGACGCTCCGATCGTCCGCAGCGTCGCGAACTCGCGTGTGCGCTGCGCGACGGTGATCGAGAACGTGTTGAAGATGACGAACGCGCCCACGAAGAGCGCGATGAAGCCGAACGTGAGGAGGAAGTACCTGAAGATCGATGTGAACTCGCTCACCTCGTCCGCCTGCTCCTCGGCCTCGGCCGTCGCGCTGACGACCTCGGCGCTGGTGGGGAGAACGGGGGAGATCGCGGCGACGACGTCGTCTTCGGAGACACCCTCGCGGGCGGCCACCGAGATCGCGTCGTACTGACGTTCTCGCCCGAGGAGCTCCTGGGCGGCCGGGATCGTGAACACGACGAAGCTGATGCCACCGAGGCTGTCGACCTCCCCGTACTTGGCGACGCCGACGAGCTCGAACGGGCGTTTCGGCTGCAGCGTGGAGACCTGAACGGCGTCCCCGACCTCGAATCCCTGCTTGTCGGCTGTCCCGGCGTCGATGACGATCTCGTCGTCGCCCGACGGGCCAGCGACCCTCGAAGAGGTTGAGCGGGTTGAACTGGGCGAGCGCCGGATCCGTGTCGATGCCGAAACCGAGCGTCGGCCAGCCCTCCGAGTTCACCGCCTCGCCGTCCGGCGTGAGGACCTTCGTGTTCCGCTCGTCGAGGACGCTGCCGGTCGCCAGGGCGACCTCGTCGACGCCGCGCACGACGTCGAGCAGCGAGGCGTCGACCGGCGGCGGAGGAGGCTTCTCGCCGTCGATGGAGATGTCCAGTCCCTTGCCGGTCACGACCGCGTCGGTCCCGGCGTACGAATCGACGAGGAGGTTGTTGAATGCTCGCTGGACCGTGTCCGTGAGGATGTAGGTACCGCTGATCATCGCGACGCCGAGGACGATCGCGATGGCGGTCAGGACGGCACGGAGCTTGCGACCCGCGAGGCCGCGGAGGGCGACCTTGATCACGCGGCGGCGAGCTCCTCCATGACCGTGTGGATCGTGTGCGGGTCGCACTCGCCGAGCTCGCGGACGATCTCACCGTCGGCGAGGAAGAGCACGCGATGGGCGACGGCCGCCGCGCGGGCGTCGTGCGTGACCATGACGATCGTCTGGCCGTACTCGTCGACCGACCGGCGTAGCAAGCTCGAGGATCTCCCCACTCGTCGCCGAGTCGAGGTTTCCGGTGGGCTCGTCCGCGAAGAGAACGGTCGGCTTCGAGACGAGTGCGCGGGCGATGGCAACACGCTGCTGCTGCCCGCCCGACAGCTCCGCCGGCCGGTGTGAGAGCCGATCGGAGAGCCCGACGTCGCAGACGAGCTGGTCGAACCAGCCGTCCTCCGGCTTCTCGCCGGCGATGGTCAGCGGGAGGAGGATGTTCTCCTTCGCGTTCAGCATCGGCAAGAGGTTGAAGAACTGGAACACGAAGCCGATGTGCTCGCGCCGCAGCTTCGTGAGGTCGTTGTCTCCCAGGGTCGTGATCTCCGTTCCGGCGACCTGAACCTCCCCGGTCGTCGGCTTGTCGAGGCCCGCCAGGATGTGCATCAGCGTCGACTTGCCCGAGCCCGAGGGCCCCATCACGGCGGTCGCCTTGCCCGGCGCGATGTCCACGGAGACGCCGCGCAACGCGTCCACGGCGGTCTCACCTTCCCCGTATCGGCGCGTCACGTCGCGCGCGACAACCACCGGCCCCGTTCTGGCTCTCCGTCATTCCCGGCTCCTCTCTCGTGTCGAGGCCATAAGGCTATCCCCTCGCCTGCATCGGGCAGCCGTCGAACCTCGGCGAGCGACCGACGCACGCAGCTCACCCGAACGGCGGTTTCTGACGACCGCCGGCTCCGTCACAGTTTCGGCATGGAGAAGTCGCGCAGAGATCCAGGAGACGCTCGAACGGGCGCGTGCGGCCACGGAGAAGCTGCTCGACCCGATCTCGGACGACGAGCTGGCCACCCAGGCCTCCTTGCTGACCTCTCCGCTCGTGTGGGACTACGCTCGGATCGCGAACTTCGAGGAGCTGTGGCTCCTCCGCAACCTGAACGGCGATCCGCCCGTCATCCTCCGCCACGCCGAGGTCGAGGAAGCGTTCCGGCACGAAGACGAGCAGCGGCCCGGGCTGGCACTGCTACGTCCCGCTGCGGTGCGGGCATACGCCGAGGACGTGCGCACCCGGGTCCTCGAGGCGCTCGAACACGTCGATCTCGACGCGCCGAACGCGCTGTTGCACGAGGGCTTCGTCTTCGGCCTCGTCGTCCAGAACGAGCTCCAGCGCCAGGAGACGATGCTCCAGACGCTCCAGCTGCGGACCGGAGCCGAGTACCCGGTGCCTCGCACGACCACTCCCGACCGTGCACCAGGCGGCCCCGCCGAGATTCGCATTCGAGCGGGCTCGTTCGTGCTCGGGGCGGTCGGCGAGCCGTGGGCCTACGACAGCGAGCTCGGCGCGCACGAGGTCGAGCTACGACCGTTCTGGATCGATCGCGCGCCGGTCACGAACCGTGAGTTCGCGGAGTTCGTCGAGGACAAGGGGTACCGCTCGAGGAAGCCGTGGAGCCCGGCGGGCTGGGAGTGGCGCGAGCGCGAGGGTGTCAGCGCACCGCTCTACTGGGAAGAGAGCGACGACGGCTGGAAACGCATCCACTTCGGCCGGCGCAAGCCCCTTCCCCCGGACGAGCCGGTGCAGCACGTCTCGTGGTACGAGGCTGACGCATACGCGCGCTGGGCCGGTAAGCGACTCCCCACGGAGATCGAGTGGGAGCGGGCTGCGGGCTGGCACTCGCACGAGGGGAAGTTTCGGTACCCGTGGGGGCAGGAGTGGATGGGCTTCGAGGCGAGCCTCGAGCGCCGTCGCTTCTCCCCGCGCCGGTCGGTTCCTACGCCGGCGGCGTGAGCCCTGTCGGGTGTCGTCCAGATGGGTGGCGACGTCTGGGAGTGGACGTCGTCCCATTTCAAGCCGTATCCCGGATTCCTCGCCTTCCCGTACCCCGAGTGCTCCGAGATCTTCTTCGGGGACACGTACCGCGTTCTCCGGGGCGGCTCCTGGGCGACCGACCCGCTCGTGGCGCGCACGACGTTTCGCAACTGGGACTACCCATACCGACGGCAGCTCTTCGCCGGCTTCCGCTGCGCCCGCGACGCGTAGTAGCGACGACCCGAACGTTTCCCGGAGGCTGGACGAGGCCGCCGCCTTCCTCGGCCTCAGCGCATGAGCGCGGTCGCCTCGGTCAGCACCTCGCCGAGGATTCCCGTGATCTCGTCGAACTCGGCCTGCCCGGCGACGAGCGGCGGCGAGATCTGGATCACCGGATCGCCCCGGTCGTCCGCGCGGCAGATCATGCCCGCGTCCCAGAGCGCGGTCGAGAGGTATCCGCGGAGAAGCTTCTCGCACTCCTCGTCCGAGAACGTCTCGCGCGTGTCCTTGTCCTTGACGAGCTCGATCGCCCAGAAGTACCCCGTCCCGCGCAGATCGCCGACGATCGGGAGGTCGAGCAGCTGCGCGAGCGTCGCGCGGAACGCGTCCTCGTTCTCGCGGACGTGCTCGGGGATCCGCTCGCGCTTCATGATCTCGATGTTCTTGAGCGCGATCGCCGCACATGACCGGGTGCCCGCCGAACGTGATCCCGTGCGAGAACATCGACGTCGCTCCCATGAACGGCTCCATCACCCGTTCGGTGGCGACGACACCGCCGATCGCCGCGTACGACGAGGACAGCCCCTTCGCGATCGTGACGATGTCCGGCCGGATGTCGTAGCGCTCCGAGCCGAACCAGTGGCCGAGGCGGCCGAAGGCCGTGATCACCTCGTCCGCCGAGAGGAGGATGTCGTAGCGGTCGCAGATCTCGCGCACCCCGCGCCAGTAGCCCTCGGGCGGCGTGAAGCAGCCGCCCGCGTTCTGCACGGGCTCCATGTGCACGAGGCAGACCGTCTCCGGCCCCATCGCGAGGATCGCCTGCTCGAGCTCGTCGAGCAGGAAGCGCGTGAACTCGGCCTCGGTCTCCTCGGGCGGACGGTGGTAGCGGTTCGTGTTCGAGACGTGTCGAACCTCGGGCAGCGAGGGCTCGAAGGGCGCGCGGATCGCCGGGATGCCGTTGATCGAGAGCGCACCCATCGTCGTCCCGTGGTAGGCGATGTGGCGCGCGATCGCCTTGTAGCGTCGCGGCGTAGGCGCCACCGCGGCGACGATCTCGTCGTGGCGACCTCCGGCTCCTGCGCGCCGGCGCGGGCTCCGGGAGTGACGAGTCCGAGGAGGTGCTTCTCGCCGCGGGCGAGGTAGTACTGGCGCGCGAGCTTCCACGCGGACTCGACCGCCTCCGAGCCGCCCGAGCAGAAGAACACGCGATTCAGGTCGCCTGGTGCGAGTGAGGCGACTTCCGCCGCGAGCTCGATCGCGCGCGGATGCGCGTACGACCAGTTCGTGTAGAAGGGCAGCTCGCGCATCTGCTCGTGCGCCGCCTGCCCGATCTCGTCGCCGAACGAGTAGCCGATGTTCACCGAGAAGAGCCCGGCGAGGGCGTCGATGTAGCGCCTCCCGTTCGAGTCCTCGAGGTGGCAGCCGTCGCCGCGGACGATGATCGGGACGTCCGCGATGTCGTATTCACCCATCCGGGTGAAGTGCATCCAGAGGTGCTCCTTCGCGAGCCGCTGATACGTGGGTGCGATCAAGAATGGAGGTCGTCGCCATGCGGGCCGTAGGCTACCTACGGGTATCAAGGGTCGGCGGCCGCGAGGCCGACAGGTTCATCTCGCCCGCCCTACAGCACGAGCAGATCGAGGCGGTCGCCAGGCGCGAGGGCCTGGAAGTTGTCGAAGTCGTCGAGGAGCTCGACGCCAGCGGCGGCGACGCGTCGCGGCCCGGCTGGAACAGGGCGATCGAGATGGTGGAGCGCGGCGATGTCGGCGCGATCGTCGTCTGGAACCTCAGCCGGTTCAGCCGCTCGCTGAAGGACGCGATCGGCGCCCTGGACCGAATCAGGGCCGCAGGGGGCAGGCTGTTCTCAGCCTCGGAGACAGTCGAGGATGACCCCTATGGGCGGCTGAGCACGCATTTCGTCCTCGGGATCGCGGAGTTCGAGCGCGACCGAGCGCGGGCGGGCTTCCGTGCGGCCACAAGGTCGGCCGTCGAGCGGGGGATCCACGTCGCCGGCACGATCCCGCTCGGCTACGTGCGCGGCCCCGACCGGCGGCTCGTTCCCGACCCCGAGACGGCGCCGATCGTGCTCGGGCTCTTCGAACGCCGGGCGAAGGGATGGTCATGGGCGAGGCTCGCCCGGTGGGCGACCGAGCAACTGGCGCCGCTGACGCCCTCCGGCGAGGAGCAACGGGTGCTCGCGGACAACAGCGTCGCCGGGATGATCCGCAACGCGGCGTACCTCGGGCAGGCCCGCTACGGCGACGCGACGAGGGACGACGCGCACGAAGCTATCGTCCCGCGGGCGCTGTGGAAGAAGTGCCAGGCGAAGGCGAAGCCGTCGGCGCGCACGGGCCGGCTCACGGAGCGGTTCCTGCTCCAGGGCGTAGCCATCTGCTCGTCGTGCAGCCGGGCCATGTACCTGAGCGGCAGCGGGCGGCGGAACCGGAGCCCGTACTACATGTGCAGGCAGCCGAGATGCTCGGAGCACGCGTACGCCCACGCGCAGGCCCTCGACTCCTTCGTCCTGAACACAATCGAGGAGCGGCTGACCGGACGAGACTACAACGGAACGCGCGTAGCCGACCCCGTCGGCGAGGAGGCGTGGCGGGCCGCAACGTTCGTTCCGCGGCCCGGCGACGACGACGCCGAGGTCGCCGAGGCCGAGGGGGCACTGGAGGACGCACGGGCCGACCTGGACGGCTACCTCGCCGATACGACGCTCCGGCGCGTGCTCGGCGTGGAGAGGTACGCGGCGGCGGTCTCCGACTACGTGGCGGCCGTCAACAAGACCGAGGCGGACCTGGCCGAGGCTCGCGAGGCGTCATCCGGGCTCGTTCGAGCTGGTCGGCCGCCTCTGGCTCACCGAGTGGGGCTGGGCCGAGCGCAAGGAGTGGCTAGAGCGGATGGTGCGCTCGGT
>CAVWTX010000015.1:0-191823 GCA_963758065.1 uncultured Thermoleophilia bacterium | reverse complement strand
GGAAGGGCCGCCGCGGCGGATTCATTCCGCCGCGGCCCCGCGGCTCTCCGATAGCGCTCAAGTACCCGCCTTCGAGAACTACCTCCTCGACCACCTGGAGTCGTGCTGCGCGTGCGCGGCCGGAGACTTCGCGGAGATCACGGCGAGCCTGGCGAACTCGAAGATGAGTGAGACCTCGCGAGTACCTGGGGATCGAGGAGCGGGGACGCCGTCTACGGCTCAGCCCGCTTCGCCTCGCGCCTCCAAGCCACGATGACATGCCCGCTTGTATCCACGACGGTCGTTGTAACGATCCATTTTCCGCTGCTCCGCCGCAACGTCTCCCCGGTGTTCGGAACCTTCTCCCACTCGGTGACTTCCCATGCCCCGTCGGGGTAGCGAACCGTGACGAAAGGTGAGGACATAGCCCCTCTCTTCTCGCTCGACCCGGCGCAATGGCTCAGGACTTCGGGTCACGACGAGAGGTGAGCTATCGAGTGAGCTCAGTGTATCGCTAAGTCGAGGCGGCCGACGATCCCGAGCTCGCGAGCTACCTGCGGATCGAGGAGCGCGAGCTAGTGGGCATCGAGGTCGGCGCGAGCGACCGCGAGATCCTCGACTATTACGCAGACAGCGGTAACCGCTCCAAGGAGGCGGTCGCGTTCTTCTCGATCGCAGGAGCGGCGCTGGCCTTCGTCCTCTTCGCCGGAGCGTTGGGGAGCCTCATCAGACGGGCCGAGGAGGACACGGCAATGCTCGCTGGGGTCGCTTGGGCCGGCGGGACGGCCTGCGCTGCGCTGATGCTCGCCGGCAATGCCGTCTCACGCGCGACGGCGTTCGCGGCGATGGGCGACGAGTTCCAGCTCGACCCCAACACGCGACGACTGTTCGAGGATGCCGGCCTCTTGCTCTTGGCGAGCGCCATGCTGGCCGCGATCCTGCTCGTCGGCGCGGTCTCGCTCGCTGCCCTCAGGCACGGTCTCCTTCCGCGCTGGCTGGGCTGGGCGGGCTTCCCCGCCGCGGCGCTCCTCCCGCTCGCGATCTCGTTCGTCGGCTTCCTTGTCCTCGCCCTCTGGGTGATTGCGGTCAGCGTCGTGCTCGCCTTCCGCGGCAGGTCCACGAGGACGGCGCACACCACCACGACGCCGTGAATGAGCCGGCCGCCGCCGGTACTTCCTGAGATCGCCGCGAGACTCACCCAGCGGAGCGCGGGTCGCCGAAGTACGAGAAGGCCGCGCTGCGCCGGCTCGAGCGGTACCTGACGGAAGGCACGCGCAGGCTCCAGCACTTCGCGGAGATCACAGCGGAGCGCGAGCCCTCATCTCGCGAGCTGCTTGCGGATTGAGGAGTTCGCAGACTATGGTCAGAGCGTCAGGGGGAGTCTGGGACTGGGGAGGCGGCGACGACGCGATCTTGAAGATCGTCAGAATCATCGGCACCGTCGTCGGGGTGGTGCTTGGCGCGATCCGTCTCGTCTTGTATCTGGGCAGATTGCGCGTCAGTCTTCGACGAGTTCGGAAGCCGATTGCGGCACGCATCGCGATGTACCAGTAGGGGCTGATCTGCTGCCTTCACCGAGGGTTCGCGGCGACGACCCTGAACTCGCGAGCTACCTCCGCATTGTCGAGCGCGAGCTGGAGGCGGGCGGGCTGAACTGACGCACCGCTGAACGGAGGAGGCCCGCCGAAGCGGGCCTTCATTTGAGCGTGTGGAAGTGTCGAAGGGCTACTTGATCTGGAAGTTGGCGGAGTGGAACGTTCCGTGTGGATCTGCATGGGCCGCCGGGGTCTGTATCTGAGGAGCAGGCTCTGGATATCGCAAGCGCCTATCACGACCGGCTCGGAGGCAACTAACGCGCGAGTCGGGCTCCTGCTGCACGGTTCACGGCAAGCGCGTCGAAGTCCGAGCCCACTACCTGCGGATCGAGGAGCGCGAGCTTGAGGCGGGCCTGCGCGACGTGGTTGAAGTCGAGTTCGGTCGGGAGTGTCGTCCCGCGAGTCTTGGAACGTGTTGAGCGGAGGTCGGAGCGCGGTTCTCAGCGCATCTTTGTGCGGATTGACACCGAGGCGCTCATCGGCATAGAGTCGCTCCACATCGAAGGGGAGGGGAGTGATGGTACGAATCGCAGTAGTGGCGCTCGTCGCCGCCGCGCTTTCCATGACCGCAGTTGCGAGCGGTGTCCCGAATGAGGACAGCGTCGCCGGCCAGATTCAGAGGCTGTCGGCGTCGGGCGATCCTCTCACCGTCCGAGTGAACGCAAAGAGCGGCCCCCAAGGCGAGGATGCCCAGGGGATGTTCCGGCAGACCCGCTTTAGCAGTTTCCTCGGCTTCGAAGTGCAGATCAGCGGCCACGTGACGTGCCTCGCCGTAAACGGGAACAGGGCGGCTGTGAAGGGTACGGTTGATCAGGGGGATGACCCCTTGTTCCCCGTCGGCTCCGAGGTTCAGTTCGAGATCACCGACAACGGCTCTCCTGGGGCCGGGGCGGACACCAACAGCACGGACTTCGGTTCGGCCCAGGTGAGGGTTGCCCGGCCTTCTTCGACTTGGGCGAGTTTCCCATCCTCAAAGGAAACTTCACCGTAAAGGACAGCTAGGCGAATCTCCGTGAGATCAGGAGGAGGTCTGCTTGTGTGGGCCTGCTCCAGTTGAGGAAGAACTGCCCGAGCTACCTGCGGATCCGAGGAGCGCGAGCCCGAGGCGGGCGGGTGAACTGACGCACCTGAACGGAGAAGGCCGGCCGGAGCGGGCCTTCCCTCGATGCGTCGTCGGCTAGCGTCGGGCGATGAGCGGGGCACGCTGCCGCCGCCGAGCGATCCCGGCGGCGACAGTGCCTCTTGCGGCTCATTAGGAAATAACGAAATAGTCGTCCTCGCTTGGGTTAGCGTTGTTCGGGGTCGAGTCCGGGTCGGGCTGGGAGGAGGAAAAGACCTCGGCGTAGCCGTCGGCGCCATCCTCCTGGCAGTCAACCTCAAAGTTCCTCGACCCTCCGCTCGGGATGGGAGTGCCCGATTGATAGTTGCCGTCTCCTGGTGGACCGCCAGTGAAACCCATGTTGGGGGAGATACGAGGAGTGAAGGTTCCCGGACACTCAACGAGCACGATCACCGCGGCGGCGGCGGGTCCGGCGTTACTGACCGTCACGCCCTGTAAAGCCCGGCAACCCGGCGGGACCCGTCGAGAGCGAGATGTCGGCGGTGGGGAACACCTCGACACCGGTCTTCGTCTCGCCCGGCGCGAAGTCGGTCGCGTTATCGGTGCCGCTGCCGCCGTTGAACTTGTCCGCACCGGCGCCACCGGTCATCTCGTCGTTGCCGTCCCCGCCCTTCAGCTCGTCGTTGTCGTCGCCGCCGGAGAGCGTGTCGTTGCCGTTTCCTCCCTGCAGCTGGTCATTGCCCTTCTGGCCGAAGAGCGTGTCGTTCCCGTCGCCTCCCTGCAGCTGGTCGTTGCCGTCGCCGCCGCAGACGAGGTCGTTGCCACCCGCCGCGGAGATCGCGTCGTTTCCGGAGGTGCCGACGATCACGTCGTTCCCGGCGGTGCCGTTCAGCTTGCCTTTGTGGGCCTTGCCGTTGTTCGGCCCTCCTTGAATCACGCCGTCCTTGACCCAGATGGTCGCAGTCTGGCCGTTGCAGGTCGGCGCCGAGGGTGGCTCGGTGTAGGTGATCGTGATGAGGCCGTTCCCGGGACGAACCCCGTTCATAACGGACGTGTCCTGGCTTGGCGCCGGGATCGACGAAGTTCGAGCCCCCGCCGCCGCCCGAGACCGCGCTGACTTGACGCGGCGCCTGCGCCGCCACCGTAGTAGCCGCCACCGCCTGCCCCGACACCGACAACGTCGATCGCGCCGCCACCGTGCACCGCCAGCAGCGTCGCCGGGGGACCCAGAAAGGCAGCCGGTTCCGGCACCGGCAGCCCCGGGCCCACCTAGCGTCCCCGCCTCACCACCCGAACACGTGCGCGAGCTGCCGGAAATGTTGCCGGACACGGTCAGCGCTGTCGCCTCGCTGTCACCCCCGTGGCCGGGCTCCGAAGAGGTGTCAAGGTTCGCGCCCCCAAGGCCCCCGCCGCCTCCCGCGCCCGCAACGAGCAGTCGGTCGGCGAGACCGTCGCCGCTAGTGCGCAGGTCGCTCGCGCCTCCCCTGCACCGCCCACAAAGCCGCAGCCGATGCACGTGTCCGTAAGCGTATTGGTGCCGCCGCCGTTGAAACCCCCCGCGACCGTCCCGGGGCCGCTGCCGCTCCCCAACGACTCTCCGTCCTGACCCCGGCCGCCGACGCGCAGATAGTACGTCGCACCCGCTGTGACCACCAGCGTCGCCTGCACATGGGCGCCCTCGCCGCCCGCGCCACCCGGCATAGGCGCAAAGCCCGCGACACGGCCGCCCGCAGCGCCATTGAGATCGAACGTCGCAGTGGTCACCCCCGCGGGCACGACCCATTCATCCCTGGCGCCCGTGTACGCGAACACGCAGGTCGTTACACCCGGTGTCGGAGTATCTGGGGTACACACTGGCGCTGCCGCCGACGATCCGACGAGCAGCGTCAACATGACGCTTCCCACAAGCATGCCGAGCAGGCCAAGACGCAGCCCTCCCCGGCGCAATCGCATTCTCACGCTAATCCCCTTCCAGTTTGCGGCAGCGCGCACGCGCTTCCTGTTTGCCCCGGAAACAAGGAAGCTCGCCGCAGAGGGCCTGCCCACCTCGATGGAGACTTGCGCCGGTCGGCGCGGGACCGTGCAGGCCGGTCCGAGGGGAGTCAACGTTGAGTACGTCCGACCGTGAGGTCTATGCGCCCGGTCTACGTAGAGGCGTTACCGGGGCACGGCGGAGATCGGAGCCCGAGTCGGGCAGGGGAAGTGCGAGACCCGAACCCCCGGGAAGAGACCGCGCCCAGGTCGGTCTGAGTCTAGTTCCGCCCTCAGCCTTGTGGGCTCGTGACCGACGAGCCCGAGGAACCTCTGCGCTGCTCCGAGTGCAAGCGGGAGCCGCACGAGGAGGAGAACCCACAGACGACGAGCGGCGCGTGGAGTCGGACGGCGTCGGCGAGCGGCACATCTTCCACCCGGAGTGCTGGGAGCGGGAGTTCGGGGAGGCATCGCGCCTGTAGACGACTTCGACCTCGGGGCCTACGCTGCGAGTAACCGGGCGTGACACGGGCGCGGCGACCATTCGCTTTCCCCTGGTGGTCTCCACAGCCCAACCCTCTCCCTACGCGCCCGGCCCCTTCTCAGGGACGGCTCGAGCGGGCGGCCAGGATCGTTTAGGCACTGAACCCGTTCCAGTGCCCAAATCCTCCCGGTTTCCGGCGCTCTCTGAAGCGTGCTTTACACACACGTGGCCGGGGGTTCGAGTCCCTCACCGCCCATGCCGACGGGGGCCGTGCGTCCTGACGTGTGGACGGCCGTCGTCGGGCAACCCGCCGCGAGCTGGTAGCGTTTGAACCCCAGGCGCAGAGCGGCTTTCTGGTGTGACCTCCGCTCATGCATGCCGGCGGTCACGACACAGGTCTGGCCTCGGCATACCCACCCCCTCGGCTCGTCAGCGCGGGCTGGGGCTTGATTCGCGGGGCGGGCCTGCGAGCGAGGCGTCGAGGATGGTCGCTACATCGAGGAAGTAGTCGGGCCGGTGAGGTCAGGAGCGACGATCCCGAGCGTGGCTAGGCTCCGAGCGCTTGTGTGATCTTCGCGATCGCAGCAGTCTCCTCGTCCTTCATCCCGCCCTTGGCCTCCGCGACCGCCGTCGCAACCTCGAGCACCAGGCCACGATAGGCATCAAGCTCGTCCGGAGCCTTAGCGCCCAACATTGCCACCGCAGCGCCCAGAGCCTTCATCGTCCCCTCCACGACTTCCTTCGGTGACGCAACCAAACCGAACCCGGTGCCGTGTGTCCCCGAAATCTCGCGAACGAGCTCGCTTTCGCTATCACGATGCGCGGCGAGTTGCTTCGCGACGGCGCTCGCCTCACCGAAGCTGTCTGTGAAATCGCGATGAGCTGCTGAGACGAGCAAGCCCGCGCCCGTGACGCCCTGCTGGAGGTTCTTCCACTCCTCCTCAGTGAAGTCCGTCTTGCCTGCCATGTGTCCTCCTTCGATAGATGTGAGTGCCGTTGAGTCAAGTCTGATACCCAGCCGAGGCGCGCCCACAACTCGACCCAGACGATCACACCTTCCCCTCGCGCCGAGTCCGAGCGCTGGGGCTGCCGGCGGGCGGGTCAGCCTCGGGCCATCTGGTCGATGCAGACCGTGACGGCGAGGATGAGCGCGTCCTCCTGCGCCGACGCGATCTCGACGCCGTAGGTGTCGCGTATCCGGAACCAGCGCTTGGACACTTCGGCGACTCGCTCGCCATCACGTTCGATCTTGTACTCGTGGTCGACGATATTTCCCTTCGCTTCCATGTCCGGGCCGCCTTCGACCTCGATCGAGAAGCGATCCCGGAACGGGTCATCAGCGCCTTCTTGACCGTGGCGACCGTCGCGCCTCCGCGCTCGATCTCCATCTTGTCGCGGATCGTGAGCTTCTTCTCCTGGATCTTGTAAAGCTCGGCACCCGAGGCCGCGTCTTCGAGTACGAGCGTGTCGCGAATCCGCAGCGCTTTCCCGTCGACCTTGAAGGCTCGCTCTCCCTCCTCGTTCTCGATCCAGAAGTCGTCGCCGATCGCGAACATCTTCTCGCGCATCCGGTACTTCGTCCCATCTGCCCCACTGCGACGGCGCAACAGCCCCATGAGAGCCTTCTCCTTCTCGGCGAACGAATTCTAAGTCGCCGACTTCGACGAGCGTGACGCGCTCACAGGAAGTAGCTCAGCTTGTCCCAGAACCAACTCTTGAAGCGTTCCTGCGTGCCGGACGGCGGCTCGCCCGGCTTCGAGCGGGCGATGTCAGGCTCGAACAGTCGCTTCTCGAACAACGCCGCCGCCTCCGGACTACGAGCGATCATCATGATCTCCGAGTTGCGGTAGAGCGCCCACGAGTCGAGGTTCACCGTGCCGAAGCTGACGACGTCGTCGGCCACCACGACTTTCGCATGCACCACCGTGTCCGGTAGCTCCCACACTTCGACGCCCGCAGCGATGAGGACGGGATACCAGTGCTCCAAGGCGGCCGTCGCCTGGTCGTTGTTGGACGTCTCGGAGACCACGACGCGAACGCTCACTCCGCGCCGCGCCGCGGCGACGATCCGCTCGAGCATGTCGGCGTCAGTGAGGTACGGGTTCATCACGTCGAGTCGCTCACCCGCGCCGTCGATCTGCTCCCGGATCGCCTGCGAGGCGGCGACGAATCCACCTGGAATCACCTGCGCGACAGCGATCGGCGTCGAGCCGGCCTCCGCTGGCTCCGGGAAGTACGCCGAAAGGTCGGTCGGCAGCGGGCCACCGTGTCCGCGGAAGCTGGTCAGGAAAGCCGCTTGCGCCTGCCGGACGACGTCACCGGTGACCCGCACCATCACGTCGTGGAAGCCGCCGTTCTCGAAGTGATCTTCGATTCCCGCACCACCCGTCCACGCGACCGAGCCGTCGATCACGTACAGCTTGCGGTGGTCCGCGCGACCCACTTCGTCCTGCCGCCAGTCGACATGTTGGTCGTCCGGATAGAGGCCGTCACGGTCGAGGGGGAACACGTCGTTGACGACGATCTGCGCCCCAGAGGCTGCGAGCTGAGTGAACATCGTCCGAGCCTCGCCGTGAGGTCTGGAGCCGTAGCCGTCCACGATGACACGTACCTCGACTCCCTCCGCCCTCTTTCGCTCGAGCAACGCAGCCATCCGCATGCCGACGGAGCCCTCGCGCCAGCCGAACATCAGGATGTGCACCGACGACTTCGCGCCTTCGACATCCTCGAAGATGCGGGGGAAGAAGTTGGCTCCCTCGACCCACGGGTCGATGGTCACCGCCGTCGACCAAGCGAAATCGAGCGCCGCATCGTGAGGCCGCGATCCACTGCGAGCCGCGAACGCCTTCGTCGCGGCTTCCGCCCCGGCCGGAGTGACCGCATCGGGCGGCGGTGGCCAGCTCGGCTTCTGGGTGATCCCCAGTACCTGCCTGTACACGACGACGAACAGGGCTACAGCAACGAGCGCGACGACCGCGAGGCCCTGGCGTCCGCTCTTCCGAGCACCCGTGTTAGCGTCGTCGCGCATTGCCGGAGAAAGCTACAGGCCGCCCCGCGGTGGCATTTCGGCTGGGGTGGGTTGCGTCCATCGCTGTCGCTGTCGCGGTGCTGGGTGTGTTCCTGACGTGGACGAGTGTCGGAAGCGCGAGACTCGACGGGACGCAAGGCCCGAACAACGGGTGGCTTGTCATCATCGGCGGGGCATTCGCTCTTGGCTGGATCCGCGCGATGGTTCGAGGCTCCTGGATCGGAGTGGTTGGGGTACTCCTCGTGTCGGTCGTCATGTTCTGGACAACTCTGGAGAACTGGCTCGACAACCGAGACGTTCTCGGGGGAACGCCGGGCGTGGGCATCGTTCTCGTCCTCCTTGCCGCCCTCGCGCTCGGGGCTTCTGCTGTCTTGCGAGGTGTGTACCTAGCACGCCACGGTGCGCGTCGGCCGACCGCCTCCACATGACGGCTAAGAACTAGGCCGTCACGGGTCTAACGCGTCACGGAGTTCGATAGACACCTGGCCGTGTAACCGCCCAGATCACCCACATGCAGAGCGCGATGATGAGGATCGACCAGAACGGGTAGTACGGAATCATGAAGAAGTTCGCGATCGCGCTGAGAGTCGCCAGCGCGATGGCAACCAGCCCGCCCCACACCTTCCCGGCGATGAGAGACCAGCCCGCGATGGCAACAAGAACGCCGAGGATGAGATGGATCCAGCCCCAGGCGGTCGGGTCGAGGTCGAAGACGTAGTTCTGCGTCACGACGTAGAAGCCGTCGTCTGCTATCGCAGCGATCCCGGCGATCGCTTGGAATACGCCGACAACGAGCATCAGAACTCCGGCGAAGATCGCGCCCCCAGTGGCCCACCCAGACGGTTCAGGCTCGTACTGCGTCATTCCGGACTCCTTTCCGTTCTCGAGGACACCGAGAGCCTACGAACCGCATCTGTCGGAGCAGCTCGGCTGTGACCCGGTCTGCCAGCACCGGACGCGGAGATCGAGGCATACCCGCGGTCGTCCCGGACGTACCACCCTCGCCTCCCTGAGTCTTCGGCGGCCGGGGGCCAACTTGCCGGGGGCCCGATCAGCCGAAGCTCGGGCCCGAATCCGGTCGCTCGCTCACGCCTCCGCAGCCGACGGCGTCCCCCCGACGGTGCGCCGATCGAGCAGCTTGCCGAGCTCGGCGAACGCAAGGAAGACGATGGGGCCGAGAAGGCAGATTCCCCACTGCGAACTCGTCAGGGAGACCGTGTCGAAGATCCGCTGGAGAGGCGATAGGGCGGTCACGAGGAACGTCAGCACGAGCGCGACCGCGATGAGCTGTACGAACCGCCGGTTCGCGATCGTGTACCTGCTGAAGATGCTTTCCATCGGGTCGCGGGCCTCCAGCGCCGCGGCGATGTGCATGAGGGAGAGAGTGGTTAGACCCATGGTGGTTGCCACGACGAGGTCGTAGCGATGCTCGCCCCATGCAACGACGCCGAGTGCAAGTGCCGCCATGACAAGGCTCGCCAACCCAATTCGGATAGCAAGAGCGCGACTCACAACTGGCGCATCTGCGTCCCTCGGCCTGCGTCTCATGAGGCCGGGAGCAGCGGCGTCGAACCCCAGGCCGACGGCAAGTACGACATCGACGGCGAAGTTGATCCAGAGGATCTGAAGTGGCGTTAGTGGAGCGCCACCTGCGATGTCGAAGATACCCGCTCCTACGAACGTCAAAATGAACCCGCCCAGCATCACGAGCTGAACGCGGACGTACTTCATGAGGTTGTCGTAGATGCCGCGGCCGCCTTCGACTGCGGCGACGATGGTGGCGAAGTTGTCGTCGGTGAGGATCATGTCACCGGCTTCCTTAGTCACCTCCGTGCCCGTGATGCCCATGGCAACACCGATGTCTGCCCGCTTGAGCGCCGGAGCGTCGTTGACGCCGTCCCCAGTCATGGCGACGACGTTGCCCTTGCGCTTGAGCACGTCAACGAGGCGCACCTTGTCTTCGGGTGCCACACGAGCAACCACTCCGATGCCATCGACCTCGCGCTCCAGGTCGGCGTCACTGAGTGCGGCGAATTCGATGCCTGTGAGCGCACGGCCTTCGATTCCCAGTTGAGCTGCGATCGCCGCGGCCGTGGTCGCGTGGTCGCCCGTGATCATGCGTACCCGTATTCCGGCTTCCTGGCAGCGGGCGATGGCGTCCCGAGCCTCTCTGCGCGGCGGGTCGACGATTCCGACGAGCGCGAGCAGAGTCAGACCGTCGACCTGATCGAGCAGCGTGCCAGCGCCGTCGAAGGCGAAAGGGTCGATGTCACGGGTAGCCACGGCAAGCACGCGCAGCCCCTCGCTCGCCAAACGGTCGTTCTCGGCGAGAACCTGCGCGAGAACGCCTTCCGTCGCGATCGAGGATCCGTCTGCATCTCGGAGGTGGGAAGAGCGCGCCAGCAGAACGTCGGGCGCGCCCTTGACGAAGCATCGAACGACTCTCCTGCCGTCAGCCTCCATCTCGTGAAAGGTGGCCATCAGCTTGTACTCGGAGTCGAAGGGCACCTCTCCGACTCGTGGGTAGACGCGCCGCGTCTCATCGACATCGATGCCGCCCTTCGCGGCAAGAACGACGAGCGCAGCTTCAGTCGGATCACCCACGATCTCGCCATCGCGAACCACTGCGTCGTTCGCGAGGGCCATGGGCTGAAGGAAGGGATCGAGGGCGATCTCTGGTGAGTCGCCGACGTGGAGGATGCGGCCGTTGGACGAATATCCTTCCCCGTCGACCGAGTAGCGATGGCCGACGACCACCAGTTCACGCGCCGTCATCTGGTTGAGGGTCAACGTGCCCGTCTTGTCGGAGCAGATCGCCGACGTGGAACCGAGCGTCTCGACCGACCGCAGCCGCTTGACGATCGCACCCTTGGCTGCAAGCGCCTGCGTTCCCAGTGAGAGCATGGTCGTGACAACCGCGGGTAGGCCCGTCGGGATGGCAGCGATCGCGAGGCTGATCCCGATCAGGAACAGCTCGTCGAAGTCGTCACCGTTCAGGAGGCCGAAGACCACGACCAGCGCCAGCGCAACTCCCGCCATGATCGTGATCAACACCGTCAGCTGATCGAGCTGCCGAGTGAGGGGTGTCTTTTCTTGCTGAACGCTGCTGAGCATCCCGGAGATCTCCCCGACCTCAGTGGCCATCCCCGTCGCAGTGACGACCATCTCGCCGCGCCCCCGTGTGACGGTCGAGTTCATGTAGGCCATGTCGACACGATCCCCGAGTGCAACCTCGTCCCCGGCGACCGGCTCGACGGTCTTCAGGACGGGCGTGCTCTCTCCGGTTAGCGCGGCTTCTTCGATCTCCAGGGTCGCCGCGACAAGCAGTCGCCCGTCAGCGGGAACCTTGTCGCCCGCTTCGAACGAGACCACGTCACCAGGAACGAGCTCCTCGGCGGGAACGTCGGCCAAGTCGCCGCTACGCCGAACGTGTGCTCTGATCACGAGCATCTTCTGGAGCGCGGCCACGCTCTCCGCGGCTTTCCCCTCCTGATTCAGGCCCAACACCGCGTTCAGCACGGTCAAGCCGATGATCACCACACCAGTCGAGAACTCCTGGAGCGCGACCATGCTGACGACGGCAGCACCGAGCAACACGAGCTGCATCAGGTCGCGGTACTGACGTAGGAACGCCCGCCAGCCAGGTTCCTTCGACGGCTCGTCTAGCCTGTTCCGCCCGAACTGCTCGCGCCGCCGCTCTACCTCAGCGGCATCGAGGCCCGAAGACGCATCGACGCCAAGCTCCTGGCACGTCCGCTCCGCCGTGATGGCGTGCCAAGCAGTCATCCGAGCAGGACATTCAAGACAACGCACATGCACGAAGTCTCGCGAACTCCCTGCCGACGTGCGTCAAGATGCTTGCAGCGCGGGCAGTGTCGTTCCTAGCGAAGGAGGAAGGCGATGGGCGAAGGGAAGCTCTTGCGGATCGGCGGTTACGTCTCGGGAGGCGTTTTGATCGTCTTCGGCATCGCGGTCATCGCTCTCGGGATCTGGGGATTCAACTTCACGCGCGACCACATCGAGCGCGAGGGGATCACGTTCGGGCCGATCGAAGACCCGGCGGTCGCCGAGCACGCTCCCGATTGGGCCGGGGAGCCGGTCGATACGGGCCGAAAGGCGCTCGCACAGGCGGAGATCATGCGCGAGCACACGCTCTCGGGCACGGGCGGGCTGACCTACGCGGAGATGGGGCGGTACCAGTCGGCCGAGAATCCGAGCGATCCAGCTGGGACGAACGACGAGGCCGCGGCGGCGAAGGACGAGAACGGCGAGCCGATCTCGAACAGCGCCCGCAACACGTGGGTCACGGAGACAGCGCTCGCGACAGCGCTCGACATGGGCTTCATGTCCGAGATGCTCTCGATCTTCAGCATCGTTGTCGGCGTCGCCTTGCTACTGACGGGCATCGGCTTGGTCATCCTCGCGATGGCTGTGTTCGGACGTTGGAGGCCTGTGGCACAGGTGGCGTCTCCAGCCCCGGAGCCAGGAGCTGCTCACGCGTAGCCCCAGAGCCGTCAGTAGCGAGCGCATGGCGCTCGTCAAATGCGACAACGCCGACCTCGCGAGCTATCCGGGGATCGAGGAACACGAGCTCGAGGCTCGCGGGCGGAGTTGATCTATAGGTGATGAGTGGAGGAAAACGACGCGGCCGAGCCAACTATTGTGAACCCGTTCGTACCGCGACCACTGACAAGGAGGCCATCTAATGTGGTGGGGAATCGGGATCGGCGCTGTCATTTGGATCGTCCTGTTCATCTGGCTCGGGCTCAGGACACTTCGAAACGGACATGGATGGATGTTCTTCCTGGGCATCTTCTTCCCGTTGCTTTGGATCATTGGCGCATTCATGCAGCCCACGAACCGGCAGGCGTACTGATCCCGTAGTCCGCCCGTAATGCGCGTCGTTCTGAAGAGCGACGCCTCCTGCGCCTCCTGCTCGGCCCGCGTTCGGCGCTGCAAGCGTTGCGCTGTACTCCGTGTTCCTCCTCGACGACTAGCGCCGTCGTCTAGCTGAATTGCTTCAGGAGAGCACGCGCCCGGTTCAGGCGTGCTTTGTGCGATCTCGTGCTCAATGGCCGCAGGTATTGACTGTCACTCCTTAGAGGGAATCCGCGAGAACTCGCAAGTTTTGCAGCTGGCTGGCGTCTACTCCTGTGAGCACGTGCGTATTCGCGTTGAGGAGGCAGTCATGAAACTGAAGGTTCTGCTGGTTGGGCTACTCGCGCTCAGCCTTAGTGCCTCGGTCGCGGTCGCGGCACCGCCACCGGGAAAGGGCAAGCCCGAAACAGCCGGCAAGCCACTACCAACTGGCCCGACCTGCAAGCCCAAGGTGACGGTCGTCTTGAAGGGAACGCTCACGGGCATGACCGCCTTGGCGCTGACCGTCGACGTGACGAGCGGGAATCGCTGGGGGCGCGCATACGACGAGGCGTCCCATTCGATCCTCGTCAACGAGGACACCACGAAGGTTCGTGGTCAGGGCAAGAGGGAGCTCGACGACCTTGTGCTCGGTGACCGCGTGCTGGTTCAAGCGAGAGCGTGTAAGGCCGAGCTCCTCGCGGAAGGAACGCCTCCCGTTCTGACGGCCGTGCGGGTCGTCACGCACTCGGCGGCTGCGTAGACGGCCGAGGTCCGAAGGTTGCCCCCTGCTCAACGCCCAGGGGGAGACACCGAGTAGGGCGGTGGGGGGCGGCTCCCCGCCGCCTCTACCCGGCGCGGCCGCGGAGTTGGGAGAAGCGCTTCGGGCCGAGCCGCTGCGCTCTCGGTGCCGGCGACACGTTCGGCGAGATCGCACTCCTCCTGACGGGACAGCGGACGGCCACGGTCGTGCCGCGCACGTCGATGCGGCTCCTCTCGCTCTCCGAGCATGACTTCCAGCGCATTCGCGCGGGCGTACCCTGAGCGGGAACGCTCGCTGCGCCGTCTTGGCGCTGAGCCGCAGGTCGTAGACGTGCGGCCGGTCAGGTTTCCAGTAGGCATGTGTTTCGAGTTGCGGCACCGCCCCCTTCACGCATGTCCCGCGTGCTTCGCCTTCAGCTGGCCCCCGACCTCACGTGGACGCCTTGCTCGGCCTGACGCGGTCGTCCGCTGGTAGCGTCGCGGACGTGTCCGGAGCCGTCATGAGCACGAGTGAAGGGACGATCGAGCTCGAGCTCTTCGACGACGACGCTCCGCAGACGGTCGAGAACTTCACGAAGCTCGCTGCCGACGGCTACTACGACGGCCTCGTGTTCCACCGCGTTATTCCCGAGTTCATGATCCAGGGCGGGTGCCCACGCGGTGACGGTACCGGCGGGCCGGGATACTCGTTCGAGGACGAGTTCAACGAGCATCCGGTCGCGCGGGGCTACCTCGCGATGGCCAACTCGGGACCCGACACGAACGGCTCTCAGTTCTTCATCGTGACCGCGGGCGCGTGCCCGTGGCTCGATGGCAAGCACACCGTCTTCGGGCGGATCACGACGGGGCAGGATGTGGCGGACCTGATCTCGAACGTGGATCGGGACGAGCGCGATCGTCCGCACGAGCCGATCGTGATCGAGTCGATCGAGCTGACCTGACCGAACGGGGTCAGACCCGTGGGGTCTGACCCCACGACCTGGACTAGGCTCAGGGCGCCATGGAGCTCGAGGGCAAGACCGCAATCGTGACGGGTGCGTCGAGCGGGATCGGCGCCGCGACCGTGCGGAAGCTTCGCGAAGCCGGCGTGCGGGTCGCGGGTGGTGCTCGGCGGGTCGAGCGCATCGAAGCCGATCTCGCGCTTCCGCTCGACGTCACCGACGAGGAGAGCTGCGCGGCGTTCGTGGATCGCGCGGCCAGCGAGCTCGACGGCATCGACATCCTCTACAACAATGCCGGGCTCGCGCTCGGCCGCTACCCGTTCTGGGAGTCGAACCCCGAGGACGAGGCGACCGTCCTGCACACGAACGTGGACGGCGTGATGCGGATGACGCGGTTGTGTCTGCCGCACATCCGAGACGGAGGGCACATCGTCTTCACGGGCTCGGTCGCGGGCCGCCAGGCGTACCAGAACGCCGCGTCGTACGTCGCCGCGAAGTTCGGGCTCCGCGGCTTCGTCTACGCGCTCCGCGAGGACCTGCTCGGACGCCCGATCCGGATCACGACGGTCGACGGCGGCCTCGTCGCCGGGACCGAGTTCTCGCTCGTACGCTTCAAGGGAGACGTCGAGAAGGCGAAGTCCGTGTACGAAGGCGTCGACCCCATCACGCCGGACGAGGTCGCCGATTGCGTGCTCTTCGCCCTCACCCGACCGCTCCATGTCAACGTCGACGAGATCGTGATCAAGGCTCTCGCCCAGTCGAGCGGGGGCCGGATCGTGCGCCGCGAGGAGTAGCGCCGCTCTCGATGCTCACGATCCTCGAAGGGTCGACGTTCTGCGTCTGCGACGATCGCGGCGACATCGCGGCCGACACGAGCGGGTTCTTCGCCCACGACACGCGCTTCCTCTCGCGGCTAGTGCTGCGCGTCGGGGGAGCGACCCCGCTCCTTCTTTCCTCGGGGCGGGTCGAGCACTTCAAGGCCGCCTTCTACCTCCGGAACTCCTCCGTGAACGGTCTGCCGCGAGACTCGCTGTCGATCGCGCGAGAGCGCTTCATCGGCACCGGAATGCAGGAACGGATTGCGGTGCGGAACGAGAGCACGGAGCGCCTCCAGGTCGACCTCAGGCTCGAGGCGGAAGCCGACTTCGCGGACATCATCTCGGTGAAGCTCCACGACTTCTCACTCGGTGACCCGGAGCATGCGCAGCCGCTCCCGTCTCCGGCGCCAGCGACCCACGACACGACACGGCGCCAGCTCTCGATCGTCGATGTGCGCGGCGATCTGAGCACGAACCTCGTGTTCTCGAAACAGGGCAGCCTTGACGACAACGCCATGACCTTCGCGCTGTCCCTCGACCCGCACGAGCGCTGGGAGCTCACGGTCGATGTCCTCCCCTCGCTCGACGGCGAGAGCGAGACCGCCGAGCAGCTGGAGGAGGCGCGCGAGACCGTGGGCGACTCCGTGGCAGCGTGGACATTGCGCGTGCCGCGCGTGCGCGGCGGCTGGGAGAGCCTGCGGCGTTCGTTCGACCGCTCGATCGCGGATCTCGCCGCGCTGCGCATGAGAACGGGGGAGAACCGCCGCCCGCTGTTCGCGGCCGGGATGCCCTGGTTCATGACGGTATTCGGCCGTGACACGGCGATCACGTCGTTGCAGACACTGCTGCTCGGCCCCGAGATCGCCATGGGCGCGCTCGACGCGCTCACCGAGCTCCAGGCGCAGGACGAGGACCCCACGATCGACGCCGAGCCCGGGAAGATCGTCCACGAGGTGCGCGAGGGCCGGTGCGCGGAGACCTGGTTCCCGCGCTACTACGGCTCGATCGACTCGACGCCCCTCTACCTCGTCCTTCTGGCCGAGACCTGGCGCTGGACCGATGACACGGCGTTCGCGCGGAGGATGCGCGGGCCGGCGCTCCTCGCCCTCGAGTGGATCGACACCTACGGCGACCGCGACGGCGACGGCTTCGTCGAGTACAGCCGTCAGGTCGACCATGGGTTGGCGAACCAATCGTGGAAGGACTCCGGCGATTCGCAGCGCTTCGCCGACGGTCGTTTCGCCGAGCCCCCGATCGCGGCGGTGGAGGTGCAGGGCTACGTCTACGACGCCAAGCGCGGGCTCGCCCAGCTCGCGCGGGAGGTGTGGCGCGACCCGGCCCTGGCCGACCGCCTCGATCGCGAGGCCGACGAGCTGCGCGCGAGGTTCGACGAGGCGTTCTGGGTCGATGCGCGCAGGGGTTTCTTCGCGCTCGCGCTCGACGGCAAGAAGCAACGGGTGGACGCACGCTGCTCGAACATGGGCCATCTCCTGTGGAGCGGGATCGTGCTTCCGGAGCGCGTGGACTCCCTCGTCGACCAGCTCCTCTCGGAAGAGCTGTGGACGGGTTGGGGGATCCGCACGATGGCGAGCGACGCGGCCGCCTTCAATCCGATCAGCTACCACAACGGAACCGTCTGGCCGCACGACACGTCGCTCGCCGCGTGGGGTCTCAGCCGGCACGGTCACCTTGCCGAAGCCCGCCGGATCGGACGCGCCCTGATCGAGGCGGCCGCTCATTTCGACTGGTCGCTGCCGGAGGTGTTCGCCGGGTACGCGCGGGACGAGACCCCGTTTCCGATCGCGTATCCGACGGCCGCGCGGCCGCAGGCGTGGGCGGCCGGCACGCCCATCCTCATCGTCCGGGTCCTCCTCGGGATCGAGCCCGATCGCGAGCGCCAGCGCCTGGTCTCCACGGTGACGGATGAACTCCCGAGCTGGCTGGACGGCCTGCGGATCGAAGGTGTCCGCGCATATGGGCGCACGTGGACGATTGCGGTCGAGCGCGGCCATGTCACGATTGCCGAAGGCATATGAGAGTCGCTCTGGTGTGCCCTGTCTGGTTCCCGGTTCCTCCCGAGGCGTACGGGGGTACCGAGCGCGTCGTCGCGCTCCTCGCGGACGGCCTCGTCGACGCCGGCCACGACGTGACGCTCTTCGCCTCGGGCGACTCGCAGACGCGCGCCCGCCTCGATTCCGTCTTCCACACGGCCCCGAGCGAGTGGATCGGGCACACGTACTGGGAGATGCAGCACGCCCTCCACGCATTCCGTAAGGGCGACGAGTTCGACGTCGTCCACGACCACACGGGAATGCTCGGGCTCGCGTTCGGCGGGTTGCTCCGAGTCCCGTTCTGCCACACGGTCCACGGGCCGCTGGACGGCCAGCCCGGCCGACTGTACGAGCAGGTGCTCGACCTGGCGCCCAAGGCCAAGCTGATCTCGATCTCGATGAACCAGCGGAAGCCGAAGCCGGGTCTCCCGTGGATCGCGAATTGCCCCAACGCACTCGATCTCTCGATGTATCCCTTCCGGCGAAAACCGGGCGGCGACTACCTCGTCTTCCTCGGTCGCATGAGCCCGGACAAGGGCGCTCACAGGGCGCTCGCGGTGGCACTCGAGACGGGGTTGCCGCTGAAGATCGCGGCGAAGTGCCGCGAGCCGCTCGAGATCCGCTACTTCGACGAGTTCATCCGCCCACATCTCGGCGGTGGGATCGAGTACGTGGGCGAGGTCGGGCATGCGGACAAGGTCGAGCTCCTCATGGGGGCACGGGCCCTCATCTCGCCGATCGACTGGGAGGAGCCGTTCGGCCTGATGATGATCGAGGCGATGGCGTGCGGAACGCCCGTGATCTCGACCCGCCGCGGGGCCGTTCCCGAGATCGTGGATCACGGGCGAACCGGCGTCGTCGTCGACAACTACCGCGAAATGGAGGACACCGCAGTTTTGGAGCTTGCGGACTCGCTCGATCCTGTCGTGATTCGGCGCGAGGTCGAAGAGCGGTTCTCGCCGGAGCACATGGTGGCCGATTATGTCGCCGCGTACGAGGCGACGATCGAAGCTACCGGCAAAGCATAGAACCCCTTACGTCTAGGGCGACATCATGAAAAAGGTTCTTAGACTGCGGTCGCCGTACGACCGCGAGATCGTCAGTCTCGCGCTTCCCGCGTTGGGAGCGCTCGCTGCGGAGCCGCTGTATCTCCTCGTCGACACGGCCGATCGTGGGCCACCTCGGACGGCCGCAGCTCGCCGCGCTCGGGATCGCGTTCACGGTGCTCGGCGGGCTGTTTGCGATCTTCAACTTCCTCCAGTACGGGACGACTGCGCAGGTGGCGCGGGCCGGCGGAGCCGGGGAGAGCGAGACCGCGCGTCGCCTCGGCGCGCAGGCAGTGTGGCTGTCGCTCGGGTTCGGGCTCGCCGTCTCCGCGCTCGTCGCCGTGCTCGCAGGTCCGCTCGTCTCCCTCATGGGAGGGGAGGGAGATGCCGCCGAGTACGCGGTGACGTACTTGCGAATCGCGGCGATCGGATTCCCGGCCGCCTTCCTCGCGCTGGGCGGACAGGGTTACCTCAGGGGAGTCGCCGATCTCCGCACGCCGCTCCTCATCGTCATTGCGGGCAACGTCGTGAACGTCGTGCTCGAAGTGCTCTTCGTGTACGGCTTCGGCTGGGGGATCGAAGGTTCCGCCTGGGGAACGGCGATCGCGCAGCTCGGAATGGGTGCCGCCTTCGTCGTCGTGATCGTCCGTCAACTGCTGCCCGGCGAGGCGCGCATTCAGCCGGCTCTAGCGCGCCGTGTGCTCTCGCTGGGAAAGTGGCTCTTCATCCGTACCGCGGCGCTCATGGGCTCGTTCGTCCTCGCGGGCGCGGTTGCGACTCGCTTCGGGGACGCGTCGATCGCAGCGCACCAGGTCGCGTTCCAGCTCTGGATCTTCCTCGCGCTCGTCCTCGACTCGGTCGCGATCGCCGGACAGATCATCGTCGGGCGCGAGCTCGGTGCCGGGCGGCGGGACGACGCCTATGGCGCCGGCGAACGGATGATCTGGCTCTCGGTCGGGCTCGGCGGTGCGTTCGCAGCGGTCATGTTGCTCCTGTCGAGCGTGCTCCCGCGCGCATTCACGGGCGACGCGTCCGTTCTCGACGAGGCAGCGCTCCTGTGGCCGCTCTTCGCGCTCATGCAGCCGCTGAACGGGGCGGTCTTCGCGCTCGACGGGATCCTCATCGGTGCGGGTGACGGGCCGTTCCTCGCGGGCTCGATGGTCGCGGCGTTCCTGGCGTGTGCCGCCGTGCTGGTCGGCTCACTTACGGGGGACTGGGGGATCCGTGGGGTCTGGGCCGCGCTGGTCATCCTCATCCTCGTGCGGCTGACGTTGATGACCGCGCGCTTCCGCCGCGGCCGCTGGCTCGTCACGGGTTGGGCATAGGCTCTGTGAGGTGAACGTCCTCGGCGGCGAGCTCGAGCCGTGCTCCTTCGATCCTGTGACCGGATACTTCCGCGACGGCTATTGCCGAACCGAAGGCGTCGACCTCGGGTTCCACGCGGTCTGCGCGGTGATGACCGAGGAGTTTCTCGCGTTCTCCGTGTCGCGCGGAAACGATCTCGTCACGCCGCAGCCGCAATGGCTGTTCCCGGGTCTCCGGCCTGGCGACCGTTGGTGTGTCGTCGCCGCCCGCTGGCAAGAGGCGCTCGAGGGTGGTGCCGCGCCGCCGGTCGTGCTCGAGGCGACGCACGCCTCGGCGCTCGAGTTCGTCTCGCTCGCCGACCTCGAGGCCCACGCCTTGCGTGAGTTGTAGCGGGGTCAGACCCTACGGGTCTGACCCCAAGGGCTACGCCGCCTCGCGCCGCTTGCGCCAGTAGCGCTCGATGCCGCGGAAGTGGTGCCAGTACGGCGCCGCGCGATCGTAGGACTCGACGAGCTCGGGATCGACCTGCGAGACGTCGTAGCGGGCTGCAGCGATGAAAGTGTCCTCGTCCATCCCGTCCTCGACTCGTCCCGCCCAGCTGCGGACCGTGTCGCGGAGCGCCGCAAGGTGCTCCTGCACGTCGTCGAACGTCCCGAAATGGATGAGCGCGAGGCGCCCCGGCGCACGACGTTCGATCTCCTCGATCGTGCGCTCCCACGCCTCGAGGTCGACCTCGGGCGGAGGACACGGCGGGAGGACGAAGCTGCCCGGCGCGATCCGCACGCCCGCAGCGTCACCGGCGTAGAGCGTGCCGTCGGCATCGAGGTACGAGACGTGGTGGGATGCGTGTCCCGGAGTCGGGAAGCAGTCGAGCCCCAGAACCCTGCTTGCGACGACCTGGATGTTCTGAGCGGGAATCGGGGCGAGCTCACCGAACAGCCCGTCGAAGCTCATGCCGTAGAGCCGTCGCGCGCTCGCCTCGAGCTTGGTGGGATCGACGAGGTGCGGAGCGCCGATGTCGGAGACGTGGACCTGGAGCCAGGGATGCTGGCGCACGAGCACGCCTGCGGCTCCTGCGTGGTCGAGGTGGATGTGCGAGAGCAGCAGGTGACGAACATCGGTCAGGTCGAGGCCACGTTCGGCGAGCCCCGCCTTGAGGAACGGGATGCACGTACTCGGGCCGCAGTCGAAGAGTGCCGGGCCGTCCGCCGTCTCGAGCAGGTACGCACCGACGATGCGTTCGTCCTGGTAATGGACGTCGATCGGCTCGGGCGTCATGCGGCCAGCGCAGCCTCGAGGTCGGCGATGAGGTCCTCGGCGGACTCGATGCCAACGGAGAGCCGGACCAGCGTCGGCGGCACCGCGAACGGGGCATCCGCGGTCGACGCGTGCGTCATGCGAGCGGGGTGCTCGATGAGGCTCTCGACGCCGCCGAGGCTTTCCGCGAGCTTCCAGATCCTCGTTCGCGCGACGAGGTCGATCGCCTCTCGCTCGTCCGCGAGCAGGAACGAGACCATCCCGCCGAAGTTGCGCATCTGACGTGCTGCGATCGCATGCCCCGGATGCCTGGGAAGGCCGGGGTAGAGAACGCGCTCGACTCGAGGGTGACGCTCGAGGTACGCGGCAATTGCTGCCGCGTTCGAGCAGTGCCGATCCATTCGCACGGCCAGTGTCTTGACGCCTCGAAGCACGAGCCAGCAATCGAACGGCCCGGGGACCGCGCCCAGCGACTTCTGCAGGAACGCGAGCTGCTCGGCAACCGTGTCGTCGTTCGTGGCCACGAAGCCTCCGACGACGTCGGAGTGACCTCCGAGGTACTTCGTGGTCGAGTGCAGAGCAACGTCCGCGCCGAGCGCCAGCGGTTGCTGGAGGTAGGGGGTGGCGAACGTGTTGTCGACGACGACCAGTGCGCCCACGTCGTGGGCGACGGCGGATGCGGCCGCGATGTCGACGATGTTCAGAGCGGGGTTGGTCGGCGTCTCGAGCCATACGAAGCGCGTGCGCTCGTTGACGTGCTCCGTCAGTTCGCCTGAGATCTCCTCCGCCGAGAGAAACGTGAAGCGATATCCCTTCGGCTCGTACACCTTCGTGAACATCCGGTAGATGCCGCCGTAGACGTCGTTGACGGTGACGACGTGGTCTCCTGGGGAGAGCAGATGCATCAGCGTCGTCACGGCGCCGAGCCCGGAGGAGAACGCTCGTCCGTGGGCGGCACCCTCCAGCGACGCGGCGCATTCCTGCAGCGCGGTGCGCGTCGGATTGCCGACTCGCGCGTAGTCGTAGCCCTTGTGGACGCCGACTGCCTCCTGCACGTACGTGGACGTCTGGTAGATCGGCGTCGTCACCGCGCCGGTCGCGGGGTCCGGCTCCTGACCCTCGTGGATCGCGCGGGTCTCGAACTCCATCGCGGTGATCCTAGTGGTCTCCCCGGGACCGCTAGATGTCTGCCTCGATCCGCTCTGCACCGAGGAAGGCGCCGAGGTCCTCGAGGGCTTCGCGAGCGCGCGAGGTGTCGTCCCAGGCGCCTGCCACTTCGAGCGTTCGCGTCTTTCGATCGAAGCGCGGCTCGATCCGGCCGACGAGCCGGTCGCCCACGAGAATCGGCAGCACGTAGTAGCCGTACTCCCGCTTCGCCTTCGGCACGTACATCTCGAGCCGGTAGCGGAAGTCGAACAGGGCCTCCGCCCGATCCCGGTCGTGGATCAGGCGGTCGAACGGGGAGAGGAACGTCACCCGG
Organism: uncultured Thermoleophilia bacterium; assembly: GCA_963758065.1. Classification (GTDB taxonomy): domain Bacteria; phylum Actinomycetota; class Thermoleophilia; order Gaiellales; family Gaiellaceae; genus GMQP-bins7. Next base: position 169,189 of record CAVWTX010000015.1, on the reverse strand, counting down.
TCGGGAACGGGGCCGTCCGCGGTATGCGGATGTGCCTCCCAGCCGTTCGCGGTCAGCCTTACCCCGAGCGCGCGGAAGCGCCTCTCCGCGAGCAGCCGCTCGGCGTCGCGCAGGGCGACCGACTCGGTCTCCGGATACCAGCGCTCGGCGAGATCCCACAGACGCTGGCCGTCTCGCCGACCGACGATCGCGACGACTCCGCGTGTGTGGAGGAGGTCGAGCATCACGCCCGTGTTGCGATTGCCGTGCCAGCCGTGCGACTTCCAGGTCCTGACCGAATCGTCGTCGAGCTCGCGCGAGAGCAGCGGACCGTCGCGCTCGAGCTCGCGGAGGACGTAGCGCCGGTAGCCGGCGTTCGTCCGCAGGAACTCCGTGCGCTCGGCGCTCCCACGCGTATTTCCCGTGTCCTCGACGCCGCATGAGCGCCTTCGACGAGCGGAAGGTCCTCGATCGGCCAGATGTAACGCGTTCCACTCGAAGAGCTTCTTGTCCTTCCAGAGGAGCCGGTCGAGCTCTGTCGTGTCGTACCGACCGAGCCGGCTCCAGAGGACGAGCTGCTGCGCGGGTGCGACCGTCGAGATCGGGTCGAGCTGGAGGAATCCGAGCCGGCGAACGGTGTCGAGTACGCCCGTCGCCGATCCGTCCAGCAGCTGGGCTCGGACCGCGATGCGGCGCGCCTCGTCCCGCGAGACGAGCGTCACCGTTGGACGCGCTCCAGCTCGACGATCCGCCGTAAGCGATCGAGCGCACGATCGGACGCCTCGTCGAGCGCGGCCGAGCGACGAACGCCCCGCTCGAGGTGAAGCGCTCTCACGACGAGCGTGCCATCGCCACGCTCCGACTTGAGGTCGACGCGGCCTACGATCCGGTCGCGCCAGAGGAGCGGGAGCACGTAGTAGCCGTACTGCCGCTCGTGCGCCCGCTTGTACACCTCGATCACGTGGTCGAAGCCGAGGACGCGCCGTGCGAACGGGCGATCCCAGAGCAGGTTGTCGAACGGCGAAAGGAGCACCGAGGCCGTCGGTCGCGGCGGGTCGAGCTCGGTGTCGGCGGCCACGAGCACGTCCGCGCCGCCGTCCTCGATGCGCAACCGCTCGAGGAGACCCTCGCGAACCAGCTTGTCGACCGTCGGACGGATCCGCGCAGCGCCTCCGCGCAAGCGCCAGTGCTCCACGATGCCCGCCTCCGTGAGAGCGCCGCGTGCTCGCACTGCGCGGATCGCCAGCTCCCTGAGACGCGTCGCCTCGTCTGGCTCGGGCGCCTCCAGCACCGCGTGCGGAATCACCCGCTCGGCGAGGTCGTAGAGACGCTGGAACCCGCTCACGCGCCCTGCGATCACGAGCTCGCCCGAGTTCCACAGCGCCTCGAGCATGACCTTCGCGGGCTTCCAGTTCCACATCCCACCGCCGCCCTTGCCGTCGAAGTCGCGGGACGCAATCGGCCCGCGCTCGCGCACGACGGCGCGGACTTCCTCCGCGAGCTGCGGATGCTCTCCGATCACGTCGCCGCGCCACGGGTGGTGGTTTCGCATCACGACGCGGAAGAGCGGCCACTCTTCGACGGGGATCAAGCAGGCCTCGTGCGCCCAGTACTCGAAGATTCGGCCTTGCCCCAGCAGGCGCGACACCGTCTCGCGCGGGTACGCACCGACCCGCGATCCGAGCGCGATCCGGTGGCTCCGCTCGACTGCGGTGATGGAGTCGAGCTGGACGCACGAGAGCGCGCGGATCGCCTGTTCGACCTCCGCTCTCGTACCGCGGCGCGAGCGCGGCGTATAGCCCTGTGCGGCGATCGCCAGCCGCCGCAGCGCCGTCGACGAGATCGTCCGCACGAACAGAACCTAGCGTCGGAAGCGATTCCCCCGTTCAAGGGCCGTGGTTCACGAGCGAGTCATCTTCGGTTCACGATCGGCTCATCCGACCCCGCTACCGTGGTTCGTGCCGGCCTTCTCACTTCCATCTTGGTGCCGGCAGTTCCTCTCCCCAAAAGGAGACCCTCATGTCTCGTACGACGATGCTTGTCTTCATCGTGGTCGTGCTCGGCTTGACGACGGCGCTCATGGCCTATGCAACCCGTGATGGCAGCGGGGGCTCGCGCCTGGCGACGGTCCCTCAGCCGACGGCGGCCCAGCTCGAAGCGGCATACCTGGGGAAGCTCCCGGTCGCTCCGGAGAGCGAGCGGGTCGACGTCGTCGCCCCGACGTTCTCCGACCCGACGGCGATCATGAATCCGCTCTTCCCGATCAGCGATCTCCACTCTGCCGTGTTGAACGGCAGGGTCGACGGGAAGCCGTTCCACACGGAGACCACGCTTCTTCCCGAGACGAGGATCATCGAGTGGACCAAAGGTCAAGAGGTCGAGACGCGTATATCGCAGTACGTTGCCTATCTCGACGGGCGCATCGAGGAGGTCGCGCTCGACTACTACGCGCAGGCCGACGACGGCTCGGTCTGGTACTTCGGCGAGGACGTCTTCAACTACGAGGACGGGAACATCGCGGATACGGACGGGACCTGGCTCGCCGGCAAGGAGGGTCCCCCGGCGATGATCATGCCTGGCGATCCGCAAGTCGGTGACGTCTATCGCCCGGAGAACGTGCCAGGGCTCGTCTTCGAAGAGGTCACGGTCAAGGCTGTCGACCAGCGGGTGGCGGGGCCGCGCGGCCCCGTCGAGGGCGCAATCGTCGCCGGGGAGCTCCACCAGGACGGGTCGCGGGAGTCGAAGACGTTCGCGCCTGGCTACGGGGAGTTCTTCACGGGCTCCGGCGGCGATCTCGAGGCACTTGCACTCGCCGTGCCGACGGACGCGCTCGTCGGCCCGGTGCCGACGGAGCTCGAGGCGCTGTCCGTGAATGCGGACGCCGTGTTTGCGGCCGTCCGCGTGCGTGACTGGAAAGCCGCGTCGGCGAGCCTCGGCAAGCTGGCCGCTGCTTGGAGGAGCTATCGCTCCGGGCAGGTGCCGCCGAGGATCGCTGCCGAGATGACCTCGGCGATCGCGGCCGTTGACACGGCGATCGCGGCTCGTAATCAGAGGCGTGCGGGAACCGCGGCCATCGAGGTCTCCCGGTCCGCGCTCGATCTCGAGCTTCGCCATCGGCCGCCGGCCGAGATCGACCGGGCCCGCTTCGAGCTCTGGGCGCGCCAGCTCATGGTCGACGCCTCCGCTCGCGATTCAGCGGCTGTCCGCGGCGACCTCGCGACGCTCGAGTGGATCCGAGATCGGTTCGCGGTGACCATCGATAGGGTGGATCTCACGCGCATCGATACGCAGCTGGTCGGGCTTCGAGGCGCTCTGAACGACGGCGACCTTCGCGGAATCGCCGCCCGTGCCAATCGTCTCCGAGCCACGCTCGCGGGGATGGCCGCCGCCGGGTAGCGACGGTAGGTTCCCGCGCGTGCACGCCTGGGATGCCGAGGTTACCATCGACGAAGAGCTCGTTCGCGGGCTCCTCGTCGAGCAGTTCCCCGACCTCGACGCAGCTTCTGCCCGACCTCTCGCCGAGGGGTGGGACAACGCCGTGTGGGTCGTCGAGGACCAGTGGGCGTTCCGCTTCCCGCGCCGTGAGATAGCCATCCCCGGGGTCCAGCGGGAGCTCGCGGCCTTGCCGCGGATCGCGCCGCTCGTTCCCGTACCCGTGCCCGTACCCGTCCACATCGGTCATCCGAGCGAGCGGTTCCCCTGGCCGTGGTTCGGATGTCGCTTCCTGCCGGGAGAGGAGCCTGCCGACGTCGACTTCTCCGACGAGGTGCGGTCGAAACTGGCAGTGGAGCTCGGCCGATTTCTCCGCGTCCTGCACGGGCCGGGCGTCGAGGCAGCCGTCGATCCGGAGGGCACCCTGCCCGTGGATCCGAACGGTCGGGCAGATAGGTCGGCTCGAGTTCGGATGGCCAAGAGGTGGCTCGACGTGCTCGAAGGACTCGGACTGTGGTCAGCCGACGACAAGGTCGATCGAATCTTCGAAGACGCGCGCGCGAGCTTCCGCCGGCGAGAGCACTCGCAGTTGTCCACGGCGATCTCCACTTCTGCCATCTGCTGGTCGCGAACGGTCTGCTCTCGGGCGTGATCGACCGGGGGGATGTCTGTCGGGCGGACCCCGCCGTGGACCTGCAGCTTGCGTGGAGCTTCCTCCCGCACGCAGGTCGAGAGGCGTTCACGCACGAGTACGGGCCGCTCGACGAGGAGCAGCGACTGCGAGCGCGCGTCCTTGCCGTTGACCTCTGTTCGGCTCTGTGCGTGTACGGCAGGCACGAACGGCTCCCCAGCGTCGAGCGCGAGGCTCCCGCCGGTCTCGAACGAGCGCTTGTCGACTGGAGCTAGTCGGGAACCCGGCCTTCGAGGATCGTCGCGAGCCGCTCCGAGTCGATGTTTCCGCCGGAGACGATGCATACGACTCGTCCATTTCCAGCTCGGCCCGAGACCGCCGCCGCCACCGCGAGCCCCGCCGCGCCTTCGCCGACGATCCGGCCGCGCTCGAGCAGGAGCCGCACTCCGGCGGCCGCATCCTCGAGCGAGATCGGAAAGGCATCGGTGACGAGCGGCTCGGCGTGCGCCCACATCTTCGGCAGGAGGCTCCCCGAGCCGGCGCCGTCGACGAACGAGGGTGTGAAATCGATGCTCTTCGGCACTCGACCGTTGGCGATCGCGGCCGTGACGGGCGCGCCCGACTCCGGCTCGCAGACGTAGATCTTCGTATGCGGGCGCAGCGCGTGGAGTGCGCATGCGATGCCCGTGGTCAGGCCGCCTCCACCCCAGGGGATGAGCACGGCGTCGAAGGCGTCGAGGTCCTCGACGAGCTCGAGACCGATCGTGCCGTTGCCGGCGATCACGGGATCGTCCTGGACGGGGTGCACGAAGTACCCATCGACGTCGTCGCCGAGGTCACGCTCGGTGTCCGCTGCGACGGCCGCCCACCACTGCTCCCACGAAACGCGGACGATCCGGCCGCCGAGGCGCTCGACCGCCGCGAGCTTGGACGCCGAGGCGTTGTCCGGTACGACGATCGTCGCCGGCACGCCGAGCTCGCGGGCCATCCAGGCAACGCCCTGGGCCATGTTCCCCGTGCTCGTCGTGACGACTCCGTCTGCGAGCGCCTCGGGTGGTGCGCTCAGGATCGCGTTGGCAGCGCCGCGCAGCTTGAAGGAGCCGATCGGCTGGAGGTTCTCGAGCTTGACCCAGATCTCGGCAGATGCGTCCACGTGGAGCCGAACCAGCGGGGTGCGAATCACGGTGCCCGCGATTCGCTCGCGCGCACGCTCGATGTCAGCGAGCGGGATCAGAAGTCGACCTCGGACCCGACGCCCTGCTCCTGCGCGCGCCGCACGACCAGCTCCGCGGACGCAAGGTCCTCGACCGCGATGCCAAGGGACTCGAACACGGTCAGCTCGTCCTCGTGCTCGCGCCCGGGGTGCATCCCGGCGAGCACCTCGCCGAGCTCCGCCTTGATGTGCTCGGGGCCGAAGGCACCCTCCGCGGCCGCGAGGATGTAGTCGCCGGCCTCGTTCAGGCACGACTCGCGCCGGTCGGTGAAGAAGGACGAGGTGGCCACGGTCTCGGTATCCAGCTCCCGAGTGGTCGGGAAGCACGACCCGACCGCGTTGACGTGCGCGCCGCGAACGAGCCAGCGCTTCTCGACGATCGGCTCGGACGCGGCGGTGGTAGTGCACACCACCTCCGCGCCGAAGAGCGCTGCATCGACGGACGGCGCGACGATCGCTCCCATGTCCCCCGCGAGCTGCTCGGCGGCCTCCGGATTGCGCGCCCAGATGCGGATCTCCGGGTCGTCGAGCACCGCTCGCATGGCGTGGACATGACCGCGCGCCTGCGCGCCGGCACCGAGAATCGCGACCCGCTGCGCGTCCGGTCGCGCGAGCGCTCGCGTGGCGACTCCCGATACTGCGGCGGTCCTGATCTCGGTCACCGGAGAGGCGTTCAGCACGGCCACGAGCTCGCCCGTCTCCCCGTCGTGCAGCAGCACGCCGCCCATGTGGGTATCGAGTCCACGCGAGGGGTTCGAAGGCACGACGACGATCTCCTTGAGCCCGAAGGACGGCGTCGTCCCGCCGCGGTAGCTCGGCATGAGCCCGAGGAGATTGTCGGCGCCCGGTGGCCGCGCGATCGAGCGGAGCGGCTGGTAGAGCTCGCCTCGAGCCAGCGCTGCAAGAACCTCCGTCATCGCCTCGATGCACGACTCCATGTCGAGGAGTCTCCGCACATCGTGCTCCGACAGCACGAGAACGCTCACGCGAACAAGCCTTTCAGATGATCCAGCTCCGCGGGGGCGAGCTCGAGCGAGAGCGCCTCCCGCACGGGCTCGAGGTGCTCGGCGCGCGTCGGGCCGACGACGACGGCCGTGACCTCAGGGACGCCGAGAAGCCACGCGATGGAGAGTCCGGCCATGGAGACGCCGCGACCGAGGGCCTCGCGCTCGAGCGCCTCGAGCGCGTCGAAGATGCGTCCGTTCGCGTAGCGGAGGTACGACTCCGGGCGCTGAGTCATACGCGAGCCGGCGGGGTACGGGGCGCCACGTCGGTACTTGCCCGTGAGCCAGCCTCCCGCGAGCGGCCCGAACGCCTCGTAGCCCAGTCCGTGCTCGTGGCAGACCGGGAAGACGGTCTCCGCGTCGGCACGATCGAGGAGGGAGAACGAGTTCTGGACCCACTCGTAGCGGATGAGGCCTTCGAGCTCCGCTATCTCGACCGCTTCCGCGAGCTGCTCGGCCGTGAAGTTCGAAGCGCCGACGGCGCCGATCTTTCCCGCCCGTACGAGCTCGTCGAGCGTGGCGAGGGTCTCCTCGTGAGGTATGTCGGGGTCGAAGTCGTGGGCGAGGTAGAGGGCCACGCGCTCGGTTCCGAGACGTCGAAGGCTCGAGTCGAGCTGGCGGCGGATTCGTGGTCGAGAGAGGCCGTGATCCTCCCCCGCGGCCGTCGGGTTGAAGGTCTTCGTCTCGATCGTGAGCGCGTCGCGAACCGCGCTCCCCTTCAGCGCGAGCCACCCGCCGATCCACTCCTCGCTGCGGCCGCCTCCGTACGCGTCGGCGGTGTCGAAGGTCGTGAGCCCCAGCTCCCACGCCGCGTCCATGATCCGGAAGGCCTCGTCCTTCGGGATTCCGTGCCCGAAGAAGGCGGGTGAGGAGCCCACGCCGCCGAAGTTTCCGCAGCCGAGCACGACGCGCGTGACGGCAATGCCGCTGCGACCGAGCTCGCGCTTCTCCATCGAGCGATCCTACGCAGCGTCGAGCGCAGGAGTCGCGCGCGGCGAGGCGATGCGCGCGAGCACGAGCGCGCCGAGGAGCGTCCCGATGGCGCAGACGATGAACACGTCGTCATAGCTTCGTCAGCGTGCGGACGCCACGTTCCCGATCCGAGCAGATGCCGTTAGTCTCGGGGCAGTGAGCGAAGGGATCAGCCTCCAGGAGCTTCAGCTCGCCGCCCGGAATCACGCTCTGCCGCTCGAGGCGCTCCGCTGGGACGTCACGCCGATCGGACTTCACTATCTGCTGACGCATTACGACATTCCCGAGGTCGATGCTTCGGGCTGGCGGCTCGAGGTGGACGGGCTCGTCGAGCGCCAGCTCACGCTGTCGCTGGACGAGCTTCGCGCCCGACCAGCGCTCGAGCACGTGGTGACGATGGAGTGCGCCGGGAACGGGCGTGCGCACGTGGAGCCGCACGTCGTCAGTCAGCCGTGGCTGCTCGAGGCGGTAGGGACCGCGCGCTGGCGCGGAACTCCCCTGGTGGGGCTGCTCGAGGAGGCGAGCGTTCGGAAGGGCGCGGTCGAGGTTCTCTTCGCAGGTCTCGATCGGGGCGTCGAAGGCGGCGAGGAGCAGGCGTACGCTCGCAGCCTCGCGCTCGACGAGGTCCTCGGCAGCGAGGCGATCCTCGCCTACGAGGTCAACGGCGGGCCGCTGCCGCCGCAGCACGGATTCCCGTTGCGCCTGGTCGTGCCAGGCTGGTACGGCATGACCAGCGTCAAATGGCTCTCGCGGATCTCGTTGCTCGACACACCTTTCGACGGCTACCAGATGCGGCACTCGTATCGGGTCCGACTCGACGAGGACGAGCAGGGTGATCCCATAACGCTCATCGCACCGCGGGCGCTCATGATTCCGCCCGGCATCCCCGAGTTCACGAGCCGGGCGAGGGTCGTCGAGGCCGGCATCTGCGAGCTCAAAGGGAGAGCCTGGTCGGGCGAAGCCGAGGTCGTCGCAGTCGACGTCTCGACCGACGGGGGCGAGACGTGGGCTCCGGCCGAGCTCGGCGAAGCCGCTCTCGGTCGTTGGGCCTGGCGGTCGTGGCGGTACGCGTGGGAGGCCGAGCCCGGCGAGCACGAGCTCAGCTGCCGGGCGCGCGACGCCGCAGGGAACGAGCAGCCGCTCGAGCCGCCGTGGAACGTCGGCGGCTACAAGAACAACGCAGTGCAGCGGGTCGACGTCACTGTCGTCGTGCCTTGAAGTACGAAGCCCGCCGCGCGGCGGGCTTCGTAGGTGAAGTGGTACCACCCACAAGCCGGTTGAGCCCCAATGAAACGTGTACGGGACATGGGGCGGGCACTGGACTCGAACCAGAACCGGCTTTCGCCAGTCGACCGGGTCTCAACCGGCCATCCCGACTTGGGATTTCACCCTCCGCCGCCGCACATCACCGTAGTGCTCATGCGACATTCCGACAGCGTGCGATCGTGACTCGGACCAGATCCGGCATACATTCGTGACCTATCGTCTCCTCGTGGGGTATCTCCGAGCCGCAGTTGCCGCAATCGCCGCGACCTCAATGCTCGTCGGCGCGACGGTCAGTTCCAGCGCCACCGAGCGCGAGATCACCAGTCTCCGCCTCGACGGTGTGCCGTTCTCTCCCGAGCTCGCCCTCACGCCGGCGCAGCGCTCGCTCGGCCTCATGCACCGAAAGCGGGCGCCGAAGGACGGCATGCTCTTCGTCTTCCCGTACGACACGACGGGCGGCTTCTGGATGAAGAACACGCTCGTGCCGCTCACGATCGCGTTCTTCGACGCCGACGGCAGGCGTGTGAGGAAGCTCTCGATGACACCGTGCCGGCAGGAGTCGTGCCCGATCTACGACCCGCGCCGCAGGTATCGCTTCGCGCTCGAGCTCCGCGCATCGGATGCGCGGCCGGCTGCGAAGCTGGGCCCCCTCGCCCAGCTACGGCGTCTCGCCCGACGCGCGAGCTAAGTGCTCCCCGCCGTACATACAGCCACGCTTCGCGCGGCTGCGAACGCTTCGCATGCCGTCGTCCCCAGTCGGGCCAATATTCTCGAATGTTGGCCCTCCCTGCGTCCTAGGCCTGCTCGGTTCTCGCCGCCGAATCACGGCTGTATTACGGCGGGAAGCACTGAGGGTGCGAATCCTGTGTGCCGTCGTCGCAGCGGCGGTTGCCGGGATCCCGGCGACCGCCGCGACGACACCCGTCGTCCTCCTCGACCCCGGCCACGACCTCCGCGCGAATCCTGCGACCGAGCCGATCGGTCCCGGCTCTTCCACGCGGAAGATCAAGGACGGCGGCGGGACACGAGGTGTCGTCTCGAGCCTCACTGAGGCCGAGCTGAACCTGCGGGTCTCCCTTCGGCTGCGTGCGCTCCTCGAGCGAGCGGGTGTCCGGGTCGTCATGACGCGAACCGAGACTGCGGGAACCAGCATCGGCAACGTCGCTCGCGCAAGGATCGCCAACAGGCTCGGCGCAGCGCTCTTCCTCCGCATTCACGCCGACGGCTCGACGGACCCGCGCGCTCGCGGCACGCACACGCTTCACCCCGCGCTCCGCCCGGGCTGGACAGACGACGTCTACGTTTCGAGCAAGCGTGCTGCGAGGGTCGTGCAGTCGGACCTGGTGCGGGCGCTCGGCTTCCCCGACCGGGGGCTCCAGGAGCGCTCCGACTTCACGGGGTTCAACTGGGCGGATGTTCCGGTGGTCCTCGTCGAGTTGGGCTTCATGACGAATCCGACCGAGGACAGGTTGCTCGCCACTCCGACCTATCAGCGACGTGCGGCGCTCGGCCTCTGCCGCGGGACCCTTCGCTTCCTCGGGCGGGAGAGCTCAGCCTGCGGCTGAGCGCCGTCTTCAGCGGTCGCTCTCTAGCGCCACTCGACCGATACGACTTCGACCGGCTGCTCGAACCCCTTCAACGTCTCGGCTCGGGGAGCCGAAAGCCGGAAGGAGGTGGCGGCGCCGTCGAGCGTCTCGCGACTGACGAGAATCTCCGTCCCCCGCGCCGATGCGCCGATCCGGGCGGCGACGTGGACGACCTGACCGCTGTAGTCGGCCGAGTCGGCGCCTGTGCTCAACGCGCCGCCCGCATGTACGCCGATCCTCACGTCGGGTGCGACGATCTCGTCCGCCAGGGCCTTCTGGATCGCGATCGCGGCTCCGATGGCGGCCTTCGGGCTCCCGAACGAGGCGAAGAAGCCGTCGCCCGTCTTCTTGACCACCTCGCCACCGGCCTCGAGGATCCGCTCGCGCACGAGCGCGTCGTGACGCTTGAGCAGCTTTCTCCACTTGTCGTCACCGAGCGTCTCGAGCAGCCTGGTCGAGTCCACGATGTCGGTGAAGAGGAACGTTCGGCGTACCTTCCCTGCTGAGCAGCTCCTTCGCTCGCTCCGCCTCCGGCGTCGCGCCCAGCCGCTCGAATGCCGCGAGAGCGCCCTCGAGCTCGGAGTTTCCGCCGTGCTCGTCGCCGAGACCCCGATACGCGATTCCGAGCAGCATCCGCGCTCGGGCGGTCTCGTACGGCGCCCCGACGCCCTTCCACTCGTCGCGCGCCCGCTTCAGACTCTGGGCTGCGCCGTTCCAGTCCTTCTCGGCGAGCTTGATCTGGCCTGTCGCGTAGTGAACCGTCGCGTCGAACGCAGCGGCACGCCGATCCCCGATCTTGTACGAGTCGACGACGCGTTCGAGCTCGTCCGCTGCGGTACGGGCGGTCTTCAGGTCGCCGGCCGCGATCGCGATCTCGACCTGTGCGGGTAGCCGTCGGAGGCGGACGAGTGGGTCCTCGACCTCTGCGAGGGTCCGTGTGATGCCCGCGACCGCGGCGTCGATCTTCCCTTCGGCGAGGCGAAGGAGCGCCAGGCCGGGCTGTGGATCGCGCCCGAGCCCGTCCGAGGTCCGATACGCCTCCTCCGAACCCTCGAAGTCGCCTCGCTGGCGCCGGATCTCACCGATCTCGTAGTGCCCGCTGGCGGTGATCTTGCGATCGAAGTCGTAGAGCTCTTCGCAGGCCGCGACGGCCTGCGCCTCCGCGGCCGGCCAGTCGCCGCGGAGCCTCATCACCTCGGCCCGGTGGATGCGGCAGGCGCCGGGGAACCCCGTCACGTCGAGGCGGTCGCACCACTTGTTCGCCGCATCCGTCCATTCGGCGGCTCGGCGGTAGTCGCCAAGGTCTCGACAGGAGCTGATCGTGATGCAGTAGACGATGCCGGCTGAATGCGCGCGCAGGTCTCCGCACATGGCGGACGCGGTTGCCTCGTCGAGGAGCGCGAGGCCCTTCTCGATCTCGCCGGACTTGATGAAAGCGCGACCGCGTCCTGACAGTGCGAGCATCTGCACATCTCGATCGCCAACGCGCTGCGCGAGCTCGTGAGCAGCATCGAACGTCGCCAGTGCCTTCTCGAGATCGCCTTCGGCGAACAGGGCGGTGAGCCCGTGGGCCAGCAGCAGCCGGCCGTGCTCGGGTGACTCGGGCAAGCCCGCGAGCAGGCGCTCCGCATTCGCCAGCCATCCGTTCGCCACGGAGAACGCGCCTCGACCGTCGTAGTCCCAGGAGAGGGTCAACGCCATCCGCGCTGCTGCCCGCGTGTCCCCTCCGGCCGTGAACGCTGCGTACGCGCGCTCGCGCAGCGCGATCGCCTCGTCGAGTTTCCCGTTCCACCACGCCGCCTCGCCGTAGCTCTCGAGGTCGGACGGAGTCAACTCGCGCGCGTCGAGACCCGCATACGCCTCGTATGCCTGCCGCCACATCTGACGCGCAGCAGCGTCGCGAGCGACGTCCAGTGTGTCGATCACCTCGGGCACGTGTCCCATTGTGGCTATCGGTGGTGCAGCGCGCGAGGCTTTGCGTGGGAAACGCGACGGTGCCGAGGTCCGTGGTTCAGCCAGACCCGCTCTCCGCGGCGTGCGCGCGGCGGCTATGTCTTCGCGAGCCAGCGGTGATCACGAGCGCCGCTCCCGCTGCGAACAGCGCTCCTGCCACGAGCAACCCGATGCCGATCCAGAGGACAGGGTCCAGCTCCGCGCCGATGCTCATCTCGGAATCGACGCCACGCGCCGCGTCGTCGTTCATCAAGACGACCCGCCAGTCGCCGTCCTCGGGCTCCCAGTCGAGTGCTTGCTCTCCCATCCCTGTGGTCGTAGCCACCCAGAACGACTGCTCTCCGGGTGGAGAGGCGGGGGCGTCGCCGGGCCGGCGGGAATAGCGTGGCCTGCCCTCGAAGGGACCGCCCTCGAGGTCGGTGACGACATCGTGCTCGACACCGGCCAGGTACGCCGTGACGTCGGCGGCCGGGCCGATGCCGACGAAGACCGGCCTCCCGCTCTCGCTTCGGATGCGCACGGTTCCAAGGAACGTGTCGACGGCCGATTGGGCGCCGCCGAGGTCGAGCTCGGCTTTCTCGGAGACGATGGCGTAGGTCGAGGTCCGGAAGTCCTGCGCGGGCGACATCAGGAAGCCGTCGTCGTCCCGCTGCGTCTGGTCGACCGCAACCATCGCGCACCCGCCGACCAGCAGGGCGAACGCGACGAGCGCGGCGAGACCTCCGACGACGAACAGGACGACTCGCCCGAAGGTGCCTCCACCGGATGGCTGTGTGGCCGGAACCTCGGCCGTCTCGTCGCTCTTTGGCTCGTCGGAACCGATCGACGCTGGGTCTGCGCCGCCCTGGTCGAGGCGGAAGGACGGGTACCTGTCGGTCATGAGGCCCGCGTAGGCGACGACACGGGCCACCCAGCGGTCCATTCCGAGGGCGAAATCGAAGATCCCGTGTGGGTACCGGCTCCGGAACAGCAGTACGACTCCGGCGAAGAACACGACCAGCCCGATGAGTCCGCCGCCGAAGCCCCACGACCAGCGCTCGTCGCTCCACGCCGCGAATCCGAACCCGCCGGCGAAGATCGCGACGACGACGTAGTGCGGAATGGCGAGCAGCCACCACTTCACGAGCACCAGCCCGCGCGAGAGCCGTTCCGGGTACGAAACGTCGAGCGTCGCCGGATAGTCAGGTGCCGGATCGAGCGTGAACGGCGGGTAGCGATCGGTTCCGAGGGCCGCGTACGAGTAGAAGGCGACGCGCCACGTCCAGCGGAGCACGCCGACGTTGAAGTCGAAGATCCCTCGCGGATAGCGACCCGTGAAGAGGATCGCGAAGAAGGCGATGAAGGTCAGGACGAAGAAGGCGATCCAGAGGAAGAAGAGCACGACGTAATGCGGGATCGCGAGGATCCACTTCACGAGCCAGAGCCAGCGGCTCAGGCCATCGTCGAGCCTTCCTTCGATCCGAAGCGGATAGGCGGTGCGATCGTCAGTCGAGGTGCTCTCGCTCACGGTCTCGGGGACTCTGACACGCGGAGCGGTCTCACCGCCGCGCTCGTGGTGCTGACACGCTGAGATGGCCGACCACGATCAGGACGACCAGGAGGACCTCAGCCACTCCACCCAGGAGCTCTCCAGGACGAGATACGCGAGCGTCCAGGGGAGCGTCACGATCCAGATCAGGATCTCCGGAACTGCGGACAGCGCTCGCAGCCAGTCGTACGCGTCGTCGAGGGTGGACGGTGAGACGAGCGCGAGCGTGACGAACACGCTCCAGGTGGCGACCATCAGGCCGAACCACGTCGTTCCGGGAACGGCGGTCGGCGCCTGGATGCACTTCGGCTTCGCCTTCTCGAGTGCAACCTGTGACATCTGACACCCCCTGGCTCGCTGTACCCACCGTTACGCGCACGAAGGGGCAGTCGCATCGGGAAAGCCCCGCAGTCGGGTTGCGGACAAGTGCGGGGTCGCGAAGTCGATAGCGTCTCCGCTCATGAACGACGACGAGAAGAACGACAAGCCCAAGCTCGATCACGAACCCCCGGTCGGGGCCGAGACCACCGACACCTGGACGGGCGGCGCGACACCGCTCGACTACACGGCGAGCGCCAATTGGCTCGTGCTGCGCAAGAAGGAGAAGCCGGCCGCGGAGATCTTCTCCGTCTCCTACGTCGCGGCAGGTGGGGACGACGATCGTCCGGTCACGTTCGTCTTCAACGGCGGGCCCGGCGCGTCGTCCGCCTATCTCCACATGGGCGCCGTCGGTCCCAAGCGGGTCGACTTCCCCCCGGACGGCTCGTTGCCGGAGATGCCTCCGCGGCTCGTGCAAAACGAGGCGTCCTGGCTCGCGTTCACCGACCTGGTGTTCATCGACCCGGTTGGCACCGGGTTCAGCCGGGTCATCGAGAACGAGAAGTCGGACGACGCGAAGGAGAAGAAGGAGGACGCAACCGATCCCAAGGAGTACTTCGGTCAGAAGCGCGACCTCGAGTCGATGTGCGAGTTCATCGGGCGGTGGCTGTCGGGCAACGGCCGCTGGGGATCACCGGTTTTCATCGCGGGGGAGAGCTACGGCGGCTATCGGGTCGGTCGCCTCGTGCGGATGCTGCAGGAGGGCTCCGGTGTCGGGCTCAACGGAGCGATCCTCATCTCGCCGGCTCTCGAGATAACGCCGTTGAGCCCCACCGACTACGACGTCGTGGGGTGGATCGACACGTTGCCGACGATGGCGGCCGCCGCGGTCCACCACGGCCGCTCGCGCGCATTCGCCGCCGGAACGCCGCTCGAGGTCCTGCTGGCCGAGGCCGAGGCGTTCGCGACCGGCGAGTACGCGTCGTTCCTCACGCGCGGTGCGTCGCTGCCCGCGGACGATCGCGAGCGCATCCTCACGAGGCTTGCCGATCTCGTCGGCCTTCCTCTCGACCTCGTGCTTCGCGCCGAGGGTCGGCTCTCGATCCGAACGTTCTCGCGCGAGCTCCTGCGGGCCGAGCGCAAGGTCGTCGGCCTCTACGACGCGACCATCACGGCCACCGACCCCTTCCCCGACCGCGATCCGTTCGAGGGGCCCGACCCCACGCTCTCCGGCCTGAGCCCGGCGTACACGATGGCGGTGAACCGACTGCTGCGGTCCGACATCGGCGTCGAGACCGACCGGGAATACGCCGTCCTGAGCCATGAGGTCAACACCGCGTGGAAGATCGACACGGAGCAGCACGCGTTCGCGCCGCCACCCGGCGCGACGGACGACTTCCGCTACGGGATGTCGCTCAACCCGCACCTGAAGGCCTTCGTCACCCACGGGCGCTACGACCTCGTGACGCCGTACTTCGCGAGCGATCGGCTGCGAAACCTCATGAAGCTCGATCCGCAGATGGCGGAGCGCCTCACCGTGCGTCACTTCGGCGGCGGCCACATGTTCTACTGCTGGGAGTCGAGCCGCGGCGAGTTCACGGAGGCGATCGCGACTTTCGTGGACGACGCCACCGGAGGCTAGCGGGCGAGGTACTCCGCGGCGAGACGCTTCGGCGCCCGCAGCAGCCAGCTTTCCTCGATTCGCTCCTCGAGCGCACCTCGGTCGACGTGCTCGAGCCTGATCAGCACGATCGGGTGACCTTCGTAGTGTTGCGTCTCGAAGTACGCCGCGGGATCGGAATCGATGAGGAGCGGCTTCTCTTCCGGATCCACCCGAACGGCGAGCGCGCCCTCCGCGTGCCGATCCGGGCTCAGCCAGGCGAAGAGCTTCCCGTCCACCTTGAACGCCGGCTGTCCGTAAGTCGTCGACTCCTCCGCGTCAGGCAGAGCGCCTGCGATCTCGCGAACGCTCTCCCAGTCGTTCACTCGGCGTTTGCCACGTACGCGGAGGCGAGCCGTTTGGGTGCCTGGATGAGCCAGGCGTCCTCGAGGCGCTCGCGCAGCTCGTCCTCGTCGATCTGCTCGAGGCGGATCTGGACGGCCGGGAATCCGTTGTAGTGCGGGCTCGTGAAGTAGACCTCCGGGTTTGCATCGAGGAAGAGCTGCTTCTCGTCGCGATCGACGCGAACGGCGAGACCAGCGCCGTCCCGCTCGCGAGCCTCCCAGGCGAAGCCCTTCCCGCGCACGCTGAACGCGATCCGGCCCCCGGCCGACTCCTCTACCTCGGGGAACGCGCGTGCGAGAGCGCGGACCGTGTCCCAGTCGACCACGATCGGAGGGTAGCTGGGTCAGGCACGATGGCTCCGTAAGCGAGTTCGTCCGCGTACGACGTCGTCGCGGGCGGGCAACCCGCCGAGCGCGCAGCGTGGACGTGCCACGATCCGCTGCCGGAGTTCGAGGCGATCCGCGACGCCGTCGCCTTCTGTCCTTCCGAGGGCGCACGCACCACGTAAGCGCGGTCGCGAGCTCGGGGTCACGCGCTGCGACGACGTCCTGTGCGCTGCGTCTTTCTCGCGACGAACACGAGGAAGTCGTCGTCGCTCGTCGGCTCAGCCTCTCGGTGCTCGCCGTGAACCACGACGTCTGCGAATCCGGCGCGCTCCAGCATCAGGAGCAGCTCGTTCTTGAAGTACAGACAGATGTTGAGCCTGTGGTCTTCCTCCGACTCGAGCACGCCGTCGCGCCACATCTCGGCGTGAATCTCGAGGATCGCGTGCTGATTCAGCGGATCGAGGTCCACGATTCGGCTTCGCAGCGCGTAGTCCGCCCCGTCCGAGCCGCGCTTGGGCCCGTCCGGCCAATACTCGGTTGGTAACGACGCTCGTTCCCCCCTGCGCCAGTACTTCCACTGACTGGCGCTCGAGTACGGGACCTGGATGTCGAGGAGCAGCGTCCCAGTCGGCCGCAGGTGGTCGTGGAAGCGCTGGAGCGCCTCGAGGTCGTGGTCGCGAGTGCTGCCCAACCCGAAGGCCCCGCACACGTAGATCGTCTCGTACTTGCGTGGCAGGTCGAGCTCGTGCATCGGCTGTACGTACAGGTTCGGAGACAGCCCTTCGCGCTCCGCCTTCTCACGGCAGAGCGCGATCATGTCGGAGGAGACGTCGCAACCGTCGACGTCCAGCCCGGCACGCAGGTAGGGGAGTAGGAGTCGGCCGGTCCCGCATCCGACGTCCAGCGCCGGCTGACCGCCGCGCTCGATGAACGCCTTGAAGTACTCGATCTCGTGCCGACGAAAGTCGTCGTTGAACTCCGACCACCACTTCGCGACGAGCCCGTAGTGCCAGGTCTCGGGGTGCTGCTCGATGTCACCCCCCTCTTGCAGGATGTCCGCGAACTCTTACCGCATCGTGGCGGGACGCGGCGCACCGGCCACCGGTCACTCCGGCTTAGACTCCCGCAGCGTGATCCGCGTCGCTCTCCTCGCGACCGCTCGGCGGATAGCTCGATGACCGAGATGCGCCTCTACGACCTGAGGGTGTCGGTCGAGCGGATCGAGGGCCGCTCCGTGTGCGGCCTCGCGGTCGGCGACTACTTCGAGGTCACGGAGTCGAGCCGCGTGCGTCTCCCGGCGGGCCGGCACTTCTGCCTGTTCGCAATGCAGGCCGTGCTGCCGCTCCTCCCCGCCAAGATGCGGCGGCTCCCCGACGAGGACTGGCTTGAGCACGAGAGCCTCGTTTGCTGCCCCGATCCCGAGGAGAGGCTCGTCATGCGGATCGAGCGGATCGGCGAGCGAACGCTCGTGACCGAGGAGCTGACGTAACGCGCGAGCTCGGCATCGGGCTCCGGACGGATCTGGACCCCGCGTCGTACGAGGCGATCGCGCGCAGAGTAGAAGGCGCGGGCCTCGACGTCATCTCGGTCTTCCACGATCTCCTCTACCAGCCCGCAATCGGGCCTCTCCTGTTGATGGCGCGCGTGACCGAACGGGTCCGGCTCGGCCCCGCAGCGCTCAACCCGTTCACCCTTCATCCGTACGAGATCGCTGGACAGATCGCGATACTCGACGCCGTTTCGGGCGGGCGCGCGTACCTGGGCCTCGCGAAGGGCGCCTGGCTCGATCGCCTCGGGATCGAGGAGAAGCGACCGCTCGGGGCGCTGCGAGAGGCTGTCGCGATCATCGGTGCGTTGCTGGCCGGCGACGACGGCGGGATCGAGGGCGAGCGGTTCACACTCGCTCCGGGGACGAAGCTCGCGTACCTACCGACGCGCGAGTCGGTGCCGCTCACGATCGGAACGTGGGGGCCGAAGACCGCGCATTGGGCTGGTTCTGTCGCGGACGAGGTCAAGCTCGGGGGGAGCGCGAGCCCGGATCTCGTCCCGATCGTGCGGGACTGGATCGGGAATCCGGACGTCGGACTGGTCGTCGGATGCGTCACCGTCGTCGACCAAGACGGCGACTGGGCGCGCGAGCGCGCCAGCGCTGTCGTCGAGCCCTATCTCGAGCTCGTGGCTCGCTACGACCCAACGCTCGAGCCGCGCGACCGTCGGGCGCCTCCGCTCGAGCGTTTCACGATCGCCGGCACGCCGGAGGAGGTCGCCGACCGTGTTCTGGAGCTCTGGGAGGCCGGTGCTGCGCGCGTCGAGCTCGGCACTCCCCAGGGACGCACGCCGTCGAGCGGAATCGATCTGATCTGCGATCGCGTGCTGCCGCTCCTCGGGCGTTGAACGTGAGTTGGTCGGTGTGGTGAGAGCCGCGACGTAGCGTGACCCGGTCCGCCTAGGATGGTCGGCGTGCAGAACGCGTCGGTCGCCGCTACCCCTACGGTGTCGGACCAGCTCGAGCGGCACCGCGTCGAGCTGACCGCCTACTGCTACCGCATGCTCGGCTCGATCGACGCCGAGGACGCCGTCCAGGAGACGTTCCTTCGAGCCTGGCGTGGCTTCGACCGCTTCGAGGGCAGGGCCGCGTTTCGGTCCTGGCTCTACCGGATCGCGACGAACGTCTGCTTCGACATGCTCGAGGGACGGAAGCGCCGCGCGCGGCCGATGGACCTCGGGCCGTCGCGCGAGCCGGTCCTCGAGAACCTGAACACGCTTCCGGAGGTGACGTGGATCGAGCC
Source organism: uncultured Thermoleophilia bacterium (assembly GCA_963758065.1). Classification (GTDB taxonomy): domain Bacteria; phylum Actinomycetota; class Thermoleophilia; order Gaiellales; family Gaiellaceae; genus GMQP-bins7. The sequence goes on along the minus strand of CAVWTX010000015.1, from coordinate 150,187 downwards.
GATGCCCGACCTCCGGGTGGTGCCGGAAGGCGACCCGGCCCAGGTCGCCGAAGCGCGCGAGACCATTCGCCTCGCGTTCGTGGCGGCGCTCCAACTTCTCCCGCCGAAGCAGCGTGCGGTGCTGATCCTCTGCGAGGTGCTTCGCTGGAAGGCATCCGAGGTGGCCGAGCTCCTCGACACGAGTGTTGCGTCGGTGAACAGCGCACTTCAGCGGGCGCGCGCCACGCTCGAGGAGAGAGAGGTCAGCGCTTCGACGGCATCGCCTTCGGTCGACGCGGCGGACGAGGAGCTCCTCGCCCGCTACGTCGAGGCGTTCGAGCGTTACGACATGGACACCTTGACGGCGCTCATTCACGAGGACGCGACGCAGTCGATGCCTCCGTTCGACCTCTGGCTCTCGGGCCGCGACGACATCCTCGCCTGGTGGTTCGGACCGGGCATCACGTGCCGCGACTCACGGGTGATCCCGGTGGCGTCGGCGAACGGCGCGCCCGCGTTCGGCCACTTTCGGCCGCGCGTCGATGGAGACGGATACGAGCCGTGGTCGCTGCAGGTGCTCGAGATCGAGAACGGGAAGATCGTCGAGTTCACGTTCTTCCTCGACACCGCGACGGTTTTCCCGCTCTTCGGTCTGCCGCTCGAGTACGACGAGCGGGGTCAGACCGCACGGCTCTGACCCCGATTCGCTTCGAGCCTGCTCAGGCCGCAGTCGCGCTCGCCTCGGCAGGGCTCTGCTCGAGCGCGCTCGGATCCATCCAGAAGACCTCCCAGAGGTGCCCGTCGGGGTCGTTGAAGCTCCGTCCGTACATGAAGCCGTACTCGAGCGGGTCGTTCGCGAACGAGCCGCCCTCACGGAGCGCCGTTTCGGCGAGCTCGTCGACCGCCTCCCGGCTGTCGGCCGACAACGCGAGGATCGCCTCGTTCTGGGTCGCGGTGTCGACCAGCTCCTTCGTCGTGAACTCCTTGAACTTGGCCTCGGTGAGCAGCATGACGAAGGCCTCTTCGCTCACGATCATGCACGTGGCCGTCTCGTCTGTCATGCGCGGGTCGAACGAGAAGCCGAGCTTCGTGAAGAAGTCGACCGACCGTGCGAGGTCCTGCACGGCAAGGTTGACGAAGATCTTGCGCGACATCACTCCTCCTTCGATTGGTGTGTTCGTGAATCGAGACTCGCGACGATGCGGGAACTCATCGTTCGGACAGGACGTCGCTCAGCCCCATGAACGAGACGAGGTCGCGCAGCGCCCTCGACGTCGAGCACAGCCGTACTCGGCAGCCGTGACGCCGCGCTGCGAGCTGCAGCCGCGCCAGCGCGTCCACCGTCACCGCATCGGGCTCGACGCCGTGCACGTCGCAGAGCACGACGCCCGCACCGCTCTCCTCCAGCAGGCCGCAGACCCGGTCGCAGAGCCCCGGCAGATCGGCGCGCGTGATCGGGCCCCGGATGGCAAAGGCGACCGACTGCGGCCCCGGGGTGGCCATCTCGGGACTTGAGACGGCTCCGGGTGCGAAAACTCATCGTTTCTGCGCATGCGCGGCGAGTCCGGCGACGAGGATGTCCAGGCCGAACTCGAACCGCACGTCAGGGCCACCAGTCGTCAACTCGTCGGCGAGCTCCGTAATGTTGGGGAAGCGGTCGGCGGGTAGCGAGGCGAAGTACGCGCGCAGTTCGCCGATGAAGTCAGCCACCGAGCTCTCCTCGCCGGATGGAGTCGACATTCCCACGCACTCCTCGAACGAGAACGAGTCCACGTAGAGATGGATGAGGTCGCCGGCGAGCGCCGCGACGCGGTCCGGCAGACCGCCGGCGCGCAGAACCGAGAGATGCCATTCGAAGTAGCGCACCGCGTTCGGCCCGATTGGGATGCGGCCGAAGGAGAGCTCGGCAAGGCCGGGATGATCGGTCATCGCGTTCCGCGCATCACGTGCGGCCTGCTTGATCTGCTCCTGCCAGCGCGACGGATCCACCTCCGGCAGCGGCAGATCCCCGATCACCCGGTCGAACATCAGCTGGATCAGCTGCTCCTTGTTCGCGACGTGCCAGTAGATGGCTCCGGCGCCGCTCCCGAGCTCCTCGGCGAGGCGCCGCATGCTGAGACCCGACGCGCCCTCCCGATCGAGGAGGCGCAGCGGCAGCATCCACGATGACGTCGCGGCTGAGCGGCGCTCGGGTGCGCGTCGTCCGAGGCGGCTTGAGCCACGGAGGCTCCGGGATGTCGGGCACCCCCGTCGGCTCAGGGGCCTCTCGTTCCGGTTCGGCACTCATTTGACTTGAACATCATACAGCTGCTAGAACACCGTTCCAGTACGGCGTTCATCTTCACGAACAGCGTTCGAGTTCACGCAGATCGACGACGGGAACAAACCACATCGGCGATGAGTTAGAGACTCTTCATCGGGTCTGTACTGGTAACACCGAAGCCGACAGAGGGGGGCACCATCAATGACCGAACACTCCACGGGAAACGGAACCGACCGGCTCGCAGCGCACGAACGGCTCTCGACGGGCGCGCTCGCGAGCTGGATGCGCGCGTGCGCGTACTCACCCGTGGCGCGTCGTCCTCGAGCTGGCTCGGGATCATCGCGCTGCTCATCGTCCTCGTCGGGACGGTCGGCGGCAGCCTGAAGGACGAGTTCGAGATCCCGGGCTCGGACACGCAGAGGGCGACCGACCTGATCGAGGCCGAGTTCGCGGCGGAGCAGGGCGGCGTCCTGAACCTCGTCGTTCGCGGCGCCGGAGGGCGAGACGGCTCGACACGCCGGCAGCGCAAGGCGGCGATCGAGGCGGCGATCGCGCGAGCTGAAGACGCCGGAGTTCGAGCCGATCGGACGGACGAGCGGGCCGGCCTGGAGAGCGTCGGGGACCCCTTCAGCGAGGACACCTTCTCCGACGACGGCCGGATCGCCTACGCCGAGGCGCAGTTCGACCGGGTCATCTACGAGGAGGACCGCGAGCAAGTGGTCGCCGTGCAGGATGCCGTCCGCGAGACGGTCGCGCCGGCTGGCGTGACGGTCGAGTTCAACGGCGACGCCGAGTTCCCGCCGATCGAGCAGGGAACGCAGGAGCTGCTCGGCCTGCTCGCGGCGCTCATCGTCCTGCTCGTCGTCTTCCGCACGCTCGTGGCGACGGCGATTCCGCATCGCTCTCGCGATCGTCGCGCTCATGACCGCGTTCCTGCTGCTCTTCATCCTCGCCGGCCTGACCGACATCAACACGATCACGCCGCTGCTCGTGTCGATGATCGGGCTCGGCGTCGGCATCGACTACTCGCTCTTCATCGTCACGCGCTTCCGCCAGTTCCTGCATGAAGGGCTCTCACCACGTCGACGCCGCCGCGGAGGCCGGCGCCTCCGCCGGACGCGCCGTGCTCTTCGCCGGGCTGACCGTCGCCATCTCGGTCACCGGCCTCGCGTTCTTCGGCCTCGACTTCGTCACGAAGCTCGGCATCGGCTCCGCGCTCGGCGTCCTGACGACGGTGCTGATCGCGAACTCGTTGCTCATCGCGGTGCTGGCGAAGCTCGGGCACAAGATCGACCGGCTGAAGGTGCCGTTCCTGCAGGCCGATCGACGACTCGGAGGCCGCTCGCGAGAAGACCCTGATCGCTCGCTGGGGGCGCTTCGTGACCGCTCACGCGCGTGCCGTGTTCGTCGTCGTGCTGCTCGTCCTGCTGGCGTTGGCCGGTACCTCGGCGCTCGTCCGCCTGGGCGCGTCCGATCAGGGAACGCAGCCGACGGCAGCAGACCGCCCGCCGCGCGTACGACCTGCTCGCCGAGGGCTTCGGGCCGGGCTTCAACGGCCCGATCCCGATCGTCGTCGACGTGAACGGCGACCCGGACGCGCCGCAGCGGGTCTACGACGGCGTGCAGGGCCTCGAGCGGCGTCGCGTCGGTCGGCGAGCCGCAGTTCAACGACGCGAAGACGGTCGCGCTCGTCTTCGTCACGCCGGACTCGGCGCCTCAGGACGAGGCGACGGAGACGCTCGTGCACCGACTGCGAGACGACGTCGTACCCGCAGCGACGGAAGGCAGAGACGCGGTCGTCTACGTCTCGGGCCTGAACGCCGCGTTCATCGACATCGCCGACCGGATCATGGAACGGCTGCCGCTCTTCCTCCTCTACATCATCGGCGTCACGTTCATCGTGCTCGCGATGGCGTTCCGGTCGATCGTGATCTCGCTGACGGCCGCGTTCACGACGATCCTGTCCGCGTTCGTCGGCTTCGGCGTGCTCACGCTCGTCATCCAGGAGGGCTACCTGATGGAGCTGACCGGGCTCGACCGAACGGGGCCGATCGAGACGTTCGTGCCGCCGATCGCCTTCGCGATCATGTTCGGGCTCTCGATGGACTACATGGTCTTCCTCATGAGCCGCATTCGGGAGGAGCACGTCCACGGCCTGAAGACGCGGGAGGCGGTCGAGCACGGGATCGCGGCCATCGGCCGCGTGATCGTGGCCGCGGCGCTCATCATGGGCACGGTCTTCGCGGCCTTCATCCTCACCTCGGACCGCATCTCGAAGGAGTTCGGCCTGCTGCTCGCGGTGGCGATCCTTACGGACGCGTTGATCGTGAAGATGACGCTCGTGCCGGCCTTCCTCACGCTCATGGGCGAGAAGTCGTGGTACATCCCGCGCTGGCTCGACCGGCTCCTGCCGAACATCACGATCGAGCCGCCGCACGACGGCGAGGCGGTCCCGCTCCCGAGCGCGGACGCCCGCCGACGGCCGGAGCCGAGCGAAGCCTGAGGGTGCGAGATGGGGTCAGACCGTGGGGTCTGACCCCATACCCGCAGCGTTTCGGACCGATGAGTTCTCGCTGCGCCGCCGGTCTCAGCTTCTGAGACCGACTGGAAAGGAGCAAGGCTCATGACCAACCTGGACTCACGCACCCGCTGGCTCGCCCTTCTCGTCCTCTGCCTCGGGCGATCTGATGATCGTCCTCGACGTGACGATCGTCGGCGTCGCCCTGCCGTCGATCAGGGAGGACCTCGGCTTCTCCGAGGAGTCGCTCGCCTGGGTCGTGAACGCCTACCTGCTCACGTTCGGCGGCTTCCTCCTGCTCGGCGGCAGGCTGGGTGACCTGTTCGGGCACCGCAGGTTGTTCGTCGGATCGGGATCGCGCTCTTCACGGTCGCATCGGCAGCGTGCGGTCTCGCCACGTCGCAGGGCATGCTCGTCGGCGCGCGCGCAGTGCAGGGACTCGGCGCCGCGGTCGTCTCGGCGGTCGCGCTTTCGCTGATGATGACCCTCTTCACCGAGCCCGCCGAGCGCGCGAAGGCGATGGGGATCTTCGGGTTCGTCGCCGCAGGCGGCGGCTCGATCGGCGTGCTCCTCGGCGGAATTCTCACCGACGTGCTCAACTGGCACTGGATCTTCCTCGTCAACGTCCCGGTCGGGGTCGCGGTCGTCGTGCTCTCGCTCCTGCTGATCCCGGCGGCTCGCGTGCCGGCGGCGGCGCAGCGTCTCGACGTCGCCGGCGCGATCACAGTGACCGCGTCGCTCATGATCGCCGTCTTCGCGATCGTGAACGGCAACGAGGTCGGCTGGACGTCCGCGCGGACCCTCGGGCTGCTCGCCGTCTCGCGGCGCGCTGCTCGCGACGTTCCTCGTGATCGAGGCCAGAGTGGAGTCGCCGCTGGTGCCGCTCGGCCTCTTCCGCCTCCGGAACGTCGCGGTGTCGAATGTCGTCGGCGTCCTCTGGGCGGCCGCGATGTTCGCGTGGTTCTTCCTTTCGGCCCTCTATCTGCAGCTGGTGCTCGGGTACAGCCCGCTCCAGGTCGGTCTCGCCTTCCTCCCGGCCAACCTGATCATGGGCGTGTTCTCGATCGGCCTGTCCGCGAAGCTCGTCATGCGCTTCGGGCTCAGGCTGCCGCTCGCGACGGGGCTCGGGCTGGCCGCGATCGGCCTGCTGCTCTTCGCGCGGGCTCCGGTCGACGGAAACGTGCTCGTCGACGTGCTCCCGGCCATGATCCTGCTCGGTCTCGGCGCGGGGATGGCGTTCAACCCGGTGCTCCTCGCCGCCATGAGCGACGTCAAGCAGGAGGAGGCAGGGCTCGCCTCCGGTGTCGTCAACACCGTCGTTCATGATGGGCGGCGCGCTCGGCCTCGCGGTGCTCGCGAGCCTCGCAGCGTCGCGGACGGACACGCTCCTCGCAGCCGGCGACAGCGACCTCGAAGCGCTCACCGGCGGGTACCACGCGGCCTTCCTCCTCGGTGCGGTGTTCGCGGCGGGAGCAGCTGCCATCGGCGGGGCATTGCTCCGGCCGAGCGCTGCGCCGGCGATGGACGCACACGGGGCGGAGTTCGAGCCCGAGGCCGCGTAAGTTGCCCGTCCACGACAAGGGAGGAATACCGATGGACTGGAAACTCGAGCTGGTGGCGATCCCGGTGTCGGACGTCGACCGCGCAAAGGACTTCTACACGAGCAGGCCGGCTTCGATGCCGACCACGACCACCGTCTCGACCAGATCCGCTTCGTTCAGCTGACGCCGCCCGGCTCGGCCTGCTCCATCGCGATCGGCAAGGCTGTGACCGACGCGCAGCCCGGCTCGGTCCAGGGAATGCAGATGGTCGTCTCGGACATCGAGGCCGCCCACGCAGAGCTCGCCGGGCGAGGCGTCGAGGTCAGCGACGTGCAGGAGTTCCCGTGGGGCTCCTTCGTCTTCTTCGCCGATCCGGACGGCAACCGCTGGGCTGTTCAGCAACTCCCGCCTCGGAACGAGTAAGGCGACGACCGTGGACTTCAAGCTCGAGCTCGTGCTGCTTCCCGTCTCGACGTCGATCGCGCGAAGGCGTTCTACATCGGACAACGTCGGCTTCGCGCTGGACGTCGACCACCAGCCGAACGACGAGTTCCGCGTCGTGCAGATGACACCGCCGGGCTCGGCGTGCTCGATCACCATCGGAATCGGGGATCACCGATGCCGAGCCGGGCACCTACCGCGGTATCGCACCTGGTCGTCTCCGACATCGAGGCCGCGCGCACCGAGCTGGTCGAGCGCGGGGTGGAGGTCGGCGAGATCCGCCACTTCGATCGGGAGAAGGGCGACTGGCGGCCGGGCTCGGACCCTCGAGCACAGTGACTACAACTCGTTCGCCGACTTCGCAGATCCCGACGGCAACACGTGGGTGCTACAGGAAGTGAGATTCGGCAAAGGTACGTGACGCTTCTCAATCGGGGAGTAGCGGCATCACGACGCCCGGGTCGCGGCCGAGGAGAATGGCTCTCGTGACCGCCGCGCGAACCGAAGCGGTCGCGAACGAGGTCGACGGCGGCATCGAGAGCGGCCCCGCGGGGACGGTCGAAAGGCAGGGCGAGCTGGATCCGGTCGGCGTCCTCGAGATTCGTGAGCGAGATGCCGACGAGCGTGATGCCGTTCGCATCGATCAGCGTGCGCGAAGCGGTCAGGAGGTCTCGCGCCGTCTCCAGAATCGGGAGCGTCTGCGCGGTCGCCTGGGACATCGTCTGAGAACGCGTCGCGCGGCTGAAGTCGCGGAAGCGCAGCCGGAGCACCACCGTGCGGCAGACGCGACGGCCTGTGCGCAGCCGTCGCGCGATCCGGTCGACGAGTCCGAGCACGATCGGTGTCGAGCTCCTCCGGTGACCTCGGGGCCTTGCCCAGCGCGCGTTGCGAGCCGATCGAGCCCCGACGTCGACCCACCTGGATCGGGCGAGGATCGCGATTGTGCGCGAGCGCGTGCAGATGCCGGCCGGACGCGCGACCGAGCATCGCCACGAGCACCTCCTCCTCGAGCCTTGCGACCTGGCCCACCGTCGCGATGCCGCGGCCGTGGAGCTTCGCGGCCGTGACGCGCCCGACGCCCCACAACCGTTCCACCGCGAGCGGATGGAGGAACTCGAGCTCCTGCTCGGGGCGCACGACCAGCAGGCCGTTCGGCTTGGCGACAGCGCTCGCTACCTTCGCGAGAAACTTCGTCCGCGCGACTCCCGACGGTAATCGGGAGGCCGATCTGCGCGAGGACTCGTCGGCGGAGCTGAGCCGCGATCTCCTCGGGCGTGCCCACGAGGCGTCCGAGCCCTCGGACGTCCAGGAACGCCTCGTCGATCGACAGCCCCTCGACGAGAGGCGTCGTGTCCTCGAAGACCTCGAACACGGCCTTGCTCGCCTCGGAGTAGGCCGACATCCGGGGCGTACGACGATCGCGTCCGGACACAGCCGTCGCGCCTGCCGGCCGCCCATCGCGGTGCGGACGCCGAACGCCTTCGCCTCGTAGCTTGCGGCGAGCACGACCCCGGCCGCCGACGATCACCGGGCGGCCGCGCAGCTCGCGGTTCGTCCCGCTGCTCGACGGACGCGAAGAAGGCATCGAGGTCGGCGTGGAGGATCGTCGCCTCGGGTGACACGAACATATGTTCGCATCAGGAGAGGCCAGCGTCTACCCGGGTGGCAGCCAGTCCTCGCGATAGCGTTTCTGCTCGCGCTTCGGAACGGGCGCGTACGCCTCCGACGGCTCCGTCGTCTCCTTCTGGACGCCGGCGCCGTGGCGCAGGGCGACGTCGTCCACGGTATAGCCACCCCAACCGGGGTCGTCCTGGTGCGCACGGGCTCCGATCGCGAGGACGACGCAGCGTTCCTCGCCGGCTCCCACGATCGTGTGCTTCGTTCCGGCGGGGCAGTGCACGAAGTCCCACCGCCTCAGGGCGCGCTCCTCACCTTCGACGATCAATAGCGCCTCGCCTGCGAGCACGAGGAAGTCCTCCTGGTCGGCCTCCCAGTGGTACATCGACATCGGCTCGCCCACCCCCAGGACGAACACGTTGACGCCGAGCTGCGGGAACTCCGGCTCACCTTCGAGCTCCGCGATCGCACCCCGCCCATCCGCGTGTCGCCAGCGGGCATCGCGCGCGTTGAGGACGTACCAGCCATCGCCGGTGGCGGTGAGTCCGTGGTCGGTCTCTTCGAGCGGTGCCTCGGGGACCATCGCCTGCAGCTTGCCGAATACGATGGTGTCGTGTCGGAGCTGCCGCGGGGGACGGTCACGTTCGTCTTCACGGACATCGAGGACTCGACGGAGCTCCTCAAGCGACTCGGCGACGGGTACGCCACGGTCTTGACCGGGCACAGGACGATCGTGCGCGACGCGTTCACGGCTTCCGAGGGCATCGAGATGGACACGCAGGGAGACGCATTCTTCTTCGTCTTCGCGCGCGCGCGTGATGCTGTCACAGCCGCGATCGCGGCGCAGCGTGCACACGTAGCGGCAACCTGGCCCGACGGAGCGGCCGTTCGCGTGCGAATCGGTCTCCATACGGGCGAGCCGGCGATCCACGAGGAAGGGTACGTCGGCCTCGACGTCGTCCGGGCAGCCCGCATCTGCACGGTTGGTCGAGGTGGGCAGATTCTCCTGTCGGAGACCACACGCGCGCTGCTCGGCTCAGGGCTGCCCGATGGAGTGTCGGTGTTCCCTCTCGGTCAGCGGCACCTGCGGGGAATCGACGAGCCCGAGCGCGTATACGAGATTGCGATCGACGATCTCGAGCGGGAAGAAGCTGAGCCGAGGAAGTCAGAGCTTGCCGAGCCACTACCTCCCTCCGCGCCGACCGGTCGCGAGCACGACATCGACCGCCGGTTCGAGGACTTCGGCGCCCGGCTCTCGGAAGCGATTCAGCAGCAGGTCTTGCGCCAGCTCGAGGAAAAGCTCGAGCGGGTCGAGGCACCGGCGGATGTTCCGGCCGAGAACCCTTCGCACGTCGACGACATTGCGAAACGGATGCAGGTACTCGGTGACGAGATCGACGCTCGCATCAGAGCTGCACTCGCGAAGAAGGGGATCTCCGCGGACGACCCCTAGGCCCCTTCGATCTACGCCCTCGCGGTCGGTGGCACTATCTCTCAGCTGCAGCCGGTGTTGGAGCCGCAGTCGCGGCAGGTGTAGCACGACCCTGTCCGCACCATGCGGCCGCCGCACTTCGCGCACTCGACGGCGTCCTCCCACTGGTTGAAGAGGGCCGTCTGGCCGGCCGGGGCGGGCTCGAGCGCGACGGCGGTGGCCGTGTGCTCGCCGGCGTCGTTGTACGCCGCCGCGAGCCGCGCCTTCACCTCGGGCGTCAGGATCCCGGCTTCCTCCTGCTGGTCGGCGGAGAGGAACTTCTTCCCCATCCAGCGGAAGATGTAGTCGACGATCGACTTCGCCACGCGGATGTCCGCGTCGTTCGTCATGCCCGAGGGCTCGAAGCGCATGTGGCTGAACTTCGAGACGTACACCTCGAGCGGTACGCCGTACTGGAGGCCGAGCGAGACGGAGATCATGAACGAGTTCATGAGACCGGCGAGCGTCGTGCCCTCCTTCGCGATGTCGACGAAGATGTCGCCGGGCGTCCCGTCCTCGAAGAGGCCGACATGGATGTAGCCCTCGTACTCGCCGACCTTGAACTTGCGGCCGACCTCGACGCGGTCGTCGGGAAGGCGCCGGCGCTGCGGGTGCCCCGGGACGGCGGCGGAGATGGGAGCGAGCGTCGTCGCCCCCGCGTCGCCCTTCTTCGAGAGCGGCTGCGCGACCTTGCAGTTGTCGCGGTAGATCGCGATCGCCTTCACGCCGAGCTGCCAGGACTCGACGAAGAGCTGCGAGATCTCGTCGACAGTCGTCTCCTCGGGGAGGTTGACCGTCTTGGACAGCGCGCCGCGAGATGAACGGCTGCACGGCGCCCATCATCTTCACGTGGCCCATGTAGTGGATCGCGCGGTCGCCGATCGCGCAGTCGAAGACCGGGTAGTGGTCGGCCTTGACATTCGGTGCGCCGACGACCGTGTTCCGCTCGTCGATGAACGCGACGATCTCCTCGATCTCGTTGGGCGCGTAGCCGAGCTTCTCGAACGCCATCGGGACGGTCTTGTTCACGATCGTTATCTCGCCGCCACCGACGAGCTTCTTCGACTTTACGAGCGAGAAGTCCGGCTCGACCCCGGTCGTGTCGCAATCCATCATGAAGCTGATCGTTCCGGTGGGTGCGAGAACGGTCGCCTGTGCGTTCCGCCAGCCGGCGACCTCGCCGAGCTCGAGCGCAGCGTCCCACGCGCGGCGAGCGGCCACGAGCAGGTCTTCCGGGACGGAGCTCGAGTGGTCGATGTTGCCGACCGCCGCGCGATGCTTCGCGATGACGCCGGTCATTGCCGCTGCGTTCGGCTGGTACCCCGCGAACGGCCCCATCCTCCTAGCGACCTCCGCTGACTTGCGGTAGGCGCGACCGGTCATGAGCGCGGTGATCGCCGCGGCGTATGCGCGGCCCTCGTCGGAGTCGTACGGCAGGCCGCGCGCCATCAGGAGGGCGCCGAGGTTCGCATAGCCGAGCCCGAGCTGACGGTACGCCTTTGCGTTGTTCTCGATCTCGGGCGTCGGATACGACGAGTAGCCGACGGCGATCTCCTGTGCGAGGAACACGACGTCGACTGCATGCTCGAAGGCCTCGATGTCGAACTTGCCATCCTCTTTGCGGAACTTCATGAGGTTCAGCGAGGCGAGGTTGCACGCGCTGTCGTCGATCGACATGTACTCCGAGCACGGGTTCGAGGCGTTGATGCGGCTCGTGTTCGGGAGGGTGTGCCACGAGTTGATCGTCGTGTCGTACTGCACGCCCGGATCCGCGCACTCCCACGCAGCCTCCGCCATCTGCCGGAGCACGTCGCGCGCGTCCGTCGTCTCGACGACCGAGCCGTCGGTGCGCGCGGTGAGATTCCACTCCTTGCCTTCGACGACCGCCTCCATGAACTGGTCGGTGACGCGCACCGAGTTGTTCGCGTTCTGGTACTGGATCGACGCCCAGTCCGGCGAGTCGAGCGACATGTCGTAGCCCGCCGCCTCGAGGACGCGGGCCTTGCGCTCCTCCTTCGCCTTGCACCAGATGAACTCGTCGATGTCGGGGTGGTCGACGTCGAGGACGACCATCTTCGCCGCGCGCCGCGTCTTGCCGCCCGACTTGATCGTGCCGGCGGACGCGTCGGCGCCGCGCATGAAGCTCACCGGCCCGCTCGCGTACCCGCCCTTCGAGAGCTGCTCCTTCGAGGAGCGGAGCCGCGAGAGGTTAACGCCCGAGCCCGAGCCGCCGCGGAAGATGATCCCCTCGCGGCGGATCCAGTCGAGGATCGACTCCATCGAGTCGTCGATCGAGAGGATGAAGCACGCCGAGCATTGCGGGCGCGCCTCGAAGCCGACGTTGAACCAGACCGGCGAGTTGAAGGACGCGTACTGGTTGACGAGGATCGACTTCAGCTCGGCCTCGAACGTGTCGGCCTCCTCGTCCGTCGCGAAGTAGCCGCCCTCGCGGCCCCAGCCGCCGATCGTCGTCGACGACCCGGCCGATCATCTGCTTCACGGAGCGCTCGCGCTCGGGGGAGGCCATGCGGCCGCGGAAGTACTTCTGGGAGACGATGTTCGTCGCCGTCTGCGACCAGAACCTCGGGAACTCGACGTCCTTCTGCTCGAAGGCTGGGCCGTCCTTGCCCGGGATGTGCGCGTGGCGGAGCTCCCACTCGATCTCGTCGAAGGGGTCGCGGCCCGGAATCGTGAAGAAGCGGCGCGGGGCGACGCTCGCGTCCGCGTCGACGATCGTGTTCACGACCTCACTCTCGGCCGTCTGCGTAGTCACCTGCGCCTGCTCCGCGCTTGCCATCGTTTCCTCCCGAGCCGAGTTCGACAATACGACCTCCCGCTCGGGTGAGCGATGTTCGTCATGCGAGCGGAATCGGGATGGTAGGACGTGTGTCGGACGGCGCGATCAAGAGAAGAAATCCCTGCAAAACAGCAAAAACTCATGAGAGGAAACATTCTACCGTCGCGGCCTCGGCAGCCGTACTGGACTGGGCTACAGAGTCGCGTTGCTCTCCTCGGACCCGGCCGTATCGTGCAGGCGGGCTCGCAATGCGCTGGCGAGCGCGCTCGACGACTTCCGCCGCGTCGTTGGAGTCCCGCAGATCTGTCGCGAGCTGGTGGATCGCGCTCTCGCGGTAAGGCAGTCCGTCCGGGACCAATCACGGAGCACTGGCTCTAGAGGTCGGTGCCGGCAGAACGACGTCGGCCGAGAGCGTGCAAGAGAAAGGCTGCGACGATGACGGGACAGATGCGTTGCACGTCGAGGGCTCCGGAGACGGTCGCAGGACCCTCGTAGCTGCGCGCGAATGTCCCGATAGGTCGCCTGCTGCTAGACGAGCGTATCGTCGTCGCTGAGGTCGTCGGCGTGCACGGCCTGGCGGCGACGAGAGAGGTAGCCGAGACCGCCCGCGACAAGCAGAGCGAGCGACATCCCGCCGAGCACGAGCAGCGGAATCGGGACCGACGACGGACCAGAGGTGTCGACCTCGGGTGCCACCTGGCCCGGGTTCTGCCCCTGGTTGCCGCCGCCAGAGTTGTTACCTCCGCCGGAGTTGTTACCCCCGCCTGGGTTGTTTCCCCCGTTGTTTCCGCCAGAGCTGTTCTCGCAGTCATCGGGCGATCCGTCGGGGCTCGGATCGCATCCGCCTTTGGTGTCGAGGTCTCCACGCAGTGCGCTCTGGAGTGCCCGCGAGATGACCTCCTCGGCATCGGCGTAGTCGAGAATGTCCGGTGGGATCGCGTCGATCCCTTCCTCGTAGCAGTGCAGCGGGTAGAGGCGATCGATGCGGCCGTTGTCGAACCAGTCTGCGAGCACCTTCTTCCCGCACGGCGTCGCCGCGGCGGCCGTGTCCGCCGCGGAGAAGGCGACGAACGCACTCGCGAGCAGGGCGGCAATCGCGATGAGCGCGGTGAGGGTGCCGTGTGTGTTCGACGACTGAAGGTTCACTGGGCGCGGCCGGAAGCGCAAAGTCGCTCAAGTCTCCCGGCGTGAGGTGATCCGGTGGTGTGGGGAGAGTAAACGATTTGTTAGACGGACTGGCCGGTTCACCTCCCGCACGCTGGGCCTCGTGCGGTGTCGCTGGTAGCGTGGCCGGCCATGGATGAGGCCTCGGAGCCGTCCATTCGGGCGCCCGGAGCCGGCGCTCTCGTCCTCACCGGCCTCGTCGGAGCGGCGCTCGTCGGAGCCATCTTCGCCGGAGACGGCTCGGATACGGGCGGGACTCTGCCTGTCGGCGGTGCCGCGGTCGCTCTGCTCGCCGGCGCCTTCGTCGCGATGGGCGTCGGGTGGCTTTCCGCCCCGCGACTGGGGCGTTCGGGCGCCGTGCTCGTCGGCGCGGCGGTCGCCGTCGCCGTCTGGGCGGGCGTGACGATGGCGTGGTCGATCGTCCCGGACCGAAGCTGGGACTCCTTCAACAAGTCTGTCGCATACGTCGCGTTCCTCGGGCTCGGAGTCCTCCTCGCGGGCATGGGAGGCAGGGTTGCCGCGCGCCTTGCCGCCTCGTTGCTCGCTCTCGTCATCGGAGCAGCGCTCGTCTGGGCGCTGCTCACGAAAGCGGTGCCCGGACTCGACCCGGAGGGCGATCGCGTCGCCCGCCTCCGCGAACCCGTGGGGTACTGGAACGCGCTCGCGCTCCTCGCCGACATGGCGCTCGTGCTCGGGCTCTGGCTCGGAACGACTCCGGGGCACCGGCGCAGCACGCGCGTCGCGGGCGGGCTCCTCGTGTACGTCGCGACGCTCTCGCTGCTGCTCACCCTCTCACGTGGCGGTGTCGTCGTCGCAGTCGTGGTGCTCGTGCTCTGGCACGTGCTTTCGCGAGAGCGTGTCGAGTCCGGTCTGCTCCTCGTCGCATCCGCCGCGCCGGCCGTTCTCGTCGGTGCCTGGGCGTTCACGAGACCTGCTCTGACGGAAGATATTGCCACGCGCGAAGATCGCGTCGCCGACGGCACGGTTTTCGGAATCCTCGTCCTGGTCGGTGCCGCTCTCGTAGCGCTCGTCCTCGCGCTCGGCTCGGGGCGATCGCTTGCGGGGGAAGCACGCTCTCGCGTCGGCCGTCGGCTCGCGGTGGTCGCCTCGATCTGCGCGATCGGAGCCGTGGCCGGACTCGCCGTCGCGACCGCGGGGGCGGTCTCCGATGGCCGCGACTGTGCGGAGGTCAGCAACGATCCGAGCCGTCTGGGCACGGTCGGCAGTGCGCGGCTGTGCTGGTGGGAGGAGGCGTGGGACGTCTTCGTCGGGCATTCCCCGGAGGGTGCAGGGGCAGGCACGTTCGAGATCGCGCGCAAGCGCTACCGCTCGGACGCGCGTAGCGTCGTCGAGCCGCACAGCGTTCCTTTGCAGCACCTTTCCGACGGAGGAGTGGCCGGGGTCGCGCTCTTCGTCGCGCTCATCGGAGCCGCCGCCATCGCGTGTATCGGCGCGCTTCGTCGACTGGACGGCCCCGAACGTGCGGCCGCCGCCGCGCTCGTGGCCTTGCCGGTCGCATACCTCGGGCATGCGGTCGTCGACTACAACTGGAACTTCCTCGCGGTCACGGCGCCGACGATGGTCGCGCTCGGCGTCCTGGCGGGAGCCGGTCGGGCGCCCGGCTCGTCGCGACGTCGCCCGTTGCTCGCCGTCCTCGCCGTCTTCGCCGCCGCGATGGTCGTCGCCTCCTTCTCGCTCCCACGCCTTGCCGAACGGATGGAGCGCAGCTCCACGCGTGCTCTCGTCTCGAACGACGTCGAGCTCGCGCGCGATCGCGCGCTGTGGGCTCGCTTCTTCAACCCGCTCGCGGTGGAGCCCATCTTCGCGCTGGCGCGGGTGGACGAGGCGCGAGGCTGGCCGGTGACTGCGGAGAGGCGATACATACAGGCGGTCGAGCTCCAGTTGAAGAACCCGGAGACGTGGTACGCGGCCGGGATCTTCGAATTCGAGGTACGCGAGAACCTGTGCGCTGCGTATCGCTACCTGAACAACGCGTACACGCTCGATCCGGCGGGGAGCCAGTGGGTCGCGGGCGGACCGCTCGATGTCGCGCGCGACGCAGTCAACGCGGGCGGCTGCGCGCCGGGATCATGAGTCCTCGGTCCACCAGCCCTGCTCCATCTGGGCGTCGCCGGAGCCCGAGTTCGGTGCGCCGACCAGAAGTAGCTCGGCGCCGTCCGCGCCGGCTTCGAGATTCCGCATCGTGTCCTTGGCGATGCGCACCGAATCCCACGGCTCGAGCTCGACGATCTCGTCGTCCAGCTTGAGCCGAGCCGAGCCCGCGACGAGCACGTAGATCTCTTCCTCGCTCGAGTGGGTGTGTCCGAACGGCATCCGGAACTCGGGTGCCATGCGGAGGTAGCTGATCGCCGACTCCTCCGTCTCGAGCGGCTCGCCCGCCATGCGGAACTCGAGGTTCGGCGACATGTCGAACTTCGGCGCCTGATCCTCGACATCGGCCTTCAGGTTGAGTTTTGTGTATCCGGTCATGTTCCCAGCCGTACCCGTGCGGGGCGAGCCGGAAACTACGAGCCGAGGATGTAGACGACCTGGGCGCGCCCAAGCTCGCGCGGGCGGAGGCCGTCGAGTGGGCCGGCGCGCTTGATCCGGAGATCCTTCGCGAGTCGAATCCCCTCGCCCGAGAAGCCGGGCTTGTACATGACGAGGCTCCGGGAGACCTGGCGTGGCGCGTTCCCGACCGTGCCGATCCTGTAGCCGCGCGACCGAACGCGAGAGGCAGCCGCAGCCGCAGCTCCGGCGCGGCCGTTCCCGTTGAGGACCGTGATCACGGTGCGGGAGCGCGGCAGCTTCGCCGCCGTGCTCGGAGCCGGCTTGCGAGCCGAGGGTGTCGTCTCGGGCGGCGGCGCGAGCGCGCGCTCCTGCGCGGCGAGCTGCAGCCGATCGGAGATCGCTCCCATGAGCGCACCGCCGCCGATCACGAGCAGAAGCAGCAGCTCGACGACGGCGATCGTCGTCGCGACGTACGCTGCCGTCCGCCAAGGACGGACGAGCGCGTCGGGGACGGGGAGCGGGTGATCCACGGGCGCTCGTTTCGCCCGCGCCCGGATTAGTCCTGCTGTGAGCTCCCAACGCAATGAATGGCCATGTCGATCAGCTCTGCGTCCCCTGTACCCAGTCCCAGGTCGCTTGCAGCCCGTCCTCGAGCTCGACCATCGCGCGGAAGCCGAGCTCGCGCGCCGCGAGCTCGGGATCGAGGACGCTACGGAAGAGCTCGCCGAGCCGCGCGGGCGCGTGCTCGGCTCGCGCGTCGGACCCCGCGACACGTGCGCAGAGCGCGTAGAGGTCGACGACCGAGGTGTCGCGGCCCGTTCCGACGTTGAACACGCCACCCTCCTGCCCGAGAGCCGCCGTCGTGGCCCGCGCGACGTCTCCGACGTAGACGTAGTCCCTCGCCTGAAGCCCGTCGCCGAACACGTAGGCCTGCTCGCCGCGAGCGAGGGCGCCGAGGAAAATCGCGACCACGCCCGCCTCGCCGTGGGGATCCTGCCGTGGCCCGTAGACGTTCCCGTAGCGGAGCGCGACGTGGCTCGTCCCGTATAGACGGTTGTACGCGCGGATGTACTCCTCCGCGCCGAGCTTGGCAGTGCCGTACGGCGAAAGAGGCTCGCACGGCGCCGTCTCCACAGCAGGTACCTCGCACTCGCCGTAGATCGCGCCGCCCGTCGAGCTGAAGACGACCTGCGCATCGTGCCGGCGCGCCGCTTCGAGGACGCGGATCGTGCCGACGACGTTCACCTCTGCGTCCTCGACGGGGTGTTCGACGGAGACGCGGACGTCGGCCTGGGCAGCGAGGTGGAACACTGCCTCGGGTTGGACCGCGTCGAAGACATCGTCGAGCGGCTCGCGGATGTCGCGGACGTGGAGCTCGGCTCCCCCGGAAACGTTCTCGCGCTTCCCGGTGGCGAGCGTGTCGACGACGGCGACCTCGTCGCCACGCGCCAGGAGCGCGTCGACGACGTGCGAGCCGATGAAGCCCGCCCCACCTGTCACCACCGCCCGCACGGGCCGTCAGGCTACGCGAAGCGCCGGACCCTCGGAGAGGGTGCTGGAATGGAGCTGTGACCGATCGGTTCGAAATCGTCATGGAGGACGGAGTACGACTCGTCGGCACTCTGCTCGTGCCTGCGTCGAACGAGTCCACACCGGCCGCACTGCTGATCAACGGCTCGGGGCCGCTCGATCGCGACTCCAACATGCCCGGCCAGGCGCTCGACGTCGCGAACTCGCTCGCCTCCGCCCTCGCCGCGCGTGGCGTGGCGTCGCTTCGGTATGACAAGAGAGGGGTCGGCGAGTCGAGCGGCGACTACCTCACGACGAGCTTCGATCGAGAGACCAGCGACGCTGCCTCGACGCTCCTGGCGCTTCGCAGAGCGCCCGCGATCGACCCGCGTCGAGTGACGCTGATCGGCCACTCCGTCGGCGCCACGATCGCGATCCGCTTGGCGCGTGCACACGACTGGGTCGCGGGAGCAGTTCTGCTCTGCGCGTCCCGCAGCCCCGGTGCCGAGGTGATGCGGATCCAGTCCGATCGGATCGCCGCCTCGCTCCGCGGCATCCAGCGACTGGGCGTAAGGCGCTTCCTTCGGCGCCAGGAGGAAGTCCGGCACGCGCTGCTCGCGAGTAATGGCGACGTCATCGATATCGAAGGTGGCCTTCCCGCTCGGTGGTTCCGCGAGTACATGGCCTACGATCCGGCACTCGACCTCGCTGCCATCCGATGCCCCGTGCTCGCGATCACGGGACGCAGCGATCTCCAGGTCGATCCCGATGACGTCGAGCGCATCGGTGCGCTCGTCGCGGGGCGGTTCACCGGCAGCATTCCGGACGACCTGACGCACGTCCTCCGCACGCACCCCGGGCCTCCGAGCATGTCGTATCGGGCCCAGCTTCGCCGGCCTGTCGACGCCGCTCTGCGCGCGGCGGTTGCGACCTGGGTAGCGGACCGCTAGATGCTTGACCGGAGATTGGCGCGCAGTCGAGGGCGGCCACGACCAAGCCGGGCGCCGCACGTACGCGTCGTGCAGGCTAGAAGCCTGTGCGACGCGCGCGGGTGGCGAGCCGGCACAGTGTCGTGGCCGTCAGTCGGCACGCGTGAATCTCCGGTCAAGCATCTAGGCCCGCCGTAGGATGCGGACGATGTTCGTCACGTTCGAAGGGCTCGACGGGTCGGGGAAGTCGACACAGGCCACGCTTCTCGTCGAACGGCTTCGGGCCGACGGCGAGGACGTCGTCGCCACACGCGAGCCGGGCGGGACCGAGCTCGGAGAGAGGATTCGTGACCTGGTGCTGCACGGGGGTCACGTCGCTCCGTGGGCGGAAGCGCTCCTGTATGCGGCCGCACGCGCGCAGCACGTGGACGAAGTGATCAGACCCGCCCTCGAGCGGGGGGCGTCCGTCGTCTGCGACCGCTACGTCGACTCGTCGGTCGCCTATCAAGGCGTCGCGCGCGGGCTCGGGCTCGAACGCGTGCTCGAGCTCAATCTCGCAGCGGTGGGCGGCCTCCTGCCCGACCGCACGTTCTTGCTCGAGCTCGACCCCGCGGAGGTCCCGTCACGACTCTCGCGTCAACACGACCGGCTCGAAAGCGAGGGAAGCGACTTTCGCGCACGAGCCGATGCCGGCTATCGCACGCTCGTGAGCCTCTACCCCGAGCGGATCGTCGTCCTCGACGGGACGCTTCCGGCAGAGACGATCGCAGAGGAGGTGTATGGAGCTCTTCGCGTCCGTTCCTGAGCAGCCCGAGGCCAAGCAACTGCTCGAGTCGGCCCTCGCGGAGGGCGGGGCGCAGGCGTTTCTCCTCCACGGCCCGACGGGAGTGGGCAAGCGAAGTGCGGCGTTCGCGTTCGCGGGCGCGCTGCTGGGTGACGAGCGTCGAGTCGAGACACGCACGCATCCGGATCTGTACGTGCTCGAACCGCTCGGCGAGATGATCCGCATCGACGACGTGCGCGCACTGCGCCATGACCTGCACATGCGCCCGTTCGAGGGCGATCGTCGCGTGTATCTCGTGCTCGACGCGCAGCGCATGAACGAGGACGCTGCCGACGCGCTGCTCAAGGACCTCGAGGAGCCGCCCTCGTACGCGGTGATCGTGCTCGTCGCGAGCGAGCTCGGCCCGTTGCCCGAGACGATCCTCTCGCGCTGCCAGCTCGTTCCGTTCCGGCGTCTTTCGGAGCGGGCAGTCCGGGAGTGGATCACCGCTCAGGCGCCGGAGCGGGGCGAAGCCGAAGTGTGGGCTCTCGCCCGGGCGGCGGGCGGGCGGCTCGACCGCGCGCGCCGCCTGCTCGATCCTGAGGTTGCGTCGCGCCGCGAGTCGCTCATTGCCGCCGCGCGGTCCGTCTACCTCGATCCTGCGTTCGACGCGGCCGGCGCGGCGGCGGTCCTGCTCGCCGCCGCGGACGCACGTGGTGCGGAGGCGAAAGAGAGCGAGCAGGCAGCGGTCGAGGGCCTCGATCTCCCGGCGCGTGAGGCTGATCAGCGCGTCCGGCGGGCGGGATTCGGCGCCGAGCGGGAGGAGCTCCTCGCTGGGCTCGAAGGTCTCGAGGCGTGGTATCGAGATCTCGTGATCGTGTCCGCGGGGGCCGAGAACGCCGTCGTGCACGCGGATCGGATCGACGATCTGCGTGAGGATGTCGGGCGTGACCTCGCGGACGGCGCGGTGGCTGCGGCCGAGTCCGTTCGAGAGGCGTGGCGCGCACTCGAGGAGTTCAACCTCAACCCGTCGCTCGCGCTCGAGGCGCTCTTCATCCGCGTGCGCCGCGCATTCGCGGGAGCAGCGCGGCCGATCCCGGCCTGACCGCGGCTAAACTCAGTCGGCTTCGCCGACGTAGCTCAGCTGGTAGAGCACTTCACTCGTAATGAAGGGGTCCCCGGTTCGAGTCCGGGCGTCGGCTTCACAGAAACCCCCGCAAACGCGGGGGTTTCTGTTGTCAGCGAGGCGACGCTGAGGACCGATGGGCAACGTATTGGGCAACGCGCCGATAGAAAGGAGTTGCACGGTGTCGAGGAACTGGTACGAGGAAGACGGCGTCGGGTCGTTCAAGCGGCCGCGTCGGGTCAACACGCTCATCAACGATCACGCTGGTAACCGACAGGTCGTGTGGCTAGATGGAGCCTTTCTGGCCGCCAGTCGGCTCGGTGGTCGAACTCGCTGAGCCCTACCCAGATGGAGACGCCGTCGTCGTCGGTGTTCGATTGCAGCTCCCACCGACCGTCGACCACGCGACGATCCTCGTGGACGTGAGCATGCCGGAAGGGGCAGCAGATTACGTTCCTCGGCATCCAGCGGATCGAATACTCGAATAAAAGCGCCGGAGAGCGGAGGATCGTGTCGGTACCGTGGCCGACGTCGGCGGCTCGACGACCATCGCCGAGAACCTCGCCCCCGAGCGGTCGAAGTTCCTCTTCGACGACATCGTGCGGCTGATGCGTCAGGAGGTCGAGCGCTTCGCGGGTACCGTCGCGCAGTTGACCGGCGACGGCGTCCTCGCCCTCTTCGGCGCGCCCGTTTAACCGCTAGAAAGGCGCCAGCTTAGACGCCGGGGCAGTCCACCTCGATCATGCGCGCGCGAGCAGCACCCACGGTAGCCAGCCAGCCCTCTCGGGCGAAGGAGCCCCGCTCCTCCTCCGCTGCCTGCACGACCGACAACGCGTACAGATCCGCCAGCTCGCCGCAGTCGCTGATCGAGGAGAAGTACGGCGTCGTCGCCGGCCGGTCTTCGAGCCCACTCGGCTCGTCCGACTTCTGCTCTCCCGCGCAGCCGGCGAGAACGAGTGCGAGTGCGAGCGCTGCCAGGTTCTTGCTCATCGCCGCGCCTCGGACGCTACATCGTGCAGCCTGAACCGCACAGAACTCCCCGACGCCGTCCGACACCGCGCGCCAGTCGTCGTCCGGGTTCTCGTCCTCGCGCGGCTCGCGCTTGCACTCGGAGCAGCGGAGAGGCGTGTGTGCCTCTTTCGTCACGACCCCACAAGGCTAAGGGCGGAACTACATTGAGACCAACCCTGGGCGCGGTCCTTCCCGGGGGGCTCGGGTCTCGTCATTTCCCTGCCCGACTCGGGCCTCAACATCTCCGCCGCGCCTGGGACGAACCTCTCAGCGCGCTGACTCTCGGATCGTCATGCCGGGCGGAACTACATTGGGAGCTACCGGGCGCGGCCCCTTCCCGGAGTTCGGAGTCCTTCTCTCCCCTAGTGAAGCCCCGGCCTCTGTATCGTCGTCGCGCCCGGTAAACGTTCGGCGGTGCGGGACGTGTCCGCGCTACATTTCAGTCGCAGGGAGCCGGGCCGAATCTGGCCAGGCTCCTCCCCTCCTGACGGTCGGAGCTTGGCTGCGAGTGTGCGAATCTTCCCCCGCACGCAAGGCCTGGCTCCCTGCGAGACCTCAGAGTCTTACGCGTATTGGCTTCGCGGGCAACCCCGTTGTTTGCATCCGCGCTCTCGGGGAAGGCTCGCCATCAGTCCCCCGTGGCGGGGTGGTCACCCGCTACTCCGGATGACCTCCCTCCCGCTCGGCCCGGTAGAGTTCTCCGCTGGCCCCGGGGAGGCCGCGGTCCATCGCCGCCGGCTCGCGGGCGACGATCCGTTCTCGGCCATGGCACGGCTTCGTTGGGGGCTATGGCGACCGCGCGCGAGCGCGCTCGCAGCCGGGAGCGACTCGACCGACTCAGCGATTCGCGGCTCGACTCCGAGTCGATCCGCCGCGAAGCGATCGCGGAGCTCCAGCGCGTCATCGGCTTCGATCGCTGGTGCTGGCCCCTGGCCGACCCCGAGACACTGCTTCCGAGCGGCGGCATCGCCGAGCACGACTTCGGCCCAGGCGTCCCCCGCGCGCTCGAGCCCGAGTACTCGCGCGACGAGTTCGCAGCGAAGCACGTCCTCGCTCGCCGGGCTAACTCCGTCGGCAGCCTGAGCACCGAGACCGGCGGCGATCTGGCGCGCTCACCGCGCTGGGACGAGGCCATGAGACCGGTCGGCATCGGAGACGTCGCTGCCGTGGCATGTCGCGACGCGCTGGGTTGCTGGGGATGGATCGAGGCCTACCGCAACCGCGCCGATCGGCCGTTCGAGGAGGACGATCTCGACCTCCTCACGAAGGTCGGGCCCAAGCTCGGGGCCTGGGCCGCGCTGCGGCGCACTTCCATGGACGGCGGTGTGCAGGGCGTCCGCCGAGCCGAGCCCGGCGGGCGTGATCGTGCTCGACGACGACCTCAAGCTCGTCAGCTGGACGGCGGGGGTACGCGCTTGGATCCAGGTCCTGCCGGCAGCCAAGTTACACCAGCAGTTCGGGATCCTCCCGGCGGTGGTGTACCCCGCCGCGGCGCTTGCGCGATCGCGCACCGCTCCTACGCGCCGTCGACGGGCGCTGGGTGACGATCGAAGCCGCGCGCCTGGAGGGTCACGGCGAGGAAGAGATCGCGATCAACCTGCGCGCCGCGACCAGAACCGAGACGTTCGACTTTCGCTGCCGTGCCTACGCGCTCTCCCGACGCGAGCGCGACGTGGTGTCGGCGCTTCTCTCCGGGCTCGACACGCAGGGAGTCGGGAGGCGTCTCTTCATCTCGCGGCACACGGTCCAGGACCACCTCAAGTCGGTGTTCGCGAAGGTCGGAATACACAGCCGCCGGGAGCTGCTCGCGCGGTTCAGCGCGTCGGCCGAATCGAACCAGCCCGACGCGTAAGACCCAGGAACGAAGACGGGGCGCGATCGTTCCGAAACAGGTTTACAGAAGATCGACGATGGAGACGAACAGGTAGAGGACGATGGCCGCGGCGCCGAGCCGAATCGCGGCCAGCGCCATGCGCCGGTCTTCTGGAACGTCGAGCTGCGTCCGTCCGAGGACGATTCCGCCCGCCGCGAGGACGACCGGTAGCCCGGTAAAGAAGAGCACGAGCGTCACGAGACCGAGGCCGGAAAGGGCCAGGCCGATCACGCTTGGACCCGGCTCGTCGAGATCCAGAGCCGACGGCACTCCCCACGCGAAGACTCCGAGTGTCACGAGAACGATGAGAGCGAGGATGGGCAGGTACGTCCGGAGTCCGCCCTGATGACCCAATGTTCCTACCGCGGCGGGGACAGCGGCTAGGAGCGCCGCGATCCCTGCAATCTTGGGCAGGTCGGACTCGGTTGGCTTTGCGCTGAGGGAGACCAGCTCGCTCCGGAACATCGATACCTCCTCGTCTCGACCGCGATTCGCAGGTTGCTCCGTTAGAGGCATGCCGTCATGCCTCCAACGAGGGTTTCGAGAACGCAACGTCGGGTCAAGCGCCCCGACCGTCGAGCCGGATCGTCCACGGCTCGATGCTCTCGACCTGGAGATGCGACTCGCTCCAGGGATCGCGCGCGAGCGTGGCGCGCACGACGTCCTCCGACTCGGCCTCGACAGCGTGCACGACACGGTGCTCGTCGGCGAGCGGCCCGCCGAGGACGATGAAGCCGGTGTCCACGAGCCCGTTCATGAAGGACGCGTGCGCGGGCCAGTCCGACTGCTCTTCCAACGGACGGGAGGAGTCCCAGTGGGGGCCCGAGCGATGGAGCACCACGAGGAACATCGCCACGCTTCGTGTTCTACCAACGGGAAGGCCTTTCCCCTGGCGCAGCGAATCCGGACCGCCCGGAATGCGCATCTCGCTCGTCGTTCTCGTGCTCGCGCTCGCGGGCCTGCTCGCGGTCGACCTCGAGCCGTCGGCCGCGCCCCGCAAGGCCGAAGCCGTGTCACCGCGGAAAACGACGAAGCCCGAACCTCGAATCGTCGAGGTCGCGTTCGTCCGCGACGGCAGGCTGACCCGGGTCGAGCGCCTCGTGCCGGAGAAGGTCGCGCCCGAGATCCACGCGCTCCGCGAGCTCGTACAGGGCCCGACGCGCCTCGAGCGCCGCAAGGGGATACGAACCGCGATTCCAGACGTCGCGCGCGTGCGCTCCTTGCGCACGGATGGTGAGCTGTGGCTCGCGAGCCTCTCCCGGTCGACGTTCGGAGCCGGAGCTCCGCAGACGAAGCGCACCCGCCTCTTGCAGATAGCCGCGACCCTTGCACGGCTCGGACCGCAGAGGTACGTGGTCGTCGCGACCGAAGGGCGACTCGTCACGACCCTCCGGCTCGGCATGCGGCCCGACGATTGGCGTGCCGAGATCGGGGAGAACGACTACCCGTACCTCGTGCGAGGGGTCCAGCTTCGCCTCTGGACGCTCGGGTACCTCGAGCGTTCCGATGTCACGGGCACGCTCGACTACCTGACCGAGCAGGCGCTCCTCGCGTTCCAGGGGTGGGAGAACCTCGATCGGACGGGCACCGTCACCGGACAGACGCAGGTCGCGCTCGTCGGCGCGTCGCGCCCGGAGCCGTCGGCGCGTCGTGTCGGCCACCGAGTCGAGATCTATCGAGACCTGGGCGTGCTCCTCATGGTCGACAACGGTGACGTCGTCAGAGTCGTGCACACATCTACCGGTGGGGGGCTCACACCGGCGGGCTCGTTCCGCGTCTACGTGAAGGCCTTGCTCTCCTGGTCGGTCCCGTTCGAGGTGTGGATGCCGTATGCCGCCTACTTCACCGGGGGGATCGCGACGCACCAGTCACCATATGTCCCCTCGTATCCCGCCTCCCACGGCTGCGTGCGGCTGCCGGAGGGTGAAGCCGAGAGGGTCTATCGGTTCGTCGAGGTCGGGACCCCGGTCGTCGTCCGCTAGCGCTCTCGCTTCGAGGCGGAGTGCGGGCCGTTGAAGACGACGAGCAGCGAGACGTTCTCGTAGCCGGAGAACCGATGGTCGGCTCGGGCCGCGACGAAGACCGCGTCTCCCTCGGCGATGTGCCGTAGCTCTCCCTCGACCTCGATGTCTCCCTCGCCGTCGAGCACGACGTAGACCTCGTCGAACGCATGCGGCGTCTGCCCGTCGGGCTCGGGAGCGACGAGCACGTAGACGCCGATCTCGAGTCCGGGAGACTCGTGGACGACCTCATATCCACCGCCCTGGCCTGCCAACCGCTCGGCGGCGCGAGCAACGTCGAAGCCCTGCACGAGCGCGAACGTACCACGCAGGCGACGTCCGCTCGCTGAGCCACGGCCGGCTCGCGCCGCCCGAATTGCCACAGACTTGACACACGGTTTCGCCCGGGTGCCTCTACCGTCGACGCATGGCTCGATCCGCGCTCTCCATTGCGGTCGTGGCTGCCTCGGTCGTCTCCGTTGCCCCTGCACTCGGGCACTTGGACGCGACGAAACGGTACGCGCACCGCGCGTGCCCCGCGACGGTCTCGAACCGCGCCGATCCGGTGAACGTCGTGTTCACGGCGTGGGGCACCTGGGGTCGGGCGACGAGCCAGATCGAGACACATGCGGGCTGGGCGTCGACGACCGGCTCGAGCCAGTCCTTTGACGACCACGGCGGCTGCTTCCCGATGCACGCGCAGCGGGCGAGCGGACTCGGCGCGCGGTTCCACGTGCGCGTTCGCGGCCAGCACTCCGACGCGGCGCTGGGCTGGGTTGCGGTCGCTGCCGCCCACCACGAGGACCTCGTGCTCGTCCCGATTCCGTGCGGCCATGCGGTCGACTCGAACGGCCCATCGGGAAGCGGCTTCGACCAGGGTAGAAACGAGCTCGAGCGCCGCTTCGGCACCGCAGGCCACCTCACCGCACGGATGTGGTGGGGGAACACGCAGAGCTTCAAGCAGTGCGACGGCGACTACGCGGCATCCGACGGGTGGACGGTGTACGTCGCGCTGCACCAGGTGAGCCATTGATCCAGCGAGGGATCGGCCTCTGCGCGGCGGCGTTCGCATGCCTTGTGCTCGTCGGCGCTCCGGGAAGCGCCGCTCCTGCGCGCGCGATCTCTTTCGAGCTCGACAGTCTTCAGGCCCAGGATCCGATCTTCTTCGCAGGCGATCGCACGGAGGGCATCCCGCTCGAGGCCGTCCTGCGACGCTCCGACTCTGCCGAGTACGTCTCGTTCGTCTACGGGGACTGCGTTGCCGAGAGTGAGGCGGGCTGCGCGCCTCCGATCGAGATCCAGGTCTGGCCCGCCTGCCGAAGGCATCTCACACTCTACGACTCGTCTATCGGCCCCGACCTCGACCGTACGACCGTTCGAGGTGTTCCTGCTGCGGTTCTCGACGGCGGCACGCAGCTCGAGCTGCAGACGGGCCGGTCGACGATCGTCGTGTTCGCCGATTCTCGCCAACGGCTCTCGAGGATCGCGAAGGACTTAAGGGCGCTGGACGGCCGTACCCCGCCGGGCGCCCCGTTACCGCCGCCCGACCCTGGCGCGGTCGACGGCCGGCTTCGGTGCTAGCGGTCGACGAGGCTCGACGAGGACAGGGACGGGTGCATTGAGCGAGCCCAGGGGCTTGCAGGCCATGCGTCCGGTCGCGCGGTCGTATCTCCGCCCGGGCTCCGATCTCGCCGTGGCAAGATCGCCTCGTCGTGGAGACGATGCGCGCCATTCGCAAGCGCGATGCCGAGCCCGGGCTCGTGCTCGATGAGCTGCCCGTGCCGACACCGGGCCCGGACGAGGTCCTTATCCGGATCGAGACGGCGAGCATCTGCGGCACCGACCTCCACATCAAGCGCTGGGATCGGTGGTCGGCCGAGCGCGTACACCCCCCGTTGACGCTGGGGCACGAGC
This sequence comes from uncultured Thermoleophilia bacterium, assembly GCA_963758065.1. Lineage (GTDB taxonomy): Bacteria > Actinomycetota > Thermoleophilia > Gaiellales > Gaiellaceae > GMQP-bins7. The sequence continues at coordinate 122,760 of CAVWTX010000015.1, read as the reverse complement.
TCTGCGGGACGGTCGTCGGGGTCGGGAGCAGCGTTCGTGGTGTGGCCGAAGGCGACTATGTGTCGGCCGAGAGCCACGTGACGTGCGGAACCTGCTTCCACTGCCGGACGGGCAAGGCGCACATGTGCGAGCGGACGCAGATCCTCGGCGTCGACCGGAACGGGGGATTCGCCGACTACGTCGTCGTTCCGGCATCCGTCGTCTGGCAGAACGATCGCGCGAAGATCCCACCCGAGCTCGCCTGCCTCCAGGAGCCCTTCGGCAACGCGGTGTTCGCGACGTCGACGCAGGAGCTCGCGGGCCGTGCCGTCGCGGTTCTCGGATGCGGGCCCGTCGGTCTCTTTGCGATCGCAATCGCCCGGGCATTCGGTGCGGGCCGCTTGCTCGCGTCCGATCACGTCCCGTACCGGATGGCACTCGCCCGTCGGCTCGGTGCGGACGACGTCGTCGACGTCGACGCGGTCGAGAACGTGCCTGCGTGGTTCGTCGAGCACAACGAGGGCGTCGGCATGGGGATCGTCTTCGAGATGTCGGGCGCGCTGCGAGCGATCGAGGATGCGTTCGCGATCGTCCGGCACGGGGGCAACGTCGTGCTCTTCGGAATCCCGGCTCGGCCGGCGACCATCGACATCGCCGAATCGCTCATCTTCAAGAACCTCACCGTGAGCGCAGTCAACGGCCGTGAGATCTGGGAGACCTGGTACACGACGCGGTGGCTGCTCGAGCACGGGGTGGTCGACCTGCGACCGCTGATCACGGCCGAGCTTCCGCTGGAGCGCTTCGAGGAGGGGTTTGCGCTACTCGAGGCCGGCGAGGCGTGCAAGATCGTCCTTCGACCGAACGGAGCCGGAGCATGAACGTCGCCCTGAACGAGCAGCTTGGCGCCGAGCTCGACGCGTTGCGGGAGGCGCGGACGTACAAGCGGTTCCTGACAGTCGAGTCGCCGCAGGGACCCGTCGTCCGGATGGCGGGACGAGGCGAGGTGATCGTCCTCTCCTCGAACAACTACCTGGGGCTCGCCGCTCATCCAGAGGTCGTTCGTGCGGGCATCGAGGGGCTCGAGCGCTACGGCGCCGGAACCGCGTCCGTGCGTTTCATCTGCGGAACCTTCGAGCCGCACCACGAGCTCGAGCGCGCCCTCGCCGATCTGTCGGGCACCGAGGCTGCGCTGACCTACGTCTCGTGCTGGAACGCGAACGAAGCCGTGATCCCGAGCCTGACCGACGACACGACGGTGATCCTCACGGACGAGCTCAACCACGCGAGCCTGATCGACGCCATCCGGCTTTCCCGTCCGGCGAAGAAGCTCATCTACCCCCATTCCGACACGAGCGCGCTTCGCGATGCTCTCGCCGACACTCCTCGAGAGGCGCGGAAGCTGATCGTCACCGACGGTGTCTTCTCGATGGAGGGTGACCTCGCGAAGCTGCCGGAGATCGTCGAGCTCGCCGGCGAGTTCGACGCCGTGGTCGTCGTGGACGACTCGCACGGGGTGGGCGTGCTCGGCGAGACCGGGCGCGGCACCGTCGAGCATTTCGGTCTGCTCGGCGAGGTCGACGTCATCACCGGGACGCTGGGCAAGGCGCTCGGCGGCGCGGCCGGCGGTTACGTCGCGGCTTCGGAGGAGGTCTGCGACCTGCTCGCGCAGCGCTCGCGGCCGCAGCTGTTCTCGAATGCCCTCCCGCCGACCGTCGCCTGCAGCGCGCTTCGCGCGATCCAGCTCATGCTCGAGCAGCCCGATCTCCTGTCACGACTGCGCGAGAACACCCGTCTGTTTCGAGAGATGCTCGCCGAGGCCGGCTATCGGCCGCTCGACGGGGAGGCCGCGATCATCCCGATCATCGTCGGCGAGACTGCCGAAGCGATCGCGCTCTCGGAGCGTCTCCTCGACGAGCGCGTCTTCGTCACCGGGTTCGGCTTCCCGGTAGTCCCGGAGGGTACGGCGCGCGTCCGGGTTCAGATGTCCGCTGCGCTCGAACGGGAGCACCTGGAGCGTGCGGTCGACGTCTTCAGACGGGTTCGACCCGCGTAACCCACTCGGCGTTCAACCACGCCGTCCCCGACCAGGGGGTCGGTAAGGACTCGGCGGCGACGCCCTCGACGACGACGTCGATCTCGGAGCGCTCCTGGAAGAAGCAGACGAGGTCGCGGACGAGCTCGCCCTCTCGCAGGGGGTCCGGATAGCTCCATGCTGCAGCCGACACCCGGCCGGCGTCGCTGACGACATCCCAGTAGCGGGCGTATCCCTTGTACGCGCAGCCCGTCTGGATGTCGAGCGGTTCGAGGACGTCCACACGGATGTCCTCGCGCGGCAGGTAGTACCGCGGGGGAAGCCCTGTCTCGAAGAGGATTCGGGGACGCGAGCTCTCCGCGACGAGCTCGTGCTTCACGTTGACGTGCACGTGACGGGAGCTGCGGAGCACCTCGATCCGATGGTACGGGTCGTGTGGATGGACGATCACTTCCTCGTCCTCCTCGAGCCAGCGCTCGCCCGCGCTCCACGGGACACGGACATGGCCTTCGACCTCCGGCTCCGGCTCGGCCTCGACCGAGACGTCGTCGGCGGGGAAGGCGTAGTGGGGAAGCCTGCCCGACTCGTGGACGAGCACCGTGCGCTCGCTGTCGACGATCGCCTCTCCGCGGGCGTACGCGCGCACTCGGCGGGGCAACGGCTCGACGAAGACGACCCGCTCCGGAGGCTGGAAATTGAGCCGCCCCCGAGGCCGGTGCCCGAAGGGCCCGGTGCCGGTCGTAAGGCTCACGGTCGTAGTGTCGCGGACCAGGGATTGGCGGCGCTTGGACGAAGGAGTTGGAGAGTCGAGGACGAATAGCCGGCGCATGGCAGTGAACATCATCGGACTCGGGCTCATCGTCGCGGGAATCATCTTCATGATCGTGGGAGGTGTCGTCGGCTGGATCATCGGCGTCATCTGCCTGATCGGCGGGGTCGGCGCGCTCTTCATGACGTACCAGCGGCGCAGACGCGCTAGCGCTTCGTGAAGACGTAGTCGTTCGCTCTTGCCCGCGCGTGGCAGCTCTGGCAGAGCTGTCCTTGCGCGAGCACCGCGTAGCGCGAGCCCGACAGCTGGTACTCGACGTACTTCCAGCGCCCGGCGACCTTGCGCATGACGGCAACCTGGTTGGGTCGTGACGGCTTGTCGCCTGCCTGTGCGATCGACTTCACGATCACGGTGCCGCTCGGGTACTTCGCGCCGACCTTCTTCTTGTTCGCGTACACGTTCTTCACACCGCTGTGGGCGCAGGGTGGCCCGCATCTGGAGAACGGCTTCTTGTTGATCTTCGGCCACTTCTGGTAGCCGTTCGTGTACGAGGGCAGACCTGCAGCCGTGGTCGACGCGACGGCGACGACGACGGCGGACGACGCGACGGCCGCGACGACGACGATGGCGACCATCCTCCAGCGCATCGTTCGATGATGCCGCAACGTCAGACGCATGAGGAAGAGTCGGCGTAAAGCGTTTCTTAAAACAGCAAAGGCCCCGCGTTTCTCGTCCGGGCACCTGTCTGCTTGCGTAGCACCCCTCGATCCGGCAAGACTTTCGTAGAGCTCCTAACGCAATGAACGACCATGTCGCTGTACGGCGCTGGACGCCATGAGGCTGCGTCCTCGGTCGCGCCCATATCGCTGCGGATATGCGCGCTCCCTGCGTCCTTGCCTCCTGGCGTCCATCGTCCGCCCAGCGACGGGCGATCATTACGTTAGAAGCTCTTACTGGAGGTGCGGGTGAGCTCGGAGATCGCGACCGGGATTCCAGAGCGGGCCGAACGCCGACGGCGCGTGACGCGCCGGCAGCTGCGAGCGCTCACGGTCCAGCTTCTCGGCCCTCTCACGATGCTCGCCGGCGTCGTCTGGGCCGTCGCCCAGCCGTATCGCATCGTCCTTCTCGACCCGGGTGGGAAGGGGTTCTACGACTTCCTCTTCCAGCCCCCGCTCCTCGTGGTCGCCGTTGGGCTCGTGTACGCGATCGGAATCGCGCCGGGGCTCGTCGAGGATCTCGAAGCCGACGGACATGATCCCACGACCTGAGCTCGCGCACTGGCTGGCGGCGGCAGTCGCGCTGTTGTTCGCGCTCGTTCTCGTTTCGGAGGTCATCGTGGGGACGCGCGTGTTCCGGCGACGCCCCTGGCGCGCGTACCTCTTTCCGTCGCTCGCGCTCGGCTCGGGCGTGTTCCTCTGGGTGATCACGATCTTCTCGACCTTCTCGACGATGCACCTCGTCGCTCACGCGCTGTGGGCCGAGGCTGCGATGATCGCGGGCGGGGTTCAGCTCGCGGCCGTACGCGGGAAGCTCTCGAGCCCGCGCTGGTCACTCGTCACGGCTGGAGCCCTCGTCGTCTGCGGAGCGGCGTTCCTCGTGCACGAGCCGAACCCGTGGTTCTTCTCCCGCTCCGCCTTCCTCCACCACGCGATCGGCTGGATGCTGGTCGCGGGGGCACTCTTCCCGCTCGGCCAGGCGCTGCGCCCGCGGTGGCCGCTGTGGCGAGCGGGTTTCGCGCTGACGTTCGTCCTCCTGGCCCTCCTGCTGTTCGCCGACCGCGACTCCGCACCCATTTTCGGACGGTTCGGGGGTGCGTCGTGATGAAGAGACGTGTGCTCGTCGCACTCGTGCTCCTCGGTGCGCTGGGCACTCCGAGCATCGCCTGGGGGCACGTCACGCTTCTGAGCGCGACACCGGACGTCCAGTCGTCGCTCGACGTGGCGCCAACGCAGATTCTGCTCCGCTTCAGCGAGCCGGTGGCGATCTCTCCTACGGCTATCCGGGTCCTCGCGGCCGACGGGACCGTGCATTCGGGCGAGGCGAGATCGGCGGCCGGTGATCGCGTCGTGATTGCGGCCGTCTCGGGGCTCACGCGCGGCTCGGCGTACACGGTCCGGTGGCACGTGAGCGGTCAGGACGGGCACTCGCCTGCCGGGGTCTTCACGTTCGGGCTCGGGGTCACGGCGCCACCTCCCACGGAGGCGGTGGGCGCCGGGGGGACGACCTGGAAGGACGACCTTGCGCGCTGGCTGCTGTTCGCTGCGCTCGCTCTCGTGATCGGGCCGCTCGCGCTCCGGCTGGTCGTGCTGCGCGAGCCGGTCCCAGGCGCGCTCGAGCGGCGGTTTCATCTCGTGCCGACGGTTGCCGCCCTCGCGCTCCTCAACGTCGGCATCGTCGCGTTCGTGCTGCGTGCGTCGAACGCGCTGCAGCTTCCGCTCCCGGACCTGCTGTACGGCGACCTCCAGCCGTTCGCGGAGAAGACGCGCTTCGGAATCGCGTTTCTCGCGCTGACGCTCGGATTCGGCGTCGTGGCCACGTTGCTCCTCTTCGCGTGGGTCGCCGACCTGCTCGTGCTGCGAGCTCCGGCGCTCGTCCTCTCCCTCGTGCTGGCCTCGGGGATCTCGCTCTCCGGCCACCAGGCCACGTTGCCCAACTCGAACAGGGCGTCGGAGCTCGCCGATTGGCTCCACCTCGTCTCGGCCGCGGTCTGGGTCGGCGGTCTGGCCAGCCTCGCGTTCATCGTCTGGCCGAGTGCGCCCGCGCTGCGGGCGAGAGCGTTCCTCGGATTCGCGCGGCTGGCGGTCGGGCTGGTCGGCGTGATGGTGCTCGCCGGCGTCTACCTCGCACTCGTCCGCCTTCCCGAGCTGTCCGATCTCTGGTCGTCGGACTACGGCCGCCTGCTGCTCGTGAAGCTGGCCATCGTGGCGGTGGCGCTCTCGTGGGGCGCGCTCCACCACTTCGTGGTTCGGCCGCGCCTGGAAGCCGGGCTCGAGCCGCGGGTGAGGCCGAGCCTCGTCGGAGAGACGTTCGTCGCGCTCGCCGTGTTGCTCGCGGCGGCGGTGCTGACCAACGCGACGCCGCCTCCGGTGGAGACCGGCTCGACGATAGCCCGCTCCGCCCGCTAGAACCGTAGAACCACTTTCACAATGAGCGAAGGAATGGGACTCGGACACGACCACGCCCTCGAATCCGGCCGCACTCGTGCGCTGGCGCTCGCGCTCGCCATCACGGCCTCGTTCACCGTGGTCGAGGTCGTCGGAGGAATCCTCACCGGGAGCCTGGCGGTCCTCGCGGACGCGGTGCACATGCTCTCGGACAACGTCTCGATCGCGCTCGCGCTGGTCGCACTCTGGCTCGCGGCGAAGCCGGCCACGCCCGAGAGGACGTACGGCTACAAGCGAGCCGAGGTGCTCGCGGCTCTCGCGAACGGCGTCACGCTGGTCGCGCTCGCCATCTGGATCTTCGTCGAGGCGATCCGGCGCCTCGAGAGTCCGGAGGACGTTCTCGGCGGCTGGATGCTCGTGATCGCAATCGTCGGGATCGGAGTCAATCTCTCCGCGGGGGCGATCCTCTATCGCGCCCGTGAGGGCAGCCTCAACGTCGAGGCCGCATTCCGCCATGTCCTCGCCGACCTCCTCGGCTCGTTCGGGATCGGCGTCGCGGCCGTGATCATCCTCGCGACCGGCTGGCTCAGGGCGGATGCGCTCGTGGGCATCCTCATCGGCATCCTGGTCCTGGCGAGCTCCTGGTCGATCCTGCGCGACGCTACGAGGATCCTCCTCGAGGCTGCCCCGAAGGGCATCGAGACCGGCTCGGTGGGCAGGACGCTCGCCGCGGCACCGGGCGTCGTCGAGGTCCACGACCTGCATGTCTGGACGATCACGTCCGGCTTCCCCGCGCTGTCGGCGCACGTGCTCGTCGGTCGCGAGGAGGACTGTCACCAGCGGCGACGGGAGCTCGAGCTGCTCCTCCGCGAGGAGTTCGGGATCGCGCACACGACTCTCCAGGTCGATCACGTCGGTGAGGCGGGCCTCGTCGAGATGGGCCGTTTCGGCTAGGAGAGAGTCTCGTGAGCCTTTCCGAGCCCACGATCGGTCCTGCTGGCGTCGCGCGCGGCGACGATTGGCTCCGCGCAGCGCACCGAGCCCGACTGCTCTCGTGGATCTCTCTGGCCTGGATGGCCGCCGAGGGTGTGATCGGCGTCGCTGCCGGAGTTCTCGCCGGGTCGATCGCCCTAGTTGCCTTCGGGCTCGACTCGGCGATCGAGGGCTTCGCGAGTCTCGTGATCGTCTGGCGCTTCACCGGAGCGCGTCTGCACTCGGAGGCGGCCGAGCACCGCGCGCAGAAGCTCGTGGCGGTCCAGTTCTTCCTGCTCGCCCCCTTCGTCGCGGCAGAAGCGCTTCACAGGCTCGTCACCGGCGCACAGGCAGAGACGAGCTGGGTCGGAATCGCGCTCGTCGCGACGAGCCTCGTCGCGATGCCGCTGCTGGGTGTGGCGAAGCACCGCCTTGCGGAGACGCTCGGATCGCCGGCGACGAAAGGGGAGGGGACGCAGAACCTCCTCTGCGCGTACCTCGCGGGCGCGGTCCTTCTGGGATTGTTGGGCGACGCGCTGTTCGGGCTCTGGTGGCTCGATCCCGTCGCGGCCCTCGTCGTCGCCGCGGTCGCGGTCCGGGAAGGCGTCGAGAGCTGGCGCGGAGAGCGCTCGGACTGCTGCTGAGTCCTGGCTAGGGAACGAGCACCGCGGCGCCGCGCAGCGTGCCGCGCCGGAGCCGGTCGAGTGCCTCGTTCGCTTGTTCGAGCGGGAACGTCTCGACCTCCGCGTGCACCGGGACGGTCGGAGCGAGCGCGAGGAACTCGTCGCCGTCGGCTCGCGTGAGGTTCGCGACCGAGCGGATCGCGCGCTCGCCCCAGAGGAGCTCGTAGGAGAACGACGGAACGTCGCTCATGTGGATACCTGCGCAGACGACCAAGCCGCCTTTCCGCACATGCCGGAGCGCTGCCGGGACGAGCTCTCCCACGGGTGCGAACACGATGACCGCGTCGAGCTCCTCCGGTGGCCCTTGCAGCGCGCCGCCCGCCCAGACCGCGCCAAGCGATCGTGCGAACTCCTGCGTCTCGTCGTCGCCCGCACGCGTGCCTGCGAAGACGCGCCTGCCCTGCGCGATCGCGACCTGGCAGACGATGTGGGCCGAGGCTCCGAAGCCGTAGAGCCCGAGCGCCTCGCCGTCCCCGGCGAGACGAAGCGAGCGGTAGCCGATGAGCCCGGCGCAGAGGAGCGGCGCGGCCTGTCCGTCGGGGTAGTCCGCCGGGAGCGGGAAGCAGTAGCGCTCGTCCGCGACGACGAGCTCCGCGTATCCGCCGTCGACGTCGTAGCCGGTGAACCGGGCACGATCACAAAGGTTCTCGGCGCCCGCGAGGCAGTAGCGGCACTCGCCGCACGTCCAGCCGAGCCAGGGGACGCCGACGCGGGTGCCCGCCTCGAAACGGCCGGCCCCCGCGACGACGTTGCCGACGATCTGGTGGCCGAGCACGAGCGGGAGCTTCGGTCGTGTGAGCTCGCCGTCGACGATGTGGAGATCGGTCCGGCAAACGCCGCATGCCAACACACGAAGGAGCGCTTGGCCCGGAGTGGGCTCAGGATTGTGCATCTCGGTCGGCTCGAGCGGCGTGCCCGACGCTGTGAAGATCATCGCGCGCACGGATGCGAGGTTAGTCCCACCGGCCCGTCTCGGGCAGACTGCTGCTCATGCGGGACCTCCTCTCGTACCGCGCCGAGTTTCCGATCCTCGAGCACACGACGTACCTCGCGAGCCACACGCTCGGCCCGATGCCGCGAAAGGCTGCGGAGCGCCTCGCCGAGTTCGCCCGCATGTGGGCGGAGCGCGGGATTCGCTCCTGGGCAGAGGGCTGGTGGGCGACGCCGATGAATGTCGGCGACCAGATCGGACGCATCATCGGCGCCCTACCTGGCTCTACGGTCATGCACCAGAACGTCGCAATAGCCGAGGCAATCGCGCTCTCCTGTTTCCGGCCGGTCGACCGGGCCCGAAACCGGGTCGTGTACGAGCGGGCGAACTTCCCGTCGGTTCGCTACCTCTACCAGGCGCAGCCGGACCTCGAGGTGGTCGTCTGCGAGTCGAGCGAGGAGATCGTCGAGCGGATCGACGAGCGGACGCTCCTCGTCCCGATCAGCCACGTTCTCTTCAAGGAGGCGGAGATCCAGGACGTCGGGCCGATCGTTCGCCGAGCACACGACGTCGGCGCGCACGTGATCCTCGACTGCTACCAGTCCGCCGGCATCGTGCCGCTAGACGTCACCGGGCTCCGCGTCGACTTCGCGGTCGGCGGCTCGGTGAAGTGGCTCTGCGGGGGACCCGGGAACGGCTGGCTCTACGTACGTCCGGATCTCGCCGAGCGGCTCGAGCCGACGTACATCGGGTGGCAGGCCCATGCGCGCCCGTTCGGCTTCGAGGAGGAGCTGGAGTATGCGACCGGAGCGGCTCGCTTTCTCACCGGAACGCCCAACCCTGCGGCGCACTACGCGGGGACCGCGGGCTACGACCTCGTCGAAGCGGTCGGTGTCCTGCGAATCCGCGACAACTCGCTACGCCAGACGCAGCTTCTCATCGATCTCGCCGACGAGGCGGGGTTCGAGGTGCGCAGCCCGCGCGACCCGGCCCGTCGCGGCGGCACGGTCACTCTCGACGTTCCCGACGCTGGGGCGGTCTACGCCGAGCTCGAGGAGCGCGAGATTCTCGGCGACTTCCGGCCGGGGGCGGGGATCCGCCTCGGCCCGCACTTCTTCACGACGGACGAAGAGCTCAGGTTCGCGATCGCGCAGATCACGGACATTCTGGAGACCGGCGCCCACACGCGGCACGTCGGCGCAGTCGCGCTCCACTAGAGCGTACGACCTTGTTGCCGGCCTTTGCGTGTGCCGCCGGACTACTCGCCCTCGTCGTCGGCGTCGTGACGCTCTTCCGCGCCGCTGGCGCGAGCGGCACGATGCATGCCGCTGGACTCGGAGCGGGCCGCCGTCATACGATCACGCGGGATGTCGCTGCAGACCGGCGAGAAGTTCCTGCACGAGATCGTCTCCACCGTCTCCTCGTCGCTCGAGCTGACGGAGGTCCTCCGCGCGGTGGTCCGGCTGATGTCGGAGGCGAGCGGCGTGCACGCATGTTTCGCGTACCTCCTGGAGGAGGACGGCAGTCGACTCGTCCTGCGTGCCGCGTCGCCGCCGTACGAGCGTCAGGCAGGAAAGGTCGTCATGGAGCGGGGCGAGGGCCTCGCCTGGTGGGCCGCCGAGCGCGGCGAGCCGGCGTTCATCCGCGAGAACGCGCTCGCCGATCCGCGCACCAAGTACTTCCCCGAGCTCGAAGAGGAGCGGTTCCAGTCGCTGCTGGCGCTCCCGGTTATCGGCCGCTCGGGTGAAGCGATCGGCGTCATCACCGCGCACACGGAGGCGCCACGCGAGTTCTCCGACGACGAGGTCGACTTCCTCGTGACGTCGGCGTCCCTCGTCGCTGGGGCCATCGAGAACGCGCGCCTGTACGAGGAGACGCGCCTTCGCGTCGCCGAGCTCGAGCAGCTGACCGAGCTCGCCGAGGCGATCGCGCGCGCAGAGGTGCTCGACGACCTCCTCCAAGCGGTCGTCGCCGATGCGCGCCCCCTCCTCGCCGCGCGAGCCTGCCACGTCTACCTGCTCGATCCCACGCGGGAAGAGCTCGACCGCCGCGCAAGCGATCCCGAGCCGGGAAGCACGCGTCAGACGCTCGGCCTCGCGGAGCTCGGCCCCGAGCTCGCCCGCGGAGGCCGGATCGCGCGCCTCGCGATTCCGCTCGTGGCGAGCGGCGAGCTCATAGGGCTCCTCGTCGCGGAGGGCAGTGACCGCGTCGAGCTCGGCCGGGCCGTCGCGAGCCAGGTCGCAGTCGGAATCAAGAAGGTTCAGGTGATCGAGCAGCTCACGGAGAAGAACCTGATCAAGGACTTCTTCGAGGAGCTTGCGGGCGGCCAACCGCGCGGGGACCTCGAGGGACGGGCGGCGCGGCTCGGCGTGAACCTCGAGCACCCGCACGTCGTCGTCGTGGCGGAGCCTGCGAGCGAGGCGCTCGAACGGGGGCTTCGCACGGTCGCTCCGGGGTCGCTCTTCGATCATCGCGAGGATTCTCTCCGCGCCGTGGTCAAGCTCACGACTCCCTCGAGCGACGCCTTTCTCGAGCGACTTCGCAGAGTCCACGGCGATCTCGAGCAGCAGGTCTCGGTGGGTGTCTCGAGCGTGTGCGAGGGGGAGGCGGCGTTCGCGGACGGCTTCGCCGAGGCCCAGCAGGCTCTGCTGGGCTCGGTCGTGCTGAAGGGGAAGCCCGCCGTCCTGGCCTACGAGGAGCTCGGCGCGTACAAGTACCTCCTCCGAGTGGCCGTCGACGGTGGCGTGCGCGACGCCACGGTCGATGCCGTGTCCAAGCTCGCGGAGTACGACGCGCAGCGCGGGGCGCAGCTCGTGGCCACGCTCGAGGAGTTCCTCCGCCGCCACGGCTCCATCAGCGCGACCTCGGAGGCGCTCTACGTCCATCCGAACACGCTTCGCCAGAGGCTGCGCCGGATCGGCGAGCTCTCCGGCCTCGACCTGCGGCGCGATGACTGGCTCCTCATCGAGATAGCGGTGAAGATGGTGAAGCTTCAGCAAGCCCTCGGAGCAGTGAAAACGCACACATAGCGGCCGAGAAGGTGTGGATCGCACACCTTCATTCGAGTGCCCGAGGGTGGTAGGGGTATGCCCCGACGTCAGAGGGAGGTACAGGCATGGGTGGGACGGCAACTGCCGATTCGGTCTGGAAGGACATGCAAGACCGCGGGATCGAGTTCGTGTTCGCGCAGTTCGTCGACATGTACGCGCGGCCGAGCGCCAAGCTCGTGCCTGTCGGATCGCGAGACGCATTCGACGGCCTCTTGGCGGAGGGCGCCGGCTTCGCCGGCTTTGCCGCCGGCGAGATCGGCCAGGTCCCGAGCGATCCCGATATCGCGGCGATTCCCGATCTCGCGAGCTACACGCCGGTCCCCTGGCAGGGAAACCTGGCGCGCTTCGCATGCGACGTCACCGTGGAAGGCGAGGAGTGGCCGTACTGTCCGCGTACGATCCTCCGGCGCATGCTCGCCCGTGCGCGCGAGAAGGGATACGAGTTCAAGATGGGGCTCGAGCTCGAGTACTTCCTCGTGAAGCAGCTCGACGACGGCTCGATCGAGATCGCCGATCGCTACGACACGCTCGAGAAGCCCTGCTACGACATAGCCGGGCTCACCCGCCGGTACGACTTCCTGACGACGGTGTCGAAGCACTGCAACGATCTCGGCTGGGGGAACTACGCGAACGACCACGAGGATGCGAACGGGCAGTTCGAGCAGAACCTCACCTACGACGACGCGCTCGTCTCGTGCGACCGGGCGATCTTCTTCCGCTACATGGTCCACACCCTGGCGGAGCAGGCGGGGATGATCGCGACCTTCATGCCCAAGCCGTTCTCCACCCTGACGGGCAACGGCTGTCACTTCCACATGTCGCTCTGGGACGGCGAGACGAACCTCTTCCTCGACGAGTCGGACCCCCGAGGGCTCGGCCTCTCCGAGATCGCCTACAACTTCATCGGGGGCCTGAAGCGCGCACGCTCGCGCGACGAGCGCGCTCACCGCGCCGACGGTGAACTCGTACAAGCGCCTCAAGGTGGGCACGACGACGAGCGGCGCGACGTGGTCGCCGGTCTGGATCTCGTACGGCTACAACAACCGCACTCAGATGCTCCGCATCCCGGGGCCGGGGCGGGTCGAGGATCGCACGATCGACGGCTCCTGCAACCCGTACCTCGCGGCTGCCGCCGTGCTCGCTTCGGGGCTGGACGGAATCGAGTCGAAGCTCGACGCCGGTGAGCCGAACTCGGAGAACCTCTACGCGATCCCGTTCGACGAGCTGCGCGCGCGTGGGCTCCAGACGCTTCCGTCGAACCTGCTCATGGCGACGGTCGAGCTCGCGCAGGACGAGGTTCTCCGTGCTGGTCTCGGGGCAGCCAGGGACGAGGACTACGTCGACTACTTCATCAAGGTGAAGCTCGACGAGTGGAACCGGTACCACGAGCAGGTCACGCCGTGGGAGCTCCGCGAGTACCTCACGCGCTTCTGATCACTATGGACAAAAGCTCCATATGCAATGGGTCCTCTTTGGCCGAAATATGCCTGTTTGCACGTAGTGCGTTGTGTACCTTCTGAACATATGTGCGGGATCGTCGGCCTCTTCGCCAAGTCGCCCGGGGTGGAGGAGCGTCTCGGCGAGCACCTGGGCGCGATGCTCGTCCAGATGTCGAGCCGCGGCCCCGACTCGGCCGGCGTGGCCGTCTATCGCGACCCCGCACCGAGCGGCTGGAGCAAGCTGACTCTCTACTCTTCGAACGCACGCGAGCGGTGGGCCGAGATCAGGGACGAGCTCCGCGATGCGTTCGGCGACTGCGACGAGCCAGGGGTTCGGGCGAGCCACGCCGTCTTCGTCGTGGACACCGACGCCGACGAGGCAGAGACGCTGATCCGCGTCCGGCGCCCCGACCTGCGGGTCATGAGCGCGGGCGAGGTGATCGAGATCTACAAGGAGACGGGACTGCCGGAGCAGTTCGCCGCCGCGTTCGCGCTCGAGGACTTCCAAGGGACACACGCGCTCGGACACACGCGCATGGCGACGGAGAGCAGAGTCACGACCGAGGGCTCGCATCCCTTCTCCACGGGACTCGACCTCTGCCTCGTCCACAACGGCTCGCTCTCGAACCACAACCGGCTTCGCGAGAACCTGCGGCGCGAAGGCATCGAGTTCCAGACCGAGAACGACACCGAGGTCGCTGCGGGCTACCTCGCGTGGCGGATGCGGGAGGGTGCCACGCTCGAGCAGGCGCTCGACGGCTGTCTCACCGACCTCGACGGCTTCTACACGTTCGCCGTCGGGACGGCCGACGGGTTCGCCGTTCTCCGTGACCCGATCGCGTGCAAGCCCGCCGTGCTGGCGGAGACCGACGACTGGGTGGCGATGTCGTCGGAGTGGCGCGCGATCGCCGTTCTTCCCGGCGCTGCGGACGCCGAGGCGTGGGAGCCGCAACCCGAGGTGGTGTACGTCTGGGAGAAGGAAAAGGTGTGACGGCAGTGGCTGTCGTCGCTCGCGAGAAGGCAGCGGTCGAGGTCGTCGATCTCGCCTCGACGCCGCTACGCGAGCTCAACCGGCGGCTCCACGATCTCGCGAGTGCGCCCGGGCCGACCGCGTGGCGCATCCTCAACCCGAACGGGGCTCACGCGCTCGCATGTGGGCTCGACGCCGAGATCGACGTCGAGATCGACGGACACGTCGGCTACTACTGCGCGGGGATGAACAAGCGCGCGACCAGGTGCGCGTGCACGGCAACGCCTCGACTGGCGTTGCGGAGAACATGATGTCCGGACGTGTAGTAGTCGACGGGAACGCGAGCCAGTCCGCGGGCGCGACCGGACGCGGCGGCCTCCTCGTCGTTCACGGCGATGCCTCGTCGCGGTGCGGGATCTCCATGAAGGGGATCGACATCGTCGTCGGAGGCTCGGTTGGCCACATGAGTGCGTTCATGGCGCAGACGGGCTGCCTCGTCGTCTGCGGTGACGCGGGTGACGCGCTCGGCGACTCGATCTACGAGGCTCGTCTCTACGTCCGAGGGTCGGTCGCGGGTCTCGGTGCGGACTGCGTGGAGAAGGAGCTGCGTGACGAGCATGTCGAGCAAGTCGCACGTCTGCTCGACGCCGCCGGGATCGACGCCGATCCGAGCGGAGTTCCGGCGCTACGGGTCCGCGCGGCAGCTCTACACCTTCGAGATCGACAACGCCGGCGCGTACTGATGGCAATTGAAGAGCAGTTTGGGGTCAGACCCGTGGGGTCTGACCCCGGGAACCCCGCCGGCTCGGGGGTCAGACCCCACGGGTCTGACCCCGTCGGCACAAGGCCCTGGAACCTCCGCGAGTCGTACCTCTTCGACCGCGCGGTCATCGCCGAGATCCAGCGCGCCGCGCGGGAGGGGATCTACGACATCCGCGGCTTCGGCGCGAAGCGGCGCCTCCCGCACTTCGACGATCTGCTCTTTCTCGGCGCGAGCATCTCGCGCTATCCGCTCGAGGGGTACCGCGAGAAGTGCGGGACGGACGTCGTCCTCGGCACGCGCTTCGCGACGAAGCCCCTCGAGCTGAAGATCCCGATCACGATCGCCGGCATGAGCTTCGGCGCGCTCTCGGCTTCAGCCAAGGAGGCTCTCGGCCGCGGAGCGACCGAGGTCGGAACCTCGACGACGACCGGCGACGGCGGGATGACGAACGAGGAACGCGAGCACTCGCGGACGCTCGTCTACCAGCTGCTTCCCTCGCGCTACGGGATGAACCCGGACGACCTTCGACGCGCGGACGCGATCGAGGTCGTGGTCGGCCAGGGGGCGAAGCCGGGTGGCGGCGGGATGCTCCTCGGGCACAAGATCTCCGACCGCGTCGCCGAGATGCGCGACCTGCCGAAGGGGATCGACCAGCGCTCGGCGTCGCGTCACCCCGACTGGACCGGTCCCGACGACCTCGAGATCAAGATCCATGAGCTGCGCGAGATCACCGACTGGGCGAAGCCGATCTTCGTCAAGGTCGGCGCGACCCGGACGTACTACGACGTGCAGCTCGCCGTGAAGGCCGGGGCGGACGTGATCGTCGTCGACGGCATGCAGGGCGGAACGGCTGCGACCCAGGACGTCTTCATCGAGCACGTCGGGATTCCGACGCTTCCCGCCACGAGGATCGCGGCCGACGCTTTGCAGGAGCTCGGGATGCATCGCAAGGTGCAGCTGATCGTCTCGGGCGGCATTCGGAGCGGGGCGGACGTCGCGAAGGCGCTGGCACTCGGCGCGGACGCGGTCTCGATCGGGACGGCGGCGCTCGTCGCGATGGGCGACAACAGCCCCGAGTACGACGAGGCGTATCGAGAGATCGGAAGCGCAGCCGGCTTCTACGACGACTACCAGGCGGGCCGCGACCCGGTCGGGATCTCGACGCAGGACGACGAGCTCGCTGCGCGGTTCGATCCCGTCGTGGGCGGCCGCAAGGTCGCCAACTACCTCCGCGTGCTGACGCTCGAAACCCAGACGCTCGCCCGTGCGTGCGGCAAGTCGCACGTGCACAACCTCGAGCCGGAGGACCTCGTCGCGCTGACCGTCGAGGCCGCCGCGATGGCGAAGGTTCCACTCGCGGGCACCGACTGGATCCCCGGCGTCAGCCGATCCGCGTAGGGCGGCGCACGTTCTTCGGCAGGTCCTTTGAGAGCCGCGTCGTTTCAGACGATGCCGTCGTACGAGTCGCGGAGGTACGCATATCGCGCCGAGGCGTCGCGCGCAGATCGCAGGTAGCGGCTCCACGCTCGTTGCTCGTGACAGACCGCACCGAGCTCCCACACGCAGAAGGTCGGGCGCTGCGTCCCGTCGACCGGCCACGGATTGAACGACGCCTCCGAGTCGCTTGCCTTCGCCCAGACCGACTCCCAGAGCTCGTTCTCGTTCCTCCAGGTCGACACGAGGAGGAAGTAGAAGCCCTCCCCACAGCGGTGCAGGATGACGAATCCGAGGTCACCAGAGATGCCCAGCTTGCCCGACTTCGCCGCATCGCGGAGATTCCGGCGGGCCAGAGCCCGAACCGCCAATGGCACCGGAGCGTCGTCGGCGGCGATGTCGTACCACTTGAGGACGGTATCGCCGAGCGTGAGGCCCGGCGCCGGCTCGATGAGCTTCTCGACGTGGACGTAGCCGGGCGTTACTCCGACTGCCGCCTCGACGGCACTCATGGTCTGTCTCCCGCACGCGTGAAGTCCATGACCCAGTTCGTCTCCCAGGTCTCGCCGCCGTCGTCCGAGAAGGCCTGCTCCCAGCGCGGCGTCGGCGTCGTGACTCCCGGACCAGGTGAAGCGCACGCGGATCGGCCGCCCGTCGAACGTGTCCTCGCCCTCGAAGATCGCCGTGTCTCCCGAGAAGTATCCGATCACGGGCGGGTCGAGCAGCCCGCGCCGGCGGCTGTCCGCCCAGTAGATCGACCACAGCCCGGTGTTCGGGTCGTAGAACCGGAAGGACATGCCCGACGAAGCCGCCCCCGTAGTCGGTGCAGAACACGTCCTCGTTTCCCAGCCCACCCGGCAGCGGCCTCGCCGCCACCTTCGCCCCGAACTCGTCCCAGTCGTCGGATCCGGCGAGGCGCCGTGCAAGACGTCGATTGTGCACGTCCCACTTCCCCATCCAGAAGTCGAAGTCTCGAGACGTCGCTCGTTCCTTCACGGCTGCTGTCACGTCGCACCTCCAGGTCGTTGCCATCGGCTCGACGCTACTCCAGAAATAGGGCGGATTCAGCCCTCTATCTCTGCTTCACTACGGCGGTGCTCACGCCCACCGGCACGGCTGCTCGAGCTCCTCGAGCTGCTCCAGACGCAGCCGCTGATCACCGGTCGTGAGATCTCCGATCGGCTCGAGATCGACCCGCGGACCGTGCGCCGGTACGTCGAGGCGCTGCAGGACCTCGGCATTCCCGTCGAGGGCCAGCGAGGCGTCGGGGCGGCTATCGGATCCGCCCCGGCTATCGCCTTCCGCCGCTGATGCTGACGGACGACGAAGCGGTCGTCGTCGCGCTCGGCGTGTTCGCGGCGCGGAGGCTCGGGCTTTCCGACCTCGGACGAGTCGGTCGACGGCGCGCTCGCGAAGCTCCATCGGGTTCTTCCCGACGCCCTGCGTCGTCGCGTGGAGGCGCTCGAGTCGTCGCTCGAGTTCACCAGGCAGCCGACCAGGGGCGTGCCGGTCAGCGGCAACGTCGTGCTGCTCCTCGCCGAGGCGATCCGGCGACGCCGACGGCTGCGGGCGACCTACCGCTCCTACTCGGGCGACCAGACGCGCCGCGAGGTCAGTCCGCACGGGCTCGTGGTCCACTCGGGGCGCTGGTACCTCGCGGCGCACGACCACCTGCGCGACGACCTCCGCACGTTCCGGGTCGACCGGATGCAGCGGACTGCGCGTCGTCGCGGAGCCGGCGCTCGCGCCGCCGGACGGCTTCGACGCCGTCGCGTACGTGAGCACTTCGCTTGCACGCGTGCCGTGGCCATGGGAGATCGAGGTGGTGCTCGACCTCGCGGTGGACGAAGCCGCGCGTCGCGTTCCCGCGACGCTCGCGGAGCTCGTGGAGACGGATGGAGGGACCTTGCTCCGGATGCGCGTCGGCTCGCTCGACTGGACGGCGACCGTGCTCGCCGGGCTGGGCTGCGGCTTCGCCATTCGCAAGCCCGAGGAGCTTCGGGCAAGCGTTCGGGCGCTAGGGGAGCGGCTCGCGCGCTCCGCCTAGTCGGTCGAGTGCGTAGCGATGGAAGAGGTGCGAGCGGTGCCGCCTGAGGCTCACGAGTCGCGGACCAGGCGCGTCGAGAACGTCCTTCAACGCCCAAGCCGCTCGCGAGCTCCTCAGGGTGCCGACGCGCGAGGGATGTCTGCGAAATGGCCGCGTAGACCTCCGCCATGGCGTCGAAGAGTGCCGGAGTGAGCCCCGCTCGAGACTGCGCCGATGCGATCTCGCGCATCTCGCCGACGTAGCGTGCGGCCTTCGTGGCGCCGTTCGCGACCCTTCGCCCCGGGTTGGACACGAGCTCTGGCGCGCCTCGTTCGAGATCTGCGAGAACGTGCTCCAGGACGCCGTTCGCCCTTGCAGCGCGAAGCGCCTGCGTCAGCACAGCGGTCGTTCCTTTGTAGACGGAGGCGGTGCTCATCTTCACCGCCGAGGCGTCGCCGATCCGGTCTCCGACCACGATGCACTCGACACCGTCGAACGGCAGACCGGCGATCGCGGGCGCTGCGACACCCGAGAGATACATGCGCGTGGTTCCAGCCTTCGAGGGCGGCGGGCCCGAGATCGAGCCGTCGACGAACGCAGATCCTGCTGCGTGAGCGATCTGCTCGAGGCCCCGCGCGGTGGTCGGCGCGACGGCGTTCAGGTCCGCGACGAGGGTCTGCACCTCTCGCCGTCGGGACGCCCCGCGATGTTCTCGGCGATCTCGAGCGCCGCTTCCGGCGGCGCGATCGAGAGCACGACGGCGGAGGCGTCCGACGACCGCCTCGAGATCGGGAAGGAGCTCGAGCCCGGCTCGTTCGGCCAGTCGTGCAGTCCGCTCGCTCCGCCTGTCGAGCGTAGCGACGACGCGCTCTCCGCCGCGAATCAGCGCCCCTGCCATCGCGCTGCCCATGGCACCCGGGCTGACGATGCCGACAGCCGTCTGCACGTTCGGCGAGTCTACGGCACGCGTCAGCTCGTAGCGAAGGAAGAGGTGCGAGCCGTGGCGCCGCAAGCTGAGCAACCGTCCCTCGTACGTCGAGCGGAACGAGATCCGCCGTCTCGACGAGTCTCAACCGCGAGCCGTGCCCTGCGTCGCCGACGAGGAGCGGGGAGGTCGTCAGGAAGAGCTCGTCCACGACTCCCGCTCCGAGGAAGCTGCCGAACGCGTGGGGGCCAGCCTCGGACAGGATCCGCAGATGGCCGCGGTCGTGGAGCGCTCGGACCACGAGCCGCGGATCCACCGCCGTCGAGCTTCCGAGCTCTACGACAGTGCAGGTGTGCGGCAGCCTGCCGTCCAGCCGCGCGGCGCCGGTCTCGCTCGTCAGCACGAGTGCACCGGACGCGAGCACGGGATGTGCCGGATCGATGGAGCCGCTCCCCGTGAGGATCGCCACCTCAGGCGCCTCGGGCCTGCCGAGCTTCCGGCGAAGCTCGGCGTAGCCGTCCGCAGCCGGTGGGTAGATCCGCTCCGGCCTCCACGTGCCGCCGGGCGAGGCGCGCAGCACGCCCGCGCCGATCAGGACGACGTCAGCGAATGCTCGAAGCAGGCCCATCAGGAAGCGGTCCGCGTCGCTGTCCGCGGCGATCAGGTCGTTCGAGCTCGGAATGCCGGGTATCGCGACCACACCGTCGAGCGTGGACACGAAGTTCGCGTAGAAGCGCGGCTCCTCGAAGCCGAGGTCGCCGGCGTGCAGGCGGTGGAGCTCGGCAGGGAGCTCGACCTCGGGCAGCGACTCGACGTACAGGACCTGAGTGTTACAGAGCGCCTTCGCGATGCGGTTGGACGATGCCGCGTCCTCGGTCGGTGCACATCGGCGATATGGACGCTCCTGCGTCCTTGCCTCGCGGCGTCCAGTCGCGCGACGGGCATCATGAAAAGGCTGCCAGCTGTCGGGCACCGGCGGATGATCCTACGGCCGGCTCGCTGCGACGCCAGCTCGCGCGGAGCGCGCTGCGCCTCGAGCAGCAGCGGTCATCGACGCGACCGCATCGACCTGCGGGCCCTGGAGCGCGACGATCGCCTCGAGCTCGCCGCGGCTCGAGCGGATCGGCGCTGCGATCGCGGTCAGGCCCGGCTCGCGCTCACCGACTGCCTGTGCATAGCCGCGCTCGCGAACATCCTCGATCTCGCTCGCGAGCGCTCGCGGGTCGGTGATCGTGCGCGGCGTGTAGGCCCGGAACGGCCCTCGGGAAGCTCGCGACCCGAGAATGCGAGCATCACCTTCCCAGCCGAAGTCGCGTGCGCGATCGACGGGCGCCCGAGCCTCGAGACCGGCTGGACCTGGTGGCGCCCGGCACGAAGTCGACCGTGATCGCGTCCTCGTCACCCGGAACCGACAGCGTCGCCGTCTCGCCAGTCGCCTCGACGAGCCCGACCAGATGGGGCCGCGCGACCTCGCGAACGTCGAGCCGGGCGAGCACTGCGTTCGCGAGGTGGACGAGCCGGATGCCGAGCCGGTAGCGGCCCGAGGTCGGCACCCGCTCGGCGAGTCCCGAGGCCGCCAGCGTTCCGAGCTGCGCGAGACCGTGCTCGGGGTCATCCCCGTTCGCCGGGCGATCTCGTTCGTCCCGAGCTCTCCCGCCTCGGCGAGCGTGTCGAGCACCGCGATCGCCCTCTCGGCGGCGCCGATTCGTCGGGTGGAAGGTTGACGGGTGCGCGACATCGGTGTAGGTTCGTTGCGGATTCTGGCACAGCGTTGCTCACAGTGCAATTCTGCGTCGCGTAGATGTCGTTCCTGCTCCCGTGCCCTTCTGCGGCCCTCGGCCGGTCGACGAGTCGCCTGCTTCGGCGAGGTGACGAAGCGCCCGGCCGCGTCGCCACGCTCCGCGAGCTCACCGACTACGTGTACTTCCGCGACAACGTCGCAGGCGCGCAGCGCGAGTGGTGGCAGCACCGGACGGGGTGCGGCGAGTGGTTCCTCGCCGAGCGCGACACGCGGACGAACGAGGTGCTCGAGGTCATGCTGCTGCCGCGAACCGCGGGTCAGAGCTGACGCGTGAGGCTCGAGCCGCAGCAGCGCGAGAGCGGATCGACCGCTCCCAGGCCGTCTCCTTCACGTTCGCGGGCTGGAAGATCACCGGGTTCGAGGGCGATACGCTCGGGTCCGCCGCGTTCGCCGCGGGGAAGCGCGTGTTCTCCCGCTCGTTCAAGTACCACCGCCCGCGCGGGCTCCTCTGCTGCTCGGGCCACTGCCCGAACTGCCTGATGACCGTCGACGGTGTCCCGAACGTGCGCGTCTGCACCGAGCCGATCCGGAGGGAGCGGTCGTCGAGGGCCAGAACGTCCGCTGGTCGCTCGACCTCGACTTCATGTCCGCTGACCGACAAGATCGGCGGGCCCGTTCACGCCGGTCGGCTTCTACTACCGGACCTTCATCCGGCCGCGCGCGGCTCTGGCCGCTGTACGAGAAGTTCCTGCGCAGCGCGGCCGGCCTCGGGAAGCTCGACGCGCACGCCGGGCACTCCGCCGCTACGACATCGAGCATCGGCGAGCGCGCGTCCTCGTCGTCGGCGGCGGCGAGGCGGGCCGCGCCGCGGCGCTCGAGGCCGCGACGGTCGGGCCCGGCGTCGTGCTCGTCGACGAGGACGCGCGGCGCGGCGACCTGCGGCTCGAGGGCGTCGAGGTGCTCGCGCCGGCCCGCGCGCTCGGCATCTGGGAGGGCGGCCTCGTCCCGGTCGACGCGGGACGGTTCTCTACCGCTTCCGCGCGGAGCGGATCGTCGTCGCGACCGGCGCGACCGAGCAGCCGCTCGTCTTCCCGGGGAACGACCTCGTCGGCGTGATGCTCCCGGACGGGGCACGGCGGCTTGGTTCGCGACTTCTCGATCAAGCCGGGCGAGCGCGCGGTCGTGCTCGGCGTCGGACGACGACGACGCTCGAGATCGCCGACGAGCTACGCGAGGCCGGCATCGCTGTCCGAGGGTCGTCGATCTCCGGGACGCGCGCCCGCGCGGCTCGCCGCGCAGGGTCGCAAGGGTCGCGTCCGGCGGCTCGTCGCTCGACGACGAGGCATCGACTGCGACCTGGTCGTCGCTTCCGGCGGGCCGCCAGCCCGCGTACTCGCTGCTCGCGCAGGCGGGCGCGCGCATCGAGTTCGACGACGCAGCTCGGCGTCTTCGTCCCGACGGAGCTCCGGCCGGCGTCGAGGCGGTCGGCGCGTCACCGGCGAGGGGCTCGGCAAGGTCGCGCCGAGCCGGCGTACCGCGGCACGAGGGAAGTGCTTCGTCTGCGTCTGCGAGGACGTGACGACGAAGGACATGAACGCGCGATCGCCGAAGGCTTCGACTCGATCGAGCTCGCCAAGCGCTACACGACGGCGACGATGGGGCCGTGCCAGGGCAAGCTCTGCCACCTCTCGAGCATCCGGCTCTACGCGCAGGAGAACCGGATGTACGAGTCGGCGATCGGCACGACGACCGCGCGGCCGCCGTGGGCGCCCGTCGAGCTCGGCCTGCTCGCCGGGCCGCGACCTCGACCCGGCGCGCCGCAGCTCGATCCACTGGCGCCACGAGGAGGCGGGCGCGACGATGTGGGCCGGCCCCTGGAAGCGCCCGTACGCGTACGGCGAGCAGCCCGAGGACGAGGTGCGCGCGGTCCACGAGTCGCTCGGCGTCATCGACGTCTCCACGCTCGGCAAGCTCCTCGTCGAGGGCCCGAGGCCGTCGCGCTCCTCGAGCGCCTCTACCCGAACCGCTTCGGCGACATGAAGCCCGGCCGGATCCGCTACGGCGTCCTCACCTCGGACGGCGGCCGGATCATGGACGACGGCACGATCGCGCGGCTCGCCGACGACCTCTTCTACGTCACGACGACCTCGACCGGCGCGGACGCGGTGACCGCGTGGTTCGAGTGGTGGAACGCGGTCTGGGGCTACGACGCCGAGATCGTGAACGTGACGGGCGCGCTCGCCGCGGTGAACCTCGCCGGGCCGCGGGCGCGCGACGCGCTCGGGCGTCTGACCGAGGCCGACGTCTCGGCCGAGGAGTTCAACTACCTCGACGCCAAGGAGATCGACGTCGCCGGCGTCCCGACCTCGCGCTGCGGATCGGCTTCGTCGGCGAGCTCGGCTACGAGCTCCACTTCCCGAGCCCGCGGGCGAGTACCTCTGGGACGCGCTCGTCGCCGAGGGCGCGCGTCCGTTCGGTCTCGAGCCGCAGCGCGTGCTCCGGCTCGAGAAGGGGCACGTCATCGTCGGCCAGGACACGGACTCGGAGTCGAACCTCTACTCCGTCGGGCATGTCCTGGCTGCCGAAGCTCGACAAGGACGACTTCGTCGGCAAGTTCGCGCTCGAGCACTTCGCGCAGCGCGAGGAGAAGGAGCGGCTCGTCGGCTTCACGATGGAGGAGGACGTCCTTCCGGCCGAGGGAGCGCAGATCGTGATCGAGGGCCGCCCGGCCGGTCGCGTCACGAGCGCGCGCCGCAGCGAGGCCGTCGGCGCGGTGATCGGGCTCGCGTGGGTGCCGCCGGACCGCGCCGAGGCAGGGACGCGCTTCGAGGTCCGGGTCGACCGGCCGCGCGCGGAGCGCGCGTCACGCACGGCGCGTTCTACGACGCCGGCGGGGAGCGGATGCGCGTGACGGACCGGAGTTCCTGTCCGCCTCGCGTTGCGCCGACGGCACGATCGCCTCGCCGCTGCGCCGTGCCTAGACAGGTGTCTGACACCGCGTTCGGAAAGAGCGAGCTTCTGGCGCGGAATGTCATAGCGTCTAGTGCGCGACCGCTCGCTCCGAGGGCATCGTCGAGATCCGCGGCGACCTCGACCTCGTCCGCTCGGGGCGCGGGGAGGAGCTCGTTCGCTCTCACCGCGGCGCGGCTTCCTCCTTCACGGAGCACGATCCGGCGGACGTGGCCGAGCGCGTCCGGGCCAGGGCGTCCTCGCCTACGACGCCACCGGGCGCCTTCGCCGGGATCGCGTCGAGGGCGAGCGCTTGATGCGCGGCTCACCGATCTCGATCTCGAGCGGCTCCCGACCGCGGGCCGTTCGCGCGCGTGCCGGCGCATCGTTCCGCGCGACGGCGACGGCGGTTCCAGGTCTACGTCCCGCAGGAGCTCGGCCACTACGTCGCGGAGGCGGTGCTGGACGCGATGCCGGCGGGCTGTCCCGGAGCTGACCGAACCGGCGCATGAAGGAGGTCTTCTTCCCGAAGCGGATGTGGCGGCCGCGCAGCCGAGCTCAAGCGCCGCTACGACGTCGTCGTCGTCGGTGGCGGCTCGCACGGGCTCGCGACCGCGTACTACCTCGCGAAGCGACACGGGATCAAGGACGTCGGCGTCCTCGAGAAGTCGTACATCGGCTCCGGTGCCTCGGGGCGCAACACGACGATCATCCGCTCGAACTACCGCACGCCCGAGGGCGCCGCCTTCTACGGGGAGAGCGTCGAGCTCTACGAGGGGCTCTCGAAGGATCTCGACTTCAACCTGATGTTCTCGCAGCACGGGCACCTGACGCTCGCGCACTCGGACCGCGCGATGATCGTGATGCAGGAGCGCGCCGAGGTCAACAAGCTGCTCGGGATCGACTCGAGCGTCGTCGGGACCCGGACCGAGATTCGCGAGCTCTGCCCGCAGCTCGACCTCTCGGAGCGCCCGGCTATCCGATCCTCGGCGCGCTCTACCACCCGCCGGGCGGGATCATCCGCCACGACGCCGTCGTGTGGGGCTTCGCGCGCGCCGCCGACCGACGCGGCGTCGAGATCCACCAGGACACCGAGGTCACCGGGTTCGAGCGCGACGGCGATCGGATCACCGCGGTCGAGACGACACGCGGCCGCGTCGAGTGCGGACAGGTCGTGCAGCGCCACCGCCGGCTGGTCGTCGCTCGTCGGCCGGGCTCGCCGGCCTGCGGCTCCCGATCACGACGCACATCCTCCAGGCCTTCGTCACCGAGCCCGTGAAGCCGTTCCTCGACGTGGTCATCGTCTCCTCCCAGCTCCACGTGTACGTCTCGCAGACCGATCGCGGCGAGTTCCTGATCGGCGCCGAGATCGAGCCGTACACGACGTACAAGGGGACGGGCACGCTCTCGTTCCTCGAGTACTCGGCCGCGCACGCGCTCGAGCTCCTTCCGCAGCTCGAGCGGACGAAGGTGCTCCGCACCTGGACGGGCCTGTGCGACCTCTCCCCCGACTACAGCCCGATCCTCGGAAAGACGGAGATCGACAACTTCCACGTCTCGACCGGCTGGGGAACGTACGGCTTCAAGGCCGCGCCGATCGTCGGCGTCACGCTCGCCGAGCTGGTCGCGAGCGGCGAGACGCCCGACGCTGATCGCACCCTTCGCGCTCGAGCGCTTCCACACCGATACGCTCGTCTCCGAGCTCGCCGCGGCGGCCGTCAGCCACTGAGGTCTTCCACGCATGCGACCGTGATGCCCTCCATCCCTCGAGATCGCGCAGGCCGCGACCCTCCGCCCGATCCTCGAGGTCGCCGCCGACGTCGGGCTCCTCACCGACGAGGTCGAGCAGTACGGGCGCTACAAGGCGAAGGTCGACCTCTCCGTCATCGAGCGGCTCGCCGACCGGCCGGACGCGAAGCTGATCAACGTCACCGCGATCACGCCGACGCCGGCGGGCGAAGGGAAGACGACGACTCGGTTTCGCTCACCCAGGGCCTCGGCGCGATCGGGAGGAAGCCGGTCCTCTGCCTGCGCGAGGCGTCGCTCGGCCCGGTCTTCGGCGTAAAGGGCGGCGCGGCCGGCGGCGGCTACGCGCAGGTCGTCCCGATGGAGGATCTGAACCTCCACTTCACCGGTGACCTGCACGCGATCACGGCCGCCAACAACCTGCTCGCCGCGCTGATCGACGCGCACCTCCACCACGGGAACGAGGTCGGCCTCGACCCGCTCTCGATCTCGTGGCGCCGCTGCCTCGACATGAACGACCGCAACCTGCGCCAGGTGATCACCGGGCCTCGGCGGGCGTGCCCACGGCTCGCCTCGCGAGACCGGCTTCGACATCACGGCCGCGAGCGAGATCATGGGGCTCGTCGCGGTCGCCCGCGACCTCGCCGACCTCCGCGAGCGGCTCGGGCGCGATCACCGTCGGCCAGACGTTCGAGGGCGAGCCGGTGACCGCCGAGCAGATCAAGGCTGCGGGCGCGCTCGCCGTCGTCCTCAAGGACGCGATCAAGCCGAACCTCGTCCAGACGCTCGAGGGTCAGCCCGCGTTCGTGCACTGCGGCCCGTTCGCCAACATCGCGCACGGCAACAACTCGCTCGTCGCCGACCGCGTCGGGCTCAAGCTCGGCGAGTACGTCGTCACGGAGTCCGGGTTCGCGTCGGACATGGGGATGGAGAAGTTCTTCGACATCACCTGCCGGATCGGCGAGCTCCGGCCGAGCGCGGTCGTGCTCGTGGCGACGCATCAAGGCGCTGAAGCACCACGCCGGGTCAGCCCGACGGCGGCCTCGACGGCGATCGAGGACGGCGCGGCAGAACCTCGCGCGCCACATCGGGATCGTCAACGGCTTCGGCCTGCAGGCGGTCGTCGGCGTCAACAAGTTCCCGACCGACACCGCAGGAGGAGCTCGAGCTTGCGCGCCGGCTCGCGCTCGAGCACGGCGCCTTCGCCGCCGAGATCAACACGGCGTTCGAGACGGCGGCGCGGGCGCGACCGCGCTCGCCGAGGCCGTCGTCGCCGCGGCCGAGCGAGCCGAACACGTTCGACTACGCCTACGCGCTCGAGGCGCCGATCGAGGAGAAGATCCGCCTCGATCGCGACGAGGGTCTACGGGGCCGACGGCGTCGAGCTGCTCCCGCCGGCGAAGAAGAAGGCCGCGGAGTTCGGGCGAGACCGATCTCGGCGCGCTTCCGATCTGCATGGCCAAGACGCACCTCTCGCTCTCGCACGATCCAGCGCTCAAGAACGCGCCGACCGGCTTCACCGTCACGGTGCGCGACCTGCGTCCCTACACGGGGGCCGGCTGGATCGTCGCGCTGTGCGGCGACATGATGACGATGCCCGGGCTCGGGAAGGCGCCTGCGGCGTTCGCGATCGACATCGACGAGTCGGGCGAGACCGTCGGGTTGTTCTAGCCGGGTTCCACTCGGTCGGAAGAGGGCGAACGGCTGCGATTAAACCGCCCCGTGCAGGGAGAGGGTGTCAGTGCGGTTCAGTTCGTTTCGTCCGATCGTCGTGCCTATTGTTACGAGGCGTTGGAGCTAGCGACCCTCATCGCTGGTCTTGTAACCGCAGCTGCGGTGGCGGGGTCGGTGCTGTTCCTTGCACGTCAGACCAGCCAGTCAGTTGATCAGTTTTTCGTCGCCAACGAGCTGGCTGGTGCTCGGGCCTTGGCGCAGGGTTACGAGCTATGGATAGCGTTATCACCCGTTTCATCGATTACCCAGAGCTCCGCCAGTACTTCTACGAAGGTGTGGAGGCGCCTGAAGATTCGACAACCAGGGCGCGTGTTCTCGCGATGACCGAACTGATAGGTGACACCCTCCAGTCCGCCCATTGGCTATACCAGGGCAAAGATGTTGCGTTGTTGGGATCGGAGGATCCGGCACTCGACATCCGATCCGACTGGGACGACTGGACGAAGTTCATCCTCACGATGTCGCCGGCGCTGCGTTCTTTCGTGCGAGAGCACCCGCTTCAGTACCCGTCTCTCACCAGGATGCTCGACACGATCGAGTCTGCCACGACCGGCTGAGACGGTGATTACCGCATCGGCAAGATGGCGACGGCAGACCTGCCTTAGGGCCTATCCAGAACGCGCCTCCGGTGGCCGTTCGGACACGTAAGGCCAGGCGCAGGCGACGGTCGTGAACACTGCGCACACGACTGTGGATCACGTCAGCGCGAAAGCGCGGCCAGGACTCCACCCGACGCCTCCGGGCGACGCCCGGGAAGCTGGCTAATGGACGATGAGCACGTCGCAGTGGGCCATGCGCTGCACGCTCTCAGAAACCGAGTGTCCGAGCATGCGCTCCACCTGGCTCGGCTCGCGCGTTCCGAGCGACGATGAGTCCCGCATCGTGGTCTCCGCGGCCTCGACGATCGCCGACGGGATCTCACCGATCGCCTCGACCAGCTCTGCCTCGACTCCGAGTTCGCGCAGGCGAGCCTCCGCTCGCTGGAGCTCAGGGCCAGGATCCATGCTGGCCGGAGTTCCGACGACCACCGGAGTGACGCTCGTCACGATGAGCTTGGCGTCGTAGAGCTTCGAGAGCTGCGCCGCGCGCTCGAGCGCCCGGTTCGAGACGTCGGTGTCGTTGTACGCGAGCAGGATGTTCATCGAGCCTCCCTGGTCAGTGGTCGTCGGCGACGATCTTCGTCCTCCTGCACGTTGCGAGCGTCAGCGGATCTGCGGCCTGTCGGTCGGGTTTCTACGGAGCGGCTTCGGCCCGTAGCGGCAGTGCTGCAAGCCCGAACGACTCCAGCAGGCTCGTCTCCCAGTCGGGGTGACGTTGCCGACACGTCGGGGCATACGCGAAACATCGAGCCTCTCAGCGCCGGATGCTCGACCTCCGCGCCGGGTGGCATCTCCAGCCGCCCCCAGGCCGCGCCGGAAAGCAGGCCCTCGGCCTGCTTTCGGCTACAGATCGACGCAGTGGAGGTAGAGCGCCACCTACGTCCAGATTACCCCCACGGCCCGATGAATGGGGCTTCGAGGTCGGTGTTGAGGATGATCACGACGATGATGATGCACACGATCGAGAGGCCGAGCATGAAAGGCGCGACCCACGACTTTTCCTTCTGCAGCGGCGGAAAGTCGATCTGCTTGGACACGTCTGCTCCTCTCTACGCGGCCGGTGGAGGGGGGAGCCGGCGTCGCAGGCGCATCGAACGCTCCCGCCGCTCGGAGCGTCTCGGCCTGGCGATCGAGCTTCCGCTTCTCCAGCCAGACGAACCCGATCAATGAGGCGACCATGAGGATGCAGCCGAGCACGGTCATGACGTAGGTGCCGGTGGAGTTTGCGCCGCCGAAGGTCCAGAAGTCGGTGACGGTCTCGCTCCACTCGTCGTACGGGAAGCTGTTGAACATTGCCGCTCCTTATGCCTCGACTCGCGTCGTCGGCTTGCCGTTGGTCGCTCGGTACGCATCGAGCAGGACGTCGGCGGCGTCGACCTCGGCGCCGTCGGGCGTGAGGATGACCTCCGGCACCCGCTCGAACTCCGGGTAGAAGTCCCGCCCGAACTCGGCCAGGTCGAGCCCCTCGAGCTCGACCTCGGGCGGCACGCGCAGCAGGTTGAACTTCTTCAGGATCCAGCTGAAGATGTATCCCGGCAGGAACGCCAGCGGCAGGAAGGCCAGCATGCCCATCAACTGCCCGCCGAACGACACCGGGATGTTGTTGATGCCGGTCGGATAGCCGCCCGCGAAGATGCCGACGAGGAATACGCCGTAGAACCCGCAGAAGCCGTGCACTGCGACGGCGCCCACTGCATCGTCGATGCGCAGGCTTCTTCTCGATGTAGTTGCCGACCCAGACCGCTAGCAAACCCCCCGAGAACGAGAGGAGGTAGGCGAGCGACGGGTGGTAGACGTCGGCGCCCGCCGAGACGGAGATCACGCCCGCGAGCCCTCCCGACAGAGTCCAGAACGGGTCACCCTTGCTCGCGAACCAGCCACCCGTGAAGCCACCCGCGAAGCCGACGGTGATGCACATGGCGATCGCACCGAGGGTCGTCGGCGAGAAGTAGATGTTGACCCAGCCCGGGAAAACGGTCGACTGGATGAAGAGGCACGCGGCGTAGAAGCCGTAGAAGCCGGTGAAGATCAGCATGAGCCCCATCAACGTCATGTGCGTGTTGTGAGGTCTGAACGATCTCGCGCGTCCTACGACGTCGTACTTCCCGATCCGCGGGCCGAGGTTCAGGAGGACGCCGAGGGTGAACGCGCCCGCCACGCCGTGGACGACGAGCGACGCGATCGAGTCGTGGAAGCCGTAGCGGGTCGTCAGCCAGCCGCCGCCGCTCCAGCCCCAGGCGGCGTCCATGATCCAGACGACCGAGCCGAGCACGGTTCCGAGCAAGAGGAAGGCAGACAGCCGCACGCGCTCGATGAGGGCGCCGGACATGATCGAGGCCGTCGTCCAGGAGAAGAGGAGGAAGGCGAGGAAGAAGACGAGACTCAGGTGTCCCGTGAGGTTGCTCTCCATGTTGGGGCCCATTCCCGAGCCCCACGGCGCAGTCAACCCGCAGAAGCCGGGGACCGCGTCCGGGCTTGCGTGGCCGTCCTTCGGCCAGCCTTCCTCCATGCACCCGTAGATGTACCAGCCGAAGTAGTAGAAGGTCGGCGTGACGACGGCGATCGTGAGGATGTTCTTCATCGCCGTCGACATGAAGTTCTTGCGCCTCGAAACACCAGCTTCGTAGGCCATGAAGCCGACGTGGATCAGCCACATGATGACGACCGTGAAGTAGTAGAAGACCTCGAGCAGGACGAGCGAGTCGAGGTCGATCTGCTTCTTCAGCTCCTCGATCGTTGGCGCTTCTTGCGCGAGCAACGAAAACAGCGACGAAAGCATCCGCGCCCTCCTCAGGCCGCACCTGCTGAACCGGTCAAACCTACGAAACCGCCCTCTGTCGTTCCATGTCCGCCGGGGCCTGCCTTGAGCGCGCGTCTTATGGAGGTTTGCTACACCGCGCCTACTTCTCCTGAACGGCTCCCGTGGTGGCGTTGACGAGCACGACCTGCACGCGATCGGGCTGCCGTTCTTCTCCGTGTAGAGCGACACCGCCCAGTAGAAGACGGGGGGGATGCCCTGGGGCACGTAGCGGATCTGGTGCTTGTCCGGAGTGAAGTCGACGTGCTCGCCGCGCGATCGCGACGGCTTCGTCCTGGCTGATCTTGTTGTCCTGTCTCGCGCAGCTCTTCGTCGCCAGGAAGGCACGCAAAGAGCACGACGACGAGAGCGGCGATGCGGAAGAGCGGCCGATCCCGGAGGTCGCGGGCCTGCGCGCCCGCCGACTTACGACCGTTTGGAGCTGGTATCGCTGGTAGACACGGAAGGCCCGCAGTATGAGGTAGCCGACGAAGTTGGTCATGAAGACGAGCAGCAGCCACCAGACCCACCACGCGTAGTGCGGACGCCATTCGAGCAGTTCGACGACAGTCAGCCACATGACGACGGCGAGTGCGAGCAAGAGCGGCCACGGCACCCAGCCGAGCAGGATGAAGATCAGCACGGAGAGATCGTCTACGAGTGCCGCGGCGCGCGCAAGTTCGACACGAGCGCGATGCTCCGAGCGCTGACTGTCCCAGCGACAGGGCAGAATCGCCCGCATGGAAGACGAAGGACGTCATCCTCACGCTCGGTGTCATGCTCGTCGCCGGCCTCGTGTGCCAGGTGGTCGCCGATGCCCTGCGCGCGCCGAGAATGCTGCTTCCTGCTTGCCGGGGGCGTTGTGCTCGGCCCGTCCGTAACTCGACGCGATCGACGTCCCGCTCGACTCCGCCGGCGCCGACATCCTGTTCACGCTCGGCGTCTCGTTCATTCTCTTCCACGGCGGGCTTCAGCTCTCGACCCGCATCCTCAGCGGTGTGGCTGTCGGGCTTGGGCTACTTGGCAATCCCGGGCGTCGTCGTCACGGCTCTCGTCGCCGGCTCGATCGCCGCCCTCGCGTTCGACGTGCCGTTCTCGACCGGGCTCCTGATCGGCGCCGTTCTTGCGCCGACCGATCCGGCGATCCTCATCCCGCTGTTCGACCGCATCGGCATTCGGCAGAAGATCGAGCAGACGGCCATCGCCGAGTCGGCGCTGAACGACGCGACAGGGCGCCGTGCTCGCGCTCGTGTTTGCCGGCGTCGTTCTCACAGGCGAGGCATCCGTCACAGGACCCGACGGTCGATTTTCTCGAGGACCTCGGTATCTCGACAGCGCTCGGGATCGGCTTCGGAATCCTGCTTTCGCTCGTCGTCTCGGACCGGCGCGCAGGAGTGTGGCGAGAGTCGGCCGCAATCGCCGTCGTTGCCCTCGTCGCGGTCGGCTACTTCTCAACCGACTCTGCCGGCGGAAGTGGGTATCTCGGCGCGTTCCTGGCGGGGCTCGTTGTTGGAAACATGGACCAGCTTCGCCTCGGGATGCATTCGAGCCATGAGCGGGACATGCGAGCGTTTCGTGGGCACCGTCACCGACCTGGTGGTGATGCTCGTCTTCGTCACGCTCGGCGCGAACCTGCCTTGGAGCGACATCTGGGACAACTTCGCTCCCGCGCTCCTGGTCGTCGCGAGCCTCATCCTGCTGGCGCGACCGCTCACGGTCCTCGCCTGTCTCCTCCCGGACCGCCGCGGGCGCTGGACTCGCGAGGAAATCGTCTTCCTCGCGTGGACGCGGGAGACCGGCGTCGTCGCGGCTGCTCTCGCAGGAGTCATGGTCGGCCTGGGCGTCCCGGACTCCGAGCTGATCGTCACCACCGTCGCGCTTGCCATCGTCGTGACGCTGGCGACTGCAGACGACCACGAAGACCTGGCTCGGCCGGCGCTAGGGCTCGACGAGCGTGGACCTGACTTGGCGACGTCGCCGACCTGTCGGCGCCTTAGGACCAGGGATACGGAGAGCTCGAGACGGGGTGGAGGTCGCCCGTCGCGAAGCGCTCGAAGCGGAAGGGGTAGAGCAGGCGCGAGTGCTCCCCGAGGAGCACGCTCGCCACCTCCTTGCCGACGCCGATCATCTTGTACCCGTGGTTCGAGTCGAAGATCCCGTACAGATTCGGCCGGAAGTAGTCGAACACCGGGAAGTTGTCGACCGTGAACGCGCCGACGCCGCCCGATCGTGCGATCTTGTAGAGCGGCCGGCAGCCCTCGAAGCGCGTCATCGAGTGCGACAGCGCAGCGCAGAAGAGATCGGGGAAGCTCGGGTCGATGTCCGTCGTGGACGGATAGGGATCGAGCTCGACGTCGCCGTCCACGACGAGCGGTGATGCGCCGCCCTGCACCGAGTGGCGATCGCGCTTGAAGTAGATCCCCCAGAGCTCGTCGGTCACGAGGTCGCCCGTCGTCGGTGTAGAGAGGCGCGTCGGTGTCGAGGTGGATCACCGGGGTGCTCCACCGTCGGCCGTGGCGAAGAGCATCGGGTCGATCCCGACCTCGCCCTCTTGCAGGTTCCAGTACGTCCACATCGGCTGATCGCGTGCGACGTCTCCGGACGGCGTGTGGACGTCGATCGTGTCCGGGAGCCCGAGCATGCGCCAGAAGCGCTTCGCCCACGGCCCGGGAGCGACGACGACCTGCTCGCCGACGTCGATTTGTCCCTCTGACGTCTCGACCGCGGTGATCGATCCGTCCGGGCCGTCCTCGAATCCGGTGACCTCGACGCCGGTCACGACCGCGACGCCCGCCTCTTGGCACTTGCGGTGAAGGCCCTCGACCGAGTCCATGTTGAACGCGAAGCCGCCCTGGTGCTCGTGCAGGCACGCGGTGACACCCTTCGCGCGCCAGTCGGGGAAGAGGGCCTTCATGTGCGCATCGACGTCGGCCTCCCCGAGGATCAGCTCCGAGCGGTATCCGATCCGCTCCTGTCGCTCGAAGGTCGCCGTGAGGTCGGACTCCTGGACCGCCGCCCCGAGGGCGATGTAGCCGACCGGGTTGTACGCGATACGCCACCGGATCGGACTCCCAGACCTCGACGCACGCCTGCATGAGCTCACTCATTGCGGGCTGGAAGTAGTTGTTGCGGACGACACCGCACGCGATCCCCGAGGCGCCGGCTCCTGGATGGGACTTGTCGAGGACGACGATGTCGGGGCTCGAGCCCTGTCCACGAGCGGCGAGCTCCTGGGCGAGGTGGTACGCCGTCGAGAGGCCGTGGATGCCCGCTCCCACGACGACGTAGGAAGCTCGTTTCGGGATGTCCGCCACTATTGCCTCCTCGACAACGGCGTTGCGTGTGCGTCTATGACCGTAGCACCGTTGGAACGACGGGTCATCCCTCCTCGGGCGTCAGTTTCCAGCTGGGGAGCTCGCGCGCTCTCCGCCGGATGCGCCGGCGCCACCACGGCATGAACCAGATGAACCAGATCATGAGCAGCAACGGGAGCAGCAGGAAGAGACTCTCCGCGACGAAGAGCGCAAGCAGCCCGAACACGAGCGCCAGCCCAGCGGCGATTCCGATCACGACCAGTCGGTAGTTGCGCATCTCGCGCATGATCCCCCAGTAGACGTCGGCCGGAATCTGGGCCGTGTTCCAGCGGCGCCCGCACTTCTCGCACGTCCACGCCTCGCCGTACGGGACGTGACGAACCTCACCGCAGTGACACGAGACGGTGATCGGGGGGCCCTTCATCCGGCCGATCGTAACGTCGGGGTTGCGCGGGCAGGTTGAGTCTGGCCGCAGCGAGTGTTACGGTCGCGGCCATTCGGCGGATCCTCCCGCCACGTTCCGGCCAGGAGGTGCTCTGTGACTGAGGCTGTCTATGCGGGCGCGGTCATCGAGGAGCGCCAGCTCTTAAAGAGCCTGCGCTGGTACGACGGCTTCGTCATTGCGCTCGCCAATCCCGGCTTCCTCATCGGGGCGCTCGGCGGCTCCATCGGTGTGCTTGGCGGCTGGGGAGCGATGACCCTCTGGGGGATTTCCGCTGCGATCGGCGTACTCCAGAACTGGATCTACTCGGAACAGGCGGCGATGTTCCCGGAGAAGCCGGGTGGCATCTCGCTCTACGCCCACGAAGGCTGGCGTCGGTACTTCACGCTCGTCGGCCCCGTGGCGACGTTCGGCTATTGGTTCGCGTGGTCGAGCGTGCTTGCGAGCTTCGGCCTGCTCATCGGCTACATCGTCCAGGCCGAGTGGTACCCGTCCTCGGCCGAGAGCAGCTTCTGGAACTTCGACACAGGGCCGGTCTCCGCAGGTTTCCCGCATGTCCTCGCGGTGATCCTCATCGTCGCGGTCTGGCTCTTCAACATCCTCGGCGTTCGACCTTCGCTGTGGGTCGGCTACGCGACCGGGGCGCTGATGATGATCCCGCTCGGCGTCTTCATCATCCTTCCGTATCTCACGGGTGATTGGGACAGCGCGAACATGACCTGGACCGTCCCCGACTGGACGACGGCGTTCGCATGGCTCTGGCTCATGGGATGGTCGGCCTATGGCGTCGAGACCTGCGCCGCCTTTGCGCCCGAGTACAAGGACACGGTTCGCGACACTTCGCTCGCCTTGCGTAGCTCGGCGGTGTTCTCGCTCGCCGTCTATCTGCTGCTCCCGCTCGGGCTCGGTGGCGTGCTCACGCAGGAGGAGATCGCGGCGAACCCGTTCGCGTTCTACGTCCCCGCGTTCAACGAGCTCGTCGGTGGCGCCTCCGACCTCATGGTCATCCTCCTCATCGCGAGCCTCCTCCTCTCGATGAACACGGCGACAGCGGATGGCTCACGAGCGCTGTACGGGATCGCCGGTGACGGCATGACGGTCAAGCAGCTCTACCATCTGAACCGTTTCCACGTGCCGGCGCGAGCGATGACGATCGACATGCTGATCAACATCTGCCTGGTCCTGTTCGTCGGCAACGTGCTGGCGATCTACGTCGTCGGCAACCTCGGGTACATCCTGGCCCATGTCTTCGCGCTCAGCGCCTTCGTGCTGTTGCGCAGAGACCGACCGGATTGGCCGCGTCCGATAAAGCTTCCCTTGTTCTGGGTGCCGATCGCGATCACCCTGGCCGCTGTGAACCTGTTCCTGACGGTGATGGGCGTCTGGTACACGGAGAAGATCGGGTACGGCGGAACGAAGGAGATCCTCTACGGCGTCGGCGTCCTCTGATCTCGATCCTGCTCTTCCTCTTCCGCAGAATCGTGCAGGACGGCGAGAGGCCGCACTGGCGCGAGGAGACCCCGACGATGCCGACCGCTTCGGCCTAGGCTCGCAGTCGCCGTTCGAAAGCCGAGAGGCGGGGCTGCCGCCCCGCCTTTCGGTCGATTCCTTCCTCGGCAGGGAGGTTATCCTCGGCCCGAGATGGCGTCGTCGAGGGAGACGTACGACTTCGTGATCGTCGGCGCGGGTGCTGCCGGTTGCGTCCTCGCTGACCGGCTGAGCGTCGACCCCGTCGGTGCGAGTGCTCGTCCTCGAGGCGGGTCGCCCCGACTACCGGTTCGACGTCTACGTGCACATGCCGGCGGCGCTCTCCATGCCGATCGGCAACAAGCGCTACGACTGGATGTACGAGTCCGAGCCCGAGCCGCACATGAACGGTCGCCGCGTGTACCACGCGCGCGGGAAGCTGCTACGGTGGCTCGAGCGCGATCAACGGGATGATCTTCCAGCGCGGCAACCCGCTCGACTTCGAGAAATGGGCGGCGCAGCCGGGTCTCGAGCACTGGAGTTACGCCGATTGCCTCCCGTACTTCAAGCGCATGGAGACCTGCCTTGCGGGAGCCGACGACTTTCGTGGCGGGAGCGGGCCGCTGATCCTCGAGCGTGGGCCCGCAGCGACGCCCCTCTTCCAGGCGTGGTTCAAGGCCGCACAGGCAGGCCGGCTACTTGCTGACGGCTGACGTCAACGGCTACCGGCAAGAAGGCTTTGCGATGTTCGACCGCAACATCCATCGCGGCCGCAGGCTGACCGCCGCCCACGCGTACCTGCGGCCGGCGATGAGAAGGCCGAACATCGACGTCGTCTCGCGCGCGCTCGCGACGAGGGTGCTGCTCGAAGGATCGCGCGCCGTCGGAGTCGAGTATCGCAAGGGCAAGAACGTCCACACGGTCCGCGCGGGTGACGTGATCCTCTGCGGCGGCTCGATCAACACGCCCCAGTTGCTGCAGCTGTCGGGGATCGGCGCTCCGGGACATCTCGGCGAGCTCGGGATCGACACCGCCCACGAGCTGCCCGGCGTCGGCGAGAACCTCCAGGACCATCTCGAGGTGTACGTCCAGCATGCATGCACTCAACCCGTCTCCGTACAGCCGGCGCTGAAGAAGTGGCGCCGCCCGGAAATCGGGTTCCGCTGGCTCTTCCTGCGCAGCGGCCCCGGTGCCTCAAACCACTTCGAGGCAGGCGGGTTCTGCAGGTCGAACGAGGAGGTCGACTACCCGAACCTGATGCTCCATTTCCTGCCAGTCGCGATCCGCTACGACGGCTCGCAGCCGGAGGGAGACCATGGCTACCAGGTGCACATCGGTCCGATGAACTCGAACGCTCTCGGGTCGGTGAAGATCACCTCGCGGGATCCAGGCGTCAAGCCGGCGCTGCGGTTCAACTATCTCTCCACCGACCAGGACCGCACCGAGTGGGTGCAGGCGATCGCCGTGGCGCGGAAGATCCTCGGACAACCTGCGTTCGCCGAGTTCGACGGCGGCGAGATCTCACCGGGGTCTACGTGCGACCGACGACGAGATCCTCGACTGGGTCCGCCAGGACGCCGAGACGGCGCTTCACCCGTCGTGCAGCTGCAAGATGGGAACGGACGAGCTCGCCGTCGTCGACCCCGCCACGATGGGTGTCCGCGGGCTCGTCGGGCTTCGCATCGTGGACGCGTCCGTCTTCCCTTCCCTCACGAACGCGAACCTCTATGCGCCGGTGACCATGGTGGCCGAGAAGGCTGCCGACCTGATCCTCGGCAACACACCACTGCCTCCGGAACCCGTGCCGTTCTACCGGCATCGGAAGACCGCCGCCCCCGCCGCGTAACCCGGCGGCTCGACGAGTTCCGCGTCGTCGTCAGAATCCGTCGTGATGGAGCGCTCGGAACCGCAGGAGTTCGAGGTCGCGATCGACGAGCGCGATCTCCGCGCCGGAGGCGTTCGGCGCGTCGTTCGACGCGGCGCCAGCCGCCGAGACGCTCGAGCTCGGAAGCGGGCTCGAGGGCGACCCTGCGATCGCGTTCCGGCGGACGCTCGGCATGTTCGCGACCGGGCGTGACGGTCCTCACGACACGCGTCGGGGAGAAGGTGCACGGGATGACAGCGAACGCGTTCATGTCGGTTTCGCTGCGTCCGCCGCTCGTGCTCGTCTCGATCGACCGCCGCGCGCGCATGTCGAACCTGCTCCACGAGGGCACGCGATTCGGCGTGAACGTGCTCGAGGCGAGCCAGACCGAGCTCTCCGACCACTTCGCAGGACGCGTCGGCCGAGGGCGCGCCCGAGCCGCGCTTCGAGCTCGTGCACGACGACGCCGCTCGTCGAGGGGCGCTCGCGCACCTCGTCGCCCGCGTCGTCCGCTCGTACTGGGGCGGCGACCACTCGCTCTTCCTCGGACAGGTCGAGTACGCGCGCTACGGCGACGGCGAGCCGCTGCTCTTCCACGGCGGGCGCTACGAGCGGCTCGTCCGCGACCCGCGCGTGTTCTCGATGCTCCCGCGCGAGCTCCTCGATCCGATCCTCGCGTTCGGCGAGGCGCGCGAGTACGACGGACGGCGACGCCATCATGAGGATCGGCGAGCCGGGTGCGGAGCTCCTGCTCGTGCTCGAGGGCACGGTGCGCGTCGAGCGCCCGGGCCGCTCGATCATCCTCGGCGTCGGCGAGCTGATCGGCGAGATCGAGGTGCTCGACCCGGGGGCTGGTCGCATCGCGGACATCCACGCCGAGGGACCCGTCCGCTGCGTCGCGGTCTCGCGCGAACAGCTCCTCGGCGCCCTCGCTGCCGATCCTCGGGCCGCGATCGCCCTCATCGAGGTGCTGGCGTCCCGGTTCCGCGAGTCGGCTTGACGGAGTCGAACCCACGGGTCCGACCCGTTCGCCCGCGGGGCTGCTCGGGATCGCCATCGGGCTCGCGCTCGCCGACTCGTCGATCGTCACGCTCGCGCTACCGGACATGCTCGGGGAGTTCGATGTCGCGATCACGACGGTCGCCTGGGTGCTCACGTCGTTCAATCTCGTGCTCGCCGGTCCTCGCCGTGCCGGCTGCGTACGTCGCGCGGCGACGGCCGCGCGAGGCGTTCGCCGTCGGGCATCGCTCGTGTTCGCGGGCGCGTCGCTCGCCTGCGGGCTTGCACCGTCGTTCGAGGTGCTCGTCGGCGCCCGCTGCGTTCAGGCGGTCGGCGCCGCGCTGATCGTCACCGCCGCGCTCGACCTGCTGTCGGGGACGCTCGGAAGCGACGAGCGGGCGCTTCCGCGTCTGGGTCACGGCGGGCGTCCTCGGCGCGGCGCTCGGGCCGGCGGTCGGCGGAGTCCTCACACAGGTGCTCGGCTGGGAGTCGATCTTCCTCGCCCAGGTGCCGCTCGCGCTCGTCTCCTCGCTCGCGCTCCGCGGCATCGAGCGCGCAGCCGCTCCGGCGCCGGCCGGACGACCGCATGTGACGCGCCAACGCGGCGCTCCTCCTCGTCTCGGGCGGGCTCGTCGCCGCGCTCTTCCTCATCGTGCTCCTGCTCGTCGACGGCTGGGGGATGTCGCCCGCGGCGGCCGGGCTCGTCGTCACGGTCATGCCGCTCGCCGCGATCGTCGCCGCCCGCTTCGGCCGCGTTCGCTCGGCGTCGTGCCGGGGATCGCGAGCGGCGTGATCCTCCTCGTCGGGCGGCCTCGCCGCGCTGGCCTTCATGCCTCGAGCGGGCTGGGCCTGGACGATCCCGCCGCAGCTCCTCGTCGGCGCGGGGCTCGGCCTCACGCTCGCCGGCCTCACCGAGCTCGCGCTGCGCGGACGAGCCGACCAGGTCGTGCACGGCGGCTGGACGCTCGCCGCGCGCCACGCGGGCGTCGTGCTCGGCCTCCTCCTGCTCGCGCCGGTGCTCACGACCGCGCTCGAGGAGAGCCGCGACGAGGCGATCCGTGCCGGCGCAGCGGTGGTCCTCGACAGCGCGATCCCGCCGCTCGACAAGCTCGGCCTCGCGCAGGACGTCCTCGACGAGGTCGAGCGCGCCGAGGACGTCGGGCGAGCTGCCCGACGTCGCGCGAGCCTTCGAGGGCCGGCCCGACGACGACGAGCTACGCCGCACTGCTCGCCGGCCCTCCAGGATCAGCTCGACCGTGCGGTCACGAACGCGTTCTCGGGGCCGTTCCTGCTCGCGGCCGCGCTCGCGCTCGCCGCGCTCGTCCCGGTCGCGCTCATGGGCTGGAGGACGACGTGAGGCGCGCGCTGCCGCTGCTCGTCGCGCTCGGGCTCGTGGCCGCCGTCGTCGTTCCGTACCTCGCGCTCGGCGGCGGCGTCGTTCGAGCCGACGCCGGTCGCCGATCCGTGCGAGGCGCGGGACTGGCGCGACCCGGGCGGCGCTCGACGAGGCGCTCGAGCAGATCGCCCTCTCGGCGCTCGACGGCGCCGCGTGCGAGCTCGGCGTCACGCGGGAGGACCTCGTCCTCGCCGTGCGGAACGAGGAGTCGCTCGACGCGTTCGCCGACGAGCACGGGATCTCGCGCGCGGACGCCGAGGAGGCGATCGAGGACGGCCTCGAGCGGGCGGTCGACGACGCGGAGGAGGCCGGCGCGATCACCGGGTATCCTCGCCTCGCTCGCCCGCCGCGCAGCCGAGTCGGTGCCGCCGTGGCTCGTCCTCGAGACGCTCGAGAGCCTCGGCAGCTTCCTGCCCGTAGACTCATCGAGCTCCGGCAGCTCGGCGAGCCAGGGCGTGCGGTAGCCCGACTCGTCCCAGACGACCGGGAAGAACGACTCGTCGAGCGAGAGGTCGCCGCGGCGGCGGTAGCGCGAGTAGGTGACGTCGACGTTCGTCTCGTGGAAGCGGGTCTCGACCGGGAGGAGGTGCGAGACGAGCGCCATGCGCGCGACCGTGCCGCTCGGGTTCGGGGCCGAGCCGTGCCAGGTGAGGCCGTGGTGGAACGAGCCGCCGCCCGGCTTCACGACGACCGGCACGGCTCGAGCTCGGTGCCGTCGGGCGCCGCAGCGCGCGGCCCGGCGAGCCAGTCGTCGGGCGCGTGGAACTCCGAGCGCGCGGGCGGCGACTTCGGCCAGCGCGTGCGAGCCGCGGACGAACTCGATCGGCCCGGCGTCGGCCTGCGTCTCGTGGAGCGAGATCCAGCACGTGATCATCTCCGGCGGCACGAGGTAGTCCGCGTACGACGAGTCCTGGTGGAAGCCGATCGCCTTCGTCCCCGGCGGCTTCCAGAGGACGTTGTCCTGGAGGATCCGCACGCCGCGGTAGCCCGCGAGCTGCGCGGCGAGCCGGCCCGTTCGCTCCGAGAGCACCTGCGCGGCGACGACGTTGTCGGACTTCCACGCGTTGCAGAGCTGGCGCGTGCGGTCCTCGGGGTCGCGGCCCGGCACCCAGTTCACCTCGTCGGGGCGGATCCCGGTCTCGTACTCGCCGTCGAACAGCCGGCTCGTAGCGCTCGCGCAGGAGCTCGAGCCCGCGCTCCGAGACGAGCCCTTCCTCGACGATCAGGAAGCCGTCGCGCTCGAACGCCTCGACCTGCTCGGATGTGAACGAGTCGATCAGGAGCGCGGGCGGGTCTTGTCCGGGTCGTAGAACGGGAAGCGGACGACCGTCGCCGCGATCCGCTTCTGGAGCCCGTCGAGCTTGCCGACCTCGAGCGCTCGTGCCGAGCTCGGCGTACTGCACCGCGACCCGGGCGAGCGCGATGTTCTTCTTCAGGATCGGGCTGCGCGTCCCGCTCGTGACGACGCCGACGCGCTGCCGGCCGACGTAGACCTCGTCGCCGTGGCCGGCGGTCTCGTTCCCCTCGAGCTCGAGGCCGACGAGGACGCGCTGCGGATGCGCGTGCCGCTCCTCGAGCGCCGCGCGGCCGACGAAGTCGTCGTCCGTGCCGAGGTCGACCGCGAAGCCGATCCCCGCCTCGAACGGGTCGACCTGGTCGTCGAACTCGTAGCCGGCGAAGATCAGCCCCGACTCGATGCGCAGGATGTCGAGCGCCTCGAGCCCGAGCGGCGTCAGGCCGTGCTCCTCGCCCGCCTCCCAGATCGCGTCCCACACCGCCGGCCCGTCCGAGGGGTGGCACCAGACCTCGTAGCCGAGCTCGCCGGTGTAGCCCGTGCGCGAGACGACGATCGGGATCCCGTCGTACGTCCCGATCCGCCCGACCGTGAAGCGGAACCACTTGAGGTCCTCGAGCGACGTCTGCGTCGGCGGCGTCCACACGATCTTCTTCAGGAGCTCGCGGCTCTCCGGCCCCTGGACGGCGACGTTGTGGAGCTGGTCGGTCGACGGCTTGACCCAGACCTTGAGCTCGTGCCGCTCGGCGAGCTCCTTCAGCCAGATGCCGTCGTACTCGTCGCCGCCGACGAAGCGGAAGTTGTCCTGGCCGAGCCGGTAGACGGTCGCGTCGTCGATCATCCCGCCCGTCTCGTTGCAGACCGCGGTGTACGTGACCTGGCCGACCGAGAGCCGCCGCGCGTCGCGCGTGATCGCGTGCTGGATCAGCGTCTCCGCGTCCGGGCCCGAGCACCTCCCACTTGCGGAGCGGCGAGAGATCCATGACCGCGACCTTCTCGCGGCAGGCCCAGTACTCCGCGATCGCGCCCTCGTTGTCGAAGCAGTGCGGCAGCCAGTAGCCGCGGTACTCGACGAAGCTCTTCGTCAGCTCGCTCGTGCGCGGGTGGAACGTCGTCTCGCGCGTGAGCACGGGCTCGGCGTCGGCGGTCACGCGGCGCGCGATCGCGACCGAGAACGTGTTGTCGGGCGCGTACACCCGCACGTGGACCGGCGTGATCTGCCAGCCGTTCGCCGGGTCGATGTCGTCCGGGCACGCCGACGACGCGCACACGAGGTCGCTCATCGCCCGCAGGAGGACGTAGTCGCCGGGCCGCGACCACGGCTCGTCCATGACGAACACGTTGTTCGCGTCGAAGCCGGTGTTGTAGAAGAAGTTGAGCGCCTCCCAGCCCATCCGCGGCGCGATCCCGAACGGCGCCACCTGGCCGTTGAAGTTCTCCGAGCAGTTGACGTGGCCGGGGTAGCCCTTGTCCTCGTAGTACTTGGCCGTGCAGGCGAGGCCGAAGGTGTCGT
Source organism: uncultured Thermoleophilia bacterium (assembly GCA_963758065.1). Lineage (GTDB taxonomy): Bacteria > Actinomycetota > Thermoleophilia > Gaiellales > Gaiellaceae > GMQP-bins7. The sequence continues at coordinate 79,828 of CAVWTX010000015.1, read as the reverse complement.
GGCGGCCGACGGTGTCGCGGACGACCTCGATCAGCGGGTCCTGGTCGACGTCGTAGAACTTCCCCTGCAGGCCGGGCTGCGGGTACGCCTGCCCCATGAGCGAGCGGGTCGTCGTCGCGTCGAGCCCGCGCTCGAGCCCCGACTCGAGCTTGCGCCGGTGGAACGCGAGGAAGTCCGAGCACTGCTTTCCCTCGACGTCGATCACCTGGATGAACTCGCCGGCGCGCACCTCGTAGGCGAGCGCGGTCGCCGCGTCGACGCGGACGTCGAGCCGCGGCTCGGCGAGCGGCGGCGGGAGCTCCTGCTGCTCGTACGTGCGCGGCGTCGGCGCGCGGACCTCGACGAGGAGCTCGGAGGGCGGGGCGCGCCGTCGACGATGCGGCCGGCCGGCGCCGCGACGACGACCGTCACGGCGCGCTCGGCGCGGAACGCCTGCGACGACCCGGGCGGCGACCACTCGCCGAAGAGCCGGACCGCGCGCGCCTCGGCCGGGTCGAGCCCCGCGCGCCGAGCTCGTGCGCGAGCAGGCTGCCGTTGCGATCGGCGCAGCGCGCCCGCGATCACCGTCGCGGGCGCGTCCGCGGTCGCGTCGAGTGCCGCCGCGTCGTCGCGCCCGTCGGCGCCGAGCACCGAGACCTCCGCGACCTGCCCGCCGCGCGTGTCGACGACCGTCACCCGCTCGTCCGGCCCGAGGCGCGAACACGGTCGCTCCGCCCGGCCGGACGAGGTACGTCTCGAGGAACGGGTCCTCGGGGAGCGAGCCCCCGGATCAGGGCCGGTGTCCCGAGATGCTCATCTCACGCTGGCGGCCGGCGCCTTCGCCTCCATCTCGGCCGCCTCGGCCATGAGCTTCTCGGCGAGCTCGCGCTTGCCGTCGGCGTCGAGCTTCTTCACCTCGTTCTCGACCGCGCGGCGGTTGTACGACTGGTTCCAGTAGTCGAGCGCGTCGAAGCCGAGGAGCACCGCCTTGCCGACGAACTGGCGCAGCACCTCGTTCGTCGGGCCCATGACCCAGCCCGCCTTCGCGTCGCGGAGGTAGCGCTCGAGCTCCATGTCGCGCTTGTAGCCGGAGCCGCCGCAGGCGTGGAGCATCTTGTCGACGACGTGCGCGACGTTCTTCGCCGCCTCGAACTTGATCTGCCACGCCCAGTGGAGGTAGTTCGCCGCGCGCGAGCTCGCCGACGGCGAGCATCTTCGTGTTGTTCTCGGTCGCGTTGTCCATCGCCTGCGCGACCGAGTAGACGAAGATGCGGCGCGGCGTTCGTGTCCATGACGCCTCACCGACGTAGTCCTGGATCGTCGGGTAGTCCGCGACGCGCATGCCGACGTCGACGTGCCGCTTGCGGGTCGTGTGGCGCTTCGCGATGTCGATCGTGCCCAGCGCGATCCCGTTCCAGACCGACGAGGACCCGATGAGGAACCACGGATCGACCGACTCGTCGTTCGAGGCCGCGCCGTCGCCCGATCGGGCCGACGATCTGCTCGCCGGGATCTCGACGTTCGGGACCTCGAGCGGGCCCGACTGGTTCCCGCGCAGCCCGAGCGCGTCCCAGAGCGACGGCTGCGCTCGCACGTCGTCGCCGTCGATCGACGAACACGGAGAGGTCGTCGTAGCCCTTGAAGTCCGGGCTCGTCGTCTGCACGACGTAGAAGTCGGCGAATCCCGCGGAGGTCGTCCACGACGCCTTCTTGCGCACCTTGTAGCCGCCGTTCGAGCGCTCCGCGCCCGAGGAGATCGGGTACCAGAAGTGCGATCCGGTCTCCGGGTCCGAGTACGAGAGCGTCCCGATCTTCCCGGTGTTGAGCGGCCGGATGTACTTGTCGACGAGCTCCGGCGTCGGGCGGAGCATGATCGCGTTCACGGCGCCGATGTGCATCACGTAACACATCGCTGTGGACGCGCAGCCGTAGCGCGCGATCGTCTCGCACGCCATCGCGAAGGCGACGTGGTTCTCGCCGAGCCCGCCGTACTCCTCGGGGACGGTGAGCCCGAGGAAGCCGTGCTCGCCGAGCAGCTCGAGGTTGCGGCGCGGGAAGAGCAGCTCGTCGTCGGAGCGCTTCGCGTTCGCGCGCATCTCCTTCTCGCAGAGCTCGATGAGCGTCGCGCGAAGCTCCTTCTGACGCTCGGTCAGGACCCAGTCGGGATCCCACTCGTAGCCGAGCCCCCAGAACGGCTCGCCTCCCCACATCTTCTCGGACATGCTCACCTCCACCGGATTGGCGTTCTCGCGCGCCATCGTAGGCCGCGCCGTCGACCCGGGGCAAGGACGGGTCGCGCGGGTCAGCTCCAGCGGATCTCCGATCGAGCCCGCCTCCCGTCCCGCGGTAGCCCGTCGTCCGGGCCGTTCGTCGTAGTCCCCCGCCTGGTGCGTGTAGATGTGCCCTGCGATCCGGAGGCCGGTCGGACGGTCGAGCGTTCCGCCGCGATGCTGTCCGCTCTGCTTCCGCTGCCCCAGAAGAGGCTCGAGCCGCAACGCCGCAGAAGCCACGCCGCGCGCGCGGTCGCTCTGCGGGCTGTCGATCCACCGCGAGCGCAGCGCCGGTCGAGGATGACGAGATCGCCGGCGAGCGTCGCCGACGAACGCACCGAGGTACCCGCTCGACCCGCCGGCACTCGTCGCAATGGCAGAGCAGGATGTCCCGCATCGGGCCACGTACCTCGTAGGTGACGGCGCCGCAGAGGCAATGTCCCGTCGCGCGAGTCCGGCCAGCCGCAGCGAGCCGTCCATACCAGATCACTAGAATCGCCGCGTGCCGCTCGTCGCCGACCATATGACGCGGAGCCTGCTGGCGATCTCGGCCCAGGCGACGCTCGGCGAGGCTGCGCCGCAGATGGCCGAGCGGAGCGTGGGCGCCGTTGTCGTGCTCGAGGGTGACGAGCTCGCTCGCGATCCTCACCGAGCGTGACGTCATGAAGGCGGTCGCCGCCGGGCAATGACGGCAGCGCTCGGTCGCGGACTGGATGACGCGGCATCCGGACACGATCGAGCCGACCGACACGACAGATCACGCGGCTTCGCTGATGATCCACGGCGGCTTCCGGCATCTCCCGGTCGTCGAGGACGAAGGTCGTCGGCATCGTCTCGATCCGCGACCTCATGCGCGTCGCGCTCGACGACCGCTCGCCGCGCGGCGTTTAGCTAGGCGACGACTCGGTCGAGCCAGCGCTCGAAGAGCGCCCGGCCGGCGTCGCGCATCTCGTCGGCCCGTGTCGTCGATCGCGGCCAGGAACGTCGGCGCGCCCTCGGTCCCGAGCGTGCGCTCCAGCGAGGCGACGTACTCGGGCACAGCTGCCCACTCGCGCGCCATCTCGGGCGACACCTCCAGGTGGAACTGCACGCCGTACGCGCGGCCGACGCGGAACGCCTGATTCTCGTACGCGGGCGAGCTCGGCGAGCCGCACGGCGCCGTCGCGGCAGGTCGAAGGTGTCACCGTGCCACTGGAGCGTCAGCAGCTCGTCGGTAGCGCCGGCGAAGACCGGGTCCTCGCGACCCCGTCGGTGAGCTCACCGGCAGGAGGCCGACCTCCGGCCTCGGCCCGGGTAGACGTGTGCCCCGAGCGCCGCGGCGAGGAGCTGGACGCCGAGGCACACGCCCCAGTACGGCGTGCCCGGCTCGACCGCTTCGGCGATCAGCCGCTTCTCGTCCGCGAGCCAGGGAAGAGTCAAGTCGTCGTTGCGGACATCGGCCCGCCCATCGCGACGATCGCGTCGAACTCCCGCCAGTCGGGCAGCGGCTCGCCCTCGTCGAGCTCGACGCGGTACAGCTCGACGCCGCGCTCGTGCAGGACGTCCTCGAAGACGCCCGGCGGCTCGCAGGCGATGTGCTGGAGGACGAGGAGCGTCCACAGTCCGGATCGGCTGTCAGGCGCGTCGACGGACCCGTGCGCGTCGACTCCGTGATCCGGCTCGGTCCGAAGCGGCGTACAGCTATCCGGCAGCCGCCGTCGGAGGTAGCGCGACGACGGCGGCCGCCGTCGCTTCGACCGGATCGCCTTCGCGCGAAGTCGGCCAGCGCGTCTCGTCGAGCTGGTCCCGTTCGGCCTAGAGTTCGCTTGCGAATGCTGCGGTCGGTGCGCGGCTCACGCTGCCACGGCTCCTCTGAGCGTCTCCTTCGCGAGCTGCGCTTCCTCGATCGCCTGCTCCGGCTTGAGAGGCGTACTTGCGCGATGGAGCTGTCGCGAGGCGACGCGAAGGCGGCGGCCAGCGACGACGAGCTCGGCGAACACGATCCGGAGCGCGAGCCACCCTTCGACGACGAGTGCGAGGCCGGCTTCCAGTGCTTCGAGGCCGAACCCGAGTTGCGTACAGCATCATGATTCGCGGAGGCAATCGCGACTGCCGCACCCGCTCCGACGCGTCGCCCCCTTGCGTTCGAGCTCGGTTCGCGCGAGCTCGCCGCTGTAGCGCACGAGCGACTCACGCATCCGTCGATGACCCGTCCGCGCGGACGCGCGATCCCGCCGCGCGGGACTCGACCACGGCCGCCTCGAGCGACGAGCTGGCGGACCTTGGTCGGCATCCGCGGTCACGCCGTACGCCGGCTCGGTCAGTGACCGGCGGGCTTCTCCCAGCCCTCGAGGACGGGCGCCTGCCAGTCGGCGCCGACCGTCTTCGAGCCCTCGACCCAGGGGCCGAGCTCGGGCTGGGGGAACTTCGTGTGCTTCTCCTTCAGCTGGATCCCGTAGGAGTTGCCGGACTCGAGGTGCGCCATCAGCACCTTGCGCGCGATCTCGTGCTCCCGGCCTTTCGGGATCGGGAAGTAGATCTTGAGGAAGGAGTTGCTGTAGCGGTCGAAGACCGCAGGCACGCCGTCCTCCTCGAGCAGCGTCGATGTCCTCGAGCCAGTTGAGGTCCTCGCCGGGCGTCGCTGCGTCGAGGTCGACGTCCTCGACGAGCGAGATGTCCTCCTGGTACGGGAAGCGGTGCCCGGACGAGGAACTCGGCGTCGAGCGACTTGATCTTCTCCGGCTCGGAGTAGGCGAGCTCGTGCGCGTGCCTGCGACTCGGTCATGTCTCCACCGCCCGCAGGTCGGTGACCTCGCAGCCTGGCCCGCGTCGAGCTCCTCCTCGGCCTTGATCGCGAGCAGCCGCTTCACCTCGGCGAGGATCTCGTGCTCGGTCTGGCCGACCGTGTAGTTCGTTCCGGCGAGCGGCACGCGCGCCATCGCGGAGGCCTCGATCGTGAGCGCCGCCAGGTCCTCGGGCTCGAGCGAGTGCACGTTCGTCTTGCCGCACGCCCGCGCGAGCATCTGCAGCTCCATGGTCAGCGCCGTCAGGAAGTTGTAGACGCGCTCGGACGCCTCCTCGACGACGAGCCGCTTGCGCAGCTCGGGATCCTGAGTCGTGATCCCGACCGGGCAGCGCCCGGTGTGGCAGTGGTAGCACTGGCCGGCGGGGACGCCGACGGTGCCCTCGTAGTCGGTGACGCCGGGGATCTCCTTGTTGCAGTTGAGCGCCATCAGCGCCGCGTGTCCCATCGCGACGGCCTTCGCGCCGAGCGCGAGGCACTTCGCGACGTCGGCTCCGTTCCGGATCCCGCCGGCGACGACGAGGTCGATCTCGTCCGCGAGGCCGACGTCCTCGAGCGCGCGCCGCGCCTCCGGGATCGCGGCCATCAGTGGGATGCCCGTCTCCTCGGTGGCGATGTGCGGGCCGGCACCGGTGCCGCCCTCGGCGCCGTCCAGGTAGATGATGTCCGGCCCGCACTTGGCGGCCATGCGCACGTCGTCGTAGACGCGCGCGGCGCCGAGCTTGAGTTGGATCGGCACCTGGTAGTCGGTCGCCTCGCGGATCTCCTGCACCTTCAGCGAGAGGTCGTCCGGGCCGAGCCAGTCCGGGATGGCGCGCCGGCGAGCGCTGGTCGATGCCCGCGGGGAGCGAGCGCATCTCCGCGACCTGCTCCGTCACCTTCTGGCCCATCAGGTGCCCGCCGAGGCCGACCTTGCAGCCCTGGCCGATGAAGAACTCGATCCCGTCCGCGAGCATCAGGTGGTGCGGGTTGAACCCGTACCGCCTCTGGATCACCTGGTAGTACCACTTCGTCGAGTAGTCGCGCTCCGGCGGGATCATCCCGCCCTCGCCCGAGCAGGTCGCCGTGCCCGCCATCGAGGCGCCCTTCGCGAGCGCCATCTTCGCCTCGAGGCTCAGCGCGCCGAACGACATGCCCGTGATGTAGATCGGGATGTCGAGCTCGAGCGGCTTCTTCGCGAAGCGCGCGCCGAGCACCGTCTTCGTCTCGCACTTCTCGCGGTAGCCCTCGATGACGAAGCGGGTCAGCGTGCCGGGGAGGAAGACGAGCTCGTCCCAGTGCGGCATCGGCTTGAAGATCGAGAAGCCGCGCATCCGGTAGCGGCCGAGCTCGGCCTTGATGTGGATGTCGTTGATGACCTCCGGCGTGAAGATGCGGCTGCGCCCGAGGACGTTCTTCTAGCGACGGGGCGGTCTCGTCGGCCATCAGAGCACCAGCTTCCTCTCCGCAGGCTCGAGCGAGTCGTAGTTGTAGAGCACCTTGCCGCAGACGAACTTCTGGAACTCGGGCGGCGAACCGAGCCCGTAGATCCGGAACTTGCGCTCGATCGAGCTCGGTGTCCGCGTCCGTCCACTCGCCGGGGACGCAGTCGATCCCGAGCGACTTGACCTTGCCCGCGACGTAGATCGTCCCGTCGTACATCGAGTCGCCGAGCCCGGGCCCGACGTCGCCGCCGATGATGATGCGGCCGCGCTGCATCATGAAGCCGGTCATCGAGCCGGCCGAGCCGACGTGATGATCGTGCCGCCCTTCTGGTCGACCCCGCTGCGCGCGCCGACGCGGCCCTTCACGACGAGGTCGCCGCCGCGCATCGCCGCGCCCGTGAGCGAGCCCGCGTTCCCGTCGACGACGACGACGCCCGACATCATGTTCTCGCAGGCCGACCAGCCGACCCGGCCGGTGATGTGGATCTCCGGGCCGTCGATCAGGCCGCAGCCGAAGTAGCCGAGGCTGCCGTTGAAGGTGATCTTGCAGCGCGTGAGGATGCCGACCCCGAGCGAGTGCCTCGAGCCGCGGGTTGTCGACCTCGACCTCCTTCACGCCCTCCTCGTAGAGCAGCCAGCGGAGCTCGAGGTTGATCGTTCGCGTCGTCAGCTCCTTTGCGTCGAAGCGCGCCCGCCGTCCGTCGATCTCGGAGATCTTCGGCACCTCGGCGAACGGCTCGGCGAGCCCGCGCGCGTCGTACGTGATCTTGCGCTCGCCTACCGCTGCCACACGAGGCACCTCGCGCTCGTAGGGGTCGTAGGTGTCGATCTCGCGGTCGAGGATCGCGCGGATCGCGATCTCCTCGGACGCGAGCGCGACGAGGTCGTCCGACTCGTAGAGGACGAGCGGCTTCGCGGCGAGCTCGTCCTTCGCGACTCCGAGCTCGTCCTTCGTCACCGCGATGTACGTGAAGACCCCGTCGAGCTCGTCGAGCGACTTGTGCATCGCCTCCTCGAGCGTCGCGCCCTTCGCTCATCTCCTGCGCGAGGTAGACGGCGATGATCTCCGAGTCGCACTCGGACATGAACCGCCGGCCGGCGCGCTCGAGCCGGCGGCGCCACATGAAGTAGTTCGTGAGCTGGCCGTTGTGGACGACCGCGACGTCCGAGTAGGGGTAGGCCCAGTACGGGTGCGCGCCGGCGATGTCGACCTCCGACTCGGTCGCCATGCGCACGTGGCCGATCGCGTGCGTGCCGGTGAACGACGGCGAGGCCGTACTGCTCGTGGACGGTCTCCGCGTCGCCGAGGTCCTTGACGATCTCGAGCGCGCGACCGAGCGAGAGCACCTCCGCCTCGGGGATGTCCTCGACGAAGTCGGCGAGCAGCTTGAGGTCGCCGTCGTAGGCGAACGAGACGCGGAACGCATACGGCGTCTCCTCCTCGACCTCGTGGATCTCGGCGCCGAGCGAGGCGAGCCGCGACTCGACCTCGACGCGATGCCGGCGGAGCCGGTCCGCGAACTCGAAGTCGCGAGGCGTGTTCGCGTCCGCGAGCTTGTAGCGCATGACGAGGTTGCCGTTCTGCGGGCTCCCGTAGAGCGCGTACCCCGTCGAGTCGGGGCCGCGGTGCTTCATCGACTGGAGCATCCGCGTCATCTCGTCCCCGATCGGGTGCTGCGACCCGTCGCGGTAGATGATCCCTGCGATGCCGCACACTCGAGGCTCGTTCCCTACGGCAGCACGTCGAGGTATTCGTCCATGTCCCAGTCGGAGACGGTCGCGCAGTAGCGCTCCCACTCGTCCCGCTTGTAGTGCATGAAGACACGGTACATCTCGCCTGGCAGCGCGCTCTTGACGACCTCGTCCGCCTCGAGCGCTTCGAGCGCCTCGCCGAGCGTCATCGGCACCCGCGTCACCTCCTTGCCGGCCTGCGATCGCCTCGTAGATGTTCCCCTCCTCGGGCGCGCCCGGGTCGAGCTTGCGCTGGATCCCGTCGTCCATCGACCTTGATCAGCCCCGCGAGCGCGAGGTACGGATTGACGGCCGAGTCGACCGACCGGTACTCGAAGCGGTCGGGCGATGAGATCCGGAGGGCGGTCGTGCGGTTCTGGTAGCCCCAGTCGGCGAACACCGGCGCCCAGAACCCGTCTCCCAGAAGCGGCGATAGGAGTTGACCGTCGGCGCGGTGACGCAGGTGAGGCCGCGCAGGTGCTCGAGGATGCCCCCGATCGCGTGCAGCCCGGTCTCGCTCGGCTTGTGCAGGTCGTCCGTGTCCGGCAGGAACACGTTCTCGTCGCCCTTCCAGAGCGAGATGTTCGTGTGGCAGCCGTTGGCCGAGACGCCCATGAACGGCTTCGGCATGAAGCAGGGGAAGGCGCCGAGCTCGCGGCCGACCTGCTTTGCGATCTGCCGGAAGGTCGAGAGGTTGTCGGCCGTCTTCTCCGCGCGGTCGAAGCCGAAGTTGAGCTCGATCTGGCCGGGCGCGTCCTCGTGGTCGCCCTGGATCATGTCGAGCCCGAGCTTCTGCCCGTACTCGACCATCTTGTGGATGATCGGCTGGAGCTCGGAGAACTGGTCGATGTGGTAGCAGTACGGCTTCGTCATGCCCTCGACGGACGGCGTGCCGTCCGGGCCCATCTTGAGCCACATCATCTCGGGCTCCATGCCGGCCCGCAGGTGCATGCCCGTCCGCTCCTCGAACTCCTCCTGGATCCGGCGGAGGTTTCCGCGGCAGTCCGACGTGAGGATCTCGCCCGGCCCCTCGCGGTCCTCGCGGTTGCGGAAGCACGTGCACCAGACGCGGGCGACCCGCGAGTCCCAGGGCAGCACCTCGAAACGTCTCCGGCTCCGGGATGCCGACGAGCTCCCACGCCTCGGGGCCGTAGCCGATGTAGTTGCCGTGGCGGTCGACGAAGAGGTTCGCCGTCGAGCCGTAGACGAGCTGGAAGCCCTTCTGCGCGATCGTCTCCCAATGCGGCGCGGGAACGCCCTTGCCCATGATGCGGCCCGTGACGGAGACGAACTGGTAGTAGACGTACGTGACGCCTTCGGCGTCGATCCTCTTCCGGACTTCCTTCACCCGCTCTGCACGGCCGTCGGCCTCGACGAAGCGCTCCAGGTCGGTCGCCACCCTCTCCTCCTTTCTCGCAGTCCCGCAGTCGTTCGTGCGGGAGCGTAGTCAGTGCCTCGGGTGCAGGGGCGTCGGGGCGCAAGCCCGGACTCCGTCGCGGTTAGCCTAGCCGGTGAGCGAGCCGAGGACCGAGTACCTGACCGCCGGAGCAGCGAGCCGCGCTCGAGGCCGAGCTGGCGGAGCTCGAGGGCCCGCGCCGCAAGGCGGCGATCCGAGGCGATCAAGCATGCGCGCGAGTTCGGCGACCTCGCCGAGAACTTCGAGTACCACGCGGCGAAGAACGAGCAGGGCCTGCTCGAGCGCAGGATCCACGCGCTGCGCGAGCGTCTGCGCCACGCCGTCACGGTCGAGCACGACACGGACGAGCACGTCGGCGTCGGCTCGATCGTCGAGATCGCGGACGAGGACGGCGAGACGATGGAGGTCGAGATCTCGGCGCGTCGGCGGCGTCGCGCCGGACTCCCCGCTCGGGCAGCGCTGATGGGCGCCGCGGTCGGCGACGTCGTCGACGTCGAGGCGCCGCGCGGGTCGTGGAAGGCGCGCGTGCTCGCGATCCGGCGGGGTGATGCGCGAGGTCACGGCTCGAGCTCCTGGCCTGGATCTCGCGCGAGCCTCGCACCTATCCGGAGGCGATCGAGGTCTGGTCAGCGACTGCCCGCGCACTCGATCTGGGAGGACGCGGTCGGCGACGGCTGATCGAGGTCGTGCGGAACGGCTCGGTGTCAATTCGCCGTGCACGCCGGCAGGTCGATTCCGCGACTCGAGCGGTCGTACGGCAGCTCCGCGAGCGTGCAACTGCGTCCGTCGTCTCGCGACACGCACCAAGTGTGCCATCGCGTTGCCACGCGCTGAAGTCTCTTCTTCCCTCGCTCCGTTCGGCGAGGTGGCCTGCGTCGTAGTCTCTGCAGGACACGGCTTCGCCGATGTCTGACGGCATCATCGGCAGACCTCGAATGGACGTCGAGCGACGATGTCCTCTAGCGCAGCGTTCGCGCTCCGCGCGGCTCGTCGCCGATTTTTTCCGAGCCTTCCATCGTCGACGCGCGAGCGAGCGCCGCGTTGCCTCGGGACCAGTAGCCACGACGACGAGACCCAGTCGCCGCCGTGAAGAGATCGTGCGCGTCTCGTCGGTTCCCGGTTCGTCGCAGCACCAGCTTCACGAATGCGGACGCGTCGAAGTACGCGATCAGCGGCGATCCTCGAGCACCATCTCGCTGACCAGCGGCCCCTCGCCCGTCCAGCGCGGATCGGCGGTGGCAGGGATCTTGCGCTTCGCGTCGCCTTGCCGGCGTGAGCCTAGCCCTCGCGAACCAGGCGGCGCGTAGCTTCGCCTCCTCTTCGCTCGATCGGCCCCAGACGCGCCACGGGCTGTCCGTGGTCGGTGACGATGACCTCGGTGCCCGCTCCGCACGCGGGCGACGTAGCGACTCAGGTTGAGCCGAAGCTCGCGGATGCCGACCTCCACGCGTTCCATTGTAGTGCCCAATTTACCAGGATTGTAGTGCCTACTCAGGAGCGTGTCCGCGTCGTAGCGTGACGAACGAGAACGGCGTGCCGTCCTCCGACACGTGCGGTCTCGCGCGACGTCTCCTCGAACGCATCGCGATCCCAGGAGGGAAGAACGTGTCGCCTTCGACCTCGAGGTCGATCTCCGTCAGCAGCAGCTCGTCTGCAAGCGGGAGTGCTGCGGCGAAGAGCTCCGCTCCGCCGATCACGAACACCTGTGGCGCTGTCCGCGAGCAGCTCGAGCGCCTCGTCGAGCGAGCCTGCACGCTCCGCGCCGTCAGCCGCCCACGTCGCGTTGCGCGTGACGACGACGTTGCGCCGGCCGGGAAGCGGCCGGAAGCGATCCGGCAGCGAATCCCAGGTCCGTCGCCCCATCACGACCGGATGACCCATCGTGAGCTCCCGGAAGTGCGCCATGTCCTCGGGGAGGTGCCAGGGGAGCACGCCGTCCGCGGCCGATCACGCCGCCGCGAGCGACCGCGGCGACGAGCGAGACCTTCAACACCGCGACGCGGCGCCCGGATCGCCGGGTGATGCTCGTAGCCGACGACCTCGAAGTCCTCGAACTCGTACTCGAAGATCGACGGCGGGCCGACGGCGCAGGTGGAGCGACGGGTACGGGAACGGCGTCGCGCGCGAGCTGCGTCTCCACCTGCTCGCGATGGTTGTCGTAGATGTGGCAGTCGCCGCCCGTCCAGACGAAGTCCCCGACCTCGAGGTCGCACTGCTGCGCGAGCATGTGCGTGAGGAGCGCGTAGCTCGCGATGTTGAACGGCACGCCGAGGAAGACGTCGGCGCTCCGCTGGTAGAGCTGGCAGCTCAGGCGGCCGTCGGCGACGTAGAACTGGAAGAACGCGTGGCACGGCATGAGCGCCATCTCCGGGAGATCGGCGACGTTCCACGCGCTGACGACGATTCGCCGCGAGTCGGGCTCCTCGCGGATGAGGCGGACGGCCTCGGCGATCTGATCGATGTGTGCGGCCGTCGGGGGTCGGCCAGCTGCGCCACTGGACGCCGTAGACCGGGCCGAGGTCGCCGCTCCTCGTCCGCCCACTCGTCCCAGATCGTGACGCCCTGCTCCTGCAGCCAGCGGACGTTCCCGTCGCCGCGGAGGAACCAGAGGAGCTCCTTGGCCACGGACGGGAAGTGCACCTTCTTCGTCGTCACGAGCGGGAAGCCCTCGCGCGAGGTCGAACCGCATCTGGTAGCCGAAGACGCTCACCGTTCCCGTGCCCGTGCGGTCCGACTTCGGCACGCCCGTCGTGAAGACGTGGCGCATGAAGTCCTCGTACTGCGAGCGAACAGGGCGGTCGGACACTGCGAGACCGACGATAGCCGTTGGCCCGGAGGCCACATCGCGCCGATCCGCCGGCTTGCCATCCGTGCCGAGAGGGTGTCAGGCTTCCGCCGCATGGCGGAGCCGCCCACCGGCGCCGTCACCTTCCTCTTCACCGACATCGAAGGGTCGACGCGGCTCGTCAAGCAGCTCCGCGAGCGGTACGGCGGCGTGCTTGCGGACCATCAGCGACTGCTCCGCGCCGCCTTCGCCGCTCACGGCGGATACGAGGTCGACACGCAGGGCGACTCGTTCTTCGTCGCGTTCGCGAGTGCGCGAGACGCGCTCCTCGCTGCCGTCGAAGGCCAGCTCGCCCTGCTCTCGCACGCATGGCCCGAGGGAGTCGAGATCAAGGTGCGGATGGGCCTGCACACGGGTCAGGCGGTCGCGCAGCGACGGCCGCTACACCGGCCTCGCCGTGCATCGGGCGGCGCGAATCGGCGCCGCCGGGCACGGCGGACAGATCCTCGTCTCGCAGGCGACGCAGACGCTCCTCGAGGACGAGGAGGAGGACCTGCACATCTTCCTCCGCGATCTCGGCGAGCAGCGGCTCAAGGACCTCGAGCGGCCCGTCCGCCTGTACCAGGCAGGCAGCCGAGGGCTTGCCCGCCTCGTTCCCGCCCATCACGGCACGAGGCCGAGCTGGCGCAGGTCGCCGAGGCGGCCCTCCGTCCACCGCTGTGGCGGCGCCCGCTGGTACTCGCCGCAGCCGTTCTTGTGCTCCTCGCCGTGCTCGCCGCTGCGCTCCTCGCGACACGAAACTCGGGCGGAGGCTTGAGCGGCGTCCGCGCCAATCACGTCGGGGTCATCGATCCGGAGACGAACGAGATCGTGGCCGAGGTGCCGGTCGGCATCCGTCCCGGTCCGATCGCGGCAGGTGAAGGCTCGGTCTGGGTCGGCAACCTCGAGGACCGCACGATGACGAGGATCGATCCGGCCGAGCAGGTCGTGGTGGCGACGGTGTCGCTCGACGATCGGACACCGACGGGAATCGCGGTGGGTCTCGGCGCAGTCTGGGTGGCGCATGGCCTGCGTGGCCAGCTTTCCAGGGTCGATCCTCAGTTCGGCCGCGTGACGCAGTCGATCGACGTGGCCGGCACTGCGTTCGGCTCCCCCAACGGCAGCGTCGCAGTCGGTGCGGGCTCGGTGTGGGTCGTCTTCGGTGATTCGACATTGGCCCGAGTCGACGGGGCGGGAGAGCTCCTGGGCGAGACATTGGCCGGTTCCCAGCCCGCGGGAGTCGTCGTTGCGCCCGGCTCCGTCTGGGTGAGCAATTCCGGCGACGCAACTGTTCAGCGCTTCAACCCGGGCACGTTCGAGCAAGGCGCAGTGCGCGAGTACGGCGTCGGCGGGCGACCGGCCGGCATCGCCTACGGCGAAGGAGCGATCTGGGTTGCGAACACGTCCGACGATTCCGTCACGCGAATCGATCCGGCGGCAGGCTCGACCCGCACGATCGACGTCGGACGCGGGCCGACCGCCGTTGCGGTGGGATCCGGCTCCGTCTGGGTCGCGAACACGGCCGACAACTCCGTCTCGCGCATCGACCCGGCGACGTACGACGTCGTGGAGACGATCGAGATCGGAAACGCGCCCTACGGTATTGCCGTCAGCGACGAGCTCGTCTGGATCACCGTCCAGGCGCCGTAGACGGCCGCGCTAGCTCTCGAGGCAGACGGCCGTCAGGTCGAGTACGGGGCGGAGAACGATGCAGCCGACGCGTTTCGAGACGAGCGTCGGCTCGTTGAGGAAGCCGAGTGCGGCCGAGGGCGCGGAGTCTCGCGCGAGAGCAGTGTCGAGTGCCCCGTACGCACTGTTGCGGAGACCGCCTTCGGAGAGGCGCGCCGCCCGCCGCATCTGCCGGTCGTACACGCCCGAGGAGAAGCGGGCGAAGTTCGTGCCGCCGATGAAGCGGCTGTCGTAGAGCGAGTTGATGTACGCGTACGGATCGATGTAGCTCGGGCTCCAGAGGCCGATTGCGAGGTCCCACGGCTCGCCCGGCGTTCCCAGCTTGTTGAAGTAGGCCGCAGTTGCGCTGTGGATGGGGATGCCCCGCACCTCCACGTCGAGCCCGATCTCCGCGAGTTGCTGCTTGATCTGCAGTCCAACCGCCATCGGGATCGGACTGCTGTTCACGTAGAGGACGGGCGTCGCACTCCGAAGGTTGCCGCGGGCGAGCGTCCGCGCCCGTTGCAGGTCCGCGCGTCCCAGCGGATAGATGGCCTCGTTCTTGAAGCCGGGCAGGAGGGAGGGGAGGTATTGATCGGTCGGGGGACTCACGAGCGAACTGCCTGCGAGCGCCTGCCGGTCGAGGGCGAAGTTGACCGCCTTGCGCAGGCCCGGGTTGTTGCGGAACAGAGGCCGCGCCGAGTTGAACGCGAGGGTCCGCAGCGTCAGGCCAGGCCTGAGGAACAGCCGCGAGCGATTGATCCCGTACTTCTCGACGAGACCGAGAGCCGGATCGAAGTAGATACCGGCGAGAGTGTGTCCCCAGTCGGCCTCGTCTCGATCGACGCGTTGCAGCACCTCCTGGGGCGACGCGGCACGGAGGTCGACGTCGAAGCCCGCAACGTGATGCGGTCGCCGGCCACCGTAGTGCGGGTTCCTGCGAAGCACGACCCGCTCGCCTCGCCGGTACTCGGTGACGTAGTACGGGCCTGCTGCCGGGAAGGCGCCGCGTCCTTCGGGGTCGATGGGCAGTTCCGGGGGCACGGCACAGAAGAACGTCGAGGCCGTCCGATGCGGGAAGTCCGGCGCAGGCCGTGTCAAGCGGACGACGAGCGTGTTCCCGCGGGCCACGACCCCGGTGGCGGTGACGGACTTGCCGGCGAGCACGCGGCCGGCACCGACGATCTCGCGCACGTACTGCACGCCCGGTGAGTTCATCTCGGGCGCGAGCGCACGGTTGATCGCGCGCGCGAAAGCGCTTGCTCGAACGGGTGTCCCGTCGCTGAACCGAAAGCCGCTGCGCAGCCTGAACGTGTACGTGCGGCCGCCATGCGACACCGCCGGGAAGCCTGTGGCCACCTCGGGTTGCAGGCGAAATCCTTCCGGCGGTGGCTTGTCGGGATAGGCGAGCAGCCGTGCGCAGGTGGTATCGAGGAGCGCCCAACCGGGAGGACTGGAGGCGAGTGCCGGGTCCATGTAGTCGATCCCCGAGAACGAGTTGATGCTGATCCGGAAGATTCCGCCTTCCTGCCTTGTGTGAGCGGTCGATCCGAGCGCGCTCGGATCGCCGCCGATGCCGAGCATCGCGCCCGCGAGCATCGCGGCGACAAGCGACACGACGATGCGTCTACGGCCATTGTCTCGACGTCCCACGTGCAGCACCTCCTCTACAGGACCGGCTACGACTCCCCGAGCTTCCCGCGTCGTCACTTCAGGCACACCGCCGTCAAATCGAGCGTCGGTCGCAGCACGATGCAGCCGACGCGCTTCGACACGAGCGTCGGCTCGTTGAAGAAGCTGAGCGCGGCGAGCGGCGCGGTGTCGCGCGCCAACTCCACGTCGAGCGCCCCGTACCTCTCGTAGCGGGGTCGCCCCTGGAGCGCACCCGCCTGCCGCATGAGGCGGTTGTACTTCGGCGAGTCGAAATGGCCTATGTTCGTGCCTTGGGCGTACCTGCCCTCGAGTTCGAGGTTGATGTACGCGTACGGGTCCAGGAAGTCCGGGTCCACAGGCCGAGAGTCAGATCCCAGCCGTTGTCCGCGAGCCTCGTGAGGGCGGCTGGACCCGGCGGAATCGGCTCGATCTCGACGCTCAGGCCGATCTCGACGAGCTGTTGCTTCACCGCCTGTGCGCTAGCGAGGGGCGGCGGAAAGTCGGGCGTATAGATGACTGCCTTTCGCCCACGCGTGTTGCCGCGCGCGAGGCTGCGTGCGCGGGCGACGTCGGGACGCTCCAGCGGGTAGATGCGGTCATCTCGGAACCCGGGGAAGCTCGACGGCAGGTACTGGTCCGTGAGGCGGCGATCGAGCGGGCTCGCACCCGAGACCCTGGCGATGACGCGCCGATCGAGCGCGAAGTTGACGGCTTGCCTCAAGCGCGGATTGTTCGCGAAGAGCGGCCGAGAGTGGTTGAAGATGATCAGGTTCAGCGTGAGTCCCGGCTTGACGAAGAACTGCGATCGGTTGACGCCGTACTTCGCCACCAGTCTCCGAGCAGGATCGAAGTACTCGGGCCCGACTAGGGAGCCCCAGTCGATCGCCCCTGACTCGACGCGATCGAGGATCTCCGAGCTCGAGCTCGCGCGGAGATCGACGTCGAAGCCGTCGACGTGGTGTGGCCGGCCGCCGCCGTAGAAGCGGTTCCGCCGGAGGACCACCCGCTCGCCGGGCCGGTACTCGGCGACGAAATAGGGGCCGGCCGCGGGGAATGTCAACACGCCCTCGGGGTCGGAGGGCAGGTTCGGAGGAACCGCGCAGAAGAACGGCATCGTTGTTCGCGCCGGAAAGTCGGGGGCAGGACGTGTGAGCCGGATGACGAGTCGGCTTCCGCGCGCACTGATTCCGGCGGCCGATTTCGCCTTACCGGCCTGCACCTCCGCGGCGCCTGCGATGTCCATCATGAACTGGGCACCGGGCGAGCGAACGCCGGGGGCGAGGACCCGGTTGATCGCACGGGCGAACGCGCTCGCCAGGACGGGCGTGCCGTCGCTGAAGCGGAAGCCGTGTCGCAGCGTGAACGTGTAGGTCTTCCCATTGCGGGAGACCTCCGGGAAGTCGGCTGCGACCTCGGGCACGAGCCGGAACCCCTCCGGCGCAGGCTTGTCGGGGCGGCTCATGAGCCGTGCGCACGTCGTGTCGAGCAATGCCCACGCTTCGCCCGTGTACGCGAGCGCGGGTCGACGTAGTCGAGCTGCGCGAAGCTGATACGGAAGATCCCGCCCTCCCGCTGGCTGTCGGATCCGAGCGCTCCGGTGTCGACGAAGGCCAGGGTCGCGGCGCAGGCGAAGAGTGCTGCGAGGTGGCACCGCCGCCGCCAGGGTCGCCTGCCGCGAACCCGACCTTCCACGACTGCGGATCCTAGAGGGACTCGAGCCGCATGCCTAGCAGCGGATTCTGGTCACGTCGTCAGGAGCGGTGACTTCGAGCCTTCCGCGACGACGACCCAGCCGTCGAAGTCGCTGAACCGGTAAGGCGCGTTCAGGGGCACGACGGTCGTACCGTCGGCCTCTGCGAGGAAGTTCCCGCAGTAGGCGGCGAGCTCGCCCTTCTTCGTGAGCCACAGCTCGAAGCGCTTGCGATCCGGTGACGGCTCGAGCCCCACGACCTCGAGCCTCATCGGCCAGTTCCCGGCGTCGTCGACGTCGAAGATCGTGATCGAGCCGCGCAGTCCCGTCGTGTAGGCGGTCCCGGTCATGGCCACGACCTCGAACGTACCGGGCCTGTCGCCTGCGTCGCCCACGACCCAGCCTGCCGCGAACAGTCCGATACCGAGTGCTGCTGCAAGCGCGACGAGCACGGCTCGGCGCCGTCGTGGATGGAGCGGCACGACGGTCGGCTCGGTTCCGAGGTCGGGCGGAGGCCCCGCCTGGATCAGCAGCTCGTGGACGCGGAGCAGCCGCTCGCGGTCGCCCGCATCGAGTGTCGCGCCGACGAGCTCGTCGAAGTCCGGCGGACGGCTCACCGCAGCTCGTCCTCGAGCGCGTCCGCGAGACGGGCGAGCGCGCTCCGCGTGCGCGTCTTCACCGTCCCGAGGGGAATCTGAAGGCGCGCAGCGATCTCGCTCTGCGAGAGCCCACGCCAGTACGCGAGCTCGATGACGGGCCGCTCGTGCTCGGGGAGAACCTCGAGGGCGCGATGCACGCGCCAGGCCGTCCAGGACGCCTCGGCCTCGTCGGCCGGGTCCGGCTCGCCTCCCGGCCCGTCCTCGAGCTCGGACACGGGGGCCGGAGTCCGGCGGAGCCCGTCGGTTATCGCGTTGCGTGCCACGGCGTAGAGCCACGGAGCTCCGCTCCCGCGGCCCGAGTCGAACGTACGCGCCGAGCGCCAGATCGCCACGAAAGCCTCCTGCGTCGCGTCCTCGGCGCGGCCGCGGTCACCCAGTCGACGCAGTGCGAGCCCGAGCACGGCCCGCGCGTAGCGCCGGTAGAGCTCCTCGAACGCTCCGCGGTCGCCCTCGGCGACGCGCTCGATCAGCTTTCCATCGGTGGAAACGGCGCCGTTCACTCTCTCCATGATCACCTGTCGGCGTTCGAACGAGACTGCCCGGAGCGCGAGCGACGTAGCCATGCCGATTGCTACGCCCCCGCGACCCGGGCGGTTTGCACCTTTCCCTAGCGGGCCGCCTCGTATCGAGCTGCGACGGCGTCCCAGTTCGACGACGTTCCACCAGGCGGCGAGGTAGTCGGGGCGGCGATTCTGGTAGTTCAGGTAGTAGGCGTGCTCCCAGACGTCGATGCCGAGAAGTGGCGCCTCCCCGTCCATGACCGGAGTGTCCTGGTTGGGCGTGGACTTGACCGCGAGCCCCGTTCCGTCCCAGACGAGCCAGGTCCAGCCCGAGCCGAAGCGCTTGACGCCGGCGTCGTTCACGGCCGTCTTCAGGTCGTCGAGACCGCCGAACGTCTCGGCGATCGCGTCGCCGAGCGCACCTGACGGCTCGCCGCCTCCGTTCGGGCCCATGATCTCCCAGAAGAGCGTGTGGTTGGCGTGCCCGCCGCCGTTGTTCCGAACGGCCGCGCGCCTGTCCTCGGGCATGATGTCGAGGCTCGCGAGCACCGCGTTGATCGGAAGGTCCATCCACTCCGTGCCCTCGAGAGCGGCGTTGAGGTTGGTGACGTACGCGGCGTGGTGCTTGTCGTGGTGGATCTCCATCGTCCGCGCGTCGACGTGCGGCTCGAGAGCGTCGAAGGGGTACGAAAGGTCGGGGACGCTGTACGCCATGCCTGCTCCTCTCCTCAGGACGGTTTCCAGCAGAAGGATATGCTCCGCGACGTTCCCGCCCCGGCGCTAGAGGAAACCCGATGACCGACTTCGTCGAGATCAGGCCCCGCGAGCTCTCACCCGTGCTCCTCGAGCTCGACGGCATCTCCCGCACGACGATCGAGGCCCACTATCGCCTCTACCAGGGGTACGTGGCGAAGCGAAACGAGATCCTGGGCCGGCTTGCGGGCGTCGATCTCGGGGCTGCGAATCAGGTCTACTCCGAGCTCCGCGCGCTCAAGATCGATCTCACGTTCGCGGTGGGCGGGATCAAGAACCACGAGATCTACTTCGAGCATCTCGGCGGAGAGGGTGGCGATCCGGACGGCCCGATCGGCGCGCTCGTCGAGCGCGATTTCGGGTCGGTCGACTCCTGGCGCGTCGACCTGCGCGCCACGGGCATGGCAGGCCGCGGCTGGGCCTGGACGGCGTACGACTGGGACGAGGGCCGCCTCTTCAACTACGTCGGCGATGCCCAGAACACGTTTCCGATCTGGAACGCGACACCGCTCGTGGCGCTCGACGTCTACGAGCACGCGTACTTCCTCGACTACCAGACCGATCGCGCGGCGTACATCGAGGCGTTCTTGCGGAACCTCGACTGGGGCGTCGTCAACCACTGGGTCGAGGCCTACCGGATTCCGACCGAGTAACGCATGACCGAGGCACTCGCCGTGCTGGGCGGGTACCTCCTCGGCTCCATGCCGTTCGGGTACTGGCTTCCGCGCCTCTTCCGAAGGGAGGACATCCGCACGAAGGGGAGCGGAAACGTCGGAGCGAGCAATGTCTTTCGCGTCTACGGCCGGCGTCTCGGCATCCCCGTCGCGCTGCTCGACGTGGCGAAGGGCTTCGCGGGAGCGTCGCTCGGGCTCTGGGCAGGCGGTGCTCTCGTCGGCGTTCTCGCGGCCGCAGCCGCGATGCTCGGTCACGCGTGGCCGGTGTTCCTCCGGTTTCAGAAGGGCGGGAAGATGGTCGCGACTGCCGGCGGCGCGACCTTCGCGCTCGCCCCGCTCGTGGCGTTCTGCTGCGTTGGCGTCTGGCTCGCGGTCTTCCTCTCGACGAGGTTCGCCTCGCTCGCCTCGATCGTGACCGCCTTCGCGCTGGCGGTGCTCGTCGTCGCCTTCGGCTATCCGTGGCCCGTGATGGTGTTCGGAATCGCCGGGGCGACCGCCGTCATCGTGATGCACCGCCAGAACATCCGGCGGCTCCTCACCGGCACCGAGCACCGCTTCGAGCTTCGCCGCCCGCGTCGCGCGTAGTGCTTGCGGCGGGCGTACTGTCGCTACCCGGCGAGCCAGGCCGCGAGCGTGGTTTGCCGAGGAGCGGGTGCTCCGGTGGTGAGCTCGCCGCGAAGCTCGCCGACGGTCCCGAAGCGCTCGGCGACGACGTCGTGGATGTGGATCGTCTCGAAGTTGACCTGCTTCGAGAGCAGGAAGTCCCGGTCGTCGAGCTGCGGCAGCGTCTCGAGAGCATCGCGGAGCGCGTAGCGCACCGAGTCCTCGACGAAGCGCGGCTGCAGGTGAGCGTGCTCGACGACGAAGAGCTCGTCGGGTCGCTTCAGGAGGTCGTAGATCGGGGCGCTCATCGAGCGCTCGGCGATCTCGACGAGCAGCTCCGCGTCGAGGTCGCGCTCCGTTCCCACGAAGAGCGTCTGCCGCCCGCGCTGGTTGTGGGTCGCGACCGGGACGAGCTCGAGGATCTTCTCGATGTCGTCGGAGTCGAACCCTGCCTCGAGCAAGCGCTCGCTCGCGTGACCGCGCACGAGTCCCTGCGCACACGGACACGCATTGATTCCGGTCGCCTCGACGCCGACCGCGCGGCGTGTCCCGGCTTCTGAGGCCGCCGCTATCCCGCACAGCGTCACCATCTCCTGCGTCGCGAGCCGAGTGACTGGGGTGCGCCGGTGGATCGGCCACTGGGCGCGGATCCAGACCTCGGCACGCATAGCGCCCTGGCGCTCGACCACACGGCTCGCGATGTGCTCGGCGAGCACTTCGACGAGGAGCGCCTCACGCTCGACGACGAGCTCGATCGCCTCTTCGAAGAGCTCTGGGAAGCGCGACATGTGCACGCCCTTCTGGTCGGCTGAGAGGTCGACCGTGCAATCGATGACCGCGGCCATCACGGTCTCCGCGTCGCCGCGGCGGATTCGGACTGCCTTCTGCACCCCTGTGACGCCGGCTCGAGAGAGCGCAAGCGCGATCTCGGGCGCGGACGCTTGGAGGTCCTCCTCGAGCCTGACCATGTCGCTCACGCCGGCCAACGTACCAGCATCTAGCGTAGGAGTCGCGACAGCCGGCGGTCCTTGAGCAGCCGGCCGCCTGTCTGGCAGGTCGGGCAGTAGTAGATCGTGTGCTCGTCGAAGTCGACACGTGCGATCGGAGTGCCGCACTGCGGGCAGTTCTTACCGAGGCGATCGTGAACGAGATAGACGTCGGCGTCCCCCTTTCCTCGCAAGCGGAGCTCGAGCGCACGCTCGAGATCCTCGCGGATCGCTGTGGCGAGACGGTCCGTCTCCTCGGGCGAGAGCTCCGTCGAGGCCTTGAACGGCGATAGCCTCGCCCGCAGCAGGATCTCGTTCGCGTGGGCGCGCCCGATGCCCGCGATCGCGCGCTGATCGCGTAGCAGCGGGTGCAGCTGGCGTCGCTCACGGCCCAGGATCTCCGCGAGCGCCACGGTGTCGAGCTCGAGGGCGTCCGGCCCGAGGTGCGCGAGATCCGTGTCGAGCTGTGCCGGGGTCACCAGCCAGACGCCGGCGCGTTTCTTCTTCCCCGCCTCCGTCAGCACGAGCTCGTCACCTCCCGCGAACCGGAGCCGGAACATGGGTGTCTTCGGCCCCTTCACGCCGGCTGCGAGGTAGCGGAGTCGGCCTGCGCTCATGAGGTGCACGCGGAGAACGAGCTCCCGGTCCTCCGTGGGAAAGAGGAGGTTCTTGCCGCGACGCTGCGAGCCCTCCAGAAGGCGTCCCTCGAGCGCCGCGAGCGCCGGGTCGAACGTCTTCAGGGTGGCGATGTGTGCGGGGCCGGCTGTCTCGATCGGCGAGCGCGAGACGAGCGGAGCGAGCTCGCGCACCCATGCCTCCACCTCGGGTAGCTCAGGCAACGCTTGCCATCCGGACGCGCATGAATTTGACACTACCCACGCCCGGGTAGGCTCACCGGCGGTGAGCCGGATCGTCGTCGAGGCAAGACGCGGCAACGTCGTCGAAGCCAGGCATCACGTTCACGCGGTTGCTGTCTCAGGCGGGGAGATCGTCGAGTCGTGCGGCGACCCCGCGCTCGTCACGTACTTGCGCAGCTCGGCAAAGCCGCTCCAGGCGCTGCCGGTCGTTCGAGCGCTGCCCGAGCTCTCCGACGAAGAGATCGCGATCGCCTGCGCCTCGCACCTCCACCGGCCGGAGCAGCTCGAGCACGTCCGGCGTCTGCTCGCGAAGGCCGATGCGGTCGAGGACGACCTCGAGTGCGGCCACGAGCCGACGCGACTCGAGCACAACTGCTCGGGGAAGCACGCGGCGATGCTCGCGCTCTGCCGGACGATGGGATGGCCGACTGCCGGCTATCGACTGGCCGTGCACCCGTGCCAGGCGGCGATGCTCACGGAGGTCGCCCGCGCCGCGGAGGTCGAGCCGGAGACGATTCCCACTGCGATCGACGGCTGTGGCGTGGTGACGCATGCCCTCACGCTCGAGCGAATGGCGCATGCATTCGCCCGCCTCGCCCGCCTCGACGGAGGTCCTCGCGTGGCGGAGGCGATGCGCGCACATCCCGAGCTGATCCGGGGCCGGGGCGCGGCCGACACCGAGCTCATGCGCCTGGGGCAAGGTTGGGTCGCCAAGGGAGGCGCCGAGGGACTTCTCTGCGGTGCGTCGGGCGAGGGGCTCGGGCTGGCCGTGAAGGTCGAGGACGGCGCGACGAGAGCCGTTCGAAGCGGTCTTGCCGTGTTCCTCGCTCGACTCGGGCTCGAGACCGGGAGCCTCGCCGAAGTCCGGGTCGAGAACTCGCGGGGCGAGGTCGTCGGTCAGATCGTGGCCACGCGTTAACCAAACGGACCCCTTCACGAATCGTCCTTTCCGGACTAGTATCCGCGCGCTTGGTGGTCGAGCCGGGGCGGCAGGCGGGCCGGCTCAGTGCATGTCGCAAGGTCAGTATCCGTTCGAGCGCGAAAGGAGAAAGCCCTGATCATGCTGTCCGTCGATATCGCTCTCCCCGAGGTCGAGGAGCTCCAGCGTCTCATCGAGCAGGGGCTCGAGAGAGGATTTCTCACCTACGACGAGATCGTCTCCGGGCTCGACGACGTCGAGCTCACGAAGGAGCAGGTCGAAGACTTCTACGCCTACCTGATCGACCACTCGATCGAGCTCGTCGAAGGCATGGAGCACAAGGCGCTCCCACACGAGGAGCCCGTACAGGCCGAGGAGGTGAAGCTCGCTCCCAAGCTGGACCTCTCCGTCGAGCCGTCGCTCGACTCGCTCCGGCTCTATCTGCGCGAGATCGGCAAGGTGCCGCTGCTGACAGCCGACCAGGAGATCTTCCTCGCGAAGCGCATCGAGCGGGGCGACATGGACGCCAAGCAGCACATGATCGAGGCGAACCTGCGCCTCGTCGTCTCGATCGCGAAGGGTTACCTCGGTCGCGGCTTGTCGTTCCTCGATCTCATCCAGGAGGGCTCGCTCGGGCTCATCCGGGCGGTCGAGAAGTTCGACTACCGCAAGGGCTTCAAGTTCTCGACCTACGCGACGTGGTGGATCCGCCAGGCGGTGACGCGTGCGATCGCAGACAAGGCCCGCACGATCCGTATCCCCGTGCACATGGTCGAAAAGCTGAACAAGGTCGTGCACATCGAGCGCCAGCTCGTCCAGCGGCTCGGTCGCGAGCCCGAGCCGGAGGAGATCGCCGAAGAGCTCGAGATCTCACCCGACGAGGTCCGCGAGATCCTCCGCATGTCGCAGATGCCGATCTCGCTCGAGAAGCCGATCGGCGAGGAGGACGACTCCTCTCTGGGCGACTTCGTTCCCGACGAGCAGGCCGAGTCGCCCTTCGACACGGCCTCCCTCTCGCTGCGGCGCGAGGACGTTGAGCTCGCACTTTCCGCGCTCCCGGAGCGCGAGCGGCGCGTGATCGAGCTGCGGTACGGCCTCGACGGTGCGCAACCGTGCACGCTCGAGGAGGTCGGGCAGGCGTTCGGCGTGACCCGCGAGCGAATCCGCCAGATCGAGAACAACACGCTGAAGAAGCTGGAGTCGCTTCCGGAGGCGCAAGGGCTGAAGGACTGCGTGTGACGAGTAGGGGTCAGACCCGTGGGGTCTGACCCCGGCACGCGTGAGTGACGAGAACTGGCGTCAGACCATGTGGGGGGTCTGACCCCGGAACGCGTGAGTGACGAGCACTGGGGTCAGACCCCACGGGTCTGACCCCGACCTGCCACCCGCCGAGCTCGTGACGGCCGCGGGTGGGAGACCACGGCACTTCGGCTAGGCAGGAAGGAGCTCGGCGTCCGCGAGGGCAGTGAGCGCGCGCTCGCGGATCTCGCTGCCGATGAGGGAGACGTCAGCGCCGAACGGCGCATAGGCCACGATGTTCAGCCAGGCGATTCGGTCACTGAGTTCGCCGACCTGGACGTCGAGGTCGAGCTCGGCGCCCCGAGGGATTTGCGAGGCGGCGTCCAGCGCGATACGTCTCGCGTCGCCTAGACGTGCGCCGAGCCGTACCGGAAGCTGGACCGTCACGAGGCGCCGCGGGTCGTTCACGGAGCGGTTCACCAGCGTCGTGGACACCATCTTCGTGTTGGGCACGAAGATCCTTCGACCCTCGTCAGTCGACAGCGCCGTATAGCTCAGAGAGATCTCGTCGACGATGCCCGTGTGCTCGTCGATGGTGATCCGGTCGCCGAGCCGGACGGGCTGCGTGAACGCCAGAAGCACCCCCGACCCGAGGTTGCCGAGAGGCGTCGTCAGCGCGAGACCCGCGATGACTGCGAGCACGGCGCTCGACGCGAGGAAGGCGCTCGCGACCTGTTGCGTCGCGGGGAATGCCGAGAGCACGCTCCACACTCCGATGAGGCCGACGAGGGCGATGGCGACACGCAGGAGGAAGCTGAAGGTCGTTCGACGTCGTGCTGCGACTTCGGGGTCCCGCTCGGCGAGCCGCCTCTCGTAGCGATCGAACGCGAATCGCAGCGAGAACCGCACTGCGACGAGTACCCCGATCCAGATGACCGCTGAGACAAGGGCCTCGAGAAGGTTGCTGTCCACGTCGGGAAGTTCGGCACCCGAGGCGCCGAGCCTGCCTCGAGATCAGTCGCCGCCGAGGACGTGCGCCTTCGCCGAGGCGTACTCCGCGTCGGTCAGCTCGCCGCGCGCGTGAAGGTCGGCGAGCGTGGCGAGCCTCGCCGTGACATCAGTGACTGGCCCTGAGCCCGTAGGTGCGGCAGTGGCCGCACGTCGATCCTCCCACCAGTCGCTGAGACGACCGCGCGCGTCGGCGATGAGCGCAGATCCGTCCCTGTCGGGGAACTCGTGCAACGTCTGCCTTCGTATCAGCTCGATCCAGGTGGCGCCGAGTGCGACGATTAGAGCTACGAAGAGGAAACGGGCGAGGTCGCTGACCTGGCCGGTGAGGAGAAGGACGAGCGCCACGATCGCGAGTCCGACGTACGCCCAGACCCTGTCGCGGACCGCCGGCGCGACCCAGCGACGCGTGGCCAGAGCTCGACGTCCAGGTCCGGCCAGCCACGAGGCGACGACGAACAGCACTCCCACCACGATCAATGCCCGGAACGACCCGCGCATGAGATCGGTGAGGATGTCCCATGCGTTCGAGGCCGCCCGCCGGTCGTCCTTGTGGGCGACGAGCGAGTCGAGGAGGTAGTTCTGGGTGAGCCTTGCGGCGATGAGGCCGACCACGCCGACCACGGCAAGGACGATTCCCACGCCCCGTACGGCCTTCCGGCGGTCGCTCGCGAGCCAGACTGCGAAGCCGAATGCCGCGAACGTGAGCAACGGCAATAACCATGCGAGCGTCTTCAGGAGCTGAAAGCCGTCCTGCGCCGTGTCGAGCTGATCCGAGCGAAGGAGCACGATCCGCCCAGCGTCGGCGGGGAGCCTGTCTGCGACCTGCTCGCCGATGCCGATGCGCTCAGCGGCCTCGCGAATGATCTCGCGGAGATCGAGCGTCACCTCGCCTCCCTCGGTCGAGGCGCGAGGCCCTCCGCCCTCGAGGACTTCGACGAGGGTCCTGTGCGCCTGTTCGACCGAGACCGCGAACAGCGTCTGCAGCGCGGGGCGCTCGAGCGCGCGATCGACGACCTCGTACGCTCCCTGGCGAAGCGCTGCGCTGGCCGGCCCAGAGAGCGACTTCACGTCCGAAGGGAGCCGCTCCTCGATGGCGGCCTCGACGTCGACGTTGGCGTACAGCTCGTCGACCGCGCGGGCGGCGACCGCGCTCCGGATCGCGTCGTTCTCGAGCAGGCTCGAGCTCGTGTCGGTGAAGACGCTCGTGTTGAGCGCGACGCGGTCGATCCAGATCGCGAACGACGAGAGGAGCAGGAACAGTCCGGCAACGACGAGCAACGCCCAGACTGCAACCGAACGGCCTCGTCCCCGCCGAGGCGCAGGCTCCACGTTCGCCGCGAGCTCCGCGTCGCTCATTCCGGCGAGGAGCCTACTTCTCCGTCCGAACCTCCGTCCCGTGACAGAAATGCGTCGTGGAGCGCGCGGACCGCACGCTCGACGTCGCTACGCGCGATCAGGCACGAGACCTTGATCGGCGAGGTCGAGATCAGTCGCAGGTTGATCTCCTGATCAGCGAGCGTGCGGAACATCTTGGCCGCGACTCCAGGGTGTGACCGCATGCCTGCGCCGACCAGCGAGACCTTCCCCAGGTCCGAGACCTCGTCGATCTCGAACGGCCCGATCGACTGCTGGGCATGGTCGAGCGCTCGCCGCGTCGCCGAGACGTCCTCCTGTGGCACCGAGAACGAGAGCTCCGCCGACTCGTGCCCGACGTTCTGGAGGATCGTGTCGACGTTGACATGCTCGGCGGCGACGGCCTCGAAGATGGTGGCGGCGACTCCGGGCCTGTCTGGTAGACCGCGCAGGTCGAAGAGGACCTCGTTCTCCGCGTGGGTGACCGCCGACACGATCGGCTGCTCCATCCCTTCGGCCTCCTCGACCCAGGTGCCCGGCTCGTCCGAGAACGTGGAGCGGGCGTGAACTGGGACATCGTGGTTTCGGGCGAGCTCGACGGCTCGCAGCATGAGTACCTTCGCCCCCGACGCCGCCATCTCGAGCATCTCTTCGTATGAGACGATGTCGAGCTTGCGCGCCTCCGGCACGATCCGTGGGTCGGCCGTGAAGACGCCCGCGACGTCGGAGTAGATCTCGCACGATGCGCCCAGAGCGGCCGCGAGTGCCACGGCGGTCGCGTCCGTCCCGCCGCGACCGAGCGTCGTCACGTCCATCGTGTCCCGGGAGAAGCCCTGGAAACCCGCGACGAGGACGATCCGTCCTCGATCGAGGGCCTCGACCACGCGAACCGGTGTGATCTCGCGGATCTTCGCCTTCGTGTGCACCGGGTCGGTGATGATCCCCGCCTGCGAGCCGGTGAACGAGACGGCCTCGTGGCCGAGGTCCTGCACCGCCATCGCCACGAGCGCACACGCGATGCGTTCGCCGGTCGAGAGCAGCATGTCGAGCTCGCGCGGATGTGGTTGGGGAGAGACGCGGCCGGCGAGCTCGAGCAGCGCATCCGTCGTATCGCCCATCGCCGAGACGGTCGCCACGACGCGGACGCCCCGCTCGCGCGCTTCGACGAGTCGCCGGGCGACGTGCTTGATCTTCTCCGGATCGGCGACCGACGAGCCGCCGAACTTCATGACGACGGTCTCGACCGCCGGCTCGTGTGCACCGTGCATTCGTGGGATTCTGTCTGGCGACGCAGCTCTGCGCGCCGGAGTCGCGAAGCCGGACCGCGACCGTGGTCAGGCGATGTCGATCGTCATCCCTTCGCGCGCGGCGAGTGGAGCGGGTGCACCGTTGCCGTCCCACAGCTCCGCGGCACGCTCCGTCAACCGGTCGACCTCGACGTCGGTGCGATCCGGATCGTGATGGAACAGCACAAGGCGGCCGGCGTTGGCCTTTCTCGCGAAGCCGACGGCGTGGGCGACGCTCGAATGGCCCCACCCGACGCGGTCCGGGTACTCGTCCTCGGTGAACTGGCTGTCGTGGAGGAGCACGTCCACCTCGTGGGCGAGCCCATGGCCGGAGACCCAGTCGGGCTCCAGCGCCGCAAGCTCGACGCCGAGGACGGGCTCATGGTCGGGGATGAACGCGAGGGAGCGGCCTGCGTGCTCGAGCCGGAACCCGACCGTCGAGCCCGGGTGCGAGACCGGCTGCGCGAGGATCCGGATGCCGTCGAGCTCCCACGGCTCATCGGGGACGTCGTGGAACACCACGGTCGCCGGGATGTCGCCGAGGTCGACCGGGAAGAGCGGTGGCGAGAACGACCTGGCGATGCGCTCCTGCAGGGAGTGCACGGGTGAGGGCGGCCCCCAGATGTGAACCTCCCCCTCCGCGTGCCACAGCGGAGCGAAGAAACGAAGCCCTTCGAGATGGTCGAGGTGCAGGTGAGTGAGGAGCACGTGGATCACGGCGCTCGAGCCGAGCACGTCGCCGAGGCGCTTGATGCCGGTGCCTGCGTCGAGGATCACGGCCGACGCGTCGCCACACCGGACCTCGACGCAGGTCGTGTTCCCTCCGTACCGAACCGTCGACTCGCCCGGCGTGGGCAGCGAGCCGCGGCATCCCCAGACACGCGCGAGCACGCTACAAGCTGCCTTCCGGCCCGTCGCCCTCCCAGAAGAATGCGACCATGCCGACCACCTCGGTCGGATGGGAGAAGAGCGGGACAGCGGTTATCGAGATGACCCGGCGCTCCCCGTCGAGCCCGACGATGCGAACGCGGCGGTGTGCCGGACGGTGCTCGGTGAGTGCGATACCTCCTGGCAGGTCGGCGAGCGCCACAGGCGCTCCTTCGAGGTCCTCGACGCTGAAGAGAGACGACCACTCGGAGGCCGGCATGGCACCGGCTTCCGCATAGCTCCTTCCGAGGATGTCCTCCGCCGCCTCGTTGAAGAAGACGAGCTCGCCGTCCGCGTCGGCAATGAACGTCGCGGTTGCGAGCTGCGACGCGAGCTCCCGCGCGATGATCAGCGCGAGGTGCTTCTGGCGGCGAGTCGCCACGTCGTCCAACGTTAGACGACCTCTATCGTTGCCGCGTGCCGCGGAAGGTCATGCTGATCGGGCTCGACTGCGCCGAGCCCTCGCTCGTGCTCGAGCGTTGGCGCGACGAGCTGCCGACCATCGCGGGCCTCATGGAGCGCGGCACCTACGGCCGGCTCACGTCCGTGATCCCGCCCATCACCGTTCCGGCCTGGTCTTGCATGATGTCGTCGAAGACGCCCGGGGACCTCGGGGTCTACGGCTTCCGGAACCGCTCCGACCACTCATACGACGGCGGCTTCATCGCGATGTCGACCGCGATCAAGGAGCCACGCCTCTGGGATCTCGTGACGCGCGCGGGCGGCTCGTCGATCGTCCTTTCGGTGCCGGGGTGCTACCCGCCCCGGCCGCTCAACGGCGTCATGGTGGGATGCTTCCTCACCCCCTCGCTCGAGAGCAGGTACACCTACCCCGCCGCGCTTCGCGACGAGATCGCCGAGGTCGTCGGCGAATACCTCTTCGACACGAAGGACTTTCGCACCGACGACAAGGCATACCTCCTCCGTCAGGTCTACGAGATGACGGACCGTCGCTTCCGGTTGGCCGACCACCTCCTGCAGGCGAAGCCGTGGACGCTCTTCGCAATGGTCGAGATGGGGCCCGACCGCATGCACCATGGCTTCTGGAAGTACATGGACCCCGAACACCGCAAGCACGAGCCGGGCAACGCGTACGAAGACTCGATCCTCGACTACCACCGGCACGTCGACAGCCACATCGGCCGGCTGCTCGAGCACGCCGACGAGGACACCGTCGTGTTCGTCGTCTCCGACCACGGCGCGAAGCGGCTCGACGGAGGCATCCGCATCAACGAGTGGTTGCGGCGCGAGGGCCTGCTCGCGATGCTTGCCGAGCCGAACGGTGTGTCGTCGCTCGCAGACGTCGGCGTCGACTGGTCGCGCACGACGGCGTGGGGAGAGGGTGGCTACTACGCGCGCGTCTTCCTCAACGTCGAGGGCCGGGAACCCGAGGGGACCATCCCGCCTGCACAGTACGAAGCCGTCCGCGACGACCTCGCCCGGCGGATCGCTGCGATCCCCGACGACGCCGGCAACCCGATTCCGACAGCGGTGTACAAGCCGGAGGAGCTGTACGAAGACCCGCAGGGCGTCGCGCCGGACCTCATCGTCGTCTTCGGCGACCTCTACTGGCGCTCGGTTGGGACGATCGGCGGCGACGAGGGCATCCAGACGCTCGAGAACGACACGGGTCCCGACGACGCGAACCATGCGCAGGACGGTCTCTACGTCGTCGCAGGCCCTGGCATCGAGGCGCGCGGCCGTGCGGACGCGCACCTGCTCGACATCGCGCCGACCGTGCTCGAGCTGCTCGGGATCGAGGAGCCGACCGGGGATGCGCGGCGGGAGCATCCTCGCGATGCTGTCAGCCGGCTAGCATCTAGATCCTCGAGCCTGCAATGTGCGTGTGCTTCGCGGCCGACGCACTCGTCGACTGCATCAGCTGCGAGCACGAGTGGCACATAGGGTCGTCCAATGCGCTGTCGCCCTTTCTGCACGATCGACGCGACTGTCGGGTGACCGGAGCCTGAAGCACAACGCGACGCGCTCCGTCTGACACCTCGCGCATCATCGACGCGCTTGGAGCCTCACCCCTCGGAACGGAGTGGCCGATGTTCGCCCGGCTGAGCAGCCTCGAGCTCGGCCTGATCCTGTTCGGAATCGTGCTCGGGACGACGCTGGCGGGGTCGTTCCTCGGGCAAAGGCTCCGCGCGCATGCCGACACGTTGCGCGAGCCCTTCGGCGTCCTCCAGGCGGCACTGCTCGGGCTCGTCGCGCTCATCCTCGCATTCGGTCTCACCATGGCGGTGGGGCGCTACGACGCCCGACGCGCGGCGGTCGTGGCGGATGCGAACGCGATCGGTACCACCTATCTGCGTGCACAGATGCTGCGCGAGCCCATCCGCACGCGCTCGCTGGAGGCGCTGAGGCGCTACACGGACGCGGCGATCGCCTATTCCAAGGAAGTCCCCGGCACCGACTCCCAGCTCGAGGCAATAGCGGAAGCGGACCGCCTACACCGAACGCTCTGGCGCATGGCGGGCGAGTCCATTGCCGACTCGCCGACCGACAGCGCCCCGCGCCTCTACGTCGAGACCCTCAACGAGATGATCGACATGTTGACGGTCCGGAGCTCCGCCCTCTCGAACCGCGTCCCTTCTGCGGTTCTACTCATCTCGATCGTCGGCGCGTCGGTCGGCCTCGGCTTGCTCGCCCTATACCTCGCGATGCTCTCCCGAGGCGTCGTGTCGGTCATCCTCGCGGCCGCGTTCGTCTCGCTCCTCCTCTTCATGACCTTCGACCTCGACCGGCCGGTCCGCGGATTCGTGCACGTTCCTGATACGCCGCTCGTCAACCTCCGCGCGTCGATGGACCTCCCGCCGGCCGCGGACGGCCCGAGCGGGCCGTAGGCAAGAACGAAGACGGAAGACTGATCGCGAACGCGGCTCGGAAGACATCGGTGACTGAGACCGCGCTCTCGACGGCGAGACTAAGGTTTGAGGACGAACGTGATCATGGTTGGACGATTGCTCCGAGGCGACGCGCAGTACGCAGATCCGGCAGGTATCTACGTCGCTTCCTACGCTGCGCCGTGGCGCCGCGTAGCAGCGGGTGCGATCGACTGGACGCTGTGCTACGTCGCGTTTCTGGTCGTCTCGATCCCGCTCGGGGCCGTCCAGGCACTCGGCGCCGTCTCCTGGCGGGAGGGTGACTTCGGCGGTCTGCCCGGCCAGGTGCTCTTCGTGGTGACGCAGCTGCTGACTGTCGCGCCGGTGATCGCGTACTTCGGGCTCTTGCTGCCGACGAGCCAGACGCTGGGGATGAACGCCCTGGAGCTGCGCGTCGTCTCGACGAAGACCGGGAGAGCGCCGTCCTACGTCACCGCGATCCTTCGCGGCGTCTTGGCGACGGTGATGGCGGCCTCGTTCTACGTCACCTACCTGGTCGCGACCGGCTTCGACAGCCGCGAGCTCGACGCCACCTCGTCCCGCATTCTGGATGCCGCCCACGTGCTCGTCTTCGCGGGCGCTGCGTCTGCCCTCGCGATGATGCTCACTCCGGCGTCCCGTAGCCTCTTCGACCGGCTCTTCGGAACTGCGGTCATCGACGACCTCGAGGCGGTGACTCCGCGCATGGGGCCGTGGGGGCCGCTCGACACGTTCGACCTCTCGTCGCGGCGGCGCTCGACCGCTCGGCACTGAGCGAGAAACGCAAGAGCCGTCACTACAATCCGCCGCGCTGTGAACGTCCTCGTCTACGTCGCCGATGCGCTGCGCACCGACCACCTGGGCTGCTATGGCAGCCGCGTGGTCAATACGCGGACGGTCGACGAGCTCGCGGCAGGAGGAGTGCGCTTCGGCCAGGCGATCAGCGCCGCGCCCTGGACGGCGCCGTCGACGACCTCGATCGTCACCGGTCTTTACGCCCACCACCACGGCTACCTGCACTGGGACGCCCAGCTCGACCCCACGACCGAGACGCTCTTTCGCGCGTTCGCCGCCCACGGCTACGAGGTCGCGAGCTTCGTCTTCGATACGAACTACCTCTTCAAGGACCTCCCGGAGGCGAATGTCCTCGGCACGAGCGAGTCCCTCGACGGCGCGTTCGCCTGGCTGCGCGCCAACCGGGCAAAGCAGTTCCTCCTCTATGTCCACAACTGGGCGACGCACATGCCGTACGACATCCTCCACGCCGACCGCAAGGACTGGCTCGCCGCCAAGCAGGAGGTCATCGAGGGGATCCAGTCCGACTCCGCTTCCGCGCTCGAGGCGATGCGCGAGTCGTACCGAAAGGCGGTCGAGCGCCAGTCGGAAGTCCTCGTCGCATCGCTTCTCGACGAGCTCGAGACCCTCGGCCTGCGCGAGTCGACCGTGCTCGCGTTCCTCTCCGACCACGGCGAGTCGTGGGGGGAGCGATTCCAGGCGAAGGAGGAAGTGAAGGGCGTCTACCACATGCACGGCGCAACGGTCTACGACGAGATCGTTCAGGTGCCCCTCATCCTCTCGGCGCCGGGAACGATCGAGACCGGCGTCGTCGAGTCGCAGGTTCGCTCGATCGATCTCATGCCGACCTTGCTCGAGCTCGCCGGGCTCCCTGCGCGTGAGGCCGACGGCGAGTCGCTTCTTCCGCTCACGGACGGGCGCGAACGAGGGAGATCGCGTGGCGGTGATTGTGGGCACCGACATGGGCGCGCTGACGAAGCTCGCCGTCCGGAAGCCTCCCTGGAAGCTGATCCTGCACGTCGAGAGCGGGGAGGAGGAGGCGTACAACCACGACCTCGATCCGCGCGAGCTCCAGAGCCGGCCGCACGAGGCGCCCCCTGAGCTGCGCGAGATCGTCTTCCGCGAGCTCGAGAGCGCCGAGCGGCACGAGTTGACCGAGGAGGAGGAGGCGACCGTGGCGAAGCGGCTCGCCGACCTCGGCTACCTGTAGTGGTCGCTCCGGGAAGACCACTAACCGTGAGTCAGCTCGCGACCTTCTACGAGCGGATGTTCTTC
Organism: uncultured Thermoleophilia bacterium; assembly: GCA_963758065.1. GTDB lineage: Bacteria > Actinomycetota > Thermoleophilia > Gaiellales > Gaiellaceae > GMQP-bins7. The sequence goes on along the minus strand of CAVWTX010000015.1, from coordinate 45,686 downwards.
ATCCGTCGCTTCGAGGAGACGCTCCTCGACCTCTTCTCGCTCGGAAAGCTCGTCGGTACCACGCACACGTACATCGGGCAGGAGGCGAATGCCGTCGGCGTCATCGAGCACCTCGACCCCGACCTCGACGTCGTCTTCTCCAACCACCGCTGTCACGGGCACTACCTCGCCTTCACGGACGACGCGTTCGGCCTGCTCTGCGAGGTGATGGGGAAGGCGCCCGGCGTCTGCGGCGGCAAGGGCGGCAGCCAACACCTGTGCAGGGGCAACTTCTACTCGAACGGAGTGCTCGGGAGCATCGTCCCCGTCGCCACCGGGATCGCGCTCGCCGAGAAGAAGAAGGGAACCGGCGCCGTCTCGACGGTGTTCCTCGGAGACGGCACCCTCGGCGAGGGCGTGACCTACGAGTCGCTGAACATGGCCTCGCTCTGGCAACTCCCGGTCCTCTTCGTCGTCGAGAACAACCACTACGCGCAGTCGACTCCCGTCGAGCTCGAGCTCGCGGGCTCCATCGCGGCACGCGGAGCAGCCTTCGGTATCGAGACCGCGGAGCTCGATACGACGGACGTCGAGGTGATCCACGAGGCGGCCGGGCAGGCGATCGCGCGCATTCGGGAGACGGGAGCGCCGTTCTTCCTCGTCCTCGACACGTATCGCTTCAGCCCTCACTCGAAATCGGACGATCAGCGCGATCCGGCCGAGATCGAGGAGCGCCGCACCCGCGATCCCTTGAGGATCACCGGCGCCCGACTCGGCGACGGCGAGCGCGGTGCGATCGAGGAGCGCTGCGAGCAGCGGCTCGCCGAGACCGTCGAAGCCGCGGATGCCGCTCCTGCTGCGACTCCGGAGGCTGCGTGACGCCCACGCAGAAACGCTGCGTCCAGGTGCTGAACGAGACGCTGCACGAGCTCTTCGCCTCGCGCGACGACGTCTACCTGTTCGGCGAGGACATCCTCGACCCCTACGGCGGGGCGTTCAAGGTCTCGCAGGGCCTGAGCGACGCGTACCCGGACCGCGTGCTCACGACGCCGATCAGCGAGGCGTCGCTCTTCGGGGTCGCCGCGGGTATGGCTCTCCGCGGGCAGCGGCCGATCCTCGAGATCATGTTCGGGGACTTCATCGCGCTCGGGTTCGACCAGGTCGTGAACGGGATCTCGAAGTTCCGGGAGATGTACGACGACCAGGTGACCGTGCCGCTCGTCGTGCGCACGCCGATGGGTGGCCGTCGCGGATACGGGCCGACGCACAGCCAGTCGCTCGAGAAGCTCCTCCTCGGCATCCCCAACATCTGCGTCGTCGCCGCGAGCGAGTGCCACGACCTCCGCGGCCTCTTGACGAGCGCCGTCGAGGACGACCAGCCGGTCTTCTTCATCGAGAACAAGCTCATGTACGGCCGCGTCAACCGCCGGCCCGAGGATGGTCACGTCGGCCAGCTTGCCGTCCGCGAGGGCGATGGCCCGTACCCGGCCCTCACGTTCTCGGGCACCGACTTCACGGACGCGTCCGCGACGATCGTGACCTATGGCGGCATGGTCCCCGTCGTCCTCGACGCCGTCACCGAGCTGATCCTCGAGCACGAGATCTTCTGCGAGGTGGTTGCCCTCTCGCAGCTTCTCCCCATGGAGCTCGACGCGGTTCTCGAGTCGGTCGCCCGCACGGGAGCGCTCGTCACGGCCGAGGAGGGAACGCTCACGGGAGGGTTCGGGGCCGAGATCGCGGCGCGCGTGCAGGAGGTCGGCCTGGGGCGATCTCCGAGCGCCGGTCAGGCGCGTCGCGGCGCGCGACGGGATCATCCCTTCGGCTCGCCCTCTCGAGGAGGCGATGCTCCCCGGCGCCCACGACGTCGTGGAGGCGATCGCCGCGCTCGAAGGCGTGACGACAGTAACGCCGTGCTCGAGATCGTCCTGACGCGCGAAGATGCGAACACGGAGTTCGCCCTGCTAGCGGAGTGGCTGGTCGAGGATCGCTCGGAGCGTGACGCAGGGTCAACCAGTCTGCGTTGTCGAGACGACGAAAGCGACCGTCGAGATCGAGTCACCTGGCACCGGCACGCTCGTCCAGCTCTATGCCGAGGACGTGGAGGTCGAGCTCGGCAAGACGATCGCGTACGTGGCCGAGACGGCCGAGGAGCTCGCATCCGTTGACGTCAGCGAGAAGGAGAAGCCCGCGGCGAAGCCTGCGCCCGAGGACCGCCAGGCGACGCGGAAGGCGACCGAGCTCGCCGAGCTCCACGGCGTCGACCTCGGCGAGATCGACAAGCGCGGCTTCATCACCGAGAAGGACGTCGAGGAGCTGATCGCGCGTCGGAAGGCGTCGGAGTCGCCCGAGCCGGGACCCGTTCTCGCCGGCGTCTCGACCGACGGCGTGTCCCTGCCGGCCTCGTTCGACCTCGACGCGAGCGTCGGCGCGCTCGAGCCCGCGTTCCTCGAGTCGCTACGAGCCGATCCCGACTCGTTCCGCGCTCTTGCCCCGCGCGAGAAGCTCCGAGCGCTGCACGAGCACGGCGCCCGCATCGGCGAGGGCGTCGAGCTCGCGGTGGGCACGCTCGTGGCAGCTCCCCGTATCGTGATCGAGGACGGCGTGCGCATCGGCCCGCGCGCGACCGTCGTTGGCGAGGAGGTCGTCGCGATCGGCGAGCTTTCGCAGTTCGGCGCCGATCTCGAGCTGCGGTGCCGGCGAGCGTTTCTCGGCGCGGGCATCTGGGCCGGGAGATCGGTCAGGTTCGGCGGGGGCGGGCACCGCGACCCGTGGGCGACGCTCGCAGTCGGCGACCTCGCGTTCGTGGGTGACGAGGCGTTCGTCAACGTCTGCCGGCCGGTGCTGATCGGCCGGGAGGTGTTCCTGACGATGCGCTCCATGATCGTGACGCACAACATCGGGCACTCGGTCCTCGAAGGGTTCGAGAACCGCTTCGCGCCGGTGGTGCTCGAGGACCGTTCGCAGGTCGGGCTCGGCGCGGTCCTGTACGCAGGCTGCCGGATCGGCGCCGAGGCGATCGTGGCGTCGAGCTCCTACGTCGTCGGCGACATACCCGCCGGCGCGTTCGCGATCGGCGTTCCAGCGAAGGTCACGGGGAGCTCCAGTCACAAGCTCTCCGACGCGCGCCGGCTCGAGCTCGCGCGGCGGATGATCGACGACCTGCACGAGCTCCTCGCGCTCCGGGGTCACGAGGTGTCCGCGATCAGCGAAGGAGATCCGCGCGGCTTCGAGGTCGAAGGGACGCAGGTGTCGTTCACCCCCGCATTCGGGGGCAGCGCGGGCGCCCCGGCCGTGATCCTCACGCTCGAGATGCGCGGCGACGCGCCGGACGGGGTTGCGGTCCTCGATCTCGTCGCGCGCCGCCTGCACGGGTCGGGCGGCGTCGTCCTCGACTCCGTGCGCGAGTTCTGCCGCAAGCGGGGAATCAGATTCGAGCCGGGCCCGTGGCGCTACCCCGGCGGCCTCCTCTAGGAGGGCCGCGCGAGGCCCGAGGGCGCTGCGATCGCAATAGCGGCCGCCTCCAGGGATCTTCGCCCGACCGGAATCCGCTTCTGACGGACTCCGGTCTTGAGTACTCAAAGGGGTTAGTGGAAATCCCCTGGTAAATCGGGCTTCTCGCTATTACGGTTCGAGTGCGAGGGGACGCGTCTCGAACAAGAGAGAGGCAGGGGTGGTCAGAAGGGCTTCGATCGTTCTCGGTCTTGTCGCGCTCGTCGCCGTTGCGCTCGCCTCGTCGTCTTCAGGCCAGGCCCCAGGCCCACCTGGCGGGTCGCCCCCTGGTCTCGACAAGGCGATCGCCGCCAAGCAGAAGCACGCGGACCGCATGCTCGACAAGCCGGGCGTCGCCGGTATCGGGGTTGCGCTCAACGGTGCCGGCAAGCCGGTCATCAGGATCTACAAGGAAAAGCAGGACGTAGCCGACCTGCCCGCAGAGCTCGAAGGTGTGCCAGTCGACTCCGTGACGACGGGAGTCATCGAGCCGCGCGATCACCTCCCCAGTCACCGCTTCCCACGCCCTGTCCCTATCGGCGTCTCTGCAGGCCTGAGCGGAGTCGCCACAGGCACGCTCGGCGTGCGCGTCACCGACGGTACGAACGTCTACGCGCTCTCCAACAACCACGTCTTCGCCGGCATCAACAGCGCGAGCATCGGAGACGCGATCATCTCGCCCGGGGACGTCGACGAAGGCATCGATCCCGACGACATCATCGGCACGCTGGCGGCGTACGAGACCATCGACTTCGATGGCGGTGACAACACGATGGATGCGGCGATTGCTCTGACATCGCCGGCGAACGTCGGCACGTCGACGCCTGCCGACGGCTACGGAACGCCCAGCCCGGTCACGGCACCGGCGTTCGTTGGGCAAGCGGTGCAGAAGTACGGCCGCACGACGGGCCTCCAGCTCGGAGACGTCGCCGCGACCAACGTGTCGGTTGATGTTTGCTACCTGGTTCTGTTCGAGTTCTGCCTACAGGAGGCCCGGTTCGTCGGGCAGATCTCGGTCTCACCCGGTCCTTTCAGTGCGCCGGGGGACTCGGGCTCGCTCATCGTGACTCAGGGTGGCAATCAACCCGTCGCGCTTCTCTTCGCGGGCGGTGACGGGCTCACGATCGGGAGCCCGATCGACGCCGTTCTCCAGCGGTTCGGAGTCACGATCGACGGCTCGAGTCCTCCAGACGGCCCGCCCGGCGCCCCCAGCTCCCTCTCCGCCTCACCGGGGGACGCGAGCGTTTCCCTCGCCTGGAACGCACCCTCCTTCGACGGCGGCTCGCCGGTCACGGGCTACAAGGTGTACCGCGGTACGAGTCCCAACCCGACGGCCTCGGTCGCCCAGCTCGGGGTGCAGACGAGCTACCTGAACACGGGACTCACGAACGGGACGACCTACTACTACAAGGTCTCGGCGCTGAACGCGAACGGCGAGGGCCCGCTCTCGGGCCAGGCGCAGGCCACGCCCACTGCAGTCGTCCTGCCGAGCGAGCCGCTTGCCCACCCTCGACGACTTCAACCGCGGCTTCGAGAACCCGCTCTCCGACGCCGGGCGCTGGTCGAACGGGGTCTCGGGCGGCGAGGGAGGTCTCTACGTCCCCTCGACCTGGCTCGCCTGCTCGATCGCGACCACCTGCAGCGGCTGGCGGAACACCGCCCAGTACGGACCCGACAGCGAGGTGTGGGCACGGCTCTCGGTCCTGCCCGGCGACTCGAACCAGCTCCGCCTGTACGCGCGCTTGCAGCAGCCGGGCACGGCGACCTACGACGCCTACATGCTGCGCACGACCCAGCTCTCAGGGACCGACCAGGTCTCGCTCGAGCGGGTCGACAACGGCACCATCGTCACCCTGCTCACGATCAACCAGGAGCTCGTCGCCGGCGACCTCCTGCTCCTGCGCGTCCAGGGGCAGGTGCTCGAGGCCTGGCGCAAGAACGGATCCTGGGCGCGGATCGGGGTCGTCGCGGACGCGACCTACAGCGGCCCCGGCTACACAGGTATCGGCCTGCGCGGGACGACCGGCCGCGCCGACGACTTCGGGGCGCGCACGATGGGAGCTTCGCCGCCGCCCGACACCACCCCTCCGAGCGCGCCCGGGAACCTGACCGCGACGCCCGCGAGCGCGACCCAGATCGATCTCGCCTGGGGGGCAGCCTCGGACAACGTCGGCGTCGTCTCCTACCGGATCGAGCGCTGCCAGGGCGCGGGCTGCTCGAACTTCGCGCAGATCGCGACCACCACCGCCTTGAGCTACCCGAACGGCGGCCTCTCGGCCTCGACGCCCTACACCTACCGGGTGCGCGCTGCAGACGCGGCCGGAAACCTCGGCTCCTACTCGAACGAGGCTCACGCGACCACCTTCGCCCTCGCCCCCCCGAGCGAGCCCCTGCCCACCCTGGACGACTTCAACCGCGGCTTCGAGAACCCGCTCTCCGACGCCGGACGCTGGTCGAACGGGGTCATCGGGCGGCGAGGGAGGTCTCTACGTCCCCTCGACCTGGCTCGCGTGCTCGATCGCGACCACCTGCAGCGGCTGGCGGAACACCGCCCAGTACGGACCCGACAGCGAGGTGTGGGCACGGCTCTCGGTCCTGCCCGGCGACTCGAACCAGCTCCGCCTGTACGCGCGCTTGCAGCAGCCGGGCACGGCGACCTACGACGCCTACCTGCTGCGCACGACCCAGCTCTCAGGGACCGACCAGGTCTCGCTCGAGCGGGTCGACAACGGCACCATCGTCACCCTGCTCACGATCAACCAGGAGCTCGTCGCCGGCGACCTCCTGCTCCTGCGCGTCCAGGGGCAGGTGCTCGAGGCCTGGCGCAAGAACGGATCCTGGTCGCGGATCGGGGTCGTCGCGGACGCGACCTACAGCGGCCCCGGCTACACAGGTATCGGCCTGCGCGGGACGACCGGCCGCGCCGACGACTTCGGGGCGCGCACGATGGGAGCTTCGCCGCCGCCCGACACCACCCCTCCGAGCGCGCCCGGGAACCTGACCGCGAGCGCGCTCAGCTCGACCCAGATCGACCTCGCCTGGCTGCCGGCCACCGACGACTCGGGCACCGTCGCCCAGTACCTGATCGAGCGCTGCTCGGGCTCGCCCTGCACCTTCGCCCAGATCGCCACCGTCTCGGGAGCCACGACCAGCTACTCGAACACGGGGCTGAGCCCCTCCACCGCCTACTCCTACCGGGTGCGCGCCCGGGACGGAGCCCCCGTCCCAAACATCGGCCCCTACTCGAACACCGCGACGGCGACGACCCCGGCCCCGCCCGACACCACCCCTCCGAGCGCGCCCGGGAACCTGACCGCGAGCGCGCTCAGCTCGACCCAGATCGACCTCGCCTGGCTGCCGGCCACCGACGACTCGGGCACCGTCGCCCAGTACCTGATCGAGCGCTGCTCGGGCTCGCCCTGCACCTTCGCCCAGATCGCCACCGTCTCGGGAGCCACGACCAGCTACTCGAACACGGGGCTGAGCCCCTCCACCGCCTACTCCTACCGGGTGCGCGCCCGGGACGGAGCCCCCGTCCCAAACATCGGCCCCTACTCGAACACCGCGACGGCGACGACCCCGGCCCCGCCCGACACCACCCCTCCGAGCGCGCCCGGGAACCTGACCGCGAGCGCGCTCAGCTCGACCCAGATCGACCTCGCCTGGCTGCCGGCCACCGACGACTCGGGCACCGTCGCCCAGTACCTGATCGAGCGCTGCTCGGGCTCGCCCTGCACCTTCGCCCAGATCGCCACCGTCTCGGGAGCCACGACCAGCTACTCGAACACGGGGCTGAGCCCCTCCACCGCCTACTCCTACCGGGTGCGCGCCCGGGACGGAGCCCCCGTCCCCAACATCGGCCCCTACTCGAATCTCGTGAGCGCGAGCACTCAGGCATCACCGAAGCCCTTGTACTTCTCGCTCGAAGCGAACGGGACGGTCGGAGGAGTGTCGGTCGCCAACGAGGACGTGGTCTTCTTTGACGGGGTTGCCACGTTCAGCCTCGCCTTCGACGGCTCCGACGTCGGCCTCACGAACTTCCGCATCGATGCCTTCTCCTGGCTCTCGACCACGAGCCTTCTGCTCTCGTTCGACGCCTCGGGCGCGGTCCCGGGCGTACCCGGGACGGTCGACGACTCGGACATCGTTCGATTCACGTCGACGTCGCTCGGGACGGACACGGCCGGCACGTTCTCCCTCTACTTCGACGGCTCCGACGTCGGCCTGACGATCGCCGGGGAGGACGTCGACGCGGTCGAGCTCCTTCCGAACGGGCACCTCCTCCTCTCGACGATCAATACGGTTGCCGTCACGGGCGTCGCCGGCGAGGACGAGGACCTGCTGGAGTTCATTCCGACCTCGACCGGCCCGAACACGTCTGGGACCTTCTCGCTCTACTTCGAGGGCTCCGACGTGGAGCTCACCGCGGCGGGAGAGGACATCGATGCCGCTGCGGTCGACGCGCTCGGGCGCATCTACCTCTCGACTTTCAACGGCTTCGCGGTCACCAACTCGAGCGGTGCCGACGAGGACGTCTTCGTCTTCACCCCGGCCACTCTGGGCACGACCACCGCCGGCACTTTCGACCCGACCCTTTATTTCGACGGCTCGGCGTTCGGTCTCGCCGCGAACGACGTATTCGCGATCGACCTCCCGACCGGCATCTGACGCGATCGGGCGGGCCGGCTCGACGACTTCGGCGCCTGCTAGGTCGCCGGCGCGAGCGCGACCGTAGGAGGAAGCGTCTCGAGAAGCGCCACGAGCGCGTCAGCGTCGCCGTCGACGGACACGGCGCCGAGGTCGCGGTCGACGACCAGGTGGTAGAAGCCGGGCGCATCGCCGGTGACGACGGCATCGGGCTCGTCGATCGATCCGTCACAGACGTCGCCGTTCACGACTGAGACGACCTCGTCGCCGATCCTGAACTCGACGCGCGCCACGGTGGAAATCGGCGGAAAGACCATGCGGAGCGCGCCGACGAGCCAGCCGTCCTCGAGGTCCTCGGCGCGTGGCGGGCCCATCATCCGAGCGCCCCAGTGGGCGAGCTGGTGCATGACGAGACGGAGCCCCTGACCGTACTCCGTCAGCTCGTAGACCGTGGAGGCCGCGGGCGGCGGCAGTGTTCGCCTCCGGATCACGCCGCCGGCCTCGAGCTGCTTGAGACGCGCGGCGAGGATGTTCGTACCGCAGCCGGCAAGCCGCGCGTAGAGATCGGAGTAGCGGAGCTCACCTTCCTCGAGGAGCTCACGGACGATGAGGAGCGACCAGCGCTCCCCGACGACGTCGAGGGCACGCGCGATCGGGCAGTACTGGTCGTAGCTCTTGGCCATGGGCGGATTGTAGCCGGGAAACTTGCAAAAGGGAAGTCTTAACTTGCAAATCGCAAGCAAATCCTGCTAGCATCCCGCCTTCCTCACGCACACGATCTCAGAAGGGGCTTCTCATGGTGGACTCCGGACGCAAGAAGTGGTTCGCACTCGCGCTCATCCTCACGGTGCAGTTCATGACGATTCTCGACATCGCGATCGTGAACGTCGCGCTCCCGTCGATTCAGGTCGACCTCGGGTTCTCGCAGGAGAACCTCCAGTGGGTGATCAGCGCGTACGCACTCGTCTTCGGCGGCTTCCTTCTGCTCGGCGGCCGGTCAGCCGACCTGCTCGGGCGCCGTCGAATCTTCATGTTGGGGACGATCGTGTTCACGGTCGGCTCGCTCCTCTGCGGCTTCGCCTGGAGCGAGGAGTCCCTCATAGCCTTCCGCGCGCTGCAGGGCCTCGGGGCCGCGACGATCACACCGGCGGCGCTTTCCATCCTCGTGGCGACGTTCGCCGAGGGCCGTGAGCGCAACATCGCCCTGGGCGCGTGGGGCGCGGTCGGCGGCTTCGGAGCAGCGGCCGGCGTGCTCTTCGGTGGCATCCTCACAGACCTCCTGTCCTGGGAGTGGATCTTCTGGGTCAACGTCCCGGTGGGCGTCGCCGCGCTGATCCTGACTCCGTTCGTTCTCTCCGAGAGCCTCGACAAGCACGGGCAGGGCTTCGACGCCCTCGGTGCGATCCTCGTCACGTCCGGGCTCTCGCTCCTCGTGCTCGGGATCACACAGGGCTACGGGTGGGGCTGGACCTCGACCAAGACGATCGGCGTATTCGCTGCGTCAGCCGTGTTGCTCCTCGCATTCATCGGGTGGGAGCGCCGCGTGAAGGACCCGCTCGTGCCGCTCTCGATCTTCCGCCTGCAGACGCTCACAGCGGCGAACATCGTCGGATTCATCATGGGCACCGCCCTGTTCGCGATGTTCCTGATGCTCACGCTGTACATGCAGCAGGTCCTCCGTCTCACCCCGATCGAGACGGGCGTCGGATACCTGGCCGTCGCCGGCACCGCGATCATCTGGGCGAACGTCGCGGCGGCCGCTGTGACTCGGGTCGGTGTCAAGCCTGCGCTCGCCTTCGGTATGTCGGCGATGACGGTCGGACTTCTCTACTTCACACAAGTCTCGGTCTCCGGCTCGTACTGGACCGATCTCTTCCCGGGCTTTCTCCTCATCGGGCTCGGACTGCCCTTCGCGTACGTCGCCGTGACGATCGCGGCCGTCGCCGGCACGAAGCCGCAGGAGGCGGGTCTCGCTTCGGGACTCATCAACACGTCGCAGCAGATCGGTGGCGCGGTCGGCATCGCGATCCTCTCGACGATCGCCGTCTCGACCACGGACGACGCTCTCGCGACAGGCACGGCGGTCCCGGTCGCTCTGACCGACGGCTTCCAGGCTGCGTTCTGGGCGGGTGCGGCGATCACGTTTGCAGGCGTCCTCGTCTCGCTGTTCCTCGTGCGCGGGCGTGACCTGCAGGAGCAGGAGGTGCGGGCTCCCGAGCCCGCTCTCGACGCAGCCGCGGGATAGCGCTTGCGGGTCCTCCTCGGACTCATCCTCGTCCTCGCCGCCGCCTCGTGCGGCGGCGAGGATCCGCAGGTGAATGACGCCAGGGTCGACGCACAGCTCATCGAGGCTGCCCGCGCCGGCGAAATCGAGACGGTCGAAGAGCTCCTCGACCAGGGCGCCAGCGTCACCGCTCGCGACTCGAGCAACGCGACTGCGCTCGTCGCGGCGGCATACGGGAACCACGTCGAGGTGGCGCGGCTGCTGATCGACGCAGGCGCGGACGTCGACGTGAAGGACGTCACGGAGCAGAGCACCTACCTCATCGCGACGAGTGAGGTGGGCGAGGGCGTTTCGCTCCTCGAGCTCACGCTCGCGGCCGGCGCAGACGTCAACGCCAAGGACAGCTACAACGGGACGGGCTTGATCCGCGCCGCCCATCGTGGCTACGTCGAGATCGTTCGGCGTCTGCTCGCCGCGGGGATCGAGATCGACCACGTGAACCGGCTCGGGTGGACGGCGCTTCTTGAGGCCATCATCCTGGGCGACGGCGGCGAGGCGCACACGGACGTCGTGCGCACGCTCGTCGAAGCAGGAGCCGATGTCGATCTCGCGGACCGCGACGGCGTCACGCCGCTCGAGCATGCCCGGCGCAGCGGGTACACGGAGATCGCCGCGATCCTCAGGAACGCAGGCGCCCGCGGCTGAGCCTGTCGAGAACCGTCCGCTCGTTCACCGTGGTTCCACGCTTGTCAACTAGGTTTTCGGCGCGGGAGAGAAGCGGGTCCAAGGCCAAGAGAACCCTCACGCTCATTGCGGCCGTCCTCGGTCTCGTCGTGCTGTCCGCCGGGATCGCGGTGGCCTCGGGCGGTGGCGGCGATACGACGACGCCGGCTGCCGTCTCGGAGGGCGGAGCAGCTGACGACAACGAGGGTGGCGAGACCGAAGATGACGGAGACGGCGGTCAGGACGAGGGCGACGCCTTCGCTGACCGGTTCATCGGCCGACAAGGCTGCCGAGGCCGCGCTCGCCACGACAGTCGCTGGCACGGTGCTCGCAGTCGAGTCGGACGACGGCGGCGCAGGCTACGAGGTCGAGATCCGCAAGAGTGACGGCAGCGAGGTCGAAGTGGAGCTCGACAAGAGCTTCAGCGTGACCCAGTGCCCGGACGACGACTAGATCCTCACGGACACAGGCGTCGGAGTTGGGCGAGCGCGGCGTCGGAGCGATACGATCGGCGGGACGTCGACCGAAGGAGGAGCGATGTACGGACGGCTTGTCGAGATCGAGGGTGTCGACGCGTCCAAGCGCGAAGAAGTCCTCGGGATCATCCGGGAGAGGATCATCCCCGGGCTCAAGGAAATCGAGGGCTTCGCCGGGTTCATCTCGCTCGTCGACGAAGAGAATCGCCGCGCACGATCCGTCGTGCTCTGGGAGACGAGGGAAGGCGCGGACGAGGCCGAGCGTACGTTCGCGGCCAAGCGCGAGGAAATCGTGCGCGGGATGGGCGGGACGGTCCGCTCCGCGGATCTGTACGAGGCGCCGATCGTGGAGGTCCTGGCAGGGGTCCGCGCCTAGAAGGGTGATGCGGGCCCTTCGGGGCCCGCATCTTTCCTCGCGCCGTTGAGCTCCGCCAGCCGTCGCTCGAGAAAACGGCGCTCGGCGTCCGAGTGAACGAGCTCGAGCGCCCGCTCGTAGGCGCCGCGGGCGTCGTCGAAGCGATCGAGCCGGCGCAATAGCTCCGCACGCGTCGCATGCAGGTAGTGGTAGCGATCGAGCTCGAGGCGCTCTACCAGGGCGAGCGCAGCCGCGACGTCGCCGGCTTCTGCGATGGCGGCGGCCTGGTTGAGCTCGACCACTGACGAGCCGGTGACATGGGCAAGCTCCCCGTACAGCGACGCAAGCTGTGGCCAGTCCGGCGGCTCGTCGACGTGCAGAAGGGCGATCGCCGCCTGCAAAACGTACGGACCGCGCCCGCCCAGCGCGAGTGCGCGATCGAGCGTGGCTCGTCCCTCGGCGATCCGTTCGACGTCCCAGAGCGATCGATCCTGGTCCGCGAGGAGGACGACCGCGCCGTCGGCGAACCGCGCCTCGCGTCGGGCATCGTTGGTCAGCATCAGCGCGAGGAGTCCCTGCACCTCGGGTTCGTCGGGCATGAGCTCGGCGAGCGCGCGCCCGAGCCGGATCGCCTCGGCTGCGAGGTCCTCGCGGCCGCCGTAGCCCTCGTTGAAGATCAGATAGACGACCGCGAGAACGGCGGCGAGGCGGTCGGGGAGCAGGTGCGCGGGGGGCACGCGAAACGGGATGCCGGCTGCCTTGATCTTGCGCTTCGCGCGGACGAGCCGCTTGGCCATCGTCGCCTCGGTAACGAGGAAGGCGCGGGCGATCTCCTCCGTCTCGAGACCGCCCAGCGTCCGGAGCGTGAGCGCCACCTGGGCATCGAGCGAAAGCGCCGGATGACAGCACGTGAAGACGAGCTCGAGCCGCTCGTCAGGGATCGTCATTTCGTCCACGTCGTCCTCCACGGTCTCGGGAAACTCGAGCAGGCGCGTCTTCGCGGCGAGCATGCGCTCGCGGCGGATGCGGTCGACTGCGCGGTTGCGCGCCGTCGTCACGAGCCAGGCGCGTGGGTTCGACGGTGTCCCCTCGCGCGGCCAGCGCTCGGCCGCGATCGCGAACGCCTCCTGGGCGGCTTCCTCGGCGAGGTCGAAGTCGCCGAGGAAGCCGATCAGGCTCGCGAGAACGCGGCCCCACTCGTCGCGGAAGACCTGCGCGAGGATCAGTGCCCCTTCAGGTGATGCTGCCTCGTTCCTCGCGTGCGAGGAGCAAGCCAGGCTAGGACGCAGAGAGCCCCGATACCCGAAGGTATCGGGGCGACCGAGGACGACGCATGGCGCCGCTCACCGCACGCGAGGGACCTGGAAGGCATTGCCTGAAGGGGCACTTAGTACTCCACGAGCGGTCTAACCTCGATCGCCCCGCCCATCCGTGCAGCCGGGATGCGTGACGCGAGCTCGATCGCTGCGTCGAGGTCGTCCGCCTCGAAGAACAGGTAGCCGCCGAGCGCCTCCTTCACGGCGACGAACGGCCCGTCGGTGGTCAGCGTGGTTCCGTCCTCGACCCGCACGGTTGTGGCCGTCTCGGGGGGCTGCATGTGGACGCCGGGACTGACGCCAGGGGTTTGGTTGATCGCCTGGTAGTCGGCGTACACCGCCCCCTGTTCCTCCTCCGACAACCGCTCCCACGCCTCCGACGGCGGCGTCGGTGTGTCGCCCTGGTGAATCAACAACATGTACTTCATGGATTCCTCCTTCTGCTGGAACTGGGTCGCCTCATAGACGAGCGGCGCGACGAGGAGAGGACATCTCGTGGAATGACTACCGAAGGTCAGGCTGCTTGACATATGCCGATATAGGCATATAATCTTCACATGGCACGAACAGCGACGACAGCAGATGCGTTCAACGCCGTGGCCGAGCCCCGACGGCGACAGATCCTGGACGTCCTCGCCGGCGGGGAGCGACCCGTGAACGATCTCGTCAGGCTGCTCGGGCTTGCCCAGCCGCAGGTGTCCAAACACCTGCGAGTTCTCCGCGAAGTCGGTGCGGTTGACGTTCGTGACGAAGGACGGCGGCGGCTGTACCGGGTGAACGGACATGCGCTCAAACCCATCTACGACTGGGTGAAGGACTACGAGCGCACGTGGTCGGAACGGTTCGACCAGCTGGACGTCGTGCTGGAGGAACTCAAGGAGAAGGAGGAAGGAGATGGCAGTGGCGAGTAGCAGAACAGCGACGGTGACGCTCCCCACGGATGAGCAGATCCTCATCACGCGGGAGTTCGATGCGCCGAAGCACCTGGTGTGGAAGGCGTGGACGACGCCCGAACTGGTCAAGCGCTGGTGGCACGCGAACCGCGGCGAGATGACCGTCTGCGAGATCGATCTGCGCGTCGGCGGCATGTGGCGGTACGCGATGGTGGCCGACGGTGGGCTCGATGTCGCCTTCCACGGCGAGTACCGCGAGATCGTGTCGAACGAGCGGCTGGTGTCCACCGAGGTCTACGAGGGCATTCCCGACGCGGAGGAGCACGCCGCGATCGACATCCTGACGCTCGGCGAGGTCGGCGAGCGCACGATCCTCACGATTCTCGTCGAGCACCCGACCAAGGAGGGCAGGGACGCCCACATCAACTCCGGGATGGAGGCAGGTATGCAGGACGCCATGGACCTCCTGGAGCAGGTCGCGAGCTCGCTTCGCTAGCGCGCGTCGGCACTCACGGACCACCGGGACGACGTCCCGGTGGTCCGGTCGGCTTGACATGAGCGAGCACGTCGTCCAGCGGCGGCGGAACACGCGCGAGGTCGAGCGCATCGACGAGCAGGGCCGCCGACTCGATCTTCCGACCGCTGTGCGTGCCGATGAAGCGCCGGAGCTGCTCCTCCGTAGGCCGTTCGCGCCATGCGGGCTGCTTCTGGAACGTGCGGAACGGCCCGAGGTCACCCTGGACTTCGATGACCCGTTCCACGGCGGCGGCGCCGAGCGAGCGAATCAGCTCGTCCTCGAGGTCGGCCACGCACACGTAGAACCCGAGCGCCTCCATGTCGGCGCGTGAAAGGCACGTGCCGAGGCCGGCGCGCTCGAGAGCCCGCTGGACGTGCCCTGCCTCGGCTTCGTCACAGAGCCCTGCGACTGTCATGTCGTTGCGCCATGCCTCGAGCTGCTCGAGAATGTTCCCGATCGCCTGGGCGCCTCCGATCGCCACGACCGAAACGCCCTCGGCGTCGAGATCGCGACCCCGGCGCCGTGCGAGCGCTTCGAGTGCATGCTTGTCGCTTGCACCTTCGACGAGCACGACCGCGTGAAGGTCATCAGTGAAAGACGGGAGGAAGTGCATCGTGGCTCTGACTCAGTACTACACGGCGACCACGCTCGACGGCTTCATCGCGGACCCCGACAACTCGCTCGAGTGGCTGTTCACGCGACAGCAGGATCGTGAAGGCCCGCTGAACTACAACGGGTTCTTCGCCGGCGTCGGCGCGCTGGCGATGGGCTCTACGACCTACGAGTGGATCCTCGATCACGAGTTCTCCGGCAAGGATCCGTCCGAGTGGAGGTGGCCGTACGACATCCCGTGCTGGGTCTTCACTCATCGGAAGGTCCAGGTCGTGCCGGGCGCGCCGGTCGAGTTCACGAGCGCGGAGATTCGCACGGCGCACAGGGAAATGGTGGCCGCCGCGGGCGGTCGCAACGTCTGGATCGTCGGCGGTGGCGACCTGGCCGGACAGTTCGCCGACGTGGGGCTCCTGGACGAGGTAATCGTGTACATCGCGCCCGTGACGCTGGGCGCCGGTGCGCCGCTTCTCCCGCGACGCCTCGAGCTGCGGCTCGACGAGACGGCTCGCAACGATGACTTCGTCACGGCCAGGTACTCGGTCGTGCACGTGTGACCCGCCGATGACTTCTTCGGCGCCGCGCCGTCTGAGCAGCGAAACCCGGAGAAAGGAGGTCGGATGCCGGTCGAAGGAAGCGACGCCGGAGCACAGCCGCTCGCCGGAAGTTGCGAGTGTGGCACGGTTCGATATCGAGTCCCGGACGCATTCGAGTACGCGTTGAACTGTCACTGCAGGTCATGTCGAGCAGCGACCGGGTCGGCCTTCAAGGCCATGGCTGGAATCGAGCGGCAGAAGCTCGTGATCACCGACGGTCGGACGTCACTTCTGATCGTCGGAGAGGAGGAGACGAATCACACGCGTTGTGCGTCGTGTGGCTCGTTGCTCTTCTCCGTTGTCCGCGAGGGTGCCTATGTGCACGTTGCGCTGGGATCGCTCGTCGACGTGCCGAGCATTCGCCCCACGAAGCACATATGGGTCAGCCAGAAGGCACCGTGGTTCGAGATCACTGACGACCTCCCGCAGTTCCAGGAGTTCCCGGCCTAGCCATGGCAGCGGACGGGAATTCGTGGCCGAGGGGAATCGATGCGATCACGCTCTTCGTCGAGGACCTGGAGGCGGCACGGCAGTTCTACGGGAGGCCTTCGGCCTACGGTCGCGTTCGAGGACGACGACTCCGCCGTGTTCGCGTTCGAAGACACGCTCGTCAACCTGCTCAGGGCCGAAGCGGGGCGGGAGCTCATCGAGCCTGGGTACGGTGGCGAGTCGCGAGGCGGGATCGCGCGTCGTGTTCACGGTCCAGGTCCATGACGTGGGTGCCATGTGCGCAGAGCTCGCTTCTCGGGGCGTGGAGCTGCTGAACGGCCTGCTGGATCGGCCTTGGGGCGTGCGAACCGCCAGCTTCAGAGATCCCGCCGGCCACATCTGGAGATCGCGAAGTAGCCGGCTGACCGGCCCGTTTGGAGCCCGCGGCTCAGTGCTTAGCGTGACAACCCATCGCATTGGGTTCCCGGCCGCTTCTCGGGGCGGATAGCGCTGGGCGCCCTTGGGCGGCCCTCATCCGTGATATTGAAGGATCCTGGGTGGTAGAAGCAGCGGCGCCTTCGTCGTAAGCTGCTCCGGAGATGGAGACAGACGAGACGTCGCCGGGCGCGAACCGTTTCGACCAACCTCAGGTGTCTGAGTCCGGGGTGGTCGTCCGCACGTTCCTGATTGCCGACGTCCGCGGCTATACCAGCTTCACGCAGTCGCGCGGCGACGAGGCCGCGGGAGACCTCGCCGCGAAATTCGCCGCTCTTGCCAGGGAGGCAGTGGCCACGACAGGCGGCGAGGTGATCGAGCTTCGCGGTGACGAGGCACTCTGCGTCTTCCCTTCCGCGCGACAGGCACTTCGAGCGGCCGTCGAGCTGCAGATCCGCTTTCGGGAGCGGGTCGAGGGTCAGCCGGTCTTCCCGCTCGGGATCGGAATCGGTCTCGCAGCCGGGGAAGCGGTACCCGTCGAGGGCGGCTACCGCGGTGCCGCTCTGAACCTTGCCGCCCGGCTCTGCAGCCTCGCGAGCGGCGGCCAGATCCTCGCCAGCGAGATGGTGACGGGCCTGGCGGGGACGGTCGACGGCGTTCGCTTCGTCGAGCGTCGTCGCGTGCAGGTGAAGGGTCTGGAGAAGCCGGTGCAGGCGATCGAGGTCATACCCGAGATCGAGCTGCCGCCCGTACCGGGCGTGCCGCAGCCGCGAGCGCGGCGGCGCCGGCGGCTCGTGCTGGTGGCCGGTGCGGCCATCCTCGTCGGCGGAGTCACTGCTGCTGTGGTCGGGTTGACTGGGGGCGGAACCGACGCCTCGGCCGTCCTGCCCTCGGTCGTCCCGGACTCGGTTGCCGTCATCGATCCGAAGACGAACGGGTTGGTGGGGCAGGTGCAGATTCCCGGCCGGCCGTCGCTCGTGGCTGCCGGCGACGGATTGATCTGGGTCGCAAGCGAAGCCAGCCGCACCGTCTCGTCGATCTCGTCAGGCGAGCGAGCGGTGACGCGCGTCGTTGCACCGAATGCGACCCCGAGCGCCCTCGCGGCGGACGGCGACGAAGTCTGGGTGCTGGACGGGAACCGCCGCGTGCTCCTGAAGATCGATCCAGCGTACGGCGCGGTCACGCGCCGAATCGCGCTTCCGCGCGCGCCACCCTCGCCGATTGTGAATCAAAGGTCGAGCCGTCTGAGCGTCGTCTCGGGTGCGGGAGCGCTTTGGGTCACGGACGGGTCCACTCGCCTGCTGCGCGTCGACCCTGAAACCGGCCGAGTCCAGGCTCTCGATGTGGGCGAGCCGCTCAATGATGTGGCCGTCGGCGCCGGCTCGGTCTGGGCGATCAGTGGGCGGGCGGCGACCGTCTTTCAGATCGATACCCAGGGGCGCGCGGTGACGACTCCTATCAGGATCGTGAACCGGCTCGGCACGACCGCCCCGTTCCCGGTTGCTGTCGCCGTGGGCGAAGGCTCTGTCTGGGTTCTGAACGGCAACACCCAGACGGTGAGCAGGATCGACCCTGAGTTCGGCGGCGTTACGGCGTCGGTTGCGCTTGGCGTCGGGCGCAATTCGACCGATATCGCGGTCGGTGCGGGAGCGGCGTGGGTGGCGAACGGCGGCGACGGCACGCTCTCACGGATCGACCCGAGTACCAACTCCCCGGCAACGATCCCGGTGGGCGGCAGCCCCGCGGGCGTCGCTGTCGGGGGCGGTCGAGTCTGGGTCACGGTCCAGCCCGGGTTCAGGCTCAAGAGCGGCCTTGTGAGTTCGGGAACCCAGGCCGGGACATCCGCCGTTGGAGTCCCGGCCATCTCGACGTCGTTCTGCCAGCCGGTGTTCTTCGCGGGCAAGGGAAAGCCCCAGTACCTGATCGCATCAGACCTGCCCTTCCAGGGCATTGACGCCGTCGAGCAGACGCTGCAAATGAGCGACGCGATCAGGTTCGTGCTGGCGAAGCGCGGCTTCACGGCCGGCAAGTACTCGATCGGTTTCCAGTCGTGCGACGATTCGACCGCCCAGGCGCGTACCTGGACTCCGGAGGCGTGCCGGAGGAACGCGAGGGCCTACGCACGGCAGGCGAATCTCCTCGGCGTCATAGGCACCTACAACTCAGGCTGCTCACAGGTCGAGATTCCGATTCTCGGCGCCGCTCCCGGCGGCCCGGTCGCGATCGTCAGCTCCGCGAGCACGTATATCGGGCTCACACGAAGCGGACCCGGCTCCGAGCCCGGCGAGCCCGGGAAGTACTACTCGCGGGGCGTCCGCAACTTCGCTCGTGTTGTCCCGGCAGACCACATCCAGGGCGCCGCGAACGCGATGCTCGCCAAGAGGCTGGGCATCGCCAGGCTCTACGTCCTCCACGACGGAACGAGCTACGGCGTCGGACTCGCGGGGAGTGTGCGTCAGGCTGCGAACAAGCTTGGGATCGAGGTTGCCGGCGTGGAGCGCTGGGACGCGCGCACTCGAAGCTACGCGGCGCTCGCCCGCAGGATCGATGACGCGCGAGCGGATGCGGTGTTTCTCGGCGGACTCATCGACCTGAACGGCGCGGCGCTCGTGCGTGACCTGAAGACCGGCCTTGGCAGAGGCGTCAGGATCCTTGCGTCCGACGGCTTCGTGCCGGTCTCTCTTCTGATTCAGGAAGCCGGCCCGGCTGCCGAGGAGGTACTGGTCACGTTCGCAGGAGTCGCGCCGTCGCGGCTCGGCAAGGCAGGGCGGCAGTTCGTCGCCGAGTTCGAGCAAGCGGTCGGGGGCAGAGTGTCGCCGTACGCAATCGCAACCGCGCAGGCGGCGGAAGTCTTGCTCGACGCCATCGGCCGTTCGGATGGAACACGCGCGTCGGTGGTGAGGGAACTCTTCAAGACGCGGGTCGACCACGGCATCCTCGGCACTTTTTCCTTCGATCGAAACGGAGACACGACCGCTGGATCAGTGACGATCTTCCGCGTCGAGAACGGGAAGGAGAAGGTTTTCGCGGTGATCACGCCGCCGCCGAGCCTCGTTCGCTAGGGCGCAGCTCGACCGCCACCGGCTCGCTTCCGGAGAGGCGAGACTGCTGACGAGGCGAGGAGGGTTCACGAAGCCGCGTGGCGCGTCACGGGTTTCCGCTCGAAGGGCGCCGGCGACGCGCCGGCGCCCTTCATCCTTCTGGCGCGCGCAGCAGGGCGATGCGGCGTCCGTGCACAGAGTCGTCGATGAGTGTCGCGAGCCGGCGTGCGCGTGTCTCCTCGCGCTTCGCGCTGACGACCCAGAAGATCGCCATCTGCCGGTAGCCGGTCGGCTGCGCGTGGAAGAACTCCCACGCTCGCTCGTTCGCGCGGAACTGCTCCTCCTGCTCCGGACCGAGCTTGGCCGTGTGCCGGTTCTCGTACATGTAGACGTCCGTCTTCTCAGGGACGCGAGCCTCGAACGCCGCGATCCCTGCCGGATGCATGCGCCCGGTGCGCAGGAGATCCTCCACGTGCCGCACGTTCGCGGTGCTCCAGTTGCTCCGCGGCTTGCGCGGCGTGAAGCGGATGCAGTAGCTGTCGTCGTCGATACGTCGCGTGAGTCCGTCGATCCATCCGAAACAAAGCGCCTCGCGGACGGATTCGGTCCAGGTCATGGAACGGCGGCCGGTGTGCTTCTTGTAGAAACCGACGAGCACCTCGCCCTCGGTCGCATGGTTCGTCTCGAGCCAGGCGCGGAACTCATCCGGATTCGCGAAGAAGCGCGGCTCCATGCCGCGTAGTGTCGTCGCTACGGAAGCGTCGTCGTAGGGGGCGTTAGGGGCGGAGCCGCGGCGTGCTCGCCGCGTTCGCAGTCGTTGGGCTCCTGATGCGTAGGCCTCATGTCTGCGGTCGGTAGGCGAGGTAGACCACACCGTTCTCGTACGACTCGCAGGCCTCGAGCGACAGCTTGCCGGGCGCGGCTTCCTCGGGGAAGAGCCGCGGACCGGAGCCGCGGGTGAGCGGGTAGACGAACAGATGCAGCTCGTCGACAAGGCCGTCCCCGAGCAGCGCTCGCACCAGCGTGCTACTGCCGCTGACATAGAGGTCGCCGTCGACCTCGTCCTTCAGGCTGCGGATCGCGCCGGGGTCGTACGGCCCGATGATCTTGGAGTTCCTCCACGTCGCAGCCGTGAGCGACGCGGAGACGACGTACTTGGTGGTGTCGTTGAAGAACGGCGCCCCCGGATCGTCCTCCACGGTCCGTGTCGACCACGCCGGCTCGAACATCTCGTAGGTCGTGCGCCCTAGCAGGATCCCTCGGCAACGATCCGTGACTGCGCCGATGGCCTCTCCCATCCGGGGGTGGAAGCCGTAGTCGAATGTCCACGTCGGCGCGTCGATCACGCCGTCGAGGCTCATGAACTCGTGCACGTGTACTGCTCCCACGTCTCACCTCCGTGTCGATGTTGCCGTGGAGACCCCGCCATCGTCGCGAAGTCATCGATCGGCGGGGCGCCCCGTACCACAACCAGGTGCCGTTCGAACGGTCACGAGAAATTGTGGTCGAGCTGCAATCGGAGACGCGTTACGTGATTGCTGCCGACGTGAGCCAGACCGGGGCCGCGAGACTCAGTCCGAGCCCTTCGATCGCGCTCGCAGGATTGCCGCGGACGATCGTGAGCCATCCACGCGGGTCGAACAGCAAGCCGTACTCTCCAGGCCCGAAGTCCGCGTAGGTACGTCCTCGTCTGGCTTCTGCCGAGCCGGACGTGGCTTCGATCCTGATCATGGGCTCGTCGTCGAGGCTCGCGGCTGCGAGATGGGTCGGTCGCACATTCAGGTGGACGTTGCCGAACCGGTTGAAATCAATGACCTCGCATACGATCTTGCCCGGCTCGATCTCCGGCTCGGCCACGGAGATCACCGCAAGCGTGCTCGGATCGAGCTGCGTTCCCAGCTGGTCGATCGCCATTCCGGACGCAAGCCGCGCCGTCGCGGGACATAAGGTGTCCGGAGCGCGAAACGACTCTGCGTGCGGTCGCCGAATCACATCGCGAGACGTGAGCTCGACCGCGCTCACGATGCCTCCTGCTGCTTCCCACGCGAGTGACAGAAGGCCGTTGTCCGGGCCGAC
Organism: uncultured Thermoleophilia bacterium; assembly: GCA_963758065.1. GTDB lineage: Bacteria > Actinomycetota > Thermoleophilia > Gaiellales > Gaiellaceae > GMQP-bins7. The sequence goes on along the minus strand of CAVWTX010000015.1, from coordinate 23,881 downwards.
GAAGGCGCGGCCGCTTGCCGACTCGATCGCGATCTCTCGATCCTTGCCGACGTTGGGTTCGACCACGGCGAGACTCACTGCGTTCTCCGGGATGTATGGCACCGAGTCCGCGAGAAGGAGCGCTCCTGACGTGACTTCGAGTGGTCGGACGAGGTGCGAAAGGTCGACGATCGGGCAGTGTGGAGCAATCCCACTCATGACGGAGTGGCAGATCCCCACCCATTCGTTGCCGAGTCCGAAGTCGCTGAGGAAGACGATCGGTCGCGTAGACGACATCGGTGTCAAGCATGCTCGCGGCGGGGGATCGATGCAAGGGCATGGGTCGCAAGACGCCGACGTTCTCCCGGCGCAGCTACGCGTGAACTGACGCTACGTGGTGGTCACACGTTCGACCACGAGAATGAGGTCATCGCGCGAGACAACGGCCACCGTATCCCCTGGATCGGCGCCTTCTGTGCAACGCGCTTCCCAGATCTCTCCGCGGAGACGGACCTGGCCGTCGGGGCGGCAGGCAGAGACGACGGTCGCGTTTTTCCCGATCAGGGTCTCGGCACCCGCCTGTGCGCGACGGTGGCGAACGGTCCGGTTCCAGAAGGCGAGCTCTCCTATGAAGAGCACTAGACACGCGCCGAAGAGGATGAGGTTCCACGGCGACGGGAGGAGCAGGAGCAGGACTAATCCGACGACGAGGAACACGTGGCCAAGCCTACGTTACCCCTCGTGCGGCTCTCGCTCGGGCTAGCCGGCGACGACCTCCGCGCCGAGGAGCATCGCGGACGTAAAAGAGACGCCGCAGGACAAGCCCAACATCCTCGTCCTCTGGCAGACGACATCGGCTGGTGAAACTTCAGCGCGAGCACCCAGGGGACGATGGGCTACCGCATCCGAACATCGACCGTCAGCCCTACCGACGGGCGATGCGCCGTTGGAAATTACCTACGGGGCGAGCAGGGGCGTTGCGGCTACGAGGCGGGAGGCTGCTATCCGTTTCGGTCAGGCCGGCGAGCCGCCGAATCCGATCTCGTTGCCGTCCGGGTCGCGGAAGGTGGCCTTGCGGACGCCGTTGGCGTAGGTCTCGCGCTCGGCCGGCTCCAGGCCCCGTTCGGCGATCTTGGCCATGCGGGCGTCGAAGTCGCCGACGAAGACGGTGTGCATGGCGTGCCGGCATGCTCAGGCCGCACCTCGATGAACACGTACCGGTGGTCGGCGAGCTCCCACACCGCCTCGGTGTCTTTGGGCAGGAACGACGGCGGGGTGCCGAGGAGTTGCTCGTACCAGGCGGCCGCCGCGGTGTAGTCGCGGACGGCGATGCCGGCGAAGAGATCTAGGGTCATGAGGTCATGCTAGGCCGCGTTGGCCGCGAACACGCCGTCTCGCTTCCGGACGCGCTCGCGGTCGAACGGGCCGTGGACGCTGGGTGGACGCCGCGACACGGGCTCGCTAGCCACTGGTTGCCGCTGGTTGCGACCCGCTGCTCAATGAATGCTCCATACCCCGGCTGTGACGGTTCGCCGAAGGACGTGCGCCGGTGGGGATCCAGTCAGCTAGGCGAAGCCCCGGTTCCGGGCGATCGAGGTGACGCGCTCGCTGCGTCGGGCGGCTCGGCGAACGCAATCGCGTTCCCATCCGGGTCGGGGACGTTCACGTGGCGGACGCCGTTCGAGTAGGTGTCGATCGGTTCGTGCTCGATGCGCTGGGCGGCGAGGCGCTCGAGGAGCGCGTCGAGCCCAGCGACGGCGAGAGTGATCCGGCCCGCGCCCGCCTGTGCCGCGTTCGGCTCGATGAAGAGCGTGGCGTGCTCGTCGATGTCCCACAGGACCTCATCCCCGACGCGCATGTCTGGGGGTCGCCCGAAGAACCGCGTGTACCAGTCGATGCTGGCTTCGAGATCGGAGACCGGGACACCGGCGAAGAGGTGGGTGATCGCGCTCATCTCGTCACTCGCTCTCGTACTCGTCGTGCCGGCGGATCCAGAGCTGCCACGCCTCGCCCTCGTCGCGGCCCTTCGGTGCGCGGTCGAGGATCGGGTAGTAGCCCATGAGAAACTCCAATCCGCGCCACGTCGTCGAGTACGTGTGGTAGACGGTGCCGTCGTCTCGTACGAAGGTGCTGAACCCGGGGCTCTCCGTGAGATATCCCACGACGTCGGTGCCGGTCGAGCGGGCGTTGTGCTCGACAATCGGCGGTAGCCCGCTCCCCGTCATCTGCGCCACCGCCTCGCGGCCCTGTTCCTCCGTGTGCGAGAAGCCGAGGTCGAAGTTGAAGTCGGTCGGCGCGGACGAGACCCAGGGAAAGCTCCAGCCCATGCGGCGCTTGTAGGCCTGCAGCCTCTCCAGCGGCGCTTGTGAGACGAAGACGAACGACACGTCACGAGCGCGCAAGTGCGGGAGAACGCCGTTCACGGCGTCGGCGATCGACGAATTGACGGGACAACCCGCCTCGTAGCTCGGGCCGAACATGAAGTGGTAGACGAGGAGCTGGGAGCGCCCGTCGAACAGGTCGACGAGTGCCTTCTCGCCGTCGTCCGTGTCGAAGCGGTACTCCTTCTCCACCCGCACCCACGGCAGCTCGCGTCGTTGCTGCGCGAGCTCGTCGCCGAGCCGGGTGTGCTCCTTTTCGCGGACGAGTAGCTGCTCACGCGCGGCGAGCCAGTTCTCGCGGGTTCCAATCTCATGGTCAGTCATTTGCGGTCTCCTTCTTGTCGTGACTCGCTCCCTGTGCGACTCGTTTATCAGGTGTCTGTCAATGGCCTGCGGATGCCGGTGAATTGCAAGCGGTTACGCCCGATAGGCTCCATGAACGCTCCATCCACTGCTCTACGGAGATCGCGGCGATGGTCGACGACGACGACGACGAAAAGGAACTGTCCGAGAAGGTCGCCCTGGTAGCCGGAGCGACCCGCGGCGCGGGACGTGCTATCGCGGTCGAGCTGGGCAGAGCCGGCGCTCACGTGTACGCGACCGGGCGCAGCAGCCGGTTGGCAGGGCGGTCCGAGATCGACCGCCCCGAGACGATCGAGGAGACCGGCGAGCTGGTCGAGGCGGCCGGCGGGTCGGCGACGGCGTTGGTCGTAGATCATGAGGACTCGAGCGCCGTTGCTGCTCTCGTCGAGCGCATCGAGTCGGATCGTGGACGTCTAGACGTCCTCGTCAACGACATGTTCGGCGGCGACCGGTACGCGCAGTGGGACAAGCCGCTCTGGGAGCACGACCTGCTCGGTGGGTTGCGGATGCTCCGCATGGGCGTCGACACGCATCTGATCACCGCCCATCACGCGCTGCCGCTCATGCTGAAAACCGCGTCCGACGAGACGCCCGGACTCGTGGTGGAGATGACCGACGGAACGTTCGAGTTCAACGCCAACTTCCGTGAACGCGTCGGCTTCTACTACGACCTGGTCAAGGCCAACGTGCAGCGGATTGTCGTCGGATTGACCTTCGAACTGCGTCAGCATCCCGTCGTGGCCGTGGCCGTGACGCCAGGCTGGCTTCGCTCGGAGAACATGCTCGACAACTTCGGCGTCACCGAGGAGACGTGGCGCGACGCGCTCGCGGAGCGACCCGGGTTCGCGATCAGTGAGTCGCCCGCGTACGTGGGGCGGGGCGTCGCGGCGCTCGCGGGCGACGCCAACCCGAGCAGGCACGCCGGCCGCTCGCTCACGTCGTACGACCTGGCGAAGGAGTACGGCGTCACCGATACCGACGGCTCTCAGCCGGACTGCTGGGGCTACATCGACACGTACGGGATCGACGAGCAGAGCGGACGAGGAGTGGAAGAGTTCCGGTAGGCCCCCGCGCCCGGGCCGCTGCCCAACAGCGACGCGATCGATCGCGGGTAGCCCGCTGTGGAATGACAGCCCGTGGGATGAGGCCCGAATGGTCGCAGCTGCCGTGATCGAACGACTACCGCCGTCGTCCAAGCGCCGCTCTCAACCTTGAAAGCTCCATAGACGGCTCCATACCCACTGCAGACTGGAGCGCGTGCAAACTGATCCCATGGAAAAAGCGCCGATTTCCGGCGCTTTTGCAGAGCCCTCTGACGGACTCGAACCGTCGACCCCCTCCTTACCATGTGCCCTCGGCGCGTTGCGGTTGGTTGCCGTTGATCGCTAACACCTGCACACCGATCGATTTCGAGGTTGAGCGTTTCGCCACCGATCGCCGAGCTTCGCGACCTGCGGTTTCCACCGTGTTTCCAGAACCACCAAAAACGACGTAGGTTCATCCGCCGCGCCTTCGGGGTACGTGCGCGTACGGCTGTCGTCGCTCACTTGATTTTGACTTCTACTTGACGTGCACTACCGGTCTACTATGCGCCGGCACGGTGACCGACCACGGACACACCATTACTCGCGGCTTCCTGTTCTCCGACCTCCGGGGCTATACGGCCTTCGTGGAGCAGCGTGGTGCCGCCGCGGCGGCGGAGCTCCTGACGCGGTACCGCGCGCTCGCCCGGGAGGCGATCGGGAGATTCGGCGGCGCGGAGATCAAGACCGAAGGCGACAGCTTCTACGTCGTGTTCGACTCGGTCAGCAGCGCCGTCCGGTGCGGCCTAGCGATCATCGAAGACGCCAGGGAAGCGGCGGACGAGGAGATCCGCGTCGGTATCGGTATCCACGCGGGCGAGACGATCGAGGCCGACGGCGGCTACGTCGGGTCTCCCGTCAACATCGCCGCGCGGATCTGCGCACAGGCGGGCGCGGGCGAGGTCCTCGTCAGCGAGACCGTTCGCGCCCTCACGATGACCCTCCTCCCGGTCGCGTTCAGGTCGCGAGGACGACGTCAGCTGAAGGGCATCGCCGAGCCGATCGAGCTCTTCGCGGTCGAAGAGGCGGCCGCCGGGGCAACCGCATGGCCTTCGGCGCATCGCCGACGGCTATCGCGTCGCGGACTCGCCGCGCTGGTCGGGGGCTTTGCGGCGATGGTGGCCGCTGCCGCGGCGATCGGCTGGTTTGCGCTGCAGCCGTCCACCGGGCTTCCGTCGGGGCTCTGGACCATCGGCGTCCATGTCCCGACGAGCGGCGGACAGGCATCCGATGGAATCGCCGTTCGAAATGCGGTGCAGCTCGCCGTCGGCCAGGCGAACGAGTCGGGCGGCGTCGCCGGCGTCGAGTTGGCCGTGAAGCCGTACGACACGGGCGGTGACGAGGGCGAGGAGCCGGATCGAGGAGCCGGCTCAGCAACCAAGATGGCGGACGACCCACGGACGATCGCAGCCGTCGGACCGTTCACGTCGTATGTGGCCGCGAGCACGATCCCGATCACGAACAGGGCCGGACTGCTCGAGTGCAGCCCGTCCAACTCGGATCCCAGCTTGACGAAGCCCGAATACGGCGCCGCCGAGTTCCGGTCAGCACACCCGGAGCGCATCAACTACGTTCGCCTCTCCCCGTCCACCGACATCCAGGGACGGGCGCTTGCGGCGTTCGTCACGCACGAGCTCGAAGCCGAGTCGGCTCTGGTCATCGCCGATCAAGGGTGGAAGCGCGAGGCCACCGACTTCGACGATGCCTTCACCGCGCTCGGCGGACAGGTCGCCAACGCGGAGCTGAGGCCCGGCACGAGCCCGGCGGCCGCCCTCGAGCCGTTACGGGACACAGCGTCCGCTCCCGACGTCGTCGTGTTCGCCGGCGACACGTACTCCGGCGCTCCTGAGGTGCGACGGGCCATGCGCAAGGCGGGGCACGAGTCCACGCCTTTCGTGAGCTGGGACGGGATTCTCGACGGCTCGGGCGCATCGGCAGACTCGTACCTGCGCCGGGCGGGCGAGGCTGCTGCCGGGACGTATCTCGCGCTTGCCTCGTTCGCGCCGCCGAGAGCGGACTTCGTCGATGCCTACCGAGCCGCGTTCGGCGAGGAACCGACCGACTACGCTGCCGCGGCGTATGCGTGCGCGCAGGTGATTCTCGCCTCGCTGGAGGCCATCGCCGCGGACGGCCCGGATGCGAAAGGGCTCAGGGAGGCCCTTCGCGCACATGCCGTCGATCCCGCCCATCGATACGAAACGGTGTTCGGCACCCTGGGCTTCGACGCCAACGGCGACTCGACGCAGCAGGTGGTGTCGTTCCTCCGCGTGGACCCTCAGGCGGCGGACGGAGCAGGCGATTGGGCTCTCATGAAGTACCAGGACTTCGGCTCGGCGCCGTAGTCCTGTAAGCCTGTAGTGGAGGTGCGTCTACGCGATCCCCGCAACAGCAAGAAGTGCGTTGTCGCGGTTGTTCGCGAAGCGCCGCAAATGGGGCCATTCCGGGCACGCTTGCTTCGCGCCTGATCGCCATCGTTCGCGACGGGCGGTTTCCACCGCGTTTCCAAACACCCGGCTTTACGCATTCGCGACCGGTGCGGTCTCGCCTAGTCGTGAGCAGCTCGAGCCGGGCGACTTCTCATTCGGGCCAGAGTGCCGCCGCCGTCGTGGCCATGTCCGTCTGGCGCGCTTCGATCGTTCCTGTAGACCACTGCCGCTTGCGGAGGGCAATCTCAGTAAGGGGGAGCTGTTGGACTCCAACCTCGCGGATCAATGACTTAAACGGTCGTGTTTTCGACGTGTCCATGACTGGCTCCTCTGTCGCGTAAGTCGACGGTCAGGCCGCGTAGGCGAACGGGTGGTAGAAGGCGTCGAGGGCACGGTCGGGCGCGACCGCGAGCTGGAAGCGATCTCCGACCCGCTCGTCCTCGACCGACACGGTGATCGCGTTCTCATCCGGATCCCAGAGCAACAGGACTTGGATCCCGTCGCTCTGGCGGGCGGCGAGTTCGCGGGCTTGTGACGTTGCTGGGCTCATGGCTCCTCCTTCGAAGTTCATGCCTCGACGCTAGGAGCGCAGTGGACCTGCGGCATCGTCGGAAGGCCTGATTGGAGCTCAGACCATGCGACGATTTCGCCTCCTACTCGGGTAGGAGGCGCCGAGCGGTACCTCCGCACGACGTGCCAAGTCCTGCAGGCCCGAAGGCCCACAGGACTTGGACTGATAGGCAGTGCGATGCCTCAGACGACGAGCGTGAAGATGAATATCGCAAGGAACACGCTCTGGGCGCTGTGCACTGCGATCCCGATCCAGGCGCTCCGATACCGCTTCGTCGGGTACGAGATCGTGAACATGTCGAGGAGCGTCCCCGGGATCGCCCACGGCACGTGCAGGTGGTAGCCGGCGAAGAGGAGGCCGTTCGCCACCCAGTCGCCGCGCCCGAAGGCGCCGTTCATGCGCGGAAGGAGGTACCCGCGGAACAGGAGCTCCTCGCCGAGCATGGTGTTGAACAGGAACATCACGAGGATGAGGCCGTACCAGCCGAAGGCCCCGTCCAGGAACGCCTTGCCGGCGTCCGACTCGAGGATCGTGGCGAACTCCCGGTCGTCCGGCGCCGGCACGATCGCGAGCAGCTCCTGCGCGAAGGTGAACGCGAGGATCAGCGGAATCACGACGAGCCACACGCGACCGCCGACGCGGCCGCTGCGCGGGCTCCGCGGAGAGCGGAGCCAAAGCGCCTCGCGGACCGTCGACCAGCGGAGGGTCCGCTGCTCGCGACCGACGAGGATCGCAACCAGGACGAACTGCCAGACCATGCCGATCGCGAGGGAGACGATCAGCGCCTTCGCCATCGGCACGTCGCCAACGCCGGCGAAGCGGTCGGCGAGCGCTGGCGCGACGAGCCAGGCGAGCACCGCCATCGGGAGCGCGGCGGCCGCCCAGACGGCGAGGATCCCGCGGATCCGCAGCTGCGGAATCTCGACGCTCGAGACGGCGGCGTCAGAGCGGGCAGTGGCTGTGAGTGGGTATGAGACGCTCATCTGCGTCCTCCTTTGGGGGTCGATTCCACTGCCCGACGCTAAGAGGCGGTGGCGCCAGGCGCCTCGTCGGAAGGCCGGATTCGGGCTCCGACTCGCCGACGATTCCGGCTCCTACTCGGGTAGGAGGCGCCTTCAGAGAGCGTGCGGTACGTTCAGCCCATGAGCCGGATCCGATACGTAGCGCGCGAATACTGGTTCGAGCTGCTGATCGCGTTCCTGGCGATCGCGGGCATGCTCGAGCTCGTGGTCGGACGCGACTCGCCCGGCGCACCGCCCACGTCGCTGTGGTTCGCCATACCCACGGTGGCTGTGCTCGTACTGCCTCTGTTCGCGCGTCGCCGCTTCCCCTTCGCCGCGCCCGCGGCCTACTGGGTCCTGGTCGCGGTGATCTCGTTCGGCGACGGGGTGCTGCTCGCGTTCATCGGCAGTCTCGGGCTCGTCGGCTTGGCGAGCGCCTTCCTGCTCGGGAACCTGCGGGATCCGCTGAAGGCAGGCGCGGGCCTGGTCATCGTGCTGGTCGGAATCGTGATCCTCGTCTACAACATCCCCGGTCCACTGCCAGTCGGCGACTACGTCTTCATTCCCCTCCGGTTCGTGGTCGCCTGGGTCGCGGGCTACGCCCTGCGTGAGCGTGCCGAGCAGGCCGAAGCGGCGGAAGAGCGCGCCGTCCATGCCGAGCGCGAGCGCGAGTCGGCCGCACGCGTCGCGGTGGCCGAGGAGCGTTCACGGATCGCCCGTGAGCTCCACGACATCGTCGCCCACGCCGTGAGCGTGATGGTGCTCCAGGTCGGCGCAGTGAGGCACAAGCTTCCTGCCACGATGGCCGAGGACCGCGATGCGCTCAAAGGCGTCGAGCGCGCCGGCCGCACCGCGCTCGCCGAGATGCGCCGTCTCCTCGCTGCTATGCGCCGCGAAGGGGACGAAGCCGAGCTCGTGCCTCAGCCCGGCCTCGACGGCCTCGACTCGCTGCTCGCTGACGTCAGCCGCGCCGGCCTGCCCGTCGAGCTGCATGTCGACGGCAAGCCCTTCCCGCTGCCGCGAGGAGTCGACCTCTCGGCCTATCGCATCGTTCAAGAAGGGCTGACCAACGCTCTCAAGCATGCGCACGCCAGCGACGCGGACGTGACGGTCCGTTATCGGCCGGACGAGCTGGAGATCGAGGTGCGTGACAACGGCAGCGGCGGCGTGACGAGCGACGGCCTCGGCCACGGGCTCATCGGCGTGCGGGAACGCGTCAAGATCTACGGCGGCAAGATGAGCGCGGGAACGGCCATCGACGGCGGCTTCGTCCTCAGTACACGCCTCCCGCTCGGCCAGGACGAACGATGACGATCCGTGTACTCGTCGCCGACGACCAGTCGATGGTCCGCGCCGGCTTTCGCATGCTGCTCGCGGGCGAGGAGGACATCGAAGTGGTGGCCGAGGCGAGCAACGGGCTCGAGGCCGTCGACAAAGCGACGCGGTTCAATCCCTCGGTCGTCCTGATGGACATCCGCATGCCCGAGCTGGACGGTCTGCAGGCGACCCAACGCATCCTCGCGGCCGACAACGCCGCGCGGATTCTGATTCTCACGACGTTCGACCTCGACGAATACGTCTTCGAGGCGCTGAAAGCCGGGGCAAGCGGCTTCGTCCTCAAGGACGACTCTCCCGAGCAGCTGATCGCCGCGATCCGCACGGTCGCCGACGGCGAGGCGCTCCTCTCACCGACGATCACGAGACGGGTGATCGAAAAGTTCGCCCGGATAGCGCCTCCGGCTCCTCCGAAGGAATTCGAGGAGCTCAGTGAGCGCGAACGAGACGTCTTTCGCTTGATGGCTCGTGGCCTCTCCAACGCCGAGATCGGTAGCGAGCTCTACATCAGCGAGACGACCGTCAAGACTCACGTCACTCACATCCTTCAGAAGCTCGACCTCCGCGACCGCGTGCAGGCAGTCGTGCTCGCGTACCAGACCGGGCTCTTCGAGCCGGACCTAAGGCTCGCCGACTAGGTCATCGGGCGCGCACAGTGAACGCGCGGGCGCCGGCGAGCCGGCGCGGCGACACCCTCTCTAGCGAAGGAGGGAGTCAGTCTCGCGTCGGCGCGGGCAACGCAGACTGCCGGTTTGCGGGAGCTTTTCGAGTGAGTGGTCGCGATCGATCCCTCGAGCACGTTCCAGGCTGTGTCGCGAGACGTCGCGCGTGCCCGCGCATGCCCGCTGGTCCCAAAATGTACCCGTCTCGTACCCGCGAAGAATCGCAATCTCGCCATCACAGGCAACACTATATGCCTATTTGCAGGGCTTTTATACAAGCCCTCTGACGGACTCGAACCGTCGACCCCCTCCTTACCATGGAGGCTTCGCCGGCCGCTATGTGATCTCGGAAAGGCGCTTGGTGGCGCGCTTTCCCTGCAGTATCCCTGGTTTCTCCGCTCGTTCCGCCCTTGCCTTGAAGGACGCCTGAGCCGCCCCGAAAAGCCCCGACCTGTCCCCAGAACCTAGCCCCAAGGAAGCCGTACCTGTGTCGGATGCGGCAGCCGCTTCATCTTCAGGCTGCCGATCGAGGAGCAGAGCTGCAATGGCGGGTGAGCGAGTCCTCGACACCGTGCAGGTACACCCTCGGATCGGGATGCTGGCACCCTGGCTATCCGCTTCGCTGACCACGATCATCGACGGATGAAGCGAGGCAACCCAAGGAGGTCAGGGAAGATGTGGAAGCCGCTCATCACGAAGAGATCCGGCTCGGCGGCGAACAAGCAACGCGCCGCACAAACGCCTGTTACGCTCACTCCCGGAGTAGAGGAGGCCTCCATGGCCAGCCGTAAGGGGTTGCCGAAGAGTGTGCTCGGGCTTGTGACCGGAGTCGTCTTGCTGGCCGCGTTCGGGTTCTCCGTATCGGCTGCATCCTCCCAGAACCAGGCGCCCCGAGGGACGAAGGCGTTCCACGGGACGAAGGACTGCTCGGGGTTCACCGGGCTCGTCGGCGCCTTCTGCACGTTCAGGTCCTCGAACGTCAAGGCGGTCAAGGTGGGCTCGAGGATCTTCTACTTCCAGGTGGCGGGTAAGACCGCGCTGGACAGCGACATTGTCGTCTACGTCGGGCCCGGCACCGTCGCAACCGGCCATTGCCTCCTTCGTTTCGCGACCGGGGTGGGACTGTGCACGATCTCGGACGGCACGGGAAAGCTCGCCGGGTTCCAGGCCCGTCTGCGTGTCACGGCCGATTCGTCGATCCCGAAGCTGTGGCACTGGGACGGGACGTACAGCTTCAATCGGGGCTAGGTCCGTGGGTAAGCGGCCGGTGAACGAGCGGGTCGCCCGGTGGCTCTCGTCGCTCTCGGCCAAGTACATCGCCGTGTTCGCCCTGCTGGTCGCCGTCCCGGTGATCTGCACGAGCGTGTACCTGCTCTACTCGTCCTACCAGGACAACAAGCGCGCGTTGATCCGGCTGCAGCAGGAGAAGGCGAAGTCGGTCGCGGTCACGATCGACCAGTACTTCATCGACCGGACCAGGAGGATGAAGGCGATGTCGGGCCGCTACTTGTCCCTCACCGCACTGGGCTCGGTGCTTCAACCCCTGCTCGAGGACAACGCGACCGATGCGTTCTACGTCGACAGTGCCGGGCGCAAGACGCTCGCAACCGCGGGCGGCGGGCTCACCCGGGTCAAGGGAAACTTCTTACACGACCCTGCGGTCGAGCGGACGAGGGCGGCGGGGGTCCACTTCGGACCCGTGTACGCGCCACGGCTCCTGTCCAACCCCGGAGCAAGATCGATGGAGGTCATGGTTGCGGAACTTGCCAACACGGGTGCACTAACCGGAACCGTAGGAACCGGAGTCGTCGGCGAGACACTCGATCTCAGAGTTATTCAGGACCTGGTCAGGCAGACGCGGCTCGGGACGTCCGGATACGTCTACGCGATCGACGCCAACGGCGTGCCCATCGCGCACCCGAACAGCGCCGCTTTCACGCATCGTTCCTTGGCTTTTCCCCAAGTGACCAGGGCGCTCGCCTCGCAGACCGGATCGACGGTCGGCCGCAACCTCCGTGGTGAAAAGGTGCTGAGCACCTGGGCGACCGTCGGGCCGGTCGGCTGGAAGGTGTTCGTCGAGCAGCCCGAGAGCGCGGCGTTCGCGCCGGTCCGCGGAAAGATCTGGCGGACGGCCCTGCTGCTCGCGATGTTCCTCGCCGCCGGGATCGGACTGACCGTGTTGCTCGCCCGCCGTCTCGTCCGCCCTGTGAAGCAGATGCGGACGGCAGCAGCTCGCATCGGGGCGGGCGCCTACGACGAGCGGATCGAGCTCCGCCGCCGCGACGAGCTCGGTGGCCTCGCAGACGAGCTGAACGGGATGGCGGCCAGCCTGCAGGCGTCGGTTCAAAGCCTGGAGCAAAAAGTCGAGGAACGCACGCGGGAGTTGCAGCAGGCACTGGCAGAGCTCTCGCAGAAGGGCCGCCAACTCGAGATCGCGAGCAAGCACAAGAGCGAGTTCCTTGCGAACATGTCGCACGAGCTGCGGACGCCGTTGAACGCGATCATCGGCTTCTCGCAGGTGCTGCGGCAGCGGCTGTTCGGCCCGATCAACGAAAAGCAGGAGGAGTACCTGGACGACATCCTCTCGTCCGGCAACGACCTCCTCTCGCTGATCAACGACGTGCTCGACCTGTCCAAGGTCGAGGCCGGCCAGGTCGAGCTCGAGGTCGCCACCTTCTCGCTGCGCGAGGCGCTCGAGCGCGGCGTCGTGATGGTGCGCGAGCCGGCCGTGAACAAGGGCGTCCGACTGTCGCTCGCGCTCGCGCCCGACGTCGACCTGGTCGACGGCGACGAGCGGCGCCTGCGTCAGGTGGTCTACAACCTCCTCTCGAACGCCGTCAAGTTCACGCCGGGGGGCGGGTGCATCGACGTCGCGTCGTCCCGGGTGAACGGCGAGGTGCAGGTGTCGGTCACGGACACCGGGCCGGGAATCGCGCCCGAGGATCACGAGCGGATCTTCGAGGAGTTCCAGCAAACCGACGTCGGGGTCGATCAGCGGGAGGGCACAGGGCTCGGGCTCGCGCTCTCGAAGCGCCTGGTCGAGCTCCACGGCGGCCGCATCTGGGTGGAGAGCGAGCCCGGACACGGCAGCCGCTTCGTGTTTACGCTGCCGGTCAGGGAGGAGCCCCGCGATGGCCGGTGAGCGGGTCCTCGTCGCCGAGGACAACGAGAAGAACATGAAGCTCTTCCGCGATGTTCTGCAGGCCACGGGATACAGCACGCTCGAGGCGACGACGGGCGAGGACGCGGTCGAGCTTGCCCTCTCGCAGGAGCCGGCACTCGTCCTGATGGACATCCAGCTGCCCGGCATCGACGGCATGGAGGCGCTCGCGCGACTGCGGCGAGATGAGCGAACGGCCTCAATCCCCGTGCTGGCGCTGACCGCACAGGCTATGAGCGGAGACCGCGAGCGGTTCCTCGAGGTCGGGTTCGACGGCTACCTCTCCAAGCCGATCGACGTCGCCGAGCTGATCCAGGCCGTTCGGGAGCTCTGCGATCGTGGTTGAACGGCCGGCCAAGATCCTTGTCGTCGACGACGTGCCGGAGAACGTGCGTCTGCTCGAGGCAGTCCTGGTCCCGCGCGGCTACGAGGTCGTGACCGCGAACGACGGCCTTGCCGCGCTCGAAGTCGTCGAAGCGGAGGAACCCGACCTGATCCTCCTCGACGTGATGATGCCCGGCCTCGACGGCTACGGCGTCTGCACCCGGCTCCGCGCGAACGACGACACCGCCGTCTTGCCGGTGATCATGGTCACCTCGAGCATCGGCCAGGAGAAGACGAAGGCGATCGAGGCCGGCGCGGACGACTTCATCCCCAAGCCCTTCAACCACGACGAGCTGCTCACTCGGGTCCGGTCGCTGCTCCGGATCAAGCGCTACCACGACACGATCAAGGCGCAGGCGGCAGAGCTCGCCGAGCTCAACCGCACGCTCGAGGAGCGTGTCCAGACCCAGGTCGGTGAGCTCGAACGGCTGCGGCCGGCTACGGCGCTTCCTCTCGCCACAACTCGCCGACGCGCTCGTCACCTCGGGCGATGAGGCGATCCTGCGCAGCCACCGCCGGGAGGTGGCGATGCTCTTCGCCGACCTGCGCGGCTGGTCGAGCTTCGTCGACGCGGTCGAGCCCGAGGAGCTGATGCGCGTGCTCGGCGAGTTCCACGACGTGATCGGCCGCCTCGTCAAGCGCTTCGACGCGACCGTCGGCTTCCTCGAGGGGGACGGCGTCCAGCTCTTCTTCAACGACCCGATCGAGATCCCCGACGCAGCGCTGCGGGCGGTGCAGCTCGGCTGCGCGCTCCGCGAGGAGATGGCCGCGCTCATGCCGTCTGGGCGAAGCGCGGGCACGACCTCGACTTCGGCGTCGGGATCGCCCTCGGCTACGCGACGTGTGGCGAGATCGGCTTCGACGGCCGCTCCGACTACGCCGCGATCGGGGCCGTGACGAATCTCGCGGCGCGGCTCGCCGACGAGGCCACGGGCGGCCAGGTGCTGATCGCGCAGCGCCTGTACGCAGAGGTCGACCAGGACGTCGACGTCGTGCCGGTGGGGGAGTTCACCCTGAAGGGGTTCCGGCGGCCGGTGGCCGCCTTTGACGTCGTCGCCGTCCGCTCGGCGGCACCGGAGCCGTCTCGGCGGTAGAGCGAAGGCGGACGCACTCGTGGATCGGGGCATCAAGGCGCTGGAGGAGTCGGTCGAGCAGCTTCGCCGCGAGGCCGATGAGCTGTGCGCGTCGAGGACCCGGCTCGTGCTGGCCGCCGATGCCGACCGCCGCAGGATCGAGCGCGAGCTCCACGACGGCGCGCAGCAAGACCTGGTCGGGCTCGCGGTCAAGCTGCAGCAGGCCCGCGGCCTGGTCGACAGCGATCCCGCCGCAGCCGGTGTTCTCGTCGACGAGATGCGGGGCGATGTCCAGGAATCGCTGGACCGGCTGCGGTCGCTGGCGCAGCGGATCCACCCGCCGCAGCTCGAGGCTGGAGGGCTGCCGGCCGCGCTGCGCTCGGCCGCAGCAAGCGCTGGAGTTCGAGTCCGTATCGACGTCGGGGCGAACGGCGTCTATCCCCAGGAGGTGTCCGCGACGGTCTACCTCTGCATCGTCGCCGCGTTCGAGCGCCTCGTCACCGGGACGACGGCGGCGATCGGCATCCGCGAAAAGAACGGAACGGTGGCGTTCGAGATCGTCGCCGAGGACGCAGGCGTCGACCCGGCCGACGCGCATCTCGCCGCGATCCGCGATCGCGTAGAGGCCCTGGGCGGCCGGCTGACGATCACGTCAGTGTCGGGCGGCGGCACGCGGATCGCCGGCTCGCTCCCGACCCGCGCAGACGCTAGTCGCTCTCGGCGAGGTAGAGGATAACGGCCTTGACCCGACGGTGAACAGCCGTCTCCCAGGTCAGGCCGAGCTTGAGGAAGATCGAGTGGATCACCTTCTCGACGGATCTCTCGGTCAAGACCAGCGATTCGGCGATGGCGGCATTGTTCTTCCCCTCGGCCATCTCGCGAAGCACGTCGCGCTCGCGCGGCGTGAGCTCGTTGAGCGGCGAGTCTCCGTTGCGTGCGTTCTCCGCGACGAGCGCGTCGACGACCTTGGGATCGATCACCGAGCCGCCATCTGCAACGGTCCGGATCGCTGCGACGAGCTGCTCCACATCCTCCACCCGCTCCTTGAGGAGGTAGGCCCGACCTGCGCTCCCCCGGTCGAGGAGCGCGAGCGCGTAGCTCGGGGTCGCGTACTGGCTGAGGACGACGACCCCGACCCCTGGGTGCGTCTCGCGCAGCCGCTCGGCCGCCTGGATGCCCTCGTCGGTGTTCCCGGGCGGCATCCGGATGTCGGTGACGACGACGTCGGGCCGCTCTGCGTCTACGGCGCCGAGGAGCGAGTCGAGGTCCTCGCAGACGGCGGCGACCTCGAGCTCGGGCTCCGCCTCGAGCAGGCTGCGCACCCCTTCGCGAACGAGGTAGTGGTCGTCCGCCAGCACGACCCGGATCGCCACGGCTAGAGGATACGGCGGTGCCGACTCCATCACCAGATCCGCACGGCGACGTGGAGGCAGGTCCGCTCGTTCTCATCGTCGACGACAACGCAAGGAACCTGAAGCTCGCGGGCGACGTCCTGGTCGCGGCCGGATTCCGGACCCTGGCGGCGACGACCGGCAAGGAGGGGGTGGCGTTCGCCGACGAACATCTCCCAGACGTGGTCCTCATGGACCTCCGGCTCCCGGACATGGACGGTACGGACGCCGCCAGGATGCTCGCCCAGCAGGCGCGGACAGCGTCGATTCCCGTCGTCGCGCTGACCTCGGTAACCCTCGAGGACGACCCTGTCTGGCTCCGGACCGCAGGTTTCGCCGGCTATCTCGAGAAGCCGATCGACGTCGAGCGCTTTCCGGACCAGGTGCGCCGGTACTGCCGCTGAAGCGGCGGACACCGTGCTGGCACCCGCGCGAAATCGGGGGCTGGCACCGCAGACCCAGATCGGCTCAGATGCCACGCTTGTGGCTCAACGTCACGGAGAGGGGAGCTCCATGAACGTCTCGACACCAAGGGAGGAAGCCATGACCAACATCAAGACACTCTTCGGATTGCTCGTCGCCGTCGCGGCGGCGGTCGTCGGGGTCGTCGCGTTCGGGGCGGCGCAGGCGTCCGCGTCCAGCGCGCCGATCGTGATC
The DNA here is from genome assembly GCA_963758065.1 of uncultured Thermoleophilia bacterium. Taxonomy (GTDB): domain Bacteria; phylum Actinomycetota; class Thermoleophilia; order Gaiellales; family Gaiellaceae; genus GMQP-bins7. The sequence continues at coordinate 7,416 of CAVWTX010000015.1, read as the reverse complement.
TCGTACGAGAAGGAGTGCGACGCAACGGGTCACTGCGAGGGTACCGCTGAGAGCGGCGGCGAGCTCGGCGAGTTCGAGATGCAGGTCAGCCCACCCGGCCCCCGGGCCACCGGCAAGGCCGCCAAGCTGGCGGCGACCGAGTGGATCACGGTCGGAGACATCTCGTTCACAGCCGAGATGAACGGGAATGTCAGCCCGGCCGGGTTCATCGTGCTGAACGGCACGGTCACGGACGGTTCGTTCGAAGGCGCGCAGGTCCACCAGCGCAGCAACTTCGCGGGCATCAACGGAAACAAGACGGTGTGGACCGGCGAGCTCCGGCTCATGCCGGCGAGTGCGTGAGGGGATCACGGAGCCGGGAGGGGCTGGGCTGGATCCCGGCCCCTCTCCGGCGGTGTCGCTGCGGGGTCGTCGCGGTTTTCGGTTCTGCTCATGCGTTGCTGAGCAGCGGAGTTCTTCACGTGACGCAGGGGTGCTCGCAGTAAGCGGTCGAGAGTCCAGCCGCTCCCTACCCTGACGGGTCGTCAAGGCTCGCCGATGCAGCCGGGCGAGTTCTGACCCTCTGGCACCGCCCGTTTCCAAACCGTTTCCATCGGGGAGCTTCCGACGCCCTCTCGCGACCGCCGACCCGCAACTCCCGGGAACCATGCGGTACCTGCAGAGCCCTCTGACGGACTCGAACCGTCGACCCCCTCCTTACCATGGAGGATTCGCCCCGCTGCTATGTGGTCCGGGAAAGGCACTTGAGAGCGCGCTTTCCCTGCAATCTGGCTGGTATCGCCGCTCGTTCCACCCTTCCCTCGATGGACCCTGAGCCGCCGCGAAGAGCCCCGAACCTGTCCCCAGAACCTAGCCCCAAGTCTTAGAGGTCGGAACGACCTTCCCCCCGGTGACATGCGTCGGTTCGCATGGCCGGAGCTCTGGATGCATGCGTGAATGACCACGGTTCCGGAGTGCCGGAGCGGACTCCGGCAATCGGGACACGGTTTCGGCCAGAAGCGCGATCCTTCGTGCAATCGAACACGCCAGCGACCATGCTCCGATCATGGCGACCTTCGAGGCGGATTCGCCCGGGAGTGAGGGATGACGATTCACCAACGTCGCGACGACTACCCGAACCCGTGGCGGATTCAGGTGCGTGGACACCCAGCACGCCGCGAGGACGTGCGGCTGCCGCCGAGGGCTACCGGCGACCTCGTGCGGGATCTGCGCGGGATGGACGTCGCCTTCTCGCCGGTGAGTAACGACGGCTGAGGGCTTGGTGAACACGCCATAGGCACGCGAGCTGATGCCTGCAAGTCGAGACGGGAGCGACGGGACTCGAACCCGCGACCTCCGGCGCGCAAAACTATGCGGACATGGTCTCGGAGGTTCGATACGCGCGCAGCGGCGACGTCCACATCGCTTACCGCGTGGCGGGCGAAGGGCCCTTCGACGTCGTGCTCGTCCCGGGCACCACGTCGCACGTCGAGCTCGCGTGGGAGGTGCCGTTCTTCCATGCACTCTTCGAGCGCATTGCGTCCTTCGCACGGCTGATCCACTTCGACAAGCGTGGCACCGGGATGTCAGACGCGGCGGATGCCGCTGCTCCACTCGAGGTTCGAATGGACGACCTGCGCGCCGTCATGGACGCGGTTGGTTCCGAACGCGCCTCAATCTTCGGCATGTTCGATGGTGCGCCGATGAGCACCCTCTTTGCGGCCACCTACCCGGATCGGACGTGGGCGCTCATCCTGGACGGGGCGATCGCGCGCTCGAGCTGGGCGCAAGGCTACCCGTGGGGCACGCCCGAGATGGACGCACGCGCGGCGCTCGAGGAAATTGCTGCACGCCCGAACGATCCGGCGCGACTCGCGGATGTTGCGCGACTCGCATCACCGAATGCGACCGAGGAAGAAAGAGCCGCCCTCGTGAACTACTGGCGGCACGGCGCAAGCCCTGGGGCACGCCTCGCGCTCATGAAGTGGGTCATGTCAATCGACGTCCGTGACGTCCTCCCGGCGGTTCGCGTGCCGACGCTGATTCTGCAGCACGGCGAGAATCCCCAGGTTCCCCGCGACGCGGCTCGGTTCGTTGCGGATCAGATCCCCGGCGCGACGTACGTCGAGTTGCACGACAAGGGGAATATCCCGCCGGTCGCTGAGTCCGAGCCGTATCTCCGCGAAGTCCAGTCGTTCCTCGAACGTGCGTGGGACGCCGCAGCGGACCGGGATACCGAGCCCGATCGCGTTCTCGCGACCGTGCTCTTCACCGACATCGTCGCCTCGAGCGAACACGCGGCACGGCTCGGCGATCGCGGGTGGCGCGATCTCCTCCAACAACATCACGAGCTCGTCCGTCGCGAATTGCTTCGCTATCGCGGCGTCGAGGTGGACACTGCGGGCGACGGTTTCTTTGCCAGCTTCGACGGGCCGGCGCGCGCGATCCGCTGCGCGGGCTCGATTACAGACTCAGTGCAGGAATTGGGCATCGCGGTGCGTGCCGGTCTGCACACGGGCGAGTGCGAGGTCGTCGACGGCAAGGTGACCGGAATCGCCGTCCATACCGGAGCGCGTATCGCATCCCAGGCCCAGCCGGGCGAAGTGCTCGTGTCGAGCACGGTGAAGGACCTCGTCGCCGGGTCCGACATCGAGTTCGAGGACCGCGGTACCGCAGAGCTCAAGGGAATCCCGGGCAACTGGCGTCTCTTTGCCGTTGCAAAAAGCCGCGTGCGTTGATCATACCCGCGAAGAATCGAAATCTCGCCACTACGGGCAACACAACATGCCCATTTGCAGGAATTTGGCGCAAGCCCTCTGACGGACTCGAACCGTCGACCCCCTCCTTACCATGGAGGATTCGGCGCTGTGGAAGAGGGACCGCGGAAGACCGCTTGCTACCTCGTTTTCCCAGCAGCTAAGCCGTTTCCGCTGCCTGGCGCACCCTTCCTCGAAGAGCCCTGAGTCTCCCTGAGAAACCTCGAACCTGTCCCCAAGATCTGTCCCCAGATCGATCGCGGCCGCTGCGGTCGAGGCCCCCGCTAAGCAGATCTCAGTTCGCCGTACTGCCGGTATTCGAGCCCGGCGGTCAATCGTCGAGGCTCGTCCATAGCTGGAGGGCGGCGTATGCACGCCAGGGCCGCCATCGCTGTTGCAGGACGGCGAGCGAGCGGGGGTCGTCCGGGCGACCCAGGGCCTTGAGTGCGCGGCGAAGGCCAGCGTCGCCATGCGGGAACGCATCGGGATCGTGAAATCCTCGCATCGCCACGTACGCGGCGGTCCAGGGTCCGATCCCGGGAATCGCGACTAGCCGGGTGAGCGCTTCCGTCGGGTCTGAGCCGCCGTCGACGCGGACTTCACCGTTGGCGAGTCGGGCGGCGAGTGTCTGCAACGTTTCGCGGCGCTGGCCCAGCCCGGCAAGCGCCTTGGGGTCGGCTTCCGCGAGGACCGCCGCGGCCGGGAACCGATGTGTCACCGTCCCGAGCGGCTGCTCCAGCGGCGTACCGAACGTCTCGACGAGACGGGCCGTTCGTGTCCGTGCTGCCTGCAGCGACACGTGCTGACCGAGCACCGCGCGCAGGGCGAGCTCGTCGCCGTCGACGCAGCCGGGCACTCGCAGCCCCGGCCGCGCGCGGACGAGGCCGCCGATCACCTCGTCGCGGCCGAGCGCCTCGGCGATGGCCAGCGGGTCGGCGTCGAGGTCGAGCAAGCGCCGACAGCGTGCAACTGCCGTTCCGAGGTCGCGAAGATCGTCGAGGCGGAGGACGCAGCGGACGGCACGCGCCTCCGGGGTCAGCTCGACGACCCCGGCGCCGTGAGCGAGGGTGAGCGCTCGCCGATAGGTATCGCCGCTGACCTCTTCGAGACCGGGGACGGCGCGCGCTTCGAGGAACCGCAGCAGGGCGGCTCCGTCGAAGGGTTCCCGGCAGCTCAGGCGAAGCTCGACGACTCCCAAGGGCCGGGGGCGTGACACCCTTCGACCGGCGCCGCATCTCGCTCGGGGTCGAGGCGAAGACGTCTCTGATCGTGTCGTTGAATTGGCGGACGCTGTGGAACCCGGCCGCAAAGGCGGCATCGGCGAAGGGCATGGCGGTCGACTCGATCAGAAGCCGGGCAGTGTTGGCGCGCTGGGCGCGCGCGAGTGCGACCGGGGTGGCGCCAACCTGCTCGGCGAGGAGTCGCCGAAGATGGCGTTCGCTGAAGCCCAATCGCCTGGCGAGCCCGGGGACGCCTTCGCGGTCGACGGTGCCGTCCGCGATCAAGCGCATGGCGCGCGCGACACGGTCGGCGCGCCAGTTCCAATCGGGGGAGCCGGGGGCCGCGTCGGGGCGGCAGCGCTTGCAGGCGCGGAAGCCGGCCGACTGCGCGGCCGCCGCCGTCGGGTAGAAGCGGACGTTCGCGCGTTTCGGTTGCCGCGCCGGGCAGCTCGGCCGGCAGTAGAGCCTCGTCGACGTGGCGGCGATGAAGAAGATGCCGTCGTAGCGCGGGTCACGGCTCTCGCTCAGCCGGTAGCAGCTCTCGAAGTCCTCGACGATGCTGCTCATCGTCGCATCCGGCGTCGAGCGTACCAGCGGTTTTCGGCCAGCTCGGTAAGTCGCCACTCAGTTGGCCGAATCCCGCCAGTCGCGTCCCTGTGAACGGCGTAGCGTTGAGCTGGATGACGGAAGGACAGGCATGAATGCGAGCACCATCGACGTCGCCGGACTCGACGGCGGCCTCGTCAGGCTGACGTCGGAGCAGCTCGACGAGCTGGACTCGCGAGTCGAGTGTCCCGTGCTTCGCGCGGGCGACGCGGGCTGGGACGATGCCGTGCTGGTCTGGAACGGCATGGTCGCGAAGGTTCCCGCGCTTGTCCTCCAGCCGACCTCGGCCGCCGACGTCGCTGCGGCGGTCGGATTCGCGCGTGACCACGGGCTGTTGCTGAGCATCAAGGGCGGGGGCCACAACATGGCCGGAACCTCGATCGCCGAGCGCGGTCTGACGCTCGACATGTCGCGCCTGCGCGACGTCACCGTCGACCCGGACACGAGGCTCGCGCAGGTCGGCTCCGGGTGCCTGCTCCGGGACGTCGACCGGGCGACACAGGCGCACGGGCTGGCCACGCCGTTGGGCTCCTTCTCCTCCGAGGTCGGCGTCGCCGGCCTGACGCTCGGCGGCGGGTTGGGTTACCTGACGCGTCGCTTCGGCTGGACGGCGGACAACCTCGAGGAGGTCGAGATCGTCACCGCGGACGGCCGAGATCCGGACGGCCAGCCGCGACGAGAACGCCGATCTCTTCTGGGCGCTCCGCGGCGGTGGGGGCAACTTCGGCGTCGTCACCCGGTTCACGTTTCGCCTCCACGAGGTCGGCCCGACCGTCACCGGCGGCCTCGTCGTCTGGAGCGCCGACCGGGTCGACGAGGTGCTCGCCGCCTACCGCGACCTGACCGAAGCCGCACCGCGCGAGTTGACCGCGGCCGTGACCGTGCGTCTCGCGCCGCCGGCCCCGTTCCTCCCCGAGGAGTGGCACGGCAGGCCCATCGTCGGGCTGCTCGTCTGCCACAGCGGCGCGGACGCCGAGGCCGACCTCGCGCCCGTTCGCGCCCTCGGCGAGCCGATCGCCGACCTCGTCACCGAGAAGCCCTACACCGAGCAACAGGCGATGCTCGACGGCATGGAGCCCAAGGGGAACCACTACTACTGGAAGACCGAGTACCTGGACGGGCTGTCGAATGCGTTCCTCGACACCTTCCGCGACCGTGCCTTGAAGGTGACGTCCCCGCTGTCGGAGTCGATCGTCATCCACCTGGCGGGCGCGCTGAACGAACGGGCCGACGACGACGGGGCGGTCGGCAACCGCGACGCCCGCTACATGACCGCGTTCGCCGGTCAGTGGCCCGCCGACGCCCCCGACGACGAGCACGTCGCCTGGGTGCGGGAGGCCTGGAAGAGCGTCCGGCCCTTCTCGACGGGCGGCAACTACCTCAACTTCCAGACCGCCGACGAAGACCTGGAGCGCCTCCGCGCGACCTACGGCGCGAACTTCGACCGCCTCGTCGAGGTCAAAGAGAAGTACGACCCCGAGAACGTGTTCCGCTCGAACCGGAACATCCGTCCTCGAGCCCGAGTCGGGAAGGCAGGGCCGACATAACCGCGTTGCGCGTGCTGATCGTGGGCGGCGGCATTGCCGGTCTCGCGCTGGCCCGCGCCCTGCTTCAGCGCGGCATCACGGCCGAGGTCGTCGAGCGGGTGAGCGAGTGGAAGCCGTCGGGTGCCGGCTTGTATCTGCCGGCCAACGCTGTACGGGCACTGCACGAGCTCGGCGTCGGAGCCGCCCTCGCCGCCCGCGCCAACCCGATCGGGCGGCAGCGCCTCCTCGACCACCGCGGCCGCCTACTCGCCGACATCGACGTCGACCGGTTGTGGGACGGCGTCGGCGGTTGCGTGGCGATCCATCGCGCCGCGCTGCACGAGGCGCTGCTCGAGGCGACTGCGGACGTGCACGTCCGGCTCGGCGTGTCGGTGACCGGCCTGGAGGACGGCGAGGCGCCGCGGGTGACCTTCTCCGACGGCTCGACCGGCACCTACGACCTGGTCGTCGGTGCGGACGGCGTCCATTCGACGATCCGCAGCCTTGCGCTTGGCGGCCCCGCGCCCAGCTTCGTGGGACAGGCGTCCTGGCGGTTCGTCGTCGACGGCGTCCCCGACATCAGCGACTGGACGGTCATGCTGGGCCGAGGCCGCACGTTCCTCACCGTCTCGTTGGGCAGGGGGTCGTGTACTGCTACGCAGACGTCAGCACGAGCGATCCCGGCCGGCGTCGCACGCGAGGACTGGCGCGCGTGGTTTGCGGACTTCGCCGAGCCGGTGCCGCGCCTCCTCGATCGGGCCGCCGAGGCGTACTTCGCGCCGATCGAGGAGGTCGCTGCCGCCCGCCTGGACAGCGGGCCGCGTCGTGCTCGTCGGCGATGCCGCCCACGCCAGCTCGCCGAACATGGCACAGGGTGCCGCGATGGCGCTCGAGGATGCGCTCGTACTCGCCGAGACGCTCACCGCCGACCGAGTCGTCGACCAGGCGCTCGCCGGCTACGTCCAGCGGCGCATGGCTCGGGTGACGTGGGTGCAGGAGCAGACCCATCGCCGCGACCGCACGAGAAGCCTGCCCCCGATTGTCCGAAACCTCACCCTGCGCCTCGCCGCCGAGCGCATCTTCAGATCCAACTACGGGCCCCTCCGAGACTTACCGTAGACGGCCGCGCACGCACCAAGCACAGCCGGCAGAGCGAGGGCACTCGCGTCGTGCGGATTGACGACCTGCGGCGTTGCCTAGTTGTTGCCTTCGAACGCCTCGAGCTGACGCCCGAGGATGCTGAGGGACTCGCGGGGCTCCTCGTCGACTCCGAGCTTCGCGGGCACCCCGACCACGGCGTCGCCGCCCTTGGGGTGCTGACCACCTTCT
>CAVWTX010000014.1:0-287412 GCA_963758065.1 uncultured Thermoleophilia bacterium | reverse complement strand
GCCTTCGGTGAGGAAGCGTCGATGAGCCCGCTGCTGCCGATCGGCATCTACACGATCCCCGAGATCAGTTATGTCGGTCGCACGGAAGAGGAGTTGACGGAAGCCGCCGTTCCGTACGAAGTCGGCATCTCGCGCTATCGCGAGCTTGCGCGGGGGCACATCTTGGGCGACACACATGGGCTCCTAAAGCTCCTCGTCTCGCGGGAGGGATCACGCCATCCTCGGCGTCCACGTGCTCGGCACGAACGCGACCGGTTCATTCACATCGGACAGACCGTGATGGGCTTGAACGGGACAGTCGACTACCTCGTCGACACCGTTTTCAACTACCCGACGTTGGCCGAGTCCTACAAGGTTGCGGCCCTCGATGCGCGGAATCGGCTCATGGCCGTCGAGCGCATCGTCCGTTAGACGCGGGCCCCGAATCCAGGCCCCGGCCCGATGAGCACGCTCGCGGGGGTGGGTACCCTCGACACCCACATGTACGCGTGGTTCGCGTGCGCGCGAGGATGAGGTGAACTCTCGCGAGCGCCGCGCGCGCGCGTGGCCCGCCAGCCGATCCTTAGCGCCACATCTGCCGATCCGCCGGCTCAGTACGGCTCCCCGAAAGGGATCGGGCCCACGCTGGTGTCGACGTGGGCCCCGATCCCAGTAGCCGTTCCGCCTGGTCTCGCTCACGAGCCCTCCGTCTTCTCCGAGGCTTCTTCCTCGGCACGTGGAACAGTGATGTGATCCCCTCGGGAGAGTCGGGTAGTCGGCCGGGATGAGCTGCACGGGGATGTGCGAGTAGTCCCTGACGAACCTGTCGCACGCGCCAGGGATCTCGGCATCGACGGCATAGGCGTGACCGCATGTCCCACACGGTTCCTCGGGCTTGTACTCGATCACTCCACTGCCTCCTCTGCGGACTTCGTCTCACCCTCGTCCGCCTCTGCCCTCGTCGGTCTGATGGGGAAGGTGATGATCAACCCCTCGGAATAGATCGGATCGTCCGCCGGGATCGACGGCGTCTCGAAGTCGCTCCAGTCTCTCGGCGGTGCCTCTGCGGGTGCCTCGCGAGCGCGGTCCAGCCGGGCTATGTTCGCGGCTTGCTCGGCCTTGATATGGGCGGCTACGGCCTGTTGGTACTCGCGCCAGGCTTTGCCGTCGCGCCACCAGCGCCAGATAGCCAACGCGGCTCCGATGGCGAGCACGACCAGGGACCATGGCCATCGGGGGATGGTGACGGGCTCGCCGCCTCCGTCGCCTTCATAGAGGGTGTTCATGGGTTTCTCCTTGGAGCCCTGACCGGCGGCTAGGCTGCCGGAGCCTTCGTCGGTCGGATCGGGAACGTGATGATCAGGTCGGGCTCGCCGAGCGCGATGCGCTCGAGTTCCTCGTGCTCGAGGTCCTCGAACGGGATCCCGGTTTCGATCTGCCAGTCGATCATCCGGTCGATCTCCTTCTGCCGCCGCGCGGCCCGCCGCTGGGCGAAGTCGGCCCAGTACGCCTCGACCCCTTCGCGCTCGCGTTGCTCGCGTGTCGCGTCCCAGATACGTCTCGCCTTCCGCTTGTTCGAGCCAGGTGACGAGCTTGTATGGCCCCAGGATGATCGACCAGAACACGATGCCGACGACTAGCTGGTCGAGCAGGGGAACGGCCCAGAAAGGTTGATACGGCGGTGCCACGGCTACTCCCCGGTGGCCCTGGCCTGCGGGCTTTCCATCCCGCTCTTGTCCTTCTCGAGCGTGATCTCGCCGTCGCGCTGCAGGAGCGCGAGGAGGTACTTCAGATCCGCGGGCGACTGTCGTCTCTGATGTCCTTCAGCTCTCCTCTGGTCAACTGCGCCATGGTTCCTCCTTCGTTGGCTTCTCGTCCTCGCGCTCGAGCGCCTCGACGAGTCGTCGGTGGTACTCCTCGGCCGTCACGCCGACGTTCCAGCGCTCGTCGTCCAGGAACGCTCCGCACATCGTCCCGACCACGATCCCGTCGGTGCTGACCATCTCCTTGCACATGCGGGCCATCAGCGGTCACTCCTGCGCATCCAGCTCGGTGACGCGAAGAAGACGATGTCCTCGAACTCGCCGTCCTCGTCGAGCGTCCACTCGCCGCTCGCGTCACCGTAGATCTTCTCGCCGCTCTCGCGCTCGTACTGGTAGGTGCCTTGCGGAGATGGTGGAAGCTCGAGGACGATCTCGACTTTCTCGACCCGCTCGCCGTCAGGCGGAAGCTGCTTGCTCATGCTCTGTTCCTCCGTTCGCCTTGCCCCATCGGGGCCGCATCGCTTGCGCCACCGTGGGCGAACCCCGGTTGGCGGCGAGCCTGGTGCTCGCTCTCTTGATGCAGTCCTCAGGATACCCGTGGCAGTCGGAACTGGACGTGTGCCGAAGCGCCATCTCCGCATAACACGCCTCGCGCGCGCGAGGAGCAGGTCGCGTCTCGAGGCCGCGGGCAGCGAAGTCCTTCTCAAGTTCCGTCTCGCAGGCATCCTGAACGGATGAGCCAATCGCAATTCGACGCGACACAGCGCTCTCAGGTCTTGGAGCTAATCGAGAGTCTTGCCTGGGGGGACATGAGTACGCGATCTACTTCCTCGAGACCACGCTGGCGCTGGCGCTAGAGGCGACGGGTGACGCGATACACCTCTGGGAGGCGGAAGGTGAGGAGCGTTTCGGTGACGAGTTCCGACTCTCGGCCGAGCAGGTCGCAGAGTTGGACGACGAGTGGCGACTCGCGTACATCACGAGGTTGCTCCATTCGGCCGCAGGTTTCTATGGTGTCTCACCGAACGTGCCACCGGGCCGTACTCGCGAGGGCGAACTCGTAGCTGCGCCGGCCTCGGAGTCGCAATCGCATTCGCCGGCCCAGCTTATCCGCGGCCTGAACGACATCTTGTACGGGGTTTCGCCCTCCTCGTCCGACGGTCGCTAGCTCCCGGGAGTGGTGCGGCCGGCGTGTTGAGGACGCGACACATTGGCTCACGCGTGCGTGCGAGGGGAACGCGCTCGCGCTCGCGTCCGACGAGGCCAGCGCCACAGCGACCCATCACCGCATGGGCTCCCAGTGGAGAGGCCCCACATCGCCGATCGCTGAGCGGGGGTGCCGGAGGGTGCCGGTGATCGTGCGCCGCGGCACAGCATCGACGACATCCGACTCGCATCGTCGGAGGTCGCTAGAAATCCTCGATGAACAAACGCTTCGCGGACGTGGGTCAGGCGGATGTCAGATCCGCACCCTGTTTCACGCGACGTTTGGCGAGGACTCGGGCGACCGGATCGCTCGCCAGGCAGCCCGCAGACTAAGGGCCGCAGGTTGGACGACTCCACGATTGCAACGATCGCCGCCGAAGTCGGGCGAACTCGTGCTCAGGTGCTGATCCGCTGGTCGCTGCCGAAGGGTTCGTCCCGCTGACGCGCTCGTCGAACCCCGGCCGCGTCACCGAGAACGCAGCGGTCTTCGAGTTGGCCCGTGCTCGCAACAGTCAGAACAGACGCCTGGACTGGCCGATGTCCACGCGAGGATCGAACGCCATCGTGTCAGCGAGCCGCCGTGAGGAGCTCCGAGCCGACGCGCTTAACGATCTCGGGCAGCGCGCGGATGTCGTCCTCGGTCGTGCGGAAGTTGACTATGCACACGCGGAGGAAGTACGAGCCGTCGATGACGGCGTTGGAGACGAACGCCTCGCCGCCCTTCTGCAGGCGCTCGAGGAGCTCCTCGTTCAGGCGGTCGAGCTCCCCGCCTTCGAGTCCGGCAGGCCGTAGGCGGAAGGTCGTGATGCTCAGGTTGCAGGTACGCGCCTCGAGCTCCGGCTCCTCGTCGCACAGGTCGTACAGGAGGCTCGCGAGGCGGCAGTCATCGCCGATCGACTCGACGTAGCCGCGGCGACCCGCCTGACGAAGCTGGAGCCAGACCTTGAGCGCGCGGAAGCCGCGCGAGTTCTGCGGCCCGTGCTCGTAGTAGTTCACCGTCTCGTCGTCGCAGGTGGTAGTAGGGCGGGCGGTAGGCGAAGGCGTCGACGAGGATGTTCGGATCGCGGACGAGGATTGCGCCCGCCTCGAGCGGCGTGTACAGCCACTTGTGCGGGTCGATCGCGAGCGAGTCCGCCTGAGCGCAGCGCCTTGCAGGTCGGGGGCCGCGTCGGGAAGACAGGCGGCGAACCCTCCGTAAGCGCCGTCGACGTGGAACCAGAGGTCGTTGCTCGTCGCAGACCGCGCGGAGTTCCCTCAGCGGGTCGACCGCCCCGGTGGAGATGGTGCCCGCGGCACCGACGACGAGGAAGGGGGTCGCGCCCGCTTCGCGGTCGGTGGCGATCGCGTCCCGCAGCGCGTCGACGTCGCATGCGCTGCTCCTCGTCCGTCTCGATCCAGCGAATCGCGCTCGATGCCGAGACCGAACATGTCCGCCGCCTTCTGGATCCAGGTGTGCGTCTCGGTCGAGCAGTAGACACGCGGCGCGCGCTTGTCGTCGATCCCTTCTGCGCGGACATCCGCCGTCGCCTTCGCCCGTCGCCCGGCGAGGAAGCCGACGAAGTTGGCCATGTTCCCGCCGCTGACGAGGACGCCGTCGCCTGCGGGGTAGCCGAGCAGCTCGCCGATCCAGCGCACCGTCTGCTGCTCGATCGCGGTCGCGATCGGCGCGATCGGCCAGCCGCCGACGTTCGGGTTGACGCCCCGCCGCGAGCAGGTCGCCGAGGATGCCGAGCGGCGCCGGCGCGCCGATCACGTAGCCCCAGAAGCGGGGGTGGCCGGGTAACAGCGATCGGCGGACGACGAGCTGTGTCGCCTCGCGCAGCACCTCGTCGGGCGGCGATCCGTCCTCGGGAAGGGGCGCGTCCCCGAGTGCGGCGAGAACGTCGGCGGGCGTCTGATCGGCGACGACTGGCCGGCTCGGCGGGCTCTGCAGCTCTTCGAGCAGCTTCGTCAGCTCGTCGACGAGCTCGTGGCCGAGCGCGCGGAACGTCTCGGGGTCGAGCTCAAGCGGCGAGCGGCGCTCTGCCATTACGGCCGATCCTAGATGCGTGTGAGCTTCGCACCGCGAAGTCTGACAACCTCTATGAGCGCGCGGGCGCCTCGAAAGCTGGAACGCGCTACCTGGTCGGGTATGCTGACGAGGCAGGTGCGTGGCGTATGGTCACCCTCAAGGCGCGCACGCGGACCGAAGCCAAGGCGGAGCGCGACGCGTTTCTTGCGAAGCATCGCCGCGGCGATGTTCCTGTTCCATCGAAGCTGACGGTGGCGGACTGTGTCTCGAGTCCCTTCGACACATCGAGTCGCTCGTGCAGGCGGGTGAGCGCACAGAACGGACCGTCAAGCGGTACCGATTCACCTAATGGGCCACGTCCTGCCGGAGCTGGGGCATATCCCGATGCAGAGGGTGACCGCCGATCACATTGACCGCCTCGTTCGCGTTGGCCGCGAGAAAGGGCTGGCACCGTGGACGATCAAGGGCATGCTGACGCCGCTCGGCAGGGTCTTCGCTCTTGCGCTACGCCGCGGAATCATCAGCGAAAACCCGATTGCGCGGCTACAGCCGGAGGAGACTCCCGAAGGGCGTGGCCAAGGATCCGCCGCGAGTGCTGACCCGCGACGAGATCGCGGCGCTCTTGGTCTCTGCTGCGGATCGTTATCGGCCGATCATCGGCATCGCGGTATTTGCGGGGCTGCGCCAGCAGGAGGTTCTCGGGCTGCGCTGGAACGAGATCGACCTCAGACACGGCGTGATCAAAGTACGCCACCAACTCACGCGTGGGACCCGGGAGGCGCCGTCGCAGCCGGTCAGACTCAAGACCAAGGCTGGTATCCGCGACGTAATTTTGCTTCCAGACTTGGCTGTTCTGTTGCAGACACATCTGCGTGCGGTTGAGGCGTCGCGTGGGCTCCCGCGGCCGGACGACTTCGTGTTCACGACTTCGACCGACTCTCCGATGAACTACCGCAACGTCTCGACACGCGGGCTCGACAAAGCGGCGACCGTCGCGAAGCTCAATCGTCCCGGTTTGCCCAAGCTCACGTTTCACGACCTCCGTCACACCTACGGCTCGCATCTCGCGCAGAGCGGACTCGACCCGGTTGGGGTGCAGCGGCAGCTAGGGCATGCGCGGCCCTCGATCACGATGGACGTGTATGTCCATGAGTTTGAGACCGCCCGGCGTCGGGATCAGGTTGGCGAGCGCCTGGCTGCTGCTCTGGGTGGTCTCGTTCGTGGCTGAGATCTGACCAAATCTGACCATTCCACGATTCGGCCGACCTTGACATGCTCGCCGTCGCGGCGCGAATGGCTTGAATAAAGGACGGGAGCGACGGGACTCGAACCCGCGACCTCCGGCGTGACAGGCCGGCGTTCTAACCAACTGAACTACGCCCCCTGGGCCGGGGAAGTGTAGCCGCGCGGCAGGGATCGGAGCCTACGGGGCGTAGCCTCAGGGAGTGTCCACCGCGGACTGGGTCGTCATCGCCGTTGTTGCCGGCTCCGGGCTCTACGGGGTCGCGACCGGCTTCCTTCGCGGCGCGTTTTCGCTCGCCGGATTCGCGCTCGGCGCGTATCTCGGCGCGCGGCTCGCGCCGGTGCTCCTGAGCGACGCATCGCCCTACGTCCCGGCGATCGCGCTCGCCTTCGCCGTCCTGGGCGGGATGCTCTTGCGGGGCGTCGCGAGCTTGCTCGCCGGTCTGCTGCGAACGAGTCTCGGAGTGATCCCCGGAGCGCGCCTGCTCGACTCGTTCGCGGGTCTCGTCCTCGGGCTTGCAGCCGGTGTCCTGCTCTGCTGGGCCGTCGGCGCCGTTCTTCTGTATCTGCCCGGGCAGCCCGACCTCCGCCGGGCGGTTCAGAAGTCGACGATCCTCTCGCGCATCAACGACGAGTTTCCGCCCGAGCGCCTGCTCGCGACGCTCGAGCGGGTCGACCCGATCGGCGTCCTCCTCGGCCCGCCGGCAGTCGTTCCTCCTCCCGATTCTGCTCTTGCCCGAGATCCCGACGTGGTTCGAGCTTCGAGCAGCGTCGTCCGCGTGACAGGAGTTGCATGCGGGCTCGGAGTCGAGGGCTCCGGCTGGATCGCGGGCAGTGGGCTCGTCGTGACCAACGCGCACGTCGTCGCCGGCATCCGCCGGCCTCGGGTCGACTTGCCCGACGGCGCCGCGTTCAGGGCGACGGTCGTGAAGTTCGACGTCACGAACGATCTCGCCGTCCTGCGGGTCCCGGGTCTTCGTGCGCGGGCGCTGCCGCTCGCCGCGCCCGAGCGAGGGACACCCGTCGCACTCGTGGGCTATCCCGGGAACGGCCCCCTCACCCGGACACCCGCACGTCTCGGGGCGACGGGGAACATCCTCAGTCGCGACGCCTATGGTCGCGGGTCGATCACGCGGCGTGTAACCGCCATCCGAGGTGTCGTCGAGCCGGGAAGCTCGGGGGGCCCCGGCATCGACACGCGGGGGCAGGTGCGAACGACGGTGTTCGCTCGCCGACCCCTGGAGACGGGTGGGTACGGGATTCCTGCCGACCGCGTCCAAGCCGCGCTTGCCGACGCCGGCTCGCAGCCGGTGCCTCCGACCGAGTGTGCCCGGTAGGGACGAGGCTGGCCCGTGGGGTCTGACCCCGTCAGTCGAAGAGATCGAGCGCGGCGTGTGGTTGCCGGAAGGGAGGGATGAGGTAGACGCCGGCGGCGCGTTCGCGCGACGCCTCGAGCAGCTCGCGCGCGAGCGCGAGTCCGGTGGCCGCGGCGTTCGCTCCTGCGTCCCGCAGGCGTTCCTGCACGTGCTCCGGAACGACGATCCCGGGCACCTCGTTGTGGAGCCGCAGCGCGAGCTGGTAGCTGCGGACGTAGAAGATCCCGACGAGTAGCGGGATCGGGCACGAGCCCCCGAGCCGGCGTACGAAGTCGTCGAGGTAGGAGAGGTCGAAGAGCACCTGGGTCATCGCAAAGCGGGCACCGGCCTCGACCTTCTGCTCGAAACGCTCGAGCTCGTAGTCGAGGTCGTCGGCCGCGGGGTTGACGGCAACGCCCAGGAAGAAGGAGGTCGGGGCGTCGATCTCGCGGCCGTTGAAGTCCTCGCCCGCGTTCATGCGCGTGATCATCTGCGAGAGCCCGATCGAGTCGACCTCGTACACGCCGGTCGCGCCCGGGTAGTCACCTGCCTCGGGTGGGTCACCGGTGACAGCGAGCACGTTGCGGATGCCCTCCGCGTGCGCGCCGAGCAACATCGATTCGAGCCCGGCGATCGACGAGTCGCGCGGCGTGAGGTGCGGGATGGTCTCGAGGCCGACGACGCGCTCGATGGTCGCCGAGGCGATGAGGCCGCTCATGCGCGCGCGGGCACGCGGGTTGTCGTTGACGTCGACGACGTCGACGTGGCCCGACTCCTTCAGTGCCCGGGCGAGGTCGAGCATCGCCTGGGCGTTCCCGCCCCGGGGCGGGTCGATCTCGACGGAGACGACGAACTCGTCGGCGCGGAGCTTTCGCTGAAGCAGCGTCTCGCGCTCGGGCTCCGCTGCCGCGACGACGATCTCGCGGTGTCGCACGACGAGCGGCGCAATCGGGCTTCTCTCCTCGTCGACGGCGCGGCGGATCGCCGCGATCTCGGTCGGTGTCGTGCCGCAGCAGCCCCCGATGATGCGCGCCCCGAGCTCACGCGCATGCGCCGCGAAGTCCGCGAAGTAGTCGGGCGTGGCGTGCGGGAAGACGATCCGCTGGCCCGCGAGGCTCGCGAGACCGACGTTGGGGAGTGCCGCCAGCGGCTTCCCGCTCCCGCTCATGCGCTCGATCGCCCGTAGCGCTGCCTGGAGACCGAGCCCGTGGTTGGCGCCGATCGCGGCGACGTCCTGCGTTGCGAGCGCGGCCGCAGCGTCGTCGGCCGAGACGCCGCCGAGGGTCTGGGCGTCCTCGTCGAAGGTCAGGAGGGCGACGATGGGCAGCGAGGACACGGCGCGAACAGCGGCGATTGCGGTCGCCAGCTCGTCGAGGTCGTAGAACGTCTCGACCATGAACAGGTCGACGCCGCGGCCTTCGAGAAGCGTCGCCTGCTGCTCGAAGACGGAGGCGTTCTCCTTCCGGGAGTCGCCGGCATCTCCGAGCGGCCCGATCGAGCCTGCGATGAAGACGTCTCGACCCGAGACCTCGCGGGCGTCTCGTGCGATCTTCACCGCAGCCTCGTTGATCGCGACGACGTCGTTCTCCAGGTAGTGCTCGGCGAGCTTTCGTCGATTGGCGCCGAACGTGTTGGCCTCGATCACGTCCGCACCCGCTCGGATGAACCCCAGATGGAGCGAGAGAACGCTCTCCGGGGCTCGGACGTTCGCCTCCTCCGGGCAGCGCAGCCTGGGAACGGCGGCGCTGACCAGCGCGCCCATGCCCCCGTCTCCGACGAGGGGCGGGCCCGACTCGAGACGTTCGACGAAACGGCTCACGACTCCATTCCAGCATGGCGTCCGGCGAGATCGCCTGGCGGGTCAAGCGGAAGCGTCAACACCTTCCGGGGGATCGGTCAAGCGCGGTCGGGTGACGCCCGTGGTTCGGTAATCGCCGACGCTTCGAATCACTCACGACGGGCGACGATGCGGCGGCTGCCAGCGTGAGGTGTATCGAGGGGAGAAGAGCGGTTCCTCCACCGGAGGAGCCTGCCGGGGACGGAGGGCGGGGGCTTGGCGGCACCCCGCTCCGTTCCCTCCGAGTTACAAGTTGTCACGAGGTCGCTGTTCCAGCAACGGCGCCGAAAGCCGCACAAGTGACAAGTTGTCACAAGGCTCGGGCCGGGCGTGACTTGCCGGTCGGCCTTCGCGGTCTTGCCGCATCGCCGGCGTACTGTTGGCGAGGCGACGACGAAATGAGAAGGGCGGCGTCGTCCGCCGCCCCTTCTCGGAGCTCCAGGCCGAGGCTGATTGCCGTCAGTCCCCAGTCGGGAGTCGCTCTCGCTATCGGCACCTGCCCGTGCCTGCTTGAGCCCTGATCAAGGGCGCCGCCACTCGAACACGGCGAGCAGACAGCCTGTCTCAGTCCACGAGTTGTGATGCGTACCGGCCTCGTAGCTCACGAAGTCTCCTGGGCCGAAGACGGACCCGTCCGAGTCGACGAGGTCGCCCTCGAGGATCAGGAACTCCTCCATGCCGGGATGATCGTGCGCGATCGTCACGGCGCCCGGCTGCATGCGCATGAGGTAGGAGCCCTGCTGCGTCTCGCGGTCGAAGCTCACCGGCAGCCAGCTCATCTCCGGCTGCACGGGGCCCTCCAGGTCGTAGGGGAGAAACGACGTCGTGTGGGCGTTGACGACGACGCGGCCTTCTTGCGAGTCGGTCATGAGCACTCCTCAGTCGCGGTGGACGGTTCGGCCTTCCATGCCTCCCGCAACGACGACGACCTGCCCGGTCACGTGGCCCGAGAGGGCGTCCGACGCGAGGACGACGACCTGCGCGGCGACGTCCTCGGGCTGCGCGACCTTGCGTAGAGCCATCGTGCGGGACACCGCTCGGACGCTGTCGTCGTCGACGAACCCGCGGGTCATCGGAGACTCGGTCCAGCCCGGCGCCACGGCATTCACCCGTCCGAGTGGCGCAATCCGCGTGATCTCGTTCTTCAGCGAGAGCAGGAGGCCGCCCAGGACCGCTGACTTCGCGGCCGCGTAGTCGGCGTGGCCGGCTTCGCCGAAAACGCCCGCCGTCGAGCCGACGAGGACGAGCGAGCCGTGGCCGGTCCGCTCGACCTCGCGGAGGAAGTCCGCGTGCGACGAGGAACGCCGTCGTGAGGTTCTGGCGCAGCGTCTCCTCCCACCGTTCGAGCGGGAGCTCCCACACCGGGACGTCCTCCCGCGGCCAGACGCCCTGCACCTGACGCAGACGTCGACGCTCCCCAGTGCCGCGCGCGCCTCGTCGAACAGGCGCTCGACCTCCGCCTCGACCGTGAGGTCGGCCCGCGCGATCGGGATCCCGCCGAGCTCTCCCGAGAGCGCGCGGGCGCGCTCCTCGCCGCGGTGGTAGTGCACGACGACCCGCGCGCCCTCGGCTACGAACGCACGTGCGCACGCCGAGCCGATCCCACCCGAGGCGCCGGTGACCAGCACGCCTTTCCCATGAAGGCCCGTCTCGATGCGGCGTAGGCTACTCGCGTGCGCGTCCACGTCATCTCGGACATGGAAGGCGTCGCCGGGATCGTCAAGGGGGAGCAGACGACCGGCGGCGAGCCGCTCTACGAGGAGGGGCGAAAGCTCTACACGGAGGAGATCAACGCCGCCATCCGGGGGGCCAAGGCGGCCGGTGCGACCGAGATCGTGGTGATGGACTGCCACGGGGCGGGGAAGGGGTGGACCTTCAACTCGCTGATCCCCGAGGATCTCGACCCTGCCTGCGAGTACGTCGTCCAGAACGAGTGGACGGAGTACACGGAGTTCCTCGAGCAGGGTTGCGATGCGGCCCTCTTCGTCGGCATGCACGCGCGAGCCGGAACGCGGGACGGCGTCATGAACCACACGATCTACGGGCGGGACTTCCAGAATCTCTGGTTCAACGGAACGCTCGTTGGCGAGACCGGGATCAACGCGGCCCTGTGCGGCACCTGGGACTGTCCGGTGCTGATGGTCACGGGCGACGAGGCCTCCTGCCGCGAAGGGCGGGAGCTCCTCGGGGGCGGGCTCACTACGGTCGCCGTGAAGAAGGGCTTCGGCGCGTCCGGAGCAAGGATGATCCCTCCGGTGCGCGCCCGGCAGCTGATCGAGGAGGGCGCGAAGCGGGCGCTCTCTGACCTCACGGCCGTCTCGCCGTGGGATCCCGGACGACCGTCCGAGATCAGGGTCGAGTACAAGAACACGATGGCCCCCGACGAGCTTCGCTTCCGCGCCGGCGTCGAGCGCGTGGACGATCGCACGATCGTCTCCCGCGCCGACACCTGGTGGGAGGCGTGGAAGCAGTTCTACCTCTAGCGACGATTGTTGACATGACACGGGCCGGGTGTCAGATTCACTCCCGCGGGCCTGGCACGGCCCGTCGTCTCGTACCTTCGCAACAACGAGGTGCTGCGTGGCGTCAAATGAAGGACACCAAGTGATGCAAATGAGGAGGGCAACTTCATGAGGAAAGCCACAGGTCTCGTGCTCGTCGTCATGGTCGCCGCCATCGCGGCCACGCTTGGCGGACGCACGACTCCATCCTCCGCCCAGGGAATTCCCTGCGACGGCCTGCCGCTCGGCTTCATGGCGCCGATCACCGGCTTCGTGTCGTTCATCGGCACAGAGCAGCTGCACTGGGCGCAGTACTCGATTGACCGGTTCAACAAGGCCAATGGGACGAGCTTCACGCTCAGCCAGTGGGATACGCACGACCTGGAGCCCGCGCTCGCGGCACTCGGCGCGACGAGGCTGTCTTCGGACAAGACGGTCTTCGGTGTCGTCGGTCCTGCGGGGAGCCAGGAAGTGCGCGCGGCCGGCCCCGTCTACAAGAAGTCGGGCATGCCGTTCCTCTCGCCGTCCGCCACGAACGCGGATCTGACGTCGGGCAAGTACCCGACGTTCTACCGCGTGGTCGGCAGCGACGACCAGCAGGCGACAGTCGACGCACTGTTCATGGTCAGGAAGCTCAAGGCGAAAAAGGTGTTCATCGTCGACGACCAGACGGTGTACTCGACCGGCCTCGCAAACGTCGCCGGCAACGTGCTGCGGAAGGCGAACGTCCAGGTCCAGCGTGAGTCCGTCGGCCAGAAGGTGACCGACTTCTCGTCGCTCGTGAGCAAGATCTCGAGCGACACGGACATCGTCTTCCTGCCGTGGCAGGTGGCGGCGAACGCGCAGCTCTTCTACCGGCAGATGGTCGAGCAGGGGAAGGGGGCGAAGATCTTCGGCTCGGACGGCCTGGACTCCGGTGATTTCACCGCTCCCGGGCGCTACATCTCGTCGTTCGCGCGCGACATCCGCGGCCTCAAGGGCAGTGCCGCGATCATCAAGGGGTACGAACAGCGCTACGGCAAGAACTGGGGTACGTTCGGCCCGCCGAGCTACGTGTCGGTGCAGGCGCTCTTGACGGCGATGAAGAAGTCGTGTGCAGACAAGAAGTCGAGTCGCGCCGAGGTGCTGAAGAACCTGCGCACGACGAAGCTTCCGGCCACGATCCTCGGACTTCCCGTGCAGTTCGACGGGAAGGGGCAGAACAAGTTCGCGAAGTTCTACATCTACCGGATCACCGGCGACAAGCGAACGCTCGTCGGCTAGTGCCAGCGAATCGACGTGCGGCCCATCCCTCGCGGGTGGGCCGCACGTGTCGCCCCATGGGACGCTGAGGCCCCGTGGACTGGGAGTTCTTCGTCCAGCAGATCGTGAACGGGGTCACCCTCGGCAGCGTCTATGCGCTGATTGCGCTCGGGTACTCGTTGGTCTACGGAATACTCAAGCTGCTCAACTTCGCCCACGGCGACGTCTACATGATCGGGGCGTTCATCGGCTTCGGCGTCCTGGCCGTCTTCGGAGGCGCGTCGAATCTCTCTATCCCCATCCCGCTCGTCTTCGTGCTCATGTTTCTCGCGGCGATGGTCGGATGCAGCGTCCTCGGGATGACCATCGAGCGGTTCGCCTATCGGCCGCTGCGGGACGCACCGCGCATCGCACCGCTCATCTCCGCCCTCGGCGTGTCGTTCTTCCTCCAGAACTCCGCGTTGCTCCTGTTCTCGGGCAATTTCCGCTCCTACGACAGCTTCTCCCTCTACGACGGTCGTCTGTTCCTCCCGCTCACGCTCGGGCCGCTCAAGATCTCGCCGATGCGCCTCCTCGTCATCGGCTCGGCGCTGGCCTTGATGGTCGCGCTGACGCTCCTCGTGGGTCGGACGCAGGTGGGTCGAGCGATGCGCGCGACTTCGCATGATCGCGAGGCCGCGGCGATGATGGGGATCGACGTCGACCGCGTCATCGTCGTGACCTTCCTCATCGGGTCCGCCCTTGCCGGAGCTGCGGGAGTGATGACCGGGCTCGTCTTCGAGCGCGTCTACCACACGATGGGATTCCTCGCCGGCCTGAAAGGGTTCGCGGCCGCGGTCGTCGGTGGCATCGGCAGCATCCCGGGCGCCATGGTCGGAGGCCTTGTCATCGGTCTGGCCGAGTCCTTCTCCATCGCGTACGTCTCGTCGACGTTCTCCGATCTCGTGGTCTTCGCGATCCTGATCGCGGTCATGCTCGTGCGGCCGACCGGCCTGCTCGGCAAGGCGGACATCAAGAAGGTCTGATGAGCGAGCTCGAGCCCGAACAGCCGCGGATCGGAGTCGACGAGTGGGTCGCCAGCGCGGATGCCCGCAGAGAGAGGGGCCGCGGCTTGGTCGGGCGCTCACGGAGTGCTTTCGATCGCGTCCCGGATCAAGCGCGATTCGGCACCTTCGTCCTGGTCGCCGCCCTCATCCCGTTCGTGACCTCGGACGAGTACATCCTGCGCGTCTCGATCGACACGCTGATCTACGCGCTCCTCGCTCTCGGGCTCAACGTCGTCGTGGGCTGGGCAGGACTGCTCGATCTCGGCTACGTCGCCTTCTTCGGGATCGGCGCCTACAGCTACGCGCTGCTGTCCTCGGACCAGTACGGGATTCATTGGGAGGCGCAGTTCACGGTGCCGCTCATCGTCGCCGGGACCGCGCTCGTCGGTCTGCTACTCGGGCTCAGCTCTTGGCGTCTCCTCGGCGACTACCTCGCGATCGTCACGCTCTTCTTCCTGCAGGCGTTCGTCGTCATCACGACGAACGGCAACAGCGTCAGCTTCCTCGGACTGACGCCCTCGACGGACCTTACGGGAGGGCCGAACGGGATAGCCGGGCTCGATCCGTTCACGATCTTCGGATTCGAGATCGACACGCTTCGGGGCTACTTCTACCTCGCGCTCGTCGCGGTCTCGCTCGTGATCGTCGTGCTCTATCTGGCCGTCCGTTCACGGACGGGACGTGCCTGGCACGCAGTCCGCGAGGACGCGTTGGCGGCCGAGCTGATGAGCATGCCGGTGAACCGGCTCAAGCTACTTGCCTTCATGTTCGGCGCAGGCATTGCCGGTCTCACCGGGACCATCCAAGCGTCCCTCCTGGCCGGCGTGTTCCCCACGAGCTACGACGTGCCGATCCTGATCACCATCTACGCGATGCTGATCCTCGGCGGGTCGGGGAGCCTCGCGGGCGCGGTGGTCGGCGCGATCGCGGTCAATGTCTCGCTCGAGGTGCTGCGCGACGCGAATCACGCCCGCTGGCTGTTCTACTCCGTGATCTTGATCACGCTCCTGGCGAAGGTGCGGCCATGGCGAAAGCTGGCAGTCGTTCTCACGTCGCTCGTCGCCTTCGGGTACCTCGTCCACGTGTTCGTCGCGGCACTCTGGCCGGCCGGTACGGAAGGGACGCCGGCCGGGGGCGACACCGTCGCCCGGGGCGTTCAGAGCTGGGTCATCCATCCTTCCGAGCATGCGACCGAGATCGGCAACTACGGGTTCGTCCTGCTGATCGCGCTCATGCTGCTGCTCACGGTCGTGAAGGATCCGTGGCGGACGATCCTGCTCGTGCCGACCATCTACCTCGGAGCATTCGTCTGGGAGAACCTGCTGATGGCCACGGTCGAGGCACAGGCGGCGACTCGCTTCATCTTGTTGGGAGCCTTGTTGGTCGTTCTCATGGCCGTGCGGCCGCATGGGCTCGTCGGGCGGCCTCGTGTCGAGGTCGCGTAGCCGGTGAACGAGCGCCCCGTGCTGGAGCTTGTGAATGTCAGCAAGTCGTTCGGTGGGCTGGTCGTGGTCGACGGGTTGGACCTCGTCGTCGGCGAGCGGGAGATCGTGAGCCTGATCGGCCCGAACGGCGCCGGCAAGACGACGGTCTTCAACGTCGTCACCGGCGTCTACCCACCTGATGCGGGCGACATCCTCTTCGACGGCGAGAGCATCGTCGGGCTCGCTCCGTACCGAATCACGAAGCGTGGTGTCGCACGCACCTTCCAGACGTTGCGTCTGTTTCTGAACATGACTGTCAAGGAGAACGTCATGGCAGCCGCGTACGGGCATACGAAGGCAAACGTCTTCCAGTCGATCCTGCGCACGCCCGCGGCTCGTCGCGAAGAGCGTGAGATCGCCGTCTCGCCGAGGAGAGACTTTCGTTCTTCGGTGACCGACTCGTCGGCTACCGGTGGGAGCAGCCGGCCTACAGTCTCTCGTATGCGAACCGGCGCCGTCTAGAGATCGCGCGCGCGACGGCGACGAGTCCCCGTGTCCTCCTGCTGGACGAGCCGGCGGCCGGGATGAACCCGGTGGAGACCCACGAGATCACGGAGCTCATCGCGAAGCTGAGAGACGACGGCGGGTACGCGATCCTCGTGATCGAGCACGACATGCACGTCGTGGAGGGGATCTCCGACCGGGTCGTCGCACTCGACCACGGCGTCAAGATCGCCGAAGGTACGTTCGACGAGGTCGCGACGAGCCCCCAGGTCGTCGAGGCCTACCTCGGCGCCTCGGCCACGGAGCGGAAATGAGCGAGGTCACGAACGGATCCAAGCCACTCCTGCGCCTCGAGGGGATCAACACCTACTACGGCCAGATGCACATCCTGCAGGACGCGAACCTGCAAGTTGGGGAAGGCGAGCTCGTCTGCCTGCTGGGCGGGAATGCGTCTGGAAGTCGACGACGCTCAAGACCGTCCTCGGCATCGTGCGTCCGCGCACCGGCACGATCTCCTTCGACGGTGAGCAGATCACGAACCGCTCGACGAGCTACCGCATCGGCCGGGGGATGGCGATCGTCCCGGAGAACCGGCGGCTCTTCGGCCCGATGACGGTCCTCGAGAACCTGCAGATGGGCGCGTACCTGCACGGCGGCGGTCGCCCGGAGGACTACGAGCGGGTCTACTCCCTGTTCCCGCTCCTGCACCAGCGGCGCACCCAGCTGGCGGGCACGCTCTCGGGCGGCGAGCAGCAGATGGTGGCGATGGGGCGAGCGCTCATGGCGCGCCCGAAGCTCCTGCTCATGGACGAGCCTTCGATGGGGCTCGCGCCGATCCTCGTGGAGCAGAACTTCGAGATCATCGAACAGGTGCACGAGGAGGGCGTCGCGATGCTCGTCGTCGAGCAGAACGCGAACGTCGCGCTCTCGATCGCCGACCGCGGCTACGTCCTGTCGACGGGACGCATCGTCCTCGAAGGCAAGGCGGCCGAGCTCATCCGGCACGACGAGCTGCGCAAGGCCTACCTTGGCCGGTAGGACCTGTCCCGGGTCTGACTCCGGGACATGTCGCGCGGAGCGAGTTTCCGATCTTCGAGCACGCGACCTACGCCAACTCCTGCTCGCAGGGAGCGCTTTCGCTGCGAGTGCGCGCGGCGGCCGAAGAATGGTTGGACGGGTGGGACGAGAACGGCGCCGAGTGGGAGTTCTGGGTCGAGCGCAACGAGGCGGCGCGAGCGGCGTTCGCCGGGCTTCTGCATGCGACCCCCGACGAGGTCGCCGTCACGACATCGGTCTCGCAGGCAGTGAGCGCGTTCGTCTCGGCGCTCGACTTCACGGGGAGCGGAACCGCATCGTCATCAGCGACTACGAGTTCCCCACCGTCGGGCAGATCGCGCACGCTCAAGCGCTGCGCGGTGCCGAGGTCGTCCGAGTCCTGGCCCAGCCCGACGGGTCGATTCCGCCCGAGCGTTTCGCTCAGTCGGTGGATGAGCGGACGGCACTCGTCTGCTGCACGACGGTCTCGTTCCGCACGGGACACCGGCACGACGTCTCGTCCATCGCCGAGGTCGCCCACGCGAGTGGTGCGCTCGCGCCCCGCCGACAGCTACCAGGCCGTGGGCGCCCTCGAGCTCGACGTGCGCAGCCTCGGCGCCGACGTGGTCACGGGTGGCACCGTCAAGTACTTGTTGGGGTCGGCGGGGCTCGCCTTCATGTGGGTGCGCGGGTCGCTGCCGCGGCGCCACTTCTGCCGACACAGACCGGCTGGTTCGCGGACGAGGACATCTTCGCGATGTCGATCGCCGACTACTCGCCACATGCGACGGCGCGCCGGTTCGACGGCGGCACACCGCCGGTCCCTTCCCTCTACCCGGGTGTCGCCGGTGTTCAGCTCATTGCCGAGGTCGGCGTGCCCGCGATCGAGGCGCACGTCAGCTCGCTCGTCGACCGGCTCCTCGCGGGCCTCGACGAGCTCGGTGCGACCGTGGTAACACCGCGAGAGAGAAGCGGGCGCGGCCCGCTCGCCTGCGTCGCCTCGACCGATCCGAACGCTCTCGTCGACAGCGTTAGCGGCCCAGCGGATCGTCACCTCGACCCGCGACCTGAACCTTCGGATCTCGCTCCACCTCTACAACGTCGAGGAGGACGTCGACCGGATTCTCGAAGCGCTGGCCGCGAATCGAGGACTGCTCGCCTGACGGCTGCTTCGCGGCCTCGTGCCGAAGGCACCTGGCAGAGTCGAGCGGCCGCCCGGATCGTCCTTGCAGACACTCGGCGCATACCTGGGCCACGGAGTCAACTCCGTATCGGCCGAGATAGCGCTGTCAGCCCGGCTTGTGTGCCCGGACGATCGCTCCGTGCATGCCGTCCGCGACCGCGTGCGTGAACTCCACCTCGACATCGACGAGCCCGACCGCCGCGAGCCCCTCGCGGTACTCGCTCTCGGAGAGCGCGCCGGCGATGCAGCCGACGTGGCTTCCGCGCTGCGGCGCGATCGGCTGAGGTGAGCCGATCCTCCGCGACGACGTCCGAGATCCCGACTCGGCCTCCCGGGCGTAGCACGCGCACGATCTCGGCGAGCACTCTCGGCTTCTCGGGCGAGAGGTTGACGACGCAGTTCGAGATGACGACGTCCACGCTCGCGTCCTCGAGCGGGATCTCCTCGATGAGCCCCTTCAGGAAGTGGACGTTGGTCACATCCGCCTTGCGCGCGTTCCGCTCCGCGAGCGCGAGCATCTCGTCGGTCATGTCGAGCCCGTAGACGGTGCCGGTGGGGCCGACCCGTCGGGCCGAGAGAAGGACGTCGATGCCACCGCCCGAGCCGAGGTCGAGCACGGTCTCGCCCTCGTGCATCTCCGCCACGGCGACCGGGTTCCCACAACCGAGGCTCGCGGCCACCGCATTCTCGGGAAGGCCGCGCGCTCGCCGGCTTCGTAGAGACCCTGGCCGAAGAGTGTCGTCGCCTCCTCGCCGCAGCAGCCGATGCTCTCGCAGTCGCATCCGCAGCCGCAGCCTTCGGAGAGGCTGGTTGCCGCCTCCGCGTAGCGCTCGCGCACCTGCTCGTGGACGTCGGTCGTGCTCATACCGCTGACTCCCTTCAGGTCGAGGACGCGTCGCCGCGCGCTCGAGACCCTCGCGGTCGAGGCTGTAGTACGCCCAGACGCCCCGCTGCTCGCGCTGGAGCAGGCCCGCCTGGACGAGCTTCTTCAGGTGGTGGCTCACGGTCGGCTGGGAGAGCCCGAGCGATGGATCAGCTCGCACACGCAGGCCGGCTCCTCGCTCCGGGCGAGCATGTTCACGATGCGCACGCGTGTCGGGTCGGCGAGCGCCTTGAAGAGCGCCGCCGTGGCCTCTGCGTCTGCACTCGTCAGCTCGTCGTCGAGCGGCGACAGCATCCGCCGGCACAGCATCGACGATAATCGACATTCATCGATGTCACCCTAGCACGATAGATCGATGTTCGTCAATGATGGTGTCTGACACTACACCTGAAGCCATGCGGGTTCGAGTTCTCGGTGTCGACACCGTGCGATACTCGCCTCCGTGGACCGCGACTCGGCAGCCGAGCTCGAGCGGACGATCGAGCGCTACAACGACGCCTGGAACGCCCACGACGTCGAGGCGATCCTCGCCTTTCACGCTCCGGGCATGGTCTTCGAGAACCACACGGCCGGGCGAGCGCGTGGACGGAGACGAGTCGGCCCGCACATCGCGCGGATCTTCGAGAACTGGCCCGACCTGGCGTTTCGAGGACGCCGGCTGCTACGCGCGCGACGGGCTCGTGGTCAGCGAGTGGACGGCGACTGCCACGCGTCGTGACGGTCGCCGGCTCGAGTGGGACGGCATCGACGTCTTTCCGTTCCGAGAACGGCCTGATCCTGCGCAAGGACGTCTACTCGTCCTCGCACCGTCCGCGCGTCCTCGACTCCGGCTAGCTCGATGTCCTCTCCGCGCGGCCACGCGTTCATCGAGCGCGATTCCCGTTGCAGCTGAGATCGAGCAGCGTGCTCGAGGCACGACTTCGAGCTCTTCGCCGACTCGCCGCGTCGGCGCGAACGGCGTCGTCGCGCATACCGGCGCGTCCTGATCGATGACTGCGTACCTCGACGCCGCCGGCGCCTGAGCTGCGCGATCGTCGCGAACTACGCGGTCGGTGTCGACAACGTCGATCTCGAGGCCGCCAGCGCGCGTGGCATCGTCGTCACGAACACGCCGGACGTTCTCACGAACGCGCTCGGCGGAGCTCGCGATCGGCCTTACGCTCGCGCTCCTCCGCCGCATCGCCGAAGGCGACCGCTTCATCCGCCGGCGCAAGCCGTGGGAGTTCACGCCCGAGTTCATGCTCGGTGAGAGCCTCGACGGCAAGGAGCTCCTCGTCGTCGGGCCTGGGCCGAATCGGCAGACGGGTGGCGGAGCTCGCCGAGGGGCTCGGTGCGCGCGGCAACTTTCGCCCGGCGCGGACGATGACCTCCACGACGAGCTTCCGAGAACGCGGACGTCGTGAGCCTCGATACGCCCCACTGACGCCCGCAGACACACCACTTGATCGATGCCGGCTGCGCTCGCGGCGATGAGGCCGACGGCGATCCTCGTCAACACGGCCGCGAGGCAAGGTGGTCGACGAGGCTGGCGCTCGTCGAGGCGCTCCAGGCGGCACGATCGCCGGCGCGGCGCTCGACGTGTTCGAGGACGAGCCTGCGTGCAGCGAGGAGCTGCTCACGCTCGACAACGTCGTCCTGACGCCGCACATCGCGAGCGCCACGCGCGAGCACACGCCGCGCGATGCTCGAGCTCTGCATCGACGCGCTGCGGGCCGTTCTCCTCGACGGCCGGACGCCCGCGAACACCGTGTAGCGTCAGCTGCGTGCCGCAGTACGGAAGCGCATCGATGACGGGGACGCTCCGGCGCGTGCTCGTTCGCCCGCCGCTTCCGGAGGACGCCGCGCGCTGGCGCGAGCACGGATGGCGAGCCGCACCCGACCACTCGGCGGCAGCCGCGGAGCACGAAGGCTTCCGCGCACTGCTCGAGGAGGCGGGTGCGGAAGTCGTGGTCTCGCGCCACGAGCCCGGGAATCCCGATGCCATCTACGTGTACGACCCGGTTCTCGTCGGCGAGGAGGGCGCCGTGCTGCTCCGGCCGGGGAAGGAAGGGCGGCGAGGCGAGCCGGCCGCTCTCGAAGGAGCCCTCGAGGCCGCGAGCGTGCCGGTCGCGGCGGAGCTCGCAGCGCCGGCGTTCGCCGAGGGCGGCGACACGGTATGGCTCGACGCGCGCACGCTCCTCGTGGGCATCGGATATCGCACGAACGCGGCGGCCGTCCCTGCGCTCGAAGCCGCGCTTCCCCGGCGTCGAGGTCGTGCCGTTCGACCTCCCGCACTGGAACGGTGCCGGCGAGGTGATGCACCTCATGTCGTTCATCTCGCCGCTCGACGAGGACCTTGCGGTCGTCTATCCGCGGATCGCGCCGGTTCGCCTGCTCCGACCTCCTCGCGGAACGCGGGATCGAGGTCGTCGAGGTGCCGGACGACGAGTTCGAGTCCCAGGGCCCGAACGTCCTCGCGCTCGGGCCGCGACGCGCGCTCGCGCTCGACGGCAACCCGGAGACGCGCAGGCGGATGGAGCGTTCGGGCGTCGACGTGGTCGTCTACCTAGGCGAGGAGATCTCGAAGAAGGGCGACGGCGGGCCGACCTGTCTGACCCGCCCTCTGCTGCGCATCTGAGCTCAGGACAGGCGAAGCCGAGCGCGAAATCCGAGCGCGGTTAGCAAGCCCGGCCTCACGGCCGCCGAGGTCGAACGCCTCGGGCATGAGCGTGTCCGCGAGCATGACGAGCAGCGCTCCGCCGGCGAAGGCGAGAGCGAACGCTCCTCCGCCTGGTCCGCATCACGTCGAGGAGACCCCATCCGACCGCCGCTGCCACGACGGACACGGCGACGACGCTCGCTCCACAGCGCGAAGACCCGCCGCGCGTCCAGCCCGCTTCGAGGAGGCCGCTCGTGCCCGAGAGGGCTTCCGGGATGTTCGAGACGAAGACACCGACGACGACGGCGACGGGCACGACGGCGTCCTCCTGAGATCGAGGCACCGAGGACGAACGACTCGGGGATCCCGTCGAGGACGGTGCCGAGCACGATCGCGTCGGCACTTCCGGCGAGCTGGTCACTCGCCCGACATGCTCTTCCGCCCGTGGCCGCCACGCGCGTCGATCATCCAGTCCCCGACGTAGAAGACGAGCGCGCCGACGGCGAACCCGAGGCCGCGAGCGCGTATGCTCGTCTCGAATGCCTCGAGGACGAGCTCGTAGGCGACGGCAGCGATGAGCGCACCCGCGCCGAACGCCATCGCCAGCCCGATCCAGCGATGGCCGAGCCGGCCGAAGACCGCGATCGCGGCGCCGACCCACGAGCGACCCGGCGGTGAGCAGGCCCCAGAAGGCGGCCTCGAGCATGCCGGGACTCTAAGAGCTCCGACGCAATCGAGCGCGGGTGTCGCGATGCGGCGCTGGACGAACCCCTATGCCTCTTCGAACGTGAGCTGGCGATGCGGCGAAAGCCCCGAGACGCCCACGCCCACGAGCCGAAGTGCCCCGGGCCGGTCGCGGAGGCCACGGTCGAGGAGCCCGCATGCGACCTGGCCGATGACGTCGGCCTCGTCGACCGCAGCCGCGAGCGTCGTCGAGCGAGTGCGGATGGAGAAGTCGCCGTAGCGGAGCTTCGCGGTGACCGTTCGACCCGAGAGGCCCGAGCTGCGAAGCCGCTCCGAGACGAGCTCGGCCAGGCGCCTCATCTCGTCGTGCAGCTGGGACGCGCTCCGAGACGTCGCGCGCAAAGGTGTCCTCGGCCGAGACCGAGACCGGCTCGCCGGCGAGCTCGAGGTCGCGCGGGTCGATCCCTCTGGCACGAGCGCGCAGCAGGGACCGAGCGATCCGGGCAGGAGCGCCTTCAGGTCCGGATCCGGCAACGCGGCGAGGCCGCCGATCGTGTGCACCCCGGCCGCGTGCAGGCGCGCTTCCGCGCGCGGACCGACTCCCGGAAGGAGACGCACCGCGAGTGGGGCCAGGAAGTCCGCTTCGGTACCGGGAGGTACCACCGTGACGCCAGCGGGCTTCCGGCGGTCCGACGCGATCTTGCACACGACTTTCGAGGTTCCGACTCCGAGCGAGCAGGTGAGGCTCGTCGTCGCGCGCACCGCGGTCTGGATTGCCGACGCCACTGCGCGTGCCTTGCACGAAGTCGTCGACCACTGTTCCGAGGTCGAGGTATCCCTCGTCGATTCCGGTGCGCTCGATGCGCGGGACGATCTCTGCCACCGTGTCCCAGACGACCCTCGAGTACTGCCGATACAGCGCGTGGCGGGGGCGAACGAAGACGGCGGAAGGGCAGCGCCGAAGCGCCTCGGCCGAGCTCATCGCCGAGTGGATCCCGAACTGGCGCGCGGTGTAGTTCGCGGTCGACACGACCCCTCGCCCGTGTGGATCGCCACCGACGACGAGTGGCTTCGCGCGCAGCTCCGGATCCTCGAGCTCCTCGACCGCGGCGAAGAAGGCGTCGAGATCGAGGTGCGCGAAGATCGGCACGCCGGAAGGCTAGTGGGGTACGGAACCCTGGGCTGACCTCGACGGTGGCGGAGACGGCGCAGTCAGAGGTGAGTGAGGTCGGAGAGCTGCGGCTGCCTGTGCGTCGATACGCTTACAGTCACTGTGCGGAGCTCCGTCCTACGACGCCTGGTCGAGCCGTTTCGAGCCCGCCTCGGGTGGAGCGGGCATGTACGAGTTGTTACTGCGGCTTCGGTCGCCTGTGTCGCGGCTCTATCGTTGCCCTGTGATCGACGCGCCTCCGCTGCCACCGCCCGCGATCGAGCAGCCGGCACCGCATCAGGTCTCCTACGGCCTCGTGACCGGCCGCGCCGCTCGCGGTACGACGAGAGTGATCGTCTTCGCCGACGGTCGGAGGCTGGCGTCGAAGCCTCTTCGCGGGCGACGCTTCTCGCTCCGCGTCTCGTTCCCTACCGGCGACGTCACCGTTCGCGTGACGACGATCGGTCAGAGGCGGCCGTCGCTCCTTCAGCGTCGTTCGCGACGTGTTCGGACTCCCCTCTGCGTCGCGACCGCGTGTCGTTCGCGCGCGACAGGACTCCGTGCTGGCGAGGAAGCTCCGAACGCTCGATCGCGAGTACAGGGGCACGACGGGCTTCTACGTGCAGAGCCTGACCGGAGGAGCGGGCGCAGCATGGAACGCGAAGGCGCGCTTTCCGGCTGCTTCGACGCTCAAGCTCGCGATCGCGGCGGCTGTGCTCGCCGAGCACCCGGGGATCCCGTCGCCCGGCTCGCGCCTCGACGCGCTCCTGCGCGAGATGCTCATCCCCTCCGACGACGCGGCCGCGAACTCGCTCCTCGTCTGGCTCGGCGGCTCGACGAGCTCCGGCGCCTACCGCGTCAACGATCTCATGCGCTCGATCGGTCTCACCGACACGCTGATGTACGGCGGGTACCTCGTTCGCACACTGTCGGGCTCGATCCCCGTGCGGGTCGACGAGCGACCCGCGTTCGGTGTCGGCAAGTACACGACCGCCTGGGACATGACCCGGCTATGGCGCGCGGTCTGGCTCGCCTCCGGAGGTAAAGGGCGACTCCGCACCGCGCGGCGAGGGCTTACGCCTGCCGATGCCCGCTATCTCCTGTGGCTCCTCGCGCACGTCCGAGATGCGCCGAAGCTCGACACGTCGCTCCGAGGTGAGCGGGGCGTCGCCGTGCTCCACAAGGCAGGCTGGATCTCGACTGCGCGGCACGACACCGGGCTCGTCTTCTGGAGCGGTGGCGTCTTCGTCGCCGGCGTGATGACCTGGAGGCCGGACGGTGTCGGAGTCTCTGCCGATCGCCTTGCCGGACGCGTCGCGCGGATCACGCTCGAGCGGTTGCGCCGCAAGGAAGGTTAGCGCGCTCGGCCATTCCGACGCAGCCCTGGTCCTCGCGTCGGTACAGTTTCTGAACCAACTACGGCATCCGTACG
Source organism: uncultured Thermoleophilia bacterium (assembly GCA_963758065.1). Classification (GTDB taxonomy): domain Bacteria; phylum Actinomycetota; class Thermoleophilia; order Gaiellales; family Gaiellaceae; genus GMQP-bins7. The sequence continues at coordinate 262,297 of CAVWTX010000014.1, read as the reverse complement.
AAAGCGAGAACCGTGAGCGAGAACGAGAACGCCATTCGCCTGTTGCTCGTCCCCCTGGAGGACCTCGTCGTCTTCCCGAACATGAACGTCACCCTCACCGTCGACGTCGGCGACGAGGATCGTGTGCTCCTCGTCCCCAAGCACGACGACGGCTACGCGAAGGTCGGCACGGTCGCCGAGGTCACCGACCGGATCAGGCTTCCCGGCGGTGGCCGCGCCGTCGCTCTCAACGGCCTCCACCGCGGCATCGCCGGCGCGGCAGCGACCGACGCCCAGGGACGCCTCTTCATCGACGTCGAGGAGCGCCCCGACGAGGAGTCCGCCGACGGCCGGATCCGCGAGCTCGAGCGCGAGTACCGCGCCGTCGTCGAGGAGATCCTCGAGCTGCGCGGCGACGACGGGCGCATCGCCGCCTTCGTGCGCTCGATCTCGGAGCCAGGTGCGCTCGCCGACACGTCTGGCTACTCACCCGATCTCACCTTCGAGCAGAAGGTGTCTCTCCTCGAGACCGTCGACGTCCGCGAGCGGCTCGAGCTCGCGCTGCAGCTCCAGCGCGAGCGGCTCGCGCTGATGCAGGTGCGTCGGCGCATCCAGGAGGACGTCGAGTCCGGCGTCGAGAAGCAGCAGCGCGAGTACATCCTCCGGCGGCAGCTCGACTCGATCCGCAAGGAGCTCGGCGAGGACGAAGCCTCCGTCGTCGAGGAGTACCGCACGAAGATCGCCGAGGCGGAGATGCCCGAGAACGTCCTCGAGCAGGCCGAGCGTGAGCTCTCCCGGCTCGAGCGGATGGGCGACCAGACGCCCGAGGCGACCGTGATCCGCAACTACCTCGACTGGCTCCTCGCCGTGCCCTGGAACAAGCGCTCCGAGGAGCGGCTCGATCCCGTGTACACCCGTGAAGTGCTCGATGCCGACCACGCCGGGCTCGACGACGTGAAGGACCGCATCGTCGAGTACATCGCGGTCGCGAAGCTGCGCAAGGAGCGCGGCATCGAGGAGGACCGCCGCTCCGGCGCGATCCTCACGCTCATCGGCCCGCCCGGCACCGGCAAGACGTCCATCGGCGAGTCGATCGCACGTGCTACCGGACGGGAGTTCGTCCGCATGTCGCTCGGAGGGATCCGCGACGAGGCGGAGATCCGAGGCCACCGTCGGACCTACATCGGCGCGCTCCCGGGCCGGCTCGTCCGCGCTCTCCGCGACGCGGGGACGATGAACCCGGTGATCATGCTCGACGAGGTCGACAAGGTCGGCGCCGACTGGCGCGGAGATCCGTCCTCCGCGCTGCTCGAGGTGCTCGACCCGGCGCAGAACCACGCGTTCCGAGACCACTACCTCGACGTCGAGCTCGACCTCTCGCGAGATCGTCTTCATCGCCACGGGGAACATGTCCGAGACCATCCCTGGCCCGCTCCTCGACCGGATGGAAGTCATCCGCTTCGACGGGTACACGACCGACGAGAAGGTCGCGATCGCCCGGGGCTACCTCTGGCCGCGCCAGCGGGAGCGAAACGGCTTGAAGGACGACGAGGTCTCGATCGCGGACGAGGCGATCGAGCTCGTCGTGACCGAGTACACGCGCGAGGCGGGAGTCCGCCAGCTCGAGCGCGAGCTCGGGACGGTGCTGCGCAAGACGGCGACGAAGATCGCATCGGAGCAGGCCGAGGCTCCAATCGAGATCGACGAGACCGCCGTGCGCGAGGCGCTGGGCCGCCAGAAGGTGTTCCGCGAGACCGCCGAGCGGACTGCGGTGCCTGGAGTGGCCACGGGCCTGGCCGCAACGGCCACGGGTGGCGACGTCCTCTTCATCGAGGCGACGTCACACAAGGACGGCGACAAGCTCGTTCTGACGGGTCAGCTGGGTGACGTCATGAAGGAGTCCGCGCAGATCGCGATCTCGTCGGTGCGCGCGCTCTCGCCACAGCTCGGGATCGACGAGGACGCCTTCGACAACCGCGCGTTCCACGTGCACGTCCCCGCTGGCGCGATCCCCAAGGACGGCCCGAGCGCGGGCATCACGATGGCGACGGCCGTCGCCTCGCTCCTCACGAACCGCCCGGTCAAGCACACGGTGGGCATGACCGGGGAGATCACGCTGCAGGGTCGCGTGCTGCCGATCGGCGGCCTCAAGCAGAAGGTGCTCGCGGCCCATGCGGCGGGGATCACCGACGTGATCATTCCGGAGCGGAACCGCGCCGACCTCGTCCGACATCCCGGAGCGGGTGAAGGACGACGTCACGTTCCATCCGGTGATGTCGATCGCCGAGGTGCTCTCGCTCGCGCTCGAGGAGAAGTCGGTCCAGTCGAATGTCCCGGTGTAAGCACGGGAGCCCCGTCCCGGACGACGTCCGCCGCGCGGCGGACCTCCTGGAACGGCGCTACGCCGTATCGATCCTGTACGCCTCGTACCACGGCTGTACGCGCTTCGGCGAGTTCCGGCAGGCGCTCGGCGCGATCCCTCCCGGGACGCTCGCCCAGCGCCTGACCGAGCTCGAGCAGGCCGGTGTCCTCCGCCGCGAGGTGCACGATGCACGCCCGCCGCTCGTCCAGTACGTCTTGACGGGCGACGGGCTGCGGCTTCGCGCGGTCGTGGACGCGCTCGCCGCCTGGGCCCGCGCATAGTGGGCGTCAGACCCGACGGGTCCAACCCCGCGTACCGTGTAATACTTCACAAAGTGAAGCGAAGAGTCGCCGCGCGCATCGCTGACCCGTACCGCGACCTCGACGTCATCGACTCGCGCGCGCCCCGCTTCAACCAGGTGGTCGTCGGCGCGCTCTCGGGTGTCGCGGTCGTCACCGGATGGTGGTGGCTGCTCGCGCTCCTTGCTCTCCAGCTCGCGGTCGGGCTGACGTTCGGGCGCCGGTACTGCCTCCCCTGCCTCGCGTACTTCGAGCTCGTGCAGCCGTTCGTCGGCGAGGGCGCGCTCGAGGACGCGCGGCCGCCGCGGTTCGCGAACATGGTCGGCGTCGCATTTCTCACAGCGGCTTCTGTCTCGTACGTCGCCGGCTTCGAAATGCTCGGCGCAGCGCTCGGCGGCATCGTGGCCGTGCTCGCACTCCTCGCAGGCGCGACAGGTTTTTGCGCCGGGTGCGAGGCCTACAAGCTCGGGTACGTGCTCACAGGGAGGCGCTTCGTCGCCTGCCCGCTGCCGCCCCGGCCGGACTCCGCGCCCGAGCGCGTCGTAGCGCTCACCACGCACCTGGCGCCGTCGGTCGGCTGCGGATCGGCAAGTGACAACGTTGTACCTTGCTCTCGACGTGGCTCGCGTCCTCTGGCTCATCGTCAAGTTGCAACTTGTAACTTGCGTTCTCGTCCCGGTCGCGGGTGGAGCGCCGGAGTCGACCACTCCGCCGCTGGCAAAGCTCCTCACGCGGCATATCCCGATCCTCGTCCTTCACCCCGCCGAGCGCTTCCTGCCGGTCCCGGTCGACGGGTTTCCTCGCGGACTCGGATCTCCAGCAGAGGACCGCAGACGGCTGGGAGAAGGTCGACGGCCCGCTCCCGACGGGTGCGGCCGATCTCAGACTGGACCAGCGCATCTGCCGGCGATCGAGGGCACCGCCGCCTCTCCCTGCTATGTGCAGGCGGAGGCCGCGCATCGCGCAGCGCCCACGGTCTACGGCGCGGCCTTCCGCGTGGGGAGGCGAATCGAGCTCCAGTACTGGCTCTGGTACCCGTACAACGACTACAGCCCGACCGTTCCTGCAGGCGAGTTCTGGCAGGTGCACGAAGGCGACTGGGAGGCCGTCTCGGTCGTGCTCGACCTTCGCGGAAGGCCGCTGCTCGTCGGATACTCGCAGCACGACGAAGGTGTTCGGCGCGACTGGGCGAGGGCGCCGAAGCGAGGCCTACGACCGCTCAGCTACGTCGCCATCGGCTCGCATGCGAACTTCCCGACGCCGGGCGGCACCGGTTCGATCCTCGCGTCGTCGAGCCGTTCTTCATCTCGATCATCGAGCAGAGCGGATTTCAGCCGGTGGATCACACCGGCACCGGGCGGCTCGTCCGGCCGCGTCTCGTCCGCGTGTCCCCGACGGCTCCGCCCTGGATGGCGTTTGCCGGCAGATGGGGCGAGGACTCGTACATCAAAGCTCCCGGAGGCATACCGACCGCCTACGCATCGGCTGGGCCGCCGGGCCCCGCGTTCCAGGAGCACTGGCGCTTCGCCCGTGAAGGACGTGCTCGGCTGGCCGCGCGGCTGAGTGTCGCGCCTACTCGGGCCAGAAGTTCTCGAGGTACTCCGCGTCGTCGCTGCGAGCCGCCGGGACGATCTTCGACACGATGATGAGCTCGGCGTCCTCGGGCTCGTCGTTCCAGACCGAGCGCCACGTCTCGGGCGGAACGCGAACGGCCGCACCGCGCTCGAGCTCGACGACGTCGTCGCCCAGCTTGAACTGCAGCTTCCCCGAGGCGACGAAGTAGATCTCCTCCTGTTCCTTGTGACGGTGGCCGTACGCGCCCTTCCCACCCGTGTGCTGCGGCATCCGCCGGTGCGTGAACGCCACCTGCTCGGCGCCGAGGGCGGACGTCATCATCCGCATCTCGCCGGGATAGTCCCCGAGTACGTCGTCCACGTCCTCGAGCCGGATGATCGTGTAGTCGGCCATCGCACCTCCTTCGCGTCGGAACGACGACTCTAACCCGGCCATGAGCACTTGCGATCACGGGTGGCGCAACGCCGACGCAACGAGGTCTTACGTTCTGCCAACAACTTCACCGCGCTCCGATCGTTAGAGCAGGTACCTACGAAGCCCGCCAGGAGAGGGAGCGCGATGTCCACGTCCGCCGAGCAGTATCCCCCGAACGAAGAGCTCGACCTCGAAGATCGCCAGGTTGCCGACTGGCGCCTCGGTCAGTTCCGGTCGCTCGGCTTCGGAGACGAGGACGCGTGGCTCCTCGAGGGCGCGGGCGCCGATCTCCATCTCGTGCGCTCGCTGGTCGGCGCAGGCTGCCCGCTGCACCTCGCTCTCCGCATCGTTCTCTGACGCGGCGCTCCTGAGCAAACCAGCGCTCGAGGCGCTCGCTCTCGAACGCGCGCTTCTCGGCCGCATGCGCCGCATCCGGTTCCGCCATCCCCGGGAAGGACGCGCACACCGCGTTCGCGGAGGGCGTGGCGCGAGCGGCTGCCGTCGGCGATGGTCGCATGCCCGACAAGCGCCCAGAGCTTGCGCAGGCCCATCGAGAAGTACTCGTCGCGATCCACGACGACGACGTCGTGCTCGCGCCCCAGCAGGTGCTTCAGCTCGGTGGCTACGGCAAGGCGCCGAAGCCGCCACCGAGGATCAACGTGCGTGTCTCTGTGCTCACCGCCGCGCCGCTCGTGCAGCTCGCCACGAGCTCGAGCTCCGTAGGTGCGAACTCGTCGATGTGCTTCTGTACGCGGCCCATTCGTTCCTTGAACTCCGGTGAGCTCTTCCAGTTGCGCACGGCCTCGATGTTCTCCCAGTCCAGGAAGCTCAGAACCGGTCCGGCTCGCGGAGATCACGTGCGAGGCGCGCCTTTCCAGAACCGGGAAAGCCAGTCGCCCAGCTCGCGAACTCGGTCCACGCCTCGATGAACGCGTCCTCCTGACCCGGGAACGGCTTCCACGAGCCCATCGTGTAGGCGTCAGGCATCACGCCTCCCTCCGTTCGATTGCGTCGAGTATCCATCGTCGGGCGGTTTCGCGGAGCGAGGGCCGTTTCAGCCGGAGAAGCGGCCTGGGGACCGGTCGGGACCTGGGATCGACCGATAAGGCTACCCGCCTTTGGAGCCCTGGAACCTTGGCTGGCTTCGTCCGGCTCCCCGCGCGATACGCTCGCGCGCGTGAGACGGGCCGGGCTCATCGTGGCCGGAATCATCGGCGTGTTCGCGGTGGCGATCGCCGCCGTGTGGCTCGTCGTCCTTCGCGACACGGCCGAGCCGGTCACCGTGGGCGAGGCGATCGACAGCTTCCGCGAGGAGACGGAGCCTGCGCCCGCCGAGTCGCCGATTCCCGAAGGAGTCTACGTCTACGCGACGGACGGCTTCGAGAAGACCGATGCGCTGTCCGGCGTGACGCACCGCTATCCGAAGCGCTCGACGATCACCATCAACGCGGCCGATTGCGGCATCAGCCTTCTCTGGCGAGTGTTGAAGCGCCGCACGACCGAGTGGGTCTACTGCACGACTCCGGGAGGCTGGGAGCTTGTCTCACAGGACGAGCGGCACACGTTCTTCGGTCGTACCGAGCCGACCACGTACCTGTGCAGGGACAGCCCGATTCGTCCTGTCGCCCGCGAATCTCCGACGTGGAGGATCTCGTGCTCGACTCGAACCTCGGAAGAGCGCGGAACCGGCCGTTTCGTCGGACGGGAAGAGGTCGCGGTTGGCGGGCAGACGGTCTCGGCCGAGCACGTGCGGCGGACGTCGACGTTCTCGGGTGAGACACGCGGCTCGACACGGCATGACGTCTGGTTCGACTCGGAGTCGGGCGTCCCGGTCAAGATCACGATGGTGTCGAGGACGACGAACGACTCTCTCATAGGTGACGTGCACTACGAGGAGCGCGTGACCCTTCGGCTGACGTCGCTTCCCCGCGGCGATGAGCGTGCTCCACCGGCTCGCCGCCCTGCGTCTGGCGCCGGACGGGGAGCCTCGGCCGGACGCTCCATTCGGACAGGGGCCGCTTGCGGCTCGTGTTCTCAGGCGGACGATCGTCGGCGCGAGCGCCGTGTCGGGTCGGCTGCCCGTCTCGGTGATCCACCCGCTGACCGGTGTCGGGGCGACCCTCGAGTGGGCGAGCTCGCCCGGGGAAGCGGAGGCAACTGGCTGCGAACCTCTGCCACACGCTCGGGCTCCCGCCGAACCATCCGGACGTGAAGGCGCTCGTCCGTCGCGAGATGCGAAACGAGGCTCGCCGCTCGGCCGACTTCCTGTGGGCGCTCGCGCGGCCGGACGAGCTTCTCGGCGACGACCGAGATCCACGGCCGGGAGCACATCGACGCTGCGTTGGCGCGCGGACGCGGAGTGCTGTTGGTGTCGACACACGTTGGCGGGTGGGAGGTCGCGACCGCGCTGCCGGAGGCGATCGTCCCGGTCCCGACGACCGCGATCGTGACCGACGACTGGCTCGCGTGGGCGGTCGAGGGCCTGCGGATCCGGTCCGGGCTCGGGATCCTGTACGACTCAGAGCCGGTGTCGAAGGCCGCGCGGCTGCTCCGGGCCGGCGAGGCGATCCTCGTCCTCGGTGACTACGCAAAGGAGTGGATGCGGACGTATCCGGTACGTCTACTCGACGCAGTGGCCGAGCTCCCGGCGGGAACCGTCGTGCTGGCGCGTCTCTGCGGAACGCCGTTGGTCCCGTTCAGCGTCCTTCCCGTCGCGCCTCGCCGCTGGCGCGTGGAGATCGAAGACGCCCTCGACCCGCCGGCACGCGACGGCGGGACCGAGGCGGAGATGGATGTCCTCCAGGCGCTTGCCGACCGGTGGACGGCGACGTTGCGAACTCATGCGGAACACTGGGCCGCCGTGTATCCGATGACATGGCGTCAAAGCTCCCAACGCAATGAGCTGGCCATGCCATCGATCCGTTGGGAGCTCTCCTCGCGTGAGGACGTTCTCGGCCGGACGCGAGGTGACGCTAGGCCTTGCCGCCTACGGGCTCTACCTGCTCGTTCGGTGGCTCGTCCTCAGAGGCGACGGGCGTGAGCGTTCGCGCCGGAACGCCGAGCGCGTCGTCGAGCTCGAGACGCGGCTCGGGTTGGAGGTCGAGCCCGCGGTGCAGCGTGCTCTGCTCCGGTATCCCCGGCTCGTCCACGGGCTCAATGTCGGCTATGCGCTCTTCAACGTGACTCTGACGGTGGGCTGGCTCGCGGTGCTCTACCGACGGCGCGATCCGGGCTATCACCGGCTTCGGCGTGCATGCGTCCTGACCTATGCCGGCGCCCAGCCCGTCTTTCTCCTCTTTCCGACCGCCCCGCCGCGTGTGCTGGACGGGTTCGTGGACACGCTCTCCGAGGTCAGCGGCATCGACATCGAGCACCCGCTGCTGATTCGCCTCTACAACCCGGTCGCGGCGCTACCCAGCCTCCACGTCGCGTTCGCCGTGCTCACCGGAGCGGCGTTCGGAGAGCGCGCCTCGTCTCCCGTCGTGAAGGCAGCCGCATACTCGTACGCGCCCCTCGTCTCGCTGGTGGTCATCGGGACCGGCAACCACTACGCGGCTGATGCGGTCACGGGAACGGCGCTCGGCGTGGCCGCGAGGCTGGCGCCTTGACGGTTGCTGACACTGTGTGCGTGACAAGTGAGTGACGATCGATCCACAGGGCAGCTCGTTCCCTCCGGGTGGCGGGCCGCTCTCGGAATCGTCGTCGCCGCGGGTCTCGTCATCGGGGTCGGGTTGCTCATCGCCCGCGCGGCCGGGTTCGCAGAAGTACGGGATGCGATCGCGCAGTCCGACTCGACGTGGTTCATCGTCTGCTTCGTCGCCCAGGTCGTCGCGCTCACCGGTTACGCCGCCGTCGCCCGGGAAGGGTTCCGGTGGGACGGCGGGCCGGACCCGGGCTTCCGTCTGAGCGCCCACGTCATGCTCGCGAGCATCGGCGCGACTCGTGTGTTCGCGGCGGGAGGAGCGGGAGCGCTCGCCTCGACGTACTGGTGCTTCCGGCGCGCGCGCTTCGCGGCGAGGGAGGGGCTCGTCCGCGTGCTGGGCTTCAACACGCTCTTCTATGTCACCTTCGGGGTCGGTGCCTGGGTGGCCGCAGTCGAGGCGACAGCGGGCCGGGGCGGAGGAGCTCCGCTCTCGCTTACCGTTCCCTGGCTCGTCGCAATCCCGATCTGCTTCGTCGCAGCGACGTTCGTCACGCAGCCGGGCCGCGTGGAACGATTGACCGAGCCAGGTGGCTCGCTCGTCCGGCGGGCACTCTCGTACGCGATTGCCGGCGCGGCGTGGGTCCGGCTCGTGGTTCCTGCTCGAGCGGGACGACGCTCGCTCGCCTTCTCGGTCGTGTACTGGGTGGGAAACCTGCTCTGTCTCTGGGCGGCGCTTCGCTCGGTCGGGGAGACACTGCCCCTGTCCGAGCTGACGCTCGCATTCGCAACGGGGCACGCGGCCACGATTCTCCCTCTTCCGCTCGGTGGGGTTGGTGGAGTCGACGCAGCGATGACGTACGCGCTCACGGCCGTAGGCGTTCCCCTCGCCCCCGCACTCGTCGCCGTCGCCGTCTACCGGCTGTTCTCGTTCTGGGTGCCGACGATCCCCGCGCTCGGCGCTCTCGCGCTGCTTCCCCGGGCCGGGCGGGCGCTCGAGGGGCTCGCCGTGGCACGGGCCTAAGATGACGGCGATGCGACTGCTTGGGCTGGCAATCCTCGCGCTGGTACTCGCGTCCCTGCGCGCTGCCGCCACGATAGTGCGAGCCGCCCTGAAGACGAGCTCCGCGACACCTGTGGTCGAAGAGCCGTGGCGCTACACGATCACCGTCAAGAGTGCCGCTGGAAAGCCGCTCGCGGCGAGGATGCGCTTGCAGATCCTCGTCGGCCCGACTGTCGTCGGATGCTGGAAGGGCGGTCAGATGGCCCAGTGCCTCGACGGTTCCCTCGGGAGCTGGATCGTCTTCACAGGGAAGCGAAGCGGGGTCCTCACCTGGCCGGCGCAGTCGGTGGGCGTGACGCTTACGTTCCGGGCGATCGTGGTTGCGCAGAAGCGAACGTTCAAGCTTCGGGCTCCCGTGAGGGTGCAGCCGAAGTCCTAGCTGGGCTTCCTCCAACCGGTGAGGTCGTAGCGCTCCTCGAGACGCTCGAGCACTTTGTCCGCGATGAGGTCGCCGGCAGGCCGCTCGAAGTGGACACCGTCGTCCGCGCGCATCTTCACGAGCTTCCCCGTGTCGTCCTCGATGTACTCGGCGAAACCGCCGTCCTCTCCGGCGAAGAAGAAGTAGGTGTCGAGGTACGTGGCACGGCCAGGTCGCTTCGCGGCCTCCGACTGGACGATCGTGTTGATGACGTCGTAGCGGAGTGTCTGCTCGGCGTCGTGCGAGATGGGCAGCCCGATCCAGACGAGGAACGCGTCGGCTCCCGCGATCGTCTCCATGATCGCGCCGACGCGCCGACGGTACTCCGCCCGCCAGGTCGGGCTGCCGAACGAGCCGACTTCCCTTCCCTCGGGGAGGCCCGTCATGAACCCATGGTCGTCGTTGCCGCCGAACATGAGAACGACCGCCTTCGGTCTCTTGGACCGCATCTGCTCGCGCACGTATGTGAACCAGTTGAAGACGTCGGGCCGCTCGAGACCGCTCGCGATCCGGCCGTCGATCTTGCCAACGGTGTGATCGCGCGGTTGCCGGCGACCGCGCGCAGGAGCGATTCGCCCGGCACGACGACGAGCGAGTCGCCGGCAATCCAGAGACGGAGCTTGCGCTCAGGCGAGAACCTTTCGCGCTTCGGAGGTGTGGCGGGTGTTTCGGCTCCGGGTGCCTCCTCGGGCGTGCCCTCGGGGAGCGCGACGGCGGTGTCGATCTCGTCGTCGTCCGAGCGGCCGAGGGCGGCCTTGAGCGCGCGTCGCGGCTGATCGAGGAGAAGAGCGCCGCTCACGCCGGCGAGCGGCTCCGTCGCCGCCAGCGCGAGATCGCGCTTCCAGCCCTCCGGCTGGATCGTCGCGGACTTGTGCAGGCCGGGGGCGTTCAGCAGCAACGCGACCGCCAGACCCGCCGCCGAGACGACGATCGCCGACCCGGCCGAGTGTAGGCGACGGCCTCCCTCACCGGTCCGTCTGCGCGGCTTGCGTCTCATCGTCTCCGGCGTCGTCATCAGAACTGGAAGTAGATGAACGGTGCCACGCCCTCCGGCCCCATCGCATGAGTGACGAGAAGTCCGAGCGAGAGGACCGCCGCCTGCGCCGGGATCGGGAGCTGCGAGAAGCGGGCCATGACTGCCAGGGGAAGCCGGCGGGGAAGGTACTGAGAGCCGATACCGACGGCGATCGCGGCGAGAACGCCCCCGGTGACGAGCGGGGACGGCTCGCCCCAGGCGGTGAAGAGCCGGACGATGAGATCCCAGGCATCCGCGAACGAGTCGGAGCGGAAGAAGATCCAGGCGAAGCACACGACCTGGAAGGTGACGAAGCGGTGCCAGGCGCGCCGGCCGCGTGTCCAAGGCCGTTCCACGAAGCCCGGCCGCTCCGCCAGAAGCGCTCGGTCACGAGCGCGGCTCCGTGGATCGCTCCCCACGCGATGAACGTCCAGCCGGCCCCGTGCCAGAGCCCGCCGATCAGCATCGTCAGCATGAGGTTCCGGTAGGTGAAGAGCGTGCTGCCGCGGTTGCCCCCGAGCGGGATGTAGAGGTAGTCGCGCAGCCAGCGTGACAGCGTCATGTGCCAGCGCCGCCAGAAGTCGGTGATCGAGGTCGCCGTATACGGAGCGTCGAAGTTCTGCGGGAACGTGAAACCGAGCAGGAGCGCGATTCCGATCGCCATGTTCGTGTAGCCGAAGAAATCTGCGTAGATCTGGACCGCGTACGCGTAGATCCCGACCAGGACCTCGAGCGACGAGTGCTGGTTCGGCGCCCCGAAGACCTCGTCGACGATGTTCGCCGCGAGGTAGTTCGCGATCACGACCTTCATGAAGAGCCCGGTGCCGATCAGGAAGAACGCGCGCGAGGTGTCGACGTACCGCGGGTCTCTCGGCGTGTGGAACTGCGGGATGAGCTCGCCCGGGCGCACGATCGGCCCCGCGACGAGGTGGGGGAAGAACGAGAGGTAGGCGGCGAACTTCCCGAAGCCGACGGGCTCGAAATCGCCCCGGAAGACGTCCACGACATAGGCGATCCCCATGAACGTGAAGAACGAGATGCCGACGGGGAGGACGATCGAGCGCGCCTCGAGAGGGACGTCTATGCCGACGAACGCGAAGAGGTTGTTCGTCGACGTCACGAAGAAGTCGTAGTACTTGAAGTAGCCGAGCAACCCGAGGTTGCCGGCGAGCGCGATCGCCAGCAGCCACTTGCGGCCGCGGCCGTCACGGCGGCCGTGGATGGCGTTCGCGAAGACCTGGTTCCACACGATCGAGAAGGCGAGCAGGAAGCAGAAGCGCCAGTCCCAACCGGCGTAGAACACGAAGCTCGCGAGGACGATGAACGGACGCCAGCGCTCACCCCGTGGCTGCAGGAGCCACGAGAGCGGGAGCACGATCATGAAGAAGATCGCGAAGGTCGCCGTTGGAAAGAGCACGCGGTTGCGGGACTTCTAGTCGCTCGCGCGCGATCGTGCGCTCGCTTCGGGTCAGTCCACGGGCGGTGGCAGGCGCGCGGACGTGGCCTCTCGTCGGTCCGAGATCTCGAGCGCGGTTTGCTCAACCGGCGGATCGAACCACGATGGGTCGTCGGGAAACATGGCTGCACCGGGAGCGATGTAGTCGTAGAGGATCGCTGCATCGCGACGTGCCGCCCGAGCGTTCGTCCATTCCGCTAGCGCGACGAGAAGCCACGCTCCGAAGATCGCCCCGATCGCCGCCGGTGCGCTGAAGTCGGCGACGACTGCGAGGACGGCAACCGCGACGAGGAAGAGGATCTCGAGCAGAAGCCAGGGAACGGCAGCTCGCCGAAACTTGGGCGAATCGAGCGAGCGGACCCACGGAGCGCTCTCCAGCCGTTTCGGGACGCGTTCTTCCCAGCCGGGCCGGTCACCGTCTTCGGCGGGCAGCGCCCGGGCTTGTGTCCGGAGGGTGTGCAGCTCTCCCTGAAGCTCGCCCACCTGCGTGGCGAGCGCGCGAACGGCCGCGAGCAGCTCCTCGCGCTCGAGAACGGCTGGTTCGTGGGAGACCTGCGTCGTCTCGGACGGGTCAGCCACGCGCGGCGGTCAGGCCTCGTCGGGGGACTTCATCTCGTCGAGCGTGGCGCGGCCCTGCTCGTGGACGTCAGCTCGGCGCTCCTCCACGGTCGTCTCGGAACCGGCCGGCGCCTCGGCAGGCTCCTCCGCCTCCCGCGACTCGGAGAGCTTTCGGCGGAGCTCCTCCGCCGGGTCTTCTCTGCTCGGCGCCGCGATCTCGGGCTCCGCGCCACGTCGCCTGTACCAGCGCACGAGCGCGGTGATGCCGACCGTGACGACGATCCACTTCAGGAGCCTGCGCACCCGCCCGATGGTACAGCGCCCTGCTGCGGGACTGGTACGATTCCGCGGCTTCCTGCCTCGCACCGGGCCCGCCCGTTCCCGGCGGTGCCTTCACCGGCGAGGCCGATTCAGACCGAGGGAAGGAGTTGACGGGAACGTGAACGAGTACGAGATTCTGCTTCTGCTCGACGTCGACCAGGCCGAGGACCGGCAGGCCGAGATCGTCGCCCGCGTGCGCGAGCTGGTCGAGAAGGGCGGTGGCACGTGGGACCTGCACGACGTATGGGGCCGGCGCAAGCTCGCCTACGAGATCGACCACAAGGGCGAGGGCAACTACCACCTGCTGCAGTTCACCTGTGACGCCGAGACGCTCGACGAAGCGTCGCGCGTGCTTCGCATCGACGACGGTGTCATGCGCCACATGGCGACACGTCGAGTCCAGGGGAGTCCTTCGCGGCCCGTAGCGGTGGCCGCGCCTACGCGCGAGGATGCAGAGATCGCATCCGACGTCGACGAAGAGGAGGAATGAGGAAATGGCCGGAGACATCAATCGTGTGACGCTCGTCGGCCGCTTGACGCGTGATCCCGAGCTTCGCCACCTGCCCTCCGGGACGCCTGTCCTGGAAATGGGCCTCGCCGTGAACGGGCGTCAGCAGGACGACGCCGGCAACTGGGTCGACAAGCCCAACTTCTTCGACGTCAAGGTCTACGGGAACCAGGCCGAGATGCTCTCGCAGCACCTCGCCAAGGGACGGCGCGTCGGAATCGACGGCCGCCTCGACTGGCGCTCGTGGGAAGCCCAGGACGGGACGAAGCGATCGAAGGTCGATGTCGTCGCCCAGTCGGTTCAGTTCCTCGACAGCCGCCAGGACGGAGAAGCGGCTGCGTACGTCCCTGCCGGAGCCGCTGCGAGCGGAGACGACTTCCCGTCTTCGCCGGCCGACGACGACATCCCGTTCTAGGGCGACCGATGGCGTCGAAGAAACAGCAACCGAGAAGGCGTACCGGTCCGACGACTGCACCGGGCAGACGGAAGAGCTGCCACTTCTGCCGGGACAAGGTCGCCGAGGTCGACTACAAGAACATCGCCCAGCTCCGGCGGTACATCTCCGAGAAGGGGAAGATTCGCTCGCGCCGGATCACCGGCGCCTGCCGGCGCCACCAGATCCAGGTCGCTGCGGCGGTCAAGCGGGCGCGGGAGATGGCTCTCCTTCCGTACGTCGGCTAGATCGGGACGCTGATGCAGATCATTCTCCTCACCGACGTCGAGAAGCTGGGCCTGCGGGGGGACGTCGTAGACGTCGCCCGCGGCTACGCGCGCAACTACCTCCTTCCCCGACACATGGCCGAAACCGCCACGCCCGCGCGGGTTGCCGAGCTGCGCCGGGTCGACGCCGAGCGTGCGAGGCACGAGGCTCGAAATGCCGAGCAAGCCGAGGAGATCGCCGAGGTCCTCGGAAAGACCGTGCTTCGCTTCGAGGTGAAGTCGGGGCCGACGGGCTCCTTGTTCGGCTCGGTCACACCCTCTGACGTCGCCGACGAGATCTGGCGAGCCCGGAAGATTCGCGTCGACCGTCGCAAGATCTCGATCGACCCGATCAAGCGCATCGGTCGCTACGCGATCCCGATCGAGCTCTTCCAGGACGTGCACGTCGAGGTCAAGACCCTCGTCGTCCCCGAGGGTGGCGAGCTTCCTCCCGAAGAGGAGCTAGCGGCCCTCGAGGCCGCGGAGGCCGAGGCGGACGCTGCATCGGAAGCCGCTGCGGAGAGCGCGCACGCCGAGGCCGAGAGCGCGATCGCAGAGGTGCTGGCCGACGAAGTCGAGGCGGAATCCGAGGGCGAAGACCAGGCGCCGACGGAGGCCGCACCAGCCGGTGAGCCAATCTCCGAGAACTCCGTTCAGAATGATCGCCCGTCGCTGGGCGGATGATGGACGCCGTGAGGCCAGGACGCAGGGAGCGCCCATATCTGCAGCGATATGGGCGCGATTGAGGACGGAGCATCGTGGCGTCCAGCGCCGCACGGCGACATGGACGCTCATTTTGAATGGAGTTCTAACACCGAGGAGTAGTCCGCAGCACCTCCGAAGGAGCTCGGCGCGCTGGAGCGCTTTGCTAGCGCTCGCGGCGCTTCTCGGCGTCGGAGGGTCTGCGTCGGCTGCATCCAGCGCGAAGCCTCGCGTGACCCTCATCGGCGACTCGGTCGCGGAGTCGTTCGATTATGTGGTTTCAGCGCGCAGGTACCTCGGTCGAGGTCTGGATGTCCGCTCCGACACGGCAGTCTGCCGACGTCTGGTCGCGGCGAGCTGCATGTTCCAAGGCACGAAGCCGAAGACCGCGCTCGAGGTCGTCGCCGCGCGGAGCCGGTCGCTCGGCTCCGTGGTCGTCGTCAACGTCGGCTACAACGACTGGGCCGCGGTGTACGACGTCGACCGGGTCATGCGCGCACTCGACGGGGCCGGAGTTCATTCGGCGATCTGGGTGACACTCCGTGCGACGACGCCGAACTACGCACAGAACAACGCCAGGATCTTCAAGGCGAAGCGCAGGTGGAAGCGCCTTTTCGTCGCCGACTGGAACGCCTACAGCCGCGGTAAGCCCTGGTTCCGCTCGGACGGTCTCCACCTGACGACGACGGGAGCCCAAGGTCTGGCGCGTCTGTTGCGGCCGCTCGTCCTCGCGGGGCTCCGGGGCGCCTAGCGGCTCCCCTGTTGACGCTGGGGGAACCTCCCGGTTCCCCCAGACCCCCTCCCGCCCGCTTCGCGGACAGGCGCTCCGCGCCTTCCCCCAGACCCCCTCCCGCCCGCTTCGCGGACAGGCGCTCCGCGCCTTCCCCCAAACCCCCTCCACTGGTCCGCTTCGCGGACAAGACGCTTCGCGTCTTCCACAGGGCTTCTCCACACACCTGTTGAACGGCATCGGAACTTCTCGCTGCTAGCGGACGTTTTCGGCTGGACAACTCGGCGCGGTCTGTCGACAGGCCGTCCGAAGGCGGGGATAACATGGGAACGTATGTTCCGTTCTCCCTGCACGGGAGCTAGCCTTGGGTCGCTCTGGACGAGGCCCGTACTGACGGCTTGACTCCCGGACCGTGACGCTACCGCCCAGAGGCCGCCACGTGCGGTGCCCCCTCTCGACGGCGGCGGTCGAGCGCGCATGAGCCCCGCCGAGATCGACGTCACGGAGCGCCTCAGCACGCTCGTGCCGCCGCAGAACCTCGAGGCGGAGGAATCGGTCCTCGGCGCGATGCTGCTCTCCGCCACAGCCGTCGGCACCGTCAGCGAGATCCTCGGCGCATCGGACTTCTATCGCGAGAGTCACGCGAAGGCTTACCGAGCCGCGCTCGCTCTCTGGGCGAAGGGCGAGCCCGTGGACGCGATCACCCTCGTCGACGAGCTCGACGAGCGCGGTGAGC
Source organism: uncultured Thermoleophilia bacterium (assembly GCA_963758065.1). Classification (GTDB taxonomy): domain Bacteria; phylum Actinomycetota; class Thermoleophilia; order Gaiellales; family Gaiellaceae; genus GMQP-bins7. The sequence continues at coordinate 245,822 of CAVWTX010000014.1, read as the reverse complement.
TCGAGGCGGTCGGCGGCCAGGCACGCGTGGCCGAGCTCGCGGCTCTCGTCCCGTCGACGTCGAACGTCGAGCACTACGCGCGCATCGTCAAGGAGATGTCGACGCTTCGTGGGCTCGTCCGCGCAGGCCACGAGATCACACGGCTCGGGCAGGAGCGCCCGGGCGAGGTCACGGACCTTGTCGATCGTGCGGAGCAGATCGTGTTCGAGCTGGGACAACAGCGCGCCACGAGCGATTTCGCGCACATCGAGATCCTCCTCAAGGAGAGCTTCGAGCGCATAACCCAGCTCTACGAGGCCGGGGCGGAGATCACAGGAGTCCCGGCGGGCTTCAGGGAGCTCGACCTTCTCACATCCGGCTTCCAGCCGGGGAACCTCGTGATCCTCGCCGCCCGACCGTCGATGGGGAAGTCGGCGCTCGGCCTCTGCATCGCCGCCAACCTCGGCGTTCGTCACGAGACGCCGGTCGCCCTCTTCACGCTCGAGATGTCCAAGTCCGAGGTCACCCAGCGGATGATGTGCAGCGAGGCGAAGGTCGAGTCGCAGCGGCTGCGTACGGGCCGGCTCGCCCCTGACGACTGGCCGCGGCTGACGACCGCTTGCGACCGGCTGATGAAGGCGCCGATCTACGTCGACGACTCGGGCTCGACGACGATCATGGAGCTACGCTCGAAGGCCCGTCGGCTCAAGTCCAGGGAGCCCAACCTGGGCCTGGTCGTCGTCGACTACGTCCAGCTCATGACGTCGGGCGCCAGCGCGGAGAACCGCGTGCAGGAGGTCTCGCAGATCTCGCGCGCGCTCAAGGTGCTCGCGCGTGAGCTCGACGTCCCGATCCTCGCGATGTCACAGCTCTCACGCGCCGTCGAGCAGCGCCACGACAAGCGGCCGCTCCTCTCCGATCTACGCGAGAGCGGGTCGCTCGAGCAGGATTCCGATCTCGTCTTCTTCGTCTACCGCGACGAGTACTACCTCGGCGAGGAGTCCGACCAGCAGGGGATCGCGGAGGTCATCCTCGCGAAGCATCGCAACGGCCCGACCGGCACGATCAAGCTCTCCTTCCTTCGGCGCTACGCGAAGTTCGCCGATCTGGCGGCGGCTTAGTGCTCCCCGCCGCAAATACGCCTGTAATTCGCGCGGCTGCGAACGCTTCGCATGCCGTCGTCCTCAGTCGCGCCAATATTCTCGAATATTGGCGCTCCCTGCGTCCTAGGCCTGCTCGGTTCTCGCCGGCGAATCACGACCGTATTTGCGGCGAGAAGCACTCAATCCGCTACCTGGCTTCGCCGCCTAGGGGCCTCGCCCACCCGAGAGCCAGGTGAACTTCGTCATGAACCATCCTGCTCGCTCGCCGTCGGCGAGGTTCCACCCGGTGCGATCGAATCCCTTCGGGAACATTCGATTCTGGTATCGGATCGCCCAGATGCATCCGGCGATCACTCCGATGAAAAGCAGGAGCATCACGATGGCCAGCACCCCGCCCACGGTGACCATGCCGAAAGCGTAGCTCCGCCCCCGGGCTGCGCTCGCAGCAGGTGTGCGCGGACGTGCGCGCATGGTCGCCCCCGTGGCCGAGCCCGCGCGGGAAGTCGCGCAACTCCTGGGGCGACGACGCGGACGTCGTGATCGACCGCTCCCGGCGAGAGGCGGTGGCCGCGCTTGCCCGGGAGGACGACCACGTCCTGATCCGCGGCCCGGACCGGCGGATCTCCTCTGCACCGAGACGCGGTCGCCGTCGCTTCGCTCCCCGTCGGCTGCTCGGTCGCGGTGGCGACGAGGCCTCACGCGACCGCCGGCCTCGTGACGGGGACACCGATCCTCGTCGGCAGCCGAGCCGGCTAGCGCAGCGCCGCGGGGGGCCGCTGCAGCTGTCTAGGCTTCGGACGTGGTCGAGGTAGCGGTCACTCGCCCGCCCGAGAGCCGACGCGTCCTCGCCGGATACTTCACGCTCGCCGGCCTGTACACCCTCTCGGCCGCCTCGATCTGGGGCGTCAACACGCTCTTCCTGCTCGACGCCGGCCTCAGCTTCTTCGAGGTGTTCATCGCGAATGCGGCGTTCTCCGCCGGGATGGTCGTCTTCGAGATCCCGACAGGGGTGATTGCCGACACGCTCGGACGCCGAGTGTCGTTCCTGCTCTCCGTGGCGGTGCTCGGCGTGACAACGCTCATGTACGTCGGGCTGGCGCAGGTCGAGGCGGGCGTGGTCGCGTATGCAGCTGTCTCCGTGGGGATGGGACTGGGCTTCACGTTCTACTCGGGCGCGATGGAGGCGTGGCTCGTCGACGCCCTCGCCGCGACCGGGTATCGCGGCCTTCTCGACCGTGTGTTCGCGCGCGGACAACAGATCACGGGCATCGCGATGTTGGTCGGCACCATCGGCGGAGGGTTGCTGGGGCAGGTCGACCTCGCGCTTCCGTACCTCGTACGCTCGGCGCTCCTCGCCACCGTCTTCGTCGTCGCATTCATGGTGATGCACGATCTCGGCTTCACGCCGAGGAAGGTGACCGCAGCCGAGCTGCCCGGCGAGGTCACCAGGAACGCGCGAGCCGGCGTGACGTTCGGCTGGGGTCAGCGCCCGCTTCGCCTGCTCATGCTCGCGTCGCTGGTGCAGGGTGGATTCCTCATGTGGGCGTTCTACGCTTCGCAGCCGTACCTTCTCGAGCTCCTCGAGAGCGACGCCGTCTGGATCGCGGGTCTGATCGCAGCCGGGGTCGCGATGTCGACGATCGCAGGCAACCAGGTCGTCCACTTCGCCTCCCGCTACTGCGGCCGCCGGACGACGCTGCTCCTGGCGGCTGCCGCCGTCGAATCGTCCGCTGCGGTCGTGCTCGGTGTCACGGGCTCGTTCTGGGTCGCGCTGGCCGCGCTGCTCCTCGTCACCGCGTCCGTGGGGGTCACGAGCCCTGTGCGATCTGCGTATCTGCACCAGATCGTTCCCACCGAGCAGCGCGCGACGGTGGTCTCGTTCGACTCGATGGTCTCGAACGTCGGCGGGGTCGGCGGACAGCTCGGGCTCGGCGCGATCGGCGAGGCGCGCTCCGTTGGTGCCGCATTCGTCGCCGGTGGAGTGGTCACGGCGGCGGCGTTGCCGCTCCTGGCCAGGTTGCGGGGCCTGGGCGGAGCAGCCGACATCGTCATCGGCCAGCGGGCAGGGGTCGAGAGCCCGTGCGCCGCTGCCGGGATACCGGCAGTGTCAGCGGTTGAAACCGCCGCGGTCGACGAGCCCGAGCTCGCGGTCGCCTAGCAAGACGCTCCGCGTCTCATGCAAGACTGGCGCGCGTGCCCGCGACTGTCATCGTCGGTGCACAGTGGGGTGACGAGGGCAAGGGGAAGATCGTCGACCTGCTGGCCCAGGAGGCGGACCTCGTCTGTCGCTATCAGGGCGGCCCGAACGCGGGCCACACCGTCGTCGTCGCAGACGAGACGTACAGGATCCGCCAGATCCCGACCGGGATCATCGGCGGGAAGAGGAGCGCCATCGGAGCGGGGTGCGTCGTCGATCCGGCGGTTCTCGTGTCGGAGCTCGACGAGCTCGAGGCGCGCGGGCACGAGACGGAGGGGCTTCTCTTCGTCTCGGGGAACGCGCACCTCATCATGCCGTGGCACGTCGCGTTGGACGGCGCGAGCGAGCGCAGGCTCGGTCGATTGCAGATCGGCACCACGCGGCGAGGAATCGGACCTGCCTATGCGGACAAGGCGACCAGGATCGGCATCCGCGTCCAGGATCTCCTCGACCCCAAGATCCTGCGGCAGAAGCTCGAGCTGGCCGGTGCCGAGAAGAACGTGTGGCTCGAGCACGTCTACCACCTTCCACCGTTCGAGGTCGAGGAGATCGTCGAGGCGCATCTCGCCTTCGCCGAGCGGCTCGCCAAGTACGTCGCGGACACGTCGCTCCTGGTCGATCGGTCGTTGCGGGCGGGCGAGCGGGTCCTGTTCGAGGGCGCGCAGGGCACACTTCTCGATCTCGACCACGGAACGTATCCGTTCGTCACCTCGTCGAGCCCGATCGCCGCCGGCGCTGCTGTGAGCTTCGGGTTCGGCCCGAATCGCGTCGATGAGGTTCTCGGAGTCTCGAAGGCATACGTGACTCGCGTGGGCGAGGGGCCGTTTCCGAGCGAGATCGAAGGTCCCGAACACGATCGCGTGCAGTTCCTGGGTCACGAGTTCGGAACCGTCACCGGCCGTGAGCGGCGCTGCGGCTGGTTGGATCTCGTGGCCCTGCGGTTCGCGGTGCGCCTGAACGGGATCACGTCTCTTGCGCTCACGAAGCTCGACGTGCTGTCCGAGTTCGCCGAGATTCCTGTCTGCGTCCGATATCGGCTCCAGGATGGGAGCGAGACGGACGAGTTCCCTGCGCACCAGAGCGACTTCCACCACTGCCGTCCTGTCTTCGCGACGCTGCGGGGGTGGGAGACCCATATCGACGACGAGCTGCCGGGCGCCGCGCAGGCGTACGTCGCGTTCGTCGAGCGCGAGCTCGGAGTCGTGGTGACGCTCGTCGGCACGGGCGCCGCCCGCGAGCGCGTGCTAGCGCTCCGGTGAGACCAAGCGCTATTCGACGCGGCGCATGTAGTACTCGGTGAATTCCGTGCATCGGCCGTCGGCGTCGAAGCGGCACAGGAAGACGTTGTGGTACTCGCGCTCGACCGTCACACCGTCTGGGCCGAGGTACCTGGAGACGCCGACGGCGACCGCGTCGTCTCCGTCGATCGCCCATGGCCGATACTCCCCCGTCCACGCGTCGGGTGGGTCACGATCTGCGAGCCAGCTCGCGACGATCTGGTCCCGCCCGCTCACGGTCTCGTCGGCGTCGTCCCAGGGGTGGTACCGGTAACGCGCGTCCTCGCTGAACAGGTCGCCGATCGCCTCCTCGTTGTACGTCCTCCAGGCGTCGACGTAGCGCTCGAGCCAGTCTCCGAATGCGAGCCGATCCATCCCGGGCAGCTTACGTCGCCGAGGCATGCGATAGCAGGCGCTGCGCTACCGGTGATCGCTCGCGCTCGGTTACTAGACTCACGCGGTGCGTGTACTCCTCGTCGGCTCGGGTGGCCGTGAGCACGCGCTTGCGTGGAAGTTCGCGCAGTCGCCAATTCTGACCGAGCTGCACGCCGCACCCGGGAACCCCGGAATCGCGCGTCTCGCCGACTGTCATCCGATCAGTGCGGGCGACGGCGAGGGCCTGCTCGCGCTCGCAGGGTCGCTGGACATCGATCTCGTCGTCGTGGGCCCGGAGGCGCCGCTCGTGAGTGGGCTCGCGGACGTGCTGCGTCGCGTGGGGATCCCGGTATTCGGGCCGAGCAAGGCTGCTGCGGCCATCGAGGGCTCGAAGTCCTTCGCCAAGGATGTGCTGGCGGCGGCAGGCGTGCCGACCGCGAGAGCGCTGCCGATCGCACGGCCGCCGTGTGTCGTGAAGGCCGACGGTCTCGCAGCCGGGAAGGGTGTCCACGTGTGTCGGACCCAGGCCGAGCTCGACGATGCGCTTCGTGCAGTGAGCGCGCTCGAGCACAAGATCCTCTTCGAGGAGTTCCTCGAGGGAGCGGAGGTGTCACTGTTCGCGATCTGCGACGGTCGCAACGCGCTGCCGCTCGTTCCAGCGCAGGACTTCAAGCGAGCGTTCGACGGCGACGAGGGGCCGAACACGGGTGGGATGGGTTCCTACGCCCCCGTTCCAGGGTTGACGAGCGCGGACGTGGACGAGCTCGTCGAGATGGTTCATCGTCCCGTGCTCGGCGAGCTCGAGCGCCGAGGGAGCCCGTTCGTCGGGTTGCTCTACGCGGGCATCATGCTCACCCCGAACGGCCCGCGGGTTCTCGAGTTCAATTGCCGGTTCGGCGATCCCGAGACACAAGCGGTTCTCCCGCTTCTCCGAGGGGACCTGCTCGAAGCGCTCGCCTCCGCGTCCGCCGGGGAGCTGGACGGAGTCACGATCGAGGCGAATGGCTCCGCGTCCGCGGTCACGGTCGTCCTGGCCGCGGACGAGTACCCGGCGAAGGGCGATCGCGGCACGGAGATCAAGGGCGTCGAGGAAGCCGAGGCCGCCGGAGCTCTGGTCTTCCAGGCGGGAACGGCGCTTCACGGCGATCGGCTCGTGACCAACGGTGGCCGGATCCTCGGCGTCACCGCCGTCGCTGAGACGGTTGCCGCGGCGCGCGATGAGGCGTACGCAGCCGTGGATGGCATCTCGTTCGCAGGCATGCGTCACCGCTCGGACATCGCGCGTGCTGCCGCCGCCGGCCTGACGCTGAGCACTTCGGTGCGGCCCGAAGCTTGACTCGGGCCACCCCGCGCCCCCCTCCCACTTCAAGCCTAAGAACCTTTCACATTGAGCGACCATGTCGGGCGATCATCATGAAAGAGGTTCTACGCCGAGGTGGTGGCGAGGGGTGACCGGCTTCGTGCCGAGTTGGCACCGTTTTGGTCCGGACGCGCGGATAGAATCGACTCGGTGATCTCCCGCTACGCCAGACCGGCCATGTCGCGGGTTTGGTCGGACGAGGCGAAGCTCGAGCGGTGGCTAGCGGTCGAGCTGGCCGCGCTCGACGCGTGGGCGCAGGTTGGAAACGTCCCGACCTTTGCGGCCCAAGCGGCTCGCAGCCGTGCGAGTGTTCCGAGCGTCGAGCGCGTTCAAGAGCTCGAACGGGCGACGAACCATGACGTCGCCGCATTCGTCGACGCCGTTGCTGCGGACCTCGGCCCGGACGGTCGCTGGTTCCACTACGGGTTGACCTCGTCGGACGTAGTCGACACCGCCCTCGCGCTCGCGACCGGGGACGCGGGGCGCATCGTGCTCGAAGGGGTCGACCGAGCGTTCACCGCGGTGGCGACCCGCGCCGAGGAGCACCGCGAGACGCTCACCATCGGCCGAACGCACGGTGTTCATGCCGAGCCGACGACGTTCGGCCTAAAGCTCGCCGGCTGGGCCTTTCAGCTGGCGCGGGATCGCGCTCGACTCGAGCACGCGCTCGAAGGGATGCGGGTCGGAAAGCTGTCCGGCGCCGTCGGCACCTACGCGACGACGACTCCGGACGTCGAGCGACTCGCGTGCGAGGCACTCGGGCTCGAACCTGCGCCCAGCTCGACGCAGATCCTCCAGCGCGACCGGCACGCCGAGCTCCTGTCCGCGCTCGCGCTCGTCGCATCGTCGCTCGACCGCTTTGCGCTCGAGATCAGGCACCTTGCGCGAACGGAGGTGCGCGAAGTCGAGGAGCCGTTCGCGCCCGGACAGAAGGGATCGTCCGCGATGCCGCACAAGCGCAATCCGATCGTCTCCGAGCGGATCTGCGGCCTCGCGCGTGTCGTGCGTGGCTATGCGGTCGTCGGGCTCGAGAACGTCGCCCTCTGGCACGAGCGCGACATCTCTCATTCGTCCGCGGAGCGCGTGGTGCTTCCCGATGCGTTCCTGGTAGTCGACTACATGCTCGACCGCTTCGCGTGGCTCGCCGAGGGCCTCGTCGTTCGACCCGAGCGAATGCGTGCGAGCCTCGAGGCGACGGGCGGGCTCTTCTTCAGCCAGAGACTGTTGTTGGCCCTCGTCGATTCCGGGCTCGAGCGGGATGCCGCGTACCGTGCCGTGCAGCGGCACGCCATGCGGGCGTGGGACGAGGGACTCGACTTTCGTAGTCTCGTTCGAGCGGATCCCGAGATCGCCGGCCGCGTGGAGTTGACGGAGATCTTCGACATGGCCGCGTTCACCTCGCATGCGGATGTCGTGTTCACGCGCCTGGAGGCTCTCGTTGCAGACCACGAGGAGGTGCGCGCATGACACGTGAGGCGACCCACGTTGCCAGTGGCAAGGTGCGAGAGATCTACGCGCTCGGGGACGATACTCTCGCCCTGACCGCGAGCGATCGGATCTCGACGTTCGACGTGGTCCTCCCGACGCACATCCCGGACAAGGGGCGAGTGCTGACCGGGCTCTCGGCGTTCTGGTTCGCGCGGACGCGCCGAATCGTCCCGAACCACCTGCTCGCGCTCCGCGCCGACGGGCGCACGATGGTCTGCCGCAAGCTCGACATGCTTCCGATCGAGTGTGTCGTGCGCGGGTATCTCGCCGGATCCGGGTGGAGCGACTACCGGGCGACTGGCGCGGTGTGCGGCCACGACCTGCCGGACGGACTCGTCGAGTCGGCACGACTGCCCGAGCCGATCTTCACGCCCGCGACGAAGGCGAAGGAGGGTCACGACCTGAACATCGGCGAGGAGGACGCAGCCGCGCTGTGCGGCGTCGAGTCGTACAGCGCGGCGAAGCAAGCATCGCTCGAGCTGTATCGATTCGCCTCGGCTCATGCCGAGGCGTGCGGGATCATCCTGGCCGACACGAAGTTCGAGCTCGGACTCGATGCCGAGGGGCTCGTCGTGCTCGGCGACGAGGCGCTCACGCCCGACTCGTCACGGTTCTGGCCGGCCGACAGCTACCGAGCCGGTGGGCCGCAACCGTCGTTCGACAAGCAGTTCGTACGCGATTGGTGTGAGCAGACAGGGTGGGACAAGACCCCGCCCGGGCCGGAGCTTCCCGAGGATGTCGTCGCAGGGACGCGGGCCCGGTACATCGATGCGTTCGAACGGATAACCGCGATCCCCTTCGACGACTACCTGGCGCGGCCGGCGGTCGTGCTATGACGCCTCTCGTGAGGGCGACGGTGGTCGTCCGGCCGAAGAACGGAATTCTCGACCCGCAAGGCGATGCCGTACAGCGATCGCTCCGGAAGCTCGGGTTCGACGTGTCGAGCGCGCGCGTGGGTCGCGTCATCGACCTCGAGCTCGAAGCCGATGACCCGGACGGTGCGCACGAGGCAATCGAGCGCATGTGCGCCGATCTTCTCGCCAATCCTCTGATCGAGAGCTTCGAGATCCAGATCGACGGCTCGTGAGCGATCGAGCGGTCGTCGTAGTCGTCGTCTTTCCCGGGTCGAACGACGATCGGGATGCGGCGGGGGCTCTCGAGGCCGTGGGCGCCGCGCCGGAGCTCGTGTGGCACGACGTGTCAGAGCTGCCGACGGGAACGGGCGCAGTGGTGCTCCCGGGGGGCTTCTCGTACGGCGATTACCTGCGGACAGGTGCCATCGCCAGCCTCGCACCAGCCATGGATGCAGTCCGCCGTTTCGCACATGACGGCGGCCCTGTTCTCGGGATCTGCAACGGGTTCCAGATCTTGTGTGAGTCGCGGCTTCTTCCTGGCGTGCTCCGTCCCAATCGGCAGCTCGAGTTCGTATCGCGCGACGTCCGGGTCCACGTCGAGAACGCCGACACGGTCTTCACACGGCTATGCACTGCCGGACAGCAGCTCGTGATGCCGATCAAGCACGGAGAGGGCGCGTGGTATGCGGACGAGGAAACTCTTGCCCGGCTCGCGGCACGTAACCAGATCGTGCTCCGATACGAGGAGGACGTGAACGGCTCGCTCGGGAACGTCGCCGGGGTGATCAACGAGCGTGGAAACGTGATGGGCCTCATGCCCCATCCCGAGCACGCCGTGGACCCGCTGCTCGGTTCGGTCGACGGAGGGCTTCTGCTCGCCGCTCTCGTCGAAGCGGCAGCCCAGCACTCGCTCGCGAGGACATGACGTGGTGGCAGGCGCGGACGCGGACGCGTTACGCCTCCCTGCTCTCGTGGCAACGAGCTAGCTGAAACCAAGCGCTTCCCGTAGGACGGGCGCGCGCTCGAGCGCCGCCCGCAGTCGCTCGAGGTCGCGCGCCCGCATCGTCACGGGACCGCGTCGAGCCGTTCCCGCAGTCGCATACGCGTAGCGAATGAGGCGCTCGCCGCTGCGCGTCTCGAGGAGCTGCACGACGACGGAGAACCGTTTCTCCGCGACGCGCTGCGGAACGGACACCTCCTCGACCACCGTTGCCGCCCCCCAGGGTGTCGCCACCGCACGCGCGTTCGCCGTCCCCGGAGCCATGGTGCGAGCGTAGGCCACGACTCGTCACGGGTGGGGAACGGCTTCGTGACGAGAGCGCAACAATCGTATCCTCGCCGGGTGCACGACATCGTCATCGTCGGGGCGGGGGCGGCCGGGTGCGTCCTCGCGTCCCGCCTGACGGAGGACCCGGACGTCTCCGTCCTGCTGATCGAGGCCGGCCCGCGCTCGCGAAAGCTCGAGGTCAAGATCCCGGCGGCGTTCTCCAAGCTCTATCGAACCGAGGTCGACTGGGGAGACTCGACCACTCCGCAGAGCGGGCTCGATGGGCGGGAGATCGTGTTTCCACGTGGCCGCATGCTCGGCGGATCGGCGGCGATGAACGCGATGATGGTTCTGCGCGGGCATCGCGCGGACTACGACGCCTGGGCCGAGGCCGGCTGTCACGGATGGGCCTGGGACGACGTCGAGCCGGCGTTCGCGCGGAGTGCCGCGGCGTCGTTCCCGCTCGCCGATCTTCCGGAGCGGCACGTCCTGGCGGAGGCGTTCGTCCATGCGGCCCAGGCCGCCGGCATCCCGCTGACACACGATCTCAACGCCGAGGACAACGGAGGAGTCGGATTCGTGCCCGTGTCGCAGCGGCGCGGACGGCGCTTCAGCGTCGTCGACGGGTACCTCGACCCGGCGCGGCGGCGACCGAATCTGACCGTGGTGACCGGCGCGCTCGTCACCCGGGTCCTCCTGGAACAGCGGCGTGCTCTCGGGGTCGCGTACAGGCTCCACGACGAGGAGGTCGAGGAGGAGGCGCTCGCCGATCGCGAGGTCGTGCTCTGCGCCGGCGCCATCGGCTCGCCGCACCTCCTTCAGCTGTCTGGAATCGGCCCGCGTGGGCCGCTCGAGGACGTCGGGATCGAGCTTGTTCACGAGTTGCCGGGAGTGGGAGCGAACCTGCTCGACCACCTGGCCAACGGCCTGTTCGCCAAGACGCGAGGCGTGGAGACGCTCGCGACTGCAGAGTCTCTGCGGAATCTCGTCAACTGGGCGGTCAGAGGCCGGGGCCCGCTCACGTCGAATCTCGGCGAGGCCGTCGCGTTCGTCCGCACGAAAGCCGACCTCCTTGCGCCCGACCTCGAGCTCGTCCTCGCGCCCGTCCTGTTCGAGGACGAAGGGCTCACCCAACCCACCGAGCACGGCTTGACCCTCGCCGTCGTCCTGCTCAGGCCGAAGAGCGTCGGGGCGGTGACGATCCGCTCACCTGACCCGGCCGACCTGCCGGCCGTCGACCCGCGATACCTTTCGGATCCCGGCGGCGAGGACATCGCGACGCTCCTCTACGGCTTGCGGCTGGCCCGTCGCGTCCTCGCGCAGGAACCGCTTGCGAGCTTCGTCGAGAGGGAGCTCGAGCCGGGCGAGCACGCTCGCTCGGACGATGACCTTCGTGCCCACGTCCGAGCGCTCTCGCAAACGCTCTATCACCCCGCGGGAACCTGCCGCATGGGGTCGGATCCGCTTGCCGTCGTCGATCCGCAGTTGCGCGTCCACGGCGTCGAGCGTCTGCGTGTCGCGGACGCCTCGGTCATGCCCACGCTGCCGAGCGGCCACACGAACTGGCCGACGGTGATGATCGCCGAGCGCGCCGCGGAGCTCGTGAACGCCTACGCCCAGGCGCTCCAAGAACCGCTTCCACAATGAGCGACCAGGTCGGGCGATCATTGTGAAAGAGGTTCTAGCCCGAGCCCTGGAGTTGGTGCCGCCAGCCGCGCAGCAGACCATGCACCGCGGCTGCACCGACGATCGGCTCGTCGGGGAACGGGAGGCTGGCCGGGAAGAGGATGAACGGGCGCGTTTGCGGCCCGCCCATGCCGCCGTGAAACGAGATGAGCTCCTCGAACGCACACCCTTCGTCGAGCTCGGGGTCGTAATAGCTTCCGACCATGATGTCTGCGACGTCCGCGAAACCGTCCGTGCGACGCAGGTGGCGTGGCGCGTTCGGCGAGAACGACCGAAGCGGATCCTCGCCCTCGACGCGGCCGTCGGCGAGGTAGAGCGCCCCGTTTCCCCCGAGCACCATGGGCCCGTGTTCCGCGGACCGCACGAGGAGCCAGCCGACATGCGGATGCTCGCGCAACGCAGGGATGAGCCGCGGGTGGCGTTCGTCGATCTCCTCGCTCGTCAGGCGCCGCTTCTCCTCCATGAGGTAGATGAGACCGAGGTTGCCCGAGCCGAGGACGACGACATCGCGGTCCGAGACGTCGTTCTTGGGACGCTTCTTCTCCTTGTCGCCGCCAGTGGCCTCGGTGACCGCGTGCCCGACCATCGCGTTCTGCTCGTCTCCTCCTGAGAAGTCCGAGACGGTGCCCGCCGTCAACGATTGCGCCACGAGCTCGTCGAGCCCGTAGCCGTTGCGTTGCTTGAACGTCGCGCCTTGCGTCTGACCGTGATCCGAGAGGACGACGATCTCGTACGGTCGCGGCGAGTATGTCCGCGCGCGGTCGATGCGACCGAACTGCTGATCGAGCTTACGCAGGGCCTCGAGGGTGTCGGCGCGCTCGAGCCCCGAGTGGTGGGCGACCTCGTCGTAGCTCGAGAACGTCGCGTAGATGGCTGGACGGCCTTTCATCATGTCCGTCATCACGCCGTACACGATCAGGTCGCGCACGACGACGCACATCGCCGCGCGCATGAACGGATAGATCCCACCGCGGTGCCCGCGTGGGCGAACATCGCGCCGGATCGCGCGAAGCGCCGCCGTCCACTCGAGGATCAACTCCCAGACGAAGAGAACGAGCACCCGTGTGACGTTGAACCCGTTCGAGAAGAACGCACGGTAACCGGGGTTGGCGCCCCTTTCCGCCTCCATCCGGCTGACCGTCAGTATGACGTGCTCGGCCTCGCCGGAGAGCAGGTTCCCTCGGCTGGCGCCGCCTTCCACGAGCAGTCCGACGCCGGTCGAATGGCGTCGCTCCAGCTCTGCGCAGTCGCCCGGCGCAGAGCACGCGATCATTCGGCCGGTCTCCTTCTCGACCCACCGGAACGCAGGGATGTTCTCGTTCGACCCGAGCAGGATGCCTGCCTGGCTCGCCCCCGTTTGTGACGAGAGGTCGGGCTCCCACTCGACGAAGCGATGGCTGTCGTCGGCAAGCCAGAGCGCCATGTTCGGCGCGTTCCCGTCGCGCAACGCGCGCTGCAGCACCGGAAGCGCGAGCCCGTCGATCTCGAGGAAGACGATGCCCGGGACGTCGGTCTCGACTCGCTCGCCCGACTTCCGCGCGATGCGCTCGATGACGCGCAAGGTGTACGTGTCGTCGTCGTTCGTTCCGAAGATCACGTCGAGCACCACGGTCACGGCCGCGGCGACCAGAGCCGTGAGCAGTGCCCACCAGAAGCTGCCGATCTCGATGGCGTCCTCCGTGAGCGCGGAGGCCGCCATGAGCATGAGGGCATCGAGTACGAGCACCAGCAGGAAGCCGAGAACCAGCGTGAAGGGAAGGCGGAGCGCGGCGACGAGCGGCAGCAGCGCCGCGTTGAGGACGGCGATCACGAGCGCGACGAGCACGGCACCCCAAAACGTCTTGATGTCGACCTCGGGGACGATCCACGCCGCGATGAACAGGGAAGCCGCCGCGACGAGCCAGGAGACGATCAGCCTGAGAGGTCGTATTTTCGGACGGACCACCGTGCCCTTCGCCGGACGTGCGTGTTCCGCGCCTCGAGACATGTGGGAAGACCTCAATCGTCGGACGGGAGCCGCTTTCGCGGCTCCCGCCGCGTCGCACTACGTCGCGAGCGCCTTGGCCTTGATCGAGTCGAACTCCGACTGTGAGATGGCGCCCGAGTCGAGGAGGCCTTTGGCCTTCTCGATCTCGGCCGCTGCGCCACTGCTGCTGGCGACCGAACGCACGTAGTCGTCCATCTGCGACTGCTGGGCCTGCATTTTCTCGATATTTCGCTGGGCCATCCCGTCGTGGTTGGCGATCAGGTAGACGAAAACTCCTAAATACGGCAGGACGATGACGAAGATGATCCATAGCACCTTCGCGAATCCGGACGTGTCATGGCGCCGGAAGATGTCGGCGAACACGGTGATCAGGATCCAGATCCAGATGATGAACAGGAAGAACAAGAACATCGTCCAGAGCAGATCGAGGAACGGATAGTCGGCGGCGAGCACTGAACCTCCTTGGGTTGCCTGCGGAGTCTCTTATATCGTGGAATCGGCTTTCGTGGAAGAGCCTGCCGCTTCGATCCGCAGCGCTCGCACGGTTTCGCCAAAGTACGACCACAAGCGAGCGGAGGAGGACAGCATGGAAGAGATCGGCCCTGTCGATTACGCGATCGTCGCGTTTCCCGGGAACAGATTCCGAGGCGAGATCGCGCCTGCTATAGCGGATCTCGTCGAGGAAGGCACCATCCGCATGATCGACATCGCATTCGTGGGTAAGGACCAAGACGGAAACACCGTCGCGATGGAGCTGACGGAGCTCGATCCGGACATCCAGGAAGCGCTCGACAAGGCAGGGATCGAAGTCGGTGGCCTGTTCAACGAGGACGACTTGATGGACGCGGCGGAGGGGCTCGAGCCGAACTCGTCGGCCGCTCTGCTCGTATGGGAGAACGTCTGGGCCCGCAAGGTCACCCAGGCGATGCGAGACGCCGGTGGGGTTCTGCTCGCTTTCGATCGCATTCCGCACGAGGTCGTCCAGGCGGCCCGCGAGTGGGCGTTGGACGAGGCCAAGGTCTGAGGACAACGAAGACGGAGAGGAGATCAGGTGTTCGGACGTAGAGGGCCAGGGCTCGTGCGCGCGGCGGCCACGACGGCCGTCGTTGCCGGAACTGCCGGCGCCGTGCGGCATCGCCAGGACCAGAAATACGCCGCTCAGGATCAGGCCGCATACGACGAGCAGGTGGCTGCGCAGCAAGTCGCGTATGCGGCGCCTGCGCCCGTAGAAGCGGCCGCGCCCGACTACGCGGCCGAGCTCGAGCAGCTCGCGCAGCTGAAAGCCCAGGGCATCCTCACCGACGAGGAGTTCGAGGCCAAGAAGAAGCAGATCCTCGGGATCTGAGCGACGCGCCACGGGGCGGCCCTCGGGGCCGCCCCGTCCGCCCTACGCTGTCCTTCTTCTCGCTGCGGTTCGGGGTTAGGATCGGCCGAGCCGTGCCGCCCGCCGAAGCGCAGCGAGGCGAGACCGTCGCGGACGCGCCCGACCGAGCGGGGCTCGTCCTCGTCGCGCTCATCCTCGTCGCCGGAGTCGCGAACCTCAACCTGTCGGTCGCGAATGTCGCGCTGCCCGACATCGGAGAGGCGTTCGACTCCTCGCAGACGACGCTCAATCTCATCGCAGTCGGCTACTCGCTCGGCCTGGCCGCGTCGGTGCTGTACCTCGGGGCGCTCGGCGATCGCTACGGGCGCAAGCTCATGCTCGTCCTCGGGATGTGCTTGTCCGTTCCTGCTTCGCTCGTCGCCGCGTTCGCGCCGTCCGACACGGTCCTCTTCGCAGCTCGCGTCGTCGGCGGGGTCTCCGCGGGGTTGGCGTATCCGACGACGCTCGCGCTCATCACCGCGCTGTGGTCGGGGCCGGCCCGCACGAAGTCGATCGCACTCTGGTCCGCGCTCGGGGGTGGGATCGCCCTTCTCGGGCCGCTCGTCTCCGGGGTTCTGCTCGAGTTCTTCGACTGGGGCTCGGTCTTCCTCGTCACGCTGCCGCTCGTCGCCGTCGCCCTGCCGATGGCGATCTACATGGTCCCCAGTCACGTCAACGAGGGGACCGATCCGGTCGACAACCTGGGCGGGATGCTCTCCGCCGCGCTCGTCGGCGCACTCATCATCTCGATCAACTTCATGCCGGTCCCCAACGAGCAGACTCTTGCGCTGGCGCTTCTCGCGGTCGCAGCTGTCGCGGGGGTCGCGTTCTTCCTCCGGCAACGCCGGGCGCCGAACCCGCTCTACGACCTGAACGTGGCCAGCCGCAGCACCTTCTGGGTGGCAGCGTGCGCAGGGATCATCGTCTTCGGCTCGCTCATGGGCGCAGCCTTCATCAGTCAGCAGTACCTGCAGAACGTGCTCGGCTATTCGACCGTCGAGGCAGGCGCCTCGATCCTCCCCGCGGGCATCTTCATGGTCCTGGTCGCCCCGCGCTCGGCGAAGCTCGTCCGATCGCACGGCTCACGCCGGACGCTACTGATGGGACAGTTCGTCCTCTTACTCGCGTTCCTCGGGATGTTGTTGATCTGGCAGGAGGACACTCCGTACTGGCAGATCGCCATTCCGTACGCGCTCGTCGGGATCGGGGTGGGCCTCGCGGGCACGCCCTCGTCGAATTCGCTGACCGGCTCCGTGCCGGTGACGCGTGTCGGCATGGCCTCCGGCACGGCCGATTTGCAGCGCGACCTCGGCGGCGCCCTCATGACCTCGATCTTCGGCGCCCTGCTGGCTGCCGGTTACGCCTCGGCGATGGGTACGGCCATCGACCAGTCAGGAAGGAACGTGACCGATAGCACGCAGGCTCAACTCCAGCTCTCGTTCGCGAGCGCGGAGAACCTCGCCCAGCACAATCCTGCGTATGCCAGCCAGATCACGGCCGCGGCGCAGTCGTCGTTCCTCGACGGCGACAATTGGGCATACGCGGCGGCCATTGCCGCAGTCCTGATCGGGATGGCGCTCGTCTTCCGATTCTTCCCGGGGAAGGACGAGGAGAACGAGCTGCGCGACGTATACCACGCCGAAGACGCATCCAAGAGTGCACGCCGCCTGGCCGGAAGCGGGGAAGGCGAGCCGGCACCAGCGCCGACCCCGTGACCTGGGCCGACCGCTTCCGCGTCCGCGAGTACGTCCGCGGGAGCCTGTGGGTGATCCCGCTCGCAGGCTCCGTGCTCGGCGGGATCCTGGGGTCGGGAGTGCTCGAGACCGACCGAGCGGTCGACCTGCCGTCGTACTGGCAGTACTCGCCGGCGACGGCGAGCACGGTGTTGGCCGCGATCGTCGGCGCGATGGCGGCGCTCACGGGATTCGTCGTCACGGTCACCGTCCTCGTGGTCCAGATGGCCACTGGGACGTTCTCGGCCCGCTACATGCGGCTCTGGTACCGCGACCGCATGCTCAAGGTGACGCTCGCGGTGCTCGTCGGCACGTTGTCGTTCGCGTTCGCGCTCCTACGGCGCGTCGAGGAGGACTTCGTTCCGGATCTCGGTGTGACGGTGGCCGGAGTCCTCGTCGTCATCAGCCTGCTCCTCTTCCTGTTCTTCTTCGACCGCTTCATCCATCGGCTGCGCCCGGTTGCGGTCGCGACTCTCGTCGCGGAAGCGGGCCAGCGGACGTTCGCTGACGTAGCCCGCACGGCGGGCGCGGATGGCATCCGGCTTCAGGCTTCAGAGACCGACAGAGATCCGACCTTCGTCGTCCGCTCCAACCGGGCGGGCGCGATCCAGGCCATCGATCTCGAGGGTCTCGTTCGCTGGGCGCGTGAGCACGAGTGCGAGGTCGTCCTTCCGCGGGTCGTCGGGGACTTCGTTCCGGCCGGAGCCATCCTCTTGCGCGTCTACGGCGGTACGCTCGACCCCGCGGCCGAGCGTCCACTTCGAGGCTCGATCGCGCTCGGGGACGAGCGGACGATCCAGCAGGATCCGGCCTTCGCGCTCAGGATCATGGTGGACATCGCGATCCGCGCTCTGTCGCCGGCCGTCAACGACCCGACGACTGCCGTTCAGGTCATCAACCATCTCGGGGAGACCCTGCGCCAGATCGGCTCCACGAATCTCGCGCCTGCACGCGATCGAAGGAATACCGGCCCCGCAGTCGTGATCCGAGTGCGCCGCTGGGAGGACTTCCTGTCACTCGGCGTCACGGAGATCCGCGAATACGGGACAACGAGCGTCCAGGTGATGCGCCGTCTGAGGGCGATGCTCGACGAGCTCAGCGAGGAAGTGCTCCCGGAGCATCGAGCGGCGGTTCTGGACGAGATCGCGCGGCTCGACGCGACCGTTGCCGCGCATTGGGGCAGATCGGTGGATCTCGATCGTGCCGGTGTCGGCGACCGCCAAGGCATCGGCGGCCCCACCGCGCGCGAGGCGACGAACGGCGGATGACGGCGGTCTCGCCGATCCTGGCCGCAGAAATCTCGCAGGCGGAAGCGCGCTCGCTCGTGCTCGTGTTCCTGGCGTCGGCACTCGGAGCGCTCTTCTCCAGGTTGTACGGCCGTATCGTGCTCCCGACGGTCGTCCTCGAGATCGTGCTCGGCATCATGCTCGGCCCCGAGGTGCTCGACATCGCGGAGGTCAACGACTACCTCACCTTCCTTTCCGACCTCGGCCTCTCGCTTCTGTTCTTCTTCGCGGGGCTCGAGGTGATCGAGAAGAAGGTTCCTCGGAGGGCGCTCAAGCTGGGAACGTTCGGCTGGGCCCTGTCGCTCGCCATCGGGCTTGGGCTCGGCTTCGGTCTCCAGCGAGCCGGACTGGACGTCGAGTGGTGGCTTCTCGGCGTCGCCCTCTCGACGACGGCGCTCGGAACGCTCGTACCGATCCTCTCCGACGCCGGAATCCTTCCCACGCCGCTCGGCACTGCCGTGCTCGGAACGGGTGTCGCCGGTGAGTTCTGGCCGATCATCTTCATCTCCGTCTTTCTCACGAGCGTCTACGGCGCGGCCACGGAGGTGATCCTCTTGCTCGGCTTCGGCGGGCTCGTCCTCCTCGCCGCGCGGGTCGCCATGCGTGCACGCCCTCCGCGTGTACTGCGCGTGCTCCAGGAAACGGTGCACACGACCGGTCAAACCGCGGTGCGCGCGGCGGTCTTCCTGCTCGGACTCCTCGTGTTGATCGCAGCCGACGCAGGCTTCGAGTTCGTCCTCGGCGCGTTCGCCGCCGGGATGATCGTCGGGCTCGCTCTCGACTCCCCGGAGGGCGCGGTCGTCCGGACGAGGCTGGAGGGAATCGGCTTTGGATTCATGATCCCGATCTACTTCGTCGTCACGGGGATGAACTTCGACATCGACAGCCTCCTGACCGTCTCGGGGCTCGCGCTTGCGGCTCTCTTCCTGGGACTCCTGCTGCTCACGCGCGGAGTCTCGGCGCTCCTTTGGCTGCGCGAGCTTCCATCGCGGCAGACCGTTCCCCTCGCGCTGTTCGGCGCGACGGGCCTTCCGCTCATCGTCGCGATCGTCGGGATCGCTTCCGAGCGAGGCGACATCTCGGCGAGCGTCGGGGCCTCGCTCATCGGGGCCGGGATGATCTCGGTGCTCGTCTTCCCGCTCGTCGCTACGCACATCGCCGGCGAACGCGAGGTGCGCCGGCTCGAGCGCGCCTACGTGGGGCGGCACCGGCGAGTACTGAGGGGTTCTCCTGTGCCTCATGTGCCGTCCGTGAAACAATCGCGTGGTATGAAGAACACGGCCGCACTGCAGTGATCCCACCGCTGAGTTCTTCGAGTCGCTACGCAGGCGTGGGCACGAGCCTCGTCTCAGGCGCGCGACGGGCACGTTTCGCTTCGAGCTCGTCGACGGCAAGAAGATCGACCGCTGGCACGTCACCCTCTCGAAGGGTGACATCACCGTTTCCCGCAGAGGTGGAGCGGCCGACTGTGTGCTTCGCAGCGACCGGGCGCTCTTCGATCGGCTCGCATCCGGGGATTTGAACGGCGTGGCTGCCGCCCTGCGCGGTGAGTTCGAGGCGGAGGGCAACTGGCAGCTACTCGTGCTCTTCCAGCGGCTCTTTCCGGGGAGGGCGTCCGTGGCGCGAGAGCGGTTGCGTGCCGGCTATTCGAAGAGGATGAAGTGAACGACGGGCTCGTGAAGATCCTCGACGGGAACACGTTCGTGGTCAGCGACGCGAACGGTGACATCGAGGCGTCGCTCACCGATCCGACCGGCTTGTTCTCGTTCGACACGCGCTTCCTCTCGAAGTGGATGCTCACGGTGAACGGGCAGCGGCTGGGAGCTCTCTCGGTCGACGATCTCCAGTACTACGAGGCCCGCTTCTTCCTCGTCCCGGGCTCCGGAACGGTCTATGTCGACGCCAAGCTTTCCGTGATCAGGCGGCGCTCCGTCGACAGCGGGTTCCACGAGCAGCTCACGATCCTCAACCACGCCGAAAAGCCCGTGAGCCTCACCGTGCGGATCGATGCGGAGTCGGACTTCGCCGACCTCTTCGAGGTCAAGGACGCGCTGCAGAAGAGGGGCACCTACACCGCGCGGGTCGAGCGCGGGCAGCGGTTGGTTCTCGGTTACGAGCGTCAGACGTTTCGGCGGGCGACGGCGATCTCGGCAACGGGGCCGGTACGCTACGACAAGGGAGGCTTGAGCTTCAAGATCCGGATCGAGCCCCACGGGGAGTGGTCGACCGATCTCGACGTCGTGACGACTCAGCCCGGACGAGGGCCATCGTCCCCGAGACCGCGTGATCACCAGCGGTCGAACCGTGCGATGCAGCGGAGCCTCCAGCGCTGGCTGGCGGAAGCGCCGAGCGTCGAATGTGACTCGGAGTCGCTGAGGAGCACGTACCGCCGTAGCCTGGTCGACCTCGCCGCCTTGCGGTTCTCTCCCCCGATCGCGGGCGGTCGCAGCCTTCCGGCGGCCGGACTGCCGTGGTTCATGACCATGTTCGGCCGCGACAGCATCTTCACGAGCCTGCAGGCGATCCCGTTCACACCCGAGCTTGCGGCGACGACACTCGGCGCGCTCGGCGACTGGCAGGGCAGCCGCCGCGACGACTTTCGCGACGAGGATCCCGGTCGCATCCTCCATGAGATGCGCTACGGCGAGATGACAGCGTTCGAGGAGCGCCCGCACTCGCCGTACTACGGGGCGGTCGACGCGACCCCCCTGTACGTCGTCCTCCTGGACGAGTACGAGCGCTGGACGGGAGATCGAAAGCTCGTCCGCGACCTCGAGGTCGAGGCACGTGCCGCGCTGAACTGGATCGACGAGTACGCGGATCTCCAGGGCACGGGCTATATCTGGTATCGCCGACGGAACGAGGAGACGGGTCTAGAGAACCAGTGCTGGAAGGACTCCTGGGACTCCATCTCGTTCCGTGACGGCACCCTGCCCGGCTTCCCGCGTGCGACGTGCGAGCTCCAGGGGTACGCGTACGACGCGAAGATGCGAGGCGCCCGGCTGGCCCGGGAGATCTGGAAGGACCGCGACCTCGCGGACCGGCTCGAGAAGGAGGCCGCCGATCTCAAGCGTCGCTTCAACCGCGACTTCTGGGTCGAGGACGGCGAGTACTTCGCGCTCGCGCTCGACCAGGACGGCAACAAGGTGGACGCCCTGGCCTCGAACAACGGGCACCTGCTCTGGAGCGGCATCGTCGACCGGTCGAAGGCGAAGGCCGTTGCACGGCATCTCCTCGGCCCGCGGCTCTTCTCGGGCTGGGGTGTACGCACGTTGGCGGAGGGCGAAGGGCGCTACAACCCGATCGGGTACCACGTCGGGACCGTGTGGCCGTTCGACAACTCGTTCGTCGCCTGGGGCCTGCGGCGGTACGGCTTCAAGGAAGAGGCCGCGCAGATCGCCGCCGGCATCCTGGACGCGGCCGAGTTCTTCGATGGCCGGTTGCCGGAGGCCTTCGGTGGCTACGAGCGCGAGCAGACGAAGTATCCCGTGCAGTACCCGACCGCGTGTAGTCCGCAGGCGTGGTCGACGGGAACTCCTCTGCTCCTGCTGCGGACGATGCTCGGCCTCGAGCCGCAGGGCGACTACCTCGTCGTCGATCCGGCGCTACCACAAGGCATCGGCCACCTCGAGCTACTCGACATCCCTGGGCGCTGGGGCCGCATCGACGCGTTCGGCCGCGGCCGGGTGGACGTCGGGCGGAAGCGGGCAACCCGCCGTTAGGAGCTCTAACCGCCGGCCAGAACGGCCGCGCCGACGGCGCCGGAGAGATCGCCGAGCTCGGTGCCGAGAACGACGGGCGGGCTATCCGCGACGAAAAGATGGGGAGTCATCTGCTCGACAACCTGATCGACGAACGGCTGCCCGAGCCGGTCTCCCAGACCGCCGCCGACGATGATCGCCTCCAGGTCGAGGAGATTCTGCGCCGAGGCGAGCGCCAGGGCGAGCGCCAAGGTCGCGTCACCGATCAAGCGCTTGGCCATCTTGTCGCCCCTTTTCAATGCCCGCGCGTAGACGCCCGAGCTGAGCCTCGTGCGGCCGCGCTTCTCCATGATCCTGAAGAGGCTCGTCTTGTTGCCGCGCTTGACGAGCTTGCGAGCGCGCGCCTCCATGCTCGCCCGGCCGGCGTACGCCTCGAGGCAGCCTCTCCGCCCGCATGGACACCGCAGCCCTCCGGGCTTGACCACCATGTGCCCGATCTCGCCGCCCGCGCCGCGGCCGTCGTGGAGCTCGCCGTCCAGGATGAGGCCCCCGCCGACGCCGGTGCCGACCCAGACTCCGAGCAGGTTCTTGTACGGACGGCCCGCCCCGCGCGTGTACTCGCCGAGGACGCCGACACTCACGTCGTTCCCGACCGTGATCTTCGATCCGTTCAGCTGTTTCGAGACGAGCGGTCCGAGCTCGACACGGTCCGAGAAGCCGGGGACGTTCGCCGCCAACAGCACGGCGCCGGCCTTTGCGTCGATCTCGCCCGGAGTGCCGATACCGGTCCCGTTCAGGTCGGAGAGTGCGGCCCCCGCGGCCTCGAGTGACGTACGGATCGTTCCCACGATCGCGTCGACGACATCCCCTGGCATTCCGGACTGTGGGGTCAGCACTCGGTCGCTACCGACGACCTCGTGGTTTCGAAGAACAACGGTCTGGATCTTGGTGCCGCCGAGATCGACGCCTGCTGTTACCGGCGTCTTCGCTATCGGCGTCTTCGTCGTGCTCTTCGCCTCGGCCGAGCTCACTGCGAGGACACTAGCCCAGTTTCCTAGGGAGGAGGCGGGAGGTAGCGCCCGCTGACGAACGTCCGTTCGTCGATCTCGAGAATCCACGTCGCCGCTTTCTTGAACTCGAAAGGGCCGTCGAGTGGCACGCCCTCCGCGACGAGCTCTTCCACTGCATCGATCATCACATCGGCGTGGGTGCAGCACACCGCCTCTCCTTCGGCGGCAAGCGCGAGCATGAGCTCGAGCGCGTCGCCCCCGGTTGCTCCCTCGGCGAGAGCATCAGCGGTCTCCAGCGGCAGGCCCGTCGCGTCCGAGAGCGGCTCGAGCGTCTCGACGCAGCGCACGTGCGGGCTCGAGAAGAGGCGCGAGAAGGGCTGCGCCTCGTAGTGCGACGACAACGCCGCGGCCTGCTTGTACCCAGCCGCCGTGAGAGGGCGGAGATGATCCGGCTCGGTCCACTTGGCGCGGCTCTTCGCCTTGGCATGCCGGACGAAATAGACGCATGTCGACACTAGGTCTCCGGCAGCAGTTGGAGGAGCTCCGTGTCGCGCTCGTACGTGAGGAGCCCACGGGCGTCGTCGATCGACACCCAGCGCGCATCGTCGATCTCGTTCGCCGGTTGGAGCGCACCTTCGATCGGGGTCATCTGCCAGTAGCGGACGGTCTTCGAACGGCCGCGCGAGTCGCGGTAGCGGGTTGTTCCGACCTCTCGATCGAGCCGGCAGCGCAGACCGGTCTCCTCCTCGACCTCTCGGAGCGCTGCTTCCTCCTCGGTCTCACCCGCGTGGAGCTTTCCCTTGGGGAACGTCCAGTCTCTGTAGGCCGGGCGGTGTACGACGACGATCTCGACAGCGGCCTCGCCCCCCGTCCGGCAGACGAGGCCGCCCGCGGCGCGGACGTCGATCACATCCACGCGCGGAGCTTGGGCGCTGCGAGCGTCCGCCAGGTGCGGCGCCAGCGTGAGCGGCGCTGCGCGCCGGCTGCGCGTTCGAGCCCTGCGAGCTCTCCGGCGGCGAAGGCGCCGGAATCGAACGGCTTCGGCGGGCCCAGTCGCGCAGCCAGGCCTCGGCGACGACGGAGTCGTTCAGCTCGCCGAGCACCTCCTGCAGGTCCGCAGCGGCGGCAGCGAACCTCCGCGCCTCCCTGCCGAGAAGCGGTGCCACCGCCTCGGCCGCGTATCGCACGCGCTTGGTTCGGATCCGGACGTCGTGCAACTCCGCGTCCGTCGGAGCGATCGCCGAGTCCCTTCACGCGCCTTGCCAGAGATCGCCAGGGCTTGCGGACGAGACCTGGGATGACAGTCGCGGCCGGGAGATCCGCTTCGAGGAGCAGCGCCGGTGCGTTCGCCGCCGTCACGAGCTGGTCGAGAAGCGCGAGGTAGCGCTCGCTGCGCACGTTCGCGAGAAGCTCGGCGTGTGCCGTATCTCGCACCTCGACCAGCGTCTCGAGGACTCGTGCCGCACCCCGCGCGTTCGTCTCCGGGAGCTCTGCTGCGCGACCGCGCATCCGCTCGAGCAGAACGTCCCCGTCGCGCACTGCGCCGAGGATTCCCGCGAGCCATCCGAGCTCGTCCCGCAGCGCCGTGGCCCACACCGGATCGACGAGAGAGCGAAACGTCCTGAGATCCGAGCGCAGGCGCCGAGTTGCGACGCGTGCCTGGTGCACACCCTCGGGATCGGAGTCGAGCCGGACGACGGGGTCGTGCTCGAAGAGGCGGACGACGGACGATGCGATCGCGCGGCGAACGACGTCGCCCGCCGTTGCGCCAGAGACGAGGTCCTCGTACGGGGACCTCAGGCGCTTGCGAAGCTCGCGCCCCCAGCGCCCGGATGTACTTCGGTGTCGGATCCGGCGCGCCCGCGCCGGCTTGACGAAGTCGGTCCACGACCGCGTCGAGGAGAACCGGGCGACGTCGAGTCGGACGTCTCGACCTCGAGCTCCCGGAACCTCGTCGCGAGGCGCCGTCCCTCGAGCACGCTGACCTCGTCGTCGACGATGTCGGCGACGAGGTCACCGTCCGCGTCGTGGAGCTCGACTCGATGCCGAATCGTCCGCAGACGTGTTTGGGAGCGAAGCTCTGCCGACCTGACGAAGCCTCGCACGAGATCGACGGCGGCGATCGGTGGTCGCCGCCCCTCGCCCGGGAAGACGAGCTCGGGCCGTACGAGCAGCGCTCCATCGCTCTCCGACTGAAGCTTGACCGTCCATCCCTCCCCGTGCCGATGTCGGACGCTCACGCCCCAGCGCGCGAGCCGAAGATCGTCGGTGTCGAAGTACGTCGTCGACAGCCGCTCGGGCTCGCGGGGTGACGCAGTGATCCCGTCAGCGAGTCCTTCGAGGCTCGGCATGCGGAACGACGGCGAAGCGGCCAGCTTCACCTCGCGCTCGGTCGTCGTCACGAGCTCATCCTAGTTTCGTCCTCGCTGGCGGCGAGCTCCGGACCGGTGTCGCCTAGCCGGACGACACCTCCTGCGACTCCGTCTCGCCCGACCCGGAGTCGTTTCGGGGTGTGATCGAGACCTCGTGACCCGCGCCGTCGCAGGGCACAACGAGAATTGGCGGATCCGTCCGGCCCTGCGGTATTCACGAGCGCGCTGTCGACGCTGAGCTCGACGGCAGTCGCCGTCTCCATTGTCCACGTGACGGTGACGGAGCCATCGACGGAGGATAGGGTCCTCGAGTAGTGAACGTCGACCAGGAGAAGCGGCTCGTCGCGGAGGCGGCAGCCGAGCTCGTGGAGGACGGAATGCTGGTCGGGCTCGGAACGGGCTCGACGGTCGCGTACCTGTTGCCGGCGCTTGCTCGACGTGAGCTCGACCTGCGCTGCGTCGCTACGTCACCGCAGACCGAGCAGGCGGCGCGGGAGCTCGGAATGAAGGTCGAGTCGTTCCATGGGACGGACGCCGTCCCTAGGCTGGACATCGCGATCGACGGCGCCGATCAGGTTGCGTCGGACGGGTGGCTGGTGAAAGGTGGCGGCGCTGCCCATACCCGTGAAAAGGCCGTCGCGGCGGCAGCGGACCGCTTCGTCGTGATCGTCTCCTCCGACAAGCTCGTCGACAGGCTCTCGCCGCCCGTACCGCTCGAGCTACTCGAGTACGGACTGGCCGCGACCTTGCGCCGGCTAGGCCCGGTCGAGCTCCGTGACGTGCCTCGGAGCCCCGACGGCGGCGTCATCGCGGACTACAGGGGCGAGTTCGACGATCCCGAGACGCTGGCCGCGTGGCTGGCCGCGACGGTCGGCGTCGTCGAGCACGGGCTGTTCGCCGCGGCGATGGTCTCGGACGTGCTGATCGGTCGCGGCGACGCAGGTCGAGATCCGACGACAGCGAGCGTACGGCTAGTCGCCGACTGCAGCTCTGTCTGCGATGACGAGTGCGTTCGCCGTGCTGACGCGGCCTGCCGGGATCGATCGTATCGCCTGCCCGTAGACGCTCGAGAGCATCGACCTTGTCGTCGCCCGTGACGAGCCAGAGCACACGCCGCGCGCGGTTCAGCGTCGGGTAGGTCAGCGTCATCCGTCGATGGCCCTGGTACTCGCCCGTGACGGCGACGTCTCGATCCATGACGTCGAGCACCGGGTCGCCGGGAACGAGGGAGGCCGTGTGTCCGTCCGGACCGAGTCCGAGATGGACGAGGTCGAGCGCTTCCGGGAGGATCGAGGCATAGTCGGCCGCCGCCGCATCGAGGTCGTGGGCCTCGACGGGCATGGCTCGGACGTCGGCGCTGCCTCCGGGCGGGAGGCTGGCGCGGAGGTGGGTCAGGTTTCGATCCGGGTCGCCGTCGGGAGCGACGCGCTCGTCGACCTGGTAGATCGTCACCTTCTCCCACGGCATCTTCCCGGCGAGGTGCGCGAACATCGCCCAGGGCGTGCGTCCACCGCTGACGGCGAACGTGAACCGTCCGCGGTCAGCGATGGCCGCGCGGGCACTGCTCGGCAACGTACTCGGCGCCGCGCGCTGCAACAGCGGCCGCATCGGGCAGGATCTCGATCTCGAGCGGCACTGGACGACTACGCCTTCTTCTCGTCGTGGCCGCCGAACTCTTTCCGCATCGCAGACAGGAGCTTGTCGGCGAAGTCGTCCAGCCCGCGCGAGGCGAAGCGCGAGTAGAGCGCCGTCGTCAGGACCGGGGCCGGCACGCCGACGTCGATGGCGGCGGTGGACGTCCAGCGGCCCTCGCCCGAGTCGGATACCCGTCCCGCGAACCCCTCGAGCTTCGGTGAGTCGTACAGAGCCTCCGCGGTCAGGTCCAGTAGCCACGAGCCGACCACGCTGCCGCGCCGCCACACCTCGGCGACCTCGGTCGTGTCGATCTCGTACTGGTAGTACTCCGGGTTCTCGAGCGGGGCCGTCTCGGCGTCCATCTCCCGCGTGCGCTTCCCCGCGTCGGCGTTCTTGATGATGTTGAGCCCCTCGGCGTACGCGGCCATGAGCCCGTACTCGATGCCGTTGTGCACCATCTTCACGAAGTGGCCGGCCCCGTTCGGGCCGCAGTGGTAGTACCCGTGCTCCGACTGGGCAGGGTCGCCGGTTCGTCCGGGCGTTCGCGGCGCGTCGCCGACACCGGGCGCGACCGAGGCGAAGATCGGGCTGAGCCGGTCGACGACGTCCTTCTCGCCTCCGATCATGAGGCAGAAGCCGCGCTCGAAGCCCCAGACGCCGCCACTCGTCCCG
The DNA here is from genome assembly GCA_963758065.1 of uncultured Thermoleophilia bacterium. Lineage (GTDB taxonomy): Bacteria > Actinomycetota > Thermoleophilia > Gaiellales > Gaiellaceae > GMQP-bins7. Next base: position 218,477 of record CAVWTX010000014.1, on the reverse strand, counting down.
ACGTCCACGTGGTGGATGCCCTTCTCGCCGAGCTCGGCCGCATGTCGGATGTCGTCGTGGTAGTGCGTGTTCCCGCCGTCGATGATCGCGTCGCCCGATTCGAGGACCTCGGCGAGGGAGGCGATGGTCTTGTCGGTGATCTCGCCTGCCGGCACCATCACCCAGACAGCCCGGGGCTTCTCGAGTTTCGAGGCGAAGTCCGCGAGCGAGGACGAGCCCGTCGCTCCGTCGGCCTCGAGCGCCTTCACCGCGTCGGGGAAGACGTCGTAACCGACGCAGCGATGCCCGTCGCGCATGAGGCGCCGGACGATGCCCGCTCCCATCCGGCCGAGGCCGACCATTCCGAGTTGCATGGGAGTGTCGGTACCCGTCGTTCGCGTCTTCTCTTGAGTCTTCGTTGGAGTCTCCGTAGCCATCAGCAACCCCTTTCCGATGAAGTTGGCTCTACCACTTAGGAAGCTCGCAGGATGAAACGGTGGACGGCCTCGGCGAAGCCGTCCTCGTCGTTCGTCGTCGTGACGCGACGCGCCGCTCGCTGTACTTCTCGGTCCGCGTTGCCCATTGCGATCGAGAGGCCCGAGCGCGCGAACATGAGCACGTCGTTCGGCATGTCTCCGATGGTCGCGATCTCGTCTTCCGGGATCTCGTACTTCGCGGACAGGAACTTGACCACGCCCCCCTTGTTCGCCTGTGGATGCGTGACGTCGAGGTAGTACGGCTGGGAGCGCGACGCGGACACGTGGTCGCCGAGCTCGTCGTGGGCCGCGCCCGCGGCGGCAGCGACCGCTCCGTAGTCGTCGCTCACGCCGACGATCTTCGCGACGCCGGCCGTCCTGCCGTCGAAGCTCTCGACGACCGTCGGCGAGAACTGGACGGTATGCGCTTCGCGCGCGACGTGTGGCCCCTCCCGATCGCGCACGAGCCAGTCCGCGCCCTGGTACACCCAGACGCGAGGTGGTGCGCCTCGAGGAGCTCGATCGTCGGCGCCACGAGGTCGCTCCGGGACACCTCGCTCCTCGACGACGTCCATGTCGGGCTCGACGACGAGTCCGCCGTTGAACGCGGCGAGCGGCGTTCGAAGTGAGAGCGGCCCGACGAGCATCGACATTCCGCGCGGCGGGCGACCGCTCGTCACGGCGAAGTGGATGCCCGCCTCGTGGAGCGCATGGACGGCGTCGACGGAGCGCTCCGTGAGCACCTTGTCCATCGTCACGAGCGTCCCGTCGACGTCCGAGAGCACCAGGCGAATCATCGAAGCGACCGATACCGCCGGATGAGCGCGTTGGTCGACGAGTCGTGGGCGAGCTCGGGCTCGTCCTCCGATTCGAGCTCGGGGATGATCCGCTTCGCGAGCACCTTCCCGAGCTCGACGCCCCACTGGTCGAACGAGTTGATGCCCCAGACGGTGCCCTGCGTGAAGACGCTGTGCTCGTAGAGCGCGACGAGCGCGCCGAGGGTGTGAGGCGTGAGCTGCTCCGCAAGGATGACGTTCGTCGGGCGGTTGCCCTCGAAGACACGGTGCGGCACGACCTCCTCGGCCGTTCCCTCTGCACGCACCTCCTCTTCGGTCTTGCCGAATGCGAGTGCCTCCGCCTGCGCGAAGACGTTCGACATGAGGATGTCGTGGTGGTCGCGGATCGGATTCAGCGTCTTCCCGAACCCGATGAGATCGACGGGGATCAGCTTCGTGCCCTGGTGGATGAGCTGGTAGAAGCTGTGCTGGCCGTTCGTCCCCGGCTCGCCCCAGTACACGGCGCCCGTCTCGTAGTCCACGAGCCGGCCGTCGAGCGTGACGTGCTTGCCGTTCGACTCCATCGTGAGCTGCTGGAGGTACGCGGGGAAGCGCTTCAGGTACTGGCTGTAGGGCATCACGCCTGACGTCTGCGCGCCGAAGAAGTCGCCGTACCAGACGCTGAGGAGCCCCATGAGCGCCGGCAGGTTCTGCTCGAGCGGCGTCGTGCGGAAGTGCTCGTCCATCTCGTGGAAGCCGGCGAGCAGCTCGCGGAATCCGTCTGGCCCGACGGCGAGCATCGTCGAGAGCCCGATCGCGGAGTCCATCGAGTAGCGGCCGCCGACCCAGTCCCAGAAGCCGAACATGTTGGCCGTGTCGATGCCGAACGCCGTCACCTCGTCTTGCGTTCGTCGAGACCGCGACGAAGTGCTTCGCGATCGCCGACTCGTCGCCGAGTTGAGCGAGTGCCCACTCGCGCGCGGTATGCGCGTTCGTCATCGTCTCGAGGGTCGTGAACGTCTTCGACGAGACGATGAAGAGCGTCTCGTCGGCAGCGAGGTCCTGCGTCGCCTCGGCGAAGTCGGTGGAGTCGACGTTCGAGACGAAGCGGAACGTGAGGTCGCGCCGCGTGTAGTGACGGAGGGCCTCGTACGCCATCACGGGGCCGAGGTCCGAGCCTCCGATCCCGATGTTGACGACGTTCCGGATCGCCTTGCCCGTGTGGCCCTTCCACTCGCCCGAGCGCACGCGGTCTGAAAAGGCCGCCATCCGGTCGAGCACTTCGTGCACGTTCGCGACCACGTCCTCCCCGTCGACGACGAGCGACGTTCCCTTCGGCATGCGCAGCGCGACGTGGAGCACGGAGCGGTTCTCGGAGACGTTGATGCGATCGCCGCGGAACATCGCGGCGGTCCGCTCGGCGAGCCCGGATTCTTGAGCCAGCTCGAGCAGGAGCCGGATCGTCTCGTCCGTGACGCGGTTCTTCGAGTAGTCGAGGTACAGGCCGGCGCCTGCGGCGGTGAGGCGCTCGCCCCGGGCCGGGTCCTCCGCGAAGAGGTCGCGCAGGTGGAGGTCGCGGATCTCGGCGTGGTGGGCCTCGAGCGCCTTCCAGGCCGTGCGCTCCCGGAGTGGCGTCGTGCTGGTCTCGGTCATGGTCATCGTGGTTCCTCCTCCAGGCTCACGCGGTGAGCGCCGCGCTCTGCTTGTCGATGATCGACATGAGGTCGCTCCAGGAGTCGACGAAGCTCGTCGCCGCGTCCGACTGCAGCTGTCGCGGCGAGCGCGTCGACGTCGACGCCGGCGGCAGCGTGGGCGGCGAGCGTCTCGTCGGCGTTCCCGCCGTCCGTCGGCATCGGCTTCCCGGCGTGGCCGTGGTCGTAGAACGCCCGGAGCGTCGCCTCGGGAATCGTGTTGATCGTGAAGGGCGCGCCGAGGCAGTGGACGTAGAGCGTGTCGGGAGCCTTCGGGTCCTTCGTGCTCGTCGAGGCCCAGAGCAGTCGCTGCATCCGGGCGCCGGAGTTCTTCAGGCGCTGCCAGCGGTCGGAGTCCATGAGCTCGCGATACGCCTGGTAGATCTTGAGACCGACGGCGAGCGCGAGCGTGTCCTTCAGCTCCGTCCGGGACCTTGTCGATGACCGCGGCGTCCCAGCGCGACATGAACACTGACGCGACGGACCCGACGACCGGGTTGAGGCCTGCGTCGATCCGCCGCTCGACGCCTCGCATGTACGCATCGGCGGCGGCCAGGTAGTGCTCCGCGGAGAACAGGAGCGTGACATTCACGGGTACGCCCGCGAAGATGGCCTCTTCGATCGCGGGCAGCCCCTCTTCCGTTCCGGGAATCTTGATGAAGAGGTTGTCGCGCCCGGCCTGCTCGTGCAGCGTCTTCGCGGCCTCGACAGTGCTCTCCGTGTCGTAGGCGAGGAGCGGCGAGACCTCGAGCGAGACCCAGCCGTCGACGCCGTCCGTCCGCTCGTGGATGGCACCGAACATGTCGGCCGCGCGCCGGAGGTCCTCGATCGCGAGCTCGAAGAAGAGCGCCTCGCGGTCGAGCCCGGTCGCTGCCTTTTCGTTGATCGCGTCGTCGTAGCCACCGCCGGCGATCGCCTTGTCGAAGATCGACGGATTCGACGTCAGCCCGGTGACGGAGTAGTCGTCGATGTACGTCTGGAGCTGCCCGGAGTCGAGCAGCTCGCGGGTGATGTTGTCGAGCCAGAGGCTCTGCCCCAGCTCGTGCAGCGTTTCGGTGGCGTGCATGTGCTCCTCCTCAGTTGTCTCGGGCAGCGGCGACGCGCTCGCGCGCGATCTGTGCCACCGCGTCGGGTGTGAACCCGAACTTCTCGACGAGCATCTTCAGCGGCGCCGAAGCGCCGAACGTGTGCATGCCGACGATCGCTCCGCCGTCCCCGACGTAGCGGTGCCAGCCGAGCGTCGACGCCTGCTCGATCGCGACGCGCGCCTTCACCGAGGGCGGCAGCACCTCGTCGCGGTACGCCTGCGGCTGCCGGTCGAAGAGCTCGGAGCACGGCATGCTGACGACGCGCGCCCCGATGCCTGCTCCGGCGAGCTCCTGACGCGCGGAGACCGCAAGACCGACCTCCGATCCCGTAGCGATCAGGATCACGTCCAGCTCGTCCTCGGCATCGACGAGGACGTAGGCACCCTTCGCGATCTCGGATGCGGGCGCCGCCTGCGACCTGTCGACGGTCGGCAGCGCCTGTCGCGAGAGAATGAGGACCGCCGGCTCGCGCTTGAGCTGTGCGACGTAGCGCCACGTCTCCGCGACCTCGTTCGCGTCGGCCGGCCGGAACACGAGGAGCCCCGGGATCGCCCGCAGGGACACGAGGTGCTCGACCGGCTGATGCGTGGGTCCGTCCTCGCCGACACCGATCGAGTCGTGCGTGAAGATGTGGACGACGGGGATCTCCATCAATGCGGACAGCCGGATGGCGCCCCGCGCGAAGTCGGAGAAGATGAGGAAGCCGGACCAGAACGGCCGGAGCTTCGAGACGGCGAGTCCGTTCGCAATCGCGGCGGACGCATGTTCACGAACGCCGAAGTGGAAGTTGCGCCCGCTCCGTTCTCCGGGCTCGAAGTCGCCCGCGCCGTCGAACGTGAGCCGGGTCTTCGTCGAGGGCGCGAGATCGGCCGCTCCGCCGAGAAGCCAGGGGATGTTCTTCGCGAGCGCGTTCAGCACCTGGCCGGACGAGTCGCGGCTTGCGATGCCCTTCTCGTCGGCCGGGAACACCGGGATGTCGGAGTCCCACCCGTCCGGAAGCTCGCGGCGCTGCATGCGCTCGATCTCGTCCGCTAGGTCGGGATAGTCGGCGCGGTACTCGGTGAATGCAGACTCCCACGCCTCGCGAGCTTGCATGCCGCGCGCACCGATGCCCTCGGCGAAGTGCTCGTAGACGCCCTCCGGAACGAGGAACGCCACATCCTCGGGCCAGCCGTAGAACTGCTTCGCCGCCTTGACCCCCTCTGGTCCCAGCGGCTCGCCGTGTGCCTTGGGTGTGTCCTCGACGTCGGTGCCGTAGCCGATGTGGCTGTGCACAAGGATGAGCGTCGGCCGTTCGTGCTCAGCCGCGAAGTCGTGGAACGCCTTCTCGACCTGCGCGAGGTCGTTCGCGTCCGAGACCATGGTCACGTTCCAGCCGTACGCCGTGAACCGAGCCGCGACGTCCTCCGTGAACGTGATGTCCGTGTGACCCTCGATGGTCACCCGGTTCGAGTCGTAGATCCAGCAGAGGTTCGAGAGTCGCTGGTGCGCGGCGAACGACGCCGCCTCGGACGAGATGCCCTCCATCATGCAGCCGTCTCCGGCCTGGGCGTACACGTCGAAGTCGAAGAGCGTGTGCCCGTCGCGGTTGTACCGCGCCCCGAGCCACTGGCTCGCGACGGCCATGCCGACGGACGTGGCAACGCCGGTCCCGAGCGGGCCGGTCGTCGCCTCCACGCCGCTCGTCCAGCGGTACTCGGGATGGCCCGGCGCCTTCGAGTCGAGCTGCCGGAAGTGCCTCAGGTCGTCGAGCGAGACTGCGGGCGTGCCGAGGATCTCGTAGTCGGGATCGACGGCCTGGACGCCTGTGAGGTGGAGCATCGACCAGAGCAGGGCCGATGCGTGACCCGAGGAAAGCACGTAGCGGTCGCGATTGGGCCAGATCGGGTCGGCCGGGTCGAAGCGGAGAAACCGCTGCCAGAGCGTGTAGGTGACCGGAGCGATCCCGATCGGCGTGCCCGGGTGCCCCGATCTCGCGGCCTCGATGGCATCGATGCACAGCGTCCTGATCGTGTCGATGCAGCGGGTGTCCAGGTCGGTGGTGATCACCATCAGCGTGCCCTCCTCGTCATGTCGCTCGGCTTTCGGCGCCTGCATACGCTTCGACGAGCTGTCTGTAGTTGCCGGCGATGGTCTCCGCCGCCTCGTCTGCGCTTGCGCCCGCAAGCCAGGCTTCGAGCGGATCCCACCAGATCGTTCGCCCTACCGCGAAGCCCACGAAGCCCGGGACGCCTGCTCCCGTCGCGAGCCAGCCCGCCACCTTATTCGCGTCGCCTCCGCGTCCGAGCACGACGCACCTCACGTCGTCGCGGCCGTCCGCTTGTGCAGCCTCCGCGAGCCTCACGCAGTCCTCGTGCGCGTCGAGGCCCTCGATCTTCCAGATGTCCGGCTCGACGCCTGCTGCCTGCAGCTCCTGGATCGCACCGATCATGAGGTCGGGGCGCAGCTCGCGGTCGTAGCGATCCGCGTCACCGCCGACGGCCTCGAGTTGGTGGGGCTCGGCCGGTACGAGGAGCTCGAAGAGGAACTCGCGCGCGGCCCGTCGCAGCCAGTCCCCAAGTGTTCGGAGCCGCGCGGCCTGGCGGCGGTTCAGATCCGCGTCGCCGCCCGGGTTGTACCGCACGAGCACCTTCGAGTAGGTGGGGTCGAAAGCGACGATGTGCTCGCCGAAGTCCTCCCCGTACTCGAAGTCGAACTCGTCCTGGCCGCTCTTCTCAACGGGCATCGCGAGTTGCGCGTCGAGCTCGAGGGCCTCCCGCGCGATGTCGGCCCCGAACTCTTCGTCGACGAGGATTCCGGTGCCTTCGAGCGGAAGACCAGAGTCGAGCGCTTTGCGGAAGCCGGCGAAGATGATCGTCTTGGCGTCCGTGATCCGCGCGACCTCGTCCGGCGTCGGTTCGCCGGCGATCCCGAGCAGCTTCTTCTGGAACGACCCGCGATGGTCGAATGCGAGGAGGTAGATGGGCTCGCTCATGGCGTCTCCTCTCGTCGGGCGGTCACTTCGGCAGCCAGGGGTCGCGCCAGCCGCCGTACCCGCGCACGAGGTCGTCGGTCGACTTCGGGCCCCATGTGCCGTTCTCGTAGACCGTGACGTGTCCCGGCGCGTCGATCAGCGGCTGAACGACGCGCCAGGTCTCCTCGAGCGCGTCCTGGCGCGCGAAGTGGCTCGAGTCGCCGTTCAGCGCGGCGAGCAGAAGCACCTCGTAGGCGATCGGTCCCTCGCCCCCGAACTCCTCGAACTCCATGTCCAGCTGCACCGAGCGTAGCGCCATCTCGGCCGCGTGTTTCGCCTGCATGCGCAGGCGAGCACCCGGCTTGGGGCTGATTCTCAGGACGAGTTGATTCGGCTCTGGCCGAGGCGCGTCACGCGGGACGAACCCGAGCCACGGCGTCGTGTGGAACACCACCCGAACCTCCGTGACGGTGACCGGCATCGCCTTGCCCGCGCGGATGAAGAACGGCACGCCCGCCCAGCGCCAGTTGTCGATCTCGAGCTTCATCGCACAGAAGGTCTCGGTCTGCGAGTCCGGAGCGACACCGGCGACGTCGCGGTAGCCCGCGTACTGCCCGCGGATGTAGTGCGCAGGGTCCGCCTCGGCCATGGCCACGAACACGTCCCGCTTGCGGTTGTTGATCACGTCGGTCCCGCGGCCGGTCGGCGGTTCCAGCGCGACCAGGCTCAGCACCTGCAGGATGTGGTTCTGGACGACGTCGCGCATGGCGCCGACGGGGTCGTAGAACTTGCCGCGGTCGGCGATGTCGAAGTCCTCCGCCATCGTGATCTGCACGCAGGAGACGAAGTGCCGGTTCCAGACCGGCTCGAGGATCGTGTTCGCGAAGCGCAGGTAGAGGATGTCCTCGACGGACATCTTCCCGAGGAAGTGGTCGATGCGATAGAGCTGCGACTTGTCGATCAGGGCGTGCAAGCTGGAGTTCAGCTCACGCGCCGAGGCGAGGTCGTGCCCGAACGGCTTCTCGACGACGACGCGCGCGTTCTCGGTGACGCCCGCATCCGCGAGACCTCCGACCACGGTCGCGAACAGCGAGGGAGGGACCTCGAGGTAGAAGACAGGCAGGGCCGCGCCCTTGATGGCCTCTGCGACGCGCGAGTAGGTCCCTGCGTCCTTGAAGTCGCCCGAGACGTACGAGAGCCGTTTCGAGAAGCGCTCGAATACCTTCTCGTCGAGCGGCTCGCCGGTCGCGACGATCGACTCTCGCGCGTGCTCGATCAGGTGCTCGAGCGTCCAGTCGTCGAAGGCGACCCCGACGATCGGGCACTCGAGGAGCCCGCGCGCCTCGAGTCGGTACAGCGAGCGGAACGTCATCACGCGGGCGAGGTCGCCGGTGATGCCGAAGATCACGAGGACGTCGGCCGCCGAGCGGGCGCTCGGCGCCTTTCGCCGTCTCGCCATCAGTCGTCCTGTTCGCTGATGCTGATCCGGGCCGAGCGTTCGTGCGTGAACCCCGACCAGGTCCAGTCGACCATCGCCTTGGCTCTGTCTTCGCCCGTCGCGAGCAGCGCGAGGTGTACCGCTCCCCACGCCATCGCGGCCGTCCTCCCGGTCAGCGACGGCCCGCGTGCCATCTGGACGACGGCCGCCCCCCGTCCGATCGTCGCCATCGTGCCCTTGTCGAGGTACTCGAACGGCTCCGTCGGCTTGCCCTCGACGAGCCGGGCGACGTTCTCGCCCGCGCGCTCGCCGGTCTGCAACGCCACGCCGCCGAGTTGGGGGAGGACCTCCGTCTTTCCCCTCCCCTTCCGGCCGGCAATCTTCTTCGCCGTGCTCGTGATCCAGCCGATGTCGCCCACCGCGAACGCCTCCGGATGCCCGACGACGCTCAGGTCGGGGTTGGACGGAATGCGGTTCGCGCGCTCGAGTTCGACGCCGAGTTCGCCGGCGATCGCATTCGCCTGCAGTCCGGCGCCCCAGACGAGCGTGTGCGCCGGGAGCACGGTTCCCGACTTCAGCGTGACACGCGTGGGCGTGATCGACTCGACCACCTCGCCGACGAGGACCTCGACGTCCCGCTTGGCGAGTGCCTTCTCCGCGTACCGGCGCAGCTTCGGCTTGAATATCGCGAAGATCTCGGGCCCCGCTTCGACGAGCACGATGCGGGCCTTTTCCTGCGGAATGTCCGGGTAGTCCTTCACGAACAGAGAGCGGTACAGCTCTGCGATCGCACCCGCGCTTTCAACCCCCGTCGGGCCTCCGCCGACCACGACGACGTTCAACGCGCCGTCGTCGATCAGCGACGGATCCTTGTCCGCGGCCTCCCAGCGCTCGAGGATGTGTTGCTTCAGCCGGAGCGCATCGGGGAGCGTGTAGAGCGGGAACGCGTGCTCCTGTGCTCCCTCGACGCCGAAGAAGTTGACCTGGGCACCGAGCCCGAGGACGAGGTAGTCGTACGGCTGCTCGCCCATCTCGGCCAACTGCACCTCGCGTCGCGCCAGGTCGACGCCGGTCACTCTGTCCTTGTGCACGCGTGCGTTCGGCTGCTCGTGGAAGAGGTCGCGGAGCGGATGGCCGACCGTCGATTGCGGGAGGAGGTCGGTCGCGACCTGGTAGAGGAGCGGCTGGAAGGTGTGGTAGTCGTGCTTGTCCACGACCACGACGTCGACGTCGGTCTCCTTGAGTTTCCGTGCCGCTCCGATCCCGGCGAAGCCGCCGCCGAGGACCACGACGCGAGGTCGCCCACCCGCCTGCCCCGTATCGCTCACCGGTGGAGCATGTCACAGACGGCTCGACATCTGTAGCGAAAAAGGGGTCGATCTCTCGAGCCGATTGGTGTCCGTCTGGCTAACGCGGGTTGTCGCCTATCGAGGTGAAAGAATGACCCTGCGTTGCTGTCGGAGTCGATGAACAGGCCGGGTACGCAGTGAGCTCGCTCGCCATCACGACGGTCGACCTCGCTCGCCTGCAGTTCGCGACGACGTCCCTTTACCACTTCCTCTTCGTCCCCTTGACGCTCGGCCTCGCTCCGCTCATCGCGGTCATGCAGACGCTGTGGTTCCGGGGGGGCGACGAAGCCTGGCTGCGCCTTGCGCGCTTCTTCGGGACGCTGATGCTGATCAACTTCGCGATCGGCGTCGCCACGGGGCTCGTGCAGGAGTTCCAGTTCGGGATGAACTGGTCGATCTACTCGGAGTTCGTCGGGGACGTCTTCGGCGCTCCGCTCGCGATCGAGGGCCTCGCCGCATTCATGCTCGAGTCGACCTTCCTCGGCCTCTGGATCTTCGGCTGGGACAGGCTCTCGAAGCGTGTCCACCTCGCGACGATCTGGCTCTTCGCGTTCGGCTCCTGGGCCTCGGCGTTCTTCATCATCAGCGCCAACTCGTGGATGCAGCGCCCCGTCGGCTCGACCGTCACCGACGGCCGTGCGGAGCTCACGAACGTGTGGGAGCTCTTCGCGAACCGCTTCGGTATCTGGGCATACATCCACGTCTTGCTCGTCGGGCTCACGACCGCGGCCGTCGTCATCTTCGGCGTCGCCTGCTGGCATCTCGTCCGAGGGCGGAACCAGGAGCTGTTCCGCCACGCGGCGAAGCTCGCGCTCATCGTCGGCGTCCCGATCTCGTCAGTGAACCTCGCGGTCGGCAGCCAGATGGGCGTGGTGGTGACCGACTACCAGCCGATGAAGATCGCATCGACCGAGGCGCAATGGGACACGTGCCAGCCGTGCGCGTTCTCGCTGTTCCAGATCGGTGGCTTCACGGAGGACGACCAGACACCGTCGTTCTCGATCCAGATCCCGCACCTCCTTTCGATCCTCGCGACCCTTTCCTGGGACGGCGAGGTGGAAGGAATGAACTCGCTCCAGGCGTCTGACGAGGCCGAGTACGGGCCTGGGGACTACATCCCGCCCACGCGGACCACCTACTGGAGCATGCGGATCATGGCCTACGCCGGCACGCTCGTCTTCCTCGTTTTCGCGCTCGGGGCGCTCCTCTATTGGCGCGGGAGGCTCGCGTCGACGCGCTGGTTCCTCTGGCTCGGCGTCGCGGCGATCCCGCTCCCCTACGCGGCGGCGCTCGCCGGCTGGGTGCTTTCGGAGGTGGGGCGCCAACCGTGGATCGTGTGGGGCCTGCTGAAAACGGCCGACGCCAACTCACCGAGCGTCTCCACCGCCACGATCGCCACCAGCCTCGGCGTCTTCGTCGTCCTCTACGTCGCGCTCCTGATCGTGGACGTCATCCTCATGCGCAAGTACGCGCGTATCGACCCGCCCGAGGTCGGCGGCGAGGGTGACGAGTTCGCACTCCCGGCGGTGGGCTACTGATGGATCTCGAGACCTTCTGGTTCTGCCTCATCGTCGTCGTCTGGGCCATGTACTTCCTGCTCGAGGGGTTCGACTTCGGGGTCGGGATGCTGCTCCCGTTCGTACCGCGCTCGGACGAGGAGCGGGGTACGACGCTACGAACGATCGGGCCGGTCTGGGACGGGAACGAGGTCTGGCTCGTCGTCGCGGGAGGCGCGACCTTCGCGGCGTTCCCCGCCTGGTACGCGACGATGTTCTCGGGCTTCTACCTCGCGCTCCTGCTCATCCTCTTCTTTCTCATCGTCCGCGTCGTCTCGTTCGAGTGGCGCTCGAAGAGCGAGACGTCTCGCTGGCGCTCGACGTGGACGTGGGCGAACACGATCGGCAGCTTCGGCGCTTCGCTTCTCTGGGGGATCGGGCTGTCGTGCCTCTTATACGGCGTTCCGATCGACTCGGACGGTGACTTTACGGGCGACCTGTTGGATCTCTTCAGTCCGTACAGCGTGTTCGCCGGAGTCGCCGTTGTGGCGCTCTTCGCGTTCCACGGGGCGACATTCCTCGCGCTTCGCACGGCGGGCGAGCTGCGTGGCCGGGCCGAAGGCGCCGCGCGGAAGCTCGCGATTCCTGCAGCCGTGCTGGCCGCCGCATACCTCGTGTGGACCGTTGCGGTCGCGATGGACCGCAACGACAAGGACCTCTTCCCGCCGGTGCTCCCGGCGGCGCTCGGGATCGCGGCGCTTGCGCTGGCCATCGCGTTCTCGTTCGCCGGCCGGAGCGGCCGCGCGTTCTCTATGACCGCGCTCGGGACTATCTCGCTCGTCGCCACCCTCTTCGTCAGCCTGTACCCGCGCGTGATGGTGTCGAGCACCGACTTCGCGAACAGCCTGACCGTCGACGGCGCGGCTTCGTCCCACTACGCGCTGCAGGTGATGAGCGTCGTCGCGCTCATCTTCGTCCCGCTCGTGCTCCTGTACCAGGGGTGGACGTACTACGTGTTCCGCCACCGGCTCGGCGGCGATCCGGAAGCGGGACCAGTCGATTCAGGCCCCGCTTCGGAGTCGGCGTAGAGCTAGCTCTCCTATGGCGACGAGGCGAGCCCGCTCTCCTTTGGCGACGAGGTGAGCCCGTAGACCACGAGCACCGCCAGGGCGATCATCGTGAACGCGAACCACGGCGCGATACCCATGATCAGGAAGCTGTTGACGATCACGAGCACCGCCCAGAGATACGCGACGACCTTTCCGAAGGTCCCGCCGCCGAGGAGCGAGTACCCGGCATACAGTGCAATGGCCGCGATTCCGAGATCCCAGAGACCCCAGGCCCACAGGCTGTCACCGAACACACCGAGCGTGAGGTCGTTCACCTTGTTGCTGTCCGACAGGTAGCTGATGCCCGAGATGATCCTCAGGAACCCGACGGCGAACAGCACGATCGCGGCGAACATCGTCCAGCCGCTGCGCTTCTCCAGCTCTTCCATCGACATCGACATCGATCCGCCTCCTCTCCGATGAACGAGGCAGGACTCTAGTACGTCGCCGGAATGCTCGCACCCGCCTCGTCGCGCCGACCTCTTGTAACGTCCACGAAGGTGGAGCGCGAACGTCCGCTGTTCGTCCCCGTGATCCTCGGTACGCCGCGACAGGGGCGGATGAGCGAGCACGCCGCGAAGCTCATGTTCGCGCGGATCTCCGTACGGCCCGGCGTCGAGTCGGTGCTCATCGACGTTGCCGCGTTGGCCGATCCCGGTCGACGACGCGGGTGAGTCGGTGAAGGACGCCGAGTTCGCCGAGACGATGAACCGCGCGGACGCGCTCGTGATAGTCGCTCCCGAGTACAACCACGGCTACCCGGGCCTCCTGAAGCACGTGCTCGACACGAACCTCAAGGAGTACATCCACAAGGCGGCCGGGATCGTCGGCGTCTCTGCCGGCATCTTCGGAGGCGCTCGGGTCATCCAGAACCTGCTCCCTGTCCTGCGGGAGCTCGGGCTCGTGACGATCTTCTGGGACGTGAACTTCACGACCGTGAGGAGCAAGTTCGACGACGAGGGGAAGCTCCTCGACGAGTCGCTCCTTCCCCGGATCGACATGTTCCTCGACGAGCTGCTGTGGATGGCCGAGACACTTCGTCACGGCCGTGAGCAGGTATCGATTGGAGGAGTGGGGTGACCTCGCCGGCGATGACCTGTCCGAAGTGCGGTACTGAGATGAACCATCAGGCCGACAAGCTCGTCCACCCGCTCACGACGGAGGAGGCGGCGAGCATGACGCCAGCCTTGGACGGCGTCATCGAGATCGTCTTCGCCTGTCCGGCCTGCGGGTGGATCGACTCGCGCCGCGAGACCGTGGCTGCGAAGCATTCCTGAGGCTGGCGCGACGCGCTCCTCCCGGCGCTTTTCCCCGACGTTCCTCTAGCCTCGCCGCATGCGCCCGCTCGATCCGCGCCTCCTGCGCCACGCGCGCGCGGCACGCGTGCTGCTCGGCGCAGACGCCGTCATCGGGATCGCGATGGCGATCCTCGTGCTTCTCCAAGCGACACTCCTGGCTCGCGTCATCGCGCGCTCGTTCGAGGGTGCGTCGCTCGACGACGTCTCGCGCGATCTCGTGCTCGTCGTGATCGTCTTCGCGGTGAGGGGTGTGCTGGCCTGGGCGTTCGAGCTCGCCGGGCGGCGTGGCGCGATCGGCGTGCTGTCCCAGCTTCGGCTGGAGCTCGTCGAGCGACGCCTCCGACGTGAGCCGACCGCCGTCGACGGTGTCGAGAGCGGCGAGATCGCGACGGTTGCCGTCCAGGGAATCGATCCCCTGGAGATCTACTTCGGTCGCTTCTTGCCGCAGCTCGTTCTCGGGATCGCGGTCCCGATCGCCGTCATCGCGTGGATCGTCCCGATCGACGTCACCTCCGCGCTCGTGATGCTGCTGACGCTCCCTCTCGTGCCGGTCTTCATGGTGTTGATCGGCCGTTACACGGACCGCAAGACGCGGGCTCGCGCGCGCGCACTCACTCTCCTCGCGTCGCACTTCCTCGATGTCGTTCGCGGCCTGCCGACGCTTCGGGCGTACAACCGCGGCCCCGCGCAGGCGGCATCGATTGCGGCCGCGAGCGAGGAGTACCGGTCGGCGACGATGAAGACGCTGCGGGTCTCGTTTCTCTCCGGAGCCGTGCTGGAGCTCGCGGCGACCCTGGGCATCGCGCTCGTCGCCGTCACCGTCGGCGTTCGCCTCGTCGACGGCGGCATCGGCTTCGAGGCCGCTCTGACGGTCCTGCTGCTCGCCCCGGAGCTCTATCTCCCGATCCGCAGTCTCGGTGCCCAGTACCACGCCAGCGCCGACGGGGTCGCCGTCGCGGAGCGGCTCCTCGAGCTGACGGAGCCGACCGAGACGAAGCGAACGGATGGAACGCGTCCGTCACCTGCCACCGACGGCTTGATCGTGCGGCTCGAGAACGTCTCGTACTCATACCCGGCTCGACCGGGCCGGGTTCTCGAAGGGATCGACCTCGAGCTTCGCGAAGGGGAGACGCTCGCGCTCGTAGGGCCGAGTGGGAGTGGGAAGAGCACGCTTGCGGCGATCGTGCTCGGACTCCTGGATCCGAGCTCGGGTGCCGTGCTGGTGGACGGGGTCCTTCGCGACGAGGCGGATCTGGCCAGATGGCGGCGCGGAGTGGCGTGGGTTCCCCAGCGAGCGACGATCTTCAGCGGATCGGTGGCCGAGAACATCCGGCTGGGCGAGCCGCATGCCGATCACGATCGCGTTCGGCGCGCCGCCCGACTCGCAGGAGCCGAGGATTTCATCGACGAGCTTCCAGCCGGGTACGAGACGGCAGTGGGAGACGGTGGCAGGCAACTCTCCGCGGGCGAAGTGCAGCGCATCGCGCTCGCCCGCGCTTTCCTCCGTGACGCTCGTCTCGTCGTCCTCGACGAGCCGACGGCGAACCTCGATCCGGCCAACGCCGCCGCTGTTGCCGATGGCATGCAGAAGCTTTCCGGCGGGCGAACAGTGCTCGTGATCGCGCACCGGCCCGAGCTCGCGGCGCGCGCGGACCGGATCGTGCGCCTCGAGCGTGGTCGAGTGGTCGAGCGCGTGGCAGTGGGCGCGTCGTGAACGGCACCCTGGGACGCGTCGTCGCTATGGCCGGGCCGCCCCGGGGCCGGCTGGGTCTCTCGATCCTCCTCGGCACGGCTGCCGTCGTCTTCGGCATCGGCCTCATGGCCTCGGCGGGGTACCTCATCGCCCGCGCAGCGGAACGCCCGGCGATCCTCTCGCTGACGACGGCGATCGTCGCCGTACGCTTCTTCGGGCTGGCGCGACCGCTCGTCCGTTACCTCGAACGGCTCGCGTCGCACGATCTCGCGTTCCGGCTTCTCGCACGTGTCCGCGGGCGCTTCTACGAGCGGATCGAGCCGCTGGCCCCGGCGGGACTGCAGGAGTACCGGCGTGGCGATCTCGTCAGTCGCATGGTCGGGGACGTCGACGCCCTCCAGAGCCTGTACCTGCGTGGTCTCGGCCCGCCTGTCGTCGCGCTGTGCGCCGGCGCCCTCGCGATCGGCGTCGCAGCGGCGATTCTCCCTGCCGCTGCGCTCGTGCTGGCGATCGGCCTGGCCGTGGGAGCGGTCGGTATCCCAGCCGTCGCGGGGCTGGTGGGTCGTGTCTCCGGCCGCGGCCGGGCGACCGCGCAGGGGCATCTCGCGGCCGAGGTGGTCGAGCTCCTCCGCGGCGCGCCCGAGCTCGTCGTCTACGGGCGTGACGAGGAGGCGCTGCGTCGCTTTCGCGAGGCCGATGCAGCACTGGCCAGGCTTGGCCCGGCGCGACTCACTCGCGGCAGGGCTTGCGGACGGGCTCGGACTCCTCGTCATGGGTGCGACGACCGTGGTTGTGCTGTCCGTGGCCGTCTCGGCCAATGCCACCGGAGACCTCGATCGCGTGTTCGTCGCGGTCCTCGCGCTTCTAGCCCTCGCTTCGTTCGAGGCCGTTGCACCGCTTCCACTCGCGGCCCGCGAGCTGTCATCGACGGTCGCGGCCGGCAAGCGCGTGCTCGAGCTCACCGAGCGCGAGCCTGCAGTCGAGGACCCGCCCGTCCCTCGCCCAGGTCCGCAGGGCACACCGTCGATTGCATTCGAGAATGTGACCGCGCGCTACGCGCTGGGAAAGCGTGCGGTGCTCGAAGACTTCAGTCTGGCGCTCGAGCCTGGCCGAGAAGGTCGCGCTGATCGGTCCGAGCGGCTCCGGGAAGACCACCGTCGTCAACCTCCTGCTTCGCTTTCTCGATCCCGTGGCCGGGCGAGTGTTGCTCGACGGCCATGACCTCCGGGAGTACCGCCAGGAGGACGTGCGCAGGCTGATCGCCGTCGCCGGGCAGGATGCCTACGTGTTCTCCACGAGCATTCGCGAGAACGTTCGGTTGTCGCGTCCTGACGCGACCGACGCCGAGGTCGACGAGGCGCTCGGCCGCGCGAAGATCGGGGAGTGGGTCGCGACCCTGCCGAACGGCGCTGACACGCTTGTCGGCGAGGAGGGCGCGCAACTCTCCGGTGGCCAACGGCAGCGCGTGGCGCTCGCGCGGGCTCTCCTCTCAGAGGCGTCGATTCTCGTCCTCGACGAGCCGACGGTGCACCTCGATCCCGAGACCGCCGAGGAGCTCCTCGGCGACATCCTGTCGGCTGCGGACGGGCGCTCGGTTCTTCTCATCACGCACCGTCCCGAGGGCCTCGAGCTCGTGGACGAGGTGGTAACGCTCGCTACGTGATTGCCGGCTCGGGCTCGCTCGTGGCAGGCGAGTCCTCACGTCCGACGGCACCTTCGCGCGCGATGGAGATCAACGCGGCTCCTATCATCGCGAGACCCAGACCGGCGAAGGCGGCGACGACGTGCCAAAGAGGCCTCGCGAGGCGCTCGTCGAAGAGCAACGTGCCGACCAGGACCGAGACGATCGGGTTTGCCGTCGAGACCGTCGCCACCGAGGTCGCGAGAAACCCGCTGCTCAGCGACACCTGCTGGAGCACGAACGCCGCGATACCGGCGATCGCCATGGCGTAGAGCTCCCACGTGGAGAGGACCGCCGGGATGCCGTCGTGGAGCGTCTCGACCGTCGGTTTGACGAGGCAGGCAGAGATGCCGAAGAGGATTCCGGAGACGACGCCGTAGAGCGCCGCCTCTCGACTTCCTTTTCCTTCCGCTCGTCGTGCCATACCGAGCAGTCCTCCGCACACGATCGCGACGAGCACGAGCGTGATCGCCCATTCGTTGTTAGGCGCGTCGTCGTTGCCGCTGGAGGGGGCACCGAAGATCGCGAACATCGCGAGTCCGACAACCACGATCGCTGCCCCGCCGACTTCCCTCGAGCCCACCTGCTGCTGCGTGAAGAAGTATCCGAGGGGAAGCGCGAACACGACGGTGGTGACGAGCAGCGGCTGGATGATCGCGAGGCGACCGTGGTCGAGGGCCACGGCCTGAACCACATATCCGACCAGCAGCGCAACGCTCCCGAACAGCCACCAGTTGCTGCGGACGAGCCTCGCGAAGGATCGCAGGCTGTCGGGTGACACGCCCAGGGTGAGCGCACCCTTCTGCTGGAACGTTGCGGCGACCGCAAAGAAGAACGCCGCCGCAAGGGCGAGCACTTCGGCCACGCGCTGACCTTAAACGCTCGGTCGGAAAGCGTGCGGGTCCCGCCCCGTCCACGACACGTGGCCGGCCTTGGATCGGACCGCCCGCGACCGCGCGCCAATCTGGGATCGAGCATCTACCCGAATCCGGGGGAACCAGCCGCACCGCGACGTAGCCTTTCGCGGAATGGACCCGGCCCCCTCGCGACGCGTCGAGCTTCTCCTCCCGATGCGCACGCTGCTCCTCGTGCTGGGGGCCGTCGGCCTCGCCGTGGCGTTCGGGGCGATCGGCGACACGTTCCTGATCGTGTTCGTCGGCATCTTCCTCGCGCTCGTCTTCGAGTACCCGGTGCGCTTCGTGATGGCGAGGACGCGCATGTCGCGAGGGCTCGCCGCGACGGTCACCGTCATCGGGACCGCGCTCGCGGTCACGCTGCTCATGCTCTTGCTGCTCGTTCCGCTCGTCGGTTCCGTCCGCGACTTCCTCCAGGACTTGCCGCAGACGGTCGAGAGTCTGCGCGAGTCCGACGAGCTGTCGTGGCTCGGCGACTCGGGCGCGGCGACGAACGCCCAGGATGGCGCGGAGCAGATCTCGGTATCGGTTCCCGACGCGATCTCGGGCGTGCTCGGCATCGCCGGAACCTTCTTCGGGGTGTTCCTCGCCGCCTTCACGATCCTCTTCATCTGTCTCTTCCTGATCAGCGACATCGAGAACCTCAAGCGATCGCTCGCGAGCGTGCTCATGCCCGGCGAGGACGAACGCTGGCTCGGCGTGTGGGAGCGGGTCACGACGTCGATCTCGCGCTGGGCGATCGGCCTCGTCGTCATCGCGACCATCGCGGGCACCACGCAGGGAATGACCGCGTGGCTGCTCGGCTCGAGCTACGCGGTCGCGCTCGGCGTGATCGCGGGGCTGCTCGACATGATCCCCAACATCGGGGCCACCATGGCGGGCTTCATCCTCGTGCCGACGCTGTGGGCGGAGGAGGGGCTCACGGCGGCGATCATCATGCTCGTCGTCGTCCTCGTCTACCAGCAGATCGAGAACAACATCCTGACCCCGAAGATCCAGGGGAAGGCCGTCAACCTCTCCGGCTTCTTCATCATCGTCGCCGTCACGCTCTTCGGCGCCCTGCTCGGAGTCCTCGGTGCGCTCACCGCCGTCCCAGTGGCCGCGACGATCCAAATCTTCTTGCAGGAGCTGACGAAGGCGCGCCGCGAGCAGGTCGCCGTGGCCAAGGCTGCGGCTGCAGAGCCCGCGACCGAGCCGTCGTAGCGGCCGTCAGACCGAAAGGCTGACCGGGAACGTCGCGATCCAGATCGCCGTTCCGACGAAGATCGCGTAGCCGAGCGCGAGGATCGCGATGCGTGGGCCGCGTCCGTGCAGCTTCGTGCTGACGCCGGCGAAGAAGAGCGAGACGGCGAACAAGCACGACTCCGAGCACGTAGTTGTCGGCCCGCTGGATGTCGGTCCGACCACGTGTGACGCTGCCGTCGCCTCGCTTCTCGAGCCGCTCAGCCTCCTTCGTGGCCGCAAGTTGGTACTCGGGCATCGCAAAGGGGGAGAGTGGCGCGTCGGGATTCTGGCAGCGGCCCCGTCGCGACCCACGCCTCGAAGGCGGGCTCGAACTCGTCCCGGAAGCGGCGCCGATAGAAGTCGGCGAGCTCGGTCTCACCCGTCGCGTACGCGTCGACCCACTGGGTGAAGAGCGCGACGTCGATCTGCACCTGCCGGTTGGCGACGGCCGCGGCCTTCGACGACTCGACGCGGGCGGCGATCGACGCGCTCTGGGCCTGGGCCTGCTTTCCGTGCCAGCGTGACGACTGGTAGCTCGCCCACGCGGTCGCGACCGCGGCGAGCGCGAGCAGGACCGTGGCCGCAAGTTCGAGCCGGCGCTCCGTGACCATCAGCCGGTTCCCGCTCCGAGAGAGTCGCAAGGCGGCTCGATCGAGTCGCTGACGACCGCTCGCTCTTCGTCGAGGATCACGAGTGTGCGCTCCATCGCGGCCGGTCGTAACTGGCCTAAACCAGGCTTGTACGGCGTATCGAGCGCTCGGATGACGAGCAGGGTCACCGTGAGGACTGCCGCGCACGGATCCGATCAGCAGCGCCTGTGTGATCGGCCCCTCCGCGCTGTCGGCGAAGAAGAGCATGAAGACGAAGATGACCGCTGCCGTCACGAGCAGAACGAGCCAGAGCGAGTCCGGGATCACGTTCGCAGCGCCATGTATGCGGTCGCGCCGCGCCTCCTCCCGCTCCGAGGTCTGGTCGAGCCACTTCGAGTAGGCCGCCTGCTCCGCAGCAGTCTTCGGGTCGGCCATCTTCAGGGTTCGGAACAGGGCGACTCCCCATGGGTTGAGCGCGTCCCCTGCTGCACCAGCCTCCATCTTCGGCCACTCCTGCTCGACCACGGTGCGCGCGTAACAGACGAGCTCTCCCGACAGGCGGTCCCTCACAGCCCCGGGCATGAACTGCGCCGTCTCGAACTGCTGCGCGACGAGAAGCGCCTCGGCCTCGGCGCCGTTCCGCGACTGGTCGTACGTCGTGAAGGCGAGGAAGATGACGAAACCCGCGAAGACCGCATAGCCCGTGGCCAACACCCCGAAGACTCCGGCAGCCCGGTCACCGTCTTGGAAGTAGCTTCCTTCGGGCGCACGTCGTCGAACGAGGAGCATGCACGCGATCGCGACGGCGGTCACGACGACGGTGATCACGCTTGCCCAGAGGACGTTCATCGCGCGCGAACCCTACTGGGCATGTGAGGGGCCGGTTACGCTCCATGCGGCGCGTGGACGACGAGAGGAGGCAAGGTGAAGTGGGTGACCCGTGAGCGTCCGAAGACCGACCGGATCGCGTGCCCCTGGCTGATCCGGAAGTTCATCGATCCGGAGGCCGAGTTCCTGTACGTGCCGGCTGACGAGGTGCTCGTCGGTCGCCGAGCGCGAAGGCGCGCACTCGTACGACGCGCCTGGGGCCCGTTACACGCATCGCGACGGGTTATGTTCGTTCGAGGTGCTCGTCGAGGAGTACACGATCGACGACCCGGCGATCGCGCTGCTCGCGCGCGTCGTCCACGGCGCCGATGTGGCCGAAGATCGCGACGCGACGCCGGAATCTCGCGGCTTGCTCGCCGTCGCCGAGGGCTTCCACTTGCTCGGTCTCGAGGATCACCGGCAGCTCGAGCTGAGCCTGCCCGTGTACGACGCCCTCTACGCGTGGTGCCGGAACGAGGTCGAGTCGGAGGCCGCCTGACCGGCGACGCGCGCCGCATCCTCGCCCTCCAGGCGCTCCGGGCGTTCGCATACGGGCTCGGGAGCGTTCTCATCGGCGTCACCCTCGCGCGGCGTGGTCTCTCCGGCTTCGAGGTCGGGCTCGTCCTCGCCGCGCTCCTCGCCGGCGTCGCGCTCGCCTCGCTCGCCATCGCGCGAACCGGAGACCAGGTAGGTCGGCGACGCTGGTACACGGCCCTCTTCGTCGTCATGGGGTTGGCCGGAACCGCGTTCGCGCTGACGGACGAAACCTGGCTTCTCGTCCTTGCCGCACTCAGCGGCACGGTCTCGACCGAGGTCGTGGAGTCGGGCCCGTTCACGTCGCTCGAACAGGCGATGCTTCCGAGCGCTGCAGGCGAGCGGGACGTGACGCGCCTCTTCGGCGCCTACAACACCGTGGCAACGCTGGCCGGGTCGCTCGGCGCGCTGGCAGCCGGGCTGACGTTGTTCGTCGACGTCGAGCCGCAACGGCTGCTGCTCGTGTACGTCGTCGTTGCCGTCGCGGGTGTGCTTCTGGCGCTGGGGTTGTCGGACGCCGTCGAGCCGACCTCGCCCGAGGCAGCTACTCCACTCGGCCGCTCGCGCGGAGTCGTCCGTCGTCTTGCAGGGCTGTTCGCGCTCGACTCCTTCGGCGGCGGCTTCGTCACGCAGGCGTTCATCGTCTACTGGTTCACGGAGACGTACGGCACCTCGCCCGAGGTGCTGGGGGCCGCGTTCTTCGCAGTCGGCATCCTGCAAGCGTTGTCGTTCCAGGTCGCGGTGCGTCTCGCCGGGCGGGTAGGGCTGGTGAACACGATGGTGTTCACGCACCTGCCTTCCAACCTCTTTCTCGCGCTGATCCCGTTTGCGCCGACGGAGTGGGCCGCGTTCGCGCTCCTCTTCGCCCGCTACGCGCTGAGCCAGATGGACGTCCCGACGCGTCAGGCGTACGTCGTCGGCGTCGTCGACCCGGAGGAGCGAACCGCGTCCGCCGCGTACACCAACACGGCGCGGTACGTGACGCGTCCGCTCGGCCCGCTCGTCGCAGCCCCGATCATGCAGGTCTCGCTCGGCGCGCCCTACGTGATCGCCGGCGTCCTGAAGAGCGTGTACGACCTGGCGCTCTACCGGGCCTTCAGGCGGCGACCGCCGCGCTGGACGAACTCTAGGAAGTCTCGGCGGTAGCGGCGGTGAGTCGAGCTCGGACGCCCTCGCCGTCGAGGAGCACGAGCGACGATCCGTCGAGCCGATGGCCCGTCACCGCCCCGAGAGCGGCGAGGAACGCGGTCTCCCTCTCCATGACCGCCTCCGAGCAGGCCATGCGCGTCGACGCGATCGGCCCGAAGCGCAACCCGTCGTCACCGACCTCGTAGCTTCCTGCGAGCCGGTTGCACCCGCCCGAGCCCGACAGTCGCGAGCTCTCCCCGTCGAGCACGAGGTGAGGCGCGCTCTCCCCGTCGCCGAGCTCCACCGCGACGCCCTCGAGCTCGGCGAGGGTCCAGTGCGTGCCGACGAGAGGAGGCTCGACGCCCGGCGCCGACTCTGCCGCAAGCTTGCGAATGGTGTCGCCACGCCGCACACGTCCGGGCTCGAAGACCCGTGCATTCATCCCACGGAGGCGCAGGCTGCGGCCCCTCGGTGAGTTCACGAAGCGGGTCGCGTCCGAGCCGAAGCGGGCCGTGAACTTCGCGCATCCCGTGTGCGGCACGTCGGTCACCTCGATGACGGCCGAGCCGAGCGCAAGTCGCGTTCCAGGGGGAAGGTTCTCCGGCCTCAGGTCGAGGTCGACGTAGAGCTGGTCGCCTGCGAGTCCCCACCGTTCCCGGTCGGGCGCCAGCAACGCGATCACCCGCGCATTCATGAGCGTGAGCTGGTTACTCGTGTCCGCAGCCTCGCCGCTCGTCCGGGCGTGCGAGCGCCAGCGGTCGCCGACCAGGCCCTCGTCGAGATCGAGCTCTCCTTCCTCGAGAACCTCCCGCTCACCCTCCGCCGGTCGGCGAACGATCAGCTCGACGGTTCCCTCGGAAGCCGGCGCCCGCTCGATGTCCGGAAGGCCTGCCTCGAGGTCGGTAGCCGAAACGTGCATCTCGCTCGTCATGCATGCACCTTACGCGTCCGCGCGGATCCGGCCGCGGGTGGATCAAGCTGCGGTGCGGGCGTGTCGTGTACGAGGCGCCGGGCCACATCGATCGCCTGACCGTCGGTGAGACCATGGTCACGAACGAGCGACCGCCACGTGTCGAAGCCGAGCGCGAGGCCGATCCCGGCGCGAAGTAGCGTGCGACGGCCGCCACGAGCTCGCCAGGGAGCGACGAGGACGTCGGTGGCGCGCTGCCAATGTTCGTAGTACGGCGTCATGACCTCGTGGTCGCGCGTATCGGCGAGGACGTGGGTGAACATCGCCTCGTTCGCGCGGTGGTACGCATAGACGTCTCGGAGCGCGGCGCTGAGGCGCTCGACAGGATCGGGAATCTCGGTCCAGCGCTCGGGATCGGGTAGCGGGTGGCGCTCGACGTAGAGCCCGCTGCAGGCTTGAAAGAGCATCACTTCTTCGGGGAAGTGGCGATAGACGGTCACCCGACCGACTCCGGCGCGCTCGGCGATCTCGCTCACAGTCGTCGCCGCCGGGCCCACGGTTTGGTGGAGGTCGATCGCGGCTTCGACGATGCGTTGGCGAGTTTGGCCCTGGCGCTCGGCCCGGTGCTTGAGTCGGTACTTACGGGCCACGTTGTGATGATACATGCCGTATCACGAAACTTGACAACGGGCTCCCGGAGTCCTAGACTCGTACCAATCGCGGAACATAGTGTTTCGCCAAAGGAAGGGAGCTCCAATGAGCGCCACGGAGGTCGTACCGCCCATCGCAGCGACAGGAACACACGACGGCGAGGCAATCTGGTTCCTCGGAACCCTTTCCTTGGTCAAGGCGTCGCAGGAATCGACCGACGGCCACATGGCGGTCATCGAGATGATCGCGCCGCCCGGCTTCGGCTCACCGCTACATGTTCACCACCGCGAGGATGAGTGGTTCTACGTCATCGAGGGCGAGTTGACCGTTTGGGTTGACGGTGAGGTGATCCAGGTGCCGGCAGGGTCCTTTCGCATACGGTCCTCGCGACCTTCCGCACACGTTCGTCGTCAGCTCGTTGACGCCGGCTCGTTTCCTTCTGGGAGCTCGAGCCGTCCGGGTTCGAGGACTTCGTTCGCGAGCTCGGCCAGCCCGCCGAAGCGCTCACGCTCGCACCGATGACCGTGGAGCTCCCTTCCCCCGAGCGAATGACGGACGTCGCGGCGAAGTACGGCATGGAGACCCTGGGCCCGCCCGGCATACCCGCCTGAGACTGCATCTCGAAGGACGCCCCGGTCCCGAGAGCCGGGGCGTCCGCGTCCAAGAGACGTTCAGCGCGTGCTGCTACGCGGCGTGTTCGATGAGCTCGATCCGGTAGTCGTCCGGGTCGCGGACGAAGCAGATTCTCGATCCACCCGCTCGCACCTGATACGGAGGACGCTCGGGCTCGATTCCATGCTTCGACGCAAGCGTGGCCAGAGTGCCGTCGAGGTCGTCCACGCCGATCGCGACGTGCCCGTAACCGGTGCCCAGCTCGTACGTCCGGCCGTCGTGGTTGTACGTCAGCTCGAGCACGTTCTCCTGGCTCCCGAGGGAGAAGAAGTAGTTCGTTGCCTCGAGCTGCCCGTCTCGGACGATGTCCATGTCGCGTGCGAATGTGAATCCGAGTGCCTCGTAGAACGCGCGGCTTCGTTCAGGGTCGGTGATCCGAACCATGGTGTGCAGGAAGCTCGCCATTCCACGAGCCTATCGAGAGAGGCGACCGTGGGCGGGGAGGACCTCCAGCACGTCGTCGTGGGGGAGCGCAGCGCCCACTCGGCCAAGCCGTCCGACCACCTCGGGCGCCGCCCAAAGGGCATTCAGCACCGACTCTTCAGTCGCGTCGACCGCGGCCTCGAAGACGTCGTTGAGGTCGGAGTCGGGCACCGTCGCGACCGGCGCGTTGCCGCGCGGACGACGACCGGGTGGCGCGAAGGCGACGAAGATCTCACCGCTTCCATGGTGCCCGACGGAGCCGCAACGGGCGAGGCCGAGTCCCGCGCGACGCGCGACGCGCTCGAGCTGGTGGCGTGAGAGCGGTGCATCGACGGCGACGACCGCGATACAGCTCCCCGCCTTCGCGCGGCGCGTTGCGGGCGGCTCGCCGAGGAGCTCTCCCACGGGGACGCCGTCCATGACGAGGCCGGGCGGGGGATAGAAGTTCGACTGGACGAGGACGCCGACCGCGCCGCCGATGGAGGGCGCGATGCGGCTCGCCGTGCCGATCCCGGCCTTGTAGCCCTTCGTCATCATCCCCGTACCGCCTCCGACCGCTCCCTCGGCGACGGTGCCTCCTGCCGCGTCGGCGACCGCGCGGCCCGCATCCTCGGCCTCGACCTGGACGACCCGGCCCTCCGAGAGCCAGCTGTCGTCGCACTCGCCGACGACCGGGATGACGAAGTCCTCTGCGCCTACCCGAGGGTCCGCGTCGAGCGCCACCGAGATCGCGCCGTCGTAGACGCGCCCGACGGCGTGGGTCGACGTCAGGTAGACGGGCGTCTCGATCAAGCCCCACTCCGTGATCACCATCGAGCTCGTGAGCTCGCCCGCGCCGTTCAGGACGGCCATGCCCGCGGGGATGGGCGCGCCGTGCAGCGTCGCGACCGGGGCCGGCACCACCGCCGTGACCCCGGTGCGGGCTATCCCGCGACCCTCGGGAGGATCGGCCTCGTCGCGCCAGATGGTCACGTGGCCCACGCTCACGCCCGCGACGTCCGTTATCGCGTTGGCCGCTCCCGCCTCGAACCGGCCGATCCGGAGCCCGAGCTCGCGGAGCCGAGGGCCGCGCGGTTGCAGGAGCGCTCACGTGCGCGAGCGTACAAACCTCGCAGTGCCGCGGCGTCCTTACACTGGTGCGCGCTTCAGCGGGGGGACATAATCGCCCAACCCATCGATCGGAGGGATAACGTCCGTGAAGCCCGTGAAGCTCCTCGCAGCGCAGCTCTCGTCGTCCTCGTCGCGCTCGGCGCCACCGACGGTCGCCACCGCGCAGTCGCGACGACGAGAAGGTCGTCCTCACCGTCGGCGTGACCAACGAACTCGGACAGCTTCAACCCGCTCGTCGGTGTACGAGGTGCCCGACTACGAGGTCTGGAACCCCCAGTACGACACGCTGACCGACAAGGCCGCCGACGACTTCGCGACGATTCCCGGCCTCGCCGAGTCGTGGGAGGGATCCGAGGACGGGAAGACCTACACGTACACTCTGCGCGAGGGCCTCGAGTGGTCGGACGGCGAGCCGCTCACGGCGGACGACATCGCCTTCACCGTCAACAGGGCGCGCGAAGAGGAGTGGCTCAACTACAGCGCGACCGTCCAGAACCTCGACGGCGAGCGATCGACGAGCGAACGGTCGAGATCAAGAGCTCGGTGCCCGGACCCGAAGCTGCCGACGATGGACGTCTACATCCTCCCGGAGCACATCTGGGGCAAGCTCGACGCCGAGGCGATCACGAAGTACGCGGGCAGCGACGGCGTCGGCTCCGGGCCGTTCACGCTCACCGAGTTCAAGCGAGGGCAGTTCTGGCGCATGGCGGCCAACGCGATCTACTGGGGCGGTCGGCCCGAGATCGACGAGGTCGTCTTCCGCCTCTTCAACAACAAGGACGCGATGGTCGCTGCCCTTCGACAGGGCGAATCGACGCCGTTCACGACGTTCCCAACGCAGTCGTTCGCATCCGTCGAGTCGACGGAGGGAATCGTCGCGCTCTCCGGCCAGCAGGGCGGGTTCGACGAGATCGGTTCAACGGGGGTCGGCCCGAGAGCCACCGCGTCGACGGGATCTCGAACGGCCACCCCGCTCTCTCCGACATCGAGTTCCGCAAGGCGATCGCAACATGCGATCGACAAGCAGACGCTCATCGACCGTGTCCTCGTGGGGCTCGGAACGCCGGCCACGACGATCAGCCCGTCGGCCGAACCCGTCGTGGATTCCCGAGATTCCGGAGAGGAGCAGTTCACGTTCGACCTCGAGAAGGCGAACGAGATCCTCGACGACGCCGGCTACGAGGACACGAACGGGAACGGCATTCGCGAGATGCCGGGCGGCGGGGACCGACATCAATTCTCGTCTACGCCGTGCGTACCGAGTCGCAGGTCGCGCGCGCCGGTCGCCGAGTTCGTCTCCGGCTGGCTCGAGGAGATCGGGATCGGAACGACGCTGAAGCCGATGAACGACACGACGCTCATCGAGGTGATCGGCAAGGGCGAGTACGACCTCTTCCACTGGGGCTGGACGCCGTTCGTCGACCCGGACCCGATGCTCTCGTACTTCGTCTGCGACCAGCTCAGCTCCGATCCGGAGAACCCGACCGACTACTACAACGACGCGAACTGGTGCGATCCGCAGTACGACGCCGACTACAAGGCGCAGAACGTCGAGCTCGATCCGGAGAAGCGCCAGGAAATCGTGCATCGGATGCTGCAGCGAATGTACGACTCCGCCACCTACGCCGTCCTCTACTACGAGGGCGACCAGCAGGCGTATCGCACGGATCGCTTCGAGGGCTGGCTGAGGCAGCCGGCGGAGACCGGCCCGGTGCTCTTCTCCAATACGTCGCCCACGTATGTGAACCTGACCTCGATCGGCGCCGGCACCAGCAGCGGCGACGGCGGAGGGACGTCCACCGCCGCGATCGTGGCGATCGTCGCGGTCGCCATCGCAGGCGCGGGGTTGATCCTCTACTTCGTCCGCCGGCGCAGGACGGCAGAGGAGCGCGAGTAGGGAAACTACTGGCGAGCGTCGCCGCGTCGGCCTCATGAGCTTCGGCTACGTCAGCCGGAAGATCCTGGCAGCGCTGGCGACGCTCGCCTTCGTCGTCTGCTTCAACTTCTTCCTCTTCCGCGTCGTCGAGCCCGATCCGGTTGCCAACCTCTTCCGCGGCCGGAACCTGAGCGTCGAGCAACGGGAGGAGCTCCGGAGGGAGTTCGGGCTCGACGGGTCGCGCCTCGAGCAGTTCGGGCGGTACGTCCAGCAGACCGCGCAGCTCAACCTGGGTCGCTCCTACGTCTCCAACGAGCCGGTGATGTCCGAGATCTGGGATCGCGCCTGGCCGACGATCGCGCTGGTGGGAGTTTCGACGCTCCTTTCGACCGTGTTCGGAGTCGCGATCGGGATCGCAGCCGCCTGGAAACGCCGCACGAAGACCGACTACGGCTGGACGGGGTTCACGATGGCGACGTACTCGATGCCCGACTTCTGGCTGGGCATGCTCCTGCTCGTCTCGTTCGCGGTCTTACTCGACTGGTTCCCGGTCGGTGGCATCACCGACCCCGGGTCCGACGCGACGGGTATCGCGCTCGTTCTGGAGCAGGCGCATCACATGTTCCTGCCCGCGCTGACGCTCACGCTCGCGTACCTGGGCGAGTACGCGCTCGTCATGCGCTCCTCGCTGCTCGACACGATGCGCGAGGACTACCTCACGCTCGCCCGCGCGAAGGGGCTGCGCGATGCCGTCGTGAAGAACCGACACGCGGTTCCGAACGCCCTGCTTCCCGTCGTGACGCTCATCGCGATCAACTTCGGCTTCGTGCTCTCGGGCGCGATCGCCGTCGAGACGATCTTCTCTTGGCCCGGTCTCGGCTTGCTGACGTACGACGCGCTGCGTGCGCCCGACCTTCCGATGCTGCAGGGGTTGTTCCTCGTCTTCAGCGCGGCGGTGATCTTCATGAATCTCGTCGCCGATCTTCTCTACGGCTACCTCGACCCACGGGTCCGAACCGCGTGAGCAACGCTCGCCCTCGGCTCGCGTTCGTGGGGGAAGCTCACGGGCTGGAGATCAGCACGTGAGCACGATCGCCAGCGCCTCGTCGCGGCGGATCGCGTGGCGAAGACGCCGCCGCGCGCTCGCCAGCTCGTGGGCGGAGTACCGGCGGCACCTTCCCGGCATGATCGGCCTCTCGATCCTCGTTGCCGTCGTCGCGATGGCGCTCCTCGCGCCCGTGATTTCCAACGAGGACGAACTCCGTGCGATCAACACCGTCGACAACCCCACCTGGGCGACGCCCTCGGAGTTCCCACCGCTCGGCACCGACAGCTTCGGCAGGAGCGTGTGGGCGCAGTTCGTCTGGGGGGCACGCATCAGTCTCCTCGTAGGGCTCGCCGCGACGGTGATCGCCATCGTCATCGGATCGGTGGTCGGGATCCTCGCCGGCTTCTATCGCGGAGTCGGCAGTGCGGTGCTCCTGCGCCTGACCGAATGGTTCCTCGTCATTCCCTTCCTGCCCCTCGCGATCGTGCTCGCCGCGATCCTCGGCCCGTCGGTCCAGAACATCATCCTCGTGATCGGGATCACGTCCTGGCCGGGCACGGCCAGGGTCGTGCGCGCGCAGGTACTTACGGTGAAGGAACGTCTGTACGTCGAGCGCAGCCGAGCGCTCGGTGCGTCCAACCGGCACGTCATGGGACGCCACATCCTTCCGAACGTCTCGCCCATCATCCTCGCGAACCTGACGCTCACAGTCCCGATCGCGATCCTCTCCGAGACGACGCTCTCGTTCCTCGGGCTCGGCGACCCGACACGTGCGTCGTGGGGGAAGATGCTCGACGAGGCGTTCTCCGAAGGCGCGCTCACCCGTGGGGCATGGTGGTACGTCCTCCCGCCCGGGCTCGGGATCATGGCGGTCGTCCTCGCGTTCACGCTCATCGGGACGGCGCTCGAGGAGATCCTCGATCCGCGCCTCCGCGAGCGTCGCTGAGATGGCCGACCCGCTCCTCGCTGTTCGCGACCTCCACGTGACCTACCGTGCGGAGGCGGGCGATGTTCCCGCCGTACGAGGAGTCTCGTTCGACCTCGCTCCCGGCGAGACCCTCGGGCTCGCCGGAGAATCGGGGTGCGGGAAGTCGACCATCGCCGGAGCACTTCTGCGCGTTCTGCCGCGGGGAACGGAGGTGAGTGGCCAAGTACAGCTCGACGGGGAGGACGTCCTGACCATGAGGCCGGGACGCCTGCGTGCCGTCCGCTGGACCGAGATGTCGATCGTCTTCCAGGGTGCGCTCCACTCGCTGAATCCGGTGCAGCGGATCGGAAACCAGATCACCGAGGCGATCGAGCTCCACCGCACGACGCCCGACGCCAGAGCCCGCGTCGCAGAGCTGCTCCAGACCGTGGGCATTCCCGCGCGACGCGCCGGCGACTACCCGCACCAGCTGTCAGGCGGCCAACGGCAGCGCGTCCTCATTGCGCTCGCGCTCGCCTGTAACCCTCGAATCCTCATCGCCGACGAGCCGACGACTGCACTCGACGTCATGGTGCAGGCGCAGGTGCTCGAGCTCCTCGAGCGACTCCAGCGTGAGCTCGCGCTCTCGATGATCTTCATCACGCACGATCTCTCGACGCTCTCGCACGTGTGTAAGCGAACGGTCGTCATGTACGCAGGGCGCATCGTCGAGGAGGGTCCAGCGGACGAGGTCTTCGCTCGAGCGAGGCATCCTTACACCGAGGCGCTCGCGGCCGCCTTTCCGCTGATCGGAGACCAGGCGCATCGGATGAACCCGTCCGGGCTTGCCGGCGACCCGCCCGATCCGCGCGCCCTTCCGTCGGGCTGCCCGTTCCACCCGCGCTGCGCGGTCGTTCAGCCCGAGTGCCCCCGGCTCGACGTCGAGCTGTGGCCGGCCGGGGACGGGCGCCGGGCCGCCTGCATTCACGTCCTCGACGCGCACAGCTCGATGAGCGAGGTTCTCCTCCGGACGCGCGGTCTGCACGTCCGTTTCCCGGCCCGACACGGCGAGACCGCTCGCGCGGTGGACGGCGTCGACCTCGAGGTCCGGCGCGGCGGGGTGCTCGCACTCGTCGGCGAGTCCGGATGCGGGAAGACCACGTTGGCGCGCACGATCATGGGGCTCGAGCGCCCGGCCGAAGGAGAGGTCGTCTTCGAAGGTGAGCCGTTGCGGTACGACGGCCGCTTCCTGCGCGGATACCGCGGGAAGGTGCAGATGGTCTTCCAGGACCCGATGGGGTCGCTGAATCCCCGGCAGACCGTCTACGAGGCCGTGGCAGAAGGTCTGCGTATACAGAAGCTTCCGGGCGACGAGACGGTTCGAGTCTCCGAGGCGCTCGCGCGTGCCGGACTCCGTCCGCCCGAGCGCTTCGTCCAGCTCTACCCGTACGAGCTCTCGGGCGGCCAGCGTCAGCGGGTCGTGATCGCGGGTGCGATGGTGCTCGGCCCCGTCGCTCCTCGTCGCCGACGAGCCCGTCTCCAGCCTGGACGCTTCGGTGCGTGGGGAGATCCTCAAGCTGATGCTGGAGCTCGTGCGCGAGGCCGGGGTCACGATCCTCGTCGTCACCCACGATCTGGGCCTCGCATGGAACATCGTGGACCGGATCGCGGTGATGTACCTCGGCCGGATCGTCGAGGAGGGCCCACCGAGGAGCTCCTCTCGAACCCGCGCCACCCGTACACGCGCGCCCTCCTTTCGGTCGTGCCCGAAGCGGAGGAGATGGAACAGCAGATCCTCGAGGGCGAAGCGCCCGACCCGACCAGGATCCCCACGGGCTGCCGGTTCCATCCGCGTTGCCCGCTGGTCGCATCGGGGGAAGCCGCACGGCTCGGGATCGAGGAGCGGTGCCGCTCCGAGGACGTCGCCCTACGAGACGTGGGCCACGAGCACAGCGCCGCGTGCTACGCCGTGCCGGCGTGACGGCCGAGTAGGCCGAACGTCAAGCGGTGGAGCCTCTGACGACGACGTTCCTCGCGTTCGTCCTCGAGTCGATGACGCTCCCGCATCCGCGTCGAAGAGCTCACCTCGAAGTCCCCTGGTCGCCGACTGGCGCTTCGAGCAGTTCCGGCAGCTGGGCTTCGGGGAGGAGGAGACGTGGCTGCTGGTCGGTTCGGGCGCCGATCTCCAGATCACCCGCTTGCTCGTTGGTGCCGGGTGCCCGCTCCACCTCGCCGTCAGATCGTCCTCTAACGCCCCGTCCGCAGAGCGGACCAGAGAGAACGTGTTGCCGCCACTACGTTGGCGGCGTGATCGATGACGCGGTCGTGTCGGCGATCGACGCGGCGGTCCGGTCGGAGATGGAGCGCGGCCGGCAGCCCGCCGGCGCTCTGTCTCACCGACCGAGACGGGACGCTCGCCGTCCGCGCGTACGCTTCGCAGATCTCGCTTCGCGACAGCCGTTACCCCAGACACGCTGTTCGAGATCGGCTCCATCTGAGTCGCTCACCGCCGTGCGATCCTCCAGATGGTCGACGAGGGGCGGATCGAGTTGGACGCACCCGTCTATCGCCACCTGCCGTTTTCAGCGTGCCTTGTGCCGCGACGTCCCTATCACCATCTGCCACCTGTTGACCCACACCGCGTTGTGACGGCATCGACGCGACGCCCTAGCGCCTTCCAGGTCTGCGCACTGCGCGACCTGCCGACGTTCTCTGCGCCGGGAGCGATCCACTACTCCACGTCTGGTACAGCGCTCTGCCTGTTGCTGGGCTTTCCGCGGCCGTATCGCGGTGATCCGCGCTCGCATCCTGGATCCTCTCGAGAGTGGCGACCGAGCCGCGATCACGCACGGAACGCGCCGATGGCCGTGCTACGTATCTTCACACTCGCCACGCGCACGCTCGCCCCTGCACTGCTCCACCACGCTGCTCCTCGCTCACGCGCACAGCGCTTCACCGCGCACACTGCCTACCACCCCCTCCGCGCGCTCGCCACACCCCGCACCTCACACGCGCGCACACCCTTCCTCCTCGAGCTCGCGCCGCTACTCCGCTCCACCCCCCCCCTCCCTCCTCCAGAACGGCGTGGGCGCGAAGCCCATGGCACTTGCACGGATGGCGATTCGGACCGTGCGCGAGGCACCAGACCTACGACGGCGGCGACGAGCACCCCGAGCGCCTCCGCGGGGACTGCACTGGAGATGCGCGGGACACTGCCGGCGTTTACAGCCCTGACGAGCCGGGACTGGAGCCCATCGAGATAGTCGTGAGCGATCGGCTAATGCTTCGCGTCGACGGGCGGAGATACCACTCGAGGAGCTCGAGGACGACCTCTTCCTGGTGCCTGACGTCGCGTTCGATCGGTTCCCTCTGCGCATAGAGCGCCTGGCCACATGCTCTCCTGAGGTGTGGCACGGTGGCCGGCGTTACGTCCGCACAGGATCCGTGGCACGACGGCTGCCCGAGCCGTCGGCCCAGCGCGGAGATCGCCGGCCACACCGCTCCCACAATCCGTGGACCACGAACTTTCGCGTCGTCCTGCGCGGGGATCGAGCGTGGCTCGTCTTCCGGCAGCACCCGACGGGTTCAGGACCGAGCAGCCGCTTGTCCCCTCGCACGACGGCTCATTCCGCGTTGGTCAGCCCGGTAACCCGGAAGGGCTTCGCTTCGACACGGTCGCCGGCGGACGAGCGCTTCGCGCCTGGCTCTCGGCTGGCCCTACTACCGAACCGAGTAACGGGGGCTTCGGCCCCGACCTCACCGAACAGCGAGCATCTCGGCCTCGCGCAGGTAGGCACGTGCACCAACCTTGCCAAAGAAAGCGAGCGCCCGCTCGAGCTGGCGTTCGGCGTGAACGCTCTCACCGCACGCGAGCAGCCGCTTGGCTGCTTCCAGGCGCGCGACCGCCTCGTCCGGCGCGACCCGATGGCCGCGTACACGTCAGCCGCTCTAACGAGGTCGCCGTCGATGAACGCGGAAGCCGCGTCATACCAGCGCGAGTGCGGCGCGGCGCCGTCAAGGAGCCGTCGCAACTCCGGTATCGCTCCTCTACCAAGGCGGCGAGTAGGTCCGGAAGGGCCGCGGCCCCCCAGAACGGTTGCCCGGCCGCCAGTGCGACGAGAAGCTCGGCGACGCTCGCCTCGGCCCGGTCGGGGGCGTTCTCCATCGACGCTCGGGCGTGGAACGCCAGCGCCGGAAAGAGATCCCAAGGTCGCCCGTTCCTCGAGCGAACTCGAGCGCGGCCTGCGCGTCCTCCGGGCTTCCTCCCCGTCGCCGCGGCGAGACGGATGCGCCCTCTGTTCAGGCGTGCTCTCCCGCTCCTCGATGCGAGAGCTCGCCTCGATCGCGCCGAGGTACTCGTCGTCATGCGTCAGCGCCTCGTCCCAGTCGCCGCTGTAGTACAGGTCGACGGCTTGCTCGGCGCGAAACCTCCGCAACTGAACGGGGATTCCAAAGCGCTCGGCCGCGCGCTCGCCTTCCAGATGTAGCAGTGCCGAGTCTTCGAGCGAGCCGAAGTACCTGCGCATATCCGCGAGGTTCCCATAGCAGCTCAGGGAGACGGGCGAGTTGAGCTCCGTGGCCACGGTCTAGCGCCTTCTCGTTGTCTTCGACGCCGCGCTCGTCTCCCGCGTCGAGGTGCGTCATCCCGACGTACTGCAGCGCCTCCGCCTGAATCTCGCGCAACCCGAGCTGCTCGCTGATCGACAGAGCCTCTCCCAGCAGACAGATGACCTCGGCTCGAGTCTCGCGGGCCGGGACTGCGTGGGTGCCTGCGCGGGCCAGGATCAGCGCCTTGGTGTAGGAGGGAGCGGCGTCGCGCACGAGCTCGAGTGCTCGTTCGTCACGCGCACGTGCCTGGTCCTGTTGGCCGGCCAGTGACAAGAGCCAACCAATCGTCGACTCCGCCTCCGCAGCGCCCGAGACGTCGCCGGCCTCGATCAGCGCACCAGCAGCCTCGTCGAGTATCTCCACTGCGGGCTCGTCCGCGATCGCGAGCGTCTTTCCGTACTCGAGCAGCAGGCGTGGCCGGAGTGCGTCGTCCGGAGGGCAGAGGGCAAGGGCCTGCCCCCACAGACGCGCGGCGGAAGCGTGGGAGTGCATCGATCCTGCACGCTCAGCGGCCGCCTGCAATGCGCTCGAGCTTCGAGCCGAAGCTCCGGCGTCGCATTCCCTGACGCCTCCGCATTCTCGAATGCCGTGACGTAGTGGTACGCGATCGCGTCTGCACGGTCGCGACGGTCACCGGTCAGCGAAGACATCCACGCGGCCGCCCGCTGGTGCTTCTCCGCGCGCAGCGGGCGCACGATCGTGCGGTACGCGACATCTCGGATGAGCGCGTGCTCGAAGACGTATTCCGTCTCGCCCGCGATCGACGAGTCATGTCTGCGACGGATGAGCTGCCGCTGTTCGAGCCGGAGAAGGGCCTCTTCGATCGCCCACCGACCACGGTCGGCAACAAAGGCGACCGCTCCTGCCCAGAAGAGCTTGCCCACCACGGACGCGTCTTGGAGCACCACCTTGTCCGCCTCGGGGACGGCGTCCAGCCGCGCGGCGATGATGCCGTGGACCGAGTCCGGTACGGGGAAGTCCTCGGTCTGCGCAAGGGTCCAGCTCATCTTCTCGCTGCACGAGGATTTCGCGATTGACGAGCATTCGGACGAACTCCACAGCGTAGAGCGGGTTTCCCTCAGCTGCCGCGAGCAGCGCCGCGCTGGTCTGTTCGGGCAGGAGCTCGTTCCGGAGCAGGGCGTCGAGAAGATCGCGCGTCTCCGCTTCGGAGAGCGGCGCGAGGGAGACGACACGCGTCGTCAGAGACTCGGTCCCCCAGTGGGGGCGTCGCTCGAGGAGCTCTGTCCGTCCGGTGCAGAGCACGAGGAGCGGGACGTCGGCGAGCCAGCCGATCAGATGCTCGACGAAATCGATCGCCGCATCGTCCGCCCAGTGCAGGTCCTCGAATACGAGCACCGTCGGTCTGTGCGCGGCGAGGTTCTCGATGAACCGCCTCCACGCGGCGAACGCTTCTGCCTTGCGATCACCGAACAGCGCAGCGCCTCCGTCGAGACCGACGAGGGCGCGCAGGTGACTTTCGATCCACTCGGCCCCGTCACTCGCTGATGACGCCTCTTCGGCTTTCGCGCATCGTCCTCTCCGGCTTCCGCTCGTGCGATTCGAGCAGGTTCGCCTCGGCTTTCACGATCTCCCCAAGGGCCCAGAACGTGCCCCGGTCGCCGTACGGCGGCGAGCGCCCTTCTCGCCAGCGAATCAGCTCGGGCCGCTGATCGACGTGATGGAAGAGCTCCCGGACGAGGCGGCTCTTGCCGATGCCCGGCACTCCGACGAGTGTGAGAGCCTGGACGGAGTGGTTGCCGTAAGCTCGCTCGAAGGCATCGATCAGCGCTTGGCGCTCGTGGTCTCGGCCGACGAGTGGGGTGGCATCGTGACGTCGTCGAGTCTCCCCGACCCGCGAGAGCGTCCTTAGCGCCCGCCAGCACGGGACCGCCTCGACCTTGCCCTTCACGCGGACCGTGAACGGCTCCTCGTATTCAATCACGTCGGAGGTCGCCTGATACGTGACTGCGCCGACGACTACGCCGTCGATCGGTGCGGCGCCCTGGAGACGTGACGCGGTGTTGACGACATCGCCGGATGCGATGCTCTCGCCTGCTGCCGCGTCGGCGTCGAGCGCGACGAGCGCCTCACCGTGTTCACGGCGACGCGCACGTGGAGGTCGAGCTCAGGATGCCGCGCGTTGGATTGTGCCAGCGCCTCGCGGATGGCCAGTGCCGAGCGAACGGCACGCTCAGGGTCGTCCTCATGCGCCGATGGGGCGCCGAACACCGCCATGATCGCATCGCCGATGAACTTCTCGACCGTGCCTCCTCGCTGTTCGAGTTGCTGCCGCACGAGCGCGTAGTACGGAGCGAGCATCGCCCGCACGTCCTCCACGTCCATCTGTTCCGCGCGACTGGTGAAGCCCACCAGATCTGCGAACAGCACCGTTATCACCTTGCGCTCCTCGCGGCGTTCCGGGGCGGGCCCGAGCGTCGCCCCACACCGAGCGCAGAAGCTCGAGTCGGGTGCGTTAGGATGGTGGCATTTGTTGCAAACGATCACTACTTGACTCTTCCGTCGAGCCCGCGCGGGTCGCACCGACGCTTCCTGAGCACCATTGCATGTATTGACCGTCCTCTCCCGTCTCGTAGAGTCGTTCATCAGCAACTGAGGAGGGTAAGACTACGACTGAAGGAGGGCAAGGAGATGGCAGACGAGGAGTTCGCCTGGACCAGGCTCAAGCCAGAGGGACAGGCACTGTACCCCGATGAGTTCTCGATCTTCGTCGTGCAGGTGAAGAGCGACACAGACATCGGCCGCGCATTGCACAACGATCCGATCGGCGTGCTTCGTGAGCAGATTCCCGAGATGGGACTTGGCGACGATCCGCACGTCCGCGCGACGGTGCTGCGTGTCAATGCCGAGGTTCCTGCGAACCCGAGACACCGAAGCGAGGTATGGATCACGATTCCAGGCTCGACTAACGCCGTCGGAGTTCAGTACGAAGTACACCAGGGACATGACCGGCGAGGGTTAGCCGGCGGCTACAGAGTCAGTCGAGGCGCGCGGGAAGCACGCACCGTTTCCCGTGGCTTTCTTGATGGGCCGGGTTTTGTAACGCGGTTCTTGCTGCGGGGACGCTTGGGAACCTTCGCCCGCTAGCGCGCGGCAGTGGCGCTCGTCGGCTCAGCCGCCAGAATTCAGAAGCGACGAAGACGTGACAACGAAGTGACGGCGGCGGACCCTTCCTTTCTGCCCTTGCGCGAGGCGGAGCTAGAAGGCGGCGAGTTAACGTGGCATGCCAGGTGAGGTAGGTGTGAGCCCGGCAGGTCGCTCGAGCGCGGCTGGAGGCCTGCGATCGAGACCGAGCAAGGAGGTGCTCTTAGCGTCTTGCTTGCTCAGGCATGAATCGACTCGCCGAGGATCGGAATCACGGACACCCTCTCCGGCAGCCACATCGATCTTCACCTCTTCGCGAGTAAACAGGGGCTCGCGTCGACGGCGGCGGAACATGATCGGATGGTGCCGCGTGGAGAGCAATTCGCGCAAGGCGGCCGGACGGGCCGCGGCTACTGCAGTCGCCGCGGGATCGTCCGTTCGAAGCGGCGTTCGATGTGCCCGATCCCGTCGGCGCCGTGCTCGGTCGCGACGACCTGGATCACGACGTGGTACGCGTCCCTCCTCGACCGCAGCTCCAGATGGGCCTCGGTTGCGACAGTGGTCTCCGGCCATTCGATCCGGTAGCGGGACGCCGCGCGCGCCCACGCGCGACCCGGGTTGTTCGCCGCGACCCCGACGACGCCGTCGTAGCGCTCCGTCACCTTCGCGTCGAACGGTGCGTCGTACGTCGATCCGTAGCGGGTCACGACGCG
The DNA here is from genome assembly GCA_963758065.1 of uncultured Thermoleophilia bacterium. Lineage (GTDB taxonomy): Bacteria > Actinomycetota > Thermoleophilia > Gaiellales > Gaiellaceae > GMQP-bins7. Next base: position 180,173 of record CAVWTX010000014.1, on the reverse strand, counting down.
TGTCTGTCGCCCGACCCGGTCGCGGTCGATGCGCCGCACGACGGCGGGCGGCTCCTCGTCTTCCTTCTCATCGTCGGAAGCCGGCGTCTTCGCCGGGGCCGGCGCGAACGTCGGCGGCGGAGTCGGCGACTCGCCGTCGAGCACCGGGAGCTCGAGCTCGACCGTCGACCGTTCGACCTCCAGCGTTCCGCCGTGCGGCGGAGGCCAGGTGTTCGGCCAGTCCGATCCAGCAAGGGCCAACCGCACGCGGTGCCCGGCCGCGAACGTCCAAGACGTGGCTTCGAGCTCGAGCTCGACGGCGGTCGGCGTCCCCACTTCGAGCGGAGTCGGATAGGCGTGGCCAGTGCGGTGCGCCAGGTTGAGAACACCTCGGCTCACGAGCGCGGAGGTGCCGTCCGGGAACACGTCGCAGAGCCTTACCGAGAGGAACGCGACTGGATGCTGTGACGTGATCGTCAGGCGAGCCCTCGGATGGCCGAGGATCTCGAGCTCCTCGGCGAGCGGGTCCCAGTCGTACGCGAGCGAGCGCTCGTCGTCTGCGCGCTGGTCGTCGGGAAGCGTCCACGGCGGCTTGCCCGCGCACGAAATCCAGGCAGCCGTCCCCACGTCTCCCCGGACGTCGATCTTGTCGATGCCGGCCCCAACGGGCCGCAGGACGTGCAGCTGCAGCCGTTCTGCGGGCCACGTGGGCTCGGAGCGCCATGCCCCTCGCATCTCGCGCGAGCTCGGGGGCCGGGCGCGTCGAGCGGCGGGCGAAGACGGCGATCGGCGGCTCCTCGTCGATCCCGTTCGCCTCGTCGCGGAGCCAGCGCGAGAACCAGCGGACGAGCTCGGGTACGAGGTCGATGTGCGGGCCGGGGATCGACGTCGCCGTCGACATGTGGCTCCACGGCCCGATGATCACGCGGCGCGGGCAACTCATCGCCTCGTACGCGCGGAGCGCGATGTTCGTGTAGCCGTCGGCCCAGCCGGCGACGATCATGGTCGGGCACCTGATCCGGTCGTAGCCCGGACGGAGCGAGCCGTGCCGCCAGTACGAGCCGTCGACCTGCTCGTCGAGCCAGCGCAGAAGCCACGGCTCGGTCCCCTCGATCCGCCGCAGCCACTCCTCGCGCCAGCCCTTCCCGTACACGGCCGGAACGGGGGGTAGGACGTTGCACGCGGCCATGTACAGCTCCCAGTCGAGGAGATCGAGCGCCTTCAGGACGCCGCCCATGTAGTGGACGTCGTCCGTGTATCGGTCGTCCGAGGCGTAGATCGGGACGATCGCGTGCAGCGCCGGCGGGCGCTCCATCGCGACCTGGATCGAGTTGAAGCCGCCCCAGGACGTGCCGTACATGCCGACTCTCCCCGTGCACCAGTCCTGCTCCGCGAGCCACCCGATCGCTTCGCAGATGTCTGCCTGCTCCTGCGCGTGGTACTCGTCGAGCGCGATGCCCTCGGAGGAGCCCGTGCCTCTGATGTCGAGCCGGCAGACCGCGAAACCGCCTTCCTCGCAGAGGCGCTCGTACTCGCTCGCGTACGACGCCGTGAGGTCGTCCATGCGATACGGGAGCGCCTCGAGGATCACTGCGGCCGGAAGCTCGTCGGGCAGGAAGAGCCGGGCGGCCAGCCGCGTCCCGTCTTGCATGGCGATCCACGCGTGTTCGTGCTCCACGGGCGGGGATCCTATTTGCCCGTCTACGATCGCCGCCGTGGACCTCGCCCTGACCGACGAGCAGATTGCGCTCCGCGAGGACGCCGCCTCCTTCGCAAAGGCCCTGCGCCCGCGGCTCGGCGCGGATCCCGAGTGGCGTCGCCAGGGGATGCTCTCGGACGGGGACTCGCGCGAGGTCACGCTCGAGCTCGGGCGCGCTGGCTGGATCGGAATGACCTGGCCAGAGGAGCTCGGCGGCCGCGGATTGTCGCACGTCGATGCAGCTCTCGTGGAAGAGGTGCTCGGCTACCACTGGCTGCCGCTCTCGCTCTACCTCCTGTCGTACAAGACGATCGGGTGTGCGCTCGAGCGCTTCGGCTCGCAGGAGCTCAAGGAGCAGCTTCTTCCGCCGATCGCGTCTGGGGAGCTGACGTTCTGCCAGGGCTTCTCCGAGCCGGAGGCCGGGAGCGATCTCGCGTCGCTCACCACGCGGGGCACGCGCAGCGGCAATCGATTCGTCGTCGATGGGCGCAAGATCTGGACATCGAGCGCCTGGCTCGCAGACTGGATCTACCTCGCCGTGCGCACCGATCCCGCTGAGCCGAGACACCGAGGGATCTCCGTACTCGTGACACCGATCGACACGCCCGGGATCGAGGTGCGCCGCTTTCCTGTGCTCGGCGGCGGGTACTTGTGCGAGGTCTTTCTCGACGGAGTCGAGATCCCCTCGAGCAACCTCGTCGGCGAGTTCAACGGGGGCTGGGACGTCCTGATGCACACCCTCGACTTCGAGCGGATCACCGCCGAGAAGCTCGGCGGTCTCGCCTGGATCCTGGACGGGCTCGAGCGCCGACTTTCGGAGACGGACTGCATGGAGGGAGCGTGGCAGCGGATCGGGAGGCTGCGGGGAGAGCTCGCAGCTGCGCGCCTCCTCTCGCTCCGGGCGGCGGGTCTCCTCGACCGGGGCGAGCCGGCGAGCGCAGCATCTGCCATGGCGAAGCTGGCCGGCGCGCGGCTGGCCCAGACGCTGGCGCGCGAAGCGGTCGATCTTCTCGGTCTCGAGGGGCTCTCGGACGGCAGCCTCATAGGACCGCTCGAAGGGAGAATCGGCGGGCTGTATCGGGCGTCGGTCGGCTCGACGATCTCCGGCGGCTCGGCCGAGATCCTCCAGCTCGTCATCGCGCGGCGCGGGCTGGGGCTTCCGTGACTCCGCCGCTATGAGATTCGACGTCTCCGACGAGCTCCGCCTGTTCGGCGAGTCCGTGCACGGGGCGATCAGGGAGTGGGAGCCACCGCGCGAGCCCGAGCTCGGGACGTGGCAGGACGATCGCGACGACGAGCTCGCCGCTCGACTCGCCTCTGCCGGCTGGACCGAGCTCTGGGCGAGCGCCGATCTCCTCGGCGCGGTCGTCGCCGGCGGGCTCGAGCTCGGCAAGGCGATCGCGCCGGTGTGCTTGATCGACGAGGCGACGCTCGGCGCCCCACTTGTCGTCGACAGCAGGGCGCGCCACGGCGTGCGAGCACCGCTGCTCGCCGTTCCTCTCCGCGGGGGCGGGCTCGGTCTCGCGCGGCCGAGCTCGGATCCCTACCCGGAAGCCACCCTCGACGGGAGCGGCACCGTGCGCCTCGAAGTCTCGCTCGGCGGCGAGCTCGAGCCGGTCGCTGCTGCCGCCTGCTGGCACGCCTGGAATGCCGCGACGCTCGCATATCTCGCAGGCCTCGCCGGGAAGGCGCTCGAGCTCGCGGTCGAGCATGCGCGCTCGCGGGAGCAGTTCGGAGCGCCGATCGGGTCTCTGCCGGCAGTCCAAGCGCTTCTGGCAGACGCTGCACTTGCGGCCGACTCCTTGACGCTCCTCGCGTGGGCGACCTCGACGGGCGAAGGGAGTCTGCGCGTCCCCGAGCTCATCTGGGCCGGCTCGGCCTGCTGCGACGTCACAGCGGCCGCGCACCAGGTCCACGGGGCGATCGGGTTCGCGCTCGAGACGGGGCTTCACCGCTACTACCGGCGAGCTCGCGCCTTGCAGTCGTGGACGGCCGCCGTCTGCCGAGCGGCTCGCTAGTGGAGCGATCGCTCTCGAGAGTGGGCGGCTACGAGCTCTTCGTAGTCCAGAGGGGTGGCGGCACCGGGATCTCGAAGTGGCTCGCGAGCAGGTTGAGGTCGTGCTCGTCGCGCTCGCTCCACTCGTAGCCCATTCGGAAGCGAACCTGAAGCTCAGGGGTCAGGCATCGCACCCCATGACCGGCGATCTTTCCAGTTGCCACCAGGTGCTCGGCCGGATACCTGCCCCACGCGCGCCCGGATCCGGAGAGCTGCTGCCAGCCGTGGCCGTGAGTGTCGAAGACGAGTGGATGGAGGTCGATCTGGAGACCACGACTGTCGCGGAGAACGAGGCGGGCGGGTAGTTCCGGCTCGACGGTCCGGTCGTGTTCGAAGCCGAGGGCGCCGAGCGTCTGCTCGATCCGTGGAAGGTCGCGCTGATCGACGGCCAGGTCGAGGTCGAGATGAGCTCGCGTCTCTTCGCCGATCAGCGCGTCGACGCCCCAGCCGCCGTCGATCCACACGTGGATGTCGTGCCGCTCGAGCGCCACCAGCACCTGGATGACGTCATCGGATCCCACGCGGCGACCTTAGCGGCGCAAATGCGGCGCGAACGCTCGAGTTCCAGGAGAGCCAATCACTCAATCGAGGGATTGCATGCGGCGCCGGCGGCCGTAGCGTCAGCAGTAGTGGTGATGCTCACCTGGGGAGGGGGGCTGGTTTGACTATCGCGTCCGACAACCGGTGTGGATCGAGATCCTTGCGCGGGAGGACTGTCCGAGCCGGGGGATGGCCATTGCGGTCGTCGAGAGAGTGGTGGCCGAGACGGGGGTGTCCGCTCATATCGAGGTCGTGGACGTGACCTCCGAGGAGCAGGCCCAGGAGAGGCGCTTCTCCGGGTCACCGACCGTGCGCGTGGAGGGACGCGACGTCGACCAGCGGCTCAACGGGCGGACGGAGTTCACGCTTGCGGATCGCGTGTATCGCACGGATCGCGGGCTCGCGGGGTGGCCGGACGCGACATGGGTGCGGGAGGCGCTGCTCCTGGCCGTGGCCCAGACGACCACGAACGGGAGTCACGAGTCGGCGTCGAGGTCCTCGGCGACGAGCCCGTAGAGAACTCCGTCCACCCACTCGTCCGCGCGCCAGTACGCCTTGCGGCGGACGCCTTCGCGCGTGAAGCCGGCGCGCTCGGCGTGGCGCATCGCGCGCTCGTTGAAGCCGTAGATCTCGAGCTGGACCCGGTGGAAGCCGAGGTCCTCGATCAGATGCCGCTGGAAGAGGCGGGCGGCCATGTCCGCTGCTTTGCCGCCGCGGAACCTCGGGTGGACGGCCAGGCCGCCGAGGTCCGCGATGCGGCTCCGGCGGTTCGCGCGCTCGAAGTGCATGGTTCCGGCTCGCTCGCCGTCGACCTCGATGAGGAAGACGCCGAACGCTTCGGGATCGCTCTCGGAGCGTTCGATCTCCGCGAGGATCTCGGCCCGGTCCTTCGGCTCGAACGGCGGCGAGGAAGGGCTCGACATCCGTATGGTTGACGAGCTCCATGAGGAAGTCGGCGTCGTCCGCAGTCGCGCGTCGGATGGAGACTGTCAAGCAGGCTCCTCCTGCGCACGAAATCCGAGAATGCGCTGCCCTGACGCGAGCGCGACCCCCGCGAGGATCAGCGCAAGCCCGCCCATGGCCGCGGCTGTGATCGGCTCGTCGAGGAGAACGGCGCCGTACACGATCGCGAAACCGGGCAAGAGGTAGGTCACGAGCGACACCCTGCGGCTGCCGAAGAGGCGCAGCATCCGGAACAGCAGGAGCTGGCCGAGGACGGTGGGGAAGATGATCAGGGCGAAGAGCCCCGCGGCAGCCGTCGCTCCCGGGGCCTCGACCGGCGGGTCCGCGATTGCGAACGGAAGCAGCACGACCGCTCCCGCGATCATCGACCCCGCGGCGAGCACCGGGCCGGCGGTGCCGTGCACCTGAAGCTGACCGAACACGCTGCCGCTCGCGTACGAGAACGAGGACAGGATCACCGCCAGTGTTCCGATGATCGCCCACTCGTCACCCTCCGGGTGAACGCCGGTGATCACGGCGACGCCGACGAGGCCGATGGCGAGGCCGGCGATCCGCGAAGGCCCGAGCGGGCTCGTGCGGGAGGAAGCGAAGGCTCAGGAAGACGACGAAGATCGGCACCGAGGCTTGAGCGATCGCCGCGATGCTCGAGTCGATGTGCGTCTCCCCCCAGGCGACGAGCGTCATCGGAAGCGCTGCGTTGATCGTCCCGAGGACGAGGCACGGCTTCCAGGCCTCGCGTAGTCGCCGAGCGCCCCGCTCCAGCTGACTGCGACCCGCGAGATAGATGGTCAGTAGAAATGCCGCGCCGAACAGCCTGAACTCGGTCATCGCGGCGGGCGGGATGTCCTCGACCGCGACCTTGATGTAGAGGTACGAGGCGCCCCACATCGCCGCGAGAAGGAAGAGCGAGGGCCAGTAGGAGCGCACCTCGTGAGGCTACCGACACGGTGTCCCCGACTCCCGTGCGCAGTCGGGCGCGCGCCGATAAGCTGAGGATCTGGGCAGCGTGACGGAACCGGCGCTCCATCGCGCACTCGGCCTGACGGACGGGGAGCACGAGCGCATCCGCGCTCTCCTCGAGCGCGATCCGAACGACTTCGAGCTCGCCGTCTTCTCGCTCCTCTGGTCGGAGCACTGCGGCTACAAGCACTCCGCTCTGCTCCTGAAGCGGCTTCCGAGCGAAGGCGCGCGCGTCTTGCAAGGGCCGGGCGAGAACGCCGGAGTGCTCGATCTCGGTGACGGCCTCGCCGTCGCCTTCAAGGTCGAGAGCCACAACCACCCCTCGGCGGTCGAGCCGTTCCAGGGCGCCGCGACAGGAGTGGGAGGGATTCTGCGCGACATCGTCGCCATGGGTGCGCGGCCTGTCGCGCTCCTCGACGGACTCCGCTTTGCCGAGCCCGATTGGCACTTCTCGCGAGCGGTCGGCGGCATCGGCCACTACGGCAACTGCGTCGGTGTGCCGACCGTGGGCGGCGAGGTCGTGTTCGACGAGGCCTACCGCGACAACTGCCTCGTGAACGCGATGTGCGTCGGGCTCCTCCCGACCGAGCGGCTCCTGCGCGCGAAGGCGACTGTGGCCGGTCACTCCGTCGTCCTCTACGGCGCGACGACCGGGCGAGACGGAATCGGCGGCGCCTCCGTGCTCGCGAGTCAGGAGCTCGACGAGGGCTCCGCGGCGAAGCGCCCCTCGGTCCAGATCGGCGATCCCTTCACGGGGAAGAAGCTCATCGAGGCGTCGCTGGAGCTCGTGGAGTCGGGCGCGGTCGAATCGCTCCAGGACTGCGGCGCGGCCGGACTCGCGTCCGTCGCTCTCCGAGATGGCGGCCGACTTCGGCATCGACGTCCATCTGGACCGCGTTCCGCTGAGAGAGGAGGGGATGGAGCCCTGGGAGATCATGATCTCCGAGAGCCAGGAGCGGATGGTCGCGATCGTCCGCCCGCAGCTGCTCGAGGCGGTCGAGGCTGTGCTCGACCGGTGGGAGCTCGAGCATGCCGTCATCGGTGAGGTCACGGACACAGGGGAGCTGCGAGCCTTCTGGCACGGGGAGACGGTCGGCGCAATCCCTGCGCGGCTGCTCACCGACGAGTGCCCTCGATACGAGGTTTCTCGCGAGCCGCGTGTTCCTGCGCGGGCCTTCGAGATCGACGAGGCACCTTCGACCGAGGACGCCCTCCTCGAGCTGCTCGCGTCGCCGGCGTTGCGGAGCCGCGAGTTCGTCTTCCGCCGCTACGACCAGCTCGTGGGCTCACGGACGGTCCGACGGCCGGGGCTCGACGCGGCCGTGCTGCGCCTTCGGCCGTCGCTGCGGGGGCTCGCGCTCAGCCTGGACGGGCAGGGCCGGATCGCGTCCCTCGACCCGTTCATGGGTGGGGCGCTCGCGGTTCTCGAGGCCGCGCGCAACGTCGCGTGCGTCGGCGGCGAGCCGCTCGGGTTCACCGATTGCCTCAACTTCGGTAGTCCGGAGAAGCCGGAGATCGGCTGGGAGCTTTCCGAATCCATCGAAGGAGTCGCTGCGGCGTGCGAGGCCCTCGGGTGTCCGGTCGTCTCCGGAAACGTCTCGCTCTACAACGAGACGAACGGCCGCGCGATCCATCCGACTCCGGTCGTGGGCGCCGTCGGCCTCGTCGAGGACGTCAGGCGGGTGCCGCGAGGATGGAGCAAGGGCGACGTGGTGTTCGTGGTCGAGGCGTCGCCCGTGACGCTCGCCGGTTCCGAGTACCAGGCGCTGTACGGCGGGGTCGGAGGATTCCCCGCTTCTCTCGATCTCGAAGTCGAAGCGCGACTCGTCTCGTTCCTCTGGCACGCCGCTCCCCTCTCCACTCTCGTCCACGACGTCTCGGAGGGCGGGCTCGCCGTCTGCCTCGCGGAAGCCGCGCTCTTCTCGGGCGTCAGTGCGCGTGTCGAGCTCGACGACGATCCGCTCGAGCTTTTCGGCGAGGCAGGCGGCCGCGCTCTCGTCTCCTGCTCGCCTGAGGCCGCCGACCCCGTGCGGGCGCTCGCACTCGAGCTTGGAGTGCCACTCCGCGCCGTGGGCGTGGCCGGCGGCGCTACGCTGCTGGGAGTGGAGCTGGCGCACCTGCGACGCGCCTGGGAGAGCTCGGGGTCAGCCCCCTCGGGTCTGACCCCGGAAGCCACCGCGGGGGTCAGGCCCCACGGGTCTGACCCTACGAGGAGCACCTGACATGTGTGGAGTCTTCGGCATCCGCTCGGAGGAGCGGGACGTTTCGCGTCTCGCGTACTTCGGCCTGTTCGCGCTCCAGCATCGTGGCCAGGAGTCCGCCGGAATTGCCGTGTCCGATCAGGGTCGACTGACCGTCGTTCGTGAGATGGGCCTCGTCGCGCAGGTCTTCAACGAGCAGCAGCTACAGGCACTTCCGGGCGAGGTCGCGATCGGTCATACGCGGTACTCCACGACCGGGGCGAACCGCTGGGCGAACGCGCAGCCCCTGATCCACCACGGTCGTCAGCGCACGGTCGCACTCGGGCACAACGGCAACCTCGTCAACGTCGAGGAGCTTCGCGAGGAGCTGATCGCCGACGGCATTCGGCTCACCTCGGGATCGGACTCCGAGGTGATCGCGGCGCTCATCGCCCGCGATCCTGCTCCGATCGTCGACGCGGTCATGAACGCGATGCGGCGGCTCGAGGGCGCGTACTCGGTGACGGCCCTCGTGGACGGCACGCTTGTCGCATTTCGGGACCCGTTGGGATTCCGACCACTCACGTTGGGCCGGATCGACGAAGACTGGGCGATCGCGTCCGAGACCTGCGCGTTCGACCTGATCGGCGCGGACGTCGTTCGAGACGTGCGCCCGGGCGAGGTCGTGTGGATCGACGCGGATGGACTCCACGGCACGCAGGGCGTTCCCGCCGGACGCAACGCGCTCTGCATCTTCGAGCACGTGTACCTCGCTCGCCCGGACTCGCGGCTGGGCGGCGTCGAGGTTCACGGGGCGCGCGTTCGAATGGGAGAGACCCTTGCTCGCGAGGCGCCCGTGGACGCGGATCTCGTCATCGGGATCCCCGACTCGGGAACTCCGGCCGCGATCGGCTTCTCGAAGGCATCCGGCATTCCGTTCAACGAGGCGCTGATCAAGAACCGTTACGTCGCGCGCACGTTCATCCAACCCGACCAAGGGATGCGCGAGCAGGGGATCCGGATGAAGTTCAACCCGCTCGACGAGGTCGAGGGCAAGCGGATCGTCGTCGTCGACGACACGATCGTCCGGGCGAACACGACGCGCCAGCTCGTCGCCATGCTTCTCGACGCCGGAGCCGCGGAGGTGCACGTGCGTATCTCGTCGCCGCCCGTCGTCTCCCCGTGCTTCTACGGGATCGACTTCCCCGACGAGGACGCCCTTCCTGCCGCGCACCGTTCGGTGGAGGAGATGTGCGAGTTGATCGGCGCCACCTCGCTTCACTACCTCTCGGTCGAAGGGATGCAGCAGGCGACGCAACTGCCCGAAGATTCGGTCTGCCGCGCGTGCTTCACGCGCGACTACCCGACGCGCGTGCCTCCGAAGGCCGAGAAGCTCCGCTTCGAGGCGGCGCCCGCCTAGCTGCGGCGCGGCGGGAGCGGGACGAAGACGCTCGTCGTCCGCTGGTACTCCGCGTAGTCCGCTCGGCTCCGGAGAGCCTGCGCCTCGGTCGCCGGGATTCCCGTGACGCGGAAGAGGAGGACGAGGAGGCCCGCGGGCACGATCCACGAGATCCAGCCGGACGGTGTCGAGGTGGCCACGAGGGCGATGCCGCACCAGTTGACGAGCTCGAAGAAGTAGTTCGGGTGACGCGACCAGCTCCAGAGGCCGCCGCGTGCGGTCTTTCCCGTGTTCGCGGGATTCGCACGCCACCGCGCGAGCTGGCGGTCGGACGCGATCGTTCCCACGTTCCCGACCGCCCACACCGCGATTCCGAGCCAGACGAGCGTGTCGAACCCGCTCGTCGGCTCGAGTGCGATGAACGCGAAGGGGAGCGAGAAGAAGACGACGAAGACCGCCTGGAACTGGAAGAACCAGAAGAAGTTCCGGTTCGCTCGCGCGCCCCACTTCGCCCGCAAAGACCGGTAGCGCCCGTCCTCCTCTTTGCCGAGCACGCGGTCGAAGAAGAGGTACGCGCCTAAACGGAAGCCCCAGACGCAGGCGAGCCCGGCTGTGAGCACGCGAAAGCCGACGTCCCCGTCCGAGAGGAGTGCGTAGAGGATCGCCGCACACGCGATGAGCACTGCCCAGGCGACGTCGGCGTGACTTGCGTCGCCGATCCGAACCTGCACGACCCAGAGCACCGCCATCACACTGGATGCGAGGAAGCTGCCGACGGCGAGCAGCCCCCATGCGGAGCCGATCACACGAGCTTCTGCCAGCGCCGATGCCGGACCGCGCGACGCACCGTGTGCGGGTCGTGGCCGCGCTCGATCAGCTCCTGCCGGATCTCGCCCTCCTGCGCCATCCGCAGGAAGAGCCACGCGATTGCCACGATCGTGACGACGGATCCCTCGAGCATCATCAGTGATCCCGCGAGGCTCTGGTCCGCCTCCGGCGAGAGCCCGAGGAAGTCGTCGCCCGTCTCGTAGACGCCGTAGAACGGCGAACCGCCCCACACGAACACGTTCCCGATCGCGGTCGCGACGAGGCGGACGCCGACGATGTAGCCGAGCTTGGCGCCGGTTCCGAACCACTCGGGAGCGGGAAGGGTCTCGAGCACCGGCAGCCAGAGGACGATCCCCGCCGTGAAGAACGACACGTGCTCGAGTGCATGGAGCGCCGAGCTGTCGACCGCCGCCTCGTAGAACGTCGGAACGTGCCAGAGAACGAGGTTGGCCGACCAGATCGGGAACGCGACGAGCGGGTTGGCGAGCACGCGCAGCCGCATCACTCCGGGCAGCGCGAGGATCGGGCGCAGCAGCGGCCCGGTCATTCCGGCAAGCAGGCAGAGCGGAGCCAGGTCTCCGAGCAGGAGGTGCTGCGTCATGTGGAACGAGAAGAGCTCCGACTCGGCGACGGCGGCGACCGGAGACGCGACCGCGACGACGAGCAGCACGAGCCCGGCGATGAAGAGCGCCACGCGCCACCACGGCACCGGCTGGCCGCGGCGGGCGAGCGTGCGTGCGCGGATGGCGTACGCCGCGGCGACCAGAGCAATGGGTGTGAGCTGCAGTGGATCGAGAGTCCAGCTCGTGAGGAGCGACGGCTCGTTCACGCCGCCCACTGTATGGCCCATAGTGCTTCCCGCCGGAAGTACGGTCATGATTCGCTCGGCGAGAACCGAGCAGGCAGAGGACGCAGGGAGCCTCGATATGCCGGCATATCGGGGCGACTGAGGACGAAGGCATGCGAAGCGTTCGCAGCCGCGCGAAGCGGGGCGTACTTCCGGCGGGAAGCACTTAAACTCGGGTCGTGGAGGCCGGGAAGCAGACGTACGCGGCTGCCGGCGTCTCGATCGAGAAGGGCGACGCGATCGTCGAGCGGCTCCGGGCGGCCGTCGAGTCCACGGGAGCCTCGGGCTTCGGCGCGTTCGCAGGACTCCATCCGCTGGACGGAGATCGGTTCCTCGCTGCGTCGACGGACTCGGTCGGGACCAAGCTCATCCTCGCGCGCAAGCGGGGGCGTCTCAGGGCCTGTGGTGCCGACCTCGCCGCGCACTGCATCAACGACGTCGCGACCTGCGGTGCCGAGCCGCTGTTCTTCCTCGATTACGTCGCCGCCAATCGCATCGATCTCGAATCCGTCGTCGAGCTCGTCGAGGGGGCTGCCGAGGTCTGCCGCGACGCCGGCTGCGCGCTGATCGGCGGCGAGACGGCCGAGCTGCCGGGGATCTACCGGGAGGACGAGCTCGACTTCGCCGGCACCTGCGTCGGGCTCGTCGAGCGGGATCGGCTGATCGACGGATCGCGGATCGAAGTGGGCGACGCCGTCGTCGGGCTCCCGGCCGTAGGCGTCCACGCGAACGGGTTCACCCTCGTGCGAAAAGTCCTCGAGGACGAGGACTACACGGGGGAGGACCTCCTCGCCCCGACGCCTCTCTACCTCGACGGCGTGCGGCAGCTTCGCGAGACGGCCGACGTGCGCGGCCTCGTGCATGTGACGGGGGGAGGGATCCTCGGCAACCTCTCGCGCATCCTCCCGGACGGGCTCGGCGCTGACATCGACTGGGACGAATGGCCACGACCCCCGGTCTTCGGTTGGCTCGCGCGCCACGTCGCCGAGGACGAGCTGCGGCGCGTGTTCAACCTCGGGATCGGCTACGTCGCGGTCGTCCCCGATCCGGGCGACGGCCTCAAGATCGGGGTCATCGTCCGGGCGTGATCGGCGTGCTCGTGAGCGGGGAGGGCACGAACCTGCAGGCGCTGCTCGACGCGGAGCTTCCGGTGGTCGCAGTCGCGTCCAACACGGCCGACGCTCGAGCGCTCGAGCGTGCTGCAGGTGCGGGCGTCGCGACCGGTGTCTTCCCCCTGGGCGGCCATGCGGACCGCGAGGGGCGCGACGCGGCGATGGCCGACTGGCTCCAGGAACACGGCGTCGAGCTCGTAGTGTGCGCGGGCTACATGCAGCTCCTGAGCCCCTCGTTCCTCGCTCGCTTTCCAGACCGCGTCGTGAACGTCCATCCGGCGCCGCTGCCCGACTTCCCCGGTGCGCATCCGCTGGATGACCTGCTTGCGGCCGGCGCTCCCGCCGCCGCTGCGACCGTGCACTACGTCGACGAGGGTGTCGACACCGGCGCGGTGATCGCGTCCGATCCCGTGCCTGTCCTCCCCGGAGACACGGTCGAGACGCTGCGCGCGCGCGTCCACGAGGCCGAGCATCGACTACTCCCCGAGGTGGTGCGAGAGCTGTGCGCGCGCTGATCTCCGTGTTCGACAAGACCGGGCTCGTGCCGTTCGCGCGCGGGCTCGACGAGCTCGGGTTCGAGCTCGTCGCGAGCAGCGGCACCGCGGTTGCCCTGCATGCTGATGGAGTTCCCGTGACGCCGGTGGAGGAGCTCACGGAGTTCCCGGAGCTCCTGGAGGGTCGCGTGAAGACCCTGCACCCGCGGATCCATGCGGCGATCCTCGCCCGACGCGGGTTCGACGACGATCTCGCCCAGCTCGCCGAGCACGCGATCGAGCCGTTCGACCTCGTCTGTGTCAACCTCTACCCGTTCGAGAAGGTCGTCGGTGGGCTCGACGTCGAGGACGCCGAAGTCATCGAGATGATCGACGTGGGCGGGCCCGCGATGCTGCGCGCGGCGGCCAAGAACTTTTCGTTCGTGACGCCTCTTTCGAGGCCGGAGGACTACGACGCCGTGCTTCTGGAGCTGCGCGCCCTCGGAGGCGAGACGACGCTCGACACACGCTGGCGGCTGGCGGGTGCCGCCTTTGCAGTGACGGCCTCGTACGACGCCGCGATCGCGGGGTGGTTTCAGCAGAACGACGAGTTCCCGGAGACGATCGCGCTCGCCTTCGACAAGGCCCTCGACCTCGCCTACGGCGAGAACCCGCATCAGCAGGCGGCGTACTACGCGGAGCGCGGCCGGCGCACACACCTCCTCTCGCGCGTCGAGCAGCTGAGCGGAATGCCGCTGTCGTTCAACAACCTGAACGACCTCTCGGCCGCCCGTCTCCTGGCCCGCGAGTTCGAGGACCCCGCATGCGTCATCGTCAAGCACGCGAACCCGTGCGGAGTCGCAGTGGGAGAAACGGTTCAGGAGGCGTACACCCGCGCGCTCGCTGCGGACCCCGTTTCAGCCTATGGCGCTGTCGTCGTGCTCAACCGCACGGTCGGTGCGACGCTCGGCGAGGACCTCGCCGGGCAATTCGTCGAGGTCCTGTTCGCGCCCGGCTACGAGGAGCAGGCGCTCGAAGCCCTCGCACGGAAGGCGTCGATGCGGATCTTGAGCGACACGGAGCGCTCGAGCGCTCGAGGAGGCCGAGCCCGACTACCGGCGCGTGCTCGGTGGTCTTCTCGTCCAGGAAAGCGACCGGGAGATCGCGACTCGCGACGGCATGGAGGTCGTCTGTGGAGCCGTCTCGGACGAGCAATGGGACGATCTCCTCTTCGCCTGGCGCGTGGTGAAGCGCGTGAGCTCGAACGCGATCGTGGTCGCACGAAGCGGGCAGACCATCGGCATCGGAGCGGGGCAGATGAGCCGCGTGGACGCCGTTCGGATCGCGCTCGAGAAGGCGCGGGCGCTGGACCACGAGCTCGACGGGGCCGTCCTCGCCTCCGATGCGTTCTTCCCGTTCGCCGACGGACCGCAGCTCGCGCTCGACGCGGGGGTCGCGGCGCTCGTCCAACCGGGTGGGTCGAAGCGTGACGCCGAGGTGATCGAGGCGGTGTCAGCCGCGGGCGCGGCGATGGTCTTGACCCATCGAAGGCACTTCAGGCACTGATTCTCGCCAGGGCAGTGAATCCCAGGATGCCGGTCGCTCGAAACGCTCGTCCCTGTATCCGGCATAGGCCTCGGCTGGTGAGTTCGTCTCCACCTCGACGCCTGCGCCGTGGCTCCGTGCGAGCTCGGACACCGGGTAGTGGATCGGTCTGCCCGGCCTCCGCGCCCCGGTCATGAGGATCACGCATGGCGCTTCTCCTTCGCCGACCAGGATGTGCTCCGTGTCGGGCGGGCAGTGGAAGAAATCCCAGGCGCGAAGCCGTCGCTCCTGACCTTCGACGAGTAGGGCGCACTCGCCCTGGAGGACGAGAAAGTCCTCCTGCGTCGCCTCGCGGTGATAGAGACCGTTGGGTTGTCGCGGCTCGAGAACCGTCAGCCTGATCCCGAGGTCCGTGAACTCGGCGTCCGGAGACTCGAACATGCAGCTCGCCCCGAAGACGTCGTGCACGTCCCAGGCTGCGTCGCGCACGTTCACGACGAACCAGCCCTCCGTTACCGGAGCGAGACCGGATTCGTTCTGCTCGAGACGCGCCTCCTCGACCACGTGCGGACACTATCCGTAGGGGGAGAAGTAGGCTTCGCGCCCGATGGCGCGCCGCGACTTTCCCACCGTCCTCGAGCTCGTCGGGCGCACGCCCATCGTCCGGCTCGAGAAGCTCTCCCGCGACGTTCCCGGCGAGCTCCTCGCCAAGCTCGAGTACCTGAACCCCGGCGGCTCGGTCAAGGACCGCATCGGGCTCGCCATGATCGAAGCGGCCGAGCAGGACGGTCTGCTCAGGCCGGGGGGAACGATCGTCGAGCCGACGTCGGGCAATACCGGCGCCGGCCTCGCCATGGCGGCTGCACTTCGAGGTTACCGCTGCATCTTCGTCATGCCCGACAAGATGAGCCAGGAGAAGATCTCGATGCTTCGGGCCTACGGAGCCGAGGTCGTGATCACGCCGACTGCCGTCGATCCCCACTCGCCGGAGAGCTACTACTCCGTCTCCGACCGGCTTGCGGAGGAGATCCCGGGCGGCTTCAAGCCCGACCAGTACTCGAATCCATCGAACCCCGAGGCGCACTATGCGACGACTGGCCCCGAGCTCTGGGAGCAGACCGGCGGTGAGGTGGACGCCGTCGTCATCTCCGTCGGCACGGGCGGAACGATCACGGGCGTCGGCCGCTTCTTCAAGGAGCGGACGCCCGAGGTGCGGATCGTCGCGGTCGACCCTGAGGGCTCCATCTTCACGGCCGACGAGGACCATCCAGAGGGGCCGTACCTGGTGGAGGGAATCGGCAAGGAGTGCTGGCCCGACACGCTCGATCCCGAGGTCGTCGACGAGTGGGTACGCGTCTCCGACCGCGATTCCTTCCTCACGGCGCGGCGCCTCGCGCGGGAGGAGGGGCTTCTCGTGGGCGGCTCGACCGGATCCACGGCGTGGGCCGGGATCCAGGTCGCGAAGAAGCTGGGGCCCGAGGCCCGCGTCCTCATGATGTTCCCGGACTCCGGGCGCTCGTACCTCTCGAAGTTCTACGACGACAACTGGATGATCCAGTACGGCTTCCTGGAGCGCACGACGCCGCCACCGGCGGTCGAGGAGGTGCTGCGCTTCCGGCGCGTCGGCCACGAGGTTCCCGATCTCGTCACGATTGGATCCCACGAGAAGGTCGGTGCTGCGATTGACGCGATGCAGCGCTACGGGATCTCGCAGCTGCCGGTCGTGCGCAGCGAGCCCGTCGACTCGCTCGCGGACGTCGTCGGCTCGCTGCAGGAGCGCGAGCTTCTCGAGCGCGTGTTCCGGAACGCCGACGCGCTGAACGAGGACGTTGCCGTCGCGATGCAGCCGCCGCTCCCCGCGGTGGACGCAGACGTCTCGGTGAACGAGGTCTACGAAGGGCTCTCGGGGGCGAGCGGCGCCGTCGTCGTCGTGAGTGGGGGCCGCCCGACCGGCATTCTCACGCGGTCCGACTTGCTCGAGTTTCTCGCCGCGAAGCGGTCGCAGCTCGATTCGTCATGAGTAGCTGAGCCTGATCCGCAATGTGCTACGGTGCGACGCACAATGGCCCATGCGGGAGTTCGGGAGCTTCGTCAATACCTCTCTCGGTACCTCGATCGCGTCAAGGCTGGGGAGACGATCGAGGTCACCGAGCACGGTCGAGTGGTGGCCGCCCTCGTACCCCGGGCCGACCGAGACGAGCCGCTTGCGGAGCTTGAACGGCGCGGAGTACGTGTGACCCGCGCGAGCGGTGACCTTCGCGATCTAGGGTCGATACCACGGCGGCGCCGGGGACAGCGACCACTCTCCGAGGTGCTCGATGAGCTGCGAGCGAACGAGCGCTTCTAGCTACTAGGCAGTGCTCTACCTCGACACCTCGGCGTCTGTGAAGCTCCTCCTCGCGGAGGACGAAAGCGATGCTCTCGTCGACTATCTGACCTCATCCGATGCCCCGCTCGTGACGAGCAGGGTTGGGATAGTGGAGCTACGCCGGGCCGGCCGGCGAAGCGGCGTGAGCCCAGATCGTGCCGACGCCTTGGCGTCGACAGTGAACGTCATCGAGCTCGATGCCGCGATCGAGCGCCTCGCGATCGGTCTCGACTCCCGTCTTCGGTCGCTCGACGCGATTCACCTCGCCAGTGCGCTCGCGGTCGGCGAGAGACTCCACGCTTTCGTTTGCTACGACGTTCGCCTCACGACTGCGGCGAAGCGCTCGAAGCTCCCGACCGTCGCGCCGGGCTCTCGCTGAGGCCGCGGCGCCTGCGGTCGCGCTGCCGAGAACTCGGCGCGGATCGCGACGTACACGGCGCCCATGACGATAAGCGCGCCCGCGAGCGACCACGGGCTGGGGCGCTCGCCGAGGAAGGCCATCCCGAGCGCGATCGCGACGAGCGGGTTCACGTACTGGTGCGTCACGACGAGTGAGATCGGCGCCACGCGCAGGAGCCAGGCGTACGCCGTGAAGCCGACGAGCGAGCCCATGACCACGAGGTAGATCCACGCAAGGACCGAGTCGAGTGCGAACGTCGCGCTGCTCAGCTCCACCCACTCGCCGAACGCGACGGAGGCAATCGTGAGGAAAGCGCCTCCGAACGCCATCTCGTATGCGGTCGCGACGAAGGGGTTCCGAGGGAGGGCGAGCCGCCCCGAGAGGAACGAACCGGTCGACCAGAACATCGTCGCGCTGACCATCACGGCGAGGCCGAGCGCGGTCGACCCCGCTCCCAGCCCGGGCGCGACGACGAGGCTGAGCCCCAGGAGACCGGCAAGCGTGCTCAGGCGCGTCGCTCGCGCAGGACTCTCGCCGGCGGCAAGCCGCATGGCGATGATCTGCAGCGGAACCGTTCCGGCGATCATCGCCGCGACGCTCGAGTCGATCCGCGTCTCCGCCACGTGGACGAGCCCGACGCCGAGGCCGAGCAGGAGACCTCCTGCGATCGCGCTCGCTCCCAGCTCCCGCCGGTTGATGCGCAGGCTCGTCCCTCGGATCGCGAGGATCGCGGCGAGAAGCGCTCCGGCCGTGAGGAATCGACTCCCTGCCGCGAGCAGCGGCGGCACCGTCTCGACGGCGATCTTGATCCCGAAGTACGTCGAGCCCCACACGACGTAGACGACGAGCAGGGCGGCCCAGATGTGTTTGACGGGAGCGGTCATCACGGGAAGAACGAGCGAAGGCCTTGCTTCTGTGAGAACGAGCGCGCGCGAAGTCCTACTTCGTCCGAGCCATCAGAGCTAGTGATGGTTTCGACCGCTGGAGCTAATCCCAGCGGCGCGAGAGCCGGAACGCGGCGTTGATGAGTCCGACGTGGCTGTACGTCTGCGGGAAGTTGCCGCTCTGCTCGAACGTGTCCGGGAGGATGTCCTCCGAGTAGAGCCCGAGGCCGTTGTCGAGCGAGAGAAGCCGGTCGAAGAGCTCGCGCGCCTCCTCCGTTCGCCCGATGAGCGCAAGTGCCTCCACGAGCCAGAACGTGCAGACGGTGAACGCCGCTTCCATGTGGCCGAAGTCGTCCCCGACCGTGTACCGGCGGAGGAGACCGCCGTCCACCGACAAACCCGCGCGAATCGCGTCGACGTGAGATGCGGCTCGCGGGTCGTCGAGGCCGAGGTAACCCAGGTGCACGGCCAAGAGCAGTGCCGCGTCCAGCTGCGGCTCGCCTGCCACCTGCGTGAGCGCGCCGACCTCGGCGTTCCAGCACCGGGTCTCGAGAAGCTCCGCCGCGCGCTGCTGCACGCCGCGTGCGCGAGCAGCGAGCTCGGCGGCGCCGAGCGCCTCCGCCACCTCGACCGCTCGCCGTGCGCCCGCCCAGTGCATCAGCACCGAGAAGCTGTGGAGACGGGTCTTGCCGCGGAACTCCCACAAGCCCGCGTCCGGCTCGTCCAACCGCGCGTCGATCTGGTCGACGAGCTGTCGCATGAGCTCGACTGCGGTCTGCGGGGGTATCTCACCTGTGAAGCGCGTGTCGAGGAACAGCCGGCTGACCGCGAGCACCATCTCTCCGTAGACGTCGTTTTGCACGTGCTCGAACGCTTGGTTGCCGACCCTGACCGGCCCGTCGCCCAGGTACCCGGAAAGGTGCTCGAGCTCCCTCTCCTCTGCGCGCGAGTCGCCGTTGATGCGGTACGCGGGCTGGAGCACACCTCCCCGCTCCTCGCAGATGTTCCGCAGGTACTCGAGGAAGAGCTCCATCTCCTCCGAGTGGCCGAGCCGCTCGAGCGCGTTCAGCGTGAAGTACGCGTCGCGGAGCCAACAGAAGCGGTAGTCCCAGTTGCGGCCCGATCCCGGGTACTCGGGGAGGCTCGTCGTCGTCGCGGCGAGGAGCGCGCCGGTGTCTTCGTACTGATGGAGCTTGAGCGCGAGCGCCGAGCGTACGACCTCACCCTGGTAGTCGCGCGGAACGCGCGTTCCCTTCACCCAGCGGCGCCAGTAGTCGATGGTGCGCTCGAGGAAGCGCTCCGCGGTGTCCTCGAGCCCGGCCTCGAGCGGCTCGCCCCATGTGAGGACGATGTGCCGGTCCTGCTCGAGGAGGAAGGGGCGCTGGTCCTCGACGTACGTGAGCGGGACGTTCGACGTCAGCCGGACGGGCGTCGGGAAGCCCGTGAACTCGATGTGGTTGGAGCCGCGCCAGAACCGCGTCTCGATGAGCCCGTACTCGTAGACGGGTTGACACCGAACCCGGGCGCGGGGCTCTCCGGAAAGCGGTCGCAGGATCCGCATCAGCATCTGCGGCTTGAAGTAGCGGTCGTAGAGCTGGAAGCGCGGCGCGAAGTCGATGAGCTCGAACTCGCCGCCGGCGCACCGAAAGATCGTCCGCAGGACGTTCGTGTTCTCCAGGTACTCCTGGCGCACCTCCGTCGCATCGATCCCCTCGACCGTGAAGACACCCCCGCGTTCGCGATCGAGGATCGGCCCGAAGACGAAGCTCGAGTCGGGGCGCGGCCAGCACAGCCACTCGACGGATCCCTCCTTGAGCAGTGCGCTGTACGAGCAGTTGCCGATGATGCCGAGACCGTGTGCCATTGCTGAGAAGCTATTCGCGGACGCGTAGCCTATTCATGCCCAGACGGAACCTCGCTAGAACCCACATGCTCCAAAGGAGGAAAGCTGGCCCGGCACACCGGACACCACTCCCTCGTCATCGCCAGCAATCGCCTGCCGGTCCGGCTCACGATCTCCGGTGACCGTTTCGAGGCCGAGCGCAGCGTCGGAGGGCTCTCGGAGGCACTCAGGGCGGTGCGTGGCGACGCGATGTGGATCGGCTGGCCCGGGACCGTCGTCCCGGGAGCGCTCGAGAAGAAGGTGAGCCGCCGCCTCGCGCGCGATCACCTCTTCCCCGTGTTCCTCACGATCGACGAGGAGGAGGACTTCTACGGCCGCGTCTGCAACGACACGCTCTGGCCGCTCTTCCACTACTTCCAGAGTCGTCTGCGGATCACCCCCGAGGCCTGGGTGCGGTACGTGGAGGTCAACCAGCGCTACGCGGACGTCATCCTCGAGCACTGCGAGCCGGACGCCCGGGTGTGGGTACACGACTTCCACCTGATGCTCGTCCCGGCGATGTTGCGCCGGCGCGCGCCGGGTCTCTCGATCGGGTTCTTCCTGCACATTCCGTTCCCGTCGTCCGAGGTGTATCGCCTGCTTCCCGCTCGCGAGCAACTCCTGCGAGGGGTGCTCGGCGCGAACTACGTCAGCTTCCAGGTGGGCGACTACGCGCGCCATTTCCGATCGTCGTGTCTCCGAATACTCGGCATCGACTCCGAGCCCGACTCGCTCGAGCTCGACGGTCGGCGGGTCGGGATCGGCGTGGATCCGATCGGGATCGACGTCGCCGGCTTCCAGCAAGTGCTCGCCGATCCGCAGACGGCCCGGCTCCTCGGAGATCTCGAGCGGCAGTACGAGGGGCGGCGACTCATCCTCGGAGTCGAGCGGCTCGACTATACGAAGGGCATCCCGCAGAAGCTGCACGCTTTCGAGCGCTTCCTCGAGCAACGCCCGGAGCGAGCGCACACGACGACGATGATCCAGGTGGTCGTGCCCTCACGGCTCGAGAGCCCTGAATACCGGGCGCAACGGGACGAGATCGAGCTCCTCATTGCGCGGATCAACGGCCGGTTCGCGCGACCCGGAGTGACGCCGGTCGAGTACATGCATCGGGACATCTCCAAGCCCGCGCTGGTCGCGCTCTACCGCCGTGCTGACGTGATGATGGTCACCGCGCTGCGGGACGGGATGAATCTCGTCGCTCAGGAGTTCGTGCTCTGCCAGTCGGAGCCGGGGCTCCCGAGCCGGTGGCGGGGGGCCTTGCTCCTCTCCGAGCTCGCCGGCTCGGCGCAGGTGCTGCCGGGCGCCCTGCTCGTCAACCCGTGGAACGTCGACGGCGTCGTCGACCAGCTGGTGACGGCGCTCGATCTCTCGGTGCGCGAGCGCCAGAGGCGGCTGGAGACGATGGCAAACCGCGTCGAGTCACTCGACAGCCGGCGCTGGGCCGAAGGGTTCCTCACGCGGCTCGGACGCTACTCGCGGCGCGATCGGCGGACTCGCCGGCCGCCGGCGGTCGACGCGGTGCTCGCGGAGCGGATCCAGCGCAGGTTCGCGCGCGCGCGGGCGCGCACGATCGTGCTCGACTACGACGGGACTCTGCGGGAGTTCGAGCGGCACCCCGATCTCGCCCAGCCGACGCCGGAGATCCGATCCCTGCTCAGGGACCTGGCGGCGACTCCTGCGACGGAGGTGCACATCGTCAGCGGGCGCCGGCGGCGGAACCTCGAGCAGTGGCTCGGACGGCTTCCCATTCATCTCTGCGCCGAGCACGGGTATCTCGCACGGGCGCCCGGAGGCGAGTGGCGGACGCTCGTCGATCTCGATCTGAGCTGGCTCCGTCCGATCGAGCGTCTCCTCCGGCGGGTGGCGGCGGACGTTCCGGGAGCGCACGTCGAGCGCAAGTCCTGCAGCGTCGCCTGGCACTACCGTCAGGCAGAGCCTGAATACGGCTCGTGGCGGGCGCGCGAGCTCCTGAACGACCTCCACCAGCATCTCGCCGGTGCGCCTGCCGAGATTCTGCAGGGCCACCAGGTCGTCGAGGTACGCGCGCAGGGCGTCGACAAGGGGCTCTACGTGCGCAGCCTGTTTCCGAACGGGAAAGAGCCGACGCACTTCGTCCTCGGTCTCGGCGACGACCGGACCGACCACGACCTCCTCGATGCGTTACCTCCGGGATCGGTCGCAGGGCACGTGGGCGGCCTCCTTCCGAGCACCCGCGCCGACGGCCGGCGGGAGGACATCCACATCCTCGGCCCGGGAGAAGTACGTTCGTTCCTGCGCGACCTCGTCTCGTCTGTCGAGTCGCGCCCGGGCGCGGCGCGTCAGGCAAGTAGCAACTTGTAGCTTGCCTTCGACGCCCGCGCAGCTGCCCGAGGCTGCCCGTGCAACAAGTTGTTACTTGCTACACGGTCACTGCGCTCGAGCGATTGAAGGCGGCCGCGTGGCCGCGGGCGTTCGCTTCGCGGAGCTCGTCCTCGTCGAGCGCTCCGATGCGGAGCAGGAGCTCGAACTCGTCGCGCAGGTGCGTCCGCATCATCTCTGGGCCGTCGGTGGCGATCGTGAAGACGACACCGTTGTCGACGAACTGGCGGATCGTCTCACGCACCGCGCCCTCGTCGGCGAGCGCCTTCGTCAGCAGGTTCGAGGTCGGGCAGATCTCGAGGACGACCCCGAGCTCACGCAGCGCCCGCATCAGCTCCGCGTCCCCGGCGGCGAGGATTCCATGCCCGATGCGGTCCGGGCGCAGGCGCTCGACGACCTCCCCGATCTCCTCGCGGCCCATGTCGCCGCCCTCCTCGCCCACGTGGATGGTGACTCCGAGGCCCGCGCCGCGTGCGGTCTCGACCATGGGCTCGATCTGCGTGTAGTCGTACCGGCCGCCTCCCGGCCTCGGGCCGGCGATGTCGACGCCCACGACGCCGCGCCCCGCCCAGGCGATCGCCTTCTCGATGATGATCTCGTTCAGCCGCCGGTCGAACGTGCGGTCCATCATCAAGATGAGCCCTGCGCGCACCTGTGGGTACTCGAGGCTCGCCCGGTCGAGGCCGCGAATCGCGGCGAGGATGATGTGGTCGAGGTCGCGCTCGCCCCCACGGTTTCGCTTCATCGGGTTGAAGCGCAGCTCGAGCGTCGTGATCCGCTGCGAGCGGTACGCGCCGCCGATTGCGCCGTGCACCGAGCGCTCCACGGCGATCGGGGAGGACTGGATCAGCTCGGTCCAGTGGTAGATCTGGTCGAGCTCGTCGAGCCCCTGGACCCCGCGGGGATCGGAGACGGTGACGAGCGCGTCGAACTCCCAGTAGTCCTTGACCGGCAGGGCGATGCCCTGCTCGTGCGCGAGGCTCCAGAGGATGTCGGAGGCGACGGAGCCTCCGAGGTGCGTATGGAGCTCGGCGAGACCCTCGTCGACCACGGTTCGCGCGAGTCTACTCCTGTGCTCGAGACACGGACGCGAACGGCCAATCCCGCTCCAGCCATGCCGTTACGGTCGCGCGAAGGGGCTCATCGAGATCTGCACGCGTGGCGCGGACCCACGATCGCACCGTCACGCCTCCGGCACGGGATTCGTCCCGATCCACGTAGACGCAGCCGATGACGTCCCCCGCGCGAGGGTCGAGGACCGTGTAGGCGAACGCTGTTCTCGCCTCGAACTCCGCGCGGTGAGCGTCGAGGTCGGCGAGGTTCTCCTCGAGCGGCATCGCGTGGGGCCACCTCCGTCCGGCGAAGCCTGGTGTTGCGCGGATGTGGTCGATGCTCGAGGTCCAGGCCTCGTGGTCGGGTTCGTTGTGCTCGGGCCCAAGCGGCTCGAGCACGAACAACGGCGTCTCGAGCCGAAGCGGCACGTCGAAGTCGTCTGGGACGAGCGTCACGGAGGCCCGCGAGTCTAGTGCTCTCTCCCGGGACGAGCACTAGTCTGGGCTCGTGGGCGTCAACCAGCTCGCGGTGCGCGCGACGAACCACTGCCTGACCGGCTGCGGTATCGGCGAGGTGCTCGGCATGGTGCTCGCGACCAGGTGGGGTTGGGGCGACGCGGCGTCGATCGCCCTCGCCGTCGCGCTTGCGTTCTTCTTCGGCTACCTGCTGACCATGATCCCGCTGCTCCGTTCAGGGACGGCGCTCGCTGCCGCCGCGGGGATCGCGCTCGTCGCGGACACGCTCTCGATCACGACCATGGAGATCGTCGACAACGCGATTCTGCTGCTCTGGCCGGGCGCGCTGGACGCCGGGCTTCGCGACCTCCTTTTCTGGGGCTCGCTGGCCATCGCCCTCGCCGTCGCATGGGGGCCGACGTTCCTCGTCAACCGCGCCCTCATCTCGCGCGGGAAGGGCCACGCGCGCGCGCACAGCGCGCACGGCCACACCCACTGAGGACAGCTCGAGGGCGTTGCCTCTAGCTCGAAGGGCTCGTGCTCAGACCGTTTTCGCCCAGGGGCGCGAGTCCGGGATCGGCGTCAGAATCGGCTCTATCTGGTCGCGTAGGTGCTCGAATGCGGGCGGGAGGATGAGTGACTCGCCGAGATGCTCCGGATCTTCGTCCAGCGAGAAGCCGGGCCCGAGGGTCGCGATCTCGAAGAGGACGCCGCTCGGCTCTCGGACGTAGATCGAGCGAAACCAGAAGCGGTCGATGATCGGCGACGGCCGCATCCCGGCAGTGACGACACGCTCGTGCCACGCTGCGTGATCCTCCATCGTGGCCGACCAGGCAACGTGGTGGACCGTGCCGGCTCCCCCGATGCCACGCTCGAGGGGTGGTGCGTCCAAGGCGTACAGACCGCCGCGTGACGGGCCACGCGCTTCCCAGGCCCCCGGGGTCAGACCCGTGGGGTCTGACCCCCGGATGGGGTCTGACCCCACGTGCAACGTGAACCCGAGCGTCTCCTCGAGCACGCTTCGACTTGCCTCCGGATCGGAAGCAAACGCTCGCACTCCGTCGAAGCCCTGCAGCGCGTGCTCGGTGGGGATCTCGGGATGCTCTGCGGCGAGCGGCGCGTCGTCGACGATCGAGACGGCGAGGTGGTGGCGCAGCCCCTCGGGGTCCTCGAAGGTGACCCCCGACTGGTCGCGCACGACTACGTCGGTCTCCGGTCCGAGCCGCTCGAACCAGAAGTCGAGCGCGGCGTCCGAGCCCACTCGCCAGCCGACTGTGTGCACCATCCCCACCCCGGCCCGCCCGCGCCGAATACCCGGGTACTCGAAGAACGTGATGTCGCTGCCCGGAGTCCCCGCCTCGTCGGCGTAGAAGAGGTGGTAGACGGTCGGGTCGTCCTGGTTCACCGTCTTCTTCACGAGCCGGAGGCCGAGAACCCGGGTGTAGAAGTCGACGTTGCGCGGTGCGTCCGCGGTGATGCACGTCACATGGTGAATGCCGTCCAGCTGCATCGGAGCCCAGCCTAGCCAACGACCGCTTGATGATCGATGCCACGATCTCGTGCGTCCGGATGCGCGAGCTGGCGCGTCGGGGCCGCTTCCGCCCGCGCGCAGGGTCTGGCTCCGGCCAGACCCGGTACGCGCGCCGCGCGTGCGCTTCGCGACGGGAGAGCGGCACCGAGCGTCCAGCATCGCCGCCGCTCTCCCGTCGCGCCCCCGAGATCTCTGCGCGACCGGAATCCGCGCGTCAGCGGATTCCGGTCTTGCGCAAAGCTCCAGCGCGGCCAGCTCACGCCCCGGAGATGACGATCTCATGGCATCGATCATCTAGTGTCTTGGCCGTGAAGATCGGGATCGTCGTCCCGTTCTCCTGGTCGTTCTGGGGTGCGGTCGTCGAGCACGCGGAAGCGCAGGCAGCGGCACTCGAAGACCTCGGACACGAGGTGCGCCTGATCATGGGCAACGACCCACCGGGGCAGTTCACCCGTGTTCTGCACCCTCGGGTCGGGCGCCACGGCAACCCGCCGCCGAACGTGATCCCCGTCGGGCGCTCGGTGATCGTCCCTGCCAACGGCTCGCTTCCGAACATCGTGCTGTCGCCTCGCGCCTACTTCCGGATCCGACAAGCCCTCGAGCGCGAGCGGTTCGACGTCCTCCACCTGCACGAGCCCATGACGCCCACGATCTGCCTCTCGGCGCTGATCATGGCGAGGACACCCCTGGTGGCGACCTTCCACGCGTCGGGCGAGCTCGGCTGGATGCGGTACGGAGGGCCGATCTGGGGCTTCCTCATCGACCGGATCGATCACCGGATCGCGGTCTCGGAGCGCGCCCGCGAGTCGCAGCGGCGCTGGCTGCCGGGCGAGTACGACGTGATCCCGAACGGCGTCCTCGTCCCGGAGTCCGCGTCTCCCGGCGACCGCGAGCACCGCATCGTCTTCGCCGGTCGGCAGGAGCCTCGGAAGGGCCTCCAGGTCCTGCTCAGGGCATGGCCGGAGATCCGGGAGCGCACGGGGCTTCGCCTTACCGTTGCGGGGGCCGACCCGCTCGCGGTGCGCCTGCTTCTGACCAGGCTCAGGATGCCCGACGAAGGCGTCGACATCGTGGGCTTTCTGGACCAGAGCGAGCTCACACGGACGCTGCTCGAGGCGAAGGCACTCGTCGCCCCCTCGCTCGGGCAAGAGAGCTTCGGCATGGTGCTCACGAGAGCATTCGCGTGCGCGCTGCCAGCCGTTGCGTCGGACATTCCCGGATACGGCGAGGTGCTCGAGCCCGAGGCCTCGGTCGCAGTCCCACCGGGCGACGTCTCGGCTCTCGTGGAGGCCGTGTGCGCGCTCGTCGAGGACGAGCCGCGTCGTGAGGCGAAGGGAGAGGCGGCCCGCAGGCTTGCCATGGAACGATACGCGTGGCCGACGATCGCGCGACGACTCGTCGCGGTGTACGAGGACGTCACGGGGCTCGCGAGCGGAGAGGCTCGCGCCGCGTGAGCACCGTACAACGCGCCTGGCGATCGGGATGGGTGCAGGCCCTCGTCGCGATCGTCGCGTTCGTGCTCGCTGCGACCCTCTTCTGGTGGCGAGGGCCGGAGTGGGGAAGCGTCTTCGACGCCTTCCGCTTCGTCATCTGGAGCTGGATCGTCCTCGCGTTTCTTCTCAACGTCGTCTCCACGCTCTTTCGCGCGCTGTCCTGGCGTATGACGATCGGACAGGCGCTGCCCGCGCAGCATCAGCCGCAGCTCGTCCACGTCCTCTCCGCGTTCGGCGTGGGTCTGCTCGCGAACGCGATCGTGCCGGGTCGGCTCGGTGAGCTCGCGCGTGTTGCGACGCTGCGTCGGCACCTTCCCGATGCCCCGCACGGGACGAGCGCGACGCTCGTGGGAACCGTGTTCGCCCACCGCCTCTTCGACCTCGTTCCGGCGACGATCCTCGTCGTCTGGGTACTGCTGACGGCAGAGGTCCCGCACTGGGCGGTCGTGGCGTTCGGAATCGCAGGGCTCGTCGGGTTCGCGCTCTTCACGGTCGCCTGGCTCGGTGCGCGGCGACACCATCGGCGGGTACTGAGCGAGGGCGTCGGCTCCCTTCGTCATTTCGTCGCGATGAGTAGACAAGGCCTTTTGGTGCTCAAGGCGCCGGCCCCGCTCGCGGCCGCCGTGCTCCTTCAGTGCCTCGGCTGGCTGATGCAGTTGCTCGCGGTCTACGCGGCGATGCAGGCGTTCGGCATCGAAGCGCCACTGCCGGCCGCAGGACTCGTGCTCGTCCTGATGAATGTCGCGACCATCGTTCCCCTGTGGCCGGGGAATGTCGGTCTCGTTCAGGCTGCGGTCGCGCTTCCACTTCGCAACTACGGTGTTGCCTATCCGGTCGGGTTCGCGTACGGGATCGTGTTGCAGGCGATCGAGATCGCCTGCGGGGTCGGGCTCGGCCTGATCGCGCTCACCCGCGAAGGCATCTCGTTCGCGGTGCTCAGGCGCATGCAGGACGAGGAGGAGTCGGCCGAAGACGCGCTCGAGGGCGTGCACGAGATGGTCGACGAGCTCGAGCACGAGGCCGCGCGTGAGAGCGCTGCTGTGCCCCGCTAGCCTGAAGGGCGTCCTCTCCGCGGGGGCAGCCGCCGCAGCGCTGGGTCGAGGTTTCCGCGAAGGCGGAGCGGAGGCGACGGAGATGCCCGTCGCCGACGGTGGCGAAGGCACCGGCGAGGCGTTCGCCGCGGCGCTCGGCGGCGAGTGGCGTGAAGCCGTCGTCTCCGATCCGCTTGGCCGGCCGACACCGGCGCGCTGGCTCCTCCTGCCCGACGGGCGCGCGGTCGTCGAGGCTGCGGCTGCGATCGGCCTTCCGCTCCTCGCCGGCGAGGAGCGAAATCCCCTGCGGGCCTCGAGCCGTGGCCTCGGAGAGCTGCTGCTCGCCGTCCTCCGAGAGTCGCCCGCATCGGTGGTCGTCGGGCTCGGGGGGAGCGCGACGGTCGACGGAGGGGCCGGGATGCGCGAATGCATGCGCGAGCTCCCCGTTTCGACCGTCGTCCTGTGCGACGTGCGGACGCCGCTGCGCGACGCCGCAAGGCTCTTCGGGCCTCAGAAGGGTGCGTCCGAAGAGGGCGTCAGAGAGCTCGAGCGCCGCCTGGACGCCATGGACGAGCTGAGACCGTTCGCCGATCTCGAGGGATCCGGCGCAGCCGGTGGCCTCGGGGCGGCGCTCGCCGCGCTCGGAGCCGATCTCGTCCCGGGAGCCCCGACGCTCCTCGATCTCGTCGGCTTCGACGAAGCTCTTCCAGGGCACGACCTCGTCGTCACGGGCGAGGGGCAAATCGACACGACGACCGCCGAGGGGAAGGCCCCGGAGAAGTTGCTCGCCGCTCGACGGCAGGTGGCGTTCGCTGCGTCGTGTTCGGCGGCCGCGTGCGCGCGGAGGTTCCGGGAGCGGAGGCGGTCGCACTCTCGGGCGCGCCGGAGCACGCTGAGACCGATCTGGTCGATCTCGGTAGGAACCTCGCCGCGTAGGAGCGCGCCTTGCCTCGCGCGTGTTCGCGCCGAAGGTCGCCCTACCGCGTCTCGGCCGTCTCGAGGCGGTCGGCCATCGACTCGAGCAGCTTCCACGCGACCTGCGGGCGCGACTCCACGAACGGTCGAAACACGAAGACGGGCAGCCCGTACGCCTTGATGTCCGAACGTGCGGTCACGGTCGCGGTTCGGGGGCGGCGGTCGATCAACGCGATCTCGCCGAACGACGTGCCCGGCCCGAGCGTCGCGACCTCTTCACCCTGAACCTCGACCGACGCCTCGCCGGTCTCCACGACGAAGAACATCAATCCGCCTTCACCTTCGAGCGCGATCTTGTCGCCTGCGGAAAAGCGCCGCTCGTTGAACTCCTCCGCGAGGCTCTCGAGATCCTTCTCGTCGAGGTCGGAGAACAAGCGCACGTTGCGGAGCAGCTCCGGTGTCGGTTTGGACATGGGGCGATTCATACACGAAGAGGGGCCCCCGTGTCACTTGATGGGCTCGTAGTACCCCTTCACGATGAGCGTCCATGTCGCGATGCGGCCCTGGACGCCACGATGCTGCGTCCTCGGTCGCGTCCATATCAGCTTGATATGGACGCTCCCTGCGTCCTTGCCTCGCGACGCCCAGCATCCGCCTCGCGACGGATCATCATGAACGAGGTTCCTCGGCCGTCAGCTCCTCGATGCGGAGCTCCGCCCCCTGCAAGCGCTCGACGCACGTCTTGTAGAGCTCCTCGCCCCTGCGGAAGAGAGCTATGGCGTCGTCCACGGCCACGTCGCCCCGCTCGAGTCGGGCCACGATGTCCTCGAGCTCTCGCTGTAGCTCCTCGAAGCTTCTCGCGTCCGTCACGGCCGCACGTCCTCGACGCTCGCGCCCAGCGACCCCGAGGCCAGCTCTATCTCGAGGCGGTCGCCGGGGCTGACGGCGGCTGTGTCGCGCAGGGCTTCGGCCCCCACGCGGACGATCGCGTACCCGCGGCCGAGCGTGGCGAGCGGTGACAGCGCCTGCAGGCGCGCACCCGTTTGGTCGAGGGCCGAGCGCCGGCGTTCGAGGAGCAGGCGCGGGGCCGTCCGCAATCGCTCGCCGAGGCGCGTGAGTCGCACGGTGTCGCGCTCGAGAAGCGCTCGCAGGGCCTGCGTAAGCCGTCGCCGCGAACCATCGAGTGCCGCAGTCAGCTCGGTCAGGCTCGGCGCCACGAGCGTGCCGGCTGCGGTGGGCGTCGCCGCGCGTGCATCCGCTGCCAGGTCGCACAGCGGCGTGTCCTGCTCGTGCCCGACCGCCGAGACGACGGGCACCTGGCACGCCGAGACCGCTCGCACGACCATCTCGTCGCTGAAAGGCAGGAGATCCTCGACGCTGCCTCCGCCTCGGGCGAGGACGAGAACGTCCACCTCCGGGTGCGCGGCGAGCGCTCCCAGGGCGGCGGCGATCCTCTCGGGCGCACCCTTGCCCTGGACGCGGGTCTCGCAGACCACCACCTTTGCCGCCGGAAAGCGCGCAGCGATCGTCGCCACGAGGTCGCCTCGGGCTGCGGCATCCGCTCCAGTGAGGATCCCGATCGCACGCGGCAGCCGTGGCAGCGGACGCTTTCGCGTGGCCGAGAAGAGCCCTTCTTCCGCGAGTTGCCGCTTCAGCCTCTCCAGTGCGAGCAGGTGAGCGCCCAGCCCGACTCGCTCGATGGTCGACGCGCGGAGCCCGAGCTCGCCCTTCTGCTCGTACAGCTCCGCGCGACCCGCGACATGCACGGTCTCCCCTTCCTCGAGTTCGAGCTCGAGCCGGTCGAAGACGCGGCGACCGATCGTTACCCGGAGCGTGGCTCCGGTCGCCGGGTCCTTCAGGGTCAGGAAGACCGTCGCCCACGCGTCGTTTCGACGTAGCTCCGTGACCTCGCCCTCGACCCAGACTGCCGGCAGCCTCCCGAGGTACGAGCCGATCCCGCGATTGAACGACGAGACCGTGTAGACCTTGCGGTCGCCGTACAGGATCGGCACGACCTTCGCCACGTACGCAGGTTATCCGGGGTGTCGAGTTGCCCCGAGGGGACGAGGCTGGACTCGCCCGGGCGACCCGAGCGGTGCCTAAAGCAGGATCTCGGCGGCAGTCGTCGGGTCGCAGCCGCGCGAGATGAGCTGCACCGCGTCGTGGAGATCGACCTCGCTCGCGGCGATTCGCTCGGCGAGATGAACGGGATAACCGGCCTCGAGCAGAATGTGCAGGCGCCAGCTCTCGACCTTTGCCGGCTCGTTCTCGTTCCACAGGGGGGCTTCGGTCGTCTCCGCCATGCTGGGCGAAAGTTCGCTGTCGCGCCTGCGTTCCCTGCTCTGTCCGCGCTGACTAGACCTTCTAGACGCCGGCGGAGGATCGGGGCGACTCGTAGCGTCGCGCAAGCTCGACGATGCGATCGTCGAGGCGCTGTGCTGCCGCGTCGACTGCATGTTGGAGCTGGTCGGAGATCAAGCTGTCGGCACGCCGGAGGAACGACTCCGACGTGCGGTCGAGCTCCTCGCGCAGCCGATCCGCCGCCTCCTCGCGGATCGCCCGCATCCGGTTCTCGAACTCGAGCGCGCCTGCCTCGCTCCTCGTATCGACCTCTCGCGCGATGGCGCGCTCGACATGTTCCACCTGGCGTCGCTCGAGCTCTGCGAACGCGACCTCGATCCGTGCCCGCGCATCGCTTTCTGCCCGGTCGACCTGCTCGGCGACCGAATGCTCGTGCTGGCGCAAGCGCTCGGTCATGTCGTCGATCGCACGTCTACGGTCGTCGGCTTCGTACTGAAGCTCGTCGAGCGCATGGGCGAGCGCATCCTTCGTACTCGTCTCGAGCGCCTCGCGCAGCCGGATCGCAGTCGACTCGCTGCTCGTCGATCGTGCTCCCGAGCTCGGTTGCCTCGGCGTCGATCTTTGACTCGACGTCGGTGATCCGCTGTCGCAGGCGCTGTTCGAGTGTGGTCACGGCGCCCTGGAGTGCGTTCTGGGCCCGGTCGAGGTCGGCTTCCCAGGCGCGAAGTCGCTCCTCGACCCGCTTCTCGACGGAGGCAACGAGCTCGGCCAGTCGTTCGGAGAGCTCGCGTTCACGTACGCTGAGCTCACCCCGCCGCTGGTCGGACAACCGTCGTTCCTCGGCGACGTAGGTGGAGAGCGAGTCCGCGTGCGCACGCGAGATGGCGACGCGAAGCTGCTCGGCCTGAGTCGCCGCCTCCTCCTCCGCAGCACCCCGGACGGCGCGCCTCGCCTCGGCCACGAGCTGGTCGGTGTGCTCCGCCCGCGCTTGCGTGCGCCGGAGGGCGAGGGCAAGTGGCGAACGCACCGGCGACCCAGAATCCGCATCGGCGAGCGCTACGACTCAGGATGCCAGGCGATCAGTGGCATGGTTATGCCATGCTCAAATCCGGAACACGAGCAGCGCGGCTGCTAGCCCCACGGAGGCTGCAGCCAGCAGCCGGAGGCCCCGCTCCTCGGCGGCGATCAACCAGCCCGCATCGATCTTCTGTCGGCTCCCGTCCGAGAGCTCGATGTCGCCCGAGATGCTCACGACTCGGCGGCGAACGAGGCGGACGCGGTTCGAGAGAGAGCGCTGTGCGAGCGAGAGCAGGACGGCGAACGCCGCGGCGAGGAGCGCTGCGGTGCCGATGTCGCCCGCGACGGCGGCGTACCCACAGATCACCGGAAAGCCGCCCCAGGCGAGGCCGAACCAGACATCGGAGTGAAAGCGTCCGCCGAGCAGCTCGAGGTTGTAGGCGAGAACGAGGAACAGGCCGATCGGCACGAGCGCCGCGAGCCACAGCCGAAAGGAAAGCGCGCCGAGGACGCCGATTGCGCACGCGGCTCCGATGGACACGGTTGCGAGGACGACCAGGGTCGAGCTCGGAATCGTCGTTCGGAGCGGTCGCCCGCGCAGCTCGTCGAGCGCGTGTGCGCCGATCCCCACGGCGAGCGCGAACGCGGCGACGACGGCGCCGAGCCGTCCCCAGGCGATCTCGGGCGCGAGGCAGCCGCCGATCACGACGTATGACAGATGCCACGCGGTGTAGGGCGGGTGGAGCAAGCGTGACGTAGTCGCGCCAGCCGCCTCGCGCCAGCGCGTACCAGGCGGGCCGCGGACTTGCCGGCGCGCTCATGGGCCAGCCTCGGCTGGCACAAGACGTGGAACGGCGTGGGGAAGGCGCGGAGCGCCTTGTCCGCGAAGCGGACCAGGGGAAGGGGTCTGGGGAAGGCGCGGAGCGCTTTGTCCGCGAAGCGGACCAGGGGAAGGGGTCTGGGGAAGGCGCGGAGCGCTTTGTCCGCGAAGCGGACCAGGGGAAGGGGTCTGGGGAAGGCGCGGAGCGCTTTGTCCGCGAAGCGGACCAGGGGAAGGGGTCTGGGGAAACCGGGAGGTTGCCCCAGCATCCAACCACGACACGACGTTTCCCCCGCGAACGCGAGCCGGAGGCGAGCGTTGCTCATTGCTTTCGCCCCCACATGACGACGCCAGCGCCCAGACTCAGGCGTCGCACCTCGACATCTCGGAGTCCGGCGGCGTGCCAGAGCTCGAGCTGGCGACCGATCGGGTACGTCTCCCAGTAGCCGCGGATCGAGTCGCCGAGGAAATCGCCGACCTCCTCGCCATCCGCTCCGAAGCGCGCGTCCTGCGAGCGGGAGCACGGCGTCGACGTAGAGATCCCAGAGCGGTCTCGAGAGCCCTTCCGGTACGCCGAACTCGAGAGATGCGATGACGCCGTCCGGTCGAACGACGCGAGCGAGCTCGACGAGTGTCGCGCGCGGGTCGTCGACGTAACGGAAGAGGTACGTGAAGGTCAGGTGGTCGAACCTGCGATCCTCGAACGGGAGAGAGTCCGCCGACGCTTCGACGAGCTGGACGCGATTCCCGAAGCGGCGACGTGCGACAGCGAGCATCTCCGGGCTCTGATCGAGCCCCGTCACGTCGAATCCGCGCTTCAGGAGCTCGGCCGCGACGAGTCCCGTGCCCGTGGCGACGTCCAGAACGTGCCCGCCGGGTGGGAGCCGGGACACGAGGAATCGACGCCAGAACGTATCCTGGCCGAGCGAGAGAACGGCGCCCACGCGGTCGTACGTCGGCCCCAGCGGAGCGAAGAGCTCTCGGGCTTCCACGGCGGCCACGACCCATATTCTGGCGGCGTGGCTCTTGGAACCCCTTTCACAACCAGGGACCGTGTCGCGATGCGGCCCTGGACGCCACGATGCCGCGTCGTCGGTCGCGTCCAGATCGGCTCGACATGGACGCGATCATCATGAAAGAGGTTCTTACGGACGAGCTCGAGCGAATTGCGACGCTCGCCGCCGCCCATGCGCAGGCCGGCGACGAGGTGTCCGGAATCATTGCGACGGAGCCGGCCGCCGGGCATCGCGTCTATCTCTGCACCTTCGACGACGCCGACGGTCTGCGAAGCTGGCTCGCCGTCCGCGAGGACGGCGCTCCGGTGACGAGTCGCGAGGCGCTGCGCGAAGCGGTCTCCATCGCGGCGATCTGCGAGGTCGCTGTGGACGCTGCCGGCGGAGGTGACGTCGAAGCGCTCATCGCGAGCCTTGCCGAGCTCCGTGAGCGTGAGGCGCCAGAGGGGATCGAGGCAGCGGAGGAGGCCGCTCGAACGCTGCTGGCCGCGCTCGGTGATCCTCCGCAGCTTGCGACTCCGCATCGGCTGGACGAGATCGGCATGGCGACACGCCGGCTCGAGCGTGAGCTCGACCCCGGAGGCGCCTCACCCTTCGCCGCGGCGATGAAGTCGGCTCAGGGCGCGGTCGCCGAGCTGCAGCGCGAGGTCGAGGCCGGCTACCGGCTCGACCTTGTCTAACCTTGGAGTGATGGAAGGCGGAGGTGGCTTCTTCCCGTTCGGCGGTGGCGATCCCGAGGAGTTGCTCGGCGCGCTTCGCGAGTTCGCCGAGCGCCAGGCCGAATCGGTACAGGAGGCGCAGCGCGAGCAGTTTGCGACGCTCACGCTGAACACAGCCGTCGAGCTGACTGCCGCCGCGCTCGGTCAGATACGGGTGGACGGGCAGCCGGACGCGCAGGCGCTGGCCCTACGTGACGCGATGCGCGTGCTCTTCCCCGAGGCGGTGGCGCTCGTGTCGGCCGCCCGCCAGGGCTTCATGCGGTCGTAGAGCTTCTGATCGCCCGTCGCTGGGCGGATGCTGGACGCCGTGAGGCAAGGACGCAGGAAGCGCCCATATCCGCGGCGACATGGGCGCGACCGAGGACGCGGCTTCACGGTGCCCAGCGCCGCACGGCGGCGGCCGTTCATGGCGTTAGGAGCTCATGGAGCCGAGCGACGCGAGTGACCTCGCGTTCCTGGGCACGCTCGCAAAGGAGGCGAGCGCGAGGCGCGCAGGGCAGTACACGAGGTACGACCAAGCGCCGAGCGCGAAGCATCCTGTCGCGAGCGGCGTCAGCCTTCGGCGGAGGGCGGCTCCGCCGCCCGAGAGCCAGAGGCGGCCAGGGATGCGAGGAGGCTCCAGCCTCCATCCACGACGAGGGTCTGGCCGCGGATCATCTCGGCGTCGGGTGAGCAGAGGAACGTCACGCAGGCGGCGACGTCCTCGGGCGACACGATGCGGCCGACCGGGTTTCGTCTCCCCATCTCGAGCATCGCGTCGCGGTTCGGGAAGTACTCGAGCGCGTCCGTCTCCACGACGCCCGCCGAGACCGCGTTCACGCGAATTCCGCTCGACGCGAGTTCGACGGCGAGGTAGCGGACGAGCGCCTCGAGCGCGGCCTTCGACGCGCCGACGAGCGCGTAGTTCTCGAGCACGCGCGTCGAGCCGAGGCTCGAGAGCGCGACGATCGAGGAGCCGAGCGGCATTGCAGGCGCCGCGGCGCGCGTGAGCGAGAGGAGCGCTCGCGAGTTTGCCGAGAGCGTCCAGTCCCAGTGCTTGTCCTCGGTCTCGAGCGCGGGCCGGATCACACCCGTCGCCGCCGCGTGGACGAGCACGTCGAGCGGCCCGAGCTCTTGGACGTCGTCCGCGACCCGCTGCGACGCGACGTTTCCGCGGACGAGGATCGGCTCCGCGCCGAGTGCTCGTAGCTGCGCTGCCGTCTCCTCGGCTGCACGGTCGGCTCGCATGTACCCGATCGCGACCCGCGCCGCTCCGAGCGACGCGAATCGGAGCGCGATGGCCCTTCCGATGCCCCGCGATCCTCCGGTGACGAGGACGCAGGCTCCGTCGAAGGTCATTCGCGCTTAGAGCTTCTAACGCGATGATCGCCCGACATGGCCGTTCATTGCGTTAGGAGCTCTTGGGGAGTGGGTCGTAGGCAGGGGCCGCGGAGGGGATCGTGTCCCAGCCGATGCGCGTCAGCGGCTCACGTTCGCCGTCTTCTGCGAGCGACGACGCATGTCCGAGCCGGTCGAGGAGCTCCATTTTCTCCTCGCCGTATTTCCGCACCGGGTGCTCGGGCGGCAAGTCCTCGACGAGCTCGCGCACGCGCGCGCGCAGCTGGTACGCGAAGTGCGGCGTCGCCGGGCCGACGAGCGCGTCGATGTCGTCGCGAGTCGGCTCGGCCATGCCATGGAAGCCTACCCCGGTGTCAGACACCGTTCTGTGTCAACGGCTTTCGCAGCAATGGTGCTGCAATTTTCTTCACAGCGGCTCGCCGGTGGCGTACGCACGTGGTTGGTCGGACGCGTCTCGAGAGGAGTAGTCCGCCAGATCGTGCTCCGCGTAGCTGTCTGACACCGCCTGCTCTGTAGCGTCCGGCGGATGCGCCGGCCGTCCACCGTCGAGCTGATGCTCCTTGCGACGGTTCTTCTCTGGGCGCTGAACGTCAGCGTGACGAAGTACATCCTCGAGCACGGGTTGGAGCCGCTGTCGTACGCGACAGTCCGCTACGCCCTCGCGGGAGCCATCTTCGTCACACTGACGCTCTTCGCCGAACGGACGCTTCGAATCGAGCGCCGCCATGTCGCCGTGCTCGCTCTCACTGCAGTCGTGCTGTGGCTGAACCAGCTCTCGTTCGTGCTGGCACTCGATGCGACGACTGCAACGACGATCGGCCTGCTGCTCGGCGCGATTCCGATCTTCACCGCCCTCATCGGGCTCGCGCTCGGTCGCGAGCGCCTCAGGCGTCGCTTCTGGGTCGCCGCGGCGATCTCGGCCGTCGGTGTGGCGCTCGTTGCCGTCGGCTCGGGGGGCGACGTTTCGGGCGGCTA
This sequence comes from uncultured Thermoleophilia bacterium, assembly GCA_963758065.1. Lineage (GTDB taxonomy): Bacteria > Actinomycetota > Thermoleophilia > Gaiellales > Gaiellaceae > GMQP-bins7. The sequence continues at coordinate 143,033 of CAVWTX010000014.1, read as the reverse complement.
CGACGGAATTCTCCTCGGGCTGTCGACATGTGCCACCTGGGCCGCGTACTCGGTCGTCGTCACACCGATGATGCGGACCTATTCGGCGTTGCGCGTCAGCGCGGTGGTCATCCCCGCGGCGTGGGTGCTCATTGCCTTGAGCGGAGTCCCCCAGACGCGCGACCAGGACTGGGCTCTCGGCTGGGAGGTGTGGACCCTGGTCGTGCTCGCCACGCTCGGCCCGCTGGTGCTCACGAACATTCTTTGGTTCCGCTCACTCCATCGCGTCGGGCCGGCGCGAGCGACACTTGCCGTGAACCTCCAGCCGTTCGTCGCCGCTCTGCTGGCTGTCGTCCTTCTGTCCGAGCCGCTGAGCTTTCTCCAGGTTCTCGGAGGCGCACTGATCGCGGCCGGGCTGATTGTCGCCCGTCGGCGGTCCCTTGCGCCGCAAGGCGCCTAGTGCTTCCCGCCGGAAGTACGGTCATGATTCGCCGGCGAGAACCGAGCAGGCCGAGGACGCAGGGAGCCCCGATATGCAGGCATATCGGGGCGACTGAGGACGAAGGCATGCGAAGTGTTCGCAGCCGCGCGAAGCGGGGCGTACTTCCGGCGGGGAGCACTTAGAATCGGACCATGAGCGAACGCGACTTCATGCCGATCGACGGCTGGGACCACCTCGAGATCTGGGTCGGGAACGCGAAGCAGGCGGCGTACTTCTACGAGAACGCCTACGGCTTCACTCGCGCGGCCTATGCCGGCCCCGAGACAGGCGTTCGCGACCGGGCCTCCTACGTGCTCGAGCAGGGAGACATCCGCTTCGTGCTGACGAGCGGCCTCCGCGCGGACAGCGAGATCTGCCGCTGGGCGGCCACGAAGGGGGACAGCGTCAGGGACGTTGCCCTCGCCGTTCCCGATGCGTCGAACGCGTACCGGCAGGCGGTCCAGCGCGGTGCCCGCGGCGTCGTCGAGCCGCACTGGGTCGAGGACGACTCGGGCCGCGTGGAGCTGGCCGCGATCGCGACGTACGGCGACAACATCCACACCTTCGTCAACCGCTCCGAGTACGAGGGTGCGTACCTTCCCGGCTACCAGTCGGTCTCGCCGAACGGCCCACCGTCCCCCGGGGTCGGACTGAGCTCGATCGACCACGTCGTCGGCAACGTCGAGCTCGGGCGAATGGACGAGTGGGTCGGCTTCTACGAGCGTGTGCTCGGCTTCAGCCAACTCACGCACTTCTCGGACGAGGACATCTCGACCGAGTACTCGGCGCTCATGTCGAAGGTGATGACTGACGGCGAGGGGAAGATCAAGTTCCCGATCAACGAGCCGGCGGAAGGCAAGCGCAAGAGTCAGATCGAGGAGTACCTCGAGTTCCACGGCGGCCCCGGAGTGCAGCACGTGGCGATGCAGTCGAACGACATCGTGAAGACCGTCGCCGCTCTCCGCGAGCACGGCGTCCTCTTCATCGCCACGCCGGACACGTACTACGACATCGTCCGGGAGCGCGTGGGCGAGATCGAACAGGACTGGGACGACCTCCGCGCCATGGGGATCCTCGCCGACCGAGACGAGGAGGGCTACCTGCTGCAGCTCTTCACGAAGATCGTCCAGGACCGCCCGACGCTCTTCTTCGAGGTCATCGAGCGTCACGGCTCGCGCGGCTTCGGGATCGGGAACTTCAAGTCGCTCTTCGAGGCGATCGAGCGCGAGCAGGCCCTTCGCGGCAACCTGTAGCGCTCGTGGCGCTCGCCAAGACGCAGTACGTCCGCTCGGGCGACGCGGACATCGCCTACCAGGTCCTGGGCGAAGGCCCACATGACATCGTCGTCGTGCTCGACTGGGCGAGCCATCTGGAAGCGCTCGTCGAGCAGCCCTTCATCGCGGACTGGTTCACGTCGCTCGCTCGCTTCTCTCGCGTGCTCTGGCTCGGAACGCGCGGCGTCGGCATGTCGGGTCCCCTGAACGAAGGAAGTCCGATCGAGAGCTGGATGCACGATCTTGTCACGGTCATGGATGCCGCCGACTTCGAGCGTGCGAGCCTCGTCGCTCACGGGCTCGGGGCGCAGATGGTTCTCATGGCCGCGGCGACGCATCCGGAGCGGGTCGACTCGCTCGTCGTCGTCAACGGGTACACGAGGTTCGCCCGCGCCGACGACTACCCCGCCGGGTTGCCGGAGCACATGCACAAGCCGTATCTCGATGCGCTCGAACGGCAGTGGGGCACGGGCGTCCACGCTCATGGACTCGGCCCCTCGGTCGTCTCACCGACCGGGTGTCGTGGAGTGGTGGGCGCGGGTCGAGCGTTTCGGTGCGACGCCGCGTGTCGCCCGCGCCCAGCTGGAGACGATTCTCGCGCTCGACGTGCGCGACGTCCTCCCGCTCGTCGAGGTTCCGACGCTCGTCATCCACAGCCGCGACAACGTGTTCGTCCGCGTCGGCCACGGGCGCTACTTGGCCGAGCACATCCACGGCGCGCGTTACATCGAGCGGGACAGCGCGGACCACTGGCCCGTGCCGGACTCGGATCTCGTCGGCACGATCGAGGAGTTCATCACCGGCTCGTCGAGCGGGGCCCGCGATTGGGATCGCGTACTTGCGACGGTTCTCTTCGTCGACGTCGTCGGCTCGACCGCATTCGCAGCGGAGCTCGGTGATCGGACCTGGAGGGTCGCCCTCGAGCGCTTCGAGCAGGTCGTGCGCACGGCGCTCGCGGCATTCGAAGGGAAGCTCGAGGACGCAGCCGGCGACGGCATCCTCGCCACCTTCGGCGGTCCAACACACGCAATCCGCTGCGCCACGAGAATCCGAGACGAAGCGCGCCTCAGCGGCCTCGTGGTCCGGTGCGGGCTCCATGCCGGCGAGGTCACGCGGCGCTCCGGAGGCGTCGCCGGGATCGCCGTGCACATCGGCGCGCGAGTCTCCGCGCTGGCCGAGCCGGGTGAGGTGCTGGTGACGCGCACGGTGCGCGACGTCGTCGTCGGCTCGGGAATCGCGTTCGAGGAGCGTGGCGAGCACGAGCTGAAGGGCGTCCCCGAGCGCTGGGCGCTATACGCGGTCGTCGGCTGACCCCATACGCTTCCCGCCATGTCGCCTCAGCGGCGCACTGCGCTCGTCTCGGTGGGGGCTGCGTGCCTCCTGATTGCGATCAAGCTCGTCGCCGGGCTTGCCAGCTCGAGCCTCGGGCTGCTCGCCGAGGCCGCGCATTCCGGAACCGACCTCGCGGCTGCGTTGCTCACGTTCTTTGCCGTGTCCGTCGCCCTCCGACCTGCGGATCGCGGCCACCCGTATGGCCACGGGAAGGCGCAGAACCTCGCTGCGCTCGCCGAAGCCGGGTTCCTGGTCGCAATCAGCGTCGTCATCGCCGTCCTCGCGATCCTGCGCCTGGCGGGGGTCGTCGAGTTCGAGGTCGACCCGACGTGGTGGACGTTCGCGGCCGTCGGGCTCGTGCTCGCGATCGACGCGTCGCGCACGATGGTCTCGCTGCGTAGTGCGCGACTCTACGAGAGTGACGCGCTGCTCGCGAATGCCCTCCACTTCGGGAGCGACCTCGCCGGCACGCTCGCTGTCCTCGCAGGTCTGAGCGCGGCCGCGCTCGGGTTCCCGGCCGGTGACTCACTGGCGGCGCTCTTCGTCTCGGCGCTCGTGATCGCCGCGGCGATTCGTCTTGCCGCGCGGAACGTGGACACGCTCATGGATCGCTCGCCCGATGAGGCAACGCGCATTGCGCGACGCGCGATCGCACGGCTCGAGCCGCCGGTCGAGCTGAGGCGGCTGCGCGTTCGCCGCGCTGGGGGGGAGCACTTTGCCGATGTCGTCATCGGCGTCGCACCGGGGGCTGCGGTAGGTCAGGGTCACACGGCGGCCGATCGGGTCGAGGACGCGCTTCGCGCGGAGCTGCCAGGGATCGACGTGGTCGTCCATGTCGAGCCCCGCGTCCCCGAGGGAGGAGTGCGGGAGCGGGCGCTCGCGGCCGCGCTTTCCGTCTCGCAGGTCCGGGAGATCCACAACCTCTCGGTCCTCGAACTCCGGAACGGCCTCGAGATCTCGTTGCACTTGAAGCTCCCCGGCGATCTGCCGTTGGACAGTGCTCACGCGATCGCCGAGCAGGTCGAGGAGGCGATCCTGGCGGAGGTTCCCGAGGTCGGTTCCGTGCAGACGCACCTCGAGCCCCTCTCGGAGACGGCCGCCGGTGAGGAAGTCGTCGTCGACGCAGGAGCGATCGAGTCGCTCGTGCGGGAAGAGACCGGTGCGCTTCCGCGGGAGCTGCGCTTCGTGCGTACGGACGACGGCCTCGTCGCGTTTCTCACGCTCGGGCTCGCAGCAGACGAGTCTCTCGCGGACGCCCACGGACGCGCGAGCGCGGTGGAGGAGCGAATCCGACAGGCCGTCCCTTCGATCGCCGACGTCGTCGTCCATACGGAGCCCTGAATGAGGCTGTGCATGTTCCATCCGCTCGAGCACCCGATGGAGCGGGGTTGGGTCGGCCGGATCGACGGCGATCGGGTCGTCCACCTCGCTGCGCAGACGCTGCAGTCGTTCTTCACGGGCGGCGGATCCGCACGCGAGCACGCCGAGTACGCGTTGGGCCGGGTGTGCCTTCTCGCGCCTGTGCTCCACCCGCCCACCGTGCGGATCTTCGAAGACCAGGGCACGTTTGCATTCGCGAACCCCGCGGCCGTCGTCGGTCCGCGTGCTCGGGTGGCCAGACCGGAGTCGAATGCGCCAGCTGACCACATGTCACAAGGGTCGTTGACGGTCATTCCACGGGTTGCGGGCGTGATCGGTGCGAGCGGCGCGCTCGCCGGCTTCACTGGGCTCGCCGAATGGCGCGCACCCGACTTGCCGGTGCCCAAGGACCGGGACTTCGCGCTCGGGCTCGGTCCGATCGTCGTGACGAGCGACGAGCTCGACCCCGCTCGGATCGAGGTCGTCGTCCGTGTCGACGGACAAGAGCGCCTCCGCGGTCCGGCGCCGAGCTTCGACTGGCGCGCGGGTCGGGATCTCGCGGCCGCGAACACCGTTCTCCGCGCGGGAGACCTCGTCGTCGGCCCGGGGTTTGACCCCGCGCCGGGACTTGGGGAGAGTGCGGTCGAGATCGAGCTCGTCGGCCTCGGGGCGCTCGAGCACGTCGTGGTCGGAGACTAGTGGTCGCTCCGGGAAGTACGTCACCGTCAGGAGCTCTGAGGCCTGCTCGGTTCCCGCCGGCGAACGGGCACCGGACCTCCCGGAGAGTCCATTAGGTGCAAGTCGTCGTCGACTGGGACGGAACGGTGACCGAGGTCGACGGCCTGCATCTCGTGTTGGTCGAGTTCGGGGACGACGAGATCTACGACCAGCACGAAGCACGCCTCGGTCGCGAGCTCACGCTCCACGAGGTGATCGCCGGCGAGTTCCGAAGCGTTCGAGCTCCACTGGACGAGGTCGTTGCCTGGGTACGAGCGCATGCTCGCCTGCGTACCGGCTTCGTGGAGTTCGCACGCCGGCATCGGCCTCTGATCGTCTCCAGCGGCTTCCACGAGCTCATCGAGCCCGTCCTCGAACGGGAAGGTCTCGAGCTCGACGTCCGCGCCAACCGAATCGATCCCCGGCCCGAGGGCTGGCGCGTGCTGTTTCGGAACGAGAAGCCATGCGCAGCTTGCGGTGAGCCGTGCAAGCGCTCGGACGTCGAAGGACTCGACAGCTTCGTCTATTTCGGCGACGGTTACTCGGATCGGTGCGTCGCCCTCGCCGCCTCGCGAGTCTTCGCGCGCGACGGTCTCGCAAGGCACCTCACGGCCAACGGCGTACCCTTCGAGCCGTTCGACGACTTCCGCGGCGTCGCGCGGTTCTAGACGTGCTGCTCGAGATTCCATCGCCGTACGACTTCGCCGTCTCGACTTCACGGTTTCGTGACTTCGGCTCCGACGGTGCCACTGTCCTGCACGATGGCGGCCTCCATCGAGTGGTCGGCGGGCAGGAGGTGCGCATCACCGCGGCGCCCGGTGGAGTCCTCATCGAGCCGGGGAGCGAGGATGCGGCGATCGAAGTCGGACGCCTTCTAGGCCTGCCGTTCGACCTCGCCGCGTTTCGAGCCTGGGCCGCGGCCGATCCCGTACTCGGGCGGATCGTCGACGACGCTGTCGGGATTCAGGCCGACGCTCAACCCACAGCCGTTCGAGGCGCTCGTGGTCGCGATCACGACGCAGCAGATCTCGCTCCGCGCCGCCGCCGCGATCCGCGCGAACTTCGTCGAGCGATTCGGCGTCCGGCACGAGCACGCCTGGGAGTTCCCGACCCGTGAGCGCACCCGGCGTGTGCGGCCGAGCCAGTTCACCGTGCTCGGCTTCTCGCGGGCGAAGGCCGAATACGTGCTCGAGCTGGCGCACTCCGATCTCGACCTCACGGAGCTCTCGATGCGATCCGACTCGGAGGTGATCGAAGCGCTGACAGCGGTCCGCGGGTTGGGTCGCTGGACCGCGGACTGGTTCCTGGCACGCCATCTCGCGCGGTCCCCATGCGTGGCCCGCCGGCGACCTGGGCGTGCGCAAGGCAGTCTCGACCTTTTACGCTGCCGGTCGTCCCTTGTCCATCGAGGAGGTTCGGGAAATGGGTGAGCGCTTCGCGCCGTTCGAAAATCTGTCGGCCCAGTTCCTGCTCGCCGGGGCGAGGATGATGGGATGAGGGTTCGTCGCGCGAGTCCGGACGACTACGAAGCGATCGCCGTGCTCTGGCGCGACTTCGACCACGAGGTGCCGCCGCCGATCCACGAGGGGCCTGCGGACCAGGAGAAGGAGCTCGCCGAGGTGGCCGAGATCCTCGCGTCCGAAGTGGCTTTCCTCGCCGAGGACGACGACGACACGCCGGTCGGCTTTGCGCTTGCGAGGCGCCGAACGCCGACGCTCGGGACGCTCACGGACCTCTACGTCGCGCGAGATGCGCGGCGTTCGGGCGTCGCGACGGAGCTGATGCGCGAGGTTCTCACGGCGTTCGGCACACAGGGCATCGAGCACGTCGACCTCGAGGTCGTGGCCTCGAACGGGGTCGCACGCTCGTTGTACGGACGATGGGGGTTTCGCGACGAGGTCGTCGTCATGACTGGCGTGATCTCGGACCTCGAGGCCCGAATCGGTCGTCAGGAAGCGTCGTCGTTCGGCTCGATCCACCTGCAGTCGGACGACTTGAGCGCAGTCGAGCAGGCAGTGCGCCAGCTCGTTCCGAGACTCCCAGGCGCTTCCCGGGGATCGATCGTCGCGCCGCCACGCAACGGGTGGATCGCCGTGTACGACGACGTGTGCGATCGCAGCCCCGACATGCTGCGCCGACTTGCCCGCGAGCTCTGCGACCGCATCGGGGCGGTCTCGTTGCTGCTCGGTCTCGAGCGCGACGAGCTCGTTCGGATGGTGCTGTTCGAGCGCGGGCGCATCGTCGACGAGTACCTCTCGGTGCCGGAGTTCTACGGCCCGCTGCCTCCAGGGGACGTGATCGGGCTCGCAGCGAACCCGACGGTGGTGACGCGCCTCACCGGGGCGGATCCCGAAGCCGTACGGCGCATCGCACGCACGGCGCCCGTGCCGGCGGATCTGCCTCCGGCTCGGGAGCTCCTTGCGGAACTCGCGACAGCGATGGGGATCGAGGGCGCGGGCCACGGCTGGTCGGACGCTCCCGTGCTCGACGGCTTCGTTCGGATCGAGCGCCGGTGAACGTGATCCTCCTCCACGGCTGGCCGCTCTCCGAGCGGATGTGGGAGCCGCAGGTCAGCGCTCTGCAGCAGGCCGGTATCGAGCCGCTCGTCCCGCGTCTCTACGGTCGCGGGCCGTCCATCGACAGCTGGGCGGCACAGCTCTTGCGGGACTACGACGACCAGCTCGTCGCCGTCGGTGCGTCCATGGGAGGCTACTGCGCGCTCGCGCTCGCCCGCCGTGCGCCCGAGCACATCGTCGGCATCGCCCTCGTCGCCTCGCGCGCTTCCGCCGACTCGTTCGAGCGGAGGCGCGAGCGGGACGACATGATCGCGATGCTACGGGAGAAAGGCGTTCCGCCCGAGCTCGAGACGGAGGAGCCCGCGGAACACCTCGCTGTCGCGCAGGAGGCGATGCGGGATCGAATGGATCTCTCGGGGGTCGCGGCCTCTTACGGCGGCCCGTTGCTCGTCTGCGTCGGCGACCAGGACGAGATGGTCACCGTGGAGGAGTCGAGCGAGCTCGCCTCGAGCGCCCTTCGTGGGACGCTCGAGGTGTTTCCGGACGTGGGCCACTTCCCGAGCATCGAGCAGCCCGAGCGGTTCAACGAGGTGCTCCTCGAGTTCGTGGGTCAGTGGCAGACGTGACGCTCGACGAAGTGCGTCGGCGCCTCGGCGACGACGACCTCGCGCTCCTCGACGTGAGGACGCGAGCCGAGTTCGACGGCCTCGCCGGTGCGCACTGCGATCCTCGTCAGGGCCATATCCCGGGCGCGGCGAACCTCCCGCTCGAGCGACTGCTCGAGTGCCGGAGCGCGGAGCAAGTGCGTACGCTCGTGGGGTTGGCCGAGGGGGTCGAGATCATCGCGTACTGCCATTCGGGCACGCGCTCGGCCTTCGCAGTGCACGTGCTGCGGGGCGCGGGGTACGACGCGAGGAACTACGCCGGCTCCTGGCACGAGTGGTCGCGCTCGACAGACGAGGAGCACTAGATGCTTGACCGGAAATTGGCGCGCAGTCGAGGGCGGTCACGACCAAGCCGGGCGTCGCACGTACGCGTCGTGCAGGCTTGAAAGCCTGTGCGACGCGCGCGGGTGGCGAGCCGGTGCCGTGTCGTGGCCGTCAGTCGGCCCGCTGCGAATTTCCGGTCAAGCATCCAGGGCCGACGCTTCTTGGAGGAAGGCGGTCGCCAGGGCTCTCCCCTGTTCCGTCGACCTCGCGATGTGTGTCTCCGACTGCCTCCTGAGCTCGTCCGCTGCCATTGGCAGGTCGTCAGCGCCCTCGTTCGACCAGGCCGTGAGCATCGGTAGCGTGACCTCGGCGTGGAACTGAATGCCCCATGCGGGCTGCGCGAGACGGTAAGCCTGCGTGCAGATCGCGCTCCGGGCGAGCTCCGCCCCGCCGGCGGGGGTCTCGAACGTGTAGTGGTGCCACTGGAAGACGGTCGCCTGGCTGGGAAGCGGGCCGAGGACGGGGTCGGTCTCGCCAGCGGCGGTCAGATCGACGTCGAGCCACCCGATCTCCGGCGTGGGCGCCGGGCCGACCTTCGCGCCTGCGGCCCGCGCGAGCATCTGCGCACCGAGGCAGACAGCGAACACCGGCACCTCCTCCGCGAGCACCTCTTGCAGGAACTCCTCCTCGCGCTCGAGCCAGGCGAACCTGTCGTCCTCGTCGGGATGCATCGAGCCTCCGAAGACCATGACCGCGTCGTAGCTTCGCGCGCGATCCGGCGCCCCGCCCTCGGGGACGGACCAGCGCTCGAGATCGTGGCCCGCTGCGGTAGCTACCTCGTCGAAGACCCCGCCGCGGACGCTCGAGCCGTGGTCGATCGAGAGAACGCGCACGGCGAGTCACTGTAGATGGATTGAGACGGGCGGAAAGCGGGTACCAGCGGCTCATGTCAATCGTCACGAGGTGTACCGCCGACGACTGCGAGACGCTGACGATCGGACCGTTCTGCGTCGATCACGAAATCAGACCGACGAGGGTCTTCGTCCGTGGCCGCCCTGTCGTCCGCACCCTTGCCGCAGCTCCTGCGACCGGTGTGAAGCTCGACCTCCCCATGCGAGCGCTTCCGCGGCCGTCCTCGTCGCTCGCCGGAGTCGGGCTCGAGGTCGAGCCACACTGAGCGTCAGAAGAGCGTGGGAGCGAGCGGTGGCGGCTCGATGCCTCCGGCCGCCGCGATGCCCGCCCGGTCGAGTAGGTCGCGGAGGATCATCGCGCTTCGTGGCGCGAAGTCGTCCCGGTTGTTGTTGAACATCGCGTACACCTCGTCGGCCTGCTCCGTCAGGCCGGTCAGCTTCTCGACCCATTCGGCCAGCTCCTCCTCCGAGTACATCCAGTCGAAGCGTTGCGACGAGCGCTCGGAGCGGATGTTCCAGGTCTTCGCGTTCCGCCCGTGGAAACGCACATAGGCGACCCGGTGCGTCGCCGCCGCATGTCTCGCGATCACGTTGCTTGCCCGTGTCATCGGCGCGTCGACCGAGACGTAGGCGAGCTCCGTCCGTTCGAGGAAGGCAAGCGTGTCGGCTCGCTCTGCGGGCTCCATCCATGAGCGATGCCGGAACTCGATGAGTGGGACCAGCGGTGCGATGCGCTCGGGCACTCGCCGTAGCTCGTCTTTCGCCGCGTCCGACTTGACGAAGCGAGGGTGGTACTGGAGCAGTATCCCGCGCAGCTTTCCGGAGAGCTCGAGCGGCTCGAGCGATGCCCGGAACTTCGCGAAGGCCTCGTCGGTCGGCTCGCCCTCGTGCCAGGTCATCGACGAGTGCGCCTTCACGTTGAAGACGAACTCGGGCGGGGTCCGTTGTGCCCAGCGGCCGGTGACCGCTGGATCGGGGAGGTGGTAGTAGGGCGAGTCGACCTCGACCGTGTCGAAGCGCTCCCCGTAGTACCGGAGCCGCGCCGTCGCCGTCGAGACGCCCCGGGGGTACCAGTGCTTGAGGAGGCCCTCGTCGGCGAAGCTGCACGTGCCGAGACGGACGGTCGCAGACACGTCGGGAGGATAGGGCGCGTGGGGTCAGCCCCGTGGGGTCTGACCCCGGCACCGGAAGGGGTCTGACCCACGGGTCAGACCCCGCTCGTTACCGCTTTCTCACGACCCTGCTCTGCGCCGTGAACCCGTTGACCGTCGGGTTCACGCACGGGACCGGCGCGAGCGCCGGGCCGAGCTGCGTGCAGAGCGGCGCCGCTGCGCCGGCGGCCGCAACTGCTCGCGCCCGGAAGAACGTACCCGTCCGTGCGCGGAAGGTGAACGCCCCGTTGGCAGTCACTCTGGCTCTGCCGATCCGCCTGAGCCCGGTCGCCCTCGCGCCCCCGAAGATCGTGACGGTCGCTCCGCCTCGGGCCTGGCCGGCCTGGGTGACGCGGCCGGTGACCGTCGCACCACGCCCGAGCCGCCGGGCGGATGCCGTGACCGTTCCGGGGGCGACCGCAGCCGGGGACGCGACGGTACCGGCGACATTGACCGTGCCGGTTCCAGGCGTCCATGGAGTCAGGATTGCTACGAACGCGCCGACGGCGACCGGCGAGAAGACGCCCTGGACGCCGAACTCCGCGGTGACGAGCTGCGCTCCGCCCGCTCCGCCGCCCTGCGCGGGCGGGATATAGGGCGATGCGAGGCATGTCTGGATGTACGCGGGGCCGAGCGCGGCGAGCGGCCCCGACGTCGGGATCAGAAACAGCGGCAAGTTCACCGGCGTCCCGGCGATCGAGAGCGCGAGGAGCCAGGTCGCGGTCGGCGTTGCCCCGCTCGTACAGGCAGCCACGATCGCGGCGGGGACAGCGCCCGGAGGGGCCACCACGACGTTGCCTTGGACGGGCACCTCTGCCCCGGCGAGCGCGTGGAGCTTGAGAAGCGCGTTCACGGTTCCGAGCGTCGTGCCCGGCGCCTGTGTTGCGGTCACCGTGGTTCCGGTCGGCACGAAGATGCGCACGCTCGCGACCGCGTCCTCGCTCGAGGTCTGACTGAGCTTGAACGTCGTCACCGCACCGGCCTGCCGAACCTCGAGCTTCGGTGTCGTGAATGCCGCGAGGGCGGCGGGTACTGCGATGAGCGCCGCTACCGAGGTGATACCCACGGCAACGGTCCAGATTCGTCGTTTCATCTGCCCTCCTCTTCGATTTGGCGAGTCTTTCACAGCAGAAACCTCAGTTCATCCCCTCGCGCGCAGGAGCCGGCTCGCCTTCACCCACTGCTTGTTGTCGTAGCGGTAGAGGAACACGTGCTCCATCGGCCGGTAGTCCGTCGGCGACGTCCGCAGGCGGATGCCGGGGAGCATGAACGGATTTGCCGCCGTGTCGAGGCTCTGGGCGGCCTTCAGCAGGCCCGCCCGGGTCAGGTTCTTCCCCGCCTTGCGCAGCGTCTCCACCATCGTCCACGCGACCGTCATTCCGTACCAGTTGTAGACGTCGGTCGGCTTGCCCGTCGGGAGGTGCTTCTTCATGATCGAGCGATAGAGCGGGACGATCGGATCCTTCGCCCAGATCGGGTCGTTCGGGTTCTTCACGAAGGCGATCGAGAGCGCACCTCTTGTCAGCTCGGGCGCGTTGAACCGCGCGATCCCCATGATCGTCGGCTCGATCGAGATCGACGCGATGTACACCTGCGGCTTCCAGCCGAGCTTGTGCGTCGCCGTGATCGCGTTGATGAAGAACTTGGGGGTCGCGAAGAGCATCAGCGTGTCGGCGCCCGACGCCTTCAGCAGCCCGACCTGACCCGAGACGTCCGCCCCCGTGAACTCGTACGACTGCTTCGCGACGATCCTCGGCCCCTTACCGGCGATCGCTCGCGTCAGCCCCGTGAGCATGTCGAGTCCGAGCTCGGTGTTCTCGTACAGAACCGCGATCCGAGCGCGCGGCCGGCTCTTCACGATTGTCTTTCCGTACACGTCACCCTCCCCGCGGTAGCTCATGAGGAAGCCCATCGTCCACGGGTAGCGCGCGAAGCTCCGTCCGATCGACTGCGACCCGTCCCCGACCCAGAGCTGCGGCACCTTCTGCGCGTTCAGGTAGTCGCGGATCGCCAGGTTGTTCGCGGTTCCGACACTCGAGAACACCGCGAAGACCTCGTCCTGCTCCACGAGGCGCCGGGTGAGCTGGACGGTCTGCGCCGGGTTGTACGCGTCGTCGTAGTAGCGGTACTCGATCCTCCTGCCGTGGACGCCGCCCTTCGAGTTGACGTGGTCGAAGTACGCCTTGGCGCCTGGGCCGATGGCGCCGAAGGCAGCTGCCTCGCCGGTGAGTGGAACGGTGCCACCGAGAAGAACGCCCGTCGGCGTCACACCTGGGTCGGCTGTGGGAGAGGCCCCGGCGCCGGTGACCACGGCGAGAGCGACGAGCGCTGACGGCCGCGATGCGAGAGGTCACTTCGTGACCGGAGTGCGTAAGACGGGCAGCTTCAGAACTGCGGCTCCGACTCGGACTCGCGCGCTCAGGCCATCGGCAGGTCGAGGTACAGCAGGTTCGACGACGACTGGGCAGTCGAGGACGACGCGAGCGTGAGGGTCAGTCGCGAGCCCGTCGGCATGAAGGTCGCCTGGTTGACGAGTCGGATGACCAGCTTGCGCGCGCCCGTCTTCGTTGGGATCCCGCCGATGCTGACGAGATCTCCCTGCCCTGCGGCGTGCGCGCCGTGAGCACGGCAACGAGTCGCGACCACCCTCCGCTCGCGGCGCGCTCGACCCGTACGGTCGGCGTGCCGTACATCTCGATCGCCTTCCGCAGTGGGGCGGTCGTGCGAACGACCTTCCCCGCTTGCGCGAACGTCGTGACGCCTGGGAACGAGCAAAGGTCGCCTTCATCGTCTGCGGCAGGCTCGTGCCCCATCGGGCGCACCTTCCCTCGAGCCCTCGCGGTGCGACGACAGCCGGGCACCCGCGCCTACAGCGCTCCGCTCTGGAGGTGGCAATCGAACCACGAGCGCACCTGCGTCATGAGGAAGCCCGTGTCGGCAGCGGGGAAGGTCGAGGGCGCATGGCCGTGGAGGCCGACGTACAGCGTCTTGGGCCCCTTCAGCCGGCGGAATGCTTGGGTGAGCCTGCTCGATCCCGAACAGGAAGTCGCGCCTGCCCTGCGCCATGAAGACGGGGGTCGTCACCGAGCCGAGCTTCGAGAGGCTCGAGCGCTCTGCCGCCCAGGGCGCACCGCCGCACCGTTGCCGGCAAAGGCGGCGGCCTCAGCCGGCCAGCGAAGGGTCCCGCCGCGCCTCGGGAATCGACGCCAGCGAGCGCGGCCACGATGCCCCGGACTTGACGAGTCCTTGCGGCATGAGCCCGGAGTAGAGATCGGTCCACGTCTCGACCGTGACGACGGCGGCCCACGGGACTCCTGCGACCAGCGAGTTGAAGATCGTGCCCCCGCCGTAGGAGATTCCCCAGGCGCCGATTTTCGAGTCCGCGATGTCGGGACGAGCCGCGAGCCAGTCGTGAACCGCCCGCGTGTCCGCCATCTCGCGCGGGCCGTCGACGGAACAAGCCCGCCCGACTCGCCGTGGCCGCGCGCGTCGTACGTGAGGATCGCATATCCCTGTTGACGAACCCGTATCCCTCCACGAGCGCGTTCGTCGCTTGCCGGTTCTCGCCCGAAAGCGCGTGCAGGAACACGATCGCGGGCCAGCCTCCCGCCGGCGCCGTTCCCTCGGGGAGGTAGAGCGTCGCAGCGAGCGTGACGCCGTCGTCCATCGGGATCGAGACGTCCTGCCGCGCAAGGGTGGAGGCCGGCGCCTCGCCGACCAGAAGCATCAGCGCGGCCGTCAGCCCTACGAGCCAGACCTTCACCACGAGGCGGAAGGGTAGCGACCTGCGAGCAACGAGGTCACTTGCGGACATGTCCCGGGGTCTGACCCCGGAAGTCCTGGGGTCTGACCCCGCTTCGGCCTACACTCCGCGCTCATGGATCCACGGCCGGTCGGCGTCTTCGACTCGGGCATGGGCGGCCTCACCGTCCTGCACGAGTGCCTCGTCACGCTTCCCCACGAGGACTTCGTGTACCTCGGCGACGGCGCGCGGCTTCCCTACGGCCCTCGCCCACTCGACGAGATCCGCCGCTTTGCGGGCGAGATCGCGGGCTATCTCGAGGATCAGGGCGTCAAGTTGATCGTCGCGGCGTGCAACTCGGCGACTGCTGCCGCGCTTCCCGATCTCCAGCGTCAGCTCTCGATTCCGGTGATCGGTGTGCTCGCCCCGGAAGCGCACGCGGCCGTGCTCGCCACGCGGAATCGCTGCATCGGGCTTCTCGCCACCGAGGCCACGGTGGCGAGCGGCCGCTACTCGGAGCTCGTGCGCGCGCTCGACGCCGGCGTCCATGTCGTCCCGGTCGCATGCCCGCGGCTCGTACCGCTGATCGAGGGCGACGACCCATTCGGAGAGGAGACGACCGACTGCGGTTCGCGAGTACGCGGCGCCGCTCAAGGAGGCGGGCGCGGACACGGTCATCCTCGGCTGCACGCACTACCCGTTGATCCGGCCGATCTTCCAGCGCGTGTTCGGACGAGGCGTCACGCTCGTCTTCTCGGCGGAAGAGACCGCGCGCGAAGTTGGCGAGACGCTTGCCCGGAAGGGGATCGAGAACGCAGACGCGCGCGAGGGCTCGTACCGCTTCCTGACGACCGGCGACCCCAAGCTCTTCCGCGAGATGGGGCGACGCTTCCTCCAGCTCCCGATCGATGCCGCAGAGCACGTCGAGGTGTCCGCGTTGCGAGCGGCCGCCGCATGAGAGCGGACGGGAGACGAGCCGACGAGCTCCGACAGCTGGAGATCGAGGCGGACTACCTCGAGCAGCCGCACGGCTGCGTCCTCTACGGGCAGGGGAAGACGCTCGTGCTGTGCACGGCGACCGTCGAGGAAGGCGTTCCTCGGTGGCTGTACAAGAGCGGGCGCGGCTGGATGACCGCCGAGTACGCGATGCTCCCGGCCTCGACGGGCGAGCGCACGCAGCGGGCGGTCTCGCGCGGACGCCCCGACGGGCGCACGGTCGAGATCCAGCGGCTCATCGGCCGGGCGCTGCGCTCCGTCTGCGACTTCGAGGCGCTCGGCGAGCGGACGCTCTGGCTCGACTGCGATGTCCTCCAGGCCGACGGCGGGACCCGCTGCGCGTCGATCACGGGTGCGTGGATCGCGGCCAGCCGAGCGCTCGAACGCTTTGGGCTCTCGAAGGCGCTGACCGGCTCGATCGCGGCGGTCTCGGTCGGGATCGTCGGCGGTGAGGCGGTCATCGACCTCGACTACGGGGAGGACTCGGGCGCCGAGACGGACATGAACGTCGTGATGACCGGCGACGGGCGGCTGGTCGAGGTGCAGGCGACGGCCGAACGCGACCCCTTCTCCCGCGAGCTGCTCGACGAGCTTCTCGACCTCGCTGCGGGCGGCATCGACGAGCTCACGACGGCGCAGCGCGAAGCGGCGGCCGTCCCCCTCGCGTGAACCTGCGGCTCGCGTCGCGGAATCGGAACAAGCTGCGGGAGCTGCGCCGGGCGCTCCCCGGGTGGGAGATCGAGCTGCTCGACGCACCCAGGAAGCGGTCGAGGACGGCCCGTCGTTCCTCGCGAACGCGCGCATCAAGGCCAACCACGGGCGCCGCTTCACGCCCCGGGACACGTGGGTGGTTGGTGAGGACTCCGGAATCGAGGTCGAGGCACTAGGCGGCCGCCCCGGTATCGAGTCGGCCCGTTGGGCGGACGACGGCGTCGAGCGCCTGCTTCGCGAGCTCGGCTCCGAGAAGGACCGCCGAGCGCGCTACGTCTGCGAGCTCGTCGCCCTCGGCCCGGAGGGGCAGACGTTGCGCGGGCGCGGGACCATGGAGGGATCGATCGCAGGCGAGCCGCGGGGAACCGAGGGTTTCGGCTACGACCCGATCGTCGTTCCATCGGGGCTGGACGCCACGGTCGCGGAGCTCGGGAATGCGTGGAAGGCGACGCACTCTCATCGTGCGCACGCTGCACAGGCGCTCCAGGCCGCCGTCGAGCTCCCGGCCGAGCAACGGCGCTTTGCACTCCACCCGAGCGACTTCCTCCCCGCCCCGAAGCCGCCTTTCGAGCGGGTCGAGGGAAGCGGCGTCCGCTACTTCGTGACCCCCGCCTGGGTCAGTGTCGGCAAGCACAGGCTCGAGCCAGAGGGCGTCGCCTCGGCGATCGAGGCCGCTCGCTCGTTCGCACGCGAGCGCGGACGCACGAAGATCGAGTGGTCGCTCGGGCCCGACGCGACGCCGGAGGACCTCGCGGAGCGCCTTCTCGACGCGGGGCTCGTGCCCGCCGACGAGCCCCCGTTTGCCCGTTCCGCGGCATCGCTGGTCCTCACTTCGCCGCCGCCTCCACCTCCGGCCGGCGTCGATACGCGTGTCGTCGAAACGCTGGACGACTTTCGCGCGTGCGACGACGTCTACGCCGTCGGCTTCGGGTCGTCGGAGGAGGATCGGGCCGCGTGGGATGCGACGCTCGAGCAGCGTTGGGACGCATACCAAGCCGCTGATCACGTGCTGCAGCTCGTCGGCACCATCGACGGTGCGGCGGTCGCGGCCGCGACCGCGCTCCTTTCTCGCGTGGGGGTCTTCCTCGGCGGTGCGGCCACCCTCCCCGAGGCACGCGGGCGCGGCGCCTTCCGGGCACTCGTACATGCGCGCTGGGAGGAGGCGGTCCGGCGAGGCACGCCGTTCCTCGCCGTCGACGCCGGGCCGCATTCGCGCCCGGTGCTCGAGCGGCTCGGCTTCCAGCGGATAGGCGAGATCGAATCCTTTCTCGACCTGCTGTAGATCCGTGCTAGCGTCGAGCGCCGATGGATGCGGCGCATGCCCTCCGCGAGCTCACGGAGCTCTCGACGCAGATCGAGTCGGCAGTCGTTCTTCGCGCGGACGGAGCGGTGCTCGCCTCGACGCTCGAAGACCCCGCGCGCGAGGCGGCTCTCGCGAGTTCGACGCTCGAGCTCATGGCCGCTGCGTTCGCGCTGAATGCGCAGCCCCGGGAGGTGACCCGCGTCGAGGTCGAGCTGGAGAACGGCGCGTTCTTCGCGTTGCGCGACGGAGGCCGCACCATCGCAGCGACGACAGGACCACAGCCCACGTCCGGACTCGTCGTGTACGACTTGCGGACCTGTCTCGAGGGGATCACCGAGCCGGAGCAGAAGAAAGAAAAACGAGCGCCGGTGCGGATGCCGGACGCGGAGACGGAGACCGAGTGAGGACACTCGTTCGGCTCGTGGTCCTCGTGGGCCTCGCGATCTGGGCGTGGCGCCGCTTCGCGCGGCCGACGGGACCGCAGGAGCGAGTGGGGGTTTCGTACGCCGACGGGTCGTCGATCGTTCTCGAGCCGGGATCGGCCGGGTTCGAGCAGCTCGCTTCGATCGTGCGCTCGGCGCATCCGCCGATGACCCGCGAGGAGCTGGGCGCGCTCCTCGTGGAGCGGGCGTTTCTCGAAGGCGACTTCGTGCTTCGCTCGGGACGGCGCTCGTCGTGGTACCTGGACAAGTACCGGTTCGAGACCGAGCCCGATATCCTGCGCGCCCTCGGCGAGCGTCTCGCGGACGCCGCCGCGGAGCACGAGCCGGAGGCCACTCGGCTCGCCGGGCCGGCGCTCGGAGCGGTTGCGTTGGCAGCCTCGGCATCGATCGCGTCCGGTCTGCCGTTCATCATCGTCCGCGGTGAGACGAAGGAATACGGCACGGCGAACCGGATCGAGGGCCCGTTCGAGCAGGGCGAGCTCGTGTGCCTCCTGGAGGACGTCGTCACGTCCGGCGGCGCCCTCGCTGAGGCGGTGTCGGCCCTTCGAGACGAGGGGCTCGTGGTCCGAAATGCCGTCTGCGTCGTCGATCGGGAGGAGGGCGGCTCGGACGCTCTCGCGCGACTTGGCGTGCGCCTGCGGGCGCTGTTTCGGGCGGAAGAGCTGCTTGAGATGCGAAAAACCGCCGCAAAACGGCATGGTTGAGCCAAATCCGATGGGGTGTTAGGCTCCTTCGGTTCCATAGACTCGTATTCGACGTCAGGAGGAGAGCAGTGACCAAGCAGGATTTCGTGGACGCCGTCGCCGATCGGGCCGGCATGTCCAAGCGTGATGCCGGCGTAGCGGTCGACGCGGTGCTCGACACGATCACGTCCGCGCTGAAGAATGGCGACGCCGTCACCTTTACGGGCTTCGGCAAGTTCTCGACCTCGGCGCGCGCCGCGCGCATGGGGGTGAATCCGCGCACGGGCGCGAAGGTCATGATCCCGGCGACGACGGTCCCGAAGTTCTCGGCCGGAAGCTCGCTCAAGTCTGCGGTCAAGGGCTAAGCGCACGGACGCAGAGGTTTCTGGGAAGGGGTCGCCGTGTGCGGCCCCTCTGTCCTTCCGCGTAGGCTTGAGTATCGAACATATGTTCGATACGGTCTCGAGTCATGCAGCTCTCGTTCGACGCCGCCGACCGGCTCGTCGAGCTCGTTCAGGCACGGAGAGGGGCTGTCTCCGCCGAGGATGCCGCGCGCGCCCTGTTCGCTCTCGAGCGCGCGCCCGCCGACGCTCGCGCACAGCCTGCTCGCCGATGTCGTCGACGGCGACGCGCGCCTCGCCTGGCTCGGGGCCCGGGTCGGCCTGGCCGGCGACGCGAGCGCCGACGTCCTCATCGAAGACGCCGAGCTCGTCGTCTTCGACCTCGAGACGACGGGGCTCTCGGCGAGCCGCGACCGCATCTGCGAGATCGGCGCCGTGCGCGTTCGCGCGCTTGCCGTCGACGAGACGTTCGAGACGCTCGTCAACCCTGGCGTCGTGCTTCCGGCCAGCATCGCCGCGCTGACCGGGATCCAGCCGAGCGACCTTCGCCGCGCGCCGCGCGCCGAGCTCGCCGTCCGCCGCTTTCTCGCGTTCGCGGGCGACGCCCCGCTCGTCGCGCACAACGCTCGCTTCGACATCGGGCTTCCTCGAGCGCGAGGTCGAGCGCCTCACCGGCCGCCGGGTCGCGGCCGCGGTCATCGACACCGTCTGGCTCGCCCGAAGGCTCCTCCAGCGAAGGAGCGAGCGGTTCTCGCTCCGGCAGCTCGCGCACTTCTTCGGCACGGCGTCGCAACCGTGCCATCGAGCGCTTGCCCGACGCGCTCTCCACGGCGGAGATCCTGATCGCGCTCCTCGGGCTCGCGCAGGAGCGCGGCGCTCGAACCGTCGCCGAGGTCGTCGAGCTGGCGGCGCCGCGAGCGCGCCGGCTGCACGCGAAGCGCGCTCTCGTCGCCGGAGCCCCGACGACTCCGGGCGTCTACCTCTTTCGCGACCGCAATGACGCGGTGCTCTACGTGGGCAAGGCGCGCGATCTTCGCGCACGGCTCCGCTCGTACTTCGCGGGAGACCGCCAGCGGCCGGCCGTGGAGGCTGCGCTCGGCGCACTCGAGCGCGTCGAGTGGCGCGAGCTCGGGTCCGAGCTCGAGGCTGCTCTCGAGGAGCTGCGGCTCATTCGCGAGCTTCGACCGCCCGCGAATGCACGCAGGCGGTCGGCCGGACCGCTATGTCTACCTCGCGCTGCGCCGCGACCGTGGGCGGTCGTCCCCGAGCCGGGTCCCCTCGGGCCGATCGACGAGCAAGCGTCGCGCGCAGCTCGCCGCGCGGGCACTCGACGGCTTCGAAGGCGAGTCTCTGGCCGCAGCGTTGCCGCCGCTACGCGCCAGGCTCCGGCGACTCGCGCGCGACCTCCGCTTCGAGGACGCCGCGCGCCTCGCGGGATCGCATCGCCGCGCTGGAGGAGGTCGCCGCGCGGATCGCCGAGCTCGACCGCCTCCGCGCGGCTGCGGCTGTGCGTGCTCGCGCCCGCGCGCGAGCGTGGGTTCCGGCGCGCGTTCTTCGTCGGCGGCGGAAGAGTGCGGGTGCGGACGGTCGCGGACGGCCCGGCCGGACGCGTCGAGATCGAAGCGGGCCTGGCCGAGGCCGCGCTCGTCGAGCCGTCCGTGGCTCCCGAGGACGCCGACGAGCTCCTCGTGGTCGCGGGCTTCCTGCGAGGCCCGGGCCCGAGCTCCGCATCGTCTCGCTCGACGCCGGAGTCCTGACTGCCTCGCGGCGTAGCCTTCACGGGTCGTGCGAGGCCGCCGCCAACTTCGCCGACCGGCTCGTCGAATCCGTCGAGCGCAAGCGCAGCCAGCTCGTCGGTCGGGCTCGATCCGCGGCTGGATCTCCTGCCGATGGAGCTTCGCGGAGAGGCCGTGCTCGGCCGCGCCGCCGCTGCATCAGCCGTCGCTCGTTTCTGCAAGGGGATCGTCGACGCGGTCGCGCCGTACGTCGTCGCGGTGAAGCCCCAGTCGGCGTTCTTCGAGGCGCTCGGTGCGGATGGCTTTCGCGCGCTCGAGGAGGTGTGCGATTACTCGCGGTCGGCGGGGCTGCTCGTCGTGCTCGACGCGAAGCGCGGTGACATCGGCTCCACCGTCGCGCGCGTACTCGGCGGCGTTTCTCGAGCCGCGGGACGGCGACCCGCCGCTCGCCGATGCGCTGACCGCGAGCCCCTACCTCGGGCTCGACTCGGTCGAGCCGTTCCTGGCCGCCTGTCGAAGGCACGGCGCGGGTGTGTTCTTCCTCGTTCGGACGTCCAACGCGGGCGCCGCCGACGTCCAGGATCTCGCGCTCTCGGACGGACGCCCGCTCTGGCACCACCTCGCCGAGCTCGTGCGCGAGTGGGGCGAGCCACTCGTCGGCGAGAAGGAGCTGTCGAGCGTCGGCGCCGTCGTCGGGGCGACGCATCCGCGGGCGGTCTCGGAGGCGCGCCGCCTGCTCCCGCAGTCGCCGATCCTCCTCCCGGGTGTGGGCGCGCAGGGGGCGACGCCGGCTGACGTCGCGCGGGCGTTCACCGCCGGCCCGGCGAGCGCGCTCGTCACCGCCTCGCGATCCGTCATCTACGCGTACCGCGACACCGAGGCCGACTGGCGCGCGGCGGCGGCCGCAGAGGCGGAACGGCTCGCGACGCAGGTGTGGGCGGCCGCGGGCTGGTGAGCAGGTGGGGTCGACCCACGGGTCTGACCCTGCGCGTGGAGTACAGTGTCCGCCCGCTGATGCGCAGAGCACTGCTCGCCGCCGCGCCGTCGCCGTCGCCGCCGCCGTCGCGGCACCCGTCCGAGGCCTCGCCTCCCGCGGTCGACGTCGACGCCGCCGCCTGGTATCTCGAAGGGCAGGACGGGGCGTTCCTGGCCGGCAACAACGAGCGACAGCAGCGACCGATCGCGAGCATCACGAAGCTGATGACGGCGATCGTCGTCCTCGAGCGAGGCGCGCCTCTCCGATGTCGTTCGCGTGAGCTCGCGCGCGGCCCGCGTCGGAGAGTCCACTGTCTATCTGAGAGCCGGCGAGGAGCTCACCGTCGCCGCGCTCCTGCGTGCGATGCTCGTTCCGAGCGCGAACGACGCCGCGGAGGCACTTGCGCTCCACGTCGGGAAGGGCTCGACAGACCGGTTCGTGGCGCTTATGAATGCGAAGGGGGATGAGCTGGGACTCGTCGACACGAACTTCGAGAACCCGCACGGCCTCGACGATCGAGGTCACGTCTCGAGCGCCCGCGATGCCACGGTTCTCGTCCGGTACGCGCTCGGGGTCCCGTTCATCCGCGACGCGCTCGACCGGTCGACGGTCGTAGCTCCCGGGCGGAAGGGACTTCCCGACGACGGACGACCTGCTCGTGAGCTGGCCTGCTCTCGTCGGAGGAAAGACCGGACACACACGGGAGGCGGGCTGGTCGCAGGCCGCGGGTGCCAGCGCCAGTGGCGCAACGGTCTACGGCACCGTGCTCGGAAGCGAGACCCGCAGCGCTCGCAACGATGCGCTGCGGGAGCTGCTGGCGTACGGGCTCGAGCAGTACCGGCGCGTCGCCGCGATCGACGCGGGACGCGGCTATGCCGAGCGCGGAGACCGGCTACGGCGCGGGCCCGCGTCGAGCTCGTGGCTCCGCGTGCGATCGTGAGAACGCTGCGCATCGGAACGTCGCTCGTCGAGCGCGTGGTCGCGCCGTCGTCCGTCGCGCTCCCGGTGCGGAAGGGCCAGCGTCTCGGGCCGGGTCGAGGTCTACGACGGGAACCGGCTCGTCGCGTCCTCGCAACCTCGTGGCAGCTCGGTCCGTGGCCGAGCCCGGCCTGTTCGGGAAGGCGCGGTGGTATGCGACGCGGACCGCCGCGAACCTGTGGGGTCTCGTCACGTGATCGTCACCGTCACCGTCAACGCCGCGCTCGACCGCACGCTGACCGTGCCCGTCTTCCAGATCGGCTACCGCCACCGCTCGAGCGAGGTCCTCACGCTCGCGGGAGGCAAGGGGATCAACGTCGCGCGTGCGCTGAAGCACCTCGACGTGCCCGGTCGTCGCGACCGGCCTCGCCGGCGGACGGACCGGGACGCGCATCATCGAGGAGCTGACCGCCGAGGCGATCCTCAACGACCTCGTCCGCATCGGGAGGGAGTCGCGCACCTCGACCGCGGTGGTCGATCCCACCTCGGGCACGTACACGGAGATCAACGAGTGGGGTCCCGAGGTGACGGCCGCCGAGCTCGAGACGCTGACGGAGAAGCTCCACTACCTCGCCCGCGGAGCGGACTTCGTCGTGCTCGCCGGCTCGCTTCCCA
Source organism: uncultured Thermoleophilia bacterium (assembly GCA_963758065.1). Taxonomy (GTDB): domain Bacteria; phylum Actinomycetota; class Thermoleophilia; order Gaiellales; family Gaiellaceae; genus GMQP-bins7. The sequence goes on along the minus strand of CAVWTX010000014.1, from coordinate 119,860 downwards.
GCAAGGTGCCGACGTCGTTCTACGGTGACGCGATTCGCGATCTCGCGCGGCGCGACGTGCGGGTCGTGCTGGACAGCGAAGGCGAGCCGCTACGGCTCGGTGTCGAAGCGGGGCCGTACCTCGTCTCTCCGAACCAGCGTGAGGCGGAGCAGCTCGTCGGGCAGGAGCTCGAGGACGACGACGACTTCCTCGATGGCGCTCGACGCGATCGCCGAGATGGGCGCTCGCAACGTCCTCATCACGCTCGAGAACGGCTGCTTCGCGCATCTTCGAGTCGGGCGGAAGACCCGGCGCATGCGCGCCTTCGCGCCGCACGTGGAGCCGGTGTCGGGTGTCGGCTCGGGCGACGTCCTGCTGGCGCAGTTCCTCGCCGCGATCGTCGAGGAGCGCTCGCCGGATCGACGCACTGCGCCTGGCGGTCGCGGCCGGCGCAGCCTCCGTACGTGAAGTCGGCGCGGGCCGGTTCAATGCCTCGCTCGCCGCGACGCTTCGCGGCTGACATCGAGCTCGCCGAGCTCCACCCCGTTCGCTCGTAGACTCCGCGCATGGCGGGTTGCCCGAGCTGCGGGCGCGAGAACGCGGACGACGCGCGCTTCTGCAGCGCCTGCGGCGCCGCGCTTGGCGTCGCCGAGGCCCCGCGCGAGCAGCGCAAGGTCGTCACCGTCCTCTTCTGCGACCTCGTCGGCTCGACCGCGCTCGGGGAGTCGACCGACCCCGAGGCGCTGCGGGCGACGCATGCGGCGCTACTTCGAGGACCTGCGCGCGATCGTCGAGCGCCACGGCGGCGTCGGTCGAGAAGTTCGTCGGCGACGCGGTCATGGCCGTCTTCGGCATCCCCGTCTCGCACGAGGACGATGCGCTGCGGGCTGTGCGCGCCGCCGTCGGAGATGCGGGCTGCGATCGCAGAGCACGGGCTCGAGGCGCGCATCGGCGTCAACACGGGCGAGGTCGTCGTCGGCGGCGAGGGCGAGACGCTCGTCACCGGCGACGCGGTCAACGTCGCCGCCCGGCTCGAGCAGGCGGCGCGCGCGCGGCGAGATCGCTCATCGGGGCGGAGACCCGGCTCCTCGTACGCGATGCCGTCCGCGTCGAGCCCGTCGAGCCGCTCGCGCTCAAGGGCAAGTCCGAGCCCGTCGAGGCCTTTCGGCTTGCTCGAGGTGATCGGCGATGCCGCGCCGCTCGCGCGCCACCTCGGAGACGCCGCTCGTCGGCCGCGAGCGCGAGCGTCAGCGGCTCTGGCGCGACTACGAGGACGCGGTCGCCGACCGCACGTGCCGGCTCTTCACGCTCCTCGGCCCGGCGGGCATCGGCAAGTCGCGCCTCGTCGCCGACTTCCTCGAGCGTGTCGGCGACTCGGCCGACGTCCTCCGCGGACGCTGCCTCTCGTACGGCGAGGGCATCACCTACTGGCCGCTCGTCGAGATCCTGCTCGCGATCGGCGTCGATCCCGAAGACGTCATCGGCACGTCGCCGCCCGAGACGCAGCTCGCCTTCCGCCGCCTGCTCGAAGCCCGTGCCGCCGAGCGGCCGCAGGTCGTCGTCATCGACGACCTGCAGTGGGCGGAGCCGGTCTTCGTCGACCTCGTCGAGCACGTCGCCGACCTCTCCCGCGACGCGCCCATCTTCCTCCTCTGCATCGCGCGGACGGAGCTCCTCGACGCGCGGCCCGGACTGGGGCGGCGGCAAGCTGAACGCGACGCTCGCTCCTGCTCGAGCCGCTGGGCGCCGGACGAGTGCGCGGAGCTCATGGACCGACTCGAGCGAGATGCTCGCTCGACGCCGAGCTGCGCGAGCGCATCACGGTCGCCTCCGCCGGCAACCCGCTCTACGTGGAGGAGATGCTGGCGATGGTCCGCGAGCACGGCGGTGACGGCGAGATCGCCGTGCCGCCGACGATCCAGGCGCTCCTGCAGGCGCGCATCGACTCGCTCGACGGAGACGTGCGCATCGTCATGGAGCGGGGTGCGGTCGAGGGCGAGGTGTTCCACCGCGGCGCGGTCGCGGAGCTCGCGCCCGATCCGGTCCGACCTGCGGTCGAGCTCGCATCTCGCGACGCTCGTGCGCAAGGAGCTCATCCGCTCGACGCCGCCGACGTTCCCCGAGGACGAGGGCTTCCGCTTCCGCCATCTGCTCATCCGCGACGCCGCCTACGAGTCGCTGCCCAAGGCGACCCGCGCCGAGCTGCACGAGCGCTTCGCCGACTGGCTCGCGGGCCACGACCTCGTCGAGCGCGACGAGATCGTCGGCTACCACCTCGAGCAGGCGCATCGCTACCGGGCCGAGCTCGATCCGGACGATCCGCGCTCTCCGGATCTCGGCGGACGGCGCGCACGGGCACCTCGCGCGCCGGCGGGCGCGCGGCGCTCGACCGCGGCGACTTCGGCGCCGGTCGAGCTTCTCCGCCGTGGCGGCGCGATCCTCGCTCCGAGGACGACACGCGGCGACACGCGCTCGCTCCCGACATCGCGTTCGCGCTCTGGGAGTCGGGAGACGTCGATGAGGCGCGCTCCGCTGCTCGCAGAGGCGCTTCGTCGTCCGATCCGGCGCTGAGGGCGATGGCGTGCTCGTCGACGACGGCGTCGACGCCGTGACGCACGGGCTCGACCAGCGTACGCTCGAGCGAGCCGAGCGGAGGTCGCAGGCTCTCAGCCGCGCTCGAGGCTCGGCGGACGATGACCAAGGTCTGGGCATCTACTGGTGGAGCGTCGCGCTGGAGACTGGTTTCGGTGTCGTGCGGCCGAGGACGACTGCGGCAGGCGAGCAAGGGCCTGCGCCACTTCGCGCGTGCCGGCATGTACGCGGTCGCTACGCGCTGGAGCTCGAGGGTTGGACTCGCGGCGGCGTACGTGTTCGGGCCGACTGCCCGTCCCAGAGGCGATCGCTCGGCTGAGCACGTCGCGCGCACTCGTCGCCCCCGGGATTCTGGGCGAAGCCGGATTGGCGACGCGTCGCGCGCGAGGCTTCTCGCGATGGACGGCCAGCTCGAGGCTGCGCGTGAGTTGCAGGAGCGCGAGCCGCGAGACGATTCGGGCAGTCGGGGCTGGCGACGACTGCCGCGGGAATGTCGTCATGCACGCCGCGTGGATCGAGGCGCGTGCCGGGGATCTCGCAGCCTGGGAGCGCGCCGCTCGCAACGCGCGTCGAGGAGCTCGAGCGGCTCGGACGAGCGGGCGTATCTATCTCGACGGCTCGCGCCGACCTCGCGCTGGTGCCTCTACCTGCCAGGGGCGATACGACGAGGTCGCGACGCTCTGTGTCGTCGATCCGCGACGCGTCGCCCGCGGACGATCTCGTCAACTTCATCTATCGTCGACGCGCTCGAAGGAGGCGTCTGCGCCCAGGCGGGCGCGATTCGAGGAGGCGGAGGCCGCTGTGACGGCGAGCCGTCGGGCTGGCCGACGAGACGGACTTCGTCGTTAACCGCGCGGAGACCAGGCTGCTCCTGGCCGAGTCGCTCCACCGCGCTCGCCGCGGGATCCGGAAGCCGTCGGCGCCTGGCGCGCTGAGGCGCTGTCGCTCCTCGATGCGAAGGGCGACCTGCACGCGGGCGGCGCGAGTTCGCGAGCGCCTCGACTGCGCTGGGCATCGCGCACGCATGATCGCCGTCGCCGGGCGCTGCTAACGTCGCGTGATGGAAACCGAGTTCCGGCAGGAGGAGATCGAGCGCCTCGTCGCGTTCGAGCGCAAGTTCGGGAAGGAAGGGCTCACCTTCGACGACGTCCTGCTGCTGCCGGCCGAGTCGCACGTGCTGCCGAACGACGTCTCCACGGTCACTCGGCTGACGCCGTCGATCTCGCTCGAACATCCCGCTGATCTCCGCGGCGATGGACACCGTCACCGAGGCGCGCCTCGCGATCGCGCTCGCTCGCGCGGGCGGCCTCGGGATCGTCCACCGCAACCTCTCGATCGAGGATCAGGTCGCGGAGGTGGACAAGGTGAAGCGCTCCGAGTCGGGGATGATCGTCGAGCCCGTGACGCTCCAGGCCGGACGACTCGGTCGCCGAGGCGCTCGAGCTGATGGAGCGCTACCGGATCTCGGGCGTCCCGATCACCGACGACGACGGCGTCCTCGTCGGCATCCTCACGAACCGCGACCTCCGCTTCGAGACCGACACGTCGCAGCCCGTCTCGGCGCTGATGACGAGCCAGGAACCTCGTCACCGCGCCCGTCGGGACGACGCTCGAGGAGGCCGAGGCGATCCTCCACCGCAACAAGATCGAGAAGCTTCCCGTCGTCGACCAGGACGGGCGGCTCAAGGGCCTCATCACCGTCAAGGACATCTCGAAGAAGATCAAGTACCCGGACGCCACGAAAGACGAGCAGGGGCGCCTGCGCGTCGGCGCGGCGGTCGGGGTCGGGACGGATGCGCTCGAGCGAGCGGCGGCGCTCGTCGAGGCCGAGGTCGACGTCCTCGTGGTGGACACGGCCCACGGCCACTCGCACGGCGTCCTCGAGGTCGTTCGGCAGATCAAGGCGGCGCACGACATCGAGCTCGTCGCGGGGAACATCTCGACCGGCGAGGGTGCTCTCGCGCTCGTCGACGCCGGAGCGGACGCCGTCAAGTGTGGGCCAGGGTCCCGGGTCCATCTGCACCACCCGAGTCGTCGCCGGGGTCGGCGTCCCGCAGGTGACCGCGGTTTACGACGCGGCCCAGGCGCTCGCCGGTCAGGGCGTTCCGGTGATCGCGGACGGCGGCGTCCGGAGCTCGGGCGACATCGCGAAGGCGATCGCGGCCGGAGCCGACGTCGTGATGCTCGGCTCCATGCTCGCCGGCACCGACGAGGCGCCGGGCGAGGTCATGGTCGCGCAGGGCGAGCGCTTCAAGGAGTACCGCGGGATGGGCTCGCTCGGGGCGATGAAGGCGCGCTCGTTCTCGAAGGACCGCTACTTCCAGGGTGACGTCGAGGACGTCGACAAGCTCGTCCCCGAGGGGATCGAGGGGCGTGTTCCGTACAAGGGCCCGCTCGCGCCGATCGTCCACCAGGTCGTCGGCGGGCTGCGGCAGTCGATGGGCTACTGCGGTGCGGCGACGATCGAGGAGATGAAGACGAAGACGCGGTTCACCCGGATCACGCCGGCGGGCCTGCAGGAGAGCCACCCGCACGGCGTCACGATCACGAAGGACGCCCCGAACTACCGGCGCTGATGGGCTCGAACGTCGTGCCGCTCCCGACGCCCGAGCCCACGCCGGAGGAGCGCCCGGTCCTCGTCGTCGACCTCGGCGGGCAGTACAGCCAGCTCATCGCGCGGCGCGTGCGCGAGGCTCGCGTCTACTCCGAGCTCGTGGGCCATCGGCTCTCCGCGGAGGAGGTCGCGGCGCGCAACCCGGCTGCGCTGATCCTCTCGGGCGGCCCGGCCTCCGTCTATGCCGAGGGCGCGCCCGACCTCGACACGGAGATCTTCTCGCTCGGGATCCCGACGCTCGGCATCTGTTACGGCATGCAGCTCATGGCGCGGGACCTCGGCGGAGCGGTCGAGCGCACGGGCGCGTCCGAGTTCGGCAAGGCAGAGCTCCACGCTTCGCCCGGAGCGCTCTTCGACGGACTCCCCGACGAACAAGTCGTCTGGATGAGCCATCGCGACTCGGTGACCGCGGCCCCGGCCGGCGCCGTCGTGACGGGCAGCTCCGAGTCGACGCCCATCGCGGCGTTCGAGGACCGCGCGCGGCGCCTCTACGGCGTCCAGTTCCACCCGGAGGTCGTGCACACGCCGCACGGTCAGGAGATCCTGAAGAACTTCCTCTACGAGGTCGCCGGTACGCCTCCCACCTGGACGCCCGCGGCCGTCATCGAGGAGCAGGTCGAGCGGATCCGCGCGACTGTCGGCACCGAGCGCGTTCTCTGCGCGCTCTCGGGCGGCGTCGACTCCGCGGTCGCGGCGCTCCTCGTGCACAAGGCGGTCGGCGACCAGCTCACCTGCGTCTTCGTCGACCACGGGCTCCTGCGCGAGAACGAGGCCGAGCAGGTCGTCGAGACGTTCTCGGGCCACTTCGGCGTCCCGCTCGTCCACGTCCAGGCGCAAAGACGATTCCTCTCGCGACTCGCCGGAGTCTCCGAGCCGGAGGAGAAGCGCAAGATCGTCGGCGAGGAGTTCATCCGCGTCTTCGAGGAGGAGGCCCGCGAAGCTGGGCGATGTCCGCTTTCTCGTCCAGGGGACGCTCTACTCGGACGTCATCGAGTCGGGCGGCGCCGACGACGGCGTCGCCGCGCTCATCAAGTCGCACCACAACGTCGGGGGCCTGCCTGAGGACATGCGCATGGAGCTCGTCGAGCCGCTGCGGCTCCTGTTCAAGGACGAGGTCCGCCGCGTCGGCGCCGAGCTCGGGATGCCCGAGCGGATGGTTTGGCGGCAGCCGTTCCCGGGGCCCGGTCTCGCCATCCGGATCATCGGCGAGGTGACCGAAGAGCGCCTCGCGATCCTCCGGCGCGCGGACGCGATCCTCCTCGAGGAGATCCGCCGCGCCGACCTCTACCGCGAGCTGTGGCAGAGCTTCGCCGTGCTCCCCGCGATCCGCTCGGTCGGGGTGCAGGGCGACGAGCGCACGTACGCGTACCCGGTCGTCATCCGCGCCGTCACCTCGGAGGACGCGATGACCGCCGACTGGGCCCGCCTGCCGTACGAGGTGCTGGAGGCGATCTCGAGCCGCGTCATCAACGAGATCCCGGGCGTGAACCGCGTCGTCTACGACGTTTCCTCCAAGCCTCCTGCGACGATCGAGTGGGAATAGCGCGGGCCCGATACGTCGGGGTCAGACCCCACGGGTCTGACCCCACGTTCGAGGGACGGGAGTCCTCGCAAACGCGCCGATTCGTGATCTCGATGAGGCTCGCCCTGCTTGGTTCCGTGCTCGCGACCGTCGCCGCCGTCACGGTGGCGCCCGCGACAGCAAGCGAGCCGCTGGAGGACACGAACGTGGCGCTCCTCTCGCTGAAGGTGAACGGGAAGGGCGAGGCGCTCTTCACCTATCGCCGCGCGGACGGACGCCTCCGCCGGGTTCTCGCGTGGGGTGCGATCAACGCCCGCGCTCCGTCGGCTGACGTTCCCCAGGTGCGGTTCCGCTGGGACTACGCCGGTGGTTGGGGCAAGTACCGCAACGGGAAGTACTGGCGGACCTTCGAGAACCGCTGCCGGCCGTACGACGGCCCGCCTCTGCCGATGCTCGTCGCCGCATGCAAGGCGCCCGACGGGACGTACTGGACGGTACAGGCGTGGCAGCGGCGCCTGCCGCTCCTCGGCTTCGATCCGTGGCTTCCGCACCACACGAACTGGGAGCTCCACGTCGCGCACTTCGCGGGCGAGCTTCCTCGGCTCGAGCTGCATCCCAACTGGACGTACGACGGCCGCTGGCAGGGCGTCTTCGGCCGCTACAGCTACCTCGGCCAGCCGATCTTCGGGTACGGCTCGACCGCCAAGGGAGTGCCGAAGGACAGGTACGGCCGCAATCTCTACATCGACACGCTCAACTCCGCGTACGGGGCCGGGTGGAGGCGCGAGTCGGGCATCCTCACCCACAGCGGCACCGGGACGTTCTGCCACAGCTTCGTTCCCCAGCGGCCGTTTGCCGGCTATCCCAGCCAGCAGATGCGCCCGGCAGCGCCGGGTGAGCGGCATCGGGTCACCGTGGGCGGGCCCGGCGTCACCCCGGTCATCCAGGTCGAGGTCGCAGGGCTCACGGCAGCCGACCAGGACCGCGACGGCGAGTTCAACTCCGTCTTCGATCAGGTCATGGCCGGCGACCGGATCTGCGCCGGCGAGCGGTAGGCTCGGTCCGAAATACGAGGAGGCGCCATGGGCGATCCATGGCAGGACGAGGGCTACGACGGCGAGGACGACTGGGACGAGGGGAAGGAGAGTCTCGCCACCGACCTCGAGGACGCCTTCGACGATGCCGAGGAGCTCGAGGAGGAAGAGTCCTGGGACGATGAGGACGACGCGTAGCGTCTAACCGATCAGGAATCCCCGAAGCCCTTCGGGTTCCTCGATCTCGATCTCGACGCGATCTACGCGGGCCCCGCGGGGGCCGCGGCGGCAGAATTCCGACGAGCCGCTCGACCGCTCCGGGCTCGCCCTCGAAGACGGCCTCGACTGTTCCGTCGCGGCTGTTGCGCACCCACCCCGTGACGCCGGCGGTCAGCGCGTGTCTCCTGACCGAGTCGCGAAAGAACACACCCTGGACGAAGCCGTGGACGACGACGCGGCGGCGGATCACAGGCGAACGATGCCTGCGGGATCGATCTCGCACCGATACGCGCTCGCCAGGTGCCGGGTGCTCGAGGGAAGTGACCGCGGCGTCGAGCTGCGACCCGTCGTCGAGCCGGATCGTCAGGCGCACCGACCGGGCCGTGGCGAACGAGGCTCTCGACGACGCCGTCGCCGGAATCACCGGCTCCTGCACTCCGCACGGCGATCGCCTCGGGCCGAATGACGGTGCCGTCGCGCACGTTCGCGAGCCCCAGGAAGCGAGCGACGTCCGCGTCGGCCGGTTGCGCCCAGAGCTCGTCGGGGGTACCGGCCTGTACCACGTGGCCGTCACGCATCACTGCGACGCGGTCGCCGAACGCGAAAGCCTCGGCCTGATCGTGCGTGACGAAGAGCGCTGTCACGCGGAGCTCCTCGAACAGTGCACCGAGGTCCTCGAGCAGCCGCTCTCGAAGCGGGCGATCGAGCGAGCCGAGCGGCTCGTCGAGGAGCAGCACGCGCGGCTCCGGCGCGAGCGCTCGTGCGAGAGCGATGCGCTGCTGCTCGCCGCCGGAAAGCGTCGCGACCGAGCGTCTCTCGAACCCGTGCAGCCCGACGAGTTCGAGCAGCTCGCGCACCTGTCGATCGATCTCATGCTTCGAGCGTCTCCACGCATGCGCAGACCGAACGCGACGTTGCCCGCGACGTCCATGTGGTGAAACAGCACGTGCTCCTGGAAGACGAGCCCGATCCCTCGGCGATGAGCCGGCACCGGCGCGAGATCCTCACCGTCGAGGAGCACGCTTCCCGAGTCGGGCCTCTGGAGCCCGGCGATTACCCGCAGGAGCGTGGTCTTGCCGGACCCGCTGGCACCGAGAACGGCGACGACCTCGTCGCGAGCGATCTCGAGCGTCACACCGGCGAGCGCGACTCTCTCGCCGAACCGGACCGCGACCTCCTCGGCGCGCAGCATCAGACTCAGCTACGCCCGACGCGGAGACGTCCGACTGCGAAGATCGAGATCGCGGTCAATGCGATGAGCACCACGGCAAGCGCGTGCGCCTGTGCAGCGTTGATCTCGCCGGGCCGTCCGAGGAAGCGAAAGATCGCGACGGGCAGCGTCGGGGTGTCCGGGCGAGCGAGGAACACGGTCGCGCCGAACTCTCCGAGCGAGATGGCGAACGCGAAACCGGCGGCCACCGCCAGCGCCCGGCCCACGATCGGCAGGTCGATCTCGCGGCGCACGCGTCCGGGCGAGGCGCCGAGCACCGCTGCGGCTTCGCGCTGGCGCTGGTCGATTGCTCGCAGGGTCGGCGCCACGATCCGGACGACGAACGGAAGCGCGACGAGCGCCTGGACGACCGGGACGATCCACGGAGCCGCACGGAAATCGATCGGCGCTCGATCGAACGCGATGACGAATCCGAACCCGAGCATCACGGCCGAGGCGCCGAGCGGGAGCATGAGCAGGACGTCGAGCGCGCGTGGCCCTGTCCTGGCCGCGACCGCGAAGGCGGCGAGACCGCCGACGACGACCGCGAGGACCGTCGCAGCGGCTGGCGTACAGGAGCGAGTTCCAGACCGCCTCCCACGGCGTGGCGAGGAGCGCCGAGGTGGGACGGGCGAGCGCGCGGTACGCGTCGAGGCTGTATCCGTCGCCGATGGCAACGGAGCGCTCCACGAGCACCGCGAGCGGTACGCCGAGAAACACCACGAGCAGACTCATGCTTCCGACGACGACTGCCTTCTCCCGGCGGGTGCGGGGTTTCAGCAACACGTCGCGTTCCGAGCGCGGGCCTGTGCCCACGGCGACGACGGCTTCGAGCCTCAGCGTGATCCAGACCGTCAGACCGACGCAGATCAGCTGGACGAGGGAGAGGATCGCGGCAGCGCGCAGGTCGAAGATGCGGACGGCCTGGTTGTAGATCTCCGCCTCGATCGTCGAATAGGCCGGGCCGCCGAGAATCAGCACGATGCCGAACGACGTGAAGGAGAAGAGGAAGACGATCGAGCCTGCAGCGGCGAGTGAGGGAGCGAGCAGCGGGAGCGTGATCTCGCGGAAGTTGCGTGCGGGGGCGGCTCCCAGGGTCGCTGCTACGTCCGACATGCGCCGGTCGAGACTCCCCCAGAACGTGCTGACGACGAGTACGACTACCGCGACGTTGAAGAAGGCGTGCGCGACCAGGATCGCGAACCATCCTCGCTCGAGCCCGGCCGGAAGGACGGCCAGGAACGCAAGCGCCACGACGACCGTCGGCAGGACGAAGGGGACGATGACGAGCGCGCGTACGACGCTTCGGCCGCGGAATGCAAATCGCCCCAGGACGTAGGCGGCCGGAAGTCCGACCGCGAACGTCAGTGCGGTCGACGCAAGTGCCTGCCAGAACGTGAACCAGACGACCTCTCGCGTCAGCTCATCCGTGAGGACGTCGAGCGGAGAAGCGAGCGAGCCCTCCGACCGAAGGCCGCGTTCCAGAATCGACAGCAGCGGATAGACGAAGAAGAGCGCGAGGAACGCGAATGGGACGGCGTAGGTCGCGGCTCGCCACAGTCTCGAGGGGTCAGACCCCGGGACCTGTCTGGCGGTGGCAGGCTCGTCGGGGCGTGTCGCCGGTGGCGGTTTCTCCGCGTTGATCAAAGCCGGGCCGCCCTGTCTCCGCTAGACATGTCCGGGGGTCTGACCCCGTCTACCGGACAACGATGTCCGGCCACTCTCTTGTCCGGGGGTCTAACCCCGTCTAGCGAACAACGATGTCCGTCCACTCTCTGACCCAGCGGTCGCGATTGGCTTCGATCTCGTCCGGCGGGAGCTCGAGCGGGCGCTGCGGCACCACCGCGTATTCCACGAACTCGCGCGGGAGCTCAGCCGCGCGGTTCACTGGGAAGACGAACATCGCAAGCGGGATGTCCTCCTGGAAGCGCTTCGAGAGCATGAAGTCGACGAGCTGTCGGGCGCCCTCCTCGTTCCGAGCTCCCCGAAGGACGCCGGCAAACTCGATCTGGCGGAAGCACGAATCCTCGATCACGCTCGTCGGGGCGACCGACGGCCGCGGCTTCCGGTAGATCACCTCCGCGGGTGGGCTCGACGCGTACGAGACGACGATCGGGCGCGAGCCCTCGCCTGCCGAGCCGGAGAACCGCACGTTGTATGCCTCCTCCCAGCCGTCGACGACGAGCACGCCGTTGGCGCGCAGCTTGCGCCAGTAGCCCTGCCAGAGATCGCCGTGGCGCGCGATCGTCGCGAGGAGGAATGCGAGACCCGGACTCGAGGTCGCGGGGTTCTCCACCACGAGGAGATCGCGATAGCGCTCGAGAGTCACCTCCTCGAGCGTGCGGGGCGGTGCGACTCCGCGTTCGGCGAACCACGCTTTGTCGTAGTTGAGACAGACCTCGCCGTGATCGACGGGAGTGACGCGATGCCCCGGATCGAGGACGAGCTCCGGATCGACATTCTCGAGCGCCGCGGGCTCGTACGGCTCGAAGACGCCTGCGTCGAGGGCACGGGAGAGGAGCGTGTTGTCGACGCCGAAGAGCACGTCGCCCTGCGGGTTACCCGCGGTGAGAGCTGCCTTGGTCACGACCTCGCCGGCGTCGCCTGCCTTCAGGATCCGTAGCTTCAGACCGGTGTCACGCTCGAATTCCTGCATGACGCCGTCTGAGACGGCGAAGGAGTCGTGGGTGAGCAGGACGACATCGGTCGGCGTCTCGTCTCCCCCACAACTCGCTGCCACGAGCATGAGTGCGGCGAGCAACGCGACCAGGACGCCCTCGTACCAACTTGTGACTTGGCCGGTTCGCCATCTGCCGCGCCGCGCGGAGAGCTCGTGACAACTTGTCACTTGGCACCTTCTCCCGAACAGACGGCGAGGAGGACGCCGCTGCCGACGCTGACTCGAGCCGTGTCCGTTGTGAACAGGTTCGAGACTCCGCGGCTCGAGCCGGGCTCGAGCGTCTCACCGTCCAACGGGTACGCGAGCCCTTCGGTTCGCACGTCCTCGGCCCGCCCGTGCAGTGCGAAGAGCGACACGAGCTCGCCGGGCTGGCCGCGCAGCTCACGGTCGCCCCGAACGACGAACACGCGCGCCGAGCCGACGAAGGCATCGATCTCGACCTGCTCGTACCGGCTGGAGCCGAGCAGGAGGAGTGTCGAGAACAGATGGTCGAGCCGACCGCCCTCGCCGCCGAGCACGACGATCCTCTTCGGGGACATCGAGAGCGCGCGATCGAGGGCGAGCTCGAGGTCGGTTGCGTCCTTCTCTGCGGGGTGCCGCTCGACGGTCGTCCCGCCTGCCTCCGCACGTGCGACCGCGTCGGGCGAGACCGAGTCGAAGTCGCCGACCGCGACCGTCACCTCGAGGCCGAGCGAGATCGCGTGTTCGAGCCCCTTGTCCGCGGCGATCACAGGCGCGCCGATCGGCACCTGGAGCAGCGCGTCGGGATCGGGGGGGTTCCCGCCTGTCACCACCACCACGAACTCGTTCGACACGCCTTCCTCCGCTGGCATTACCCAGATCAGGTTCTGCGGGTCGGCGGCGCGGTAGCCGCCCTCTCAGCCCGGTTGCCCGAGCTCCCCGTTACGCTCGGGCCATGGTAGCGCCTGCCGCGTTCGTGGAGGAGCTGGCAGCGGCACGGATCGGTGCGACCTTCAACCAGTACGCGGAAGGGGCGAGAGCGCGGCTCCTGCGTCAACGGCTCCTTGGGTACCTCGAACGGCAGGCCGGCGCGGACCTCCTGCTGGTCGGCGAGGCGCCCGGCTACCGCGGTGCGCGCATCTCAGGGATTCCGTTCACGTCGGAACGCCAGCTCACCGGCAGCGGTCCGGCCGAGGCGACCGCGACCGTCGTCCAGCGTGTGCTCGCCGAGCTCGAGCTCGGGCAGGACGTTCTCCTGTGGAATGTCGTTCCCACGCATCCCGGGACCGAGACGAGCAATCGACGCCCGACGCGCCGGGAAGTCGCCGCTGGAGCGCGTTTCGCGCGTGTACTCGCGCGAGGTCGTCGCGTCGTCGCCGTTGGTCGGGTCGCGCACGAGACGTTCGGACCGGCATGCGTACGCCACCCGTCCCACGGTGGCGCTCGGGAGTTCCGCGCCGGGCTGGTTGAATTGCTCGATCGCGGCGACTTCGCAACAGGTACGGCGTAACACCGTTCTTCTCTCGCTCTGTCTGCTGGTGCTCTCCGGCGCCATCCAGCTCGTGGTCGCTGTCGCGACGATCACGCTCGTTCTCGTGACCGGGATCGAGTCGATACTCGGACTCGGGCCCGCGATCTTCCTCACAGCGGGCGCGCTCGCCGCGTTCCCGGCCGGACGTCTGATGGACCGCGTCGGCCGCGCTCCCGTGATCGCGGGCGGATTCGGGATCGGGGCGGTCGGATGCGTACTGACGGCGTTCGGCTGTTCGGCCGACAATGCCCTGCTCGTCGTCCTCGGTTTCATCGCCGTCGGCGCGATGAGCGGAAGCGTGCTGCTCGCGCGCACCGCTGCCGCGGACATGTATCCAGCCGAGCGGCGAGCACGGGCGATCTCGTACGTCCTCTTCGGCGCGCTCTTCGGCGCGGCTCTCGGTCCGCTCGTCTTTCGGCCGCTCTTCGCCGGAAAGGAGCTCGAGCTCGACACGCTCGTCGTGCCGTGGTTTGCCGCCGGGGCGATGGCGATGGTCGGCGTCGTCCTTGCGCTTCTCATCCGCCCCGATCCTCGGACGATCGCGCTCGAGCTCCAGGCGGCGGAACGGGTCGGCGACACCGACACGTCGGTCGAGCCGCCGGCTCCCTTGCGCGAGATCCTCCGGAGGCCGGGAGTTCCTTCGGCGGTCATCGCGGCGCTGGCGAGCTTTGCGGTGATGGTCAGCGTGATGAACCTGGCGGGCTACATCGTCGTCGGCCACCGGCACGAGCAGGCTGACGTCTTCACCGTCATCAGCCTGCACATCGTGGGCATGTACGCGCTCGTCCTCGTCATCGGTCAGCTCATCGACCGCGTGGGTCGACGGCCGTCGCTGATCTCGGGCCTCGCGATCATGGCCGTGTCCACGATCATGCTCGCCTGGGTCGAGTCGATCCTCGGCACGTCGCTATCGCTCTTTCTGCTGGGGCTCGGTTGGAACATCTCGTACGTCGCCGCTACGGCCGAACTCGTGACGCATGCGACTCCCGTCGAGCGGGGGCGCCTGATCGGAGCGACGGATCTCGCGGCCGGCCTGCTCGGGGCGGCGCTTGCGCTCCTGGGCGGCGCCGCGTACTCGGAGTGGGGAGCTGTCGCCATCGCCGTGGGCGGAACCGCGGCGGTCGTGGCGCCCGCGATCGCGATCTTCGTCGCTCGCCGGCCACCTGCTGCAGCGCTCGAGCCGGCTGGATGACGGAGTTTCTGCTGCTAGAATCGTGCGCCGGCGGACGAGTGTTCGCCGTTTCTCTGTGATGAAGACGTATACCGCCAAGCCGGGTGAGATCGAGCGCGAGTGGTTCCTCGTCGATGCCGAGGGGCAGACGCTCGGGCGTCTGGCGACCCGCATCGCAGACACCCTGCGCGGTAAGGGCAAGCCGGTCTACACGTCGCACGTCGACACCGGTGACTTCGTCGTCGTCGTCAACGCCGAGAAGATCGCCGTCACGGGCTCGAAGCTCGATACGAAGATCTACTATCGGCACTCCGGCTACCCCGGCGGCATCAAGCAGCGCACGCTGCGCGAGCAGCTCGAGCGGCGTCCGACCGAGGTGCTGCGGAAGGCCGTGAAGGGGATGCTGCCGAAGAACAAGCTCGCGGACGCCCAGCTTCGCAAGCTCAAGATCTATGCCGGAGCCGAGCATCCGCACGCCGCGCAGGCGCCGAAGCCGCTGGTGCTCTCGTGAGCGAGCTGGCGCAGTACCTGGGCACAGGCAAGCGCAAGACGTCGATCGCGCGCGTGATCCTGCGGCCCGGCGAGGGCAAGACGTGGATCAACGGCCGCACCATCGAGGAGTACTTCCCCCGCGCCGTCCATCGGAAGATGGTCATGGCGCCGCTCGAGGTCGCCGAGGCCGTATCGACGTACGACCTTCGCGTACGAGTCCACGGAGGCGGCGTCTCCGGACAGGCCGGCGCGGTCAGGCACGGTATCGCCCGGGCGCTCGTCGAGGCGGACCCCGCGATGCGCGTCCCGCTGAAGCGCCAGGGCTTCCTCACGCGCGACGCTCGTATCGTCGAGCGGAAGAAGGCGGGCCTGCACAAGGCACGCAAGGCGCCGCAGTTCAGCAAGCGCTAGGCTCGGCCGCCGTGACGCGGCGCTCTCACGGGGTCAGACCCGTGGGGTCTGACCCCAAGCGTTCCCATGTCGCGTAACTATTTCGGAACGGACGGAGTCCGCGGGATCGTCGGTGAGAGTCTGACGGCAGATCTCGTCGAGCGTCTCGGAAAGGCCGCGACGTTGTGGGCAGCAGGGGGCCGCGTCCTCGTCGGGCGAGACACTCGCGGTTCGGGTCCTGCGCTCGAGGAGGCGCTTGCTCACGGCATCGCCTCGGCCGGCGGCACAGCCGTTCTCGCAGGCGTGCTGCCGACCCCGGCGGTCGCGCTCCTCGTGGAGGATCTCGGAGCCGTCATCTCGGCGTCCCACAACCCTCCCGAGTACAACGGCGTCAAGTTCTTCGACGGCGAAGGCCGGAAGCTCGTCGACGACGAGGAGGAGGCGATCGAGGCGCTGCTCGACGCTTCCGGACCGGGAGGCGGGTCGATCGAGCGGGTCGACGGGCTCGGGGAGCGCTACCTCGCGAGCATCGTCGAGCGCTTCGGCTCCGACCTGAGAGGGCTGCGCGTCGGAGTCGACTGCGCCAACGGCGCGTTCTCGACCCTCGCCCCGCGAGCGTTCGAGCGGCTGGGCGCCGAGGTGCACGCCCTCGGGGTCGAGCCGAACGGAGCGAACATCAACGTCGGCTGCGGTGCGACCGACCTCGCGGCCTTGCAACAGACCGTTGTACGCGAGTCCCTCGACCTGGGTGTCGCGTTCGACGGAGACGGCGATCGCATGCTCGCGGTCGACGAGCGTGGCGAGGCCCTCGACGGCGACCAGATCCTGGCGATCCTCGCGCTCGCGCTCGGTGTCGACGTCGTCGCCGTCACGGTGATGACGAACCTCGGCTTCCATCGGCTGATGGCCCATCACGGAGTCCGGGTACGCACGACACCGGTCGGCGACCGTTACGTCCTCGAGGCACTGCGCGACGAAGGCGCGCTGCTCGGCGGGGAACAGTCTGGCCACATCGTCTGGCTCGGAAACCACGTGGCGGGGGACGGGCTCGCGGCCGCGCTGCTGCTCTGCGGGGCCCTTCTCGGGCGGACGCTCAGCGAGGCGGCGTCGGTGATGCCGCGGTATCCGCAGGCGAAGAGGAACATCCACGTTGCCCGGCGGGAGATCGGGCAAGCCGTTCTCGACGAGGTCGACCGCATGACGGCGGAGCTCGGCGACAGCGGCCGCATTCTCGTTCGCCCTTCCGGCACCGAACCAGTCGTACGTGTCCTGGCCGAGGCGGAAAATGCCGAAGATGCAGAGAGAATGTGTGCTAGCATCGCCGCGCTCGTGGAGAGGGAGCTCGGCTGAGCCCGACGGGGGGCGCTACCGGGCTCTTTCGTGTTTAGTGAGAGCTGATGTGCGGAATCATCGGATACGTCGGATCGCGTGAGTGCAAGCCGCTGCTCATCCAGGGGCTCGAGCGCCTGGAGTACCGCGGTTACGACTCGTCCGGTCTCGCGCTGCTCGAGAGCGACGGACTCGACTACGTGCGCGCGGTCGGCGTCCTCGACAACCTGAAAGCGCGCGCGGGCTCGAACTCCTCGGCGGCGACGACCGGCCTCGGGCACACGCGCTGGGCGACACACGGTGGCGTCACGGAGGCGAACGCGCACCCCCTCGCCGGCTGCGATCCCTCGAAGATCTCGATCGTCCTGAACGGCATCGTCGAGAACTACCGTGAGCTGAAAGGGAGCCTGAGCGAAGACGGCCACACGTTCACGTCCGAGACCGACGCGGAGACCGTCACGCACCTCGTCGAGCGCCACTACGACGGCGATCTGGTCGAGGCCGTCCGCCTCGCGTTCGGAGAGCTCGAAGGACACTTCGCGTTCGTCGTCATCCATCGCGACCATCCGGGGATGCTCGTCGGTGCCCGGCACCAGGTCCCCCTCGTCGTCGGCGCTCGGTCAGGGCGAGATGTTCCTCGCCTCGAACGCGGCGGCGTTCCTGCGGGAGACACGCACGGTTCAATTCCCGGGCGACGGTGAGATCGTCGCCGTCCGGCCCGAGGGCGCGACGTTCCAGCGGGTCGACGGGAGCCCTGTCTTCCACGGGACGATGGAGCTCGACTGGGACGACGAGGGTGCCGAGAAAGCCGGTTTCGAGACGTTCATGCTCAAGGAGATCTACGAGCAACCGCAGGCAGTCGCGGAGACGATCGGCGACCGGGTTCGCCACGGCACGCTCGTGCTCGAAGGGCTCGACATGTCCGGCAAGGACGTCAAGGAGCTCCGCCGCATCGTGCTTCTCGCCTGCGGCACGGCCTATCACGCGTGCGTCGTCGGCCGCTACGTGATCGAGGAGTGGGCGCGCGTCCCGGTCGAGTTCGACATCGCCAGCGAGTGGGTCTATCGCAATCCGGTGATCTCGGAGCAAGACCTCGTCATCGGGATCACGCAGTCCGGCGAGACGCGCGACACGATCGAGGCGCTCAAGCTCGCCCGCGAGCAGGGCGCGCGGACCGTCGCGATCACGAACATGATGGGCTCGCAGGTGACGCGCGAGGTGGACTCCGTGCTGTACACGCGCGCCGGCCTCGAGATGGGCGTCGCCGCGTCGAAGACCTTCACGGCCCAGGTCGCGCTTCTCTACCTCATCGCCCTCAAGCTCGCGCAGATCCGCGAGACGCTGCCTCCGGGGGAGATCGAGTTCATCCTCGACTACGTCTACAAGCTCCCACGGAAGATCCAGACCTTCCTCGAGGGCGACCACCCGATCGAGGAAATCGCGCGCCGCTATCACGACGCGCACTTCTTCCTCTACCTCGGTCGCCACATCGGGCTGCCGGTGGCGCTCGAGGGAGCGCTCAAGCTGAAGGAGATCTCGTACATCCCGACCGAGGCGTACTCGGCTGGTGAGATGAAGCACGGCCCGATCGCGCTCCTCGACGAGCAGACGCCCGTCGTCGTCGTCGCGACGAACATCCACGTCTACGACAAGATCGTCTCGAACATCCAGGAAGTCCGCGCGCGCGGCGCGCATGTGATCGCGATCGCGACGGACGGCAACGAGGACATCCAGCACCACGCCGACGACGTGATCTACGTGCCGAAGACGCCAGCGTTCCTGCAGGTCGTGCTCGCGATCCTCCCGCTGCAGCTGCTCGCGTACCGGATCGCGCGGCTGCGCGGTCTGAACGTCGACCAGCCGAGAAACCTGGCGAAGACCGTCACCGTCGAGTAGGGCGAAGCCATGTCTCGCCCGAAGGCGAGGCTGGCCGCACCCGAGCCTCGAGCCTTCACGGAATCGTCAAGTCCCCCTGGTACGGTCGGCCGCTTCCATGCATCTCCAAGCTGGAGGTAGACGATGAGAAAGCTCGTGCTCCGGCGCCCGTCGCCGGCTCTTGTGATCGCGTGCGTCGCGCTCGGAGTCGCCCTTGGCGGCACTGGGTATGCGACTGTCCTGCAGGTGCCGAGGAACAGCGTCGGCACTCCACAGCTCAGAGCTTCGGCCGTCACGGCCGGCAAGCTCGCCCCGAACGCCGTGACGTCCGCAAAGGTGCGGAACCGCTCGCTGCTCCGAGTCGACTTCGCGACGGGTCAGCTTCCCGCAGGGCCCACGGGTCCTCCTGGGCCGCCGGGTCAGGCCGGCCCCACTGGGCCTCCTGGGTTGAGCGGGGTCGAGCGCGTCGAGACCACCTCGGCGAGCAACTCGCTTCCGGCGAAGACCGCGTTCCTCGCCTGCCCGACCGGCAAGAGACTCCTGGGAGGAGGCGCGCGCCTCAACCCGGTCCTGGCCCAGGTCGCGCTTCAGCAGTCGTATCCGGACAACGACAACATCTACCGCGCGAACGCGCGTGAGATCGTCGTGACACCGGCCAACTGGTCGCTCACCGTGTTCGCGGTCTGCGCAAACGCGAGCTGACCGGCAGTCACTCGCAGGGAGAGCCGCGCTCTCCCTGCGAGTACGCTGATCCGCGTGACCGGTGTGCCTCTGTACTCCACGCGCGGCGTGGATGCGGTTCGGCTGCCCGGCGGGCAGCTCGAAACCGACGAGGTCGCCGTCGAGGAGCCGCTCGAGATCCGGATCTGCGGCGAGCCGGTCGCAGTGACGATGCGCACCCCCGGGCACGACGAGGAGCTCGCGCTCGGCTTCTGCGTCACCGAGGGTCTGCAGCCGGTGGCCGCGCGCGTGCCCGACGACCTCGCGGCGAACACCGTCGAGGTCGAGGCCAGCGGATTCGACCCGGAGCGGCTCCGCCGTCACTTCTACACGTCGTCCTCGTGCGGGGTCTGCGGCAAGGGCGCGATCGAAGCGGTCGAGGTCTCGGCTCCGCGCGTCGAGAGCACCCTCGAGATGCCGGCGGCGCTCATCGCGTCCCTTCCCGATCGCCTGCTCGAAACGCAGCGGGGCTTCGCCGCTACCGGTGGCCTCCACGCGACGGGACTCTTCGACGGTCGCGGGGACGTGCTGTGCGCCCGGGAGGACGTCGGCCGGCACAACGCGATGGACAAGGTCGTCGGCTGGGCGTTTCTCGAGGGCTTGCTTCCGCTTGCGAACCATGTCCTCTGCGTCAGCGGCCGGCTCTCGTTCGAGCTCGTGCAGAAGGCGGCCGTCGCAGGGTGTCCTGTACTCGTCGCGGTCGGCGCACCGTCCTCGCTCGCCCTCGACCTTGCCTCCGACCGCGGGGTCACGTTGTGCGGCTGGGTCCGCGAGGGCCGCATGACCGTCTACACCGAGCCGTGGCGAATCGTGAGCTAGAGCCGGGGTCAGACCCGTGGGTCTGACCCCGGTCTCGGACGACGAGGGGTCAGACCCACGGGTCTGACCCCGTGTACGGGGATCCTCCTTGTCGGCGGAGCGTCCGAGCGCTTCGGCTCGCCCAAGGCGCTGGCGCTCTTCCGTGGCGTGACGCTCGCGGAGCGGGGCTGGAGAATCCTGCACGAGGTGTGCGACGAGGTGCTCGCGGTCGGCAAGGCCGCGGACGGGCTCGGGCTCCCCTACCCGGTCGCCGACGATGGTGTCGACGGGCGCGCGCCCGTCTACGGCGTGATCGCAGGGCTGCGAGCGGCCGCGAACGACATCTGCCTCGTCCTTCCCGTCGACTGCCCGCTCGTCACGGCCGAAGCTCTCCGCGCGCTCGTCGAGCACCGGGGGGTTCCCCAGACGGGCCCGCTTCCTGGCGTCTACGCGAAATCGATGCTCCACGGGCTCGAGCAGCGGGTGTCGACAGGCGAGCTCTCGCTCAGGGGCGTGAACCCGCGCGACGACGCAGCTGGACGAGCGTCTGCTCGCGAACGTGAACACACGCATGGATCTGATCGAAGCCGCTGTGACCGACTGGGCGCTCGAGCGCCCGGATGTCCGCGCCGTGTTCGTCGTCGGCTCTCGCGCTCGCACGGACACGCCGGCGGACAGGTGGTCGGATCTCGACATCGTGCTCGTCGTCGACGACTCCGAGCCGTATGCGCGAAGCGACGCCTGGGTCTCGGAGTTCGGGACGCCCGTGCTGACGTTCCTCGAGGAGACGCCCGTCGGCCAGCGTGAGCGTCGCGTCCTCTACGAGTCGGGCGAGGACGTCGATCTCCCGCTGTTCCCGCTCTCGGCGCTCGAGCAACTGGAGCAAAGCGGGGCCGCGAATGCGCTCCTAGGTCGCGGCTACCGAGTGCTCGTCGACGAGGTCGGCCTCGAGGCGCGTCTTCGGAACCTCGCCGAGCAAGCATCCGCTCCCGGGCCGCCCGACTCAGGCGGACTTCGACCAGCTGGAAGCGGACTTCTGGTACCACGCTCTGTGGGCAGCGAAGAAGCTTCGCCGAGGCGAGGTCTACACCGCGATCGGGTGCCTCGACGGGTACCTGAAGGCCCGGCTCGTCACGTTGCTCGAGTGGCATGCGCGCTCGGTCGATCCCGCGGTGGACACCTGGCACGAGGGCCGCTTCCTCGAACGCTGGGCGGATCCGGGTGCGCTCTCCGCGCTCGAGAAGGCGTTTGCGCACTACGACGTGCGTGATCTCGCTCGGGCTCTGTGGGAGACGACCGACCTCTTCCAGAGCGTGGCGGATGAGACCGCCCGGCGCCTCGGGCTCGTCTCTGAGCGCGATCACGACGACCTGCGCCGCCTGCTCGCTGACGTCGTTCCCGATCCGCGCTCGACGTACGCCTAGCCTCGAGCCACCCGTTGTCGACGCCGACCAGGCCCGGTCCCGCGCTAGCC
Source organism: uncultured Thermoleophilia bacterium (assembly GCA_963758065.1). Classification (GTDB taxonomy): domain Bacteria; phylum Actinomycetota; class Thermoleophilia; order Gaiellales; family Gaiellaceae; genus GMQP-bins7. The sequence continues at coordinate 98,269 of CAVWTX010000014.1, read as the reverse complement.
GGGGACGTTGAGCTCGTACTGCCTGCGCACGGCTGTGATCAGACGGTCACGAGAAACCGTCCCCCAGCGCCGGCGGTCGTAGGGCGCGAACTCGCGCTCGAGCGCGTCGAGCTCGTCGACGAGCTCCGTTAGGCGGTCGCGCCAGTGCCGGTCGTCCGGGCGCGCGTCGGCCAGTAGCCGCTCGATCTCGGTCGTCAGCCAGCCCTTGCGAAAGACGTTCTCCGGTGTGACGTGCCACAAGCAGACGGCGTACTCTCCGGACAAATAGGCCCGCCAGTCCTCTTCGACGGAGGCCTCCGTAACCGCAGCGCCGACCGTCGCCGCGGCAAGCCTGTACCGCTGACTGAAAAACGCGCCCAGCGATTCGATCTCGGTGGCCTCGTCGAGGAGAGCGAAGTAGTCGGATGCGACCATCTCGGTGCCGTCCTCCATGAGATAGGCAGGACGGGGCAGCTTCCCCTCGTCCATGAGCGCCCGTACGCGGTCCGCCTGTTCCCCGCGTCCTTGGCACAGCTCCTCGAGGCGGACGAAGTTGGCCTCGATGTAGGCCACGTCTTCGTCGGTCAAGCTGCGATCAGCAGCCGCGGTGACATGCGACTCAGAGATCCCGCTGTCCACGTCCGGAAGGCTAATGCTTGAGCATGGTTCTCCCGGGGTGCGGGCGCACCTCGACGGCTGCCCGGCGTGCCGCGAGGAGCACGAGAGCCACCGCGCGCTCGTCAGGGCCGAGCAGACGCACAACGGCAAGTAGCTACGCTCGCAGCGTGACGCGCGCCCTCGGGGCTTTTGCCGCAGCGCTCGTGCTGCTCGCCGCGGGGTGCGGTGGAGAGGACGGAACCACGACCGACACCGGAACGACGACCGCGCCCGCAGAGACGACAAAGCTTCGGGTGTACTGGCTCCGTGACGGCAAAGTGTGGCCCGCGCTCCGTGAGATCGGGCAGACAGATGCCCTCGCACAGGCGGCACTCGACGAGCTTCTTGCAGGCCCGACCGAGCAGGAGGCCGCGGACCTCCAGTTCAGGACGGCAATTCCCGAGGACGTCGAGGGCGTCATCGCTTCGATCGAGGACGGCGTCGCGACCGTCGAACTGTCGGTCGACCTCCCCAATGAGCCTCTCGCACAGGTCGTCCACACGCTTACGCAATTCGTGACCGTGGAATCCGTCGACATTCAGGGAAATGCGCTTACCCGAGCCGACTTCGAGGACCTGACGCCTGCGATCCTGGTCGAGTCGCCCCTGCCGTTCGAGGACGTCTCGAGCCCGCTCCGCGTAACAGGCACGGCCAACACCTTCGAAGCGACGTTCGGCTACGAGCTCACCGACACCGACGGCCTGATCGTCGACGAGAACTTCGTGACCGCGACGTCGGGGACGGGCACGCGCGGCACGTTCGACTTCACGACCAAGCCCTACACTGTCCCCTTCGACGGAGTCGGTGCGCTCATCGTCTTCGAGCGCTCGGCTGAGGACGGCTCGCGGATCAATCTCGTCGAGATACCCCTCCGGATGACGCGCTAGCCGCCCGGCGTGCGTAAGCTCATGTGGTGGCGGACGCACCCTGGCGCTGTTCTCAGTGCGGCACGGTGAACGAGCCGGTCGCGAACGCCTGCCGTACGTGCGGCAGGTGGCCGAGCCTCTTCGACATCGAGGAGAGCAAGGTCGAGGATCTCGAGCTCGACACCGACGAGGCGTCCACGGCCGTCGGCGTCGAGGTGCTCGAGCCCGAGCCGGCCCAGCCGTTCGAGCCCGAGGTGGTCGACGTCGAGGAGCCGGATGAGCCCGCCGCCGAGACCCCGAGCGCTCGCCGGCGCCACATCATCGGGAGGGTCATCGTCCCGCTGGCGGTCGTGATCTACCTTCTGATCATGCTCGTGACGAACCGCTGACGCCGGCTCAGCGCGAGAAGAGCACCTCGCCCGACTCGATGAGTCGCGTCTCGTGCGCGCCCGTCTCGATCTCGAGCCTCCCGTCGCGGAGGATCTGGACTGCCGTCGCGGGCTCCCCGTCCATCGTGATCCTGCGGCCCCGGAGGAAGTCGCGCGCTCCGATCTCGCCGTAAAGGGCCGGAAGGCCGCTGTCCCGCCAGGCCTCGTAGTGCCCCTCGAGTCGTTCGAGGAGCGAGCCCAGGAGAGCGGCACGCTCGTACGTCGTCCCGGTGAGAGTTCGGAAGGATCCGGCCTCCGTCGGCGTCTCCCCGGGGAGCTCCTCACGCCGCTGGTTCACGTTCATCCCGATTCCCACGACGACGGTGTCGTCGGAAAGCTCGGAGAGGATTCCGGCGACCTTGCGGCGATTGAGCATCACGTCGTTCGGCCACTTGATCTGAGTGGACAGGCCGGTTGCGGATTCGACCGTCTCGGCCGTGGCCAGTGCGGCGACGAGCGAGAGCTCCGGATTCGCACGCTCGGGCGGCGGGTGTAGCAGCACGGAGACGAGCAGCGAGCTTCCGGCGGGCGCCTCCCAGCGCCGGCCGAGGCGTCCGCGTCCGCCCGTCTGACGATCGGTGACAGCGATCGCTCCCTCGGGAAGCCCGGACCCGAGCAAGAGGAGCTGCGTCGACTCGCACTCCGCTTCGTACAGGTAGGGCTTGCCGAAGCGACCACGCAGATGCCGGGCGACCGCGGCTTCAGTGAGCGAGTCGCTCACACGCGCTCGACGCGCACGGCCGAGACCTTGAACTCGGGAGTGCCGATCAGCGGGTCGCCGACGTCGTGCGTGAGCCAGTTGACCTTCTGCTCGGCGAAGTGGAGCGCCATCCAGACGAGGCCCGGGAAGACGCGATCGGAGATGTGCGCCTTGGCTTCGAGCTTCCCGCGGCGGGAGACGAGCCGCGCCCAGTCACCCTCGGAGAGGCCGAGCGCCGAAGCGTCCTCGTCCGTGATCTCGAAGAACGGTTCCTCCTGCTTCTCGGTGATGCCCGACTCGCGCATCGTCATCGTCGCCGAGTTGTAGTGGTAGAGCGTCCGGCCCGTGGAGAGGACGAGCGGATACTCGGAGTCGGGCTCCTCGATCGGCCGCTGGTACTCGACGGGGAAGAACTTGCCGCGCCCGCCTGCCCGCGCCGGTGCGGGCGCGTGGAGGAAGGGCGTGTCCGGGCCTCCGATCTCCGTCACCGGCCACTGGATCCCGTTCTCCTCGAGGCGGTCGTAGCGGACGCCGTACCAGTTGGGCGCGAGGTCGGCGAGCTCGTTCCAGACCGACTCGGCGTCCGGGTACTCGGGCCAGTTCGCGCCGAGCGCTCTTGCCATGAGGACGACGATCTCGCGGTCGCCCTTCGCGTCACCGGGGAGCGGCGCGGCCTCGCGCACACGGCTGATCCGGCGCTCGGTGTTCGTGAACGTGCCGTCTTTCTCGGCGAAGCTCGAGGCAGGAAGGACGACGTCGGCGTGCTTGCGCGTCATGTCGTGGAGGAAGATGTCCTGCGAGATCAGGAAGTCGAGCTTCCCGAGCCCCTCCTCGACGTGGTGAGCGTTCGGCTCGGTCTGGGCGGGGTTTTCTCCGATCAGGTACAGGGCCTTGACGCGCCCGTCGTGCAGGCCGCTCATCATCTGGTCGAGCCGGTAGCCCACCCTCTCTGGAACTTCCGCGCCCCATCGCTCGAAGAACGTTCGCCTGATCTCGGGGTCGTCGACGGGCTGGTAGCCGGGGAGGTAGTGCGGGTTCGCGCCGGAGTCGTTCAGGCCCTGGACGTTGTTCTGACCTCGAAGCGCGTTCAGGCCCGTCGACTCGTACCCGAGGTGGCCCGTCATGAGCACGAGGTTCGAAAGCGACCAGATGTTGTCGACACCGCACGCGTGCTCGGTGATCCCGAGCGTGTAGAAGACCGCCGCGTGCCGCTCCGTCGCGTACTCACGGGCGGTGGCGCGGATGTCCTCGGCGTTGACGCCGGTGACCTTCTCGGCCTCTTCCGGCGAGTAGCGCATGACGATCTCGCGCACCGCGTCGAAGTCGTCCGTGAAGTCGCGGATGTACTCCTCGTTCTGGAGCCCCTCGGCGAGAATCGTGTGCATCATCGCGTTCAGCAGCCACACGTCCGTTCCCGGGCGGAGCTGCAGGTGGCGCTTCGCGATCTTCGTCAGCCAGATCTTGCGCGGGTCGGCGACGACGAGCGTTGCGCCGTCCCTGACCGCTTTCTTGATCCGCAGCGCGAGCACCGGGTGCGCCTCGGTCGTGTTCGAGCCGATGACGAAGAGGAAGCGGGCACGCTCGATCTCCGGGATCGAATTGCTGCTTGCTCCTCTGCCCAACGACCTGACCAGGCCGTAAAGAGTCGGAGCGTGTCAGGTCGACTCGCACGAGTGGACGGAGTTCGTCCCCACCCCGGTGCGTGCGAGCTTCTGGATGAGGTAGTTCTCCTCGTTGGTCAGGCGGGCCGAGGAGAGGAAGCCGACGGACTGGGGGCCGTGCTCGGCGATGACCTTCTTGAGGCCGGTCGCGGCGGTCTCGATCGCGTGCTCCCAGGTCGTCGGGACGGAGCTCGACCGTCGCGGCCGCGGACGAGCGGCTGCGTCAACCGGTCGGGGTGGTGGACGAAGTTGAAGGCGAAGCGGCCCTTGACGCAGAGGTTGCCCTCGTTCGGGAGGTATTCGTCCTTCGAGGTGACCTTGACGATGTGCTTCGTCTCGGGGTCGAGGTTGAGGTCGATCTGGCAGCCGACTCCGCAGAAGGTGCACGTCGTCCTCACTTGCTCGAGCGCGCGCTCGGGCTGCTTCGTGCCCTCCTCGAACTTCTCGTAGATCGCGCCGGTCGGACAGACGGAGAGGCAACCGCCGCACAGCTCGCACTCGGTGTCGAGCCACGAGAGGCCCCACGTGGGGACGATGCGCGAGTGCCCGCCGCGGCCCTCGAGCGAGAGCGCCGAGCACTGCATGACCTCTTGCGTGTAGCGGACGCAGCGGGCGCAGAGAATGCAGGCGTCGGGGTCGTAGCCCATGAGCTGGTTGCGGTCGTCGTACTCCTCGCGCTTGGCGTCCGGGAGGATGAAAGGCGCCTCGGCGCCGAGCTCGTTCGCGAGATCGAGGAGCTCGTTCGGCCGGCCGGCCGGCGACGGGTTCAGGTGCTCGGAGAGAAGCATCTCGGTGAGCGTGCGCTGGAAGTCGGTGATCGAGCCGTTCGTGGAGACGACGAGGCCCTCGCTGACGCGGGTGGCGCACGCGGGCATCGGCCGCGGCGCTCCCTCCACGTCGACGACGCACATGCGGCAGCCGCCGTACGGGTCGAGCTTGTCGTCGTGGCAGAGCGTGGGGATGAAGGTGCCGTGGCGCGCGGCCGCGTGGACGAGGAGCTCGCCCTCGCTGGCGGTTACGTTCCGTCCGTCGAGCGTGAACTCGACCATCTCGCCCATCGACGCCATGCTAACGCGCGTCAGCGCAGTAGCCCGGAGCTCCAGATCCGGCTGGCCGCGGAAGCGCTCCGCGTCCGTGAGCGCCTTGAGCGCCACCACGAGGTCGAGTCCGCTCGCCTCCACGGCGGCCGCGAGGTCGGTGCCCGAAAGGCAGAGGAGGTGCAGGTCACAGAGATCGCGGAGCATGCCGCGGCGAACGGCCGCTGCGACCTTGAGCTCGGCGCGTCGAGGAGGCCGGTTGGGTCGAGAGCGCGAAGAGCGAAGAAATCGAGATCACGGCTGACGTGGTGGCCCAGTCTCAGGGCGCACGCGGTCCCGCCTCCCAGAGCCAGCTCGTGGCGTGCCGCCGCCACGGCGAGGGCGGGCGCCAGCCGAGCGGCGTCAGGATCGACGCACTCGTCGTGCATCGACCAGCACGTCTCGCCAGAAACGCTCGTGATGAGGGCGCAGGCGGCCAGAGGCGACCACGTCCCTGACCTTCTCCTGACCGAAGCGCTCGACGAGCCAGCGGTACGCGGGCTCGTCGCCGAGCTCGAGGACCCGAATGGCGATGTAGTCGGCATGACAAGCGGGGTCGGGGTCGTCGCGCAGCCCCTCCCAGAAGAGCTCGCGCACGTACGAGGGAAGCTGCTCCACCGCCCCGATTTGTAGGCGCGGGCTGGCGATTCTCGGCCGCACCGGCCGACTCGCGAGCGGGTGTTCGTGGCTCCGGGCTCCCTCCGGCTAGCGCCAGAGTGCCGCGTAGCGAACCGCGTTGCCGACCCGGTACGCCGTCACCGCTCTTGTTCTCAGGCCCTTGCCGGCCCACGTCTCGTACTCCTGCTGGAACTTCGAAGGAGTGAGGTTGTGCCGCGCGGCGTATGCCTTCCCCGCCTTCGAGCTGACTATCGCGGAGAACATCGCCTTGCCCTTCGACATCCATGCATCGAGGTACACGAGGTGCCGACCGGCTTTGACCTGACCGGCGAGCCAACTCTGGTACTCGGAGACGGGAATCGCCGCCCGGAGCTGCCAGGTGCCGATATTCCGCTTCTCCCAAAGCGCGGTCACTCTGGGGCCGCCGGCGGCGGACACGACCGACACTGCGACGGGAACCATCTGTCGGGTTGCGAGCTGCTTCGTGGAGTCGTCGTGAGTCGAGATGGGAACGCCGTGGTACGCGCGATACTCGGGGCCGGACTTCTTCTCCGCGAAGAACGCGTACCGCACCTGGCCAACCCGCAGGTAGCTCTCGACGTGCGTCGGCCGGAAGCCGTCTGCGATGGCCTTCTCGAGCTCGGTCTGATATTGGTCACCCGTCAGGCCGAAACGAACGATCTGCGGCGCTGTCTTCGAGAAGACGACGTTGAGATACGTCTTTCCCGCGATGTCGAAGCCGCCGAGCCACGACATCCCGTAGCCGGCTTGCGCGATCGCTTCGTAGTGATCCTGGAAGCAGATGTCCTCGAGGCCGTGACGAGCGAGCTCGCCACTCCCTGGCCGGAAGAGCGGATCGACCAGCTGCCACGGGCCGGTTGCTGCACGAGTCACGAGCGCGAACGGCTTGTTCGTGCCCGTGCACGGCGGTGATCCTTTCCAGTCGACCCCTGCAGAGCGCACGCGCAGGTCGCGGAAGACGAGCGGGAGGCCCTGCTCCCCATCCTTCCCGGTCGTCCCGATGTGTACGTGCAGGTGCGGCCCCGTCGAGTGTCCTGAATTCCCAGCGCGCCCGAGTATCTGGCCGGCTTTCACCCGGATCCGGTTCGGAGCGAAGTCCACGTCATTCCGGGGGCACAGGCTCTTTGGGATTGTCCCCTGGCGCAGGTGGGCGTACAGCGCGACCTCCCCGCTTGCATGGACGATGCGATAGCGGTTCCCGCCGAGGGTCCCTTTCACTCCCGGCACCTGATCCTTGACACCGACGACGCAGTTCAGTACCCAGCCGTCCGCCATGGCCCGAACCGGTATGTCCCAGATCAGGAAGTCCCTGTTCCTGAGGCGCCTTCCGAACTGTGTGCCCTCCTTGTACGCCGTCCAGCTCGAGCCGTTCCAGCGAAAGACGCCGTAGTCGTATGCGAATCGCTGGCTGTCTGAGCCTCGATGCCCCGAGCCGACGAGGTGCGTGTCGTCGTCGGAGACATACATCCCTTCAGGGAGATCCTCTCGAGCGAATGGGAACCGATATCCGCCGCCTGGCATGGCGCTCATCCACTCCTCGAGCGAGCGGGTCACCACGATCGGGTCGCGATACCCGTCGAAGTGGAAGGAGACCGACACACTCGGCGCGACCGGGAAGGGGAAGAGTCTCGTCTCCGGCACGGGCACGAACCTCGACTCGAAGCTCTTGAAGGTCGAGTCCGGCACACGGGGCGAGTAGGCCACCGTACGGGACTCGATCGCGGAGCCGGGATAGCGGATGCCGACGCGTTCTAGGAGGAGCGAAGCGGGCTGCTTGCTCGCGAGCTGGACGTCGAGGTTCAGCAGCCAGGTCTCGGTCCCGCCCTGATACGGGGCTGCAACCCGCTCCACGTAGATCGAGGCACGCCCTGCGAGCGGCTCCGTCGCCGTGACGGCGATCGGTGGGACGGCAACGCGCGCCGGCTCGGCGCTTCCTCCACCCGCGAGCGCGACGGCTGCGACAAGCGCTGCCAGAAGTCCTTTGCGTGCCATGCCTGTCTCCTTTCGGACAGGCCGCAGACCTGATCGGATCGTAGTGCGTCAGTCGGCGAGCGGGGCGAATACCTCGGGCCACCAACGCATCGCGTTTCGCACCGGGAACGGCGAAGCCTGACCGAGCCCGCAGATCGACGTCTTCTCCATCGCGAGCAGCCACTCGTCGATCTTCTCGCGCGTCATTGCCGCCTCGCCGTGCGCGAGCTCCTCGAACACGTGATGCAGCGCCCGGTTCCCGATGCGGCACGGCGTGCACTTCTGGCACGACTCCTCCGCGAAGAACCGCATCGTCTCGGCCAGCAAGCGGAGTGGAGAGTACGACGAGGGGAAGACCTGGACGGCGGCGGAGCCCGGCCCCGCGCCGTACTCGCGGAGCCCGTCGCGCGTGAGCGGCGCGTCGAGCGCCGAGGGCGGCAGGATCCCGCTCGCGGCGCCGCCAGGAACCACCGCGGCCACCTCGGCGGTGAACCCTCCTGCATGTTCGTCGACGAGCTCGCGGGTCGTCACGCCGCTTGGCGCCTCGTAGCAGCCAGGTTTCGCGACCGCTCCGGTGACCGACCAGAGCCGGGTCCCGGATGCTCCCCGGATGCCCAGACCGGCCCACCACTCGCCCCCGTTCCGCAGGATCGCCGGGATGTGCGCGAGCGTCTCGACGTTCTGGATGAGCGTCGGACGGCCGAGGTACCCGACCTGGCTCGGGAAGGGCGGCTTCAGACGGGGCATCGCGCGGCGCCCTTCCATCGACTCGAGCATGGCCGTCTCCTCGCCGGCGATGTAGGCGCCCGCGCCGACCACGAGCTCCAGCGAGACCCCCTCGAGCAGCCCCACCGCGCGGAACTCCTCGATCGCATGCAACAGTCTCGAGCGAGCGGTCGCGTATTCCTCGCGGAGATAGATGTAGCCCTCGGTCGCATCCAGCGCCCGCATCGCGATCAGCGTCGCCTCGATCATGAGATGCGGCCGAAGCTCCATCACGTAGCGGTCCTTGATCGTCCCCGGCTCGCCCTCGTCGGCGTTGACGACGACGTAGCGCGGGCCCGGCTCGCGCGAAACCGCCTCCCACTTGACCCCGGTCGGAAATCCCGCGCCGCCGAAGCCCGAGAGCCCGGACGCCTTCAGCTCTTCCACGATCAGCGCGAGCGGTGGCAGGTCGCGCAGAAGCGCGAGACCTCCCTTCGTCTCGTAGTCGGCGAGCGTCCGATCGCCGGTGCCCAGCCCGATTGCTGGGCCGTCGTTCGTCGAATACGTCACCTCGGGGACGATCTCGTCGCCGCGCGTCATGGCGGGCGCGAGATCGCAGTGACCGAGGCAGGCGACCTCGATCGCGCCGGGAGTGCTAGCGAGCAGGTCGCGCGCGCCGAAGCAGTCGCAGACCGGGCCGGTGCAGACGCGCGCGACGTCGACCGGCACCCGTAGGAACGAGTAGAAGGAGACGACCTCGTGCACCTCTCCGCGGCGGATGTTCATGTGATCCGCGAGCGTGTCGGAGAGCTCCGGCGTGATGGGGCCGACCTCGCGCCGAACACGGCCGAGGTTGTCGAGCAGTCGAGTTCGCTCGGGCGGCAGGTCTCGGTAGCAACGAGGCCAGCCTCAGCGCGTCCACGAAGCGAGTCTACGTCGAGCGCCAGCGTGGCACCCCGCTTGTCCTCTATGGACGAGTCCCTTAAGATCATATTGATGAGAAGAGGATTCTCGGATATACAGCCGCAGATGCACAAGACGACCGTCGAGATCGATCTCAACCAGCTGCGTGAGGCGGAGGCGAACCTGGGCACCCAGGGCTTCAAGGACACGATCAACCGTGCTCTCGCCGAGGTCAACAGGCGTGCCGCGCTGAAACGGGCTGCGGAGTACGTAGCGGAGGGCCGACTCCATACGCCTACCTGGGAGGAGTTCTGGGAACTGCGCAAGGGCCCACGCTTCTGGGAGACGGACGAAGAGAGCTGAGTGCGCCTCTACCTGGCCGACAGCTCGATCTGGATCGCGGTGATTCGTCGGCGGGCTCCCTACCTCACAGAGCTCTTGCGCCTCCGCATCGCGCGTGACGAGATCGCGACGTGCGCCCCGGTCGCTCTCGAGGTTCTCGGTCGGAGTCCCGGTGGAGCGGAATACGACCGCGATTGGGCGGAAGCCTGGCAGCCGCTCGCCTGGCTTTCGTTGAGCGATCGCGTCGGCCGACGCGCCGTCGAAGTGCAGCGCGGAGCTCGCGCACACACCGGGCGGAGTCCGTGGGCGCAGCGCGATGGACTATCTCGTTGCGGCATGTGCCGAAGAAGCCGACGAGGACGTCGTCCTCTGGCACTGGGACGCCGACCTGACGGCGATCTGCGGGCACACCGGCCAGCCGCACGAGCCCGAGCACGAGCGCGCTCGCCAGCACGGCCTCGACTGAGACAGGCCGTCACTCCTCGGCGGGAGGCCGGCGGAGCGCCTTCGTTCGCCCGCGGCGTCGCTTTTGCTCGAGGCGCCTCTCGCGTGCCCTGGCGGTGGGCGCGGTCGGCACGCGACGCCGCGGCACTGCGAGAGCGGCTCGCAGCTTCTCCACGAGACGCTCGATCGCAAGCTCGCGGTTCCTCGCCTGGCTGCGCTCGTCCTGGGCCACCGCCTTGATCACTGAGCCGGCACGCGCGATGACGCGTCGCTTCTGGACCTCGGAAAGCGCTTCCGACGCCTCGACGTCGAACAGGGCTTCGACACGCGTGGACGACTTCTGGGCGTGTTGTCCGCCCGGCCCGCTCGATCGAGAGACGCGGGTCACGATCTCGGAAAGCGGGAGGGAGACGGAGCGCGTGACTCGAATAGACTCACGCTCCATGGGCTGACCTCGGGTGCTCACTCGCGGGAAAGCGCTGGTAACAGGGTTATTTTCGATCGTCGAGAACTCGGGTTCGTCATCCCAGGAACCCATTCGGGACCGAAAACGTGATGGTACGCGCGTCCCATCATGCTCGCGCTCGTCTCGGGGGCTGGTTCGTCAATGGCGATCTCTGACGCGCGGGGATCGTGGCACCGCGGCGACAAGGTAGGTCCGTGACCGTCGACGAGGGCTACGCCCGCGCCCTCTCGTACGTGTTCTTCGCGAGCGGGTTCGACCGCGCCGACATCGGGCAAGAGGCACGAGTCGCGATGCTGTGCGCGAAGCCCGAACGAGCGTGCTGCCGTCGGCAGGGCCCTCCGCGGCGAGCCGATCCGACGCCACGAGAAGGCGCGGTGGTCGTCGTTAGGTCGTTCGGGCAATTGACGGGACCGTGTTTGGTCGTGAGAGTCATCGAGTCACATGGCATCGTGCACGGAGGGAGGTACTCATGGCAGTTGGAGTGCTGTTCGACGCGCCTGAGGGATCGCAGGCGATGTACGACGCGCTGACCGAGAAGATCTTCGGGACCCTTCAGCCCGCGACGACGCCGGAGGGGCTCATCATCCACACCGCGGGGCCGCTTCCGGATGGCGGGTGGCGCGTCTTCGACGTCTGGGAGTCGGTGGAGGCATTTTGGCGGTTCTTCGACGCGCAGCTCCTGCCCGCGGCGCAAGAGCTCGGTCAAGAGCCAACGTCGGCGCGGCCAGAGTTCTTCTCCATTCACAACGTGTTCGGGAAGGACACATAGCGGGCCCTACAGGTCGCCGTGTTGCGGTTTCGGCCGAAGCTGCGCCAGTAGATGGCACGGAGGCTTGGCTTCTTGTGGGCGTGTCCTGAAACCATGGAGTGCGCTTCGGGCACAGTCAGTGTGTGAACCCCGCTTCGTCAGATGCGGATCACCTAGCCCGGTCACTGAGTGAGCCGACAGCGTTCCGGCTGATCTTCGATCGGCACTTCGGCGCGGTGCACAAGTACTTGCATCGGCGCGTTGGCCGAGATCTCGCCGATGAGCTCGCCGCAGAGACGTTCGCGCTCGCCTTCGCCCAGCGAGAGCGCTGCCGTGCGAGTGGGAGCGCCCTGCCGTGGCTCTATGGAATCGCGACGAACGTGCTTCATCGCCACCGACGCGCCGAGCGCCGTCAACTGCGCGCGTACAGTCGCAGCGGAGTCGACCGCTGGGTCGCCGACGAGGACGATGCGAACTCACGGGTCGACAGCTCGGCACTCGACGCTCGCCTCGCTGGCGCGCTCGCCGCCATGCGCCCTGGAGAGCGCGATGCGCTGCTCCTCTATGCGCTTGCCGACCTCAGTTACAACGAGATCGCCCTTGCACTCGACGTCCCGGTCGGGACGGTCCGCACGTGGCTTCACCGGGCGCGCCGACGGCGCAACGCGAACTTGCCGAGGTGGACGTTCCCCCTCTCGCGACCACAGGAGCTGATCTACATGGATGAGCTGGATCTCTTTCGCGACTTCCGACGCGGAGCTGACGCTCCGAGCGCAGACGCTCAGCGACGCGCCTCCGCCGGCTGGAGAGTGTGCTTGCGCAAGCAGCCAGTCGAGCGCAGGCAGATCGCCGGCGTGGGCGACCTCGGAGGTGGCACATCATCGTGCTCGCCGCGGCGGCGCTCGTGCTCGTCGTCGGAACCGCCTCCGCGTTTGGCACCGTCCGCGATCTGCTCCTCGGCCCGCCTGTCAACTCGCAGATCGCCTTCCAGAGCGTCCGCGAAGGACGATTCGCCATCTACGTGATGAACGCCAACGGAAGCGGTCAGCGGAGGATGACGGCCCAAGTGTCTCCCGATCTGGTCGCCCGACGGGCGGAAGATCGTCTTCGAGCGACGGCGCGGACTGACGCCGAACTCCGACCTCTACGTCATGAACGCCGACGGGAGCGGGCTTCGGAGGCTGACGCGCGGCCCGGCGTACCACGGCTGGCCGGTCTGGTCGCCCGATGGGCGAAAGATCGCCTTCCAGAGACAGGATGGACAGCAGGCCGGTGTCTACGTCATCAACGTCGACGGCAGCGGAGAGCGGAACCTGACGGGCGACGACTGGAGCCTGAGTCCGACGTGGTCGCCCGACGGGCGGAAGATCGCCTTTCAGAGCGTCCGCGACGGCAGCGGCCCCGGGATCTACGTCATGAACGTCGACGGCAGCGGTCAGCGCAGGCTCGACGCGCAACTCGGGTGACTTCGCCGGTCGGCGATGGCACTCCGCGCTGGTCACCCGACGGGCGCAGGATCGCCTTCGTGCGCGTGGGCCGCGTGGGTAAAGAACCAGCGGCCCACTACGTCTACGTCATGAACGCCGATGGGAGCGGGACAAGGCGGCTGGCGCGCATGGCGCAGGTCGACTACAGCCTTCCTAGCTGGTCGCCCGGCGGCAAGAAGATCGTCTTCGTGAGCGAACGCGACGGCAACCCCGAGGTCTACGTCGTGAACGCCGACGGGAGCGGGAAGCGGAACCTGACGCGCTACCACGGGTACGACAGCGATCCTGCCTGGTCGCCCGATGGGCGGAAGGTCGCCTTCGTGACCAAGCGCGACGGCAACTTTGAGGTCTACGTCATGAACGCCGACGGCAGCGGGCAGCGGAACCTGACGCGCAACCCTGCGCCCGATCGCTCCCCTGTCTGGTCCCCCGGCAGGAAGGGGAGCTGAGTCGAAAGGCTTCAAGCGTGCTTGTGGCGCGCCGCTTCGCCGGATCGTTCGTCAGTTCTGCGTGCCCGCCTCCAGCTCGCGCTCCTCGATCCGCAGGTAGCTCGTCCACGATCACGTAGACGAAGGATCTTTCCCTCCGCGCGCGCCTGGGCGAGCAGCGCGGGGATCTATGCCGCGGTGCAGTGGAGCCGTGGGGCGGGTCGCCGGCCTGCCGTCTCACGTGGCAGCTGGTGGCTACCAGCACCGTCGCCCGTCCGCAGGTTCGATCCACATGGCGCTCGCGGAAAAGTCCCGCAGTCCGAGCCTTGTCCAGTTCGGCCGAATCTCGCCGCGGCCGGGAGGTTCGATCCAGGTGGCACCAGCTGCCACGTGGATCGAACCTCCGACAGAAGATGTGCCGTCCGGTCGAGCGCGAACGGCGCGGGCGTGAATCACGGGCACCGACGTTGCCAGACCAGGCGCTCTCGGGACCAAATAGGGACGAAAACGGCTCGAAACGAGCCTACGTAGCGAAGCCAGATCTGGGCGCTAAAGTCGCCGCAAAGCGTTTACCAGAGCCACGTCGCGCCACGTGCGGTCAGAGCGCGCCAACCCGCGAAATGAGACGAATAGACTCACGCTCCATGGCGTGCATTCTGCTCGACATCGACGGCGTTCTCCACGTGTCGGGCGACCCGATCCCGGGTGCCGTCGATGCCGTGGCCGAGCTCCGTCGCGCGGGGCACTTTCTCCGCTTCGTGACCAACAACTCGACCCGGCCCCGCGTTCGCCTTGCTGAGGAGCTGCGCGAGATGGGATTCACGCTCGAGGACGGCGAGCTGCAGACGACACCTGGTGCCGCCGCCCGTGAGCTGGCCGGGAAGCGGGTGCTCGCGCTCGTCATGGCCGCGGTCGTGCCCGACCTCGACGGCCTGGAGCTCGTCGGCCAAGACGCCGAGGCGGTGCTCATCGGCGGGTGCGACGAGACGCTCGAGCCGAACCAGGTCTTCAGCTACATGAACCTCGCGCGCGCCTTTGCCGAGATCCAGATGGGCGCGTCGTTCTACTGCCTGCACAAGAACAAGTGGTGGCAGACGAGCCGCGGCCCGATGCTCGACGGTGGCGCATTCGTCGCGGGTCTCGAATACGCGACCGGCGTCGAGGCGACGGTGCTCGGCAAGCCGAGCCCGTCGTACTTCGCGGCCGCGCTCGATGCCCTTGACGCGGAGCCGGAGCTGACCTGGATGGTGACGGACGACGTCGAGGCCGACGTTCGCAGTGCGCGCCTCTTCGGGATGAAAACGGCACTCGTCAGGACGGGGAAGTTCCGCCCGGAGACGCTCGAGACCGCGGATCCCTCGCCGGACATCCTCGTCTCGTCGATCGCCCAGTTCCCCGCGTTGCTCGAGCAGGATCTGACCGGAGGGATCACGCCGTGAAGGTCGGCGTCGACATCATCGAGATCGAGCGGGTCCGCCGCGCGCTCGAGCGGCCCAGCTTCCGCAATCGCTGCTTCACCGAGGCCGAGCGCGCCTACTGCGACTCCCGGCCGGATCCGGCTCAGAGCTACGCGGCGCGATTCGCGGGGAAGGAAGCCGTCGGAAAGGCCCTCGGCTGCGGCGTGCGCTTCACCTGGAAGGAGATCGAGATCGTCGGGCGGCCGAAGCCCGGTGTGAGCCTGTCCGGCAGGACGGCGGCCTTCGCCGAGCGCGTCGAGGCAGGGCCGATCGATCTCTCGATGACGCACTCGCGCGAGATCGCGGCGGCGATCGCAGTCGTATCGCCGCGCGACTAGACACGGTGTCTGACACCACCCCACGCAACCATGCGGGTTTGGCTGGCTCAGGTGTCAGACACCGCCTATTCGAGCCGCTCTACACCTCGGACGAGATGCGCGCCGCCGAAGAGCGCTATCCGGCGTACCCCGAGTCGATACCCGAGCTGATGGAGCGCGCCGGTGCCGCCGTCGCGCAAGAGGCGATGACGGCCTTCCCCGCGGCCCGAAGCTTTGCGTGCGTGTGCGGCGGCGGCTCGAACGGCGGCGACGGGCGAGTCGCGGCGCGCATCCTTCGCGAGGCGGGGCACGCTTCCGACGAGACGACGGACCCGGATGGCTACGACGTGGTCGTCGACGCCCTCTTCGGCACCGGGTTCCGCGGCGCTCCACGACCCGAGGCCGCCGAGCTCATCGCCCGGATCAACGCCGCCTCGGCGCCGGTCGTCTCCGTCGATCTGCCCTCGGGCGTCGACGCATCGACGGGAGAAGTTGCAGGAGCGGTCGTCGACGCAGACCTCACGGTCACTTTCCAGGCTCCCAAGGTCGGGCTCACCGTCGCTCCTGGACGCTTCCACGCCGGTCGCGTCTTTGTCGCGGACATCGGACTCGAGCCTGCCACGACCGCGCATCGTCGGGCAACTGCGGCTCTGGCCTCGATCGTTCCCCTTCGCGGGGCACGCGACACGAAGTTCACGTCCGGGTCGGTGCTCGTCGTCGGAGGTCAGCCGGGAATGACGGGCGCGGCCTGCCTCTCGGCGCTGGCCGCATTCCGCGCCGACGCCGGCTACGTGACGCTCGCGGTCCCGCAGGCCGCACTTCCGGCGGCCGAGGCGCTGGCGCTCGAGCCGGTGAAAGTCGGCTGGAGCGACGCGGACGCCGTCGAGACGATCGCGCGTGCAGCCGAGCGTGCGACCGCGCTCGCGATCGGCCCGGGTCTCGGCCGAAGCGACGAGCGTCGCGCGCTCGTTCGCGAGCTGCTCCGCACGCTTCGGATCCCCGCGGTCGTCGATGCGGATGCACTCTTCGGTCTCGAGCCCGTCGAGCGTGACGCGCCGACCGTCCTCACTCCGCACGCGGGCGAGCTCGCTCGACTGCTCGGCAGCGAGTCGGACTGGGTGAACGCGCATCGGCTCGCCGCGGCCCAGCAAGGAGCGGATCGATTCGGCGCGATCGTCGCTCTGAAGGGCGCGGACACGATCGTCGCCGCGCCCGGCTCGGGAGTGATCGTGTGCGATCTCGGTCCACCTGCGCTTGCCACCGCCGGTACGGGCGACGTGCTCACCGGCGTGGTCGGCGCGTTCCTCGCCAAGGGCCTCGAGCCGCAGCTCGCCGCAGCGGCCGCCGCCGTCGTGCACGCGCAGGCGGCCGAGCTCGCTCCGCAGCGCGCCGGGCTCGTCGCGAGCGATCTCCTCGCTGGGCTGCCGGCCGCCCTCGAGAGCGGTCGAGAGCACTCTTTTCGCCTCTGAAAGCCTCTTCGGGCTCGTCGTCGTAGCCGTGACCGCAAAACCAGAGATTTGAATCTATATGGCCGTTTGCGATGCGGTGCTAACATCGTCATACGATGCAAGTCAATCCAAGCGACCACGCCAGGAGCCGGAAACCGGTCTCGTTTCGCGTCCGGACCGAGACCTCGGACCGGCTCGAGCGCTACGCGAAGGAGGTCGGCGAGACGCAGACCGCGCTCGTCGAGCGCTACCTCGAGGAGGGGCTGCGGATGGACGTTCATCCGCTGATCCACTTCCGCGACGGCGTCGGTGGTCGGCGGCCTGCGCTCATGGCAACCCGACTCGACGTCTGGCAGGTCGTCGAGACGATTCGGCAGAACGACAGATCCGTGGAGGCCGCCGCGGAGTACCTCGAGATCCCCGTCGAGCACGTGCGGGCCTGCCTCCGCTACTACGCGGACTTCCAGCACGAAATCGATGAATGGACGGCGCGCGCGCGGGCGATCGAGGCCCGCGAGGAGGAGAGCTGGCGCCGTCAGCAGGAGCTGCTGACGTGAAGCTCCTCCTCGACGAGATGTACTCGCCCCAGATCGCCGTCCGACTGCGCGATCGCGGTCACGACGCAGTCTCGCTCAGGGAGAGACGCGATCTCGTGGCCGCCAGCGATCGCGAGCTCCTTGCTGCCGTGACTGTCGAGAACCGGACGATCGTCACGAACAACGTCGTCGACTTCGTCCCGATCTTCCGCCGCGCGCTCGCAGACGGAGTGGAGAGCCCCGGCCTGTTCCTCACGAGCGACCGCTCGACCCCGCGCAGCACCACCGAGATCGGCCGCTTCGTTAGCGTTCTCGAGGCTCTCGTCGGCGAGTCCGACGGCGCCGCGGATGCGCCCAGCCAGGTCGCCTAAGAACCTCTTTCATAATGATCGCCCGTCGCGAGGCGGATGCTGGACGTTACGAGGCAAGGACGCAGGGAGTGTCCATATCAAGCCGATATGGACGCGACCGAGGACGCGGCATCGTGGCGTCCAGGGCCGCATCGCGACTTGGTCGCCCATTGTGAAAGGGGTTCTAAGCGTCGATCTGACCTTCCAGGTCGCCCGGCACTGCGAAAAGTTTGCACGCGCGCGCTCGCGTCGATCGTTCGCTATGACTGAGAATGCCTACATGGAGCGCTCCTGCTTCACCATCGATCTCGGAGCGATCCGGCGCAACGCCCAAACCCTGCTGAGCGCTGCCGGCGGAGCCGAGCTCTGGGCGGTCGTCAAGGCCGAGGGGTACGGCCACGGCGCGGTCGACGTCTCGCGCGCTGCGCTCGACGCGGGGGCGACCGCGCTCTGCGTCGCCACGCTGCCCGAAGCGCTCCACCTCCGCGCCGGACTCCGGAACGCACGCGTCATCGTCATGGGTCCCGTTTCGGAGCGGGAGGTCGGCGAGGCGCGGGCTGCCCGGCTCGAGCTCGTGACTGCCGCCGGAAGGGTGCCGGAGGGCGTTCGGGTTCATCTCAAGCTCGACACCGGGATGGGGCGCTGGGGGCTCTCCGAGTTGGCGTCTGCGAGCCGTGACGTCGTCGGTCTCATGAGCCACCTCGCGGTCGCGGAGTCCGATCCGGCGTTCACGCAGCTTCAGATCGAGCGCTTCAAGGAGGCGACCGCAGGGCACGAGTCCCTCACGCGGCACATCGCGAACAGCGCGGCCACTCTGCGCTACGCGGAGGCGCGGTGCGACGCCGTTCGCTGCGGCATCGCGCTCTACGGGATCTCGCCGTTCGGTGCCGATCCGGGCGCCGACGGGCTCGAGCCGGCATTGCGCTGGGAGTCCTACCTCGCGCTCGTCAAGCAGCTCGAGCCCGGCGAGAGCACGGGCTACGGCCGCCGTTTCGTCGCCGACCGGCCTACCTGGATCGGCATCGTCCCGGTCGGCTACGCGGACGGGTTCCGCCGGGACATGACTGGAACCGAGATCCTCGTCGAAGGGCAACGCAGACGCGTCGTCGGCACGATCTCGATGGATGCGCTCGCGGTCGAGCTCGACGAGCGGCTCCCTCCGGAAACGCCAGTGACGCTCGTGGGCGACGGGATCCTGATCGAGGATCACGCGCGCGTGGCCGACACCATCGGATACGAGGTCGCCACCGGGCTCAACACGCGTTCCGGCCGAGCCCGGCGGGTAGCGAAGCCGTGAGAACCTCTTTCATGAGGATCGCCCGTCGCGAGGCGGATGCTGGACGCCGCGAGGCAAGGATGCAGGGGGCGTCCATATCAAGCCGATATGGACGCGACCGGGGACGCGGCATCGTGGCGTCCAGGGCCGCATCGCGACCTGATCGCTCATTGTGAAAGGGGTTCCAAAGATGGATGAGCGGGTCCGCGAGGTGCTCGGCGACGAAGAGGCGTGGCTCGTCGGAGGCGCCGTTCGCGACGAGCTTCTCGGACGTCCGCTGCTCGACGTGGATGTCGCCTGTCGTGATCCGCGAGAGACGGCAGTCCGGTACGCGCGGCGGTTCGGAGGCGCCGCCTTTCCGCTCTCGGAGCGGCACGGAGCCTGGCGCGTAGTCGTGCCGGACGCCCAGCAGACCGTCGACTTCACGCCCAGCCCCGACGGCATCGAGGCCGATCTCGCGTCACGTGACTTCACGTTCAACGCGATCGCGATCAGGGTGGGATCGTGCGAGTTCTGCGATCCGTACGACGGGAGAGCCGACCTCGCGGCCGGGCGAGTACGAGCCGTGTCCGATTCGGTCTTCCTCGACGATCCGCTGCGTCTCCTGCGGGCGGTGCGGTTGGAGGACGAGCTCAGCTTCCGCATGGACGAGCACACCGAAGAGCTCCTGCGTGCGTCGGCGGCGCTCGTGACCCGCCCGGCCGGAGAGCGCATCCTCGGCGAGCTCCGACGCCTCTCTGCGGCGGGCTTCCGGCGGCTCGACGAGATGGGGCTGCTCGAGCCGCTCGGCGGCCGGCTCGACGGGCCGCTGGGCGCGATCGACGCTCCGGACTTCCGACTGGTCGCGGTCTTCGGCCAGAATCTCGCGAGCCTTCCGATCTCGAACGATCTACGCCGCTACGCGACGACGCTGCTGCGCGCGCAAGCTCCGGCCGCTTCGTCCCCCCGCGCGATCCACACGTTCCGGAGGGAGACCGAGCCGTGGTCGCTCGATGCACTCGCGTTCGTCGGCGCGCCGGAGCTCGCGGGAGCCGTCGCAGGCGGCTCGGCGCGACGAGCCGTCCGAGCCGCTCGTCCGGGGCGACGAGCTCGGCATCCCACCCGGGCCCGAAATCGGACGTATCCTCGCTGCCATCGCCGAGGAGCGGGCAGCCGGGACGATCTCGACGCGCGAGGACGCATTCGACCTCGCGCGCCGGCTTGCCGACGGGGAGGCGCCGCCTTGAGCGTCGAGCTCCGCCTCGCGCTGCAGGAGGCGCGGGCCACCGATCTCGCCGAGCGCGTGCGCCGGCTGCTGGGACCGTTCGACGGGACCGAGGCCGTTCTCGACGCGGGCTGCGGCACCGGAGCGCTCGCGTTCGCGCTTGCACCGCACGTCGCCGAGGTCGTCGGGGTCGACACGAGGGAGGACTACCTCGAGGCGGGAAGAGCCGCCGCGCCCGAGAACGTTCGCTTCCTCGAAGGCGACGTCACCGCTCTTCCGTTCGGCTACGCGAGCTTCGATCTCGCGTGCTGTCATCGCGTACTCCATCACGTGCGCCGCCCGGAGCTCGCCGTCTCGGAGCTCGCGCGCGGTGACGCGCGCCGGGCGAGCGGCTGTTCATCGTCGATCAGCTCGGGTCGATCGATCCCTTGCGGAGCATGGAACTGGACCGGTTCGAGCATCTGCGCGACGCCACACACCAACGGCTGCTCCCGGATGGCGACATTCGCGGGTACCTCGACGCGAACGACCTCGTGCTCCTGACGTCCGACGTGACGCGCGAGCGCATCGACCTCGAGCAGCGGCTGGCGCTCGCCGGGCTGTCAGACGAAGACCGGGAGCGCATTCGCGGCCCGGCGCCCGCCGAACCGTACGACGTCGAGGTCGGCTGGTACGTCGCCCGGAAGCCCGGGCCGTAGTTCTAGTCCTGGACGCCGGAGCGGTAGCCATAGCTCCCGACGAGGCGCGCGAGCACTCCCGGAAAGAGTGCCTGGAAGATCGAGACGAGGCGGTACGGGAACCAGGGAACCGTGAGCTCCCGCTTCCCCTTCTCGACGGCCTCGACGATCGACCTCGCCACGTCCTCCGAGTCGATGACGAACCGGCGCATGAGTGAGCTCTTGAGAGTCGTGCGCGGTTTGAAGCCCTCGGTCTCGACGAAGCCCGGAAGGAGCGTGTGCACGCGGATCCCCTCGGCGCGAAGCGTGGAAGCGAGCGACCGCGAGAACGCCAGCTGTGCGTGCTTCGCGGCCGCGTACGGCCCGGCGGGGGCGAACGCGATGGTTCCGGCGACGGAGACGACGTTGACGACGTGCGCGCGGGGCCCCGCCGCACGGAGGCCCGGCAGAAAGGCGCGCGAGCACCAGACGCCGCCGAGGTAGTTCGTCTCGAGCACGCGCTCGACGGTCTCGGGCGAGGTAGAGACGAATGAGCCACGGCCGGGGACGCCCGCGTTGTTGACGAGGAGGGAGACGGCCGGGTGACGGTCGAGCACGCGTGCCGCCACCTCGTCGACCTGTGCGCGGTCGCGAACGTCGCAAACCTCCCACTCGCCCGTCGATCTCCGCAGCGAGCGCTTCGAGCCGGTCGGCCCTCCGCGCCAGGACGACGCAGAGCCAGCCTCTCCGAGCGAGCTCGCGTGCGGTCGCCTCCCCGATCCCCGACGACGCTCCCGTGACGACCGCTACCCGCCTCTCGCTCATCCCGGCTGGCGAGCCTATCTCGTCTTCGCACCGGGAGGTCGCCGGATGGCCGGCAGGTTCGAGGGCAAGCACGCGCTCGTGCTGGGGGTCGCCAACAGGCGCTCGATCGCGTGGGCGATCGCGCACCGGCTCGCCGAGGAGGGAGCGCAGATCGCGTTCACGTACCAGGGCGAGCGGATCGAGAAGAACGTCCGCGACCTCGCCGAGACCGTCTCGAGCCCGCTCGTCACGGAGTGCGACGTGCGCTCCGACGAGGACATCGCGCGTGTCTTCTCCGAAGTCGTCAGACACCTTCGGCGGCGGGCTTGACATCCTTGTCCACTCCGTGGCGTTCGCGGCAGCGGAAGATCTCGAGGGGCGCTTCACGGACACGCCGCGCGATCGCTTCTGGATGGCGCTCGACATCAGCGCGTACTCGCTCGTCGCGTGCGCGCGCACCGCGGAGCCGCTGATGGACGCTCGCGGAGGCGGCGCCATCCTGACCATGACCTACCTCGGCGGGGAGCGCGCGGTTCCGCACTACAACGTGATGGGCGTCGCGAAGTCGACGCTCGACTCCTCCGTCCGGTACCTCGCGTGGGATCTCGGCTTCAAGAACATCCGTGTCAATGCGATCTCGGCCGGGCCGGTGCGCACACTTGCGGCCCGCTCGATCGCGGGCTTCACGACGATGGAGACGATGTTCGAGGAGCGCGCGCCGCTCCACCGGCAGATCGAGGCAGGCGACTGCGGGGCCGCGGCTGCCTATCTCTTGTCGGACGACGCGGGCAACGTGACCGGGACGACGCTGTACGTCGACGCCGGGTACCACTCGATGGGTATGTAGGGGACGCGCGGCTCGGCCGGCCGCGTGCCGTCGAGCTGTCTATCAAGCCGTTCAAGGGACGCGCCAGCGCCATGGATGCTCATGTTTCGCGCGTGATTGCCTTCGCCTCGAGCCAAACGAAGAGGCATCAGCGACGAAAGCATCCAGCAGATACGTGGACCGGTGTGTGGTCCCGGTGATGACGCGCAAGCTGTGAGTCCTCGTGACAAGTCGTGCCCGGGGCTTTGTTATCACGTCGCGATGTCTTAGCCTCAGCCCGTGCTCATTTGCGAGAGCTGCGGGCGGGAAAACACGGTCGGTGCCCGCTTCTGCAACGGCTGTGGCGCGGCGCTCGTGGCGACGGCAGCTCCGCGCGAGGTGCGCAAGACGGTGACGGCGCTGTTCTGCGACGTGACCGGGTCGACGGCCCTCGGCGAGTCGACCGATCCGGAGGCGCTGCGGGCGCTGCTGGCTCGCTACTTCAAGCGGATGAGGGCGATCGTCGAGTCCCACGGCGGCACGGTGGAGAAGTTCATTGGCGACGCGGTGATGGCGGTGTTCGGTGTGCCGGCGGCGCACGAGGACGACGCGCTGCGAGCATGCCGGGCCGCGGTGGAGATGCGGGAGGCGTTCCCGGAGCTCGGTATCGATGGCCGGATCGGCGTCAACACGGGCGAGGTCGTGGCTGGGACGGAGGAGCGGCTTGCGACGGGGGACGCGGTCAACGTGGCCGCGCGGCTCGAGCAGGCGGCCCCGGCGGGCGAGATATTGATCGGCGGGCCGACGCTGGCGCTCGTGCGAGACGCGGTCGTGGTCGAGGCGGTGGAGCCGCTGGCCTTGAAGGGGAAGGCGGAGCCGGTGCCGGCCTTCCGGCTGCTCGCGGTTCCGGGCCCTCCGGAGCGCTCGCACGCGTCACGCTTCGTCGGTCGTGCGCGCGAGCTCGCGACGCTGCTGCAGGCGTGGGATCGGGCGCGGACGCAGCCGTCCTGCGAGCTGGTGACGGTGGTCGGCGACGCGGGCGTCGGCAAGTCGCGCCTGGTCGCGGAGGCGCTGAGCGGCATCGAGGGACGCGTCGTACGCGGGCGCTGCCCTCCGTACGGCGAGGGGATCACCTACTGGCCGGTCGTCGAGGTCGTGAAGCAGCTCGACGCCCTGCCCTTCGACGAGATGGGGGCGGCCGCGGTGCGCTCGCTGCTGGGAGAAAGCGACCGCCCGACGAGCGCGGACGAGATCGCCTGGGCGTTCCGCAAGCTGCTCGAGGAACAGGCACCGCTGGTGGTCTGCTTCGACGACTTGCAGTGGGGCGAGGAGACGTTCCTCGATCTCGTCGAGTCGACGAGACTGCTGTCGGCGGGCGCGCAGCTGCTGCTTTTGTGCATGGCTCGGCCTGAGCTGCTCGATCGGCGCCCCTCCTGGCCGGCTCCGCTGCGGCTGGAGCCGCTCGCGCCCGACGAGGCGGATGCGCTGATCGGGCACGCTCTGCCGGAGGACCTGCGCCGGCGTGTTCGCCGCCGCGGCCGGCGGGAACCCGCTCTTCATCACCGAGATGCTGGCGCTGGCGACCGAGGGCGGCGGGCTCGACGTGCCGCCGACGCTGCGGGCGCTCCTGGCCGCGCGGCTCGACCAGCTCGAGGAACCGGAGCGGCGCGTGCTCGAACGGGGCGCGGTCGAGGGCGAGGTCTTCCACCGCGGCGCCGTCCAGGCGCTCGCCCCGGAGGAGCCGGACGTGCTGCCACGGCTGGCATCGCTCGCGCGGCACGAGCTGATCCGCCCCGACCGGCCCCAGCTCCCAGGCGAGGACGCCTTCCGCTTCCGCCACCTGCTGATCCGCGACGCCGCCTACGACGCGCCTCCCGAAGGCCGTTCGCGCAGACTTGCACCTCCGTTTCGCCGACTGGCTCGAGGACAAGTCGGCCCTCGTCGAGCTGGACGAGCTCCTCGGCTACCACCTCGAGCAGGCCGCCCGCTACCACACCGAGCTGGGCCGACCTGACCCGGTGCTCGCCCTCCGCGCTGGCGACCGCCTTCTGGCTGCGGGGCGGCGCGCGCTCGACAGAGATGACGAGCGCGCCGCGGCGGGGCTGCTCGAGCGGGCGCTCGCGCTGACACGGCCGCTCCGGTCCGACGTCCACGCCGAGCTCGACCTCGCCCGTGCGCGGTGGCATGAGCCGGAGCGAGCAGCCCGGATCGCCGAGCAGGCGGCCCTACAGGCAAGCGAGGCGAGCGACGAGCTCGGCGAGGCTCTCGCCCGCGCGATGGCTGTGTCCTTCCGGTTGACGATCACTCCGAATGCCGCCGGACGAGCTCGAGACACTCCTCTTCGAAGCACGCCGCCGCCTCGAGCAGGCGGACGATCACGTCGGACTGATGTACGTCTGGTCGGTGCTCGGCTATGAGGTTGCAGCCATGCGAGGCCGCTATGACGACTGGGCGACGGCGTCCGAACACGCACTTCGGCACAGCCGCCTCGCCGGTCGCGCGGTGCCGCCTGCGTCCAATCTCGGTACTCCCCTGATCGTCGGATCGCGGCCGGCGGACGAGGCGCTCGCGACCGTCGATCGCCTGATCGCAGAGACGGGCTCGTCGTGGCTGCTGTCCGTGCGTGCCTGGCTGCTCGCCATGCTCGACCGCCGCGACGAGGCCTGGCAGCAGGCTCAGGAGGCGGACGCGAGGCTCCGCGAGCAAACCACCGCACGCTGGGGCGACTGGATTCTCGCTGAGGTCTCGAGCCTCGCCGGCGACCACGAAGCTGCAAGCAGCTACCTGCGTACCGTCTGCGACTGGCTCGACACGACGGGCGACCACGCTCGCCTCGCGACCTACCTGCCGCTCCTCGGCCGTTCGCTGTGCCGGCTGGGTCGCTTCGACGAGGCGGAGCAGTTGGCAAAGCGCGCGCACGCGATCGACGAGGACGACCCGATGACGCAGGTCTATGTCTGTCAAGTGCTCGCCCGCGTCGACGCCCACCGCGGAGACCTGGCCGAGGCCGAACGGCTGGCGCGTGAGGCAGTGGCCGAGAGCGAGCGCACCGACTCGCTGAACATGCAGGCGGAGTCGCTCTGCGACCTGGGCGAGGTCCTCGCGGCGGCGGGTCGCCTCGACGAGGCGGAAGCCGCGCTCGAGCAGGCCCTCGAGCGCTGCGAGCGGAAGAAGAACCTTGCGCTGGCCCGCCAGGTCCGCGAGCGCCTCGTGGAGGTGCGGGCGGAGGCGCAGCCGGCGCTATGAGCGGTGTAGCCGCCTCCGGCCGCACCCATTCCCGCGGTGCGAGTGTGGTTGTATCGGTGTCTCGTGGTGAGGGCTCCGTGATGACGACCGACTGCTCCGCCAGCAGAAATACCTGCAAATCAGCCGCTCTTCACCACGCGATGGGCATGTAAGGGCCCGTCTGGAACACTCCCGCGGTGGACGGCATCCTGATCGGTCCCGACGACGGCGAAAAAGTCGCGCGTGGCCCTCGCAACCACCGTATTCTCGCCGAGCTTCCCGAGCTCGAGGTGGTCGAGCTGCAGTACGGGCCGGACTACGAGGGCGTCGAGCCGCACAGTCATTCAGACCACGTCGACTCGTTCTACGTGCTGGAGGGCGAAGCCGAGTTCGTGATCGAGGACGAGGTCGTTCGCGTAGGGCCTGGCGCGTATGTCGCGGCCCCGATCGGCGTGGTCCATGGTTTCCGCAACGCCGGCGACGGCGACCTCCGGATGCTGAACGTCCACGCGCCGAACACCGGCTTCGCCGGCCGCCTGCGGCGGGCGTAGCACATCGGCTCGCGACTGCTTGCGGATGAGTGTCCTGACCAGGATCAGCGCGCATGTCTACTGGATGCCGCCAGGACCGCCGGATCGTCCGTCGTTGTGCGCGGTCGTCGGCGAACGGCGCGCGCTCATGCTGGACGCAGGATCGTCGAAGGCCCACGCCAGGGAGTTCCTGGATGCGCTGTGGACCGAGTGTGCGGCGCGCCCGAGCGCTGTGGTCTACACCCATTCCCACTGGGATCACGTGTTCGGCGGGGCTGAGGTCGATGCGCAGGTGATCGCCCATTCATCGACCGCAGGGCGGTTGATCGAGCTCGCTGCGACGGACTGGAGCGACGAGGCGCTCGACCGGCGCGTCGCCGCCGGCCTCGCCTCGCCCCAACACGCTGCGCACGTCAAGGAAGAGCTGCCCTCGCCACGGAGCGTCGAGGTTGCTCCGGCTGACGTCGTCTTCCAGGACGGGCTCGAAATCCAGCTCGGCGGTGCAACCGTCCGCGTTCGACATGTGGGTGGCGACCACAGCGCGGACTCGAGCGTGATGTATGTCGAGCCGGACCGCGTGCTCTTCCTCGGCGACTGTCTCTACGACTCGCCCAAAGGCGCCCTCACCGCCGAGTTGGCGTTCCCACTGCACGAGGCGATTCTCGGGTTCGACGCAGAGCTTTACGTCGAGGGGCACCAGAGTCCGTCTCCTCACGCGCTGAGATCGAGAGCCTGATCGGAAAGATGCGATTCGCAGAGAACGCCGTTCGAGAGGGAGTCGGCAGTTACGGAGCAGGACGAGGACACCGAGTTCTTCGTCCAGGCCTTCGGTGCGGGGCGCACGGCGTAGGTGCGGACGGACTCGCTGGCCATGCCGACCAGCTGATCTACTTCAGGCGACCACGCAGGCCGTCTCCTCGGATCTGGAAGGACACGAATGCGCGCCTTCACTCTCGACAGCTTTGAGAGTGCGCCTGGATTTCGCGAAGACCTTCCGATCCCGACCGCTGACGCCGACGAGCTACTTGTCCGCGTGCACGCGTCATCCGTGAATTCTGCGGATGCTGCGATCGCGGCCGGAATGCTGAAAGGGATGGCCGAGTACGAGTTTCCGGTGACTCTCGGCCGGGATTTCGCGGGAGTCGTCGAGGAGGTTGGCCCGGCTGTCGGTCGGTACGCGGCCGGCGATCGGGTGTACGGATTCGTGCTGCATGCCAACCCGACCGTGCACGACGGAAGCTGGGCGGACTACGCGGTCATCCCACGAGACTCGGTTGCCCGCGCGCCGGAGAGCGTCGAACTGGCGACGGTCGGGGCGGCACCCCTGGCGGCACTCACGGCGCTTGCCGCGCTCGATGCGCTCGAGCTCTCCTCACGCGAGAGCGTCCTCGTCGTGGGGCGACCGGAGGTGTCGGCAGCTTTTTCGTTCAGCTTGCCGCAGCACGAGGTGCACAGGTCATCGCTCCCGCGCTCCCCGAGGACCGCGAGTACCTGCGCGAACTGGGCGCCGGCGAGATCCTGGATCGCGATTCCGACGTCCTCGCCGACGTCCGCGAGCGCTTCCCGGAAGGTGTGGACGCTCTTCTCGACCTCGTCTCCTTCACGCCGGACGCATCCGTGCTCAAGGAGGGCGGACGGCTCGCATCACCGCTCGGTGCCGCGGGCGAGGGGGCCGGCCGGACGAACCTCATGGCATCCGGGACGACGGCGAATCTCGAGCGCCTCGCGCAACTTCTGGAAGCGGGTGCCCTACGCGTCCACATCCAAGAGACATATCCGCTCGACCAAGCAGGCGAGGCGCTGCAATCGCTCGCGAGTACCCACACTGCGGGGAAGCTCGCGATCGCGGTAGCCGAGTAGACGTCGATCACGTCACTTGCGGGAGGTGTCCACCGACACTCGAAGAGCAGGCTGAATCGGCCGAGCGCTTCGAGGATTAGGGTTCGCCCGTGCCCGACGAGTCAGAGCTTCTGGCCGCCTACGACGCGCAGCTTCGCGACTACGTGCCTGACCGGCTGCCGAGTGGAGCTCGCGCCGAGCGGGACGGGCCGCTCCTCCGCCTCTTCGGCCTGGGAGGACGCGGCTTCGTCGTCTATCGCGAACTCGGTGGGCTCGAGGGCGCCGACCTCGACGACTTGATCGCGCGCCAGGTGCGCGTGTTCGCCGAGCGCGGTGAGCGCTTCGAGTGGAAGCTGCACGGGCACGACCGGCCGCCGGATCTCCCGAGGCGGCTGCGTGCGGCCGGCTTCGTTCCCGAGGACGAGGAGACGGTCGTGATCGCGCCGGTGGACAAGGTCGCCGGCCCGCTCCGGCTCCCCGAGGGCGTTTCCCTCCGCGAGGTGACCGAGCGGTCCGACTTCGACCGGATCGCAGCGGTGCAGCCGGACATCTGGCAGTACGACGACGAGGTGCCCACGTGGCTCGCAGAGAGTCTCGAGTCCGAGAAGCGCGCGGATCCGCACTACCTCACCGTCGTGGTCGCGGAGGCAGACCGCGCGGTCGTGTGCGCCGCCTGGGTGCGGTTCGAGGAGGGAACGGACTTCGTGACGCTCTGGGGCGGCGGGACGGTGCCGGCGTGGCGTGGGCACGGGATCTACCGCGCAACGGTCGCGTACCGGGCTAGCCTGGCCGCCGAGCGTGGCTTCCGGTTCATCGAGGTCGACGCCTCCAGCGACAGCCGCCCGATCCTCGAACGCCTCGGATTCGTCGCCGTGACGACGACGACGCCGTACGTCTGGTCGCCACCGGCGGTTCCGGTAGCAGAGCATTAGCGGCGCGAGTGATGCTTCTATGTCTGTCAAGTCGGCATCTGGCGGTCCGTTCTCGAGTAGGCGGTAGAGGTTGCGGGCGAGGTACCGCTTGAGGCAGCGGATCGCCTCGCGGCAAGCTCTTGCCTTCTTGGATACGACGCTCGATGTAGGCGATCGTCGCGGGATGTGATCGCCGTCGGGTGACGAGGATCATGTGGAGTGCACAGTTGAGTCTGCGGTCGCCGCTGCGGTCGAGGCGGTAGCGGATCGTTTGTCCTGACGAGGCGGGGATCGGGGCGCAGCCGGCGAGCCGTGCAAAGGCGGCTTCGGAGGTGATTCGGCCTGGGTGTGACCAGGAGAGGACGAGCTGCGCGGCGGCGAGCGGACCTACGCCGGGCTGTACGAGCAGTTGCGGTGCCAGCTTGCGGAGCAGCTTCTCGATCTCTCGCGTGAGCTCACGTTCTTCGCTGGTCAGTTGCAGCAAGCGTCGTGCGACCGAGCGCAGTGCGAGCAGTGCGCCGCGTAGTTCCGGATCGGCGCGCCGCTCGGGTCGTGTTGCCGCCAGCCGTTGAAGCAACCGTGTCCTGGTCAGCGGGCGCAGCTGAGTGCGGAGCGGCTCGGGTGTTGTGACGAGGAGATTCCGCAGCTGACAGAGTCCCGCCCGTTTTGCGTTCCACGGCTCCTTCCCGCGCAACCATCAGCGCCCGTAGTGCCTCACGTTCGCCGCCCGCACGCGGAGTCGCTGGCCGCTGTTGCGCGAGCACGCTGCGAGCGGCGCGGATCGCATCCAGCGCGTCGGTCTTGCCGCCCGAGCGACGCTCACGCCGCAGCCTCCCGACCTCGAGCACCCGTTCGCCATGAATGCCCAGGAAACGAGTGAGGCCTGCACCGAACGAACCGGTGCCCTCAACTGCGAACGCACGCCGACCTGCGGCATGCTCGTCGACGAGGCTCAGGGCGTGCGCATAGCCCTCGCTGCTCGCGGCGATGCTCGCCTCGAATACCACGGCCCCGCTGACGACATGCACCACCG
The DNA here is from genome assembly GCA_963758065.1 of uncultured Thermoleophilia bacterium. Taxonomy (GTDB): domain Bacteria; phylum Actinomycetota; class Thermoleophilia; order Gaiellales; family Gaiellaceae; genus GMQP-bins7. The sequence continues at coordinate 68,378 of CAVWTX010000014.1, read as the reverse complement.
CGAGCGCGTGCGAGTCGCGGTGCGGGTCAACGCCGACCACGTAGTCCAGTTGATCTGCAAGCATCCGGTACTGACCTCCAGCCCAGAGTTGGGGGACACATCCGGTGTCGGTCTGGGTTTGAGACCGCGGGCGGCAAGACTGTGACGGGTCACGCCTCAGCAGGGCGGACAGGCTTCTGATCAGGCCAGCAAGCGGGCGCCAGGCCGACACCGGTCTCTTCGCCCGGACACATCACTCGAAAGACACCCGCCAACGGGGTCATGCGGAAATCGGGTCACAAGCAAAGAGCACCGGCGCCACCCTGGCAAGAGCCCCAGACGGGACACCCACACACTCACAGCGCTGAAATGTCTCTGGACCTGAGCTAGGTGTAGTTCCCAGACACGTTGTTGACGGCCTGAGGTAGCAACGAGCCCTCCTAGGGTGCGGCTTGTCAAAGAGTCGCGGCCCAAAGGAGGGCTCTCATGGATCTTCATGCAAATGCGGTCTTTGACCGTCCGTCAGCGGGAGCGTGTCTGCGATCTGGTCGCGGCCGGTGTGACGATCGCCGCCGCGGCCCTCGTCGTCGGCTGTTCCCGGCAAACGGCCTCCAAGTGGGTCAACCGCCGCCGGCGCGGCGAGTCGCTGCAGGACCGCTCGAGCCGACCGCACCGGTCTCCGCGGCGCACACCCAGGAGCGTCGAGCAGGCGATCCTGCACACACGAGCAGAGCTGCGCGAGGGACCGCACGTGATCGGCTGGGCGCTCGGGATCGCAGCCTCGACCGTGCATGCCGTCCTTCGCCGGCACGGCCGCTCCCGCCTCGTCTCGCGCCCGCCTCGCGAGGAGATCGTCCGCTACGAGCGCTCCCGAGCCGGCGAGCTCGTGCATGTCGACAGCAAGAGGCTCGGCCGCATCCTCCTGCCGGGACACCGCGTGACCGGGAATCGCCGACAACGGGCCAAGGGCAGGGCCGGCTGGCAGCACCTCTTCGTCGCGATCGACGACCACTCCCGGCTCGGCTTCGCCCGCGTCTACCGCGACGAGAGCGCGGACTCCGCACTCGCCTTCCTCGACGAGCTCGTCCGCTTCTACGACGCACACGGGATCACCGTCGAGCGCGTCTTGAGCGACAACGGCACCTGCTTCAAACGCCGCTGGGCCGATGCGTGCGCCGTGTCGGGGATCACGGTCAAGAAGACCCGCGCCTATCGCCCGCAGACCAACGGCAAGGCCGAACGCTTCATCCGCACCCTGCTCGAGCGCTGGGCGTACGCCTACCCCTACGAGCACGAGGCCGAGCGGCTGGCTGCCTTGCCTGGGGCACTCGACTTCTACAATCGCTTCCGCCCCCACCGCGCTCTCGGAGGCCTTGCGCCGCTACAGCGCGTCAACAACCTCCCTGGGACATACAGCTAGGCTAGGCCCGCTGGATGCTCTAGCGTGGAGAGCGTCGACGAGAGGGGGCGCGAGATGCGCATCGAGTCATCTGTCACTGCGATTTCCTGGATCCCGTCGGATGCGATCGAGGGGATGCCGAAGCTTCCGTTCGAGCTCGGGGTCGCGCGCTACGACGAGCCGCCGCCAGAGCACGTCGAGGAACGCGACCTCGAGCGCCTGCGCGCCGAGGATCGCTTTCGCGAGGCTCATCGCCTCGCCGCCTGGATCGACGTGGAGGACGGGAGGATCGTCAGCCACGGGTACGAGGGCACCGGACTGGTCGGCTCGAGGACCTTCAGCCTCGGCGTCACGGACATCACGATTCCCGGCGTCGCCTTCGAGGTCCTGCGGCACGAGCCGGAGGTTCAGGAGAGCGCCGTCCGCTTCGTGGAGACGGTCGGCGGCCGCGCTGGGTTCCCGGCTCCGCGCAGGGTGACCGGGCGGCCGCTCGTCCGGATCCATTCCGCGACCGCCTGGACGACGCTCGCGCTCACGATCCGAACGGACGGTTCCTCGGAGCACGAGCTCGTCGGAGCAAGCACCTTCCCCAGGCACTGGATCTACGATCGGGACGGAAACCTCGTCGCGAAGTCGGGGACGATCGACTTCAAGGCCTGGTACCGAGAGGCGCACGGCGAGCGTACGCCGTGGGGCGACGAGGAGTCCGACGCATTCGTCACGGCCGCAGAGAGCGCGCTCGAACGGGAGATCTCGCGCGAGCTGATTGCGGGCAAGTCGATCCCCGAGCGGCGCACGCTCGAGCCGGACGAGACGCTCGTGGAGCAGGGCGCGCCCGGCGACGAGCTCTACCTCGTCCTCGACGGCGTGCTCGCCGTGGAGATCGACGGCGAAGAGGTTGCCGAGATCGGGCCCGGCGCGATCGTCGGCGAGCGGGCGTTGCTCGAGGGCGGCACGCGAACCGCGACCCTCAGCGCGCGAACGCGCTGCCGCGTCGCCGTGATCCCGGGAGAGTTGATCGACCGGCAGGAGCTGGAGGACCTCGCGGCGACACGGCGGGCGTAGATCCAGGGCGCTGGTAGAGACGCGCAGATCGTTCTGGGCCAAAGCCCTGTTGCGAGCTGCACGTCATCGTTCCTCGCGAACCACAGCCGCGTTTGAGGTCGCCGGAAACTGTGCCTGATAACCAGCTTTACGACCCTTCGGAGCCCGAGCGTGTGAAGGCGCGGGGGCGCGCGAGCGAGCTCCTCGCCCGCTACAACCGCACGAGCCCGGGCGACCCGGCTCGCCCCGAGATCCTCGGGCAGCTCTTCGCGCGGGTCGGGCCCGGCATCGTCATCGAGCCTCCGTTCCATTGCGACTACGGGTCGAACACGGTGGTGGGCGAGCGCTTTTACGCGAACGTCGGCTGTGTCTTCCTCGACTGCGCGCCGGTGACGATCGGAGACCGTGTGAAGCTCGGACCGCATGTCCAACTGCTCGCGGTCTCCCACCCACTCGACCGCGCGCAGCGCGCGACCGGGCTCGAGTACGGTGAGCCGATCTCCATTGGTGACGACGCCTGGCTCGGAGGAGGCGCGATAGTCCTCCCGGGCGTGACCATCGGCGAAGGTGCGGTCGTCGGCGCCGGCAGCGTCGTCACCCGCGACGTCGAGCCCGAGACCGTCGTCGCCGGCAACCCAGCTCGTCCCCTTCAAGCATCCGTGGAGGAGTCATGAACACGAAGCCACACATCTTGGGCTACGCGCGGATCGGCGATTGCCACGGAAGCTGTCGAGGGTTTCCGCGCTGTCCGGAACGGGAACCTACTCGGCGTGAAACGCACGCTCTGCGCGATGCTCGGTTGGATCGCCTAGACCGTCGGCAGGCACCGCGCCGGCTCAAAGGCCCAGGGCCGTCGGTCGCTGGTAGGGACTGCAATCAGCTTCTGGTTCTCGCGGCCGCGATCACCGCGTCGATGGTCGGGCAGCTCGCTGCCGAGCATCCAGGCGGCGACGATCGTCTCCCCGTCCCGAATCAGGAATGCGGACCGTGTCGGGACGCCGGTCATGCCGGAGACGTCACGGTCGACTCCGAGGGCCCGGATCACTTCGCCTTCCCAGTCCGTCAGGAGCGGGACCTCGACGCCGAGCGTCTCCGCCCATGCGCGGTGCGACCAGAGCGAATCGCGTGAGAGGCCGAACGGCCGGGTTCCCGCCTCCGCCAGGTCGTTCCCCCTGTCACGCAGGAGCAGGAGCTCGTTCGTTCAGGTGGGCGACCAGTCGTAAACATAAATACACAGTAGAGAGAGGCCGAGGCCGAGCGCCTGCTTCAGAGGACGAGGCTCCTCCCCGAGAGTCGTCCAGACAACGACGTCGGGGATCTGGTCGCCCTGGCCAAGCATCTTCGAACCGTAACAGCGCCTCTGACGAGGACGCCTTACCGAATCCGGGCGGTGGTGCCGAGCGGGTGCCGCCGTCGACAAGGCCCGAGAGAGTCGAGCCGACGAGTCAGGTTCCGATTCGGCACCGTGGAACATGGATGCCCGTGGGACTGCTTGAGACGGTGGGGCGGTGGCCGATCGAGCGCACGAGACAGCGCGACGATGACTGCGCTGGGTGTTTCGGAACCGAATGCGAACGGGGCGCCACTCCTCCAAACCTCGGTTCGGGCCGCGACGATGGACCGCTCATTGCGAGAGGTTCCAGGGACATCCATCCCTTCCGGGGAGTTGAAGTGCGCCCGGACACCCCAGGCGATCGGGCTCGATTGGCAAGCTGCCGGTGCCGTGCTCGTCTATGCGATCGTGGACGTCTGCTCAAGCTCCGGCCACCCGCTGGGCGACGCCATCGAGACCTTCATTCGGCGCGAGGACGCCGAGCACTTCATCGAGGAGGTTCGCGGCGATGATCCTGAGCTCGCGAGCAACCTGCGGATCGGCGAGCGGGATCTGAAGGTGAGCGGGCTGGACTGACTCTAGGATCAGCGCGTGGACGCGAACGGGCGAGCGATCCGCGAGCTCTACGACGCTCGAGCACGACGCGACTGGGGTGCGGTCGGTGCGCTCCTCGCCGATGAGGTCGGCTGGCACGAGCCTGGCGAAGAAGATCACTCGGGCGACTTCCGAGGACGCGATGAGGTGGCAAGGCGTAGTGGTTGAGGTGATCCGCACCGAGAGAAGACGGCGGGACGGCCTGGCCAGGAATCGTGGCCATCGTCCTCGTCGCAGTTGCCGCGGTCTTTCGAGTGCCCGAGGATGGGTGGAACGCGGAAGCACACTTTGCGCTCGTTCAATCGCTGGCGGATGGAACGCCGCGTATCGACGATCATCTGAATCAGAGCGGAGACATTGCCTACGTCGAAGGTCACTACTATGCGGCGAAGGCGCCGGGCCTTGCGCTGTTCAGCCTTCCCTTCTATGCCCTAGCCAAGGCTCTTGGAGCTATCCCCCTGGGCAGCCCCACATCGCCGCCGCCGGGCGCTCATACGGTTGACGGGAGCACGATGTGGTACGGGAACCTGGTGGTCGTCGTGGCGTTCCTGTGCCTCCTTCTTCTCATCCGCTGGGCAGTTGACCGGAGCATTGGAACAGCGGGAACTCCAGTCGCGCTGATGCTCGGCCTCGGGACGTTGTTGCTCCCATATGCAACGACCTACTTCGCGCACGTCCTCGCAGCCGCGCTTGGGTTTTCGGCCTTCGCTCTCGCCGTGTACACGAGACCGGCACGGCCGCTCCGCGCGCTCGTGGGAGCCGGAGTCCTCGCGGGTCTTGCAATCGTCGTTGAGCTTCCGGCCGTGATCGTGGCGGTTGCGGTTGCGCTGTATCTGGCGTTGGACCGCCCGCGCCTACGTCGTCTCGCCTCCTTTGCGGGTGGCGCGCTCATCGGAATCGTCCCGCTTTTGTTGTTCAACACCTGGGCTTTCGGGTCGCCGCTGCGCACGAGCTATGCGCACGCGGTGAAGGCGCTCGGTGAATCCGGTCACGACGTACTCGGGGCCAACGACGCCGGGGTCTACGGAATCACTCACCCGAGCATCGGTGCCTTGCTCGACCTTCTTGTCTCAGACAGGGGCCTCTTTGTGCTCGCACCGATCACAGCGCTTGCGCTCGTCGGTCTTCCGGGCCTCGCTCGCCGAGGGTTTCGCTCCGAAGCCTTCTTTATTGCGGGACTTACGGCCGCGATGCTCTTGTACAACGCGTCGTACTATCTCCCATTTGGCGGGTTTTCCGCTGGTCCGCGGTTCCTCATCCTACTCCTTCCATTTCTGGCGTTCCCCCTTGCCGACGCATGGCTTCGATGGAGAACCGTCACTCTCATAGTCGCAGCCGTGTCTGCCTTCTGGATGATCTCCGCGACCCTCGCGGGGCCCAACCTTCCAGATGTCGATTCGCCACACCTCTGGCTGACACGGATCGCTCACGGTGACCACCTCACCGATTCGATCCTCATCGGCGGACGGTCTGGTGCTGCGGTGTCTCTGGTTCCCGCGTTAGCAGCAATTCTTGTGGCGGCCGGGGTAGTGGATTTCGCCGTTCAACGATTGCGACGGTGAGAGACGCAAGCAGCGCGAGACGCAGGGTCAGCCGACAGGCCACGTCCGTTTCCGCCGAGTGATCGAGCGCCTCTGGTGACGGTGGGCTCTCCCTCGCTGCCGCGGATGGGCGAGAACCCCTCCATCCGCGCGGGATCAGCGGCGAAGAGGGCGTCGCTCGCCGGCTTTCTCCGCATCGAAGAGAGGGAGCTGGGGCCGGCGCGCGGAACTAGATCAGCCTCACGGAACCGGGCCGTAGCAGGCTACCTCTCGGCGCGGGCGACCTCGAGCCTCTTCGCGCCCTCCAGCCGCATGCGCTGGCAAACGGCGAAGAAGGCGTCGGCGTCGTAGAGTCGGGCGAAGACGTTCACGGCGATCGGCCCCTCGGGCATCGACGGCGTCGCGTCGAGGTCGTAGAACCAGCAGACCTCCGAATAGTCCTCCTCGATGCCGTACCCCGAACCCTTCTCGACCGTGAGAAAGCCGACATCGCCAGGCCCGACGATCGCCGCCCCTCGGCCTGCTGCGGAGTTCCTCGTGGAGGGCTTCAAGACGGCGCCGCTGAAGACGCTGCTCGCGACTGCCGAACCTTTGGCTCGAGGCCGCCTACAGCTCGTCCGTCTCTACGCCGAGCGGTGCTCGCCGAAGTTCGAGAAGGCTGGGATGCGGTGCTCGAGCGTTACCTGACAGAAGGCACGCCCCGGCTACAGCACTTCGCCGAGATCACGACAAGCCTCGCCAAGCGCCGAGCCTGACCTCGGTCACGCGGTGGGGCGTGCGCGCTGAGCGAGAGCGGCACTCGCGCTCGATCCACTAGGGCGACTCAGAAACGAAGGCGCAGCCGACGATCGTCAGGCGCCTCAGAGATCCACTCGCCGACAGGGGAAGGCTGACCAGCACGGCACGTGTCGATCGCGTCTTGCCAGGCCCGGTCGTAGGCGACACGGGGAACTCGGTTCCAGCTGACTTCCACCTTGTCGACCGCGACGAGGCCCGGACTGCGGTGTTCGAGCTTTCGCGCGTGCCGGATGTGGTCGATCTCGTCACCATCGCACTCGGCGACGTAGACGTGCGCGCCGTCCGCCTTCACCCACGCCCACCATCCCTCCTCGAGGGCATGCCACACGTCTTCGTCGGCATGGATGGGAAACTCCCCTCTCTCGCGTCCGAGCAAGATGCGGTCGGCGTGGTCGTGCCACGGAAATGCGAGCAGCACCTGACCGTCGGTGCTGGCGAGGCGCGCCTGCCAGTTCGTCGGGCTGCATCGCTCGAACGCGACGACGACGTCCTCGTGCGGTCGCGCCCAGGCAGTCGGGAGGTCGATGTTCCGTGTCCCGATCCACCCGGACAACTCGAGTACCCGTTGCGATCGGCCGAGGTGACGATCGGATCTCTGCGCGATCTGCATGGTTCCCCCTTCGATCGTGAACCGATACCGCTGACGGTAGGCGTGCCGGAAGCCTCGGCATAGCCCTCCAAAGGGTGACCAGCCGAGGCCACGTCCTCGGAGAGGACGAGCCCGCGCTAGCGAGCTGCCTGCGGATCGAAGAACGCGGCCCTCGTGGTCGGTCCGTCAGGCCCCAGATGCGCCCCTCGCCACGTCGCCGATGATCGCAGCGAGCTCTTGCGGACGCGACCACATCGGCCAGTGGCTCGTGGGCAGGTCGACCCAGGTCACGTCACGCAGCTCGGTGAGGCCGGCGAGCCACGCATAGCCCTCCTTGACGGCGTCCTTGTACTGCTCGGACGTGTACCCCGTGGCGATGACCGTGGTCGGCACGTCGAGGCGCGCGTCGTTCGTCAGCTCGACGGCCTCGCGCAGGACGCCGGCCGGCACCGGGAGGGCCCGTTGTCGAAACGTCTCCAGCTGCTCCTCGCTGAGCCCGTCGAGATTCTCCTCCTCCGCGATCTGCTCCCAGACCAGGGGCTTCTCGACGCCCTCGAACTCGGGATCCAAGGCTCCCTTGCCGGGGGCGGAGTCGACGTAGACCATGGCCGCGATCCGCTCCGGGAGTCGGTCGCTCGCCGCGTAGCCGGAGAAACCGGCCGCACTGTGCACGGCGAGCACGACCGGACGCCCCGCCGCCGTCACCGCGTCGCAGATCGCGTCGACGTGGTCGGCGAGGGTGATCGAGGACCGGTCGCTCTCGGCCGACTCGAGACCGGGAAGCGTCAGCGCGGTGACGTCGTGCCCGTCGGCGCGCAGCGCGGCGGCGACCTCGTCCCACGCCCACGCGCCGAGCCAGAACCCGGGTACCAGGACAATCGGTGTGGTAGTCACTCCTCGATCCTAGGTCACACGGCTGGGGTTGAATGAGAACATACGTTCGTGACCACGGAGGCCCACGCGCACGCCCGCTTCCGGCGTGCGATCGAGCGCCGAGCGCTCTGGATGGCCGAGGACGCCGCTCGCGAGATGTCCGAGCTCTCGCTCGAGGACGCGCTCCAGCTCGTCCACCTCTACTCCGAGCGCGGATCGCCGAAGTTCGAGAAGGCCGCGATGCGTTGGCTCGAGCGCTATCTGACTGAAAGCTCGCCGAGGCTCCTGCACTTCGCAGAGATCACGGCAAGTCTCGCCGAGCGCGAGCTCGAGGCCGCGGACTGACCCGACACGTGCCTGGTGAGTGCTGAACGAGGAAGGCCCGCCGGCGTGGGTCAGATCTGGAACATGTACTTGCGGATCGAGGCCTGCTCGCGCGACGAACTCGGGGTTTCGTGTGAAAGGCCGCCTGAAGACTGGGCGGGCTTAGGAGACGCAGCACCAGCCTTCGATCCTGGGGAAGGCTCGCGATCGGAATTGCTCGGAGATGCTCGCGACCGCCTGGATGCGCGAACTGTCCGCGCGTACGAACACCCATTGGTCTGCGCTTTGCCAGGTCACCAGGATCCAACCGCCCGTGGGTGCCCATCCGAGCTCGCGGAAGACACCCATTCCGTTGAAGAGCCTGCGGCTGCTCAGAACATATGCGGTGCTCTGAGAGCCGTGGACTCGCGCCACCCCGACCTCGTACGAGCCCGGCCGGAAGGCCGCGTCCACGTCCGGCCATCCCTCAGCCGGGCTCTCCTGATCGACGACGCGACCTCGCGAGTCGTAGACGCGGAGATGACGGGTGGACAGGACGAGGAGTCGGCGTCCGTCCGACGACCACTCGACGGCCGTGGCTTGCCCTGGAGGACGCGGGGCCTGCCAAAGAACTCGGCCGGTCTCGCCGTCGATGACCCGCACCGTTCGAGATGTCGTGTACGCGAGGCCGAATCCGGCGCCGGGGCGCCAGGCGATCGGCTTACGCGCACCGGCTTTCACGAGCTTGTCACCTGTTCCGTCGCCGGCGACCGTGCGGATGCCTGTTCGGTCGACGTACGCGATCCTCGTGTCCGTCTCCGTCCCTGCCCACCGCGGGGATGTGACGCCGGCGCGAGCCAGCGTCCAGCGTACGTCCCCGTTCGGCTCGAGCGCGGCGAGCTCGTTCTCGCGCGCTGCGACGACGAAGCGCCCGAAGGGTGACCAGCTCGCCTCCCGGTAGTCGCCGAGCAGTCGCTTCGAGCCGTCCTGTCGAACGACCCAGACGCCCGCGTCGGACGCGACGAGAAGCCGCCCCGGCGCCGGAAGCGAGAAGAGCGCGGGCTGCGCGCGCTCGACGCCGACGACTTCGCGGACCTCGTCGAGAACGGCACGGCCCGGCGGGCTCAGCGCAGCAGCGAGAAGCGCTGCGAGTGCTACGGCGATGGCAGCCACGCGCGGCCAGTGCGAAGCTCGTTCGAGCGGTTGTCGCCCGGCGAACGCGGACTCGACGACGTGCCACGTGCGCACGCGTGCGTCGTGCTCGCCCGGAACCTCGATCTGCTCGAAGTCGTGCTTCACAGCTCGTCTCCGAGTGCGTCGAGACCTCGTCGCAGGCGCGAGTTGACCGTTCCGCGTGGAAGATCGAGAGCCTCCGCGATCTCTCCCGGAGTGAACTCGAGCAGATAGCGCATCACCACCACGGCGCGATGCTCCGGGGACAAGGCCGCAAGGGCGGCGAGAGTTTCGCCTCCGGCCTGCGCTGACTGGTCGGGAGCGGGTAGCGACTCCGAGAGCTCCACCTCCGCGCGCAGCCGCCGTGCGCGCGTCCAGTCGATCGCCCGGTTGACGACGATCCGATGGAGCCAGGGGCCGAACGGCCGTCTGCGATCGAAACGGTCGAGAGCCCGGATCGCGGCCAGGAAGGACTCCTGCGCGATGTCCTCGGCGGCACCGGCGTCGTGCGTGACGAGGTACGCCGCACGAAACGCCCGCGGCCAGTGGGCGCGGAACAGGGCCTCGAGATCCGAGACCGACCCTCGCTGCGCCCCGCGCACGCGGGCGCGCTCGTCCCGTCCCGTGCGCATCGCGTGCCCAGACTACGACCGAACCTGGCCAGGAGGTCCATGCCGGAGATACGAAGGAGGCATCGGCGGAGGTCCAAGGGACCTCTGGCAGGCTCCCGGGTGTATTCGAGACATGGACCGGCGCACGTTCCTGACCGCAGTCGCCTCGAGTGCGATTGCCCTGGGGACTGAGCCGGCGGCATTGGCCGCTCGGCTCGGCGGGACGCCGGTAGCGTTCGTGACCGCGGATCTCGAGAGCCACGTCGTCGTGCTCGACCTCGAGACGGCGAGGCTCGTGCGGCGAATCCCCACGGGCCCGGGCCCGAGGAGCATCGAATCGGTTCACGACCGGATCGCGGTCGTCGCACATACCGAGCACGGTGTGGTCACGCTGCTCGACGCCGCGACGAGCAGGATTCGCGCCGAGCTCGACGCATTCGAGGCTCCCCGGTACACGGCAGCGCATCCCCGGCGCGTGCTCGCGTACGTCACCGACTCGGCGCGAGAGGAGATCGTCGTGCTGGACGCAGAGCGTGGCCGGGTGGTTTCGCGGACGTCGGTCCCAGGTCCCGCCCGGCACATCTCGGTCAGCCGTGACGGGAGAACGCTCTGGACGGCGCTCGGGACGAGAGCGGAGCGAGTCGCCGCGCTCGACGCGAGCGATCCGCGTCGCCCGAGGCTCGAGCGAACGTTCGTCGGCGCCGTTCCTCGCCCACGACGTCGGCTTCGCTCCCGACGGACGCACGGTCTGGGTGACGTCCGGCTCCGAGCGCCGGGTCGCGCTCTATCGCGACGGTCGACCGGCACGCATCCTCACCGCGGGCGCCCCTCCGCAGCATGTCGCCTTTGCTCGCTCGAAGGCGTTCGTCGCGTGCGGTGACGACGGGACGGTCAGCCGGCACCGCCTCGACGGCGAGCTCGTGCGAGACGCCCGCGTTCCGGCGGGCTCCTACAACGTCACGTTCGGCTGGGACCTGGTCGTCTCACCCTCGCTCGGGGAAGGAACGGTCAGCGTGCTCGACCGCAACGGACGCGTTCTGGCGGTCCGGAAAGTCGCACGCGCAGCACACGACGCCTGCATCGTCTTCGGCCCCTAAGGAGGTTGTCATGAAAAGGACCCTCACAATGCTCTCCGCCATCGTCGCCTTGGCACTCTCGCTCGCCGTCTCGGGGGCAGGGGCGAACGGCTCCCCGTTTTCACCCGGTCTCGCCTACGGATGGGCCGGCGTGGGTGCCTCGAACGGCGTGCACTACGTCACGCTCGGCCCGTCGAAGTGGACGGTTGTCGCCGCCATCCGGGCGCACGACGGCCACGTCGTCCGCACGAGGACGCTGCGAGGCTTCTACGGCATTCCGCTCGTCACGTACGACGGGACCACGGGAGGCCTCTCGGGCGACGGTCTCTCGCTCGTCATGGCCTCGTATGGCCCTCCACCTGGCGGAGCAGGGACGACGCGGTTCGTCGCGCTGCGCACGAAAACACTCGAGCCCTATCGCCTCGTGAAGCTCCGAGGTTCCTGGTCGTATGACGCGATCTCGCCGGACGGAAAGACGCTCTACCTCGTGGAGCATCTCTCGGCCGGACCGGATGCGAAGTACCGGGTTCGGATCTTCGATCTCGTGCGCGGACGACTGGTGCCGGGTGCGATCGTCGACCGCCTCGAGAAGGAATCCGTCATGGGCGGCCAACCCGCGACGCGCGTGTCGAGCCCGGACGGTCGCTGGGCGTACACGCTCTACGCACGCGCAGCCGGCGAGCCGTTCGTCCACGCGCTCGACACCGCTCGCCGCGAGGCGTTCTGCATCGATCTCCCGCTGCGTCTCGGCGAGGCGAAGCAGATGGGACTGCGACTCGCCCTCGAACGCAGCGAGCTCCTCGTTCGGAACGGCCGTGCGACCGTCGCCGTCGTGAACACGAAGACGTTCGCAATACGGCGAAAGCTAGGCGGAAACCGGGAGCGCTTCCGTCGCGTCCGCGATCTCGCGAGCGACCTCGACGATGTCGCGGTTGGCGGTGTAGATCCGGAGCTGGCGGTCCGAGCTCGAGCCGCGCGCGAGGATCTCGAGAATCCCCTCGAGCTCGCGCTCCGAGCCGAGCTCGCGCGCGTGTGGCTCGATCTCCGCCACGGTCCTGCGGATCAGCCGCGCGATCGGTATTCGATTTCGCCGCGCGGCCGCGAGATCCATGACCGGTGCCTCGAGGCCGTAGCGTGCGGCGAGCCACTTGTTCTCGCTCGTCAGAATGCGGTGGTACGAGGGAATCTCGTCGCCCGAGTCGTGCCGCTCAGAGAGTTGCTTGACGAGCGCCTGGCAGTAGGCGGCGATCGCGACGGCGTCCTCGACCCGTGTCACCGCGTCGCAGATCCGGACCTCGACGGTCCCGAGCCGCGGATGAAGCCGGATGTCCCACCAGATGTGTGTGTAGTCCGCGATGCAGCCGGAACGCTCGAGCTGCCCGACGACCTCCGCGTAGTCGGCGTAGTCACGGAAGCGCGGCGGGGGGCCCGAGCGCGGGAACGCCGAGAACACCATCTGCCGGCTCGACGAGAGCCCCGTGGGCTCGCCACGCCAGAACGGGGAGCTCGCAGACAGCGCGAGGAGCGGGCCGAGCTGCGGGAGAAGCCCGTTCACGACCTTGATCGCCTTCTCGGCATCGTCCACCGCCACATGCACGTGCATGCCGAAGATGAGCTCGCGGCGGGCGACGTACTGCATCTGGTCGATCAGCGCTCGATAGCGGTCCTTGGCCGTGATCCGCTGGCGCTCGAAGAGACTGAATGGATGCGTGCCGGCCGAGCCGACGCGAAGCCCCTTGCCGCGCGCGACCTCGGTGACGTAACTCCGCAGCCGAAGGAGCTCGCGCATCACGTCGCCGGCCGTGTGACACACCGGCGTCGTGATCTCGATCACGGACTGCATCAGCTCCGGGTTGATACGGGCCTCGAGCTCGTGGCCGCTGATCGCGGCGAGCATCGTGTCGATGTGCTGGACGAGATCGAACGTCCGCTCGTCGAGGAGCTGGTACTCCTCCTCGACGCCGAGCGTGTACGGGTCGCTCTTCCCGAATGCGTGGTCGAGCACGCTGCCGGTGGCGACGGAGCCTTTGCCCGTGATCGACGGCGGGAAGGCCTGCGTCTCGATCACGTGCCGCTCTCTGGCTCGTGATCGGGGAGGGGTGTGGAGAAGCCGGGAGGCTTCCCCACGCTCTCAGAAAGAAGGGGGCTTCGGAAACAGGAGGACCCAACATGGTTTCCGTTCCTCGGCCGTTTCCCCGGCGAACGCGACTCGAAGGGGAGCGTTGATCACGGAAGCACCGCGTCGACGTCGATCTCGACCGTCCAGGCCGGATCCATGAGTGACGTGACCACGGTCGTGTTCACCGGGCGGATCTCGGAGAAGACCTCGCCGTGCGCTCTGGCGACCCCCTCGAAGTGGTCCGGGTGCGTCACATAGACACGCGTTCGTACGACGTCCTCGAACCCGGCGCCTGCCTGCTCCAGGGCTCTGCCGATGATCTCGAAGCACAGTTGCGCCTGCTCGTAGGAGCTCTCGGGCGGCGGCGAGCCGTCAGGCGGGATCGGCGCGGTTCCGGCGACGTAGACGTTCTTCCCCACGACGACGGCCCGGCAGTAGCCCATGATGGCCTCGTAGGGCGAGGTTCCGGAGATGAGTCGGCGTTCCACGGAGGACTAGTATCGCGCCGCGTGCAGGCACTTCGCCAGATCGACGGCTGGCCCGTCGGGTTTGCGGCCGCCGGCGTTCTCGATGCCACCGGAGCCGTCGCGACGCACGGCGACGTCACGCGTGCTGTGAGGCTCGCCTCGGTCTCGAAGCCGGTCGCTGCTCTCGCGCTGCTCGTTGCGGCCGAGGAAGGTGTCGTCGACCTCGACGAGCCGGCCGGCCCTCCCGGCTCGACCGTTCAGGCATCTTCTCGCTCACACGTCGGGACTGCCGTTCGAAGGGGCAATGCCGATCGCGGAGCCGGGTCGCCGGCGGATCTACTCGAACGAGGCGTTTCGCGTCCTCGCCGAGCACCTCGCTGCGCACGCGGAGATGTCTTTCGCCGACTACGTCCACGCGGCGGTGTGCGCTCCCCTCGGGATCGGCCTCGATCCGCACGGAGATCCCGGCTCGGGAATGCGCGCGTCACTCGACGATGTGCTCGCGCTCGGTCGTGAGCTCCTGCACCCGCGACTTCTCGCGCCCGAGACTCGTGACGAGATGACGAGTGTCCAGTTTCCCGGGCTGGCCGGCGTCCTCCCCGATTACGGCCGCTTCGATCCACTCGACTGGGGTCTCGGAGTACAGCTGAACACGCCGACGCCGAGCTGGATGGGCTCGACGAGCGTTGCGCCGCGCACGTTCGGGCACTTCGGCGGGTCGGGGACGTTCCTCTGGGTCGATCCGGGCGCAGGCATTGCATGCGCAGCGCTCACCGACCGCGAGTTCGGCGAGTGGGCGAAGCAGGCGTGGCCGAGGCTCTCGGATGCCGTCCTGGCTGACTTCGGGGTCTGACCCGTCGGGTCAGACCCCAGGACCGACGCACGCGGGTCTGACCCACGGGTCAGACCCCAGAACCGACGCACGCGGGTCTGACCCCACGGGTCAGACCCCAGAACCGACGCACGCGGGTCTGACCCCACGGGTCAGACCCCACATCCCACTCAGTCCTCGGCGAAGAGCGGTCGCACGAGCTCGTCGAACGTGGCCCCGTCGCAGCTGGCGAGGACGCACGGCGTCATCGCGGTGATCGTTGCCGTTCGCGAGACGTCCATCGCCAGCGCGACCTCGCCGAAGAAGTCGCCGGCGCGCAGTATTCGGCGGCCGCCCATGGACGACTGAGACACGCCCGCAATTCCCGTCAGGAGCACGTAGAAGCGGTCGCCGGCGTGGCCCTCGCGGATCAGGACCGTGCCGGAACCCACCTCCTCGCGCTGCATGCGATCGGCGAGCTTCGAGAGCGTCTCTCCCGGCAGCTCGGCGAACAACCCGACGCGGGCGAGCTCCGCCACCGATGCAGGAACATGCCTGGGACTCATCGGCCGAGGCTCGGCCGATGAGGGTGGAGGGGTGTGGGGAACCGGGAGGTTCCCCACGCTCTCAGGAAGAAGGGGGCACGCGGGGGAAACATGGTTTCCCCCGCGAACGCGAGCCGAAGGCGAGCGTTCACGGGCAGTACGGTACCCGCGTGGGTGCTCTGGACGGCTGGCGCTTCTGCCCGCGCTGCGCGTCCGTCGTCACCCCGGACGAGGGTCGCGTCGCCTGCGACGACCTGCGGCTTCGTCCACTACGCGAACAGCGTTCCTGCGGTATCCGCGCTCGTCCTCGACGGAGAGCGACGAGTGCTGCTCGCGCGCCGCGCCTACGAGCCCGACGCCGGTCTCTGGGACACCCCGGGCGGCTTCCTCGAGGAGGGCGAGGATCCGGTCACCGGTCTGCGGCGCGAGCTGCTCGAGGAGACCGGACTCACGATCGAGATCGGAGACTTCGTGGGGATGTTCACGGACCGGTACGGCGACGGACCCGGCGCCGCGGCCGTTCTCAACCTCGTGTGGGAAGCGACGGTCGGGAACGGGGAACCTCGCGCGGCCGACGACGTGTCCGAGCTTCGATGGTTCGCGCGGGACGCACTTCCCGCGGAGAGCGAGCTCGCGTTTCGGTGGCTCGGTCCCGCGCTCCGCTCGTGGGCATCCGGCTAGCCCGTAGTACCAGACGCACCGAAGGGCCAGCGAGCTGGCCCTTCGGCAGGGGAGGGGGAGGGGGAAGCCTCTAGGAAATACCTGGAAAGAGCTTACTATCAGGTTCGGCCTTCCTATGGAAGGCCCCGACGCCTTAGGTGAGCTTCGTCGTCAGCTTGCCCGGAGGGACTTCGCCAACGGCGGCGAGGCCCAGCGAGCGCTCGAGTGCCGACTTCGGCTGCGCGCCGATGGCTGCGGCGGCCGGCTCACCCTCCTTGAAGAGAATCATCGTCGGAATCGACATGACCCCGTACTTCATGGAGAGGCCTTGCTCCTCGTCGATGTTCACCTTGACGAGCTTGACCTCGTCCTTCCGCTCCTCGGCGATCTTCTCGAGCACGGGCGTTACCGCGTGGCACGGGCCACACCACTCGGCCCAGAAGTCCACGATCACAGGCGTCTCGCTCTTCAGCACTTCCTGCTCGAACGTCGCCTCTGTCACGTCGATTGCCATGTGTTCCTTTCAGCTTGTCGTTTTCTGGTGCTCTGCCGGTAAACGCTGGAGGAGCCGAAACCCTTCCCTAGACTAGAGCTCCTGACGCAATGAACGGCCATGTCGCGATCCGGCGCTGGACACCGCTAGGCGGCGTCCTCGGTTGCGCCCATATCGATCTGACATGGGCGCTCCCTGCGTCCTTGCCTCCCGGCGTCCAACATCCGCCTCGCGACGGGCGATCATCACGTTAGAAGCTCCTCCACGTGGCGCCGATCTTCTCACCTCTCCCGGACAAGCCCGACCATAACGCGCTCGAGCTCGAGATTCTCGAGCTCTGGGAGCGCGCAGGGACGTTCGAGAAGCTGCGCGAGCTGAACCGCGGGGGCCCGAGGTTCAGCTTCATCGACGGCCCGGTTACCGCCAACAAGACGCTTGCCGTCCATACGGCGTGGGGTCGCACACTGAAGGATGTCTTCCAGCGCTACAAGGCGTTACAGGGATTCGACCAGCGTTACCAGAACGGATTCGACTGCCAGGGCCTCTGGATCGAGGTCGGGGTCGAGCGTGAGCTCGGGTTGAACTCCAAGCGGGAGATCGAGGAATACGGTCTCGCCGAGTTCGCGCGCAAGTGCCGCGAGAAGGTGATCTGGTCGGCGACGGAGCTCACGCGCGGCTCGAGGCGGCTGGGGCAGTGGATGGACTGGGGGAACGACTACTTCACGTTCTCCGACACGAACATCGAGTACATCTGGCGGTTCCTGAAGCTCATGCACGAAAAGGGCTTCCTCTACAAGGGTCGCCGGTCGACCGAGTGGTGTCCACGCTGCGGCACGTCCATCTCCCAGCACGAGCTGACGCAGAGCGGCGTCTACCAGGAGCGAACCGATCCGTCGCTCTACGTCCGGTTGCCACTCCTCGACAATCCGGGCGAGGCGCTCGTCATCTGGACGACGACGCCGTGGACGCTGCCGGCGAACGTCGCTGCGGCCGTGAAGCCAGACGCCGAGTACGGGCGGCGTGAGAACGGCGAGTGGGTGGCGGTCGCGCGCTATCCCGAGGAGTCGTTCGCCCGCACCGTCGCAGGCGCGGAGCTCGTGGACCTGAGCTACCGGGGGCCGTTCGACGATCTCGGGCCCGGCAGCGAGGTCGACCATCGAGTGATCCCGTGGGACGACGTGTCACTCGAGGAGGGAAGCGGCATCGTCCACATCGCTCCCGGTGCAGGGCAGGAGGACTTCGAGCTCAGCCGGATCCACGACCTGCCGGTGTTGTCGCCGGTCGACGAGGGAGGCCGCTTCTACGACTCCTACGGCTGGCTGCACGGCCTCTCCACCACGGACGCCGCGGACCAGATCGTCGGGCGCCTCGCCGAGACCGGCTTCCTGCTCCAGGCAGGGAAGTACCAGCACCGCTACCCCCACTGCTGGCGGTGCGACACGCCTCTGATCTGGCGGGTCACGGACGACTGGCTGATCGGGGTCGACGAGCTCCGGCAACCCCTGCTCGACGCGAATGGCACGGTCGAGTGGACGCCCGACTACATGGGCAAGCGTATGGACGACTGGCTCCGCAACATGGGTGACTGGAACATCTCGCGGCGTCGCTACTACGGGCTGCCGCTCCCGATCTACGAGGGCGCATGCGGTCACGTGACCGTCGTCGGCTCGAAGGCCGAGCTCGCAGAACGGGCCGTCTCGGGTCTCGAAGGGCTCGAGGAGCTTCGGCGGCCCTGGGTGGACGACGTGCCGATCCACTGCGAGTCGTGTGGAGCCATCGTCCGTCGAATTCCAGAGGTCGGAGACGTCTGGCTCGACGCCGGCATCGTCCCGTTCTCGACGCTCGGCTGGCAGAGCGATGCGTACGTCAGCGAGGGCTACGCGACCGGAGCGGCGAAGGGCCTGACGACGGCCGACCTCCCCGACCATGCGTACTGGGAGCAGTGGTTCCCGGCCGACTGGGTGTCGGAAATGCGCGAGCAGATTCGGCTCTGGTTCTACTCCCAGCTCTTCATGTCGGTCGCTCTGACCGGCCGCTCGCCGTTCGAGCGCGTCCTCGGCTACGAGAAGATGCTCGACGAGAACGGCCGCGAGATGCACGGCTCGTGGGGGAACATGATCGACGCCGAGGACGCGTTCGCGCGCATGGGCGCGGACGTCATGCGCTGGCAGTACTGCGCTCAGCCGCCCAACCAGAACCTCCTCTTCGGGTTCGGTCCCGCTCACGAGATCAAGCGCAAGCTGCTCACCCTCTGGAACTCGTGCAAGTTCCTCGTCGACTACGCGAACATCGAGGGCTGGACGCCCGTCTTCGACGACCTCGCAGGTGGGCCCGACGCGGACCTCGAGCCGCTCGACAAGTGGCTCGTCGCGCGCACGAACGCGCTCGTGGCCGAGGCGACGGCGGCGTACGAGAGCTGGCTCACGGTGAACGTCGTTCGTGCGTACGAGTCGTTCGTCGACGACGTCTCGAACTGGTACATCCGGCGCTCTCGGCGACGGTTCTGGGACGGCGACACGTCGGCGCTGCGCGCGCTCTGGTACGCGCTCGTCCAGGGCCTCCGCGTCGTCGCACCGCTCATGCCCTTCCTCGCGGAGCACCTGTGGGGGCGGCTGACCGCACCGTGCGCGGACGCGCCCGAGTCGATCCACCTCGCGGGCTGGCCCGAGGTCGAGGCGCCCGACTCCGCGCTCCTCGACGAGATCGGCGAGCTGCGACGCGTCGTCGAGCTCGGTCGGCAAGCGCGCGCGGCCGCGGGCGTGAAGCTGCGCCAGCCGCTCCGGGCCCTCGTCGTCGACGGTGCGGCAGCCGCCCGCGCGCACGTGGACGAGATCGCGGAAGAGCTCCGCGTCGAGGAGGTGACGTTCGGCGAGGTCGAGGCGAGCGAGCTCCGCGTCAAGCCGAATCTCCCGGTTCTCGGGCCGAAGCTCGGCCGCGAGCTCGGGGCCGTGAGAGCTGCGCTCGAGAGCGGCGACTTCGAGGAGCGTCCAGGAGGCGGCTTCCTCGCCGCCGGCCACGAGCTCGAGCCCGGCGAGGTGCTCGTCGAGCGCACGGGCAAGGAGGGGTGGGCCGTGGCGACATCCGACGGCGTGACCGTTGCGCTCGACCTCGAGCTCGACGAAAGCCTCGTCTCCCGCGGCCGCGTCTACGACCTCATCCACACGGTGAACACGAAGCGCAAGGAAGCCGGCCTCGAGCTCACGGATCGGATCCGGCTGACGGTTCCCGAGACGGAAGCCGACCTGCTCGCGCACGAGGAGTGGATCTCTCGCGAGACACTGGCGGTCTCGGTGGAAGCGAGCGGATTGGAGCTCGCGATCACCAAGGCCTAGTGTCCGGCGTATGCTGGGAACATGGCGCAGTGCCAGCACTGCGAGAGGGCGATCGCGGGTGAATTCCGCTACTGCCCCTGGTGTGCCGCGCCGCAGCGCCGCAAGCTCGTCGAGTTCTTCCGAGGAGCAGACGACGATTCCAGGAAGGCGCTGCGCGTCTCCCGGTACCTCCCGGAGCAACGGGTCCGCTTCAGCGTCTGGGACGAGAGCGGCACTGCTCGGGCGGCGGTGACGCTCGACGAGGAGGAGGCAGCGAAGCTCGCGGCCTACCTTGCGCCTCGACCCAGGCGGGCGAGCTTGCTCGAGGACCTTCGCGCCCTGGTTCGACTCTGAGCGCCCTCGCTCAGTCTCCCGCCAGGAAGAGCACCCAGGTCCCGTTCGGAGCGATGGCCGCGCGCCAGCCGAGGTAGCCCGTTCCTTCGACGAAGAGCCGATCGAGACGGCCGAGCGGCGCGAGCAGCTCCCGCTCGTGGGCCGTGACGTCGTTCGCGTCGGCGACGTTGTACGCGAAAGGCCAGAAGTAGTAGCCGCGCGAGAGCGTGTACGGCATCCGCAGGATCGCCGCGAGCGTCTCGAGCGGACGCTCGTCGGTCGTACGCTCGAGCTCCTGCCAGTACGCGATCGGACCGCCCTCGACGGGTTCTCCAAACGTGTATCTGAAACCGCCGTCGGCCGGAAGGAGCGCCTGGACGTCGTCGTAGTCGCCACTCTCGGCAGCTGCGAGGAGCGCCGAGCGACTCGCCTCGACCGCAGTCGGCAGACCGCTCGAGGCCGGCTTCCGAGTCACGCCTCCGAGCATGAAGCCGGAGGCGAAGGCAACGATCCCGATCACAGCGACGACGCTCTTGCGCACCCTATTGGGCTGCGAGCTCCAGTTCGCGACGAAGCTCGACCGGAAGTCGGAACGTCACGTCCTCCTCGACGAGCCGATACGCCTCGATGTCGTCGACGCCGCGCGCGCGGAACCAGTCGCAGACCCGACTGACGAGTTTCTCGGGAGCGGAGGCCCCTGAGGTGATCCCGACCGTGGCGGCCCCCTCGAGCCACGCTTCGTCGATCTCGGTCTCGTCGTCGATCAGATAGGCCGCCGTACCGGCGGCTCGCGCCGTCTCGACCAGCCGGTTCGAGTTCGACGAGTTGCGCGATCCGATCACCAGCAGAAGGTCGATCTCGGGGAGCATCTCCTTCACTGCCCACTGGCGATTCGAGGTCGCGTAGCAGATGTCTTCCTTGCGTGGCGCCCGGATTGCCGGGAAGCGCCGTCGCAGCGTCGTGATGATCTCGCCGGTCTCGTCGACCGAGAGCGTCGTCTGCGTCACGTACGCGAGCTTCGTCTCCTCGGGCAGGTCGAGCGCCTCCGCCTCCTCGACGGTCTGAACGAGCACGGTCGCATCGGGCGCCTCGCCCATCGTGCCCACGACCTCCTCGTGCCCCTCGTGGCCGATGAGCACGACCGTGTAGCCCTCCTCCGCGTACCTGCGCGCCTGCACGTGCACCTTGGTCACGAGCGGGCAGACGGCGTCGATGACGTTGTGCCCGAGGCGGGAGGAGTTCTCGTAGACGGTCGGGGCGACGCCGTGCGCCGAGTACACGACCGTCGCGCCCTCCGGCACCTCCGTCTCCTCGTCCACGAAGATCGCGCCACGCGCCTCGAGGTCACGCACGACGTGGATGTTGTGGACGATCTGCTTGCGCACGTACACGGGGGCGCCGTAGTGCTCGAGCGCGAGCTCGACGGTCTCCACGGCGCGCTCCACACCGGCGCAGTAGCCGCGCGGGGAGGCCAGGAGGACTCGTTCCACCATCGCGAACAGGCTACCTCGCCGACTGCGCGAGGAAGATGCCGGCGAGCACGACCGCGCCACCGACGAGCTGCGCGGGCCCGAACGCCTCCTCCAGCCAGATCCACGCGATCGCGGTTGCGATGACCGGTTCGAGGGTGGCGACGATCGATGCGCGGGTCGCGCTGATGTGGCGCAACGCTCCCGTGAGCAGCGAGAACGTGACCATGGTGCCGATGACGATGATGAACGCCACCAGCAGCCAGACCGGCGCCGTGTGCTCCGAGAGGTTCCCCTGCAGCGAGACGGTGTTGCCGAGCACGTCCCACGGGAACTCCCAGAGCGGCTGCACGACCGCCCACAGCGCCGCGGCAAAGAGGAAGCCGTAGAACGACAGCGACACGGGATCGCGGTGGCGACGCTCGCGCTCGGCCATGAGGAGGTAGGCGGTGAGACCGAAGGCCCCGGCGAGCGCCGCGGTGACTCCGACGGTGCTGAAGGCGACGCCGGCCCAGACCTCCACGACGACGGCCAGGCCGGTGATGCAGAGCACGACGGCCACCCAGATCCTGCGCCGAATGTGCTCCTTGTAGACGAAGCGTGCGAACAAGGCGACGAAGAGCGGCGCCGTGAACTCGATCAGCAGTGCGACGCCGACCGGCAAGTTGTGGATCGCGACGAAGTAGAGCCACTGCACGAGTGCCACCCCGACGATCCCGAAGGCGGCGAGGAACAGAAGCTCGCGGCGGCCGACGCGAAGCGCGGGTCGCGCGAATGCGAGGAGGAAGCCCAGCAGCCCGAGCGCCGCGCACGTCGCACGAATCTGCGCGAGCTCGAGAGAGGAGAGCCCGGAGTCGAGAACGACCTTCGACACGCTGCCGTTGAACGCGAAGAGCGTTGCCGCGGCCGCGACCATCGCGTAGCCGAGTCTCGTGCGGTCGTCCGGACGCCCTTCGGGGAGCAGGGTGGGGGCGTCGACCATCGCGCGAGGCTATCGACATGGCTAGTGCGTGTACCCGAAAGCCGCATGTCGTCCGACTCGATGTCTATGCTGACAACATGGTCAGGCATTGCAGTCGATGTGGGAGGGACAAGTCAGTTACGGAGTTCCACCGTCGGCGGCGAGATGGTTGGCAGGCTGGTGCAAGGCTTGCCGGCGCCAATACGACCACGACTATCACCTGCGAACTCGACCGATTCGAATGGCCCAGAAGAAGCGTTGCCGGGCAGAGGTTCTCGGGTGGTATCGCGAGCTCAAGACGAACAAGCCATGCGTGGACTGCAGTGGCGTCTTTCATTACTCGGCGATGGAGTGGGATCATCATCCTGGGACGGCGAAAGTGGCCCTGATCAGCACCCTGGTCGTCAAGACGCACAGCAAACGACGCGTACTCGACGAAATTGCCAAGTGCGATCTGGTCTGTGCGAACTGCCATGCTGTGCGGACGTTTGACCGATTGACGGGGCGTAGCTCAGCCTGGTAGAGCGCTCGCTTTGGGAGCGAGAGGCCGCGGGTCCGAATCCCGCCGCCCCGACTTGTGAGGCTCGTCCCGCTCGCCGTAACGGCGCTCACTCTCGGCGTCGTCTTCGTTGCCGGTGCCGCAGCGGCAAGTGACCGCTTGTCGCAAGGCAACTCCGTATTTCGCGGAAAGATCGAGCGAATCGACGCCGCCCAGGCGAGGCGGATGACCGGCGTGTCTTGGCGGCCCGGATGCCCCGTGGCCCTCCGCGATCTTCGGCTCGTCACGCTCTCCCACTGGGGCTTCGACGGCCGCGCTCGAACGGGTCGGCTGGTCGTCCACGAGGACGTCGCGCGGGATCTCGTCTCCGTGTTTCGCCGCCTTTACGACGCGCGCTTCCCGATCCGGCGGATCGTCCCGGTCGACGCCTACGGTGCCAGCGACTTCCGGTCGATCGAAGCCGACAACACCTCGGCCTTCAACTGCCGCTACGTCGAGGGCACGGGCCGCTGGTCCGAGCACGCCTATGGGCGCGCGATCGACGTGAACCCGATCGAGAATCCCTA
This sequence comes from uncultured Thermoleophilia bacterium, assembly GCA_963758065.1. Lineage (GTDB taxonomy): Bacteria > Actinomycetota > Thermoleophilia > Gaiellales > Gaiellaceae > GMQP-bins7. Next base: position 44,831 of record CAVWTX010000014.1, on the reverse strand, counting down.
CGTCTCGGGTGGACGCACGTCGCATCGCGCCAGCCGCCCGTACGTGGAACGAACTCCCCGCCGGCCCGGCATGGCGTACGAGGGTGGAGCGCTCGTGAATGCGTTCGACGCGATCGGCTGGGGCTGGGGCGGCCGCTGGACGTCGGTCAAGGACTACCAGCACTTCTCGGCCAGCGGCCGCTGATCAGCTACGCGGCTGCGGGCGACCTCTTCAGCAACAGGTACGACCAGATCGCACCTCCGAGAATCGCTCCGGCCAGTGGGCCTACGATGTAGATCCACACGTCGCTCCACTCCTGGTTGTAGAGCACGGGGTCGAGCGAGCGAGCGGGATTGAAGGACCCGCCCGAGGCTGGCCCGACGGTGGTCGCGGCGGTGAAGATGAAGAGCCCGATGAGAAGAGGCGCCATGACTCCCTTCCACGCGGCACGCTCGTCGGTGGCGACCGTGAGGATCACCATGACGAAGAGCGCAGTCGTGACGATCTCGAGCACGAGAGCCGCCCAGTCGTCGATCCCGCTCCCCGGCTGGGTGTGCAAGGCGTCCGTCACTTGGCTCGAGTAGACGATCGCCATCACGAGAACGGCGCCGAAGCCACCCACGAGCTGGGCGATCCAGTACGGGACGACATCGCGGCTCGGGAAGCGACCGGCGATCGCGAGGCCGGCGCTGACGGCGGGGTTGAAATGCCCACCCGAGACGTGTCCGAAGGCGGTTATGGCGAGGGCGAGACCGAAGCCGAAGCCGGCGGCCACACCGAGCGGCGTGATCGCGGCCGCCCCGATGTCCACGACGACTGCGATCCCGCTGAAGCCGAGAAAGAAGAAGATGAACGTTCCGAGCGCCTCTGCAGCGAGTCGCATGTTGAGCGGGTGATCCATCGTTTGACCTCCCAGATCCGGGTTGGCCTTACGTTCGACACGATTCGGGCGACTCCTGGCGCGCAGGAGGTCTACTGGCCGCCGGCCGCGACTCGCTCGATCAGGCCGGCGGCCTTCTCGGTTCCGGGCGCGGCCTGAACGCGTCCAGCGATTCGGCGCATGCGTGCTCCGAGGTCGTCGTCGGCGAGCAGGCGATCGAGCGCGCCGAGGAGCTCGTCCTCCTCGAACTCGTAGGTGGCCAGTCTGACCCCGAATCCGGTCTCGTGCACGCGCTGCGCGTTGTCGTACTGATCCCAGAAGAGCGGTAGCGCGATCATCGGCTTCCCGAAGTGAAAGCACTCGGTCGTCGTGTTGTTCCCGCCGTGGGTGATGACGACGTCGGCGAGCGGAAGGAGTGCAGGCTGCGGGAGGAACTCCTCGCCCCACATGTTGTCGGCAAGCTCGAACTCCGTGTGCTGAGGGCCCTTCGAGACGACGATCCTGTGCGGCGAGCGCGCGAGCACGTCGACCAATCGCTTCATCAGCTCGACGTCCGCGGAACCGAGGCTGCCGAGCGAGAGGTACACGAGCGCACCCTCGCCTGACGCGATGTGCACCGGGAGCTCGGCGGATTCGTCCGAGTGCCTCACGCAGGTCTCGAGCCGGTGCCACGTCGGTGCGAGCGGTCGGCTCCGACGGTAGTCGACCTCCTCCGGAAACACGTACAGATTGAGCCACTCGGACTCGTGGATGAACTCGCCGGTCGGAAGCTGCGGAGCTCCGCGTTCGGAGCAGAACTCCGAGAACTCCGTGTGGAGGCCGGCGATCGCGCGCTCGTATTCCGCTCGGAACTCGGCCCAGCCACTCGTGTCGTCGGACGGATATCCGGAGAACACCGGCGCGATCGCTGGATCCTTGAGCTCGAGCGGATTGCACGAGACGATCCTGGCCCACGGCCTCCCGGAATGGTGGATCGCCGGGAAGCAGAGGACGTTGTCCTCGACGATGGCGTCCGGACGCACCTCGTCGAAGATCTCGCGCAGTCGGTTGTCGACGTACCGTGAGCCGTCGCACAGCGCTTGCCACGTCGGCTCGATGAATTCCGAGAGCTGCTCGATGGTGGGCGTGCGGAACACCGGCGCGGTGTCGCGGATGAAGTCCTTCCAGAACTGACCGGGCTCCTCCTCGACCTCGGGCGCGGGCCCCAGTCTCATCAGACGCTCTTCGAATCCCTGTGCCTCGAGGTTGCCGGCGAACGACTCCTCGATGACGAACACCACGCGATGGCCACGCTCGCGCAACACCTGCCCGATCCCGACACAGTTGTTCGTCGGGCCGTACGCGCCCTCGGGGAAGAAGACGATGGTTGCATTGCCGCTCGCCATCAGTGTGAGTCGGCGAAGCTATGGAACCCGACGATGGCTGTCAAGCGAGAGAGAAGCGCAGAACACCTGGAGCTGCCGGACGTCACAGCCTTCGCCGACGCGCGCTGGTTCGCGGGAAAGGGGCGCGTCGCTACCGGGCTCGAGGCTTCGGGGGGCTTCTCTCCCGCCGGTGCGGCCGGCGCGTCGGTCGCGTTCGTCGACGTCGAGTACGGCAGCGGCGAGCGAGAGCGGTATGCGCTGGCGCTCCGCGAGGGGCGCGAATGTGCCGGGGACGATCCCCTCTGGGCTGCGCTTGCGCGTCTTGCCGGCGCCAAACCGGATCCAGGAAGAGCGCGGTTCCTCGCCGAGGACCTGTCCAACACGGTCGTCTCGCTTGACGACCGACTGGTCCTGAAGCTCTTCCGTCGCCCGGAGCGGGGACCGCATCCCGAGGCGGAGCTGCTACAGGCGCTCGACGGCTTCGCGCAGGTGCCGGCGCTCGCGGGCGTCGTCGAGTACGACGGCATGGCCGTCGCCCTCGTCGAGGAGTTCGTCGACGGCACTCCAGTGGGGTGGGAGGGTCTGATCGGGCGGCTCGCGGCGGGTGAGGACGCGATCGGCGACGCCGCCGAGCTCGGGCGCGTGGCCGGTGCGCTACACCGGCGGCTCGCGGAGGCGCTCGGCACTCGACCCGGCGGTGCGGCAGACGTCGTGGCGGAACGCGCGGCCGCCGATCCAGGGGTCAGACCCGTTGGGTCTGACCCCGCGACCGAGGCAAACGCTGAACCCGGGGTCGGACCCCACGGGTCTGACCCCATGACGACTGGAGCCGGATCCCGTGGGGTCAGACCCCACGGGTCTGACCCCATGGCGGCCGGCGTCGACTCTTCACCCGCGATCGATGCCCACCTCGCGCAGCTCGATCGTCTCCTGGGTGCGAAGCTCCAGCGTGTCCACGGCGACCTCCACGTGGGGCAAGTCCTGCGTGCCGCCAGGGGTCTGGTCGTCATCGACTTCGAAGGCGAACCGAGCCTCCCGCTCCGAGAGCGCTCGCGCGAGCGTAGCCAACTCGTCGACCTCGCCTCGCTGCTGCTCTCCCTCGACCATGCAGGGTGTGCGGCCACGCGACGCGAGCCCTCGTTCGACTGGCGCTCGTGGTCGCATGAGGCGCGCGTGGCGTGTCTCGCGGGATACGAGGACGAGGCCGGTACGGTCGAACTGGAGCTCCTCCGCGCGCTCGAGGTGGCGAAGGAGTTGCGTGAGCTCGTGTACGCGGAGCGCTGGCTCCCGGAGTGGCTGTACGCGCCCAGGACCGTGCTTCCGACCCTGCTCGAGGGCGCGTGAATCCAGACGGTTTTCTCCGCGACGTCCTTGCCGCACCGGAGCGCTTGGCTTCGGCGCTCGACGCCTACGAGAGACCGGACTCGCCGCTCGCGCGGATGACTGGGCTGTCGTCGAGTCCCCGGCGCGTGGTCTTCGTCGGGATGGGGAGCTCGCGCTTCGCGGCCGTGGCCGCCGCGGCGCTGCTGCGATCACGCGGAACCGATGCGGTCGCTGAATACGCCTCGGCGGCGCGCCCGACGCCTCCGTCGCCTGACACCGTCGTCGTCGGGATCTCGGCGTCTGGCACGACTCCGGAGACCGTCGAAGCGCTGAGCGCGCATCGCGGGGTGAGCATGACGGTGGCCGTGTCGAACGATCCCGAGAGCGAACTCGCGAGCATGGCGAACGTCGTCCTTCCCCTCGGCGCGGGGAACGAGGAGGGCGGCGTCGCGTGCCTCACCTATCGAAACACCGTCGCGGTGCTTCTCCTGCTCGCGGACAGGATTGCGGGCGGCGGACCGCAGGTCGCGGACCTCCGGCCGGCGGTCGAGGCCGGCGCGCGACTCAGGCATGGGCGAGATTCGTGGCTCGACCTCGTCGTCGAGCTCGTCGACGACGCACGGACGGTGGCGACGATCGCGCCGGCCGAGCGGCTCTCGTCGGCGCTCCAATCGGCGCTCGTGCTCCGCGAGGGGCCGCGAGTGGCTGCAGACGCTGCAGAGACGGGAGACTGGCTCCACGTCGACGTCTATCTGAGCAAACGACCGAGCTACGCGGCGATCCTCTTCGCCGGCTCACGGTTCGACGCCGGCGTTCTGGAGTGGTCGGCGAAGCGGACCTTCCCTGTCGTCGCGGTCGGCCCGCCCGTGAACGGCGCGGCTGTCGAAGTCGCGTATCCGGCAGCCGGCAGCCCCTTCGTGCCGTTGCTGGTCGAGACCGGCGTGGCGGAGCTCGTCGCCGCCGAGCTCTGGCAGCGCCGCGTCGTCGCGGGAGACTCCGTACTGGTCGATCCGTAGTCGGTCCGACCCCGACAGACGAACCTGTCTACGAATCCGACTCTTCCTCTGGGTCGCTCGAAACCGGCACCGCCGTGTAGACCGCCCCCCGCCAGCTAGCCGTATCGAAGCTGACTCTCACGATTTCCTCGTCGTGGTGACCGAGGGAGCGGAGGTAATCGAGGACCGCCTCTTGGGCGGTGTTTGCCTCAATCAATCCGACCGGAAGGTCTCCCAATCTGAGCTCGTAAGTCGTTCTCATCCGGTGATGCTCCGATGCGAGTCTACGACGACGTTGCTCTTTCTGCGCCCAGGCAGACCCCGAGCGGCGCTCCCCAGCACTCCCGGCAGAAGATGCGGAGGTCGATGATGCTAGTCGCACGCTCGAAGGAGCGCGCCTGGGAGTTGCCCTTCGCGCAGGCCGCCGTATGCCCTGCTACCGGCGGCGCGAGCCTTGCTCGCGCGGTTATACGCCGATGCGGGGCTCTGCAGGAACGGGCACGGCGCTGAACCGGGCACCCCTCCAGGCGACGGTGTCGACTCCGAGTGTGGTGATCTCGTCGTTACCGCAGCCGAACGATCGCACGTAGTCGATCGCAGCCTGCAACGCGCTGCTCGAGTGTTGGATCGACACCGTCCGCCGCCCTGACCGAATTTCGTATTTCCGACTCATATGTACATGTAGACGCGATCGGCAGCGGAAACTTGCGCCGCACCGTCAGATTCCGTTCGACGCAGGTTGTGTTGAAGCGGGCGACCGGGCTCGAACTGGCGACATCCAGCTTGGGAGGGAGAGAGCGCGGGGCGACTGGAGCCGACAGGAACCGCCATTCCGCCTAGTTGTGTGGATTCTCAGGCTGGTCCGGAGATGGCAGCAGCCGACAGAACAACCGACTGAAAACCCAACTCGTTCGCCCCAGAGACTTGAACCTGTCGACGAACGTGAGCGGACGTTTCCCGGCGACCCGCGACAGGTCCGGCTTGACGCAGCGAAATCGACGGCGGAGGATCAACCCGTGTCCGGTCGCGCACTGCTCGTCGCGATGGCATCCCTCGTTCGCGCGCTAGCGTTGGGATCGGCCGGCGTGTAGCCGGTTCCTCGGTACACCTGGAGCTGGATTGCGATTGAGCGCGTGGCCTACGACTCGACGAACGCGGTCCGCTTGTGCTCTCGATCATCACCGGCTCGGTTCCGTTCGGCCAGACCCCAGCGTGAGGACGAGCCGCGTGCCCAGGCGGAGATCAACGGCGTCCGGGTTTATCACGAGCTCGAAGGGAGTGGTGCCCTTGGCGCTCGTCCATGGGTCCTGGGGCGACGCGACCGTCTGGGCACTCGTAGCCCCGCGCCTGGCGGAGTCATTCCGGGTGCTACGACGACCGCGCCGTCTATTGGCAGGAGTGACACTCCGATCCATTGGATCGTCCGTGACCAGCCGGCTGAAGAGTGCTTCTGACTCTTGCACGCTCTTTCAATCTACGAAGATGGAATGGTTTCAGGAACGGTTGCAGAGCACATATCCAGCGCGCGTGGCACGCGATGGATCCGATTGCCGCTCACAGCCGAAGTATCGGATAGTGAGCGCAGCGCTCAGACGACGTGCCGGCTTCCGAGCCCTCGCTGTCGCAATGGGTGTCCTTGCGGTTGCGGCCGCCTTCGCGGCCCAGGCAGGCGCAGATGCCACGGCCAAGCCGGCTCTGACCCGCGCGCTTCAAGCGGGCGGTCTCGTACTCGTTCTCAGACATGCGGCCACGGACTTCTCGAAGCCCGACGAGGACCCCGTCGATCTGACCGATTGCGCCACGCAGCGAAACCTCTCCCAGCAGGGCCGTGTAGATGCCCGCGCGATCGGGAGGGGCGTGCGGCGTCTCGATCTGCGCGTCTCGGCGGTTCTGACCAGTGCCTTCTGCCGCACGCGCGAGACCGCGCGTCTTGCCTTTGGTCCCGCGACGGTGACGCCTGCCCTCCTGAATACCATCACCGCAGCGCACGATGCACGCTGGCGGGCGCAGATACGAGCCGCCCGGCGACTGCTCGGGACGAAACCGGCGCCCCGCACGATCAAGGTCCTCGTCACACACGGGGTCGTCGTGTCGGATGCGACAGGTCTCACGCTGGAGGAAGGCGAGACGCTCGTCCTGCGTCCGCTCGGCTCGAGCCGTTTCAGGCTTCTCGGTCGCATCCTCCCGCGCGAGTGGCGGGCACTCTCGGCCGCCTGACACACGATAGATGCGGTCGAGACCGCCCTCGGATGCACCCATCGATCTGCACCAATCCGAGCGGCGCGAACGGACCTAGTTCAGCCCGCCCGCCTCGAGCTCGCGCTGCCCCAATCGAAGCCGAGCAGATCGACGGCCCGGGGGGCGCTGGATCCACGATGGGGAACCAAAGGACGATCTGAACAAGGGCGATGTGGTAGAGCCTGGGATCTTCAGGGTGCCCGTTCCTCGATCGCCCGGAAGAGCGCCTCGCGGGCGTTCTCGAGAACGGGCGCGCCGTGCGCGGGGAGGATGCGCTCGACGGGCAAGTCGAGCGCCGTTCGAAGACCTGAGAAGAAGGCATCGCGGTCCGCGCCGCCAAGCCACGACTCGGGCAGAAGACTGATCCCGCCGCCCTTGTCGCCGAGTAGCACGTCCCCCGCGACCAGCGTCCGCTGACGCGGAATCCAGAAGAGAACCTCGAAGGCACGGCGGGCGTCGATCGCCTCGACGCCTCCCGGCAGTGGATCGCCGGCGCGAAAGAGGTCCGTCCAGGAGGTCCGCTGCGCGATCAGTTCGCGTGCGGGCTCGTGGGCCCACACCCGCGTTCCCTGGTAGCGCTCCAGGATTGCCTGCGCGCTGCGGACATGCCAGTGGAGGCTGATCAGGACATCGGGCGGCCGGCCGGCCCGCTCGACCCAGGCGTCGATGCTCGGCCACAGAGACTCCGCATCTTCGAGTGGGACAAGTGGGTCGATGAGGACGAGCCCGTCGTCCACCTCCCAGGCAACGCATCCGACCTCCTGCGGCCAGTCCTCATCCGGCGTCCACTCCGGATGGCGCACGGTCCAACGCCTGAGTCCGGACGCGATCTCCTGCATCGGCACTGGGCGATCGTAGGCCGTGGCATGCCGCGAAGCCAGGCTTCTGCAACGACAGTCATAGACAAGACATGGTCGGTGACCTCGCGAAAGGCAGCTACCTCGGGGTCGGCATGCCTCGCGCCGAAGTCATTTTGCCGAGGCCGTCTGAGTCCGGTTGATGTAACCCGAGCGGCTACGACCCGAACGCCTAGCCGCTCCCCTCTCCGAACTCCCGCTCCCAGCGCTCCGGGCAGAAGATGTGCAACTCGCCGACGCCCGTCTGAGTAGGTCCGCACTCGTCGTCCGGGTTCTCATCCCCGCGTGGCTCTCGCTTGCACTCGGAGCGGCGGAGAGGTTCGGTCGGCTCGTTCGTCACACCGAAGACTAAGGAGGAACAGCGACGTCGCGAGCGACCTGCGCAGTGCTCAACCGTTGATCGACGGGCGCGGTGTTTCAGCCGCTCATCGAAGGGGTATCGAAGAGCACAAACCTCGGTTGCGAGGCTCCCCCAGGGCTGCCCGGGGAATGGCTGGAAGGGAGAGTCTGTTTCCCCCGAACAGACTCGCCCTTCCTGCGACTTGCCTCTTTTCCCGTCCGGCGCAATGCGACAGGAGCCCGAAACCGCGTCGGATGGAAGAGCGGAGTGACTTGTTCGCAGTGAGACCAATCCTCGCGGTTCTTGCTGGGGTAGGGGCACGGGCTTCCTCGTCCTCTGGGAGTTCGGGCTCTGAATCTCCGCCGCGCCCGGGACGAACTCTCGAGCGCGAGACGCCTCTAGACGAGCCCCTCGCGCTAGCCCCTCATTCCGATCAAGAGGATGATGATCGTTACGCCGAAGAGCAGCGCCGCAGACAGGACGATGCCGGTCATCGTCCTCGCGTCCTCGAGCGGCAGGTTGACGTTGTGAGCGTAACTCGGCGCACCGTGTGGCGAGGCCGGACGCAAGATGGTCGAAACCGACGGCGAGAAATCGCCCCGCAGTTCCGTCAACCCCCTTGTGACGGGCTCACGCCCGGCCCCTCCTGGAGTATGCACCCTTCCGCATACGAATACGAGGGAGTTCGTGAAACGGCGACCTGGCGACGCCATGCGGCTGGCTCCCGAGCTGGTCGCTGCGCGAGGTTCGTGATCCGTGCCGGCTCGCGGCCTTCACTCAATCGAGGCGTCTCGCGAGTTCTTGAGTCACCCTTGTGAACTCACGGAGGGTCGAGCGAGCTCTCAATCGAGGTGGCGCGCGAGCCAGCGGCTGCAGATCCCATCAGCCCATCGACGAGCTCGTCGGGATCGACGGCGACGCGATCCCGCAGCACGTCCAGAAACGCCCGGCGCTTATGGTTTACGGCGTCGTTCGCCGGATGCGATGCAGCTGCTTCTGCCGAGCTCTTGTATTCGCTTCGAGTCGGTCGGTTTGGTCACGGTTTCAGGCCGGATGCCATCTCCCGAGGTAGTGTCGGAAGGAGCGTGGTTGAGCCAAATATCGGACGCGCGTACCGTGCGCGTACGGGCTCGAAGCTCCTGCCCTCACCAGAGAGGCTCGGCTCTGCGCGGCTCCTCGGAGCCGAGAGCTTGCCGGACGCACAGGCCGTTCTCGACGATGCCATCGAACTCCTCGCGGTTGTAAGCCGCTGAACTCCGCGCCGCTAGCCTGCTCCGACCGGATGCAACAGCAGACTCCGGCTTGATGAGGGAGCGGCTGCGCGACCGGTGGGTACAGGCGGAACAGATACAGCGGCGGCTGGTGGTCGCGACCGTTGCGCTGCTGTTCTGGATCGTCCTCGCGGCTATCAAGGAGGACGACGAACGGACGTGGGCACTGTGGGCAGTTGGCTTCGCGTTCGGCGCTTTCGCCCTGGCTGGGTGGGCGGCGGTCGATGCGGCCAAGCGGAACACGTTGGCTGAGCAAGAGGCCGCTTGGATCATCGGACTGCTGCAGTCGATAGACCGGAGGCTCCCTGAGGCTCCGCGACCGCCCGAGGATGAGCCGGGGGCTCCCAACCCCCCAGGCCTGATCGCACGGCCCCGGTGGGCTCAGACACGGGGGAAAAAAGTGCGGGAAACCTCTCCGCTCGTGATGGGCAGATGGTCGCGCGCAGACCGCGGTAGGCCTCCGGCGACGTGCTGAACCCAGAGACCTTGCTGCGAGCTCGACGAGGACGCGCCTGCTGCGCAGTCGTGGAGGTACCGCAGCATGTCGACAATGTCGGGCGGATCCTTGTGCTTCTCGACTACGCCTTGTGGGCAACGGACAGCGAAACGTCAACGTTCGCCTGGTGGCCGTCGGTGCTGCCGCGCCGCACTTCTACGAAGGTCGACGCGGGCGGTACGCGCCCGTCTGGAGACACTCGCCAAGCGCGCCAAGACGCAGCGCCCGGGGCTGTGGCGCGGTGCCGGCGTACACCGTATGACCCGTATCGCGGCAGCGAGACACGCCGCTAGGACTCCCGCTTGGCCAGACTCGCCGTGACACTGGAAACGTCATGCAGACCCGGGTCTTCGGAGACCCGCGCTCAGCGTAGAGGTGGGACGAGCCGCTAGTCCGTCACGCGCTCGCGGCGCTGCCTAACAGGGCACTTACCGTCTTCGCCTACTATTCCGCGCCCGTGCGTTTGAAGCTCGCTCTCATTGTCGTCAGCCTGTTCGCGGCAATCGCCGTGACCGGAGCATCCGCCGCGGACTTCGAAACCGACAACGGCCCGTGTCCAGAAGGGAAGATCGACGCCTTCCTGCTCGCCTGTCCGACGGCCTACGTGGGTATGGAGTACGAGATCGAGCTCGAATCCGAGGAGGGCTCGGGCTGCACCTCCCCCGGGAACCCGTACGTCTGGTACGAGATCAAGAACGGCTCGCTTCCGGCGGGACTCTCGATGACACGGGAGGGTGTCATCTCCGGTGTTCCGACCGGCGCGGGCCTGGCGCGTTTCTGGGTGTGGAACCACGACCTGACCGCGGCGGAAGGCGGCCCTTCGTGGTGCGAACGCGAGGATCAGTCAGAAAAGGAGTTCAGCATCCCCGTCGATTCCGGACTTGCGATCGTCGACGAGGAGGTCGAGCCGGCCACGATCGGCCAGCCGTACAGCGAGGCGCTCACGACGAGACAGGTTGTCAGCCTGAATCCGCCCAGTGGCCCAGCGGTGCAGGCGAGCTGGAAGCTCTTCTCGGGAGCCCTCCCTCCGGGCATCACCCTCTCGACATCGGGTGCACTGACCGGGACACCCACTTCGGAGGGCAGCTACCAGTTCGTGGTCAGGGCCCAGCATGGAACCCCGATCGCTGAAGAGACGTACACGCTCAGCGTGCGACAGCCCCTGAGTGTGAAGTCTCCGTTCGGTCCGGCGCGGCCGCCGAGCAGCGAAGTCGGGATTCGCCTCGCGAAGACCTTCACCGCAACGGGTGGAAGCGGCACCTACACCTGGGCGCTCGTGTCGGGCACACTCCCCGCCGGCGTCGTACTCGACGCAGCAGGAGGCACGATCACCGGAACGCCCCAGGCGGCAGGGGTCTTCGCGTTCGGCGTCACCGCGACGGATAGCGAGGGCCGCGTGGCGAATGCGAGTGCTGCGTTGACCGTTGCGCCACGACTCACGATCAGGACCCTCCGCTTGAAGCCCGCGAAGCTCGCAAGCACGTACCAGACAAAGCTGGCGACCGTCGGCGGCGTCCAGCCCGTGAAGTGGAGCGTGGTCAGCGGCACGCTCCCGCCTGGCCTCAAGTTGTCGCAGAAGACCGGCACGATCTCAGGGACTCCGCGTCAAAGCGGAAGCTTCCGTGTGACGCTCGGGGCACGGGACGCGCTCGGGGCGAAGTCGCAGAAGACTCTCGTCCTTCGCGTTACGACCTAAGCGGTCGGCCGAGGGCGGCCTACTGGCCTGCCTCTCAGTTCAGCCCACCGCGTCGCGCTCGCGCTCCTCGATCCCCAGGTAGCTCGCGAGCCTAGGATCGTTGCCCGCGACCGGTGGAGTGTTTACCGGCTGGATCGGCACGAGGAAACGCGATGCGTGATACTGGCCGGCCACGTCGCAGGAGCGCGACGACACTTCCACAGAGGAGGAGAGAGTTGATCCTTCACACGGCAAAGATCGAGGACTTCGACCGCTTCTGGAATACCTTCTCAACCAAGGGCGCCGAGAAGCGAAAGCAGCACGGGTCCAAAGGGTCGCACGTCTTTCGGGATCCCAACGAGAACGACCGGGTCTGGGTGGTCTTCGACTGGGATGAGGAGGGCTGGCAGAACTTCGTCTCCGACCCCGAGGTCCCGGCGATCTTTCAAGAAGGCGGGCTACAAGGTAGGCCCAAGGCGGCGGAGTTCGGCGGCAAAACCGACGCCTAGTCCCTAGACCCCGAATCGGACCCCTCGAAGTCGCCAGGTTGCGGAGGTAGGCGCGGCAAGTTTTGCTGCACGCGCTCGCTGATAGCAGGGGATCTACGGCCCCTCCTTCACCTGGACGGACCCGTCGAATCCGCCACAGACGCCCAACTACAACGCGAATGTGCTGGAGGGCCAGCAGGCGGGCGTCGTCCTCAACATGGTCGACTTCTGCACGGGACAGTTGTTCGACTGGTTCGTGACCGGCAGCACGGCCTTCACGCTGATCGAGCGGTTGCCGACGAACGTCACTGGGAATACGTCGAATCCGAACTGCCCGGGTGCTACCGAGGTGGGCCGCAGCAAGATGTACACGCAGATCGCCGACGAGGTGAAGATCTCCGGTGGCCCGCACAACGTCTCGATCCGCTACTCGGCCAAGTCGAACACGGTCGAGTACATCCTCGACGGCAAGCTCGTCACCAGGGTCGGGAACGTCGGCATCCCCCTCGACAAGCAGGGCGTCAAGTACACGGGTATCTACCCTTCGCTCGGACCCGGCGAGTCGCTCGCGGGCAAGATCAGCTCGTTCGCGATCGGACACGGGCTGTTCAGCCTGATCGACGCCTTCCCCTACCAACACCCCGAGTCACCCGAGCTCAGCGTCTCGATTCCAGTCGGAAGCTCTAGTCCGGCGGACGCGGGGCGGGCTCGCCTGTTCGGCCAGGGCGCAGACGGAACCTGGGACAACTTCATGGTCACGACCATCACCAAGCAGTAGCTCGACCTTCGACCACCGCAGTCGCACCGCGGGTGGAGAGGCTCCGGCTACTCCACTCGCGGTTCGGCGGTGGGCGACCATGGTTCAGGGCTCAGTCCCTAGCGCGCTGAAGGGAAGGCAGCCACGGCCAGCACAATCAGGATTCCGACGGTTGCTGTCAGGCTAAGGCTGCTGCCTCGCAAGGCTCATCGTGATCTCCGCAAAGTGCTGGAGCCTCGGGGAGCCTTCGGTCAGGTAGCGCTCGAGCCAGCGCATCGCCGCCTTCTCGTACTTCGGTGATCCGCGCCCTGCGTCTGGCGACTGGGCGCGTATCAAGGTCGTCGAGTCCGCGGACGGAACGGGACGGAATCATCATCTGATTTCGATACCAAGTCCGTCGCGTCCGCTGCGACGGGGACGCGCTACTGACCGCTCCTTAGACTGCGGCTAGATCCAGCGTTGAGTGCGGGCGACCGAGAGTACGAGAACGGCGATGCCGAGCATCGCGGCGATCACTGCCCAGAACATCCACACGAGGTCGAAGAAGCCGAGTTGGAAGTTCATGCCCATGATCCCTGCGAGCACGGTCGAAGGCAGGAGAATCACCGTTACGAGCGTGAGCACTTTCATGACGTCGTTCGTCCGCTGTCCGATTCGGGCGACCATAAGGTCGAACGAGCCGCGGGTCGACTCCTTGGCTTCCCGTGCCGCATCCACCGCCTGGGCCACACGACTCTCGAGGGATGCGAACCGCTCCGCCGAGATCTCGGTCGACAGCAGATCGAGCTCGGGATGTGCCAGAGCGACGATGACCTCACGGTGCGGAGAGAGCGCACGTCGTAGCGTCCCGATGGTGCGGCGGAGCTCGACCAGCCGCGCCAGGTCTTCGGAGACGCTCTTCGGAACGTCGGACATGACCTTCGCGTCCAGCTCCTCAAGCTCGCCCTCGATCGCCTCAAAGGCGCGGAAGTAGCTGGTGACGACCCACTCGACAGCCGCTGCGACAAACGAAGGTGAGTCGAGCGCACCAACCTGACCGCCTCCTTCGGCCCGCTCGCGGAACTCCTCGAGCACCTCGATCTCCGCGTCATGGGCGGACACGACCCAGTTATGGCCAAGCACGCATTCGAGGGGACGGAGGACAGGTTTCCCCTCCTCGCTGCTGGCCACGTACAGCGTCACATGCATGTGCTCGCCTGCATCCACCAGCGACGCTTGGCTCGGCTGCTCGAGCAGTCTCTGTGCCTGCTCGTCGGTGAGTTCGAGCCCCTCCTGCACGGCCGCCGCTTCCTCCTCGGTCGGATCGCGCAACGCCACCCAGAGCATCGCGTCGTCGTCGAGTCCCTTGAGTGCGTCTGGCAAGTCCTCCTCTCGCCTGGACCCTCGTTCGTTGAATACGAAGATCGTGAGCATCTTCCGTTGTTTCCAGAGACTGCCGCGTTTCCCTGTCCCGTCGTCGTTCCCCATCCGACAGACGGCCTCCCCTAGTTCAGCCGCTCGCCTCGAGCTCGCGCTCCTCGATCCGCAGGTAGCTCGCGTCAGTTCATCGCCGCGAACCTCCTCGACAAAGCGCTGACCTCGCGATGTCTAGCGTCAGTTCAGTACCAGCGACCGCGTGCGAAGCCGCCGAAAGCGACCAAGCCGATGAGCGCGACGATGATCCCCCAAAGCAGACTCCAGAAGATCGCGATCACGATCCCGACGATCACGATGACGCCACCAAGCGTTAGGCCTCCGAGTCCGCCTCTTCCGTCCGCCATGCATTGAGCGGTACCCAGCGAAGAGCCAGCTCAAACGACTCGGGCTGCGTAGCGTGACCGCCCACGAAGAGGCCGCTCGCAAAGGGCGCGGAGTCACCGGCGAGGTCGATATCGAGGCGTTCGTGAAGGCAGCGAAGCGCTCGCGGCTCGACGAGCTCTACGAAGAGGTCATGGCCGCAAAGAGGACCGGGCCGCAGGTGCTCGTTCCTCGTGGCATCGGCGAGGTTCTCCGAGTCCGGTAGTGCGCGGTTGGATGTTCTGGCTACTCGTCGAAGAGTGCGAGCACGATCTCACCCCTCTCAGATCTGATGATGTCCTTCAGGTCGTCGGAGTCGAGCTCGACGGTGGCGGTCTGGGTCCTCCGTCCTCGGGACCCATTGCGACCACGAGATACCTGTCGCCGTTGTGTGAGACCACGTCGCCCACTTCGAGTCCGTCTACCGGATACCGAAACTCGCGCGTCCCGTCTGGGAAACGAATGATGATCGAATGCACGCTGATCCTCTCTCTCTCCCCGCCCCTGGCCCGGCGCGATGGCTCGTGTTCGACGCAGTCAGGGCGGAGGGAAGAGGCTATGTCGACATGACCGACGGTACTCCTCTCCGCGGCCTTCCAATAATTGGAAGCATCACGGCCGAGCCCGCGAACCAGTCCTCCCGTGGCAAAGGGAAGGACGCCATACAGGCTCGGCCAACGACTCCTTCGAAGTCGGGCTCGTCGTCTCTCCCGAGTGCCACCTCACTCTATTGAGGGGTCCTTGCGGATGGAGGTTTACTCCATGCCACGGTGAGGAACACGTTGGTCAGAGGGAGTAGGCGTTCGTGGTGCGGTCTGGCCCGTCTCATGTTCGCCGCTTCCTCGACTCATTGGTTCTTGCAGGATGGATACCAGAGACAAGGTCGTATCTCTCGCGGACTACCTGCTGTTTGTCGCGATGACAGCAGCCGTCATCGGCGCAGCGATGACGCATTAGGTCGCTCCACTGCGGGTTTGGCTCTGAGGAGGGCGGCGCACCGCCGCTACTGGGGCTTGCTTGGTCGAAGCGCGGCGGCTCGGAGGCGTCCGACGCAGCGGGCGATCCGTAGCCGCTCGGCATGCATCTGGCGAAGTTGTCGTAGCTCGAACCCGTTGAGAACGCCACGCGCCACATCGCACTTAGGTTCAGAAACAGGCTTGCGGGGTATCTCGTTGACCCCCGGGGGAAGTCGCCTGGGGAAGCGGACGAGGGAGGTCACGATGCCAGTCTGGGCTTGGGTACTTATCATCGTGTTGTTGGTTCTGCTGCTGACCGGAGGCGTCTACGTACGCCGATAAGCGCAGGGCGGCATGCACTACTACGTCGAAGCGGCCCGTGTCACAAGCGGGCCGCTTCCGATCGTGAAGGTGTACGGGAACTACGAACTGATGAGACGACCTAAACGAAGCTGAGAAACGGAGGGACGATGCTCGGTATCACCAAAGAGAGCCGCACGGAGAAGGCCAAGAGGACAACCCAGGATGTTGTCTCATACCTTCAAGAGATCGTCCGAGACGAGCGTCTACGCGCTGACATGAGAGCTGCGATTGACCATGGAGCGGAAGCGAGCAATCGCGTGAAGAAGGCCATCGAGGCAGACGGTATGACCACGCGCCTTGCGACCGATAGGAAGCTACGAAAGAACCTCCGCGCGATGCTCGACGACCTCGATGATGCGGGCGATCGGATGCGTCGTAAGAAGACCCATCGTGTTCGGAACGTTCTGGTCATGCTTGCAGGTGGAGTGGCCGCGCTCTTGGCGCTCCCCAAGATTCGGCCGTGGCTCACCGAGCGAACATCGGACGTCCTGGGCAAAGGGAGCGCCGATCCTGAACCGATGACGTGAGGCGTCAGTCGTCTGGCGCTATGGCTCGCGCTGCAAGACTCGCCGTGACCTTCGAGACGTCTCGCAGCCCGGCGTGCCCTCGCTGAGATAGCGCACCCGCCACCGCCTCGGCGCCGGCTCAGCCTTCGGGGAGCCCCGCTCGAAGTAGAGATGCACGAGCTGCAGCGCGCGCTCAAGCACAGGGAAGGGCGAGGCGTCCCTGACCACCCGCGGGGCAGTAGTGAAGGTGACCGCGATCGAGTGCCTGGTTCAGACCGAACGCCCGGGTTGCCGTCTCGACTAGCGAGTGGCATTAATCCGTCGATGATTCCTGACTATTTCCTGACTATCCGCCTACGCCCCCCCGATGAGACGTTCTCACCCCAGACGAAAACCCGCCGTTTCCAGCGGGTTCTCGGAGAGCGGGCGACCGGGCTCGAACCGGCGACATCCAGCTTGGAAGGCTGGCGCTCTACCAACTGAGCTACACCCGCGCGCCGTTAGCGTAGCGCCGTGGATCCGTAC
Organism: uncultured Thermoleophilia bacterium; assembly: GCA_963758065.1. Taxonomy (GTDB): domain Bacteria; phylum Actinomycetota; class Thermoleophilia; order Gaiellales; family Gaiellaceae; genus GMQP-bins7. The sequence continues at coordinate 28,041 of CAVWTX010000014.1, read as the reverse complement.
GCACGGGTCCTGGAGCCCGGAGTCGCCTGTCCGCACCGTCATGCCGGGTCCCTGAGCGCCGCCGTCGCGGAAGCGATCGACTGCGGCGCCACCGGTAGCGTTGTTCTCACGAGCGAAGCCGCCTAGGCTTAGCCCGTCCCAGCCCGAGCGTGACCCGTCTCCGCATTCTGACCGCCGTCGTAGCCGGTGCTCTGGTCGCAAGCGCCGGTTCGGTGCTCGCGTCCACGATCGTCGGGACGGCCCACGACGACACCCTGCGCGGGACGCCACGTCCCGACAAGCTCTACGGCAAAGCCGGCAACGACAAGCTCTACGGCCGTGGCGGAAACGACCTGCTCGTCGGTGGCGCCGGTGCCGACCGTCTGGTCTGCGGCCCCGGTCGCGACACCGCCCAGGCGGATGCCAAGGACAAGGTCGGGAGCGACTGCGAGATCGTGAAGGGGCTCGTTCCGTCTCCACGGCCTCCACCGGTCACAGCGGGCCTCTACTGCGGGACCACAAGTCAAGACCTCGTCATCTGCTTCGAGGTCGCAGGAGGCGCGTCGGCCGAGCGGACGATTCCGACGATGCAGCTCACGGTGCAGATGGCCTGCGAGCCGAGGCGTCAGGTCTTCTACAGCTTCGAGATTCGCTCGTACGTGACCGTGCGGGCAGACCGCACGTTCATCGCGCCCGTGAGCCTCGCCGGGTTCGCTGCCGTCGTCCAGGGAACGTTCGACGCCATGGGGAATGCCGCGGCGGGGTCGCTCACCGTGCAGTTCGCAGAGGAGCGAGCTGGAGTTCGCTACGAGTGCGACTCCGGCGCAGTCTCGTGGCAGGCGAGGACGCCAGCGCCCAACGCACCGGCCGAGCCCGGGACCTTCTGCGGCTTCACCGACCAGGGGCAGAGCCTTTGCTTCGACGTAGAAGGTCCTCCCAAGAAGGTGACCAACCTCGAGTTTCTCGTGAGGTTCGAGTGCACGCCGCCGGCACCGTTCGGAGTCTCCTCGACGATCCCGACGGCATACGCCATCCGTGACGACGGTACGTTCTCGTTCACACGGAGCGGGTTCGAGACGCCCGCCGGAGGAGGATCGTTCGCGGTCACTCACACGATGCGAGGGGCTTTCGACGCATCCGGGACAGCTGCCACGGGGACGCTCTCGGCACACCTGACGTACGACGCACCGGACGGAACGCACTACGAATGTGACTCCGGAACCTTCGGCTGGAGCACACGACGGCAATAGCTCCTCACGGCGCTCGGTCGCCTGCGTAGCGGGATAGCCTCGGTCGGTGAGTCCCTACGCGTGGTCGTGGAACCCCGAGTCGCTCGTTGTGCCCGGCCTGACCGCTGCCTACCTCGTAGCCCTCCGCCGCTACCCAGCTCCGCGTTGGCGCACCGCCTGCTTCCTCGCCGCGATGGCGCTCCTCCTCGTCGTCAGTGTCACGCCGATCCACACGCTCGGGATGCACTTCCTACTGACGCTCCACCTCCTACAGAACGTCGTCCTCGCCGAGTGGGTCCCGCTTCTTGTCGTCCTCGGCATCCCGCCCGGGCTCGCCGCCACTCTCACCCGCCCGGCAGCGATACGAGCTCTCACGCACCCGGCCATCGCCCTTCCGCTCTGGCTCGCGAACTACATGCTCTGGCACCTGCCGTGGCTCTACGACACCGCGCTCGAGAACCCGACCACGCTTCTCCATCTCGAGCACGCGCTCTACGTTCTCACGGGAATCGCCATGTGGTGGTGCGTTTTCCAGGACGAGCCGCACCGCCTCGGAGCAGGCGCGCGCGCCGGTTACGTCTTCGCCGCATTCGTCCTCGGAAGCCCGATCGGTCTGGTGCTCGCGCTCGTCCCGAACGCCATCTACGACTTCTACGTCGCCGCCCACCACCGCGTCTGGGGCCTGACTCCGCTCGAAGACCAGCAGCTCGCAGGGATGCTCATGGCGGTCGAGCAGGCCGTCGTGTTCTTCGCGGTGTTCGCGTACTGGTTCTTCCGTTTCCTCGCGGAGGAGGAGCGGCGCGAGGACGTTGACCACCCTCCGGCCGCAGCGTAGGGTCGAGCTCGATGCGACGTTTGGTCGTACTTGCCGCGTCTGCGGTTCTCGTACACGCAGTGGCAACGGCCGATGCCGCCAGTCCAGGCTTTCCGCACGGCGTAGCCGCAGGCGAGGTCACGTCGACATCGGCGATCCTCTGGACGCGCGCAGCGAAGCCCGGGTCTGTCATCGTCGCGTATGGAGTTGCTGATGGCGGCACGGCCACTCGCTCCTTCCGACTGCGTGCCGCTCGGGTGAATGACTTCACGCTTCAGCATCGCGTTCGCGGACTCGAGCCGGGAACCACGTACGAGTATCGCTTTGCGCAAGGCAACGCCTTGAGTCCCATCGGGACCTTCACGACCGCGCCGGCCCCGACCGCGGCCGCGGGCGTCCGCTTCGCGATCTCCGGCGACGCCGATGCGACTCCTGGCGCGAACGGCAAGCCGGCCTTCAACCGCTACGAGGTGTATGCGCGCATGGCGGCCGAGACGAACCACTTCAACATCAACCTCGGCGACACGATCTACTCGGACAGCGAGGTCGGGGGTGCACCGGTCGCCCGCACGATCCAGCAGAAGTGGGCGAAGTACCGCCTCGGCCTCGCCTTGCCGGCGCTCCAAAAGCTGCGAGCGTCCGCTGGGCTCTACAGCCACTGGGACGACCACGAGTTCATCGACGACTTCTCGAAAGCGGAGGACGGTGAGGCGATCTACACCGCGGGCGTCGAGGCGTTCCACGACTACTCCCCGGTCATGTACCGCTCGAACGTCGGCCTCTACCGGAGCTTCCGCTGGGGGAAGAACCTGGAGCTCTTCTTCCTCGACGAGCGCTCGTTCCGCAGCATGAAGGCGACGAAGGCGTGCGACGGAGATCTCGCGCCGATGTTGCCGCAAGCGGTTCGTGATGCCTTCGCGACCCTCGCTCCCGCACTGAGGAACCCCGTGCCGCCGGCCTGCCTTGCGGCGCTCGACGATCCGGCGCGTACGATGCTCGGCGCTCCGCAGTACGCCGCCTTCACGAAGGCGGTCAGGGCCTCGAAGGCCACGTGGAAGGTCGTCGTCAACGAGGTCCCGATCCAGCAGTACTACGCGCTCCCGTACGACCGCTGGGAGGGATACGCGGTCGAGCGCGCGCGGCTCCTTCGCTTCCTGCAGGCGAACGTGAAGAACGTCGTCTTCCTGACCACCGACACGCATGCCAACTTCGTCAACGAGGTTCGCTACAAGACCCTCGGCGGCCCACCGGAAGGCTCCGGTATCTGGGAGGTAGTGACCGGCCCGGTCGCGACCAACACGTTCTCGAAGGAGATCGACGGCTTCCTCGGGACACCTGGCGCAGGGACCGCGATCGGAGCGCTCTTCTTCAAGCCGCCTCCGCCGAACGGGATGGGCATGCGCTGCGCCGCACTCGACACGTACAGCTACGCGCAGGTGACAGTGACCGTGCGCAGGCTCACCGTGGCGCTGAAGAACTCGCGCGGGAGACCGGTGCAGGAGGCCACCGGTGCCACCTGTGCGTCGCTCGTCCTCTCCGCGCGCTGACGGCGGTCGGCCTTCGCGCCGACTACCCTGCCAACGGGCGCCCGTAGCTCAGTGGACAGAGCGGCGGACTTCTAATCCGCGGGTCGGAGGTTCGAATCCTCCCGGGCGCATAGAAGGCCCTGCAAATGAGCACAATCGGCCGAGGCTTACAACCAGGCGACGGCGAAATCGAAGCCCGGGGCAGATTTCTTATCCGAAACGGCGCGGTTTTGTTATCCGAACCGGGTCACTGATATGCCGGTCTTCTGTCTCCTACGTCGGTCGTTTGGCGGGGCGACCCGGACGAAACGGCCCGTACCGCACACCCCATGCCTCGACCTCGTCCGCGTCCCAGATCGGGCCCGCGGCGAGCCGGGCCAGCGGCTCCGGGAAGTCGGGCCGTCGCGTGTAGCGACTGGCCGACCGCTTGTTCACGCCGAGTACCTCGGCGACCTCGGCGAGCCCTGCGAGGCGCGGACGCCGCATCGGGAGCAAGCGTACGGTCGCCGCCGGAGGGTAATGCGAGTCGTCTGATACTGTCTATAAAGTGGGCAGTTATCTGTGTGACTCTTCTGCCTTGCCGATGCTTCTCCAGGGTTTCGACGGCTACCTCCGGAGGCGCGGACGCGCTTCCTCGACGACCCGCCAGTACGCGTACTCGCTTCGCAGCTTTGCCGACTGGCTCGGAGCTCGCGCTGTCGGAGACCTGACCGCGGCCGACCTCGAACTTTTCCTGTCCCACTGGGAGGCGAAGTTCCAGGAGCGCCACGGCCATCTCCCGCGACCCGCGACGATGCGGGGGACGATCGGGGCGCTCCGAGTGTTCTTCGCGTACCTTGAGCAGGCGGAACGCCTCATCGGCGCCGATGGTTCACCGAGACGGAATCCCATGCGCACGATCGACGCTCCTTCCTGTCCGCAGCGCCCGAACGACTTCCTGCGCCCGCATGAAGACCGCGCACTCCTCAGGGCGGAGTGCCCTCACCACCACCGTATCGTCGTATGGCTGCTGCGGTACACGGGCGTCCGCGTTGGGGAGGCCCAGGCCCTCACCGTTGCCGACCTCGATCTCACTCCGGAAGGCGAAGCCCTGACCGTTCGAGGAAGCAAGACAGCCGCGGCCACGCGAACTATCCCGCTCCTTCCTCAGCTTCTTCCGCTCGTTCACGAGCATCTCGAGTTCCTGGGGCAGCGCGTGGCTGTTATGCCAGAGACCCCGCTCCTCGCAACTAGCCATGGAACACCCATGACGACCAACTACCTGTGGCGCGTGGTGAAGCGCGTTGCGTACGAGGCTGGCGTGCGACCGATCTTGTGTACGTGCGAAACGATCCGGCAAGACAGGCATGCCATTCGTTGTCCGCGAACGAGTTCGGGTGAGAATCGCTCTTCGGTCAGTCCGCACACGCTCAGGCGAACGTTCGGCAGCGATCTCATCAACCGAGGACTGCGACTCGAAGCGGTGAGCAAGTTACTCGGCCACTCCAGTACCACCATCACCGAGCGGGCGTACGCGCAACTCCTAGCACCGACGATCCGAAAGGAGTTACTCGAAGCATTCGAGTGCCACTAGGCGCGGGTGGTCGCGCCGTGGCGACTCCGCGTGGCCAGTAGTGATCTCGCGGTCTCGGCGCCACGTTCGAATCCCGTATGGGCCTTTCAGGGGCGCATGGCTACGAGGATTTGGCTTAGGTACGCGGGTCAGGTGTGCCATGCGTGCCGCGAATGCTCGCGTGGTGCACACCCCCGTGCACACCTCGAAACGACACGTCCTGAACAGCGTCTAGGCAGAACTCAGCAGCTGCGCAATCCTTCGTGGCGGGCCGGGTGCCATAGGAGAGATCCGAGGCGTCGCGGAGGTCCAGTCCGTGGGAGTGCCGGCATGAGCGAGCGCCTTCCCACCGCGGCCGAGCTAATCGATCTGGATGGCCCTGATCCGCTGCTGGAAGTCAGCGTCAACGCGGGTCACGCGAGCACGAGTCGAGCGGTCGCGCAGGAAGCGGACGACTTCGATGACCTCGCCTACCTCGGGAAGTTTCTCGCCGCGGTACTTGTAGAACTCGTCGACCGTACCCGAGTCCTTCAAGGTGAGCCACACGTTGTAATAGCTCCTCGCCTCGGCCACAACTCGACTATGGCAGGTTGAGATGCCGCCCGGACCGTCATTACTCGACGGGTTCCTCGAGATCCAAGTGGGCATGCGCTGTCCATTGCCCTCCACTCCCAGCTTCGATCTCGCGGCGAATTCGGACAAGCTGGCCACGATCGCAAAGCAGCGCTTCGTCGCGGCTTTCGACCCGCTTGCGCGAGAACGCGACCGTCCGACGTGGTCGGCCGGCGATTTCTAAGCGCCCAGGATGTCTCGCGAAGGCTAGATCCGACGGCGACCCGCTCTCCCAGGTGTAACGGCCGCAGCGACGACTGCCGTTTTCGCTACTGGCGACGGTCCAGGTGTGACGGCCTTCGCCACGACTGCGGTCTTTGCCACCGGCGCACCGACGACACCAACTCTTCCACCCTCGAGTTCTAAGGTCTCGCTGGACCAGCCCACTCCGGCGGGCCTTCTCCGTTCAGCGGTGCGTCAGTTCAGCTCGCCCACCTCGAGCTCGCGCTCCTCGATCCGTAGATAGCTCGGGAGATCGGGATCGTCACCCGCGACGAATTGAGGAGGGGCTCATAGCTAAACTTTGTAGTCTCGGCGTCGCCCGCATGCCGGATTCGCTAGGGTCGAGAGTGATGGGTCGCGGCTCGAGGCCAGTCAGGCGCTGGCGGCACGATCGTAAGAAGAAGAAGGCTGCCCGCGACAAGCGCAAGCTTGCGGCCGTCGCTCGCCCCAGTCAGCGCCACTGAAACGCTCCCGCGAGCGGCGTACCGTTCGTGCGTGGACCCTCAGGCACGGAGAGCCGCTCACCAGCTCTGTCCGTGCGCGTTCGTCTTGTCGGCTGGGGCGGGCCGGCTCTGGTTGTCGCAGATGAGCCGAACCGCGACAGCGACACCGCGTGCGCGGTGCAGGGAGGCGAGGACCGCTACGGCGCCTACGCTTCGCGGAGCTCGCGGGAGACGGTCTCGTCGCGCAGCTCCGCCTAGCACTGCTCGGTCAGGCGCCTGTCCGGCGCCCGTCGGAGTCACTCGGCCGCGTGCTGGGCGGATGTCGACAGGTATCTGACGGCCGCGATGGTCGAGGGCGACACTCTCCTCGCGGGAGACGTAGCGACACCAGCTCGCGATTGAGCGGCGCATCATCGGTGGTGATGAGACTGACGGCCGCGAGTGTTTCCTGCGCTTCATGGTATTTCCCGACGTAGCCGTCGTCAGTCGGTCGGGCCCTGTTTGTCTAGCTGGGCGAGAGCTTGCTCGAAGACTCCGCGCGATTGTGCGCCGAGCACGAGGAACCGCCCGTCGAGAAGGAATGCCGGGATGCCGGTGATGCCGACGGCTTGAGCCTGTGCGGTGGAGGCGAGCACGCGTTCGTGATAGGCGTCGCCCGTGATCACCTCGGCAGCCTCGTTCTCGTCGAGGCCGGCCTCGACCGCGAGTGCGAGTACTTCGCCGCCGTCGCCGATGTTGCGCGCTTCTTCCCAGTAGGCGCGCATGAAGCGATCGTGTACGCGTCGGTGCAGGCCGCGCTCACGCGCGAGCTCGGTCACGCGCAGCGCTCGCATCGTGTTCGGGACGACGTCGGGGGGTGGGTTGTAGACCAGGCCGGACGCGGCGAACGACTGCTTCAGCCGCTCGTGGAACGCGTCCCCGTAGCGTGCGTGCAGTTCTGCGCGTTGGATCCCCTCCGCCGGGTACTCCGGGTGGAGGTCGAACGGGAGCCACATCACCTCGGCGCCGAACCGGCGCTCGAGCCACTCGGCCGTGGGCTGGCCGATGCGGCAGAACGGTCAGATGTAGTCCGACCAGACGAGAATGTGAAGACCGCTCAGGGCACCACCTCATCCCTTGTACCACCCGATGAGTAAGGAAGCGCACGAGCGGCCGGGTGGGGCGGGCCTGCGAAAGCTTCCCTCCCGAATCGTTGGGCGGGCGACTCTGCGGAGCCTCGCTACGCCGCGCGCCGATGGACCACGGCGCCGCTCCGCTTGGCCCGTCGTCTTTTGTTGGAAACGCGACAGCGACCTCGGCCCGGTGCGCGCCCCGCGCCGCTGTCGAGCGTGAATGCGGAAGATTGAAGCACGACTACGGTCTCGCACCGCTCGGTGCGCGGGCTTGAGCGCGTCCAACTTCACCCCTGCGGTCTCATTGACGTGAGTACCCAATACGCTTCCGACCTCGTCTGGCTCGCAGCGACGGCTGGGGAGACGAAGAGCACCGACTGTTGAACGAGGGTTCGCGCCGAACGGACGGCGAGTTACTCGTCCGGGGCTTCTCGCGGCTCAGAAGGCTCTACAGCGACCCGGACCGTGCCAATCGAGCGCAGCCGCTCGCATCTTCCCCACCTAGCGCTCACGGAGCGCCAGGGCAGCGACACCTCGCGCCCCTCGCTACTCGAACGGGCGAAACTGCTCGTCTGATCGCTTCTCCGCAAGGGCGCGCCGCAAGTCCTTGCGCGTCTCGAGTTCGGCGATCGTGTGCTTGAGAGACTCGGCTTCGTAGAGGATCTCGGACTGGAAGCGCTCCTCGATCTTCTCGCGCTTGGACTTCGTCTTGTCGGACAGCCCGGCGTGGCCGGCGCGCTCCTCGGCTATACGCTCGAGCTCCTCGATGAGCCGAGTGACGGCGGCTATGCGCTGCTCTTCGTAGTGCTGGTCGATGACGCCGTGCACGTCTTCGATCGTACTCCGACGAACGGTGGGCCGAGCACACGCCCGGCCGGCCTGACCTGAACGGGGGAGATCGCCGAAAGCGTCTGATCGGCCAGGCCGGTCTAGCGCTCCTCTCCCCAAGAAGGACAGTGGATGGGCTAGGGGGCCGTGCGAGCACATGCGACTCAGGCCGGCGTGAAGGAGTCGCCAGTCACGACGGTCGTTCTTCGTCCATCAGGCGTGCGGAGCGTGGCTCTGACGCCTCCGTTCGCTGTGAGATGCAGCTCCGCAACGAACGCGAGCTCTCCGTTTTTGAATCGTCTGCCGCCCAAGGTCTCGTGGTCTTCAGTGAAGCGGACCCGTGACCCGATCTTTGGTGCGGTCTCGGGCGTGAGCCATCCTGGCGGGGGCGGCGGCACTCGACCTGCGAAGTAGTTCTCGAAGCCATGCTGGCCAAGAGCGTCAAAGAAGCTCTCGGGTGCTTCGGTGCTGAACCACCTACGGGCCGCTGGTGTCTCCGACCACTCAGTGCCCTCGCGACCCAGGAGCCAGTCGATGCCTGCCCGCGTTTCGAGCCACGCTGGGTCCGGCTGAAAGCTGCTCGCGTCGCTCAATCGAATGGGCGGAGAAGGCGCTGCGTCCTAGCCCGAAATGGCGGAAGGACGCATCGTTACGAAAGTATTGCGGTCCAGGTCCTCCAAGACTTCTACGACGACCCAATCGTCTTCACGCCGATTGAAGATATCGCCGACCTTGGGGCATCCTCAGAAACGTTCTCCGAGACGGTGAACTCGCTCCCCCAGGGGAAGCGGACTATTACCCAACCAGAGGACACAGCGTCTCTCTTTCCGCTCGACCTGGCGCAATGGCGCTGGTGGTTCGGTCACGGCGGAAGGGGGAGCTAAGTGAGGACTTCGAGTCTAGCTGGATTGCGGCGCATGTAGGCGCCCGGCCCCTCTGCGCCGTTTACTGGGTACGGTTCGCCGTGGCCGCTACGCTGAGGGAGTGAAGCTGGCGGTCGGGGACGTGGTCGTGTACCCCGCGCACGGGGCGGGCCGTGTCGCGGCCCGGGAGACGAGGGTGGTTCTCGGTGCCGAGCAGGAGGTCGTCGTGCTCGAGCTCGCAGACGGCCTCTCGGTAACGCTGCCGATGCAGCTGGCGCGTGAGCTGCTGCGGCCGCTGGTCGGCGAGGCGGGCCTGCGCCGGGTTCAGGAGACGCTGCGCGAGGATGGCGCGCCTAGCGGGGACGTCTGGTTGAAGCGTGTGAAGCAGGCGCAGACGAAGCTGACGGGCGGAGATCCGCTGGAGCTTGCAGAGATCGTGCGTGACGGCGCGCGGCGACAGCGGAGGCTGACCGCGAGCGGCAGCAATTCGAAGCTTTCGATAAGGGAGAAGGGGCTCTGCGTGAAGGCACGCCAGCATCTTTCAAGAGAGATCGGCCTAGCGCGCGGTCTCGACCCGGCGGAGGTGGACGCCTGGATCGACGAGCAGCTCGCGCCGATAGGCAGCTAGGGCAAGACGGATCCGTCCAGCGGCCGCTCGTTCGCCGTCCCAGGTCGTGCTCTTGCAACCAGAAGTCCCACCTCGCCGCCTCCGCGGCATCGAGGTCGGCTCCCTTTTTATCTAAAGGATCAGTTCATGGCTGATGCAGCTCGTCCATCTTGGAACATGTACTTGCACCGGTCGCAGCGAACGTCAGGCGTGGGCGCGGGCTTGTAGTTCGCGCCGTTCTTAGAGAGACCCAGACTCTCATCCTCGACGACCACCCCCTCGCGTACTCGCCGTCAATGGGCGCGAACTGATAAGGGATGCGACGCGGTCGCGCCTCCGTCACTTTCACACTCCAGTCACATTGGCGACGCAAGCACCTGGCTCCGCGAAAGGTTCAAGTGAATCTGCTTCGACGCCGGCCCCGAGCTCCGCCAGCGCTCCCCGAATGAGACCGAGATGGACCGAACAGATAACGGTCGGGTAGGTCGTCGCCAGCTCCTCGAAGGGACAGCGCTTGAGCACGAGCTCCTGCCCACTTGTGGCTTCCCTGAGCTCGGGACTGAAGCCGAACTGCTCGTGGAGATGAACGACTTCGTCGATCGTCTCCTCCTTCGAGATCGACGCAAACGGCGGCGGCCGGCGGACGAGGTGCGCGCCCCATGCCCGTCCAGCCTCCTCGGCGCGAGCGCTAGGGTTGCGCTCTGAGCCAGCGAGGTGGCTGGCAAGGACCTGCGCAAGGAGGCGATGGCTGGCGAGCGCGCGTGTGTCGAGCGGCGCGGCCGCGGCCTCGTAGAGGACGCGTGGCCGGCCCGGGCGGGTGCGCTCCTCGCGTCGTGCCGAGACGAGGCCTGCCTCGGCAAGGACGCGAAGGTGCGAGCGGACGGTGTTCCAGTGCAGACCGACGCGCGTTCCAAGCTCACGGGCGTCGAGGGGAGCCTCGGCTTCCTGTAAGGCTTCGAGGATCCGCACGCGGCTTGGGTCGCTCAGAGCGCGGTGGAATTCCGTGCCGAGTTGAGCGGCTGCCTGGGGCGCGGTCCTTGTCACGATCAGATCGTACCGACTTCGGGAGGTTTAAACGATACAAATAGTTTTTACTGATAGGATCAAGTATCCACCTGAGGACCGGGGCGGGCGCCAAGTGGGTCCGTGCCACTCAGCCGCTCGGAGGTGATGCGTGTGGCCGTGAGTGAGACCGAGGTCGTCCGCGGGATTCGTTCCGACTACAAGTACGGGTTCTCGAATCCCGACGCGGCGAAGGACTACTTCTTCAAGTCTGGGAGGGGCATCTCGCACGAGGTGGTCGAGGCCATCGCCGAGCACAAGAACGAGCCCGAGTGGATGCGCGCAGTTCCGCCACAAGTCGCTCGACTACTTCCTCGCCCGGCCAATGCCGAACTGGGGCGCCGATCTCTCCGGGATCGACTTCGAGAACATCTACTACTACATCAGGCCGACCGAGAAGCAGGCGGACCGGTGGGAGGACCTGCCCACCGAGATCCTCGACACGTGGGACAAGCTCGGGATCCCCGAGGCGGAGAAGAAGTACCTCGCGGGCGTCGGTGCGCAGTACGAGTCCGAGGTCGTCTACCACAAGCTGCAGGCCGATCTCGAGGCGAAGGGCGTTCTCTTCCTCGACATGGACTCGGGCTCTTCGCGAGCACGAGGACATCGTCAAGCAGTACATGGGGACGATCATCCCGCAGAACGACAACAAGTTCGCCGCGCTCAACTCCGCCGTGTGGTCCGGCGGCTCCTTCATCTACGTGCCGCCCGGCGTCAAGATCGAGATGCCGCTCCAGGCCTACTTCCGCATCAACGCGGAGAACATGGGCCAGTTCGAGCGCACGCTGATCATCGTCGACGAGGGCGCGTACGTGCACTACGTCGAGGGCTGCACCGCGCCGATCTACTCGTCCGACTCGCTGCACTCGGCCGTGGTCGAGATCATCGTCAAGCGTGGCGGGCGCTGCCGGTACACGACGATCCAGAACTGGTCGAACAACGTCTACAACCTCGTGACCAAGCGGGCCGTCGCCTACGAGGACGCGACCATGGAGTGGGTCGACGGGAACCTCGGCTCGAAGGTGACGATGAAGTACCCGGCGATCTGGCTCATGGGCGAGCGCGCGCACGGCGAGGTGCTCTCGATCGCGTTCGGCGGCAAGGGCCAGCACCAGGACGCAGGCGGCAAGGTCGTCCATGTCGCTCCGCGGACGACGTCGGTCATCACCTCGAAGTCGATCTCGAAGGACGGCGGCCGCGCGGGCTACCGCGGGCTCCTGCAAGTGGCGAAGGGCGCAGTCGGCTCGAAGTCGAAGGTCGTGTGCGACGCGCTGATCCTCGACGAGGAGTCTCGCTCCGACACGTACCCGTACATCCAGGTCGACGAGAACGAGGTCGACCTCGGGCACGAGGCGACGGTCTCCAAGATCGGCGAGGAGCAGCTCTTCTACCTCATGAGCCGCGGGCTCTCCGAGGGGGAGGCCTCGGCGATGATCGTCTCCGGCTTCGTCGAGCCGATCACGAAGGAGCTCCCGCTCGAGTACGCGGTCGAGATGAACCGCCTCATCCAGCTGCAGATGGAGGGCTCGGTTGGCTAAGGCCGCAGGGGCCGTCGAGGCGGCGATCGCAGCAGAGGCCAAGCTCGACGCGCACAAGCTCCGCGCGGACTTTCCGATCTTCGAGCAGCGCTTCCACGGTAAGCCGCTCGCCTACCTCGACTCCGCGGTGAGCGCGCAGAAGCCGCGGCAGGTGCTCGACGCGCAGCGCGAGTTCTACGAGACCTCGTACACCAACGTCCACCGCGGCGTCTACCTGCTCGCCGAGCGGGCGACCGAGCGCTTCGAGGGCGCGCGCGAGAAGGTGCGAGGCTTCATCAACGCCGCCTCCACGCGCGAGATCGTCTTCACGCGCAGCGCGACCGAGGCGCTGAACCTCGTCGCCTACGCCTGGGGGCTCGACAATCTCGGCCCCGGCGACCTCGTCGTCGCGACCGAGCTCGAGCACCACTCGAACTTCGTGCCCTGGCAGCAGCTCGCGAAGCGTACCGGCGCGACGTTCCGCCCGATTCCCGTCGACGGTCGTGGCGAGCTACAGCTCGACGCGCTCGACGCGATCGCGAAGCAGGGCCGCGTCAAGGTCGTCGCCAACAACCTCGTCTCGAACGCTCTCGGGACGATCAACCCGGTCGAGACGCTCGCTGCCTGGGCGCACGAGCAGGGCGCGATCATGGTCGTGGACGCTGCGCAGGCGGCGCCGCACCGGCGTATCGACGTCCAGGCGCTCGGCTGCGACTTCCTCGCCTTCTCCTCGCACAAGCTCTGCGGCCCGACGGGCGTCGGCGTGCTTTGGGGCCGCGCCGAGCTGCTCGAGCGGATGTCGCCCTTTAACTTCGGCGGCGAGATGATCCGGAAGGTCACGGTCGAGGAGACGAGCTGGAACGAGCTTCCGTACAAGTTCGAGGCCGGCACGCCGCCGATCGGCGAGGCGGTCGGCATGGGCGCCGCGATCGACTACCTGACCGGGATCGGCATGGAGGCAATCGAGGAGCACGAGCACGCCCTCGCCGCCTACGCGCTCGAGCGCCTGGCGGACGTGCCGGGGGTGCACGTCTTTGGGCCGCCAGCGGAGCGGCGCGCGGGGATCGTCTCGTTCGAGGTCGAGGGCGTCCATCCACACGACGTGGCGCAGATCCTCGACTGGGAGGGCGTCGCGATCCGCGCCGGGCACCACTGCTGCCAGCCGCTGATGGCGAGGCTCGGCGTCGCCGCCACGAACCGGGCGAGCTTCTACCTCTACACGATCCCCGAGGAGATCGACCGCCTCGTCGAGGGCCTGCACAAGGTCAGGAAGACGCTCGGAAACGGGGCGAGTCCGACCCGGCGCCCCAGTGAGGGAGGGGTTCGGGGATGACGAGTCGAGTCGAGATTGCCGGACCCAGCCAGGGGAGAATGCGAGGAGGAGCGACGGCCTTCTGACGTCTGGCCGCACCGGCGCCGTGTCGGGCGAGGCATCTTCGCCGGCGTAGACTGATTGCGCAATGAAGTCCGAGGCGCTTGCGTGTCGGATCGGGGCTGGTCTGTCGACCTCGCAGTCGGCCTGGGAGGCCACAACGGCGGCGGCCCGTGCGGCGCGCGGCGGCGGGCACGGCCGGGACGCGGTCGACCTCGCGTTCCTGTTCCTCTCGCCGGCGCATCTGGACGAGGTGGAGGCGGCCGCCGAGGCCGTCCGTGAGGAGCTCGCGCCTCGGCACCTGCTCGGCTGCGTCGCCGAGGGAGTGGTCGCCGGTGTCCGCGAGCTCGAGCAGGGTCCTGCGGTGGCCGTCTGGGCGGGTGCGCTGCCGGGAGCGGAGATCGAGTGCTTCCACGCCGCGGCCGTGCAGACGGAGGATGGGATCGCGGTGGCGGGCTTTCCCGAGCTCGACGACCCCGGGCTCGTCGCGCTGCTCGTCGATCCCTTCACGTTCCCGGCCGGGTCGTTCCTGACGAGCCTGAACGAGGCGCACGAACGGGTCCCGCTCGTAGGCGGGATCGCCGCCGGCGGGGGCCGGCCGGGCGCGCAGGCGCTGATCCTGGACGACGCAGTGCACAGCGAGGGCGCCGTCGGCGCCGTCGTCTCGGGGCCGCCCGTCTTCACCGTCGTCTCGCAGGGCTGCCGGCCGATCGGACACGAGGCGGTGATCACCCGCTGCGAGGGCAACGTCGTCTACGAGCTCGCCGGCAAGCCGGCGCTCGAGCGCCTGCGCACGGAGATCGCCGCCCTCTCCTCCGAGGAGCAGGCGCTCGCCGCGCGCGGGCTCCTGGTCGGGCTCGTGATCGACGAGAACCGGCCCGAATACGAGACCGGCGACTTCCTCATGCGTGGTCTCCTCGGCGCCGACGAGGCATCGGGCGCGCTCGCGCTAGGCGACACCGTCCGGGTCGGCCAGACCCTGCGCTTCTTCGTCCGCGACGCGGCCTCAGCCGACGCAGACCTGCGGCAGGCGCTCGCGTGGCGCGCTCCACCGCGGCCGGCCGGCCGGGGCGCTGCTCTTCACCTGCAACGGGCGCGGCACGAACATGTTCCCCGCAGCCGGACCACGACGCGCGCGTCGTCGCCGAGATGCTCCAGACAGACGCCCTCGCCGGCTTCTTCTGCGGCGGCGAAATCGGCCCGGTCGGGGGCAAGGCCTTCCTGCACGGGTTCACGGCCACTCTGGCCATCTTCCTCGAGCCCTAAACGCTCAGACGACGGAGAGCGCAACCCCGAGCCAGCAGCGCAGAGAAGGAGGTCTGCGATGAGCTACCTGCCTGATATCTACAAGCACTTCGAGCGCGCCTTTCCCACCGTCCACGCCGCCCACCAGGAGCTGGCGCGGAGGTGCTACGAGGTAGGTCCGCTCGACGAGCGCAGCGCCCGGCTCGTCAAGCTCGGGATCGCGATTGGCGCGCAAGCCGAGGGAGCCGTCCGCTCGCACGCCCGCCGCGCGCTCGCCGAGCAGATGCGTCCGGAGGAGCTCCGCCATGTCGGCCTACTCGCCCTGACGACGATCGGTTTCCCCCACACGGTGGCCGGGCTCGGCTGGATCGAGGAGGTGATCGAAAGCACATCCTGACCAGTCAAGCGCTGCGCCAGGGCCGCGCACGGGAGCCGCCCGTCTCCAGTCCGGAGTTCCTCTGAAGGCAACGTTACCCCGTGGCCGAGGCGTCCCAGCTGCGCCACTCGAGAATGTCGACGGCGAGCACCGGGCGGCCGGGGGGCTCGCGCCGGTACTGCTCGTACTTATCGACGAGCAGCCGGAGGGCCCGCTCGGCCTCCTCTCCCGCATCGAGCACCCGCGCCCGTCCCCGGAGGCTCACCCACCAGAGCCGGCCCCAGTCGTCTTCGTAATGGTCGACGAGGACGGTCACGTCAGGCCGCTCGCGGGCGTTCGCGACGCGGCGAAGCCTGCGCGAGCGCTTCGGCTTCGCGTCGACGGCCGAGTAAAGCGTCTGGCCATCGAGGACGAAGACAATCGGCACGAGGTGCGGGCGCCCGTCCGGGTCGGTCGTCGCGAGCCGGGCTACCCGCGCGGTCCGCACCCGCTCCCTCATTGCTTCCGCCTCCTGCACGCGGATCGGTTATGGCTGATACAGCACGTCTGTCTTCGCCGCCATGACGAAATCGTTGCGATGCAGGCCCCTGATCTTGTGCGTCCACCAGGTGACCGTCGTCCTGCCCCATTCGGTCATTAGCGCAGGGTGATGCCCCTCTTCCTCTGCAAGCTCGCCTACCTGCTTCGTGAATTCCAACGCCTGCGCAAAGTCGTCGAACGAAAAGGCGCGTCTCAGGCGTTTGATTCCATCGAGCTCCACGATTTCCCAGTCAGAGACTTGGGGCTGAAATTCGGCGATCTCCGCATCCGTCACGGTCGGTGCGTCCTTGCGGCACGCGACGCACTTCATCTGCGTCAGTGTCTCCATCTCCCTGTCTCCCGTTAATCGGCTCCTCGTAAGCGGCTTCTCGTAGGGTCAGAGTACTGCTCGCGGTATCGATCCCTGCCGGCTACTTCGACTCGCGCGAGCAGATCTACGAGTAGTTCGCCGGTCGCCGAAATCGTCTTCATCCGACCACCGAAGGGGTCTGTCGGCGGCTGCCTCGCGGTGCCGGCAATACAGTGGCCGCGTGGCGAACGAGAACGTCGAGGTCGCCCGCGGCTATCACGAGCGGACGAAGCACTCGGAGGAGCGGCTGCGCGCGAACCCGCACCACCTCGACTGGGACAACCAGCCGGTCCCCTTCAAGCTCTACCGCGATCTCGAGCCGATCCCGCTCCCTCGTCAGCTCGAGCCCGGAACCGTCTCGGCGCTCCATGCCATCTCGGCGTCGGTCGCGCGAGAGACCGAGCCCACCGAGCAGGTGCCGGGTCTCCAGGCGCTCGCCCGCGTCCTCTACTACTCGGCCGGGATCACGAAGGTCAGGCGCTCCCCCGGCGGCAGCGTCTACTTCCGGGCGGCATCGAACACGGGCGCCCTCTACCACGTCGACCTCTATCTCGCCTGCCGTGACCTCCCGGATCTTCCGGCGGGCATCTACCACTTCGGCGCGCACGACTTCGCGCTTCGGCGCCTGCGTGTCGGTGACTACCGAGGCGCGTTCATCGAGGCCGCCGGCGGCGAGCCGTCGCTGGCTCGGGCGCCGGTCGTCGTCGCGAGCGCCTCGACGTACTGGCGCAACGCCTGGAAGTACCGAGACAGAGCCTACCGCCACGCCTTCTGGGACGCTGGAACGCTCCACGCGAACCTGCTTGCCGTGGCCGCCGCTCAGGGACTCGCACCCAAAGTCGTCGCAGGTTTCGTCGGATCGGGACGTCGAGCACCTTCTCGGACTGGACCCGGCTCGGGAAGGGGCTCTTGCCCTCGTTCCGCTCGGGAGAACGGCCGAGCCGCCAGTGCCTGCGCCGGACGCCCCCGTGCTGAACCTCGAGACCGAGCCGCTGTCTTCGAGAGAGATCGACTACCCGGCAATCCGGGAGATCCACAGCGCGTCGAGCCTCGTGCACGGGGAGGAGGTCGCACGCTGGCGCGGAGCGGTCCTTCCGCGTCGGGAACCAGATCCCCAGAGCGAGCTCGTTCCCCTTCGTCCGCTCGCGGAGGCGGACTGGCCGGCCGAGCCGCTCGAGAGCGTCATTCTCCGCCGGGGCTCGACGCGTCGTTTCGACGTCTCGCGCTCGCTCACCTTCGAGGAGCTCTCCACTGCGCTCGCCGTCGCGACCGCCACGATTCCAGCGGACTTCACGGAAGACCCGGAGTCGAGCCTGCTCGACCTCTACGTGATCGCACACGCGGTCGAGGGTCTGCCGCCCGGTGCCTACTACCTCCGGCGCGCGGAGCGTGCGCTCGAGCTCCTCGAGGAAGGCGAGTTTCGGGCGATCGCGGGCCGACTCGGCCTCTTCCAAGAGCTTCCGGCCGCTGCCGGGGCGAACGTCTACTGCCTTGCGGATCTCGAGCGCGGTCCTCGCCCGGTTCGGCAATCGCGGCTATCGGGCCGCTCAGCTCGAGGGAGGAATCGTCGGCGGCCGCCTCTACCTCGCCGCCTACGCACTTCGTTTCGGCGCCACGGGACTCACCTTCCTCGACGACGAGGTTACGGCGTTCTTCTCCCCTCACGCAGAGGGGAAGAGCGTGATGTTCCTGACGGCGCTCGGCCGCACCGTTCGACGGAGCCCCGCTCCGCGGAGTGCCCAAACTGTCTAGCGATGCTGCGCGTCGGCGCTCCTGCTGGCGGTCTTTCTTCTACCGCCTCCGTTGAACGTCGCGCTCGTGGGTCTCGCTCTTGTCGCCGAGGTGGCAGTGTCTCTCGAGGAACGGGCTTCCTCCCACGCGCGGAGCCCAGGATCGACAGCTGCACGTGCCTCATGAGCATCGGGGAAGTGGGTAATCATGTGGACGACGAGCTTGCTCGTCGAGTCGGCCTTGGAGCTCCCCAAGCACGGCCCGGCCGACGCTGCACCCTAGAGTCGTGGAATGAAGCGCCACCCCGCCCTGATCCCGCTCTCGCGCGACCATCACAATGGACTCGTGCAGGCATTGCGGCTGCGCCGTGCTGCCGCGGACGGAGATGCTTCTGCTCGGCTTGTGGCGGCCAGGGAATTCGTGGAGTTCTTCAGGAACGAAGAGCGTGTCCACCTTCGGGATGAGGAAGAAGAGCTCTTCCCGCTTCTGCTCAGGCACGTCCCGTCGCAGCCTGCTCCCCTCCGCGAGGCACGCGTCCAACACGTGCAGCTCGCAGGGGTTCGCTCGCAAACTCCAAATCGCCGTGGCGGCCGGCGTCGTCGATCGAGAGACGCTGGATGCGGCGGGAGAGCTGCTTGACGCACACATCCGGCTTGAGGAGCGACAGCTCTTTCCGCTGATCGAGGAACTCGTGCCAGACGACGAGCTCCGGAGGCTCGGGCTCGCCGACAGGGACGCGACCTGCGCCGTTCGGCGCCCGCCCCTCACGAGCTAGTCGTAGCCGAGTTGCAGGGCGCGGCCGTCGAACAACGGGTCGGCTACGTCGGCGCCGAGTCGTTGGGCGATCGCCTCGCGGGCGACGTCGAGCACCGGCAGCCGCCCGGCCCCATGGGCGTCGGACGCGACGAGCGAGACCGTGCCCTCGCCGAGGAGCCACCACGCGATGCGCTCGGCCGTCTGGCCGTGATCTCCCAGCACCGACGGCCCGTTCAGGCACAGCGGCCACCCACGCGCGGCGAACCGAACGGCGGACGCGGGGTCGGCGGCAACTGCGGGACACCGCTCCGGATGGGCGAGCACCGGGACGAGCCCTTCCGCGTCGATTCGCTCGCACGCCGCCCAGGTGAGCCCGACCGCGTCGTCGACGTCGAGCCACCACCCCGGGAACTCGACCAGGACGGCGGACGTCCCATCCAGCCGAAGCCCGTCGAGAGCGCCGTGCAACGCCTCGGTCGGGTACACCTCGCGCCCGCGGCGGAGATCGAGCCCCATCCGCTCGGCAGGTGGCTGCATCGCCGCGAATGCTTCCTCGTAGCGCTGCTCGCGCTCCGGCGTCCAGGGATAGGAGTCCAACGGCTCGTGCATGTGCGGCGTCGCGAACAGCACACGCGTCCCCGCGCTGGCGGCGGCGCGGCAGAGCTCGAGCCCCTCCTCGACCGACACCGCACCGTCATCGCCCGACGGCACAACATGGGAGTGCACGTCGACGAAGCGGGGCGCGATCACCTCCCAACACTGCCGGAGCGACCGCCCCGGCGGCGCAGGTAAGCGTCGTGCTCCTACTCCTCACAGCGGGCAGTTCGCGCGAGCTGACGCGAGGGGCGGCACCGGCCTGGCGTCGGGCCGAGCAAGACGTCGCTGCGGGAGCCAGGCACAGCTCCGCCGGCGGGGTTGCCCGACATCCGATGCCCTCCACGGCCCCCGCACAGGCGCCGCCGGGGGAGGGGGGCACCCCGCGCAGCCGAGCGATGCGTCGGAATTCTTGACTGGGTTGCGAGAAGGGCCGGCGCCGGCCCTTTCTCCTGGCCTTCTCTTTCTCCTGGAGCCGACGGCTCCCGAGAAGAGTTCGTGCGCGTTCCCGTCGAACTCTTGATCGAAAAGCCGGCGGACTGAGCAGTTTCCGCGTGCTCGGGTGGCCTTGCCGCGAGCTGAACGGCCCTCACTGAGCCGCGCTGAGCGGAATCCTTGACGGGCGAGAGATGTCCGCGGAACGAGGTTAGAGGCCCCGCTGGTGTCCGGATGAGGTACGAGAATCGTCCCGGTGCAGGGGGCAGGCGACCAGCGGCGATGGCATGGGAGCGAGGCCGGGAGCCCGGCGGCGCGCGGCCGGGTGGTTTCGGCGCTGTTCTTCTTCCCCCGCGGTGGCTCGGCGCAGGTCGCGCGGGCGTTCGCCCGGGCGCTTCCTGCCGTGGGCTGGCAGACGACGCTCGCCGCCGGCTCGCTCGGGCGCCAAGGCGAGGAGACGAACGCCGGGAGCTTCTTCAGCGGCCTCGAGGTGCACCCGGTCGATTACACGCCCGCGCTCGAGCTTCCCGATCCGCTCGCCGCTCTGCTTCCCTTCCAGCCGTCCTACGAGGATCGGCCGGGCGCGCCCGACCGCGTCTTCGCGACTGTCGACGACGCGGCCTACGAGCGGCTGGTCGCTGCTTGGAGCGAGGCGCTCGTGCGCGCCGCTGCCGGCGAGGCCGACCTCCTCCATCTCCACCATCTGACGCCGGCGAACGAGGCGGCGATCCGCTGCTTCCCCTCGCTGCCGATCCTCGGCCAGCTGCACGGGACCGAGCTCGCGTTCCTGCGCACGGTCGAGGCCGGGCCGCCAGCGGGTTGGCACTACGCCGCCCGGTGGGCGGAGCGGATGCGCGGCTGGGCTCAGCAGTGCGAGCTCGTGCTCGTGCCGCCGGGGGCCGAGGCGGAGGCGGCGCTGCTGCTCGGCCTCGAGCGCGGAAGGCTGCGCAGCCTGCCGGGCGGCGTCGATCTCGCCCGCTTCACACGCCGGCCGCTCGCCCAGACAGACCGCTTCGCCTTCTGGCGGCGCTGGCTCGTCGACGAGCCGCGCGGCTGGGACATGAGCGGCCGCCCGGGAAGCGTCGCCTACGACGAGCAGGACCTCGCCCCCTTCCAGACTGGAGCGCCCGTCTTGCTTTACGTCGGCCGCTTCACGGCCGTGAAGCGGCTTCCGCTCCTGATCGCCGCCCACGCCCGCGCGAACGAGCGGCTCGAGGCACGCCCGCGCCACTTGTGCTGGTCGGCGGCCACCCCGGCGAGTGGGAAGGGGAGCACCCGCTCGCCGCGGCAGCGCGCCTCGGGAACCAGCACGTGTTCCTCGCCGGCTGGCGAGCGCACGAGCTGCTCCCGCAAGCCCTGAACATGGCCGATCTCCTCGTCCTCCCCTCCGTCGGTGAGGCTTTCGGCCTCGTGCTCGTCGAGGCGATGGCCTGCGGGCTGCCCGTCGTGGCCTGTGCGTCGCACGGACCGGCGGCGATCGTCGCCGACGGCAAGACCGGCTGGCTCGTCCCTCCCGACGGCGTAGAAGCGCTCACCGACGCGCTCGTCGCGGCCGCAAGCGATCGCGAGGAACGAGGCGCCCGCGGCGAGCGCGCCTACGCCGAGAGCCGCCGCTACGCTTGGCCGGCGATCGCCCGACGTCTCGCGTCACTGTACGAGGAGCTGCTCGTGCCCGCGCAGGAGCGTGCAGCCCGCGCCGGGCGCTGAGACCGCAGGCCCGCCCGAGCGAAACGAGCGGCATTTTCGCTCAGACGTATGTCGCACGTTTGCGGGCCGCACTAACGTTCTCGGCGCGATGCCGATTCCGACGTACGAAGGCCGCCGAACGTACTTCTTCTTCGCCGACGTCGAGCCGAAGGAGCTGATGACGTTCGGCGTTGAGGCCGGGATCCAGCTCGACGACGACTCGACGCTCGAAGTCCTCGGGCATGCCTTACCTACTGGGCGATCGTGGAGGAGCAGGACCTGTTGACCCTGCGTGCGTTCGTCCAGGACGTCTTCGACGTGACGCTCGCGATCTACGCGCTCATCCGCCTCGACCGTGGCGACAGGCGCGACGCGCTCCCGCTGCGCGCGGAGCTTCACTCGTGGCTCGAAGTCCGCGGCGTCGAGGCTCGCACGAACGTCGTCGGAACGATCCACGAGCGCTATGAGGCCGGCGCTGTCACGGAGCTAGACGGCCCGCGCGCCCGCGACTTCACGACCGCCGCGAACGCCGCGTGGGGCTTCGTCCGTAAGCCGACGCTCCGGCTCGCGTTCAAGGATCTCTGTTTCAGCCTCCTCGACCGCGGCGACGACGCCTTCCTCTACGCCTATCGTGCCGTAGAGAATGCGCGCCGCTTCCATGCGGGCAAGGTCTCGGCGACGGAGACGAAACCCGTCTGGCCGCCGCTTCATGCCGCGCTCGGGACGAGTGAGGGGCAACTCCAACCGCTCACGGACGCCGCGACGTCGATCCGCCACGGCGACACGAAGAGCGCCGCTCTCGCCGCCGCTCGCGTGAACCGCGACGCGACCCTCGTGCTCGCCGAAGACGTCCTCCGGCGACTCGCTCAGCATGAGGGCGTGAGCTGGTAGTCGGCGCCCGTCCCGACGTCGGGTGACGATCTAGGGTTCCGCGCTTGGACGAGCTGGACGTCGCGTTCGCCGCCATGGTCGTCGCCGGCTTTGGGCTTCTCGTCACATTTCTTCAACGGGCGCGCGGATCGCCGCATGCTCGGCAGGGCGCCGAAGCGCTGCAGTAGTCTCGACGTACGTAGCTGTCGCTCTTTGGCGGAACTGCGACAGCACCTCGGGATCCCTTGAAGAGCGCCTTGAGGTTCCCGGTGGAAGTCACACGCGCAATGGGACCCGCTCGCGCGGGGTGCCGGAGGTGGGTGTGTCGGGGTCGGCGGAGCGCGCTCGCGGGCTATGTCGCCCGCGGGCACCGGTGAGGCGGGGCTCGAAGAACAAGCCGCCCTTGAGCAGCTACAGGCAGCAGTTCGTCGCGGAGGGCCAGATCCCGCGCTGGACGCCCGCGGCGACGAAGATACCGCCGTCGTCTGTCAGATCACGTGGGGCCGGACGTGAAATTCGCGAACTTCCGGTCGACGCGGAGGCTTGCCCTGGTCACGCCCGGCCCGCTGGCCATCGTAAGCGACGGCGACACGGGCGCCTAGATGGCCGCGCGAGACGTGTCCTAAGAGGACGACTTCGGCCGTCGGCCGCGCCGTGCCTGCTTCGTGCCCTTGGCCGCGAGGTCGTCCACCTCGGACGCGTTCACGTCCAATACGACCTGACCGCGCCGGGCGTCGCCGTACTTGATGGTCACCGTCGCGGCGTCGGCCGGGTCGATCTCCATGCCGCTGATGTCGCTGACGAAGATCGTCTTGCGTGCCATCTTCCTCCTGTGGTCGGGCGCTAGAGCCTAAAGATCGCCCTCGCCACGCGCAGGCCGTTCCGCGCTCGGCTTACACTCCGCCGGTTGGCGCGGACGTACTACGTGAGCCGTCTGGAGTCCCCCGCGCGTTCAAGACCGCGCGGGGGTGCCCCCGGAAGGAGGCCCCGCTCACGCCAGGTCGCCGAGCGGGGAGGTGCGTGTTTCGCGCCGACTCTTCCCCGACGAGTCACCGGAGCTCGCGCGACACCACGAACTCGGTAAGACGCGCCTCGCCAGGCGCCACGTCGGCCCAGCGCTCGACGTCCGCCTCCAGCTCCGCGAGCGCCAATCGAATAGAACCCGGACGCGCTTCGCCAGTTCGGCCGAGGCCGCTCGGGAGCGTCTTTGCGAGACGCAACGCGGCGCTTGGCGTATCGGAGCTAGACTGGGTTCAGCGCCTGGGCTCGTTTATTGAGCCGCCGAGGTTTCTCTTCCTCTTTGGTAGCACCACCGGCCCGAGTGCAGCAGGGGTTCGTCTGGACTTTCCTGCACTGATGGAACGAAGGAGCATCACATGCATGCCACCATTCGCCGTTACGACGGTATGGACCGGAATCGCTCGATCGAGTTGACCCGCAAGGTCAACGAGAGCCTCGTCCCCAAGCTCGAGAAGATGCCCGGGTTCAAGGGCTACTTCCTCATCGAGGCTGACAACGGCGTCCTCAGCTCGCTCGGTCTCTTTGAGACACCTGAGCAGGGCAAGGAGTCGTCGAAGTTCGTCGCAACCTGGATCCGCGACGAGAAGCTCGACACGATCCTGCCGAACGAGCCCAAGATCACGAGCGGCCACGTCGTCGCTACCAGCGACCGCGTCTTGGTCGCCGTCTAGCTCGACGGAGGTACTTCGACGGAGAGGGCCCGGCTTGCCGGGCCCTCTTTCGTACGGCCCGGGTCGGACATGGCCGTTCCCGAGCGCGGGATACACGACCTCGATGGGAGGTGGAGATATGCCAACCGGAACGGTGAAGTGGTTCAACAACGACAAGGGCTACGGCTTCATCACGCCGGACGATGAGGGCAAGGACGTCTTCGTCCACCACAGCGCGATCGGCGGCGAGGGTACAAGAGCCTCGCTGAGGGTGCGAAGGTGGAGTACGAGGTCGAGGACGGGCCGAAGGCCCGCAGGCGGGGAGCGTCAGCGTCGTCGCCTCGGTCTGAGCCTTGGGGCTCGCGGCTGTGAGCGGTGCGGCCCCTTCTCACTTGGAGTCCGAGGGCTCAAAAGAACAGAAGATTGAGGTGGACGGTGAGGTGCTCGAGCACTTCAAAGGCGGCATGCATCGCGCCGCTACCGGATCCGGATCCTCCCCGGCGATTAGGTCACGCTCGAGCTTCCCCCCTGGACTTGAATCGGGGTCGGATCGTGTACCGCTCTCGCGACGGCCAGTAGCCGCCGTGGGCGTGGCTCGTCTCCGTCCTGTGTCCGTGAGCGAGTCGGCCGTGCCGAGCGCTACCTGCTTCAGCTTCTCGACGGCGAAGATCTCCTCGCCTGACCCACGTGCTCGAGCACCTTCTCGTTGTATTGCGTCTCGAGCGTTCGTCAGGCCCGCGGCCGACGAGCGAACTGATCGCAGGTGGCAGATCCCTGGATCAGCCCCCTGACCAACCTGCACCCGCCCAACGCAAGCGGTGGGAACATGTACTTGCAGCGGTCGCAGCGGACGTCAGGCGTGGGCGCGGGCTTGTAGTTCGCGCCTTTCTTAGAAAGGCCCCAGACTCCCATCATCAACGCACCACCCTCCCGTACTTGCCGTCAGTGGGCGCGAGTTGGTAGGGGATGCGACGCGGTCGCGCCTCCGTCACTTTCACACTCCAGTCACATGAGCAGACGAAGAGGCGCGCGGGAAGTGGTCAGCGCCGCGCAGCCTCCCCGTCGGTCAGGCCTTCACGCGCTCTCGCTTGCGGCGCTCGATCCTCGCGACACCTGCCGAGGGAGCGAAGATGCTCGTGCGCCCGTCGTCCCACCGGACGCGGAAAGCGCGGCGGATCCTGGGCCAGAACCTCCTCGATGATGCCCGCCCGACCCGACTGAGCAGCCCGCTCCGACTCGACGACGATCCTGTCTTTCGCGCCGCGTCCATGGTCCAGCCTCCTGCGATTCGATCTCGTCAACCGAAGGTTAGCGCGGGTCGCTCCGTCGTGATCACCACTGCGCCGCCCTCGAGCGAAGCGTCCATCCCGAACTCGTAGGAGCGCCAGCCGAGCTGTGCGCACATCGCCTTCGCCTCCTCGGGGGCGGGGGGCGGGCCGAAGTCGAGGAAGCGCGGCGTGGCCCGGAGCACGCTGTCTGACAGCGGACTGAGGACGTTCTTCCCCACATACGGGTTCTTGCGCGCGTGAACAAAAGAAAAATGCTCGCGGTGCACTTGCCTGAGAGGAGAGCCTGCCGGAACCGTCACCTCTTCCGTGCGGGAGGGTGGCGAGGGCGAGCGGAGCGACAGGACACAGGCGGAACTCGGCCGGCTCCTCGCCGTCGCCGGGGGCTACCGGGTGCTCGCGAGCGACAGGCGCGTCGGCTGGCTGGATCACGTCCGCTACGAGCGGCACGCTGACCACCCTGACGAGATCGTCGTCAGCAGTCGCCGGCTCCTCGCGAGGCGGCGCCGTGTCCTCCCTTCAGTGCGGTGGCGAGTGGAGTGGGATGACGACTTCGGCAACGTGGACCTCGATCGCGACGAGGCGGCCGCACTCGAGGCGGCGTTGCAGCGGCTCGACGAGATCGAACGCCGGCAGATGACGTTCCTCTATGACCCGCGCTACCAGGCGTTCTAGCGGAGCATGCGGCCCTGAACTGAGTCAGGCACATAGGGGGCCGGCCGAGCGTCTGCTCATCCCCCAACTTCGTTCAACCCGATCAGGGGCGCCGCTGGCGGAACGTCGTGACGGGCCAGACCGCCAGCCGGACCCCCGGATCCTAGTGCGTTACCCGTCCCGTCCCGTCCCACGGCTAAACGCTGCGCCCTCCTGTCCGCCATGCTGTGACCATGGACGTCCTGTTCCAAACCGGTTCGTACACCATCACCTCCCGAATCGACGGCCGTACTTCTCGCGAACAACCTCCGGGCGTGGCCGATCGGGGAGGGCTCGCGGCCCGCCGCCGACAAGATCGAGCTCTTCCTCGTCGAGGAGACGGCTGAGCCGATCGAGTTCGAGGGCCTCGATGAGCGTCTCGCGGTCCGCCAGGCGGTTGACGTGCTCATGGCGGGACCGCGGGACTCGCCAGCACTGCATCAGCTCTTCGAGTGTCTTGGAGAAGAGCCGCGGCGCTAGGGGCCGGGTGCCCGTGAGCAAGCGTCCCGCATAGCTACAGGCAGAAGCGGTGTGGTGACCTTCTCTCCCGTCGCAGAGGCGCTTCGAGAACTCGACTGCTACCGCACGGGGCGGGTGCCTCAAGCGGGCGCAAACCCGCAGCCTGCATACATCAGTTTCAGGATTGGTGGCTCAATTCCACTGCGAGAACTCGGTCGCCGCCTCGAAGTGCATTGTTGCCTCGTCATTCTGGCCGAGAAGGTCCGGCGGACGCGTCCTGAGCGGCCATCTTGTGACCGCCCTCGGCGTCCGTCATCGTGACGAGCTGCGGGCCAGTCCGATCGGTGGAACTCAGGCGTTCAGGTAGCCACCCGGCCCCGTGCGCCTCTTAGGCTCCCGGCAGGAGAGCGTCGCGCCCTTCTGCGAGCGTCGCGGCTCGCTTTTTGCGGTTGCGTCATTTGTTGCGAACGTGATAGGACGCCCATACGGGCAGACGGAGAAGGGAGAGCAACATGAGTACCCGAGGCTTCAGCATCTGGCTTGCGGGCGCCGTTTTGGTCGCGGTGCTGGTCGCCCCCGGAGCGTTTGCGGGGAAGCCGACGATGGAGCGGATCGCGATCGACGAGACGTTCCCCGACGGGTTCCTGACCGCGGAGTGCGGCGTCCCGGTCACCACCAGAGCGAAGGGGCACGTCATCGTCCGGACGTTCGAAGGCGAAGGAACCGGTGTTGCCGAGCTAACGACGATCAACGTCGGGCTCACTGCGAGGGCTGGCGACAACATCTACCGGTTCCGGGATGTCGGCGCGGACCTCGTCCGGATCGAGCCGGACGGGACGGCGATTCTCATGATCATCGGTCAGGTCCCGTTCGACTTCAGCGGTGTTCTGAAGATCGACCTCGAGACGGGTGAGGCGATCCTCGAACCACAGCACAGCCTCGAAGGGAACATCGAGAAGGCCTGCGCGGCCTTGACGGCGTAGGGCAGCTCCCGCGTCCGGGGTCGCCTCGCGCCGCGCGGCCCGAAGGCCTCGGGGTCTCTCGCGGCGGGGATCGCTCGCGGGCTCACTTGGCAACCCGATCGGTGGGAGCCCGGCGTTCAGGTAGCCGCCGGCCCCGCGGCCGCTCGTCGGCTCAGCTTGAATTGTCCCGAACGTGAGACCTTGGCGTGGCGTGCTTCTCATAATCGCCATCGGCTTGCTGTCGATCGCGGTCGTGGCGGTCCTCTACATCGTCGTGGTCATTCTCAGCATCCGCGAAGGTGGTCTGACCTAACGGCGTCAGAGACGGAGCTCGCCGCGGCGCTCCTTCGCGAGCACAGCCCGCACCGGGTCGCTTCCCGGGGTGGCGCCGCCGGGACCAGCGCGGCCGAGGGGTCGGCCGCCTACTTGACGAGATCGTGCAGCTCGTACGTCGCCTCGCGGGTCGGCGCGGCGAACGTGTCCGGCCTCGGGAACGTGTCCGGACCTTGGTCGATCAGCGGCTGTAGCTGCTCGGCGACGAGCAGGCCGTGGTCACCGACGTGTTGAAGCGGGCCGCATCCGCCCAGATCGGACGCTGAAACCTGACTACGACCTGGATTTCACCGGTCCGCTCCTTCAGAGGGCGATCAC
>CAVWTX010000013.1:0-11888 GCA_963758065.1 uncultured Thermoleophilia bacterium | reverse complement strand
TACAAGTTGTCACGAGGTCGCTGTTCCAGCAACGGCGCCGAAAGCCGCACAAGTGACAAGTTGTCACAAGGCTCGGGCCGGGCGCGACTTGCCGGTCGGCCTTCGCGGTCTTGCCGCATCGCCGGCGTACTGTTGGCGAGGCGACGACGAAATGAGAAGGGCGGCGTCGTCCGCCGCCCCTTCTCGGAGCTCCAGGCCGAGGCTGATTGCCGTCAGTCCCCAGTCGGGAGTCGCTCTCGCTATCGGCACCTGCCCGTGCCTGCTTGAGCCCTGATCAAGGGCGCCGCCACTCGAACACGGCGAGCAGACAGCCTGTCTCAGTCCACGAGTTGTGATGCGTACCGGCCTCGTAGCTCACGAAGTCTCCTGGGCCGAAGACGGACCCGTCCGAGTCGACGAGGTCGCCCTCGAGGATCAGGAACTCCTCCATGCCGGGATGATCGTGCGCGATCGTCACGGCGCCCGGCTGCATGCGCATGAGGTAGGAGCCCTGCTGCGTCTCGCGGTCGAAGCTCACCGGCAGCCAGCTCATCTCCGGCTGCACGGGGCCCTCCAGGTCGTAGGGGAGAAACGACGTCGTGTGGGCGTTGACGACGACGCGGCCTTCTTGCGAGTCGGTCATGAGCACTCCTCAGTCGCGGTGGACGGTTCGGCCTTCCATGCCTCCCGCAACGACGACGACCTGCCCGGTCACGTGGCCGGAGAGGGCGTCCGACGCGAGGACGACGACCTGCGCGGCGACGTCCTCGGGGCGGGCGATCTTGCGTAGAGCCATCGTGCGGGACACCGCTCGGACGCTGTCGTCGTCGACGAACCCGCGGGTCATCGGAGACTCGGTCCAGCCCGGCGCCACGGCATTCACGCGTCCGAGCGGCGCAATCCGCGTGATCTCGTTCTTCAGCGAGAGCAGGAGGCCGCCCAGGACCGCTGACTTCGCAGCCGCGTAGTCGGCGTGGCCGGCTTCGCCGAAAACGCCCGCCGTCGAGCCGACCAGGACGAGCGAGCCGTGGCCGGTCCGCTCGACCTCGCGGAGGAAGTCGCGTGCGACGAGGAACGCCGTCGTGAGGTTCTGGCGCAGCGTCTCCTCCCACCGTTCGAGCGGGAGCTCCCACACCGGGACGTCCTCCCGCGGCCAGACGCCCTGCACCTCGACGCAGACGTCGACGCTCCCCAGTGCCGCGCGCGCCTCGTCGAACAGGCGCTCGACCTCCGTCTCGACCGTGAGGTCGGCCCGCGCGATCGGGATCCCGCCGAGCTCTCCCGAGAGCGCGCCTGGGCGCGCTCCTCGCCGCGGTGGTAATGCACGACGACCCGCGCGCCCTCGGCTACGAACGCACGTGCGCACGCCGAGCCGATCCCACCCGAGGCGCCGGTGACCAGCACGCCTTTGTCATGAAGGCCCGTCTCGATGCGGCGTAGGCTACTCGCGTGCGCGTCCACGTCATCTCGGACATGGAAGGCGTCGCCGGGATCGTCAAGGGGGAGCAGACGACCGGCGGCGAGCCGCTCTACGAAGAGGGGCGAAAGCTCTACACGGAGGAGATCAACGCCGCCATCCGGGGGGCCAAGTCGGCCGGTGCGACCGAGATCGTGGTGATGGACTGCCACGGGGCGGGGAAGGGGTGGACCTTCAACTCGCTGATCCCGGAGGATCTCGACCCCGCCTGCGAGTACGTCGTCCAGAACGAGTGGACGGAGTACACGGAGTTCCTCGAGCAGGGTTGCGATGCGGCCCTCTTCGTCGGCATGCACGCGCGAGCCGGAACGCGGGACGGCGTCATGAACCACACGATCTACGGGCGGGACTTCCAGAATCTCTGGTTCAACGGAACGCTCGTTGGCGAGACCGGGATCAACGCGGCCCTGTGCGGCACCTGGGACTGTCCGGTGCTGATGGTCACGGGCGACGAGGCCTCCTGCCGCGAAGGGCGGGAGCTCCTCGGGGGCGGGCTCACTACGGTCGCCGTGAAGAAGGGCTTCGGCGCGTCCGGAGCAAGGATGATCCCTCCGGCGCGCGCGCGGCAGCTGATCGAGGAGGGGGCGAAGCGGGCGCTCTCTGACCTCACGGCCGTCTCGCCGTGGGATCCCGGTCGACCGTCGGAGATCAGGGTCGAGTACAAGAACACGAGCCGCTCCCGACGAGCTTCGTTTCCGTGCCGGCGTCGAGCGCACGGACGATCGCACCATCGTCTCCCGCGCGGACACCTGGTGGGAGGCGTGGAGGCAGTTCTACCTCTAGCGCCGCTCGATCTGGCCTGAGTTGGAGAACGCCCGAGGGTCGGTGCGATTGACAAGGCGGCTCCGAAGCGATGTGATTGCGTGCTACGACAAGGGACGAGCGGGCTTTCCCGGCACAACAACCGCGTGGCTCGGGCGTCGTAAGCTAGGTCAATCCAAAAGGAGGAAGATTGAGATGCAGTTGAGGCGATACCGGCTGCGGGCGTTCGCGGCCCCGGGAATCTTGCTGCTCGCGCTCTTGGCGCTCGCTGCGGTCCTCGGCGCGACAGCGACCCAGTCCGCCGCCGCACCGACGGCCGGTGCGGCCGCAGATGCCACCGCGATCGCATGTGGGAGGTCGGTCGTTGTCGGATTCTCGGCGCCGATCACCGGCCCCGCGGCCGCTCTCGGGGGCCAGATGGTGAAGTGGGGTCGCTTTGCCCAGACGCGCTGGAACCGGGCGAATCCGCGGAACAGGATCCGGCTCATCATGGGCGACACGCAGCTGCCGGACGCGGCACAGGCCGTTCGAGTGGCGGAGGGCTTTGCGGGGAACGGGCAGATGCTCGTCGTCGTCGGGCCGGCCGGAAGCCAGGAGATCGAGGTCTCGACGGCCCCGTTTCGCAGGGCCGGGCTGGCGAACATCTCGGGTACGGCCACGCGAACCGATCTCACGACGTCCGGCACGCGGCGCGGGTTCTTCTTCCGCACCGTCCCGAACGACGATCAGCAGGCGGCGAGGGCGGTCGCGTACCTGCGCGGCACCCTGCGGGCGACCCGGATCGTCGTCGTCGACGCCCAGAACAGCTACAGCGTCGGCCTCGCCGACACCGTCGTACGCCTTCTGGGCGCCGCGGGGATCACCGCTCAGCGTGAGTCCGTGAACGAGGCCACCGTCACCGACTTCTCGTCGATGGTCGCCCGGATCCCGAACGACACGCAGGTCGTCTACGCCCCGTGGCAGCTAGCTGCGAAGGCGCAGCTTTTCGGCCAGCAGCTCCGTGCCTCGGGTAGGGGCGCCACGCTCTTCGGGGGGGACGGCCTCTACAGCCCGGACGATTTCAAGATCCCGGGCTCGTACGTGACCGCCTTCCCGGTGGCAGCGAATCATCCAGTCGTCAGGGCCTACCAGAGCGGTCCCGGCGGCGGCCGGAGCGACCTGTTCGGGCTTCCCTCCTACGTCGCGGTCGACGTCGCGGCTCGTGCGGTCCAGAAGGCATGCGCGGACCGGCAGGCGACTCGGGCCGAGGTGCGGCGGTTCGTCAACCTGACGAATATCCCCGCGAGGCAGTCGTTGCTCGGCTTTCCGGTCAGGTTCCAGCAAACCGTGCAAGGAAACGTCGGGCCGGGAGACATGCGGGCTCCGTCCGCCTACATCGTCTATCGCATCAACGACACCGGCCAGTACGTCAGGGTCGGCTAGCTAGGAGTCGAATCGCCGTGTGTGCGGCCCACCCCTCGGTGGGCCGCACGCGTTTCTGAGAACCTTCTGCGCCGTGGACCTCCCCCTCCTCTCGGTCTTCGACACCGTGCGCGAGCTGGGCTGGTCGGGGTTCGTCGAGCTGTTCCGCAACGGGCTCGCGCTGGGAAGCCTGTACGCACTCATCGCGCTCGGGTACACGATGGTCTACGGGATCCTGAAGCTCCTGAACTTCGCCCACGGCGACGTGTACATGGTGGGCGCGTTCATCGGGTTCGGCGTCCTCAGCCTCTTCGGAGGTCCGCCCTCCCCGTCGATCGCGCTCTTCCCGCTGATCGTGCTGATGTTCGTGGCGGCGATGCTCGGAGCGGGCGTGCTCGGAGTCGTCATCGAGCGCTATGCGTACCGGCCACTGCGAAACGCTCCTCGAATCGCGGTGCTGATCAGCGCGCTCGGCGTTTCGTTCTTCCTGCAGAACAGCATGCTGCTGCTCTTCGGTGCCCAGTTCCGGAGCTACGAGTCGTTCCAGCTCGGATCCGCGAATCCGGAGGCATTCGAGCCGGGGCCGCTCATCGAGCCCGTATTCACGATCGCAGGCGTGCCTTTTCAGCGGATCCAGCTCGCAGTGCTGGCGACGAGCCTCGCGTTGATGATCGCCCTCACGCTCCTCGTCGCCCGGACGAGGCTCGGGAAGGCGATGCGCGCGACGGCGTTCGACCGCGAGGCGGCGGCGATGATGGGCATCGACGTCGACCGCGTCATCGCCTCGACGTTCTTCATCGGCTCGGTGCTCGCAGGGGCGGCGGGCGTCATGTTCGCGCTCATGTTCAGCCAGATCTTCCACTTCATGGGCTTTCTCGCTGGTCTCAAGGGATTCACGGCCGCGGTCGTCGGCGGGATCGGCAGCATCCCGGGCGCGATGCTCGGCGGTCTGCTCGTCGGCCTCGTCGAGGCGTTCGCCCAGGGGTACCTCGGCGGCCAGTGGTCCGATCTGACGGTCTTCGCGATCCTCATCGGCATCCTGCTCGTCCGGCCGAGCGGGCTCCTCGGCGCACGCGCGATCCAGAAGGTGTGATGGGCTCGGACAGGGACATCTCCGACCTCCCCTCGGAGAGCGCCGAGCCCGATCGCCCGCGCGTCGGCGTCGACGAATGGGTCGCGCAGGTCGAGGAGCGCAGGGATCGGCCCACCGGCGTCGCGGGCGTGGTTCGCAGGGTCGGGGAGGTCGTGACGCCGGCGATGCAGCTTGCGCTCGCTCGTCGCCGCGGCCGCGACGCTGCCGCTGTGGCTCGGCGAGGGTGACCTCTTCAACTACGGGATCTTCGTGCTGCTGTACGTCCTGCTCGGTCTCGGCCTGAACGTCGTCGTCGGCTTCGCCGGACTTCTCGACCTCGGCTACGTCGCCTTCTTCGGGTTCGGCGCCTATGCCTATGCGCTCCTCTCGTCGGAGCACTACGGGATCCACTGGCCGGCGATCGTCGCCGTCCCTATCGTCGTCGCCGCCACGTCGCTCCTCGGGCTCTTCCTCGGCGTCCCGTCGCGTCGGCTCCTCGGCGACTACCTGGCGATCGTGACGCTGTTCTTCGGGCAGGCGTTCGTCGTCTTCGTGAACGCGTCGAATCCCCAGGTCGCCGGCCAGGGGCTCACGGGCGGGCCGAACGGGATCGCCGACATCGACCCCATCAGCATCTTCGGCTACGAGTTCGTCACGAGAACCCAGCAGTACTTCATGCTGCTCGTGGCAGGGTTCGTCGTCCTGGTCGGCCTCCACTTCCTGAGCGAGTCCCGCACGGGCCGTGCCCTGCGAGCGCTTCGCGAGGACCCGCTCGCGGCCGAGGCGATGAGCATTCCCGTCAACCGGCTCAAGCTCTTTGCGTTCGGCGTCGGAGCGGGAATCGCGGGCTTCACGGGCTGCATGTTCGCGACGCTCCTCACTGCCGTCACGCCGGGAAACTTCGACGTCCCGATCCTCATCACTCTCTACGCAGTGGTCATCCTCGGCGGCTTCGGCAGCTTGAGCGGCGTGATCCTGGGCGCGCTCGTGATTGCGGTGTCGTTCCAGTTCCTCGCGCCCGAGAACCCTCAGAACAACGCCCGCGTCCTCTTCTACACGATCATCCTCCTGACCATCGTCCTCGCCGTCCGGTCGTGGTGGCGCCTCCTACTGGTCCTCGCCGGGACGGTCGCGTTGGGGGTGGTCGTGCACGCGATCGTCGCGGCTCTCGCGCCCACCTGGACAGGCGGGGCGGTTGTCGAGGCGGGACGCCTCGGGGACGTGATCGCGGACTGGGTGATCATCCCGCGAGGGCATCCGAACTTCGGCAACGTCGCATACGTCGCGTTGGTCGTGGCTGTACTGGCGCTCACCCAGGTGCGGCCGTCGATCCGTCTCTTCATGATCCCCTCTGTCGCGTACCTCGCCGCGATCGTCTGGGAGACGAGCTTCGTCCAGCAGCCGGCCGTCGCGCGCTGGATCCTGTTCGGCGCGCTCCTGGTCGTGCTCATGATCGTGCGCCCGCAGGGTCTGCGCGGAACGCCGCGCGTGGAGATCGCGTGAGCGGCGAGGAGACCCCACTCCTCAAGCTCCGACACGTCGCCAAGTCCTTCGGTGGACTGCGCGTCATCGACGAGCTGGACCTGGACGTGCGCGAAGGTGAGATCGTCAGCCTGATCGGGCCGAACGGCGCGGGCAAGACGACGGTGTTCAATCTCGTCACGGGCGTCTACGCACCGGACGACGGGGAAATCCTCTTCGAGGGTCGGAACATCGCCGGTCTTCCTCCCCACAGGATCACGAAGCTCGGGATCGCGAGGACGTTCCAGACCCTCCGGCTGTTCCTGAACATGAGCGTCAAGGAGAACGTGATGGCCGCTACCTACGGGCACACGAGCGCGACCGTGCTCGAATCCGTGCTGCGGCTGCCCAGGGCGCGCCGCGAGGAGCGCGAGACCGAGCGGCTTGCGGAAGAGAAGCTCGGCTTCTTCGGTCAGCGCCTCGTCGGCTACCGTTGGGATCAGCCGGCGTACTCCCTTTCGTACGCGAATCGCCGTCGCCTCGAGATCGCCCGTGCGATGGCCACCAAGGCTCGGCTGTTGCTGCTGGACGAGCCTGCGGCGGGAATGAACCCCGTCGAGACTCACGAGATGACGGACCTGATCGGGCGGCTTCGCGAGGAGGGCGGCTACACGATCTTCGTCATCGAGCACGACATGCATGTCGTCGAGGGCATCTCGGACCGGGTCATCGCTCTCGACCACGGCGTCAAGATCGCCGAGGGATCGTTCGACGCGGTCGCGACCGACCCCCGGGTCGTCGAGGCCTACCTCGGGCTCACGGTCGAGGCGACATGAGCACCGACGTCGCACCGGAACCGGTTCCGCTGTTGCAGCTGAGTGGCGTCGACACGTTCTACGGCGAGATCCACATCCTCCAGAACGTCGAGCTGCACGTGGGGGAAGGCGAGCTCGTATGCCTGCTCGGAGGAAACGCCTCCGGGAAGTCCACCACGCTGAAGACGATTCTCGGGATCGTGAGCCCGCGCAACGGCACCGTCGCCTTCGACGGCGAGGACGTCACGACACGCCCCACCAGCTACCGGATCGCCAAGGGCATGGCGATCGTCCCCGAGAACCGACGGTTGTTCGGGCCCATGACCGTCCTCGAGAACCTCGAGATGGGCGCGTACCTCCACGGTGGCGGCAAGCCGGAGGACTTCGAGCGGGTGTACTCGATCTTCCCGCTCCTGGCCGAGCGGCGGAGCCAACTCGCGGGCACGCTCTCGGGCGGCGAGCAACAGATGGTGGCGATGGGACGCGCCTTGATGGCGCGCCCGAAGCTCCTCCTCATGGACGAGCCGTCGATGGGCCTCGCGCCGATCCTCGTCCAGCGCAACTTCGAGATCATCAAGGACGTGCACGAGTCCGGCGTCGCCGTCCTCGTCGTCGAGCAGAACGCGAACGTCTCGCTCTCGATCGCGGACCGCGGCTACGTGCTGTCGACGGGGCGCATCGTCCTCGAAGGTAAGGCGTCGGAGCTCATCCAGCACGACGAGCTGCGCAAGGCCTACCTTGGCCGGTAGAGACATGTCCCGGGGTCTGACCCCGGGACCGTGACCCCGGGTACGTCGCTCGGAGCGAGTTCCCGATCTTCGAGCACGCGATCTACGCCAACTCCTGCTCGCAGGGGGCGCTTTCGCTACGGGTGCGCGCGGCCGCCGAGGAGTGGCTGGACGGGCTGGGACGAGAACGGCGCCGAGTGGGAGTTCTGGGTCGAGCGCAACGAGGCAGCGCGGTCGGCCTTCGCAGGGCTTCTCCACGCGACCCCGGACGAGGTCGCCGTCACGACATCGGTCTCGCAGGCGGTCAGCGCCTTCGTCTCGGCGCTCGACTTCACGGGCGAGCGGAACCGCATCGTCATCAGCGACTACGAGTTCCCCACCGTCGGGCAGATCGCGCACGCCCAGGCGCTGCGCGGCGCCGAGGTCGTCCGGGTCCTGGCCGAGTCCGACGGATCGATTCCACCCGAGCGCTTCGCCCAGTCGGTGGACGAGCGAACGGCGCTCGTGTGCTGCACGGCCGTCTCCTTCCGCACCGGGCACCGACACGACGTCCCGTCCATCGCCGAGATCGCCCATGCCAGCGGTGCGCTCGTGCTCGCCGACAGCTACCAGGCCGTGGGCGCGCTCGAGCTCGACGTGGGCAGTCTCGGAGCCGACGTCGTCACGGGTGGCACCGTCAAGTACCTGCTGGGGTCGGCGGGGCTCGCTTTCATGTGGGTGCGCGGCTCGCT
The DNA here is from genome assembly GCA_963758065.1 of uncultured Thermoleophilia bacterium. Lineage (GTDB taxonomy): Bacteria > Actinomycetota > Thermoleophilia > Gaiellales > Gaiellaceae > GMQP-bins7. Next base: position 3,462 of record CAVWTX010000013.1, on the reverse strand, counting down.
CGCCGCATCACTGCTGCCGACGCAGACCGGCTGGTTCGCGGACGAGGACATCTTCGCGATGTCGATCGCCGACTACTCGCCACATGCGACGGCGCGCCGCTTCGACAGCGGCACACCGCCGGTCCCTTCGCTGTACCCGGGCGTTGCCGGTGCGAGATCGTTGCCGAGGCCGGCGTGCCCGCGATCGAGGCGCACGTCAGCTCGCTCGTCGACCGGCTGTTCGCGGGCCTCGACGAGCTCGGTGCGACCGTGGTGACACCGCGCGCGAGAAGCCGGCGAGGCCCGCTGGTCTGCGTCGCCTCGACCGATCCGAACGCTCTCGTCGCGGCGCTGGCGGCCCAGCGGATCGTCACCTCCACCCGCGACCTGAACCTTCGGATCTCGCTCCACCTCTACAACGTCGAGGAGGACGTCGACCGGATTCTCGAAGCGCTCGCCGCGAATCGAAGACTGCTCGCCTGAGGCTCTCTCAGTCTCTGTACGGGTCGTGCACCTCGCGACCGGCCATTGCCACGCCGAGCGGACGGAGCGTGTGCTTCACGCGAATCGAACCCGCGTGGGCGGCCAGAACATCCGGCAGGCGCTTGTACACCTCCGGGGCCTCGTCCGCTCCGCCGCCGACGAGCACGATGCCCTGCGCTCGCAGGCGGACCTGAACCGCAGGCCAGTCGACGACGCCAGGCTTCAGCTGCTCCTCGATCCATACCTTCCGGATGCCCGCTTCAGGGTGGTCAGGACAGTCGCGCGCCCTGTCGAAGATCCGGTCGCAGTCGCGGTTTCGGCACGCCCACTTCTTCCGGCGACGCACTTTGCCGGCCGCCTGCGTCCGGCTCATCACCCTGCCCGCGCCGTGCACCGTCGAGTACAGCGACTCCGCGGCACCCGGCCCTTCGACGCCCTCCAGGATGACCGAGTCGTCTCCCATCGACCCGCCGACGAAGCCCTCCTGGCCAGGACGGGCCGGAGTACAGCCCTTTCGGATCACCCAGTAGGCGCGGCCGAAGTGCTCCTCCCGGAACGCGAAGTTGTGGTGGTTGTGCACCTCGTGTGTCGCCTCCGCGCCGAGGATCTCGAGCACCTTCGAGACGACCGTGTCGCGGCCGGCGTATGCGTATTCGCCCGCGAGCTCCATCGCGGCGACATACGACAGGCCGAGCTCCGAGTCGATCTCGAAGAGGACCGGCGGCGAGTCCATGGCGCCCTCGCTCGCCCGCTCGCCGAACCGCAGGCCCTGTGCGAGTGCGAGGAAGCCCGACGCCGTCTTGTGGCCGAAGCCGCGCGAGCCGAAGTGAACCCCGATCCAGACAGCGCCCGACTCGTCCTCCATGAGGTTCACGTAGTGGTTGCCCGAGCCCACTGTGCCGAGTTGCGACTCGGCGAGCTGCGCGAGTGAGCGTTGAGGCTCGAACGCGGCCCCGCGGATCTTCTCCAGCACCGGGTGGTCGACCCGTTCGTGTGCTGCGACACCCATGCCGAAAGAGATGCGGCGCGCGATCTCGCCCATGATCCGCTCGACGCCGCCGAGCGCGTCGAGATCCGCGCGAGTCAGCTCCGTCCGCGCGGCCTTGTTCCCGCAGCCTATGTCGAAGCCAACACCGGAAGGCGAGACGTAGCCCTCGTAGGCGATGCCGCCGCCGATGGGCTGCGAGTAGCCGGGGTGGTGGTCCGCGCAGAGGACGCCGAATTCGGCGCCGCCGGCCTCCATGCAGCGCTCGAGCTGCTGCAGGCTGCGTGCGTCGACGTCGCCGAACGTCTTGATGTTCACAGAGCGACCTCCGGGCTCTCTCCCGGAGGATGCCGAAGATCAGCCGGGCTTGTGTGCCCGGACGATCGCTCCGTGCATGCCGTCCGCGACCACGTGCGTGAACTCCACCTCGATCCCGGCGAGACCGACGGCTTCGAGCCCAGTGCGGTACTCGCTCTCGGAGAGTGCGCCGGCGATGCAGCCGACGTGGCTCCCGCGTGCGGCACGATCGGCTGGTGCAAGCCGGTCCTCCGCGACGACGTCCGAGATCCCGACGCGGCCTCCCGGGCGTAGGACGCGCACGATCTCGGCGAGCACTTTCGGCTTCTCGGGCGAGAGGTTGACGACGCAGTTCGAGATGACGACGTCCACGGTTGCGTCCTCGAGCGGGATCTCCTCGATGAGCCCCTTCAGGAAGTGGACGTTGGTCACATTCGCCTTGCGAGCGTTCTCTTCCGCCAGGTCGAGCATCTCGTCGGTCATGTCGAGCCCGTAAACGGTGCCGGTCGGGCCGACCCGCTGGGCCGAGAGAAGGACGTCGATGCCTCCGCCCGAGCCGAGGTCGAGCACGGTCTCGCCCTCGTGCATGTCGGCGACCGCGACCGGGTTCCCACAACCGAGGCTTGCGGCTACCGCGTTCTCGGGAAGCGCCGCGCGTTCCCCAGCTTCGTAGAGACCCTGGCCGAAGAGCGTCGTCGGCTCCTCGCCGCAGCAGCCGATGCTCTCGCAGTCGCACCCGCACCCGCAGCCTTCGGAAAGGCTGGTTGCCGCGTCTGCGTAGCGCTCGCGGACCTGCTCGTGGACGTCGGTCGTGCTCATATCGCTACTCCCTTCAGGTCGAGGACGCTCGCCGCGCGCGCGAGGCCCTCGCGGTCGAGGCTGTAGTACGCCCAGACGCCCCGCTGCTCGCGGGTGAGCAGGCCGGCCTGGACGAGCTTCTTCAGGTGATGGCTCACGGTCGGCTGGGAGAGCCCGAGCGGAGGGATCAGCTCGCACACGCAGGCCGGCTCCTCGCTCCGGGCCAGCATGCTCACGATGCGTACTCGTGTCGAGTCGGCGAGCGCCTTGAAGACGGCGGCCGTGGCTTCTGCATCCGCACTCGTGAGCTCGTCGTCGAGAGGGCGGCAGCAATCTGCCGGCACGAGCATCGCGGATAAATCGACATTCATCGATATCTACCGTAGCACGATAGATCGAAGTTTGTCAATATACGCTGGTCTGACACCACACCGCTAAGCCATGCGGGTTTGCGAATTCTCGGTGTCAGACGCCGTGCGATACTCGCCTCATGGATGACCGCGACTCGGCAGCCGAGCTCGAAAGGGCGATCGAGCGCTACAACGACGCCTGGAACGCCCACGACGTCGAGACGATCCTCGCCTTCCACGCTCCGGGCATGGTCTTCGAAAACCACACGGCAGGCGAGCGCGTGGACGGGGACGACGTCGGCCCGCACATCGCACGGATCTTCGAGAATGCCCCGGACCTGTCGTTTCGAGAACGCCGCCTGTACGCCCGGGATGGGCTCGTAGTCAGCGAGTGGACGGCCACAGCCACTGGTCGTGACGGTCGCCGGGCCGAGTGGGACGGCATCGACGTCTTTCCGTTCGAGAACGGCCTGATCGTGCGCAAGGACGTCTACTCGTCCTCGCACCGTCCGCGCGTGCTCGACGCGTAGCAGCTGGACGTGCTGCAGTTCGGAAGCGCATCGATGACAA
>CAVWTX010000012.1:0-127345 GCA_963758065.1 uncultured Thermoleophilia bacterium | reverse complement strand
GGATCGCGCCCGTTCGCGGGCGGGCGAAGCCGTTCACACGGCCTGACATCGGCGCCCGATCTCTGCTCGGCCACCAGCTGCGAGTGGGCTTGACTGAGAACCCCTTTCACAATGAGCGTCCAGGTCGCGATGCGGCCCTGGACGCCACGATGCCGCGTCCTCGGTCGCGTCCATATCGGCTTGATATGGACGCTCCCTGCGTCCTTGCCTCGTGTCGTCCAGCATCCGCCTCGCGACGGGCGATCATTATGAAAGAGGTTCTTAGCGGGACTCGATCGTGGCTCCGGCGGCCGCACGGATTCCGCCGGGGCTGTCCACGACACCGTTGTCCTCGATCTCGAGCCTTCGCGTAGAAGTGAGAGAGAATCGCGAGTCCATGGCGTAGGCGGTCGCCTGACGCGAGGTCCGGCCGGATCGTTCGAATCCAGTTGCGCGGCGATCTCGCAGTGCGAGTAGTCACCGCAGTAGACGCCGATCCCGAGAGCGTTCTCCACGTCGTTTCGTGTCACCTCGCCCATCGACATCTCCGTAACGGCGATGCCGCGCATCGTCGTATCGCTCACGTGGTTCTCGCGGAAGTCGACGTGGGCCATGTGCGAGACGATCCCCTCCCGGCCTCCCGTCACGGTGCATTCGGAGACGCGGCTCGGCGGGAGGTCGAAGGCGAATCCGATATCGATTCCCTGCGTGTACTCCCCGCTCATTCGCACGCTGCAGCGACGAATGGTCACGGAGCTACGGCGGGCGTGGATGCCGTCCATCGAGGCACCAGAGACCGCGACGTGGTCGAGCAGGACGTTCTCCGCTCCCTCGATCTCGATCCCGTACTCGCCGCCGTCGACCGCGATGTCGCGCACGACGACGTCGTCGGCGGTTATGACGATGCCCCCGCGCACGACTGCTCCCGGCTCTCCGACGAGTTTCTGTGAATGGTCGAGGACGAGCGGCCCCGCGTGGATACCGGGTTCGAGCACGATCGTGGGAGGCTGGGTAGCCGCCGCAGTGCCGAGTACGACGAGCAACGGCGCACGGTGCGACGAGGAAGAGACCCTTGCCCGCCAGCCCCGAGCTCGCCTCCGTCCTCGGCATACGTGAGTCGGGCGAGCGGAAACGCCGCATGCGCGAGGATCTGCGCGACGAGCCAGGAGGCCGACGAAGAACCAGAGTGCCGGGCGGAGCGGCGCGTCGATACCGAGCAGGAGAACGATTCCCATCGTCGCGCAGAGCTCGAGCAGGCCGAGCGGGACTGCGGCCCACCCGGGCTGGTACGGAAGCGAGCGGTGGTAGACGACCAGGTCGAGCGCCAGCCCTGCGCCGAGCATGGCTCCAGCCAGCTCGACGGGCCACCAAGCCTTGAGTGACGAGCGCGATGACGCACGCAGCGAGGAACGGGATGGTCACCGCCGCCAGTCGAGACTCGAGCCGCCCTCTCAGGGTGTACGACATGCCTTCACCCTTCGTAGGAATCGCCGTGCGATGTACTTCATCCCGACGAGCGTGTCCGCGGCCGGATACGCCCACTGCGCCGGCGCACCCGAGAGCGCGAGCGTCCGCACGTCGTCGGTAAGGGCCGGGATCGTCCCGTCGGGTGCGAGAACGATCCAGTGCCCCTCGGTCTCGAGGCCGTGCTCCGCCACGAGACCTCGCAGCAGCGGGTCGTGCTCGAATCCCCTCCGGAAGCCCGTCGCGCAGATGACCTGCGCTTCGCCGTCGACCGACTCGGCAAGCCGAAATCGTCCTTCTCGGCGTGCCCGCTCCAGGGGCTCGTCCCACTCGCGGCCAGGCGGATACGACGGCTCTCCGAAGCGCGCGAGCAACGCCACACGATCCCTGCTCTCGGAGGCCTGAAAGGCTGCGAGCCCGGACTTCGAGAAGAGCGGGCGTGGAACGTTGAGCGGCCGCCGCGCCGGCTCACGGCGCCGCACGGACACGACCTCGGCCCCGGTAGCAAGCGCATTGAGCCACTCGGTCGCGGCTGCCATCCCGGCTCCGATGACGGCGACGCGGTCGGCGTAGTCGTGCGGCTCGTAGGCATGGACCGCGCGCGGGTCGCCGGCAAGCTCCCGGGGCATGCTGAGACCGGGATGGCCGGGCGCGATGAGCACGTGCCGAAACCAGCCTTCTCCGTCGATTTCGAATCCCCCGTTGGCTGCAGTCACACGCGCCGCTCGCCGCTGCGCAAAGCTCTCGTCCCACCCGCAGCGGCCGCGCAGTTCCTCGACGTGCTGCAGGAACTCGCGGACGGTCGGTCGGTAGCGGTTGCACACCGTCTGGACGAGCGGAGTGGGCGAGCGTCGGCGAAGCGCCTCCCGCGGCGCGAGCCCGGGAAACGAGCGCGGATAGCAGTGGCCGTCGCTCTCGGAGCGCATGCGCCGCTGACGGATCGCGTCTGCGCGCGGCCGCCACGCGGCGACGGGGTCTGGATCGGTGTCGAACACTGCGATCTCCCCGGCCTCGACTCCTCCGAACCGTAAGGTCACGTACGCGACGAAGCCCGCGAGGCCGCCGCCGACGATCGCGCACGAGCGGTCCATGTCGCTACTTCACCGACCCCGCCAGCAGCCCCTGGACGAAGTAGCGCTGGAATGCGAAGAACACCAGCAAGCGGGATCGCGAGCGAGAGGAACGCCGCCGGCGCGATCAGCTCGATGTTCGCTCCGAATGAGCGGAGCTGGGAGAAGATCGCGACGGTGATCGGCTGCGTCTCCTGGCCGAAGGTGAGCGCGACGAGAAGGTCGTTCCAAACCCAGAGGAACTGGAAGATGGCGAGCGAGGCGATCGCAGGGAGCCCGAGCGGGAGGATCACGCGGGCGAAGATCCGAAGCTCCGAGGCGCCGTCGATGCGAGCTGCCTCGATCAGGTCCTTGGGGATACCGATGAAGAAGCTCCGGAGCAGGAAGATCGCGAACGGAAGCCCGAACGCGGTGTGGAAGAGGACGATCCCGACGATGGTGTCGTAGATCCCGAGATCGTTGTAGAGCGAGAAGATCGGGATCAGCGCCATCTGGATCGGCACGACGAGCAGCGCGACGACGACGATGAAGAGCCAGTCGCGACCCGGGAACTCGAGCCAGGCGAACGCGTATCCGGCCAGCGCCGCGACGATGATCGGGATGATCGTCGCCCCGAGCGAGATCCAGACAGTCGTCCAGATCGCCGACGTGATCGCCTCGTTGCTCGAGAATGTCGCGGTAATTGTCCAGCGTCGCCAGGCTCGGCCTCGAGAACATCTCCCACCACCCCACCGACCCGATCTCCGCCGGGACGACGAGAGACGTCAGCAGGAGACCGAGCGTCGGGACGAGCCAGAGCAGGCCGAGAAAGACCAGGGCGATGTAGACGGGCGTCTTCCCGAGGTAGCGGACGATCCTCTGGCCGGTCGTCTCGGGAACCACGACCGGCCCCTCGGCCGTCGCGGTCACAGTCGTCATCTACACCTCCCTCCGGAACCGGCGGATGTTCAACGCGAGCACCGGGATGACGAGGAGGAAGAGGAACACCGCGATCGCCGACCCGAGCCCGAAGTCGCTGTACGCCGCCGAACGACGTGCGCCACATGGCGAGCGCGATCACGTTCGCGTCGTCCTGCACCGATCCAGGAGCGACGGCGATCACGATGTCGAAGACCTTGAGCACGTAGATCAGCATCGTGATGAAGACGACGGTGAGGACGGGCGCCAGCAGCGGGATGGTGACGCGCCTGAAGACCTGCCACTCGTTGGCGCCGTCGGTCCGCGCAGCCTCCAGCAAGTCCCGCGGGATCGCAGCCATGCCCGCCGCGATGACGACCATCGAGAAGCCGGCCCAGACCCAGATGTAGGCGATCATGATCGCCGGCGTGATCAGCTTCGGACCGAGCCACGAGACCCCGGCGAAGGGGGTGGCGAACGTCGAAGCGCTGATCGCTGCGCGGTACGCGCCCGCCTCGACGCTCGTCGAAGGCGAACGTCCCATCCGCCTCGGTCTTCGCCTTCGCGACGACCGAGCCGGCGTCGTCCCGAAGCTCGACGGTGACACCCGGAAGCCCGAGCTCGTCGCTCTCGACTTCGCCGGGTACGCCGCCGCCCGGCTTGAAGTCTCGCCAGACGACGCCGGTGATCCCGCCCTGGAGCGGCTCCGGGCGCACCGCCTGCTCGGCGTCGTCGGGCACGTCCGAGGCCCTGATCGCCGTCAGACCCATGAGCGCGACGCCTCCCGGCCTCGATCGGTTCGGCGAGGACGAGACCTCCCGCTGGCGTCCCCTCGAGCGCGTCGGTCGAGGGCTGCGCGTTCGAGAGCACGCCCGGCGAGGTCACCGCGTCCTTGACGACCGCGATCGCGGCGTTCACGGCGCCCCGGTCGGGCTCCTGCTCGTACATCACGCGCCAGATGACGCCCGCAGCGAACAGCGAGATCGCCATCGGCATGAACACGACCGTCTTGAAGGCGACCGAGAACCGCACCCTCTCGACGAGCACGGCGAAGACGAGCCCGATAGCGGTGACGAACGCGGGGACGAAAAGGACCCAGAGCGCGTTGTTCTTGATCGCCGTGACGAGCGTGTCCTGGGTGAAGAGCTCTCGATAGTTGTCGAATCCCGACGAACTCGTCGCCGCTGCGGTCGAAGAAGCTCCGATAGGTCGTGTTGATCATCGGGTAGACGATCCACACGCCGAGCAGGACGAACGCGGGCGCGAGGAACCCGGCCGCGACCCCGTACGAGCGCCAGCGGCTCCCGCTCACGCTCGGGAGGAGCCCCGGCCAGGGGCCCCTCCCGAGTCAGTGCGCCTGTGGAGGCTTCGGCCATCGCCTACGAGTCCGTAGGCCTCGTTCGCGGCGTCCTCCATCTGCTGCGTGATGCCGTCGATGTCGTCCGGGTTGCTCCAGAAAGTCCGGGAAGAGCTTGAACAAGCCCTGGCCGACCGTCGCCTCCGAACGCCGAGGGCTGGAGGTCGGAGAGGTCGAAGCGCAGGATCTCCGCCTGACCCACCGCGCCGGCCGTCGTCCGCGAGATCTCGTCGGGGAAGACGCTCTCGTCGATGTTCTTGTTCGGCGTCCCGATTCCGCGCGACGCCCACGCTTCGGCCGCCTCGGGGGTCGTCAGGTACTCGATGAGCGCTTGCGCCGCGGGGCTGTCCTTCGAGCATCGTCACGAAGTCGCCCGCCGCTATGACCGAGGGAGGCGAGTCGTCGATCGACGGGAAGGTGAAGACGTTGTATCCCGTCACCGGCTCGAGCGTCGTCTCGGTGACGGTCGGCACGAAGTCGCCCTCGATGACCATCGCCGCCTTCGGAGGATCGGAGAGCACGGGCGGGACCGAGCCCGCGTTGTCCGTCTGCAGCGCCCCCGCCTTCCCGCCGAGGATGTTGTCGGTGTCGCCGTAGATCTTCGCCATCTCGGCGAGCGCGTCCTTCACCGACTGGTCGGTCCACGGGATCTCGTGCCTCGCGAGCTGGTCGTACATCTCGACTCCGGCAGTTCGGATGTAGACGTTCTCGAAGAGGTCGGTGACGCGTCCAGCCGTCCGCTCCGGCGAGGGAGTAGGCGGGAAGACCGGAGGCCTTGATCGTTTCGCGCGATACTCGAGGAACTCGTCCCAGGTCTCCGTGGGCTCGACGCCGGCATCCTCGAACGCCTGGACGTTGTACCAGACCGTCGCCTTGTTGATCACCTTGACGAGGATGCCGTAGAGCTCTCCGTCGACCGAGCCCGTCTCCACGACCGACGCACCCAGGTTGTCCGTCGCCGCGTCGACCGCGAAGTTGAGCGGCTTGATGTCGCCACTCTCGGCGAAGTCGGCGATCGAGCCGGGCTGCGCGACGGTGGCGAGGTCCGGCGGATTGCCACCCTCGATCGCGGTCGAGAGCCGGGTCACGAGCTCGTCGCCAGCGGGAATGTACGTAACGTCCACGTTCGGGTAGGCATCTCCGAAACCGGCGAGCACCTCCTCGATCGCTTGCTGCTCCTCGTCGACCCAGATCCCCATGAGCGAGACCTCGCCAGAGACGTCCTCGCTCCCCTCGGCACCACCGCCGTCGTCCCGCCGCCGCATCCTGCGGCCGCGAGCGCAAGCACTCCCACGAGCAACGCGAACACGAGCCATCGGTGTCTCATCCGTGAGCTCCTTCCTCTTTGCTGGACTGTTGACTCGCCGTCGTCTGCTCGGTCCCGGCGTAGATGCCGAGGCCGGTCTCGAGGTCGAAGAAATGAAGCGCACCCGTCTCGACCGCGACGTCCACGACGTCGCCGTTCTTGATGCGCGAACGCGGGCCGAACCGACCGACCATCACCGTCTCGTTCTCCCCTTCCGCGACGGCTGCCTGCACTGCGCTTTCCTGACCGACGTCGCGTGCGAGCTCGCGCACGTCCTCGGTCAACGCGGGCGGAGCGCCGACCGTGAAGTGGGCCACGATCTCGGAGCCCAGCGGCTCACGGAGCACGACGACGCCGCGGAGTCTCTGATCCTCCGGCGTGTCGGGCTCGAGGGCGGCGTCCTCGAGGTTCTCCGGGCGGATGCCGACGACGAGGCGCTTGTCGACGTACGCCTCGAGACTCGGGCGATACGCGATGAGCTCGTCACTCGAGCGCGAGCTCGATGCTCGCCGATCTGCACAGCGAGCCTGCCGTTGTGGCGAGCGATGCTCCCCTCGACGAGGTTCATCGCAGGCGAGCCGATGAAGCCGCCGACGAAGAGGTTCACGGGACGCTCGTACAGCTCCTGCGGCGGAGCGACCTGCTGCAGCTGGCCCTTGCGCATGACCGCGACACGGTCGCCCATGGTCATGGCCTCGACCTGGTCGTGGGTGACGTAGATCGTGGTCACGCCGAGATCGTTCTGGAGGCTGGCGATCTCGGCGCGCATGTGTACTCGCAGCTTCGCGTCGAGGTTCGACAACGGCTCGTCCATCAGGTAGGCCTGCGGCTCCCGGACGATCGCTCGCCCCATGGCGACCCGCTGCCGCTGGCCGCCCGAGAGGGCGCGCGGCTTGCGATCGAGGAACTCCACGAGCCCGAGAACGTGAGCAGCCTCGCGCACGCGGCGATCGACCTCGTCCTTCGGAGTCTTGCGGAGCCGGAGGCCGAAGGCGATGTTCTCGTAGACGGTCAGGTGCGGGTAGAGCGCGTAGCTCTGGAACACCATCGCGATGTCGCGGTCACGTGCGGGCATGTTGTTGACGACGCGGTCGCCGATCCGAAGAACGCCCTCGCTGATGTTCTCGAGCCCGGCGACCATTCGCAGCGCGGTCGTCTTGCCACATCCGGACGGCCCGACGAGCACCATGAACTCTCCGTCGTGGATCTCCAGATCCATCCCGGTCACCGCGCGCGTCCCGTCGGCATAGACCTTGCCGACTCCCTCGAAGGTTACGGCTCCCACCAGGTCTCTCGCCCGGACACTACACGCTCACAATTCACGTTCACAACTCGGGGGTGCGTAGGATCAAGGCCCGGTGACGGTCCGTCCGCTCCTCGAGCACTTCATCGAGCTCTGCGCGCTTCCGAGCTCCTCCGGGAACGAGCGCGCGGTGGCGGACCGAGTCGACGCGTACCTCACCGCGCTGGGCCTCGAATGGGACGAGGACGATGCGGCGTCGCGGCTCGAGGGAGACACCGGGAACATCTATTGCCGGCTGCCGGCCACGAACGGCCATCCTCACGGAGTACCCATTTTTCTATGCGCTCACACCGACACCGTGCCGCCCGAGGCGCCGATCGAGCCGGTCGTCGAGGACGGGATCGTGCGCAACGCCGCGGGAACGATCCTCGGCTCGGACAACAAGGCCGCGATCGTCGTGATGCTCGAGTCGATCCGGCGGATCCTCCGCGAACGCAAGCCCCACGCGGGGATCGAGCTCGTGTTCACCCCGCAGGAAGAGGTGTCGCTCCGAGGCGCGGACGCGTTCGACCACACGCGGCTCGTCGCGAGGACGGGCTTCGTCTACGACCAGGCGGCGCCGATCGGCGAGATCGTGCTCGGCTCGCCACACGGCCGTCTGCTCGACTTTCGCTTCCATGGGTGCGCGGCGCACGCGGGGATGAATCCCGAGGATGGCCGCTCCGCGATTGCGGCCGCCTCGCGGGCGATCGCAGACTTCCGGCTCGGCCGCGTGGACGAGGAGACGAGCGCGAACGTCGGCGTCATCACCGGCGGAACCGCACGGAATGTCGTCCCCCAGTGGTGCTCGTTCACGGCAGAGGTCCGATCGCACGACGAGCGAAAGGCGATCGAGCTCGTGCGCGAGATGCTCGAATCGGCGGCGTTCGCGGCGAGTCTCGCCGAGTGCGAAGTGGAAAGCGAGGTGCGTCCGAGCTTCCCCGGCTACCGCTTCCGCCAGAACGACACAGCGGTGCGGCTGGCCGCGACGGCGCTCGAGCGCGCAGGCTTCACGGCGAGCTACGCGCTGAGCGGGGAGGAGCCGACGCGAACGTCTTCAACGCGCGCGGCCTCGAGTGCGTCAACCTCGCGAACGGGATGATGGAGATCCACACGCCCGACGAGCACATCGCCGTCGCCGACCTCGAGTCCATGGTCGAGGTCACGCTCGCGCTGGTCGACGCCGCCCGCGAGACCGTCAGCTGATCTCGGCGACGAGATCCAGAGTCGACATCTCGCCCGAGTCGAGCAGCCGCCAGATCGACGCCATCGCATCCTGAAAGGCGGGCGAGCTGCGGGCCGCCTCGACCTGCTCGACGTTTCGCCAGCCCTCGCCGAGGCTCACGAATCGCTGCGGATTCGCTCGGTCGCGCATCAACCGGAACGTCACATCGGGAAAATCCAGGGACAGGCTGTCGGAGCTCTCCTGCCAGCGGCGGGCGAAATCGTCCTCCCGGCCCTTCTTCACGATCCACACGCCTGACGTGTACACGGCTCCTCCTTCTCGGAATAGGTGTCATTCATAACACCCCTGGAAAGCCGATAGATTGCGGCCCCGATGCGGATCGGAGTGGCCAAGGAGCTAAAGGCGCAGGAGTACCGGGTCGCGCTGACGCCTGCCGGCGCGCGCGAGCTCGTCCAAGGCGGACACGAGGTCGCCGTCGAGGCCGGCGCGGGCGTCGGCAGCGCCTTCCCGGACGAGGCCTACGAGCGTGCAGGAGCGTCGATCGCAGCGGTCGACGACGTATGGGGGAGCGCCGATCTCCTGCTCAAGGTCAAGGAGCCGATCGCCGAGGAGTACCCGCGGCTGCGCGAGGGTCTGACGCTCTTCACCTACCTCCACATCGCAGCCGACGAGCCGCTGACGAGCGCGCTCCTCGACTCGGGCATCACGGCGATCGCCTACGAGACCGTGGAGACCGACCGCGGCGCGCTGCCGTTGCTCGCTCCGATGAGCGAGATTGCGGGGCGGCTCGCCCCGCAGGCGGGCGCGGATCACCTCGAGAAGCCGAAGGGGGGCCGCGGGATCCTCCTGGGCGGCGTCGCGGGTGTCGCACCCGCACGGGTGCTCGTCATCGGCGGCGGCATGGTCGGCTACAACGCGGCCGTCATCGCGCTCGGGATGGGCGCGCAGGTGACGATCCTCGAGCGCTCGGTCGAGCAGATCCGCTTCCTCGAGCAGATCCTGAGCGGGCGCGTTCAGCTCCTCATGTCCTCGAGCCTCCAGCTCGAGGAGTCGATCAGGGACGCCGATCTCACGATCGGCGCCGTGCTCATTCCCGGCGCGCTCGCTCCCAAACTGATCACGCGGGATCTCCTCCGGACGATGAAGGAGGACTCGGTGTTCGTCGACGTCGCGATCGACCAGGGCGGATGCGCCGAGACGTCGAGGCCGACGACGCACGACGACCCCGTCTACACGATGGAAGGCGTGATCCACTACTGCGTCGCGAACATGCCCGGCGCTGTGCCGATCACCTCGACGCGCGCGCTGACGAATGTCACCCTGGACTACGTCGAGCAGTTGGCCGAGCTGGGCCCGATCGAGGCGATCACGGCCAATCCGGAGCTTGCCCGCGGCGTGAACACGATCGGCGGAAAGCTGACCTACGAAGCGGTCGCGGAAGCGCACGGAATGGAGTACACGCCGCTCGACGACGCTCTCGCCGCCGGCGTGGCGTAGCGCCGCCGCCGTGCCTAGGCCGTTCCGCGCTTCGCTTTGCGGAACAGGCGTCCGGCGCCTTCGCCACCGTTCCCTGTCGAAGGCGGCTCCGGCTTGTCCGGCTTCTTCGGATTACGTTCGGTAGGGAAGATCTTGACGACCGCGAAGGTCACGAAAGCCGAGAGAGCAAGGATCCCGACGATGTAGGCGGCGAGCAGGAGGATCCCGAGGGCGTCGTCCAAAGCCGCCGTAGAATAGCGACGTGCCTGACCGAGGACGCACGTACGCGCAGATGGCGGCCCAGTAGTGCCGCGCGCATGCGTGATCGTCCTCGACGCCGTCGGCGCCGGAGAGCTGCCGGACGCGGGTGACTACGGGGACGAAGGCTCCAACACGCTGGGCAACGTCGCCCAGGCAGTCGGTGGCCTCGACCTGCCCAATCTCGAGGCGCTCGGCCTCGGCAACGTGATTCCGCTCGAGGGCTGCCCTCCGCAGCCCGGCGCTCCGGCCGTCGCAGGCCGCTTGCTCGAGCGCTCGAAGGGCAAGGACACGACGACCGGCCACTGGGAGCACATGGGCATCGTCACGCCGATAGCCTTCCCGACCTACCCTCACGGCTTCCCCGACGAGGTGATCGATCCGTTCATGAACCAGACCGGGCGGGGCGTACTGGGCAACAAGCCCGCTTCGGGCACGGAGATCATCCAGGAGCTCGGCGAGGAGCACCAGGAGACCGGCAAGTGGATCGTCTACACGTCGGCCGACTCCGTCTTCCAGATCGCCGCGCACGAGGGGACTATCCCGCTCGAGGAGCTCTACGACGGCTGTCGCGTCGCACGGGAGATCCTCACCGGCCGGCATGCCGTCGGACGCGTGATCGCCCGGCCCTTCGTGGGCGAGCCCGGGAACTACGAGCGCACGCCGAATCGTCACGACTTCTCGCTCGAGCCTGCGCGTCCCAACTACCTCTCGCTGCTTCGCGACGCGGGAAGCATCGTCTACGGTGTCGGCAAGATCTCGGACATCTTCGCCGGATGCGACATCGACGAGTCGTTCCCGACGAAGTCGAACGTGGACGGAATCAACCGCACGATCGAGCTCCTCGAGGCGATCGACGGGGGCCTCGTCCTCGTGAATCTCGTCGAGACGGACATGCTCTGGGGGCACCGCAACGACCCCGAGAACTTCCATCGCTGCCTGCAGGACTTCGACCGGCGCCTGCCCGACATCCTGGAGACGCTGCACCCCGGCGATCTCTTGATCCTGACGTCTGATCACGGCTGCGACCCGACCACGCCTTCAACGGATCACTCGCGCGAGCACGCGCTCCTGCTTGCCTACGCGGCAGGGCGGAACGCTGCGGGGCGGATTCACGAAGAGGGCGAGTTCGCGGACGTGGGCGCTACCGTCAATGCGTGGCTTGGCGGGAAGTCGGCGGGGAAGCGCCTCCCAGGCCGCCCGATCGAGCTGTGACGATCGGCGAAATCGGGGCCGTGGCATGGGCAGGACGCCAGATAGCGAAGGAGGAGCTGTGAGTCGAGCCGCCGGGCTGATCGAGCGAAAGCGGAACGGCGAGGAGCTGTCGGACGGCGCGATCTCCGAGCTGATCCTCGGCTACACGCGCGGAGACGTGCCCGACTACCAGATGGCTGCCTGGTGCATGGCCGTGTACTTCAAGGGGCTCACTGGCCGCGAGACGCATGCGCTGACGGACGCGATGATCCGTTCGGGCGAGACCATCGATCTCCACTCCTCGCTCGGCCGGCGCGTCGTCGACAAGCACTCGACGGGCGGCGTCGGGGACAAGACGACGCTTGCCGTCGGGCCGATCGTGGCCGCTTGCGGCGTTCCGGTCGGAAAGATGAGCGGCCGCGGCCTGGGACACACGGGTGGGACGCTCGACAAACTCGAGTCGATCCCCGGCTACCGCGTGGAGCTGACGATCGAGGAGTTCGTCGCCCAGGTGCGAGATGTCGGTCTCGCGGTGATCGGGCAGAGCGGCGATCTCGTTCCAGCGGACAAGAAGCTCTACGCGCTTCGCGGGGTTACTGCGACCGTCGACATCGTGCCGCTGATCGCCTCCTCGATCATGTCCAAGAAGCTCGCCGCCGGGGCGGACGCGATCGTGCTCGACGTGAAGGTCGGAGACGGTGCGTTCATGAAGACCGTCGACGACGCGCGCATCCTTGCCGAGCAGATGGTCGACCTCGGTAGGCGAGCCGACCGTCAGGTCGTGTGCCTCCTCACGGACATGGATCAGCCACTTGGCGCCGCAGTCGGCAATGCGCTCGAGGTCCGCGAGGCGGTCGAGACGATCAGCGCCGAAGGTCCGCCCGACGTCAGCGAGCTCGTGCTCGATGCCTGTGCGCGACTGCTCGTGCTGTCGGATCTCGAGGTTGGTCTGGACGACGCACGACAGCGCGCAGAGCAGGCGACGACGGACGGATCGGCACGCGAGCTGTACGAGCGCTGGATTCGGGCACAGGGCGGCGACCCCGATCTCGACGCCCTTCCGCGCGCGCCGGTCGTCCGCGAGGTGCTCGCGCCGCGGTCGGGCGTCGTGACCCGCCTCTCCGCGCTCGAGATCGGAGTCGCGAGCGTCGAGCTCGGCGGCGGCCGGAGGACGACGGACCAGGCGATCGATCACGCAGTCGGCGTCGTCTGCAGCGCGAAGCGCGGCCAGACGGTCGAGGCAGGCCAGGTGCTCGCGGACGTCCACGCGCGCGACGACGAGTCGGCCGCACGCGCCCTCGAGTCCGTGCTCGGCGCCTACGAGATCGGCGACGAGGCGCCACCCGTCCACGGCATCGTGCTCGACGTCATCGCGTAGCCCGATACCGTCGGGGACGTGCCCGAGCTTCCCGAGGTCGAGACCATCCGCGCACAGCTTGCGCCACGCCTCGAAGGGAGGACGTTGACCCGGGTCGAGATCCTCGATCCGCGACTGACCCGGCCTTACGACCTGTTCGAGGTCACCGAGGAGCTCGAGGGGGACCTCGTCGTCGCTGTCGAGCGGCGCGGAAAGTACCTCGTGCTGCGGCTCGAGAGCGGCCTTGCGCTCCTCGTCCACCTGCGAATGACCGGGAGCTTCGGGTTCGCGCCGACGAGCCACGAGAGAGCGGTGCTCGAGCTCGACGACGGCTCGCGGCTCGCGTACCGAGACGTGCGCCGGTTCGGGACGTGGCTCGTGCTCGAGGACGGAGACCTCGACCCGTACCTGGCGGCGAAGAACGGCCCGGAGCCGCTCGGGCCGCGGTTCACCGCCGGTTGGCTCGGCGCGCAGCTGGCGCGACGGCGCGCGCCGCTCAAGGCCGTTCTCCTCGACCAGCGCGTCGTCGCGGGTCTCGGAAACATCTACGCCGACGAGGCCCTCTGGCGTGCTCGCGTGAGCCCGCTGCGGGCGGCGAACGGCCTCGAGCCCGACGAGGTCGCCCGCGTGCACCGGGCGATCCGTGTCGCGCTGCGGACAGGGATCGAGCGCCAGGGCTCGACGCTCCGCGACTACGCGACCCCGGACGGCGCAGCAGGGCTCGATGCAGGACGAGTTTCGCGTCTACGGCCGGGACGGCAAGCCGTGCCCGCGCTGCCGTACGACGATCGCGAAGGCGCGCGCCGGCGGGCGGGGAACCTGGTTCTGCCCTCGTTGCCAACGGTAGAGCTCGTGGCGTACGCTACGAGCATGCTGGCGACCGAGCTTGCCTGCTCGCAATGTGGGCGCGAGGCGCCGAGCGATCGCGAGGAGCTGACCTCGTGGCGCCACGGCGAGGTCGCGCTCGAGGGCGCGATCGGCGAAGGGCTTCTCCTCTGCCCGGACTGCGACGCCGAGGATCGCGACCGCGCCTTCGAGGAGGGCGAGGGAGGGATAGTAGCCCCCGTCCGACCTAGACTTGGTCGAATGGGGCGGACGTACAAGACGGAGGCGGTGGTGCTCCGCTCGTTCCGGTTCGCGGAGGCCGACCGCGTGCTCCATCTGTACACGGCCGACCGCGGACGTGTCGGCGCTGTTGCGAAGGGCGTACGGAAGACGAAATCGCGCTTCGGCGCGCGCCTCGAGCCCTTCTCGCATGTGGAGCTCCTGCTCCACCAGGGCTCGGGCGAGCTGCATACCGATCACCGGCGCCTCGCTCGTCGACGCGCACCGGCCGACGCGCGAGGACTCGTACCGCCTCGCGGTCGGGCTCGTCGGCGCCGAGGCGATGCTGCGCCTGTTCGTCGAGGAGGAGCGCAACGAGCGGGCGTTCGAGGCGCTGACACGCTTCCTCTCGGCTGTGGACGACATCCCGCCCTCACTCGACGGCCGCGCGGCTCTCGATCCGCTCGCCCTTGCCTTCCAGCTCAAGCTGCTCTGGCTATCGGGTTACGTTCCTCAGCTCGAGAGCTGCGTCGAGTGCGGCTCGGTAGACGAGCTCGTCGGCTATCTTCCGAGGGCGGGAGGCGCCGTCTGCTCGGTGTGCGCCCCGGCCGAGACGGTGGGGTTGTCGCCTGACGGTTTCCGCGGCATCCATGCTCTTCTCTGGAGCCCGCTCGCCGACGCCCGCGACCTCGTGCAGGGGCAGCGTGCTCCGCGAGATGTACTCGCCGTCGTCATCGCGGCGTACGAGTTCCATGGCGGCTTTCGCCTGCGCATGCTGACGGCGTGAGGCGCGACCTCGGCGAAGGCTACGAGCTCGACGACGACCCTGACCGGATCGACCGCGACGCCGTTCATCGCTACCTGAGCGAGGAGTCGTACTGGGCGAGGGGGCGGTCGCGCGACGTTCAGGACGTGCTGATCGACGGTGCAGCACGCGTCGTCGGCCTCTACCACCGCGGGGCGCAGGTTGGCTTCACGCGCACGCTTTCGGACGGCCACGCGCAGTCGTATCTCGCCGACGTCTACGTGCTCGAGGAGCACCGCGGCCGCGGACTCGGCGTCGAGCTCGTCCGCTTCTCCGTCGACGAGGGCCCATTCGCCCACACGAAGTGGTTCCTGCACACCGAGGACGCGCACCACCTGTATCGGAAGTTCGGCTTCGCCGAGCCGGGGCCGAGGGCGCTCGAGCGCTGGAGCAGATAGGCGAGGATCGCGAACGCCGCGACAAGGGCCACGCGTAGACCCACGAGCGAGCCCAGGAGTGTTGTGAACTCGCGCGGCAGAGAGGCCGCGAGGCGGCGACGAGGCCCACGGAGCGCTACGTTCCGGGCGTGGCCCTGATCGTCTCGCCAGACGAGATGGCCGAGATCCTCGAGGTACGGGCTGGACGATCCGCAACCTCGCCCGGGACGAAGCGTCGCAGTGCTCGACTGATCCTCGGAGCGCCACTCACCCCGTCTTGGGCGTCTTCCAGTCCTGCGCGAGCTTGTCGAGCACGATTGCGCGCGCGCCCGCGATCGCGATCCGCTCCTGCCCGAGCGAGTCGCGGTCGCGGATCGTGACGGTGTCGTCCTCGAGCGTCTGCTCGTCGATGGTCAAGGCGTAGGGCGTCCCGATCTCGTCCTGGCGCCGGTAGCGCCGTCCGATCTGCCCCGAGTCGTCGTACTCGGCGACGACGGCTCGCCGAAGCTCCTCGTACAACGCCCTCGCCTTCGAGACCATGTCCTCGTTCCGCGGGATCAGCGGGAGCACGGCGGCCTTGACGGGAGCGAGGGCGGGGTGGAGTCGCAGTACGGTTCGCTCGCGCTCGGCGACGACCTCCTCGTCGTAGGCATCGACCATGAACGCGAGCATCGAGCGGTTGACGCCGAGCGCCGGCTCGAGGACGTGCGGCGTGTAGCGCTCCTTGCCGTCGACCCATTCGAGCTTCGTCCCCGAGGCCTTAGTGTGCGCGGCGAGGTCGAAGTCCCCGCGGTTTGCGATTCCCTCGAGCTCCGACCAGCCGATGGGGAAGAGGTACTCGATGTCCGACGTCGCGCTCGAGTAGTGCGAGAGCTCCTCGTCGTCGTGCGGCCGCACACGCAGGTGGCTCTCGCGAATCCCGTAGCGCAGGTGCCACGCCACTCGTTCGTCCACCCAGTAGCGAAACCACTCCTGGGCTTCGGCAGGCGGGACGAAGTACTCCATCTCCATCTGCTCGAACTCGAGCGTGCGGAAGATGAAGTTTCCGGGTGTGATCTCGTTGCGAAAGGCCTTCCCCACCTGCGCGATGCCGAACGGCGGCTTGCGGCGCGCGATCTGCGCGACGTTCTTGAAGTTGACGAAGATGCCCTGTGCCGTCTCGGGCCGGAGATAGGCGTCGAGGCCCGACTCCTCGACCGCGCCGATCCGCGTGGAGAACATGAGGTTGAACTGGCGAGGCTCGGTGAGGTCGCACTCTTCGAACTCACCGGGCCGTTTGCTCGGCTTGCGCCCGCAGCGCACCTCCTCGTGTTCCGGGTCCTTCAGGTGGTCCGCCCTGAAGCGCAGCTTGCACGTGCGGCAGTCGACGAGCGGGTCCGCGAAGCCGCTCACATGGCCCGAGGCCTCCCAGACGGCGGGGTGGAGGATGATCGAGGAGTCGAGGGCAACGATGTCGTCTCGCTCGCGCACCATCGACTCGAGCCAGCGCGCCTTCACGTTCTCCTTCAGGAGCACGCCGTAGTGCCCGTAGTCGTACGCGGAGCCCAGGCCGCCGTAGATCTCCGAGGACGGGAAGACGAACCCGCGGCGGCGTGCGAGCGAGACGATCTTGTCCATGGTCACGACGTCCGCCATCGGCGAGACGTTACTCAGCGCCGCGTCGGAGCGACGTGTCCTAGCGGCGCGTGCCGAGTGTCAGCAGGTATTCGCGGTGGTGGACGACCTCGTCGCCCTCGCGGCGCTCCTCGAAGAAGTCGACCCATGTCTGGTGGAACTCCTCTCGCCGGTCGGGATCGAGCGCCTCGGCCGCCGTCTTCGTAGGCCCGTAGGACGACGAGAAGAGCTCCCAGTACTCCTCTCCGTCGGCGGTTCGAAGCACGGAGTCGTGCTCCTCGAACTCGAGCTCGAACGACTCTCCGAGGAGTCCGCGAACGTGGTCCTCCTTGCCCCAGGCGAACGGGCTGCCGGCGCCCTCGGGAGGCGCCGGCATGAACGGACGCATCATCGCGAACATCTGCCCGAGCCCGCCCTCGGGGGTCCAGCAGGCAAGCACGAGTCGTCCGCCCGATCTCATGACTCTCGCGAGCTCGCTCGCAACGGCCGAATGGTCGGGCGCGAACATGACGCCGCACGTCGACGTCACGACGTCGAAGCTCGCATCGTCGTACGTCATGGCCTCGGCATCGCCGACCTCGAACTGCACCTCGACGCTCTCCTCGGCGGCCCGTTCGCGTGCGGTCTCGATGAGCACCGGCGCGAGATCCATCCCCACGACGTCGGCGCCGCACCCGGCGGCGAGGATCGCCACGGCGCCCGTCCCGGTTGCGGAGTCGAGCACGCGCTCGCCGGGCTTCGGGTCCGCCCGCTCGATGACGAGCTCATGGATGTCACGCAGCGTGTTGGTGATCCGCTCGTATGGCCCGTTGCCCCACATGACGCTCTGACGGGCTTTCAGCTCTGCGAAGGCCATCGGGTTCTCCTTTCGCGACGACTCGAGGGAGCATAGGGCGTTTCGCACCGCTGTAGCCTGAGGCGCAATGAGTGTCGAAGAAACCGCCCGCCAGCCCGTCGAGCTCCACATCGTGTCGGACTCGACCGGCGAGACCGCGCAGCGGCTGGTGCTCGCGCTCGAGGCACAGTTCCCCGACCAGCCGTTCGAGGAGATCCGCCACCCGCGCGTCGAGAACGTCGAGGATCTCCACCTCGCGGTCCAGCAAGCCCGCGGTCGCCCCGCAGTGATGGTCTACACGCTCGTCGAGCCTGGCCTCCGCGACGCGATGCGGCAGCTCTGCCGGCGTGCCCGCGTCCACTACTGCGACCTGCTCGGGCACCCGATCGACTCGATCTCACGTGTCGCGGGTGTCGCGGCGAAGATGAAGCCCGGCGCGCGCGCGCCGCTCGACGCGACGTACTTCAAGCGCATCGAGGCAATCGAGTTCGCGGTCAAGTACGACGACGGCGTCGGCCGCGGGCTCGACGAGGCCGACATCGTGCTCGTCGGCGTGTCCCGGACGTCGAAGACGCCGCTGTCGATCTACCTCGGCTACCTCGGCCACAAGGCGGCCAACGTGCCCGTCGTCCGCGGGATCGAGCCACCTGAGGAGCTCTTCGAGATCGATCCGGCCAAGATCGTCGGCCTGACGATCGACGCCAAGCGGCTCGGAGACATTCGCAGCGCGCGCGTGAAGAGCATGGGGGCTCCGCGCAAGCGCTACGCCGAGCTCGAGGCGATCTATGCCGAGCTCGACGATGCGGCTGCGCTCCATCGCCGGCTCCGCTGCCCCGTCATCGACGTTTCCGAGCTCTCGGTGGAGGAGACCTCGATGCGGATCATCCGCCTCGTCGAGCGACGGAAGAGGGCCGCCACGAGGTCGTGACGGAGAGCCCGCGTCCGCCGAGCCCCTACGGCTCACCCGGAGAGCCGCCTCTGCGCCGGCGCTTTCGTCCGCCGCCCGGAGGTCGCGGCGACCTCCGCGAGAAGGGCTGGGTGCCGTTGCACCGCTTCGTGCTCTGGTGGTTCCTCCTGCTCGTCTCCGACGTTCTGTTCTACGTGCTCCTGACGCCGATCTGGCTCGGACTCCGCGCCGCCGCCTGGGCCGCCGAGCTTCGCTCGCGGGCGACCCGCTGATCAGCTTCGCGGGTCGAGCCGGTAGACGTCGCCTCGGAGCGACATGGCGTACACGCGCCGAGCACCATCGACACCGAAGCTCGTGAGCTCCGGGACGACGAACCCGAGGTCCCCGGATGCCACCACTCGTCCGCTCTCGACGGCGACTGCGGTGATCTTTCCGGAGCAGAAGTCGCCGTAGAGGTATCGCCCCGCGAGCGCAGGTATCCGTGGGTCGCGAACGACCACGCCTCCGATCACGGCGCACGCATCGTCTGCGCGCGGATACTCGAGCAGAGGCGGCACGGCGCGCTCGCAGGTCGCCAGCTGGTCGAACTGGAGAGAGCCTTCGAAGCACGGCCAGCCGAAGTTGACACCGGACTCACCGCGCGGCGTGAAGTCGATCTCCTCGCGGCGCGCGTTCCCGGCGTCCGCGATGAACATCGAGCCGGTCTCGTCGTCGATCCAGAAACGCCACGGATTGCGAAGCCCGTACGCCCAGATCTCAGGCCGGACTCCGTCGAGTCCGACGAACGGGTTGTCGTCCGGCACCGCGTACGGATCGCCGGAGCTCGGATCGATCCGCAGGATGTTCCCGAGTAGGTCGTCGCGACGCTGCGCGAAGTAGCCCGGTGGGTTGAGGACGCCGCTGTCTCCGTCGCCTATCGACGCATAGAGGTCCCCGTCGGGCCCGAACTGGAGCATGCCGCCGTTGTGGTTCTCCCACGGCTTCGTGATCGTCAGGAGGATCCGCTCGCTGTACGGATCGACGAGGTCGGAGTCGGTCGGGTGCCGCCGGAACTCGCTGATCCTGATGTCGCCGTTCCCCGCGGTCGAGTTGTAGAAGGCATAGACGCGCCCGCTCGTCGCGTAGTCCGGCGCAAAGGCGATCGACAGCAGGCCCGGCTCGCTCGAGAGCTTCACCTCCTCCTGCAGGTCGAGGAACGGCCTGGTCAAGATCACGTCGTCGCGAACGATTCGCACGGCGCCCGTCTGCTCGACGACGAAAACGCGGTCGGTATCGCCGGGCGGCGCAGTCACGAGCACCGGTCTGGAGAACGCTCCGATACGGGAGAGCGTCGCGAGCTCGGACGTGTCGACCGGAGGCCGAGGTGGCGGCGGTGAGGCGGGGCGGATGGCGACGCCGAGCGTCCCTCTCATCCCCAGCCGCGCATGCCCCGGCACGGAGCACAGGAAGCGGAACGTGCCCTTGCGCGGAAACGAGACTGTGATTGTCTGGCGCTCGGCGGGCCGCAGGATTCGCGTCCTCCGCCCCCTGATCACGAAGTCGTGAGGCGTGTTCCCGCGGTTTCGGACGGCGAACCGGACCGCCGAGCCCGCGGGCACCGACCTCCGTGAGAGGGCGAATGCGAAGTCGCGGGCGTCGACGCGCACGGTAAAGGTCTTTGAGCTCGCGGCGACCGTCGAGCCAGGCAGGAGCGCGCAGGCGGAGACGGCCACACAGGTGGCAAGCCCAACGACGATCCGCCCTCTCGGCACGACCGTTCGAAGGCTACGCGCACTCCCGGTCGCCTGAGAGCTTCGAACGTGATGGTCGCCCGTGCACCCATACCTCGGTCGTTGTCGCCCGCTCGCGTCGGGACGTAGCAGACGCGAGGCCGGGCCGCCGATGAGAGCGAGACGACGAGCTCGTCGAGCGACGAGCTCTCCTCGGCGAGGAAGCCGCCGCCGCCCATCGCCAGGATCTGACCCGGGCACGGCGCTGCACGACCGGCAGGTGGCGCATGATCGTCCCGGCCGCAGCGCGTGTGACGCCTAGCTCGAGGCAGAGTGCCTTCGCGTCGAGCAGCTCGGGGAGGCGCTCGCTCACGCCGTCACTCGTTGGTTTGTCTCATCGGAGGGCGGGTAGCAATCCTTCGTTGCAACGCAGGGGAGATTTCATTGCGACGTCGGGGGAGAGGCGCAGCTCGGTGACGGTCTGGCCCGTCGCTAGGGACTGGCGGTAGTCCCTCCCCCCAGACGCAGGGGCACGAGATGAGACGCACCGAGAATGCCGACAGACGAGACCGGGTGATCGTTGTTGTGTTCTTCGGCAGCGTTCTTGTCCTGTACAGCGGGATCGCCTTGGCGATCTACCTCGCGGTGAGCGCAATCGTAGGGGCCGAGCGACACGCCAAGGGACTCGGGGGCGTGGCGGCGTCGAGAAGTCGCTCGTTCACAATTCTCCGCCGACCGCAGTAAGGTCCGGGGCATGGCTGACAGCTTCCGTGTCTGGCTTGTTGTGGCTGACCAGGACGCGCACGACGGTTTCTGGGCGCACCGCGGCGAGACACTCCCCAACCTGGACGAGATCATCATCGTCGACAACTTGCTCAGCCCTGGTGACGTGGCGCGCGCTCGTGTGACGAGCATCACGCCGGGTGGAGATCCGGAGATCTACGCGACGCAGATCGACTAGCTTCGCGTCGAGGAGCTTCTCGCTCACGTCGCCCCCGCTTTGACCGTGCTCATCCGCGAGTATCGAGAATCCGACCGGCCCTGGGCGGAAGCGTTCATGTCGGACACGTTCGGCGGCCCTCTTCAAGTCCGACGCGGCGAGCTGTTGGACGTGCTCGCGCTTCCCGGGTTCATCGCGGAACGTGACGACCGGACGATCGGGCTCGCGACATACCGGCTGGAGGACGACGAGTGCGAAATCGCCTTGATTGCCACCCTCGAGCGGCACGCGGGCGTCGGAACCGCGCTTCTGAACGCTCTGCTTCGCGCGGTTTCGCAGTGCGATCGGATCTGGCTCGTCACGACCAACGACAACCTCGAAGCGCTTCGCTTCTATCAGCGGCGCGGCTTCGTCCTGTCAGCGCTTCGTCCCGGAGCAGTCGATCAGGCGCGCAAACAGCTCAAACCTCAGATCTCGACGGTCGGCGAGTTCGGAATCCCGCTGCGCGACGAAATCGAACTCGAGCTGCGGCCGGAACGCGCGTAGACCGGGACATGCCCTCGCGCACACCAGTTCCCCGAAATGGGACGGAACCAGGAGCGCGAGCTCGACGCGGGCGGGCGACAGTAGAGCCCGGGCGCGCGGTCAACCTCTGAATACCCCTGCGGCAAGGCACCGTGTTGCCCGGACGCCCGGGCCCACACCGACGATAGTCATCGCCGGCTGGCGTCAGCGTGGCCCGAACGGGGGAGATCCGGCTCCGCGCCCTTTGGCCTCCGACGAAAACACCCCGTGAGGCTCAAGCTTCGCGAGTGTTAAGAATTCGTGAGGTGGGTTGCGCGGATTCCGCGCACCGATGACGTGTTTGAGACGTGGCCGTCACGGAGATCGACCAGCCCGCCGCGCGCGCACTCGACGAACACTATCGGCGACACGGCGCCGAGGTGTACCGGTATGCCTACGCGGTCCTCGGGAACCACGCCGACGCAGAGGACGTCAGGCAGACGACGTTCCTGAACGCGTACCGAGCGCTCGAGCAGGGCGTCCGACCGCGGAAGCCTTCGAACTGGTTGCTGGCGATCGCGAGCAACGCGATCAAGCAGCGCTTCCGTCAGGAGCAGGCGAGACCGCGACAGGTGGAGCTCGACGAGCGCATCGCCAGCTCGGAGTCGGACGACGAGGGCCCGAGCGTCGGCGAGCTCCTGACCGCTCTGTCGAAGATCCCGCCCCAGCAGCGCCAGGCGATCGTGCTTCGCGAGTTTGAGGGCCGCGCGTACGGCGAGATCGCGGACATCCTCGGCACGACGACGTCCGCTCTCGAGGCCTTGCTCTTCAGAGCCCGCCGGTCGCTCGCCGAGGAGCTCGAACACCAGCTCACCTGCACCGAGGCCAAGCTCGCCGTGTCGAAGTCCGTGGACGACCGGCTGGGCCGCAAGGAGCGGCGCCGGCTCCGCGACCATCTTGCCGAATGCCCCGACTGCGCCCACTTCGCGCGGGTCCAGCCACGCCATCGGCGCGCGCTCCGAGGCCTCATGCTCGTCCCCATCCCGTTGTCGCTGTCGCTCTTCAAGGGCCTCGAGGGGGCAGGGACGGCGACGGCCGCGACGATCCCGGTCGGGGCAAGCGAGGGAGCGAGCACCACCGTCGCGAGCACCGGCGTGGTCTCGGGGCTCGGTTCTGCAGGCACGGCCGGGGGAAGCGCAGTCATCGGCGGGGTCACGCTCAAGGTTGCCGCGGTGGTCGCCGCAGTGACCGTCACGGGCGGGATTGCAGTGACCGGTGCCGTCGAGCTCGGCAAGATCCGCAACGAGACCACGACCCCGGCTTCGAGCGCCGGAGTGCGTCTCGCCGGCGGGCTGCCCCGACCCGGAGCCGCGCGCGAGCGGCTGTCGGCTCGAGACCGAGTGGCCGCCACGGACGCTCTCGGTGAGACGGCCCGTTCGACGCCGTCGAAGGCGCATCTCGACGAGGCGATCAAAGGCTCAGGTTCCGTTGCAGTGAGCGGCCACGGCTCGGCACAGCACGACGACGCTGACTCGCATCCGGCGCAGCCCGAGCCGCAGGCAGGCGAGCCCCAGGCAGGCGAGCCTCAGGGAACCGAGCCGCAGGGGAACCAGCCGCCCGGCAGTACGCCGCAACCGCCGGAGAATCCGTCCAACCCGCCACAAGGGAGCCAGCCCCAGGTGCCGACACAATCGACCGCAGTCACCCAGGCGCCGAATCCGAAGAAGCAGCCGAAGAAGGCAGGGCAGCCGAAGAAGACAGGGCAGCCGAAGCAGGTACCGCAACGGCAGCCCACGAAGCCCGCGAAGCCGCCGAAGCCGGAGCAGGGGCCAAAGCAGAACCAGGAGCCGAAACCGGACAATCTGCCGCACGCGGGGCAACCGCAACCCGCACAGGAGCCGCCCGGACAGGCTAAGAAGGAGACGTCACCGGCAGAGAACTCGCCCGCGAGCTCCAAGCCGGCGAACGAGAACGCCGGCGGGCCGAAGCACTAACGACGCGGATGTTCTGAACGACCGACCTACTGGGACGTCGTATGGTCCGGCCTTTCGTCCCAAGTCTTGCTGAGCGCGAGTCCTTAGCTCGCGGGCTACCTGCGGATTGAAGAGCGGGAACGGGTCCGATGTGCAGCTCCGCGCGGAATGGTGTGAGAGAGTCGGGCGTTCGAAAACGGGAGAGACGTTGTAAGGAGGTGACGGGGTGACTGCTCTCCTCGTGATCGCGTTCATCGTCCTGGTCGGGCCGCTGGCGGTTCTCACCGGAGTTGACTCCCGCCTGGACGAACCGCGCCGCGGCTGGCCGGGAACGCGTTCGCGGAATCGCTAACTCGTTCTCGGCATCTTCTTTGGCAGCCTGCGTCGGCTCGGACGTCGCTTGCCAGCCGAGCGCTTCGTCGGAGACGTGCGCGGCGACGATCCCGGGCTCGCGAGTTCCCTACGGATCGAGGAGCGCGCGCCAAAGGCGGGCGGGCTGAACCAGGCTCGCGGTCCTAGGCGACTGCCGTCGCGAGTGCGCTTTGCACGAGCGGAAGACTTTGCGCATAGCGCTGACGCAGCGTGTCCGAAACCTCTCGGTCGACGCTGACAGTGAGATCGGCGACCTTGACTTGTCGCGCTATGTCGCCGACGACTCCTGGAGCGCCGCAGATGCGCCTGATGTAGTCCCCGTACGACTCACCACTTCGGCGTGTCAGAACCTCGACCGCCTCGCACACGACCGGATCCACACCCGACCTCGAAAAGTCGTCGATCGTCCATTCGGTGTTCTCGATGAAGTCATGGAGGACGGCGGCGTTCATCGCGGCTGGTGTCGCAGCGGGACCGAGTGCCAGCGCGACGTCGACGCCGTGAGCGAGGAGCGGGCCTCGCGACGGATTGCGGCTTGCTCGATCTGCTCGAGCAGCGATCGCGACGGCGTCAGCAAAGTCCACGATCTGACGCTCAGTCAGCTTGCGGTTCCGCAGGAACGAGCACAGCGCTGAACCGGGCACCCCTCCAGGCGACCGTGTCGACTCCGAGAACGGTGATCTCGTCCCTATGACAGCCGTACGAGCGCACGTAGTCGATAGCAGCCTGCAATGCGGTGCTCGAGTACTGCATCGACACCATCCGGCGTCCTGAGCGAATCTCGAACTTCTTGCTCATCTGTAGAGATAGATGCGAACGGGGGCCGAAACTTGCGCGGCAGGGGAAGCATGAGAAAGAGAGGGAGGCGAGTCCGACCGCGACCGCCCCCTCGGCTACCCCGGACATGCAGGAGTCGAACCTCGCCGAACGGCCGCAGCCGGCTGTCTCACCGTAGGCGACTCGCGGGCGCGCGTATAGCGCGAGCTACTTGCGGATCGAGGAGCGCGAGGCGGGCGGGCTGAACTAGGAGCGTTCTCAAGTTCCGACCTCAATCGGGCTGGGCAAAGAGCACGAAGATGGCGAGTATTGCGATGGCCATGAGACCAATCCACAACCCATTGACGCCGGCCAGTGTGGTAATCGCCAGATAGGCAAGGATCGCGGCACCTCCGAGCACGAACACGATCCACGCAGCCCATAGCGCAAGAATCGGAATCGCCAGGAGAAGGCTCACGAGGAGGCTTGGCCAGGAACTGGTCTCTGCCGATCTCGCATGGGAAGCGCTCCTTGGCGCGCTCGAGCGACGCCGCTTCTTGGACGGTCGATTCAAGGCGCGCTTCCATGTATGGACTTTGGCGATGGCAAGGTGCAGCTCGAACTCCTTCTCTGGAACACGGTCGGCCAACGGCGCAAGAAGCGCGCCGAGTTGATCTAGTTCGGCAAGCGAGAAGCTGCGCTTCAGCCGAAACGTCTGGAGCACCAAGTCAGCAGCATCGGCGGACCGACCACCGTCCGCGAGAGCCTGGGCCGTGGCGAGCTGTTCGCGAAACTGTGAAGAGGACGAGGGCGTAGCTCAGGACGGTGAATCGCTCGAACTGAAATGTCAAGCTCGCGCCGCCTTCCCGGACTCATCGTCGCGTTCGTGATCGCTGCACCTCGCCGAGACCGCTGCGAGTTTCGCCAGCCGCGAGTGCTGAGCTCGCGAGCTACCTGCGGATCGACGAACGCGAGCTCGAGGCGGGCGGACCGAACTGAAGCAACCAGAACTCAAGACTTGCGCAGCTGGCGCAGAAGTACCAAAACGGTGAAGGCGAGCTTCAGCCGTCGCCTGTGCCTGAAGACATCACTCGCGAATCGGAGGTGCCGTCTGAGGCGGACGGCGAGAAGCACCAGAGCGATGACGGCAGCGATGCGCCGGGGAGTCAGAACGTGCTCGCGAGGTCCCTGCTGCTCCGGGGGGCGGCGCTTCGCTGGGTCGGCATCGTCCATGGCAGCGCATATTGCCATGCCCGGATCGCCGCGAAGCTCAGGATCGAGGAGCGCGAGCTCGAGGCGCACGGATAGCAGTTCGCCTCGAACGACTGCCGTGAGTGGCGCACCCGGCTCACGGAATAGCCCGACCGTTTCCAAGAATTCGCATCCTTCTCGGCGAGGTAGGCCGGCTGTTTGCAGCCGCCTGCCCAATTGAACCAGCGCCTCGCCGCGTCCTCCGTTGGAAAGACCGTGTGGTGCTCTCGGCTAGTTGCGAGTCGTTGTCGTCAACCGGCCGAAAGACGGCGGAGTCGCTGAACCCCGTGAGTGAGCGGAGCGACTGCCGCGCCAACGAGCACACCAACAACGGGGACGACCACAAGCCATAGGAGGCGTCTTGTGACGAGCACCGTCGCGAGCGTCAGCGTGCTCTTCATGCCGTGCTCTTGCGCGTCATCGACGCGATCATCTACAGACCGCGAGCGATGAAGTACACGCCCATTGCATCGAAGAGCGCATCGAAGATGGTCGCGTCGGGACTCGCACTCTCGGTGCTCATGAGGTAGATGCCCGCACCGATCGAGGCGATGGCTGCGATGACACCGAGGATCTTCGACCAGGTAGCCATTAGCCCGACTCCACGAGGGGCGCTCTCGACGAGTTCGCGCGGGATCACGATCGTGATGCTCACCTGGGCCTCACCTCCACGGTGCGGCCCTTGAGCATCAGGTCGATGCCCTCCGCGAGCGCCCACAGGCTCGGCACCACGTTCGGGCGCGCGCCCGGCCGCGAGCTGTAGCGCGCGGACATCCGGCGCATGTCGCGAGCGAGGGTCCGGAGCTGCTCCTGCTCCCTCTTGCTCACCGGTCGATCGAGGTCACTAGAACAAATTCCCGAGGGAGTCGAAGAAGCCGCGACCGTCCTCCAGCACAGCGACATGGATATCGCTTTCGATCCCGCTGGAGTAGTCGAAGGTCTCGCCGTCCATGGTCATGGTTCCCTCGTCCTGGATCTCGACGTGCATGTCACCGGACTCGTCGTACGTGATAGTGGAGTCCATTGTTCCTTCGATAACCGTCGTGTCACCTCCTGGCCCAGTGAACGTCTCGTGGTAGTCGACGTGCTCGGTCGTGGGGTCCGTGTGCGCGACGGCAGCATCTGCTGCACCGATATTGGAGAGGAGCATCCCACCTGCAACTCCCGCTGCGGCTGCCCCAATCGTTCCCCCTGGCACGACGGATGCCGTAGGTCTCGCTGCCGGACGAGCAGTTGGCGATCCCCGCTTCGACTTCAAGCCAGCACCTGAAGTTTGATCGATCCGCTCCCGCTAAGAGATGCCGTGATCTGACAATTGCCACCTCTAAATGGGAGCCGAAGCCGGTACAGCCGGCCCGAGCTCATGGAGTTCAGATCGGTCGTCCGAGACCCGATGGACGTGAAGCCACGGGAGCATGCGACGATCGCCAACCCGCTCAAGTCGTGCCCGTAGCCACGGATGTAGAGCGCGTACGCGCTCTTATTGGATGCCGACAGCGTCGCGATGGCGAACTCCCCAGAAGACCTCGACGTCTTCAGGACTCGCAGCATCGGCGTCGCCGCAGCTGATCCAACGAGCACTAGAAGTAGCACTCCGACAACAAATGCCCTGAACATCGCCGTCCCCGTTCCGCAGTTTCGTGCGTCGGACCCCTAGGTCCCACCATGATCAATGTTGCGCACGCCGGCATGCTAGATAGCTTGCCCTGTGACGTCAATTTCGCTTTCTCTCTAGAAGCAGAGTGATGGGCGGAACGCGTCAAGCCCGAACTGCTTATGTAAGATCAGGCTATGAACCCTCCGTCTGGAGACGACTTCGATCATCCCTGGTTGATCGAGCGGATCCCTGAGGAGATCCTGGGTCGCTACCGCAGGGCGATGTTCCGTGTCCGGTCGAGCAACGAGCCGCTCGTGATCCTCGACTCGCTTGCTGAGATGCAAGAGATCTTGCAGCAGATTGAGCGCGCTGCGGTCGAGGAGGCTCGTGCGCAGGGCGCTACCTGGTCGCAGGTCGCAGAGGCCCTAAACCGGACGCGGCAAGCCGTCGAGCAGCGCTTCGGCTAGAGCGCTACCTGACTGAGCGAGCTCGCCAGCCACTGGCGGATCGAAGAGCGCGAACTCGTGGCGGGCGAGCTGAACTAGGCGAGGTCGGGCGCTCACGAGCAGGCGCGTTCGTACCGGCCGAGAGGATGTTCGTTCTCTGCCTCATCGTTTGCTGCTGCGCTTGCGGCCCGATCGCATTGACAAGTACCGCTGCAGAGTGTCCAAAGACCCGCCTTCAGAAAGCCCGACGTTCGGCGCTACCCTCGGTTCATACAGCGATGCCGTCAAAGCGACCCAGTGTTTTCTGCGCTCCTCGGTCCGATCGCCGTGGGCTGAGGACACGACGCCGCGCGGCTAAAAGGCTCGTTCGAGGGATTGCACTGCCCTGCAAGGGGGATACCGTGCGATGGACGCGCCGGGACACAAGGGGAGGAGAAGCCGCCTCGCGCACTGCGGGGCGCAACTGGGATGAATACGACGAAGCTGATTGCTCAATGGACCATGAACGGAGCTCGCCGCGATGTCGATGGTTGCTTTCGAGCGACCGATGACATTGGCGCGGTGATCGCAGACAACCAGCCATCGCCCGAGCCAACGGCGGCTGCAAGCTCGTTCCTGATCAAGGGAGCAGACAAGGACAGCTGGCAACCACTCGAGGAAAGGGAACACTGTGTATAGCGCGTGGAGGAGGCAGCACGACTTCGCGGAGGATGCGTGCCCCGAGTGCCAGGGATCGTGCTACGTCCCCGCCCGCACCCACGGGGAGCGGATCGTGAAGGAGTGCCAGGAGTGCGAGGGCACAGGCAAGGATGCAGCGAAGAAGGCAGCATAAAGACCGTCATACGCAACCATCACGCTGATTGACAATGATCTCGCTCGCGCACCCGGAGGCCGACAGTGACTTCACGCTCTTCTGCGAGGTCATTACGGGGGCGCTCGAGTAGCCGGTCGAGGAACTGCTCTCACCTAGGCTGGAAGGGCCACCACTTGGTGGCCCTTCCGATTTCGGGCGGCATGTAGATCCGAGAGGTCAGCCGGCTGAGACGTCGTCCCAGGCGCGGCGGAGATGGGAGCCCGAACTCCCAGGGGAAGAGGGATCCCGAACCCCCGGGAAGGACCGCGCCAGTTAGTCTCACTCTACGTTCGCCCTTAGCCTTATGGGTTGTGCCCGACGAGACGAACGAGCCGATTCGCTGCTCCGAGTGCAAGCAAAGCCGCGCGAGGACGAGAACCCAGACGACGAGTGGCGCGCGGTGTCAGACGGCGTGGGGGAGCTGCACATCTTCTGCCCGGAGTGCTGGGAGCGGGAGTTCGGAGAAATCGTCGCCCATGCGCGCTAGTTGCGCGTCTCGACGCCGCGGTACGGGTCGTACCTCGTGTGCGGGCACGCTCCTCGAGCGGCGCGCCGAGATCATCCGGAGGGACGGCGGACATCCTCATCGCCGTTCCGCATGTCGGAGCAGGCCAAGAGACTCCCGATCGCGGTCTCGGTGGCGCTCGTCTCTGAAACGGCGCGAGCAGTAGCGCTTGTCCACGCGACCGGTGAAGGGCGTCCCACAGACCTCGCAGGCCTCTCGCGGGGAGCGACTCGACGAGCCTCGTTGGCTGCGGCGACGTAGTCGGGATTCTCGGCTCGCCATCGTCGCGTTCGTTCGGTCGCGCACGCACGGCACCATGAGTTCGGGCCGGACTTCATCCGGGCACGCCGCGCGAACTCGCTCTCCGGCTTCGATGCGCCGCAGCGTGTGCAGAGCGTCATGCCGTCACTAATCGCCACCTCGCTCGAGCTTCGGTTCTCCGGTGCCGGGCTCCTGGACAGGACGTCCGCCGACGATTTGCAACTACTCGAGGCGGCACGGCTGGGCGAGCCTATTCGCCTGATCGTCCTCGGAGAAGTCGGAGCAAAGGGCTTTCGCTTGCGTCGGAAGCTAGACGACGAGGCCGAGGTCTCCTACGCCTGCATCGTCAGGGTGCTCTCGGTCGAGGCTGCCGAGCTAGCCTGAGGACCGGTATACGGGCGACCGCGAGTCACCTACGGTGAGACAGATGAGCAAGAAGTACGAGATTCGTTCAGGACGCAGGATCGTGTCGATGCAGTACTCGAGCACCGCATTGCAGGCTGCTATCGACTACGTGCGCACATTCGGCTGTCGTAACGACGAGATCACCATTCTCGGAGTCGACACGGTCGCCTGGCGGGGTGCTCGGTTCAGCGCCGCGCTCGTTCCTGCGGAACCCACGTAAGCCGAATAGAACCCAGTGTCGAGGCGGCGTCGGCCGCCTAGGAGCTGCGACGACGAGCTGAAGCGCCGGAGTCTTTCACCCCAGCCACGACCAGGCCAACGCGGCGACTGGTGCCCAGCCGGCCGCCACCGCCGCGAACCAGATCCAGCCGAGTGGAATCGTCTCTGTCATCTGTTCTCCCATCGCGTAGCTTGGGGTCAACAGGTATTCCACTTCTGGTGTGACATGCCCTGCATCTCTTATGTAGTCGGCGCGGTGGTGTGCATGTGGTTCCGGGTGGCGAAGAAGTGCGTACTTAGTGGAGCATCCGGGCCGCCACTTGGCATGCCGCACGTGACTCCCGATCGGGCATCAGGATGGCCGTTCAGGACGTGTCCTGAATGGACAACGATTCCGTGTCACACCAGTGGCACACCAGCACGCGATTCAGCGGCATATACGACTCAGACAACCACGGAACCATGCGGGGTTCCGCTTATCGCCTGGTACCGATAGATTCCTCCCGCAAATGCGCTACGTCTTCGACTTCGACGAGGACTCAGGCGGTCGCGAGCTCCTCGGCGGAAAAGGGGTCGGACTCGCCGAGATGACGCGGCTCGGCGTGCCCGTCCCGGCCGGATTCACGATCACGACGGATGCGTGTCGCGCATACATGACCGCGGGCGGGCAGGTGCCGGACGGGCTCGACGAGGAGGTCTCGAGCCACATCGCCGCCCTCGAAGAGCGCACGAGCAAGCAGCTTCGGCGACGACTCGCAGCCGCTGCTCGTCTCGGTTCGCTCGGGCGCCGCGATTTCGATGCCCGGGATGATGGACACGATCCTCAATCTCGGTCTGAACGACGTGGCGGCGGCCGGGCTCGGTGCCTCGACCGCGAACGAGCGCTTCGCGCTCGACTCCTACCGTCGTCTGATCCAGATGTACGGCGAGGTCGTGGACGGGATCGACGGGCACCGCTTCGAGCAGGCACTCGCGGATCTCAAAGCCGCGCGGGGCGTTACGCAGGACGTCGAGCTCACTGCGGACGATCTCGGCGGGCTCGTGGACACCTTCAACGCGATCTACGAGGAGGGGACGGGCGGGCGCTTTCCGCAGGACGCCCGCGAGCAGCTGCGGCGGGCGTATCGAGCGGTGTTCGACTCCTGGAACGCGCCCAGGGCACAGGTCTACCGCCGCACCTACGGCATTTCGGACGACCTCGGTACGGCGGTGAACGTCGTGCAGATGGTCTTCGGGAACCGCGGCGAGAGCTCCGGGACGGGCGTCTGTTTCACACGCGACCCCGCGACCGGCGAGAAACGGCTCTACGGCGAGTTCCTCCTGAACGCCCAGGGCGAGGATGTCGTTGCCGGCATTCGTACTCCGGAGCCCATCGACCGGATGCGCGAGACGATGCCCGAAGCGTTCGATCAGCTGATCGAGACGCTCGACCGGCTCGAGGCGCACTACCGCGACCTGCAGGACGTCGAGTTCACGGTCGAGGAGGGCAAGCTCTATCTCCTCCAGACCCGTACCGGCAAGCGGACGGCGACCGCTGCGCTCCGCGCGGCGACAGAGATGGTGGACGAAGGGCTGATCTCCCGCGAGGAGGCGGTCGCGCGCATCGATCCCGGGCAGCTCGACCAGCTGCTGCATCCCATGATCGATCCGAAGGTGAAGGTGGAGGTCGCCGCGCGCGGCCTCAACGCGTCGCCAGGGGCCGCATCCGGCGTCATCGTCCTCGATGCAGACACGGCCGAGGAGCGTGGCAGGGCCGGGGACGACGTCGTCCTCGTCCGCTGGGAGACGACGCCCGACGACATCCACGGCCTCATCCAGGCCCGAGGAGTGCTGACGGCGCACGGCGGGATGACGTCGCACGCCGCCGTCGTCGCGCGAGGGATGGGCAAGCCGTGCGTCGCCGGCTGCGAAGGGCTCTCGATCGACTACGCGACGGGCGTCGTGACGC
Source organism: uncultured Thermoleophilia bacterium (assembly GCA_963758065.1). Taxonomy (GTDB): domain Bacteria; phylum Actinomycetota; class Thermoleophilia; order Gaiellales; family Gaiellaceae; genus GMQP-bins7. The sequence continues at coordinate 95,198 of CAVWTX010000012.1, read as the reverse complement.
TCGGCAAGCATGAGCTTCGGGCGGGCGACGTCATCACGATCGACGGTGGCTCCGGGAGCGTCATCATCGGCGCCGTCCCGCTCGTCCCGCCGGCGATCGACGAGAACTTCGGCACGATCCTCGGCTGGGCCGACGATTTCCGGCGTCTGCGCGTTCGAGCCAACGCGGACACGCCCGCGGATGCCGCGAAGGCCCGGGAGTTCGGAGCCGAGGGCATCGGGCTCTGCCGGACCGAGCACATGTTCATGGCGGAGGATCGGCTCCCGATCGTCCGCGAGATGATCCTCGCCGCCGACGACGAGGAGCGGCGTGGCGCGCTCGGACGCCTGTTGCCCATGCAGCAGGCCGACTTCGAGGGGATCTTCGAGGCGATGGCCGGACTCCCGGTCACCATTCGGCTCCTCGATCCGCCGTTGCACGAATTCTTGCCGCCTCTCGAGGAAGCAACGTCGGACGCGATGCGCGAGCGGATCCGCCAGCTGCACGAGGCCAATCCGATGCTCGGGACGCGGGGTTGCCGTCTCGGGCTCCAATTCCCGGAGATCTACGAGATGCAGGTGCGCGCGATCGTGCGCGCGGCACAGGCGGTTCATGAGCGAACGGGAGAGGCCCCGCTCGTCGAGATCATGCATCCGCTCGTCGGCTTCAGGGAGGAGCTCGCGCGGCTCCGCGAGCTCACGGAGCGCGTGGCCGCAGAGGAGCCGCGGGTGGCGTATCTGTGCGGAACGATGATCGAGCTCCCTCGCGCGGCGCTTTGTGCCGACGAGATCGCGGCCGAGGCGGACTTCTTCTCCTTCGGCACGAACGACCTCACCCAGACCACGCTCGGGTTCTCGCGCGACGACGCGGAGGGGAAGTTCCTCACGCACTACCTCCAGCACGGCATCCTCGAGCGCAACCCGTTCGAGGTGCTTGACGAGGACGGCGTTGGAGACCTCATGCGGATCGCGGTCGAGCGGGGGAGGAATGCGAAGCCCGGGATCAAGCTCGGGATCTGCGGGGAGCACGGCGGCGAGCCTCGCTCGGTCGCCTTCTGTCACGGCCTCGGAATCGACTACGTCTCGTGCTCGCCGTACCGCGTGCCGCTCGCGCGGCTCGCGGCGGCTCAGGCAGCGCTCGCAGAGTCCGGCGTCACCGCTGTCGCGATCGGCGGCTGACACCAGCGCCGCTATGAGGCCGACCCGCAAGCCTAGCTTCGTAGGCACGCTCGTTGGGCGCAATCCGGACGCGACGGCGCTTACGGCGTTCATCGTGGGCACCGTGCTCGCCGGAGGAAATGCCGTCGGCGTCAGGGTGAGCAACCGTGAGCTCGATCCACTGTGGGGCGCGGGGCTGCGCTTCACCCTCGCAGCCTGTCTCCTCGCAGCCGTCATGGCCGCCACGAGGCTCGAGCTCCCGCTGCGGGCGCGCGCTGCTAGGCGTGCTGCTCTATGGCGCGTTGATCTTTGGCGGCGCGTTCAGCTTTGCCTATTACGCGCTCGTTCGCATTCATGCAGGACTGGGGCAGACGCTCCTCGCCCTCGTCCCGCTCGCGACCCTGCTGCTCGCCGTCCTGCAGCGCCAGGAGCGTCTGCGACTTGCAGCCATTTCGGGAACGCTTCTTTCGATCGCGGGTATCGCCGTGATCTCCGGTCTTTCCGGAAGCGAATCGGTGCCGCCGCTTTCGCTCCTGGCAGTCTTGGGGGCAGTGCTGTGCTTCGCCGAGGCGACGGTGCTCGTGCGTCACTTCCCGCCCGTCCACCCCGTGACGGAAAATGCCGTCGGGATGGCGATCGGAGCAGCCATCCTGGTCGCCCTCTCCCTGTTTTTGAACGAGTCGATCGCCCTGCCGGAGTCGGGCGCGACCTGGCTCGCCCTCGCGTACATGGTCGTGCTGGGCTCCGACCCGGTCTTCGTGCTCTACGTCGCCGTCGTTCGACTGTGGAGCGCATCGCGAGCGGCGTACACGTTCGTACTCGTTCCCATCGTCACGTACTGCTCTCGGCCTGGATCGACGACGAGCCGGTCGGCGCCGTACTGGTCTTCGGTGGCGCCCTGGTGCTCGCAGGGGTATACGTCGGAGCCCTTCGGGCCACCACGAGCCCCGCGCCGCCCTAGCTAGACGGTTGCCTGGGAGACGGCGACGGCAACGCTCAGTGCGCCGACTGCGACGACCGAGAGGGTGGCTAGCGCGGGTGTCCGCCTCAGGCTCGAGAACGCGAGCGCACAGAGCCCACCCCCGACCAGACCGCCGATGTGCCCGCCGATCGAGATTCCAGGTATGAGGAACGTGATGAGGAGATTGAAGACGACGAGCCCCATGGCCTGCCCGCCGAAGACGTAGATGCGTCGTCCTTCGAGCACCAGCGCGGCGCCCATGATCCCCCAGATCGCTCCCGACGCGCCTACCGTCAGCGCGCTCGGAGACCAGATCAGCGCTCCCGCCGAGCCTGCAAGCCCAGAGACGAGGTAGACAAGTGCGTAGCGGGCGTGTCCGAAGTACTCCTCGAGCGGCGGCCCGATGATCCAGAGCACGAGCATGTTCATGCCGAGGTGGAGGATCCCGTAGTGGAGGAACGCAGCCGTTACGAGGCGCCACCACTCTCCCTCGGCAACGCCGACGACTTGTCCGGACGAGTCGACCGCGGTCGAGACCAGAACGCCCTTCTCGTAGATCCAGCTTCCCGTCCCGTTGAGCTGGCCGCCCGTGAGCAGTTCCAACAGGTACAGGCCGACATTGATCCCGATCAGCGTGAACGTCACGATCGGCCCGGAGCGCGTAAAGGAGGTGCTCGGCCGGCGCGCGGCGCGGCGCGGTGTCGAGGTCTTTCCCGCCGCGCTCGCATGATCGGGGCAGCGAATCCCGACCGGGCCGAACGACATGCAGTCCGGACAGATACCGCGCCCGCACTCGGAGCAGGAGACGTAGGTCTCCCGCTCGGGGTGCCGGTAGCAGCGGAGGGCCTCGTCCACCGCGGCTAGCGTACCCGCGTGCGCGTCGATGTCGTGTTCACACCGGACGAGGCCGGTGCGGCCCCGACCGGAATCGTCATCGACGTCATTCGGGCGACGTCCACGATCTGTCAGGCGCTCGCCTCGGGCTATGCGCGTGTGTTCTGCGCGGCCGAGGTCGAGGAAGCGCGCGCGCTGCGCGACACCCTCGGCGAGGGCGTTCTGGGGGGTGAGCGGAAGGCGGTTCGCATTCCGGGATTCGACCTCGGCAACTCTCCGCGCGAATATCGCGAGCCGCGCGGCTCGACGCTGATTCTCTCGACCACGAACGGGACGCGAGCGGTCGTCGCTGCCGCGCAGCGCTGCGAGCAAGTGCTCGTCGCGTCGCTTCTCAACCTGTCCACGCTCGTGGGTGCCACCCGAGCTGCAGGTCAGGACGCCCTCGTCGTCTGCGCGGGCGTTCAGGGAACGCTTGCGCTCGACGACGCCTTCGTCGCCGGACGGATCGTCGAGCTCCTCGGCTGGGAGCGGACAGACGCGGCCGACGCCGCGGCGCGGCTCGTGACGACCTGGAGCGGGGCGGAGGAGTCGTTTCGGTCCTCGAAGAGCGGGCGGAACCTGCTCGAGAACGCGCCAGAGCTCGAGCCTGACATCACGTTCTGCGCCCGCGAAAGCGTCCTCGATGTGGTCCCGCGCTTCGTCGCCATGCGTGACGGCGCCGCCGAGATCGCGCTCTAGCTGTAGGACCCGAGCAGGTTGGTCCTGCTCACCGGGGGCTGGTGACCGAGAGCTGAGTGTCGCCGTCGATGGTTGTAGTGCCAGAGCCAGCCGTCAAGCGCGGTAGTGCGTTCGTGGCTCGATCGATAGACGGCGCCGTACGCCCAGCCGGCGATGAGCGTGCGGATGAAGCGCTCTGCCTTGCCGTTTGTCTGTAGCCGGTAGGGCCGCGTGCGCAGGTGGCGGATGCCGAGCCGTCGGCACCCCAGCGCGTGCAGGCGACCGCGGTAGCAGGAGCCATTGTCGGTCAGGAGTCGCTCGACGGTGATTCTGTAGCGGGCGTAAGGGGCCGGTTGCATTGCAAAGAATTCTTTGCAAAGATCTCTTTGCATGAAGCGAGCGACGGAGCTCAGTGATCCCAGGGCACTCCGTGCACTCGCGCACCCCGTGCGGATTCGGCTGCTCGGACTGCTGCGCCGCGACGGACCGCTGAGCGCATCCGAAGCGGGCCGGAGGATCGGCGAGAGCTCGGGGAGCGCGTCGTATCACCTGCGCCAGCTCGCCCGCTTCGGGCTCGTCGAAGAAGCCGGTGGCGGACGCGGCCGCGAGCGCCCGTGGCGCGCAACCTCGCTCTACACGGCATGGCCGAACGTGTCCGCAACGCCGGAGCTGGCCGATGCATCGCGCCTGCTCGAGCGATTCGTTCTCGAGCGCTACGTCGAGCGTCTCCAGCAGTGGTTCGCGCGACGTGCGACCGAGAGTCCCCAGTGGCAGGAGGCGGCCGCCTACGGCGACAGCCTCCTTTACCTCACTGCTGACGAGCTCGCCGGGCTTCGAGACGCACTCGCGGAGTTGGCCGAGCGGTACCTCGAGCGCACCGCTCGCCCAGAGCTTCGCCCCCCGGGAGCACGTGCCGTCGCCCTTCTCCAGATCGCTTTCCCGGACGAAGAGCCGTGACGGTCGTGCAGGTGGGCCGGTCGCGGGCGCAGCGGGCGGTCCCGCGACTGCTGCGCGAGAGCGGTGTCTTCCTCCGCTATTGGGGTGCCCACACGATCTCGCTCTTCGGCGACCAGGTCTCGCTCCTCGCGCTGCCGCTCGTCGCGGTACTGGTACTCGATGCGGACGCTGCCCAGATGGGGTACCTCACGGCAGCGGCACTTCTGCCGAACCTCCTGTTCGCTCTCCATGCGGGCGCGTGGGTCGACCGTCGAGGACGGCGGCGGCAGACGATGATCGCAGCGGACGTGGGACGGGCGGCATTGCTCTGCACCGTGCCCGCCGCCTATGTGCTCGATGTGCTCACGCTCGGCCAGCTCTACGGAGTCGCATTTGCAGCCGGTGCGCTCACGGTGCTGTTCGGCGTGGCGGACGCGTCGCTCTTCGTGGCCATCGTGCCACGCGAGCGGTATGTCGAGGCCAACTCGCTGCTCAACGGCAGCCGCGCGTTCTCGCTCGTTGCCGGGCCGTCGATGTCGGGCCTGCTCGTTCAAGCATTCTCGGCCCCTGGCGCCTTGCTCCTTGACGCGTTCTCCTTCCTCGGGTCGGGTGCGCTGCTGGCGCGGATTCACCCGGACGAGCCACCGCCGGATCCCGAGCAAGGCGGCGTGCTGGTGGGCTTGCGGTGGGTGGCGCGCTCTCCCGTCGTGCGCGCCACGCTGCTTGCGACCGCGACGATCAACTTCTTCAACTTCGTCTTCTTCGCGCTCTTCATCCTGTACGCGACCCGTGCCCTCGATGTCTCTCCCGGGACGCTCGGCCTGGTGCTGGGCGCGGGCGCCGTCGGAGCGCTCGTCGGCTCGGCGGTCACCGGTCCTGTGACGCGAAGAATCGGCGTCGGGCCGGCGCTCGTCGTCGGGTGCGTGCTCTTCACGGCGCCGCTCGTGCTCGTCCCGTTGGCGGGCGGACCAGACGCGCTGGTGCTGGCGTGCCTTTTCCTCGCTGAGTTCGGATCGGGGCTCGGCGTGATGCTCCTCGACATCAGCGCAGGCTCCATCTTCGCAGCCGTGATCCCGCACCGTCTCCGCTCCCGGGTCTCGGGTGCGTACACGTTCGTCAACTACGGCGTTCGTGTGCTCGGCTCGCTCGCGGGCGGTCTGCTGGGGAGCGCCATCGGCCTTCGACCTGCCCTCTGGATCGGGGTGAGCGGTGCGCTGCTCGGATTCCTCTGGCTGCTGCCCTCTCCGGTGCCACGACTCAGGGAGCTGCCGGCATCGGCGGAGGACGGCTCTTGGTGAGGCCGGGACGTACGCTGTGGCCCGATGGTCGTGCATCGGGACGAGCGACGTGGTCCGCCGTCTTCGTTCGCGAAGGTTGCGGACGCGTACGAACGCGGACGCCCCGGGTACCCGGAGGAGGCTGTTCGCTGGCTTGCCGGTGACGTGCCATGCGACGTCCTCGACCTCGGCGCGGGCACCGGAAAGCTGACGCGGGGGCTCGTCGCGCTTGGGCACCGCCTGACGGCAGTCGAGCCGCTCGCCGAGATGCGCGCCGAGCTCGAAGCCGCGCTCCCGGATGTGCAGGCGCTCGCGGGGAGTGCCGAGTCGATTCCGTTATCGGATGCGTCGGCGGACGTCGTCACCAGCGGACAGGCCTTCCACTGGTTCGACCACGCCGTTGCCCTTCCCGAGATAGCACGGGTGCTTCGAACGGGCGGACGGATTGCGTTGGTATGGAACTCGCGTGACGACCGCGACCCATGGATGGCGCGCCTCTCCGCGATCATCGGGAACGAGATGGTCCAGGAGACCGACATCTTCCCCATGGTCCAGTCGGGTGGGCTCTTCGGTCCGCTCGAGATCTCGGAGTTCGCGTTCGAGCAGGCGCTGGATCGGGACGGGCTTCTCGACCTCGTCCTCTCGCGGAGCTACTGCGCGAAGCTTCCACCCGCGGACCGTGAGCCGATCCTGGAGGCGGTCGGCGCGCTCTACGACGCGACGGCCGGGCCAGGCGGCGTCCGCCTCGCGTACGTCACGCAGTGTTTCCGGGCCGAGAAGAAAGGAGCGACGTGATGCTGGAGCACCTGCCCCGACGGCTGCTGCACCTGGAGGGACTCGCGGCGCTGGTCGGCGCGCTCGTCCTCTACTTCGACGCAAGCTACGGGTGGCTTCCGCTCCTCGTGCTGTTCCTCGCGCCCGATCTCTCGATGGCCGGCTACCTCGGCGGCCCGCGTGTCGGCGCGCTCACGTACGACGTCGTGCACACGTACGCGCTCCCGATCGCTCTCGGGGTCGCGGGCGTCCTCGGCGACTCGAGCCTCGCGACGCAGATAGCCCTGATCTGGACTGCGCACATCGGCGCAGACCGCCTGCTCGGCTACGGGCTCAAGTACCCGACCGCTTTCAGGGACACGCACCTGCAGCACGTCTAGAGACAGCTTGACAGGAGAACGTGTGTTCGTATAGAACATGTGTTCCCCATGATCGCATGCCTCCTCATTCCCGGGTTCGAGCTGAGGGCGGCACTGCGAGTGCGTCCGCGGCTCGCGCTCGTCCCCGCAGCGCTCGCGCCGGAGGCGGGGGAGGAGCCGCTCCTCGGTCCGGTGACCAGCGCTGCGGAGGCGGTCGGCGTGAAACCGGGGATGCGGCTGGGGGAGGCGCTCGCCACGTGCCCGACGCTCGTTCTCGTCGACCGCGACCCGGCGGCCGTCGAGAGGGAGTGGGAGGGGGTGCTCCGTCGGCTCGAGGATGCGGGCTTCGCGGTCGATCCGGCCGATCAGGGCGCTGTCGTCTTCGAGACGCGTGGGGTGGAGCGGCTGTACGGGGGAGTGCAGCCTGCGCTCGAGCGCGCGCTCGCCGCCGTCGGCCCCACCTGGGACCCGCGCATCGGCGCCGCCGGACGTCGTTTCACGGCCCTCGCGGCAGCGAGCGTCGCGCGTGCCGGTCAGATCCTGATCGTGGCGATGCAGGACGAGCAGGCGTTCCTCGAGCCGCTGCCACTCTCGCTGCTTCCCATGACCTCCGATCGCTACGCGGAGCTCGAGGGGCTCGGCCTGCGCAGGCTCGGCGAGCTCGCACAGCTTCCCGGAGAAGCAGTCGCGGAAAGACTCGGAGTGGAGGGGAGAAAGGCGTGGCGGCTCGCGCACGGAGGCCAGCGAGCAAGAGTGCGCGGCCGTAGGCCGGCATCGGAGCTCGTAGAGGCACTCGTCTTTCCGGAAGCCGTGGCGAACGAACTCACGCTGCGGCGGGCGCTGGGCTCCCTCCTCGAGCGCCTGCTCGCGCGTCCAGAACGGGCCGGGCGGCCGTTTCGAAAACTCGCGCTGGCCGTCCGGCTCGTCGACGGCGGCTCGTGGCGACGGGCGATCACCCTTCGTGACGCGACCGCGGAGTTGGGGCGCCTGCGTTCAGCGCTCGGGCCCAAGCTCTCGGAGCTCCCGGCCCCGATCCTCGAGCTTCGCCTCGAGACCGTCGAGCTCGCGGAGCACATGGGACAGCAACTCACGCTCGTGGAGCCCGCCGGGGAGGAGGCGGTCGGACGCCTGCGTGAGGGCCTGCGCCAAGTGCGAGCCAGTACTGGGACAGGTTCGGTGTGCGCTGTGGTGGAGGTGGCGCCGTGGTCGCGGGTTCCGGAAGCGCGAGCGCTCGTCGTTCCGCGGGACGACTGAACGCGCCGCGGGCGGCGCTCGTCGAGACCGGGCCGGGCGAGACGCCGCGAGTCGTGAACCGCGAGCAGGTGACTCTCGTGCGCGAGGAGTGGTGTGTCGTCGATCGCTGGTGGACGGAGGATCCGGTCGACCGGCGCTACTTCGAGGTCGTCCTCGAGAGCGGCCGGAACGTCTGCGTCTACCGGGATCGCGAGCAGGGTTGCTGGTTCACCCAGAACGCCTGATGCAGCCAGGGTCGGGGTCGGACCCCAGTGTCACGAAACCCGAGTCAGACGTCGTAGACGTCGTGGCGCTCGAAGAACGTCTCGTCCGGCTCGATTCCTTGCGTTCGAAGCTTGGCGAGCTCTCGGCGATACGTGACGAAGCCTCCGGGGGTGTGCAGGTTGAGCATCCTCACGGGCTTGTCGCTCACGTTCCGGAACCAGTGGACGACGTTCGGGGGAGCGAGAACGTAGGAGCCCGGAGTCGCGGTGAACACCTCGTCTCCCACGTGGAACTCGAGCTCGCCCTCGACGACGTAGAACGAGTCGCTGTGTCTTCTGTGGAAGTGGGGCTGAACGCCGGCCTCCGGCTCGAACGTGACTTCGAGCAGCGAGAGCTCGGGGCGATCTGCCTTGACGGGGATTCCCTCGCCGGGACCCAGTGCGATGGGCTCGTCCACTCAGCCGATAGCCTGCTCGACGAGGCGCTCCCAGCTGTCCGAGTGCGACGCGGGGACGAGGACCCACTCCTTCATGACGCGACCCATCCCCGGGTCGAAGGGCTCGGCGCCGGCCGCGAGCGCTGCCTCGCGCTGCGCAGCGTCGGTGAGCTTGACCGTGAGCCCGCCGTCTTTCCAGTAGCCGGCGACGACCTTGCCGTTCTCCCGCTTGAGACACGGCATCCCGAACATCTTCGACTCCTTCAGCGGATGCCGTGCCGTCACCTCGCGTACGAGCTCCTCCCAGGTCATGCCGACAACCTACCCGGCGAGACGCACGGCGACGATCGCTCGCGGGTCCGCGCCTCCGCCGATGGGCGGGTCGTGCTGGTCGAAGTCGGGATTCTGCCCGCGCAGGTAGTCCCCGAAGCCGACCGACGGCGCATGGAGGTTGAAGTAGTGCATGGTCGTGCCGCTCTCGTTGTCGAAGCCGTGGACGACGCCGGGAGGAACGAGGACGAAGGTTCCCGCGGGAACGGTGAGCGACCCCTCGCGCAGCTTGATCTCGAGCTCCCCTTCCAGGACGAGGAACGCGTCTGCGTGGTGGCGATGGACGTGCAGCTCCGCTCCGCGCTCTCCGCTGCCGTACGAGCACTCCGTGACCGCGAGCTCGTCCAGATCGAGGAGCAAGGCCGCACGCCTGTTCGGGAGGTCGGTGATCGTCTCGCCCTCGTTTTCTCCCGCATGACGGACGACGACGAGCCCGGGGTCGGCGGAGGAGTACTCCGGAACCGGATGCTGGTCGAATGCCGCTCGAACCGCACGAAGCTCGTCCTCGTTCCTGGCGGAGTGCAGTCCTCGCACGAAGTCGCCAAGCCCCGAGCTCGGGGCGTGCAGGTCGAGGAAGCGCGCCGGCGCGTCGCCCGTGACGGCGAACGTGTGCAGGACCTCGGGCGGCATGAGCACCCACGTCTCGGGCCCCGCCACGAGCTCGCGGTCTTCGAGCCGAAACGTGAGCTCTCCCTCGAGGACGACGAAGCACTCGGCGTGCTTCGCGTGCGCGTGCAGCGGGGGAGCCACTCCTCCGGGAGAGGTGCGTACCTCGACGAGACCGAGCTCCTCGATGTCCGCGAGGAGCGTGACGCCGAGCTCGCCCTCGCCCGTGATGTGCTCGCCCTCGCGGATCTCGACCACGAGCGGGCAGCCTAGACGGTGCCTTATGTCGAGCTGCACTGCCATTCGGCGTACTCGTTCCTCGACGGGGCATCGCAACCCGAGGAGCTCGTGGCTCGAGCGGCCGAGCTCGGGTACGAGGCGCTCGCGCTCACCGATCATGACGGCGTCTACGGCTCCCTCGAGTTCGCGCACGCGGCGAAGGCGCTCGGCGTGCGGCCGATCACCGGCGCCGAGGTGACGCTCGACGGTGGTGCCCATGTGACGCTGCTCGTCGAGTCGAGGCGCGGGTACGCGAACCTCTGCCGCCTTCTCACCGCGGCTCATGCGGGAACACGCCGCGCAGGAAGCGAGGACCGGGAGCCGCTTCCTCCGTCGGTGTCTCTCGAGCTCGTCTCCGAGCTGAACGAAGGGCTCGTCTGCCTCTCTGGCTGCGCCCGCCGGGGTCTAGTGGTGTCCAACCCAAACGCCGCCGCGGTTCTTGCAGCGGCGTTCGGGCCGCGATTCTTCGTCGAGCTCCAGCGGCCCTTCGAGCGGGGAGACGCGCGGCGGCTCGCCCTTCTGCGCGAGCTCGCCGAGCACCTCGGGGTCGAGACGGTCGCGACCGGCGACGTCCATGCCCATCACCCGCGGCGCACGCTGCTGCAAGACGTTCTCGTCGCGATTCGCTGCCGGACGTCACTCGAGGGCTGCGAGCCGGAGCGGCGCGGGAACCGGGAGAGCTACCTGCGCTCGCCGGACGAGATGCTCGAGCGCTTCTCCTTCGACCGAGCCGCCGCAGAGCGAAGCGCAATCCTCGCAGAGCGGCTCGAGTTCGATCTGACGGAGGAGCTCGGCTACCGCTACCCGGATTTCTCCGACGGCGAGGAGCCGGCGATCCGCCAGCTCGCGGCGATCTGCGGGCGCGCAATCGAAGAGCGCTACCCAGCTTGCAACAGGCTGTTACAAAGCAAAGCGAGCGCCCGCCTGGACGACGAGCTGCGGCTGATCGACGAGCTCGGCCTGGCGGGTTTCTTCCTCCTCCATCACGAGGTGCTCGAGCTCGCGCGCGAGGCCGCATGCGAGGTGCGCGGCCTCGATTCCCCGAGGAGCTTCCTCCCGCCGGGGCGGGGACGGGGAGCTCGGTCGGCTCGATCGTCTGCTACCTCACAGGCCTCTCGCACGTCGACCCCGTCTCGAACGACCTCTCGCTCGGACGCTTCCTGAATCGAGAGCTCGCCTCCGTGCCCGACATCGACCTCGACTTCCCGCGCGACATTCGCGAGAAGCTCATCGTCGCGGTCACCGAGCGCTATGGGCGCGACCATGCTGCGCTCGTCGCGAGCTTTGCGACCTACCGCTCGCGCGGCGCGATCCGTGACGTGGGCAAGGCGCTCGGACTCCCCTTCGCCGAGCTCGAGCGGCTTGCTCGACTCTCGGATGGGTGGGACGCGCGGCGGGTGGGGAGGAAGTCGCGCGGCTCCCCGACGGCGGGCGAAAGCTCCAGTCACGGCGCTGGCGCGCGTTCGCCTGGCTCGCGGGCGAGATAGCCGGGCTCCCGCGTCATATCTCACAGCATCCGGGCGGCATGATCGTCTCCACGCGGCCGCTGATCGAGCTCGTGCCGGTGCAGCCTGCGGCGATGGCGGGCCGCCAGCTCTGCCAGTGGGACAAGGACTCCTGCTCCGACGCGGGCTTTCTCAAGATCGACCTGCTCGGCCTGGGGATGCTGTCCGCGGTCGAGGACTGCGTCGAGCAGATCGCAGGGACGCATGACGAGGTGATCGACCTCTCTCGCATTCCCTTCGACGACGCTGCCGTCTTCGACGAGATCCAGCGGGCTGACACGGTCGGCGCGTTCCAGATCGAGAGTCGTGCACAGATGCAGAGCCTCCTGCGGACGAAGCCGGAGAACCTCGACGACCTCACGGTGCAGGTCGCGCTTGTCCGGCCGGGGCCGATCCAGGGGAAGGCCGTGCACCCGTACATCGACGCGCGGCAACGGCTGCGCGAAGACCCGTCTTACGTCTGGCCGGTCGACCACGAGCTCCTGCGCGAGCCGCTGCGCTCGACGTTCGGCGTCGTCGTCTTCCAGGACCAGGTGCTCGAGGTCGCGATCGCGCTCGCCGGGTTCACGGTCGGGGAGGCCGAGGGGCTGCGGCGGGCGATGAGCCGCAAGCGGAGCCACGACGCGCTCGAGGCGTATCGCGGGCGCTTCGTGGCGGGTGCTGGAGAGAAGGGGGTCGACGCGGAGACGGCGGACCCGGTCTTCGACAAGCTCGTCGGCTTCTCCGGCTTCGGCTTTCCCAAAGCTCATGCCGCCGCGTTCGGGCTCCTCGCGTACCAGTCGGCAGTGGCTGAGGCATTACCACCCGGCGGAGTTCCTCTGCGCGCTCCTGAATGCGCAGCCGATGGGGTTCTATCCGCCCGCGAGCTCGTCCGCGACGCGCAGCGGCATGGGGTGGACGTGCGCCCTGCCGACGTCAACCTGAGCGCCGCCAGGTGCGTGATCGAGGACAGCCGGCTGTCCGTATCGGGATCTCGTACATCTCCTCGGTAGTGAATAGAACGAGGCCCGAGGCGCTCGTTTCCGAGCGCGAAGCAAACGGTCCGTTCCGAACATCGCCGATCTCGCCCGCCGGGCTCCGTTGTCTCGCGATGCGCTCGAGGCGCTCGTCAAAGGTGGCGCCTGCGACGGGCTCAACCTTCCGCGGCGGGAGCTCCTCTGGGAGCTCGGTCTCGTCTTCCGGGAGCAGTCGGTGCCAGGGACTGCGGGCGAGGCGAAGCAGCTCCCGCTCTCCCTCGAGCCGACTACCGAGACACCCGCGCTCCGCGACCTGACGCGGTGGGAGCGCATGCTCGCGGACTACCGGCACACGGGAATGTCCGTCGGGACGCATCCGCTCGCGCTCCTGCGCCCGCACTTACCTGCGGGGACGCTCTCGAGCGCCGAGCTCCAGGAGCAGCGGCACGGTCAGCACGTGGCTTCGCGGGGATGACGATCGCGCGCCAGCGGCCGTCGACGGCGAAGGGGATCGTCTTCATGCTCCTCGAGGACGAGCACGGGCAGGTGAACCTGATCGTGCAGCCGCAGTCTACGAGCGGCATCGCGCGACGGTGCGGGCGGAGCCGCTCGTCCTTGCCCGTGGCCGCTACGAGCGAGTGGGGGAAACCGGAACGTCCTCGTCTCGCGAGCTCGAGTCGCTCGGCCCGCTCGCGCGCCAGGTCGCGGACAACGACACGGTCGTGGGAGTCGCTCCCGCGGCCCCACTCCTTCGGTCGGCGTACCTGACGATGTCCCTGGTCATGGTGAACCGTCTTCGAGGCGAGCGGCGTCCCTTCGCGGTGTTCCCTAGCGCTGCGTCGTCGGCTTCCTGGAGAGCGTGAACGCGGTCTCGACGAGCGCCAGGTGGGTGAACGCCTGCGGGAAGTTGCCGACGAGCCGCCGGCGCTCGGGGTCGTACTCCTCCGAGATCAGCCCGAGGTCGTTGCGGAGCGACGAGCAGCCGCTCGAAGAGCTCGACTGCCTCGTCGCGGCGGCCCTGCTGCGCCAGCACGGCGGCGAGCCAGAAGGAGCACGGCAGAAAGACGCCCTCGCCCGGCGGCAGCCCGTCGACGCTCGACGTTCTCCTCGTCGGCGCGATACCGCTCGACGAAACCGTCGCGCATGAGCTCGCGCTGAATCGCCTCGACGGTGCCGACGACCCGCGGGTCGTCGGCCGGCAGAAAGCCGACGAGCGGGATGAGCAGGAGGCTGGCGTCAAGCCGGTCCGGAGCCGTAGTACTGCACGAAGGTGCCGCGCTCCGCGTCGATAGCCGTTGCGGAGCACCTCCTCGCGGATCGTCTTCCCGGATCGACTCGCCAATGGTCCACCGGGCCCTCGCGTCCGAAACGCTGCATGAGCTTCACTCCCCGGTCGAACGCGACCCAGGCCATGACCTTCGAGTGCGTGAAGTGACGCCGCGGGCCGCGCACCTCCCAGATTCCCTCGTCGGGCTCGCGCCAGCCCGACTCGAGCCAGTCGAGCAGCTTGTTCGTGAGTCGCCCACGCGTCGTCCGAGGCCTCCAGCCCCTGCTCGCGCGCCTGGTAGAGGGCGTCCGCGACCTCGCCGTAGACGTCGAGCTGGCGCTGCTCGGAGGCTCCGTTCCCGATCCGAACGGGCTGCGAGCCCTCGTAGCCGGCGAGCCACGGAAGCTCGACCTCGACGAGGCGCCGCTCGCCGGCGACGCCGTACATGATCTGCACGGCCTCGGGCGAGCCGGCGATCGCGCGCAGCAGCCAGTCGCGCCACGCGCGCGCCTCGTCGACGTAGCCGGCCCGGACGAGCGCGACCAAGGTGAGCGTCGCGTCGCGCAGCCAGCAGTAGCGGTAGTCCCAGTTGCGGACGCCGCCGAGCGCCTCGGGCAGCGACGTCGTCGGCGCGGCGACGATGCCTCCGGTCGGCGCGTACGTGAGCGCCTTCAGCGTGAGCAGCGAACGGACGACGTCGTCATGCCACTCCCCGCGCATCGCGCAGCGTCTGCGCCCACTCCTCCCAGTACGACACGGTCTCGGCGAGCGCGCTCTCCGCGTCGACCGACTCGGGCACCGGCTCGTGCGAGGGAAACCACGTGAGCACGAACGGAACGCGTTCGCCCTCCTGCGACGGTGAACTCGGCGAACGTGCGCAGGTCGCGGCCTTCGAGCTCGACCGGAGTGCGCAGCACGACTGCGTCGGGCCCGGCCACGCCGACAAGCGTTCCCTCGAAGTTTCGCACCCAGGGAACGATCGCGCCGTAGTCGAAGCGAAGCGCGAGCTCCATCCCCATCTCGACGCTGCCCCGAACGCCCTCGACGATCCGGACGACGTCAGGTGCCGTCGCCCGTGGTGGCATGAAGTCGATGAGCCGGACCGCGCCGGACGACGTCTCGAGCTCGGTCTCGAGGACGAGCGTATCGCCGCGGTACCGCCGACCCGGCGAGCGGAACTCGCCCGGTGGCTGGATCGTCCAGTGCCCGTTCTCGGCGTCGCCGAGCAGCGCGGCGAAGATCGGCGCCCGAGTCGAACCGCGGCACGCAGAGCCAGTCGATGCAGCCGTGCCGGCTCACGAGCGCGGCCGTCTGGAGGTCGCCGATCAGCCCGTAGTCCTCGATCGAGCGCCATCACTCCTCCGTCTTCCAGGAATCGCGGCGAACCGTGCCGGAACCGCTTGAGCGCAGCACGGTTGAAGGCCGCCCGGTATTCCGTCGGCCGCAGCGTCGTCGAGCGTCGCCATGTACGTCTCGCGAAGGTCGTAGAGCCGCTCGCCGATCGCGTCGACGACCAGCTGGTAGTCGCCGTAGAGCTCCTCGCTCTCGTCCGGCCGCGCGCTCGTCCAGGCGGCGTCGGCCTCGCGCGCTTCCTCGAGCAGAGACGCCTCGTCGGCTGCGAAGAGGTCGAGCTGACGCTCCACGAGATCGTGGAAGCGGCCGCGCCGGAACATCAGGCGAGCTCGCGATACAGCTCGAGGTGCGCTCCGGCAGACGCGTCCCACGTGAGCTCGTCTCGCGCCTTCTCCGCGCCCGAGCCGAGCCGTGGACAAGGCCTCCGGGCATCCGAGGATTCGATCGAGCGCGCTCGCCATCGCCTCGACGTCTCCCGCCGGCACGACGGCTCCGGCCGCGAAGCGCCCGACGACCTCGCCGAGCCCTCCGACGTCGTAGACGATCGCCGGCACTCCCGCTCCGAGCACTTGCAGGAGGGCCCCCGAGACGTCGATCTCGGCGCGATAGGGAAACAGCGCGACCGTCGCCTCGGACAGCGCGCGCCGCAGCTCCGCGTCGGGGAGGTATCCGAGACGCCATTCCGCGCGATCGCCTGCTGTCACCTGCAGGCCCTCGAGCGGCACGCGCGGGTCGCCGACGACGAGCAGGTGTGCACCGTCGACGCGGAGGACCGCTTCGACGGCGTCCTCCGTGCCCTTGTACGGCCGGATAAGGCCCAGGCAGAGCGCCGTGTGCCCGTCGTCTCGCCGGTCGATCACCGAGCGAAACACGGGATGCGGAATCACGCGGAGCCGCTCGGCCGGGACCCCGAACTCCGCGAGCTGGCCGCGGCCGCGCTGGGAGTGCGCGACGATGCGGTCGAAGCGATCGAACAGCACTCGCCAGAGACCTGTCTTCGTGGCCGTTCGTCGCGGAACGATGTCGTGCGCGGTGAAGACCGCAGGACAGCGCGGCCGGAAGAGCCAGCGGTCTGCCTCCGCCGCGCCGAGCCACTGAACGTGCATGACGTCCGGCTTCGAGATGGCGAGCCGTGCCATTCCGAACGGTGCTCGAGCGCTTTCACCGCGAGTCGCGCGCGAGAGGATCCCATTCGTGACGAAAGCGAGTAGAACCACTCACGCGCCGTATAGCCCTCCGGCGCAGCCACGGAGCCGAACCGGAACCGCGAGGTGACGAGCTCGACCTCGACCCCGGCGTGGACGAGCGCTGCAGCGAGCGACCGGTCGTACGGCGGCGTGTAGGCCGGCGGATCGGCGAGGACGACACGCATGGAGCCGAACCTTAGATCCGTCCCTCGTCAGAATCGGCCCATGACGTACGAGGAGGCGCGCGCCGAGTTCCCGGTACTCGAGCGGTTCGCATACCTGCAGAGCGGAAGTGTCGGGCCTCTCGGCCGTAGCACGATCGAGGCGATGCGTGAATCAGAGGAGCTCGGGCTTCGCCTCGGGCGAGGGAGCGCCGCGCACTTCGAGCGGCTGCTGGCGCTACGGGAGGAGCTCCGCGCCGACGTTGCGGCACTCGTCGGAGTCGACGCCGAGACGGTCTCCCTGACGGCGTCGACGACCGACGCGTGCAACATCGTTCTCGCGGGAATCGACATCGGGCCGGACGACGAGATCGTGACGACCACGGACGAGCACTTCGGTCTCCTCGGCCCGCTCCATGCATCGGGTGCGCGTGTCGTGGTCGCACCGTCCGAGCCCGAGCAGATCCTCGCCGCCGTCACTCCGAGGACGCGCCTGCTCGCGCTCTCGCACGTCCTGTGGACGACTGGACAGGTCCTTCCCGTGCAGGAGCTGAAGGACGAGTCCGGGCTTCCGATCCTCGTCGACGGCGCCCAATCGGTAGGCACCATCCCGGTCGACTCGTCGGGACTCGACTACTACACGATCTCGGGTCAGAAGTGGCTCTGCGGCCCGGAGGGGACGGGGCACTCGTGGTCGCGGACCCCGAGGCACTCCGCGTTGCGCGGCCGAGCTATCTCTCACAGGAGAGATACGGGCCGAATGGCCACTTCGAGCCTCGGGACGGTGCGCGAAGGTTCGACCCGAACGTCACCCCGAATGCGCTTGCGGCCGGGTTCCGAGCCGCACTCGCTGCTCACCCCGCCTGGCGGTTCGAACGGGCGTTCGAGATGGCGGAGCGCTGCCGCGGTGCACTTACCGAGGCGGGTGCGGACGTCGTCGTGCCCGAGGAGCGGGCGACGCTCGTCTCGTGGCAAGTGCCAGTGGAGGAATCTGCCGGGATCGTGTCGCGTCTGGCCGGGGCGGACGTCATCGTGCGCGAGCTCCCGGGCCGCGGCCTGGTCCGGGCATCCGTGGGATGGTGGACGAACGACGACGACGTCGAGCGGCTCGTGACCGCCCTCTGACTCGACGCCCTAGGGCAGGTACAGCTCGTCGATCGCGACGACGTCGCCGTCACGCACGGTGATCCAGTACTGAGACTGTGACCCGCGATACTCGTCCAGCAGGGTCTTCTCGCCTGGGTCGTCGAACGACGCGGCGAGCTCGTCGAACTGGCCCGGAATTCCTTCGGTGCAGCCGGCGGGGCACTGGACGTGTGTAACGCGAACGTCTTCTGCGGCGTCGAGGGTGAGGACGTCCTTCGCCGGATTGCGGATGTAGTAGTCATTCTCCACGCTCTCGCCTTCCGCGATCACGCCGTCCTCGACGGCAGCTGCATTGGCCGCTTCACCGCTCAGGAACTCGGCCACGTCGACCTCAATCGTCGGCGGTGTCGCAGTAGCGTCGACCGATTGCACGTAGCCGAAATGCCTGCCGTCCGCGACTGTCGCCGACTCGCTGCCACAGCCGGCAGCCACGACGGCCGAGAGCACCGCGACGGCCGAAAAGCGGAGCGCTCGCATCTACGCCGTCCTGAGACCGAGCTCGGCGGCGATGGTCTGCATCGCCGCGATGACGTTCGCGATGTGCTCGTCGAGCTCCAGCCCGAGGAGCTCGGCGCCCGCATAGACCTCGTCCCGATGCACACCCGCGGCGAACGACGGCTGCTTGAGCTTCTTGCGCACCGACTTCGGCTCGAGGCCGTCGATCCCGGTCGGCCGCACGAGCCCGCACGCGTGCACGAACCCCGACAGCTCGTCGCACGCGAAGAGCGTCCGCTTCAACGCGGTGTCACGCGGCATCGCCAGATGCTCGGCATGCGAGAGGACGGCCTCGACGAGCTCCTCCGGATAGCCCTCCTCACGGAGGATCGGAGCGCCGGCCTGCGGATGCTTGTCGAGAGTGGGGTGGATCTCGTAGTCGAAGTCGTGGAGGAGGGCGACGGAGCGCCAGAGCTGCTCGTCCTCGCCGTAGAGCCTCGCGTAGAAGCCGACCGACGCCTCGACGGCGAGCGCGTGCCTGAGGAGCGATTCGCTCGTCGTATACCGGTTCAGCGTCTCCCAGGCCTGTTCACGGGTCGGCTGCACGGCGCAGTAGGATAGCCCGCCCTTGAATCTCGACGTCACAGAGCGAACGGTCGCCCCGTACGGGACGTGGGCGTCTCCGATCACGGCGGACATGGTCGCGCGTGCCGGCACGCTCCTCACGATGCCCTGGCTCGACGGAGGCGCCGTCTGGTGGCTCGAACGGCGCCCCCACGAGGGTGGTCGAGTCGCGCTCGTGAAGGCAGAGCGCGACCGCGAGCCGGCGGACGCCGTGCCAGCGGGCTTCAACGTTCGGACGACCGTCCACGAGTACGGCGGAGGCGACTACTGCGTCCACGACGGAACCGCGTACGTCTCCAACTTCGACGACCAGCGGCTCTATCGCGTCGATCCCGGCCGGGCGCCGATGGCGATCACGCCCGAGGTGGGGCACAGACGACATCGGTATGCCGACGGGCGCATCACGCCGGACGGCAGCCTCTGGATCGGCGTCCGCGAGCGGCATACGGAGAGCGGCCGCCCGCAGGACGTCGTCAACGAGCTCGTGGCTTTCGCGACGGACGGTTCGTCGGAGCCGCGCGTCATCGCAGGCGGCCGCGACTTCTACTCCAATTCCCGGGTCTCGCCAGACGGGTCGCAGCTCTGCTTCCTCGCCTGGAACCTGCCGTGGATGCCCTGGGACGGCCGCGAGCTCTTCGTGGCGGATCTCGGCGCCGGAGGAGAGCTCACGGACGTCACGCATGTCGCCGGTGCCGACGGCGAGGAGTCGATCTGGCAGCCTGAGTGGGGTCCGACCGACGAGCTGGTCTTCGCGAGCGACCGCAGCGGCTGGTGGAACCTCGAGCGGATCCGTGGCGGCGAGCGCTCGGTTGTCCATGCGGCGGAAGCCGAGTTCGGCTATCCGGGATGGGTCTTCGGGGCGTGCTCGTTCGCGTTCCTCGGCGATGGGCGCATGGTGTGCGCGTACGGCTCGGACGGGTTCACGGCGTTCGGCGTGCTGGATCCGGAAACGGGCGCCCTGCACAGCCTCGACCTGGGGCTCGACTCCTTGTCGTGGGGAACGCCGTACGTTCGTGCCGAGGGCACCCGCGTGGTCGTCATCGCGGGCTCGTCCATGGTTCCGAATCAAGTCGCCGTCATCGACACGCTTTCCGGGGAGAAGCAGGTCGTGCAGACAAGCGCCGACGTACCCGTCAGCAGCGGACTACGTCTCGGTGCCGCATGCGATCGAGTTCCCCACTGACGGCGGGCTGACCGCGCACGCGCTCGTCTACCGGCCGGTGAATCCCGGCCACCAAGAGCCGAAGGGCGAGGCGCCGCCGCTCATGGTCATGAGTCACGGAGGCCCGACCTCGTGCGCCACTGCGATCTTCAACCTCGAGAAGCAGTTCTGGACGAGCCGAGGGTTTGCGGTGGTCGACGTCAACTACGGCGGCTCGACCGGCTACGGACGCGCGTACCGGCAGCGGTTGAACGGCGAGTTGGGCGTGGTCGACGTGCAGGACTGTGTGAACGCGGCGCGCTACCTCGTCGAACAGGAAGAGGCGGACGGCGATCGGCTGCTGATCAGCGGCAGGAGCGCCGGCGGCTACACGACGATGTGCGCGCTGACGTTCACGGATGTCTTCGCCGCCGGCACGACCTATTACGGTCTCGCCGATCTCGAGCAGTTCGTCGGCGGAGAGACGCACAAGTTCGAGTCGCAGTACCAGCACACCCTGATCGGCCCGTATCCGGAGATGGCCGAGCTGTACCGCGCGCGGAGCCCGATCCACTTCGTCGACCGGATCTCGACGCCGATGCTCGTGCTGCAAGGCGCCGACGACGAGGTCGTCTTACCCTCGCAGGCCGAGCTCATCGTCAAGGCGCTACGGGAGCGGGGGGTCCCGCACGCCTACCTCCTCTTCGAGGGCGAGGGGCACGGGTTTCGAAAGGCCGAGACCATCATCCGCTCCATCGAGGCGGAGCTTTCGTTCTACGCTCAGGTCCTCGGCTTCGAGCCGACGGACTCCATCCCGAGGCTCGAGATCGAGCGGTGAGGAGATGAAGACCGCCAGTACCATTGCCCGCGCGATGCAGTCCTTCGTCATCGAGGGCGGTCGCCCGCTCTCGGGAACGGTCCGCGCCTCGGGGAACAAGAACGGCGCGCTTCCGATCCTCGCTGCGTGCGTTCTGGCCTCGGACGAGGTGCGGCTCTCCAACGTCCCGCGCATACGGGACGTCGAGACCATGGTCGAGCTTCTCGCCGATCTCGGGGCCGACGTCGAATGGACCGGCCCGAACGAAGTGCGCGTGGATCCGCGCGGTGTCGAGAAGACGGATCTCGATCCCTCGCTCGCGCGCGAGATCCGTGCGTCGTTCCTCCTCGCCGGCCCGTTGCTCGCGCGGTTCGGACGCGTCAGCGTCCCGCCGCCCGGGGGCGACGTGATCGGGCGCCGACGTCTCGATACCCACGTTCACGCGTTCGCCGCGCTCGGGGCGGAGATCGAGGTCGACGGCGTCTACGACCTCTCGGCGAGCGTGCTGCGGGGGACGCGCATGTACCTCGACGAGGCGTCGGTCATGGGAACCGAGAACGCGATCATGGCCGCTGTGCTCGCCGAGGGCGAGACCGTGCTCGGGCACGCCGCCTGCGAGCCACACATCCAGGATCTCTGCCGCTTCCTCGTCTCGTTGGGCGCTGGCATCGAGGGTATCGGCTCGAACGTCCTCCACATTCGCGGAACGAAGGAGCTGAGCGGAGGGGAGTACCGTGTCGGCCCGGACCACATCGAAGTCGCAAGCTTCGTCGGCCTCGCCGCTGCGACCGGTGGAGAGATCGTGGTGACCGATGTCGAGCCCGACGACCTGATCTCGATCGTCCCCGCGTTCAGGAAGCTCGGAGTCGAGATGGTGGTCTCCGACTCGAGCGTCAGCGTCCCAGCCGGCCAGAGATTGCAGGTCGAGGACGACTTCGGCGGTCAGATTCCGAAGATCGAGAGCGGTGTCTGGCCCGCGTTCCCAGCCGATCTGACGTCGATCGCGGTCACGGTCGCCACGCAGGCGCACGGGGCGATCCTCATCTTCGAGAAGATGTTCGAGAGCCGGCTCTTCTTCGTGGACAAGCTCGTCTCGATGGGCGCGCGGATCATCCTCTGCGACCCGCACCGGGTCGTCGTCACCGGCCCTGCGACGTTGTACGGCGAGCGGCTCGAGAGTCCCGACATTCGCGCGGGGATGGCGATGCTGATCGCGGCTCTGTGCGCCGAAGGACGCTCTTCGATCGGCAACATCGGACAGATCGACCGTGGGTACGAGCGGATCGACGAGCGACTCCAGGGACTCGGCGCGACGATCGAGCGGACCGAGCTGTGACGGTAGGCGGCGCTGCTCGGGTCACGCTCGCGAGCGAGGGCGAGAGCAGCATCGCGACGGGCGTTGCGGTACTCGATCACCTCCTCGGGGAACTCGCGCACACGGGTGGGTTCGTGCTGCAGCTGGAGATCGCGCCCGACGAGCCCGAAGTCGAGGTCGGTCACGCAGGAGCGGCGCTCGGAGAGGCGCTCCAACCGCTCCTCGCGGGCGGGCAGGCGACCGGGCGCGGCGTCGGGATCGTGCCCGCGGACGAGGCCCTCGCGATGGTCGTAGTGGAGGCGTCGGGGAGCCCGCTCGTCGCCTCGAACGCCGACCTCACCTCGACGCGGGCGGGCGGGCTCCAGACCGACCTTGCGGCGGTCTTCCTCCACGACTTGGCCGAGTCAGCGGGCCTGACCATTCACGTGCGGCTGATGGAAGGTGAGAACTCGCAGCACGTGCTCTCGGCGATCTTCAAGGCGCTCGGCGTCGCGCTCGCGCATGCGTGTGGGGGTCAGACCCGTGGGGTCTGACCCCGATCTCGTACCTGGTGGAGTCTGACTCCACGGGTCAAACCCCAAGAACCGGGGGAGTTGACCCGGGGTCTGACCCCACGGGTCAGACCCCACAAACCGGAGGGGAGTTCATGGCAGAGAAGGTTGTCATCAGCACCGAGCGGGCGCCCGGGCCTTTCCAGGGAGCGCCGTACAACCAGGCGATTCGGGTCGGGGACCTCGTCTTCGTCGCGGGACAGCTCGGAATCAGCCTCGAGACCGGCCAGCTCGCCGGTGCGGCTGTGGGCGAGCAGACCGAGCAGATCATGGCGAACCTGGGCGCGATACTCGATGCTGCGGGCAGCGGTCTCGACAAGCTCGTGAAGACGACCGTCTTCCTCATGGATCTGGGTGACTTCGGCGCCATGAACGAGGTCTATGCGAAGCACGTCGGCGACCGGCCCCCGGCGCGCTCGACCGTTCAGATCTCGGGCCTCCCGAGCGGCGCCCTCGTCGAGATCGAAGCTGTCGCACACGTCTAGGCGGCCCGAGAAGCGGGTCTCCGCCGGGCTCGAGCTCCTAACCCAATGAACGGCCATGTCGCGATGCGGCCCTGGACACCGCGATGCCGCGTCCTCGGTCGCGCCCATATCGCTGCGGATATGGGCGCTCCCTGCGTCCTTGCCTCACGGCGTCCAGCATCCGCCTCGCGACGGGCGATCATTACGTTAGAAGCTCTTACGCGAGAATGAGCCCATGCGGGTCGAGGAGGTCATCGCCACCCACGGGAACACGGACTTCGACGCGTTCGCGGCGATGCTCGCCGCGCGCCTTCTCTATCCCGGCGCGGTCGTGGCAGTCGGATCCCTGAATCGGAACGTTCGCGACTTCTACCGCCTGCACGCGGACGAGCTCGACGGGATCGTCGAGACCACGAACCTCGAGCTCGACGCCATCAGGCGACTGGTCGTAATCGAGGCCGGCACTGCGTCGCGACTCGGCGAGCTCGAACCCGTCGCGCTCGACCCGGCGGTCGAGAAGTCGCTCTTCGACCACCACCGCGAGTCGAAGATCCCGCCGTGGGTCCACGAGGAGGCTGCCGTCGTCTCCACGGACGGCGCCCTGACGACGACGCTCGTCGGCATCCTCGCCGAGCGTGAGATTCTCCCGACGCCCCTCGAGGCGACGACGTTCGCGCTCGGAATCCACGAGGACACGGGATCGCTCACGTACCCCTCGAGCACTCAACGCGACGCCGATGCGCTCGCCTGGTGTCTTCGCCACGGCGCCCGGCAGGATCTGATCGCCACGTATCTGCACACGCCGCTGGCCGAGGCCGAGCGCGACCTGCTCCATGCGCTCCAGGACTCGCTCGAGTCGGTCGACGCCCAGGGAGAAGAGATCCTGCTCGCCGCGGTGCGCTGGCCCGAATACGTGGACGGCATCTCGAATCTCGCGCACAAGATCGTTGATCTCACGGATGCGCGAGCACTCGTCGTCCTCGTCGAGATGGACGCTCGCGTCTTCGCCGTCGCTCGCAGCCGAACCAACGAGATCGACGCGTCCGTGCTCACGACTGCGCTCGGGGGTGGAGGCCATGCTCAAGCCGCATCGGCCATCACTCGGGTGAGCCTCGACGAGGCGCGGGCAGTCGTGCTCGAAGCACTCGGACGTGCGCAGCGCGCACCCCGCCGCGCACAGGACGTCATGTCCACGCCGCCTCGCTCGGTGGGTCCCGACGACACGGTTCGCGATGCGATGACTCTCTGCCAGCGGCACGGCCAGAGCGGTGTGTTCGTGGTCGAGGGCACGCGCCTCGTCGGCGGAGTGAGCCGCGAGGATCTCGACAAGGCCGTCGGACACGGCCTGGCGCACGCACCGGTGCGCGGAATCATGAGCAGCCGCGTGACGACGGCCTCCGAGAGTACGACCCTGGCCGAGCTCCAGGCCCTCGTGACGGCCGCCGAGGACGGCCGGGTCGCGGTGCTTCGGGACGACGTGCTCGTCGGTGTGGTCAGCCGCTCCGATCTGCTTCGCGTGCTCGAAGGCGTGGAGCCCGCGCCCGTTGCGCAGGAACCGAGTCTCGCCGACGAGCTTCAGTCACTCACAAAGCTGCAGCCGATCGTCGAAGCGGTCGCCACGGTCGGGAACCGCACCGACGGTGTCTACCTCGTGGGCGGAACGCTTCGCGACATCCTTCTCGGCGAGGAGAGCTTCGACGTCGACATCGCGGTCGAGGGCGACGCGATCGCGTTCGCTCGCTCGCTCGCAGCTGCACTGGGCGGTCGCTACACGCCACACGACAAGTTCGGCACCGCGATCGTGTCCTACGGCGACGGCGAGAGGCTCGATGTCGTGACCACGCGAACCGAGTTCTACGACTCGCCCGGCGCGCTTCCGACGGTCGAGCGCGCGGCCCTGCGTGAGGACCTCCGGCGCCGCGACTTCACGATCAACGCTATGGCGGCGTCTCTCAAGCCCGAGGACTTCGGGCGTCTCGTCGACCCCCACGGTGGCCGGTCGGACCTGGAAGCGCGCGTGCTCAGAGTCCTCCACAACCTGTCTTTCATCGACGACCCGACCAGAATCTTCCGCGGGATCCGGTACGAGGCGCGTTACGGCCTCCGTTTCGACGACCACACGACGAGCCTCGCGCGAGGATGCGTCGAGATGGGTCTCGTGGGGATCTCTCGTCGGTCGCGGTTGCGGGACGAGCTCGTGCAGCTGCTCGAGGATCCGGGTGCGCCGGGTGGCATCGAAAGGCTCGGGGAGCTCGCCGTCGACCGAGCCATCCACCCGCATCTGCGAAGCGACCGTGAAGCGGCCACGCTGTTCTCGCGCGCACGTGCACTGCGCGACGAGGTCCAGGCTCGACGTGCCCTTGTGGCGGCTCGGCGTCGCTGTGCTCGCCCGCGACCTGACGTCGAACGAGGCCTTCGACTGGCTCGAGCGCCTCAAGTTCCGCGGTCGCGACATCGATCGGATCGTCGGAGCGATCACGGTCGGCCCGAGGATCGGCGAGCGCCTCCGCGAGGAACCACTCGATCCGGCACAGGTCGTCGCGCTCGCAGACCCGTTTGCTCCGGATGCGCCCCTCCTCGCGCTCGCGCGCCAGGAGCAGCCTGCGCTCCGTGACTACTTCACGCGTCTGCGCTCGGTGCGACTGGAGATCGGCGGCGCAGATCTCGCCGAGCTGGGCCTCGCGGAGTCGCCGCGAGTCGGCGAGGTGCTCGCGGAGCTGCGGCGGCGGAAGCTGAACGGTGAGCTCGAGGGACGTGAATCGGAGCTCGCGGCGGCGCGCGAGCTCGTCGCCGCAATGACGGTGGCCCAATGAGCATCGCGGCTGCTCACGAGATCGGCGAGCGATACGCCCGAGTCCGCGACGAGGTCGGTCCCGAGATCACGGTCGTCGTCGCGACGAAGTACGTCTCCGTGGACGAGATGGCGGCGCTCGCCGAGGCGGGAGTCGAGGTCGTCGGCGAGAACCGAGCTCAGGACCTCTGGCGAAGCACGCTCGCCATGCGGACAGCTTTCCGCTGGCACTTCATCGGTCATCTCCAGTCGAACAAGGTCAAGGTCGTGAACGGAGTCTGCGAGCTCGTGCACTCGCTCGCCTCCGACTCCGCAGCGCGGCGCCTGACGATTCCCGCGCTCCTCGAGGTGAACCTGTCGGGCGAGGACACGAAGTCGGGCGTACCGCCAGCGGAGATCGCGGTCTACCTCGAGCGGTACCCGCTGATCCGTGGCCTGATGACCATGCCGCCCCTCGCCGAGCGATCCCGAGGCGTCGCGACCGCACTTTCGTCACCTGCGGGAGCTTGCCGCGGAGTACGGCCCCCGAGCTCAGCATGGGAACGTCGCAGGACTACCGGGTCGCGGTGGAGGAAGGCGCGACCCTCGTCCGGCTGGGAGAGGCACTCTTCGGAGGCGACCAAGGGCTAGAATCGCGCGGTCATGGGCTTCGGCGACCTCTGGAACCGCACGCTCGTCTACTTCGGCATCGCCGAGGACGAGGAGTGGGACGAGGACGGGTACCAGACCAACGAGCAGCTCGAGGAGAGCTACCGGCGTCGCGACCGTCAGAACGTCAGGCGCTTGCCGAGTACAGCTGAGACCGACGACGACTGGCCTTCAGAGGAAGCTCCGCCACGCCGCCAGCGTTCGTCGCGACTCCGAAGCGTCGATGCGCCCTCGCCGGCGAAGGTGCACCTGGTCATTCCGAGGACGTTCAACGACGCGAAGCAGATCGCGGATCGGTTCAAGGCGCAGATCCCGGTCATCCTGAATCTCCAGGGCGCGGACACCGAGCTCTCGAAGCGACTCATCGACTTCGCGAGCGGGCTAACGTACGCGCTCGACGGCAGCATGCAGCGTGTCGCCGACAAGGTCTTCCTGCTCACTCCGCGCGACGTCGAGCTATCGGCGGAGGAGCGCGCCCGCGCGATCGAGCGCGGCGGCTTCTTCAATCAGGCCTAGACGGCGGGGACGGGTCTGATCCCAGTGTGCACGCCTCGGTCAGACCCCACGGTCTGACCCCGCGTAGGTACGCCGCATCAGACCCCACGGGTCTGACCTCACGTAGGAACGCCGCTCCGGGCGGCGAACACGCCTCCGATGGGCGCGTCACGCCACTTTCGCCCTACTCGCCGACACGGCGTCGTCGCTGCAGAGCTTCGTCTGCGTCTTCGTGTGGATCTACGTCCTGTTGATCTTCGCGTACGTGCTTTTATCCTGGGTCCAGCTCCCCTATTCCGGATTGCCGCAAGTGTGCAAAGGTTTCTGGACGAAGTTTGCCGTCCCTATCTCGGTCTCTTCCGGGGCCGTATCCCGACGCTCGGGCCACTCGACCTGTCGCCGATAGTGGCCGTCGTCGTCTTGCTCGTTGCGGCCGGGCTCGTCAACCCCCTCATCGGGGCACTGCTGTAGGAGGTCCTATGCCGCTCACCCCAGTCGAGATACGCCACATCGATCTCCGTCGCGCGTGGTTCCGGGGCTACCGCAGGCGCGCCGTCGACGCGCTGCTCACGGAGATCGCAGACAGCTTCGAAGAGGTCTGGCGCGAGCGTGCCGACCTCTCGGACCGTCTCGAGGAGCTCGAGTCCGAGGCTTCGAAGCACCGAGAGCTCGAAGCGCTGCTTCGCTCGACACTCGTTTCCGCCGAGCGTGCCGCGCAGGACATGAAAGAGCAGGCCCGGCGTGAGTCGGATCTCATCGTCCAGGAGGCGCACGCAGAGTCCCGCAGGGTCGTGCGCGAGGCATCCGCGGAGAAGCGCCGCCTCGAGGATGACGTCGTCAAGATTCGCGCTCAGCTTCGCGCTGCCTTCGAGTCGCTCGGCGAGTGGCCGGGGGGGAGGAGAGCGCGAAGGAGAGCGAGGGCGAGATCTCGACGACGCCACCCGCGATCGGCGAGGCGCCCGACAGCGGGATCCGCAAAGTCGCCGGCTAGCGCACGCTCGCTCGAGCTGCCGCAGCCGCGGATATCCTTCGGGCCGTGGAGGGCCCGCGCACCTGCGGTTGCGCATCGTCCCCTGGCCGGCGCCCGGGATCGTCGGCCGACACGGGGACGGCTGGAAGGTGCGCATCGCGGCCGCCCCGGAGCGGGCAAGCGAACGAGGCGCTGCTACGCCTTCTGGCGCGCACGCTCGAGCTCCCACGGCGGATCTCGAGCTGACGCGGAAGGGCTTCCCGCGACAAGGTCGTGACGTCGAGGGCTGACCGCGAAGCTGCCGAGCTCGCAGCCGCAGCGGAGCACGACGATGACGCTCGACCTCGACCGGTTCCGAGCCAGCTGGAAGCAGAGCAGCGACGACTACATGCGCTCGCGGCGTGAACCACGAAAGCTCCCTGCTCGAGGAAACGGGGGACCTCGCGATCGGGTCCGGCGACCATCTCGCCGACAGCGCGACGGAGACGTTCATGCGGGAGCTCGACGAGGGTCTCGAGGAGAACGCCGAGCACCTCCTCGAAGAGATCGAGGCGGCTGGACGGATCGCCGATGGGACCTACGGCACGTGCTCGGTCTGCGGTCGGTCATCGACGAGGCGCGGCTCGAGGCAGTCCCGTACGCCACGCTCTGCATCGACGACAAGCGCGCCCAGGAGCGCACGTGAGCGAGCCAGCCCGACGGACTCGACGCACGTGGACATGCGCATGGGATCGACGGCGAACGCGCTGCAGCCCGATCTCGAGCGCGGAGCGCTCGCTCGCCGCAGGATCCGCCCAGTGGCTCGCGCTGATCGTCGTGGCGCTGCGGCGATCGTCGCCGACCAGGTGACGAAGCAGGTCGTCGGGCGCACGCTAGCGCTCGGCGACAGCGTCGACATCGTCGGGCCGTTCTCCATCCACCATGTCCAGAACTCCGGGATCGCGTTCGGGCTCTTCGCGAGCCGGACGGCGCTCGTGATTGCCGTGACGGCCGTCGCGGTCGGCCTCATGCTCTGGTTCTTCGCACGCTCGGGACGCCGTCATCCTGTGCTTCCGGTCGCGCTCGGACTCGTCCTCGGCGGGAGCATCGCCAACCTGATCGACCGTGTACGCCTCGGGCACGTGACGGACTTCCTCGATCTCGTCGCGTGGCCAGCGTTCAATCTCGCCGACACGTTCATCGTCGTCGGGGTGGCCATCCTCTTCGGCGCGCTCGTCCTTGGAGACCGGTCGCACCGAATGCATGGCGCCGCGCGATGGCGACTCTTCGCTTCACGGTCGCTGAGGACGACGCAGGCTCGCGCCTCGACCGCGCGCTCGCGGTACGAGCCGAGATCGGGTCGCGCTCGCTCGCCGAGCGGCTGGTGCAGGAGGGCTCGGTCCTGGTCGACGGCGTCGCGCGCCCCAAGAGTCATCGACTCGAGCCCGGGGTCGAGACGATCGAGGTCGTGCTCCCCGCGGCCGGCGGAGGGTCTCCGGCGCAGCCCGTCACGTTCGCGTGCTTCTCGAGGACGAGCACCTCGTCGTCGTCGACAAGCCGGCCGGACTCACGGTGCACCCTGGAGCGGGGAGAGGCGCCGGCACGCTCGCCGCGCAGCTCCTCACTCTCGGGGCTCGCGGCGGCGACGATCCCGAACGGCCGGGCATCGTCCACCGTCTCGACCGCGATACGTCCGGGCTCCTCGTCGCAACGCGATCCGAGCGGCGTATGCGGGACTTCGGGATGCCATTCGTCGTCGTGAGGTCGAGCGCCGATACCTGGCGCTGGTGCGAGGGCATCCGCGCTCGCGCACGGGTCGGATCGACGCTCCGATCGGCCGCGCGCGCCGCGACCCGACGAGGCGTTCGCTCGACACCGACGAGCCCCGCGAGGCCGTGACCCACTTCGAGGTCGTGGAGTCGTCTGCGGAGCATGCGCTCCTCGACGTCTCGCTGGAGACGGGGCGGACACACCAGATCCGGGTCCACCTGGCCTCGATCGACCTTCCCGTATCGGGCGATCCCCTGTACGGTGTCCAAGGGGGATCTCGGGCTGGAGCGCCAGTTCCTGCACGCACACCGCCTGCGGTTCAGGCACCCGGTTACGGGCGGTGAGGTCGACGTCACCTCGGCGCTTCCGGACGACCTCGCGCCGCGCTCGGACGAGCGCGTGCGACGTAAGCGCCGATCACTTCGCTTCGGCGGGTACAATCCCGCGGTTCCGTCCCTACGACCCGGCGACCAAGCCGAGGCGGGGGTGCCGCAGCTGTGCGCGCGGTTCCGTCCTGGCTCGCCGGCGAACCAACCGTCAACCACCGGAAAGGGGCTCATCGCGTGTCAGTCGTCACGATGCGGGAGCTGCTGGAGGCCGGCGTCCACTTCGGCCATCAGACGCGCCGCTGGAATCCCAAGATGCGCCGCTACATCTTCGGCGAGCGCGGAGGGATCTACATCATCGATCTCACCAAGACCCTCGAACTGCTCGAGGAGAGCTACGAGTTCGTGCGCAACGTCGCCGACCGCGGCGGCACGATCCTCTTCGTCGGCACGAAGAAGCAGGCGCAGGACGCCGTCTCGGAGCACGCTCAGCGCGTCGGCATGCCGTATGTGAACCACCGCTGGCTCGGCGGCCTGCTCACGAACTGGCGCACCATCTCGGAGCGCATCGCGTACCTGCACGACCTCCGCAGACTCAAGGCTGACGGACAACTCGAGCTCCTCCCGTCGAAGGAGCGCCTCGCGATGGAGGCGGATCTCGAGAAGCTCGAGGCCAATCTCGGAGGCGTCGCGGACATGAAGCGACAGCCCGACGCGGTGTTCGTCATCGACATGAAGAAGGAGCAGCTCGCCGTGCGCGAGACACAGCGCCTGGGCGTCCCGGTGATCGGGCTCGTGGACACGAACGCGGATCCTGACGAGGCGAACTTCGTTATCCCGGGCAACGACGACGCGATCCGCTCCTGCAATCTCGTGACACGGGTCATCGCCGACGGAATCGCCGCTGGGAAGACGAAGGTCACCTCGACGGAGATCACCGCCGCGAGCCCGAGCGGCGCCGGTCGAGGCCGACGAAGCCGTCGCGGAGGTCCGAGCCCGACCCGAGCCCGAGCTCGAGCCGGCCGCGGTTGCCGCGGAAGGCGGTGAGACCGAGTGAGCGCAGATCCCCGCATGTCTGGTCAAGCAGCTCCGGGATCGAACCGGGGCCGGGATGATGGACTGCAAGCGCGCCCTGGAGGCCGCGGAAGGTGATCTCGACGCTGCCGTCACGTACCTCCGTGAGAAGGGCCTCGCATCGGCCGGCAAGAAGGCCGAGCGTGAGACCACGGACGGCCTCGTGGACTTCACGGTCTCGAACGGCGCAGGTTCGATTGTCGGTCTTGGTTCCGAAACCGACTTCGTCGCCAAGAATGACGAGTTCCAGACATTTGCCGAGAAGCTGCTGCACGCCGTGCATACGGAGGGCGAACGCGCAATCGAGCGCTTCGATGAAGAGCGCCGAGAGCTGATCGCCAAGCTCGGGGAAACATCGTGATCGTCGACGCCGAGCGCTTCGAGGCTCCGGAAGGAATGTGATCGCCGGCTACGCACACCCGCCTGCGAAGAAGATCGGCGTTCTCGTCGAGCTCCAAGGCGGCTCGGCCGAACTCGCCCGTCAGCTCGCAATGCACATCTCGTTCGCGGCGCCCGAGTGGACGACTCGTGATGACGTATCCACGGACGTTGTCGACGCAGAACGAGGGATCTTCATGAACTCGGACGAGGTGCAGTCGAAGCCCGAGGCCGCGCGTGAGAAGATCGTGGACGGCATGCTCGCCAAGCGCTTCTTCGCCGCGACGCCCGGTGGGGTTCTCGTCGACCAGCCCTGGATCCACGATCCGTCGAAGACGGTCGGGCAGGCGCTCGAAGACGCAGGCGCGTCCGTCGCCAGGTTCACGAGGGTCTCGGTCGCGGGGTGACCACGCTCGCCTTCGGCTCGCGTTCGCGGGGGAAACCATGTTCCCCGCGTGCCCCTTCTTTTTGGAAGCGTGGGGAACCCCCCGGTTCCCCACACCCCTCCACGCTCATCGACCGTGCGGTCGATGAGCACCGGCACTGACGAGGTAGCGCAGGCCGTCGCTCATGTGAGTGGAACGGCCTTTCGACGCGTCCTCCTGAAGCTCTCCGGCGAGGCGCTCCTCGGAGACCGCGAGTACGGGATCGATCCAAAGACCGTCGTCGCAATCAGCGATGAGATCGTCGCTGTGCACGAGGCCGGCACGGAGCTCGCAGTCGTCGTCGGGGCGGGGAACATCTATCGGGGGATGGCGGCGGCCGCGGACGGCATGGACCGGGCGACAGCGGACTACGCGGGAATGCTCGCCACGCTGCTGAATGCACTCTCGCTACAGGACGCGCTCGAGCGCCTCGACGTGCATACGCGCGTGCTCTCGGCGATCACCGTCTCGGAGGTCGCCGAGCCCTACATCCGGCGCCGCGCGATCCGCCACCTGGAGAAGGGCCGCGTCGTGATCTTCGCGGCAGGCACCGGGAACCCGTTCTTCACGACCGACACCGCGGCGGCGTTGCGTGCGCTCGAGATCGGCGCTGGGGCGATCCTGATGGCCAAGAACGCCGTCCAGGGGGTCTACGACGGCGATCCCCACGAGGATACGAACGCCCAGTTCATCCCGGAGCTGACGCACCTGGAGGCGATCGAGCGCGGGCTCAAGGTGATGGACACGACCGCGCTCTCCCTGTGCATGGACAATCGGCTGCCGATCTACGTCTTCGAGCTCGCCGAGGGCAACATCCGCCGCGTTGCGGCGGGTGAGCGGGTCGGCACGATCATCTCCACTCCCTAGGAGGACGCGCATGGCGAACGCTCACCTTCGGATCGCGGTCGTGGGAGAAGCCATGTTTCCCCCACGAGCCCCGTTCTTGAAGACGCGGGGAACCTCCCGTTTCTTGCGCGGGGGAACCCATGGTTCCTCCGCGAGCCCCCTCCTTTGGCGCAAGCCAGATGGGTTCCCCGCACCCCTCCACGCTCATGGGCCGGGGGCCGGCCCATGAGCGCAATCGAGGACTTCCTGGCCGACGCCAAGCGGCGCATGGACAGGTCGATCGAGGCGACACACCACGAGTTCAACTCGATTCGCACCGGCCGGGCCTCACCGGCGCTCCTCGACCGCATCGCGATCGACTACTACGGCACGCCGACCCCACTCAAAAGCCTCGCCTCGATCGCGGCGCCCGAGCCGCGCCTTCTGACCGTGCAGCCGTTCGATCCGAGCTCGATGAAATCGATCGAGCGCGCGATCCAGGAGTCCGATCTCGGGCTGACGCCGTCGAACGACGGGAAGATCATCCGGCTCCCCATCCCGACTCTCACGGAGGAGCGGCGCAAGGAGCTCGTCAAGGTGGTTCGCCGCGTGGCCGAGGACGGGAAGGTGGCGATCCGGAATGTTCGGCGCGACGTGATGCAGCATCTGCGCGAGCTCGTCACGAACGGCGACGTCGGCGACGACGAAGAGCGGCGCGCAGAGCAGCAGGTGCAGAAGATCACCGACGAGCACACGAAGTCGATCGACGACCTCTTGAAGGTGAAAGAGGCCGAGATCATGGAGGTCTGACAGCTGCCCGACGACGAGGTAGCGGCAGCGAAGAGCGTCGCGATCATCATGGACGGGAACGGCCGCTGGGCTGCGGCCCGCGGCCTTCCTGTAGCCGAGGGACATCGCGAGGGAGCCCGGGCGCTGCGCCGCACGGTCGAGGCCGCGATCGACCTCGGAGTCGAGTCTCTTGCCGTCTACGCCTTTTCGACCGAGAACTGGGCGCGCCCCGCTGACGAGGTCGAGTCGATCATGGAGCTCATGGACGAGACGATCGACCGCGAGCTTCCCGATCTCGCCGAGCAGGGTGTTCGCACCCGCTTCTTCGGGCGGCGCGATCGCGTGCCGGAAGGGTTGCGCGAGAAGATGGCGCGACTCGAGGCGGAGACGGCGCACAACGACCGGCTCGGGCTCTGGATCGCCTTCGACTATGGGAGCCGGGCCGAGCTCGTCGAGGCGGCGCGACAGCTCGTCGTGGACGGGGTCAGACCCCAGGACGTGTCCGAGGAGGCCGTGTCGAAACGGCTGCATACGCCCGAGCTCCCCGACCCCGATCTCGTCATTCGCACATCGGGGGAGCAGCGAATCTCGAACTTCCTCCTCTGGCAGTCGGCGTACGCGGAGCTCGTGTTCGACGAGACGCTCTGGCCGGACTTCGGGGAGGAGCGGCTCAAGGCAGCGCTCGACGAGTACGCCCAGCGCGCACGCCGCTTCGGCGCGCGATGAGCAACGCTCGCCGTCGACTCGCCGCTCGTCGACCACAGAGCGGTCGATGAGCTCCTTGGCATCGCGTCTCCTCGTCGCAGCCGTCCTGCTGCCGGTCGTGATCGGCGTCGTCTACCTCGGCGGCTGGTGGCTGTTCGCGCTCGCCCTCGTCGGTGGTCTCGTCGCCCTACATGAGCTCTACGGGATGGCCCGTGAGCTCCGTCCGCTCGTCCTGGGGGGTTATCTCGGATTCGTTCTCGCGCTGCTCGGACTGCAGCTCGGTGGCCTCGCGTGGATGCTCGGGGGCATCCTCTCGGCGTTCGTCTTCGCCTTCGTGGTCTACGGGCTCTCCGACGTTCGGCCGTCGGCGACGGCCTCCTTCGGCGTGACGCTCTTAGGAGTCGTCTGGATCGGCGCGGGACTGGGCTGCCTCCTCCTCATCCGTGACATCCCCGAGTTCGGCTTCTGGGCGGTCATGGCCGTGCTCTTCACCGTGTTCGCCGCCGACACCGGAGCGTTCTTCGTCGGGCGCGGACTCGGACGGCACAAGATGGCGCCGGCTATCTCGCCGGGGAAGTCGTGGGAAGGCTTCGTCGGTGGCGTCGTGGCGGCGATGGCGACGACCTTCGTGATCCTCTACAAGGATCGCGACGAGTTCCTCACGATCCCGCAGACCTTCGCGCTCGGAGCCGCGATCGCGCTTGCCGCTGCGCTCGGAGATCTGTTCGAGTCGGCGGTGAAGCGTGACCTGACGGTCAAGGACTCCGGGCGGCTCCTCGGCGGCCACGGCGGAATGCTCGACCGGCTCGACTCGCTCCTGTGGGCCGGCCCGGCGGCGTTCTTCGTGATCCTCGCGTTCGGGCACGCGTAGCCTTGTCTGAACACATCCGCGGTTAGCCTTCGCACGTGACGGAGAGACGAATCGCGCTGCTCGGAGCCACGGGCTCCATCGGCCGGCAGGCGCTCGAGGTGATCGACGCGAACTCCGGGCTCAGCGTGTGCGCGCTGTCGTCGGGCGCGCAGCCGCTCGGCGAGCTCGCCGCGCGCCACCGGGTCGAACACGTACAGGTCGGCGGCGATCTCACCGAACTCCTCGAAGCATCGCAGCCGGATCTCGTCCTCAACGCGGTGGTCGGCTTCGCCGGGGTCGACGCGACGCTGTGGGCGCTCGAGCACGGAGTGTCGCTCGCGCTCGCGAACAAGGAGAGCCTCGTTGCCGCCGGCGATCTCGCCCTCGCAGCGTGGAGCCGGGGTGGAGGTGTCCTGCTCCCGGTGGACAGCGAGCACTCGGCGGTGTTCCAGTGCCTCGAGGGGCGTGCGGCGGAGTCCGTCGACTCCGTCGTCCTGACTGCGTCCGGAGGTCCCTTCAGAAACCGATCGCTCGACTCACTCGAATCAGTGACCGTGGAGGAGGCTCTCGCCCATCCGACGTGGTCCATGGGCCCGAAGATCACGATCGACTCGGCGACACTCGCGAACAAGGGTCTCGAGCTGATCGAGGCGCACTACCTCTTCGGCCTCGAATACGAGAAGATCGAGGTCGTCGTGCATCCGACTTCGGTCGTCCACGCGCTCGTCCGCTTCCGAGACGGGGCGTCGCTCGCGCACATCGGGTACCCGGACATGCGCGTTCCCATCTCGTTCGCGCTCACCTATCCGGAGAGACGCGCGACCAGCGTGCCCGGTCTCGACTTCTCCGCGTCGCTGAGCCTCGAGTTCGAGCCACCCGACGCGGAGCGATTTCCGATGCTGCGCCTCGCGCGCCACGCCGGAGTGCGGGGCGGGACCTACCCCTGCGCGTTCAACGCGGCGAACGAGGTTGCCGTCGCGGCCTTCCTGGACAGGAGGGTCGGCTTTCTCGACATCGCCTCGCTTGTCGAAGACGCCCTCGCCGAGGTCGACGGTGCGCCGGCTCGCGATCTCCCGGAGCTCGTCGAGGCCGACGCGGGGGCCCGTCGCCTCACCGAAGGAAGACTCGCCTCGGTATGAGCAACGCTCGCCTGCGGCTCGCGTTCACGGGGGAAACCATGTTTCCCCCGTGTGCCCCCTCCTTCCTGAGAGCGTGGGGAACCTCCCGGTTCCCCACGCCCCTCCACGCTCATAGGCCGGTCGACCCATGAGCCTGGCAATCGCGATTCTCGGCCTTGCGTTCCTGATCCTCGTGCACGAGGCCGGGCACTTCTTCGCGTCGCTCGCCGTAGGTCTTCGCCCGCGCAAGTTCTACGTGGGCTTCCCGCCGCCGCTCGTGCGGACGACGCGCAAGGGGATCGAGTACGGCATCGGGATGATTCCGCTCGGCGGGTTCGTGTCGATCCCAGGCATGCACCGGCCGATTGCCCACGACGCCGAGCGGCGTTTTTCGCGCGGGGTAGCGGAGGCTCCCGAGCTTGCTGGCCCGGTCGACCGCGTCAAGCGCTCGCTCGACACCGGCGACTTCAGCGAGACGTTGGTCACTCTCGACGATCTCGCGACGACGCTGCGCGACGCGGCGCTCTCCCCGGGAGCGCGCGCCGCGGCGGAGAAAGGCTTGACGGAGCTGCGTGACGCGCTCGGCAAGGACGCGTACTGGAAGGCTCCGACCTGGAGGCGGCTCGTCGCGATCGTGGCCGGACCCATGGCCAACGTCGCGCTGACGATCGTCGCGTTCACGATCCTGTTCACCCGGTCGGCGGGAATCCCAGCCGGACCGTGGCCTCGGTCTCGGACGATTCGCCGGCGGCGCGCGCCGGAGTGCTGGCCGGAGATCGCGTCGTCGCGGTCGACGGCACCGCCGTCACCGGCAAGGAGCTCGGCGAGCGCATCCTGGCCTCGAACGGACGTCCGCTCGTTCTGACCGTGGTCCGCTCGGGCGAGGAGCTCACGCTCGGCCCGGTGACGCCTACGAAGACCGAGGGCGGATATCGCATCGGAATCGTCCGGGAAGGCACCGGTCTTCCACCGCTGGCGGCTGTCGGGCGAGCGTTCGAGGTCACCGGCATCGTGACCAAGGAGATCGTGAAGTCGATCGGGCGCCTTGCAGGCGGGGAGGGTCGCGAGGACGTCGCGAGCCCCATCGGGATCACGCGGGTGTCGTCCGATGCGGTCGAGCAAGGGCTCGAGAGCTACCTCTGGGTGCTCGGCGTGATCTCGCTCTCGCTCGCGCTCCTGAATCTCCTGCCCCTGCTTCCGCTCGACGGCGGCCACATCCTGTTCGCGCTTGTCGAGGGCGCGCGTGGACGCTTCGTGCGGCGTGAGATCTACGAGCGCGTCTCGGTCGTCGGCCTGGCGATCGTGCTCCTTCTCTTCTTCGTCGGGCTCTCGAACGACATCGGCAAGCTCTAGCCCAGGCGCCCGGGCTACGCTCTAGCCGTGGCGAGCAAGGTCCAGATCCGCGTCGGAAACGTGGCCGTTGGCGGCGGTGCGCCCGTTGCGGTCCAGTCGATGACGCTGACGAAGACCCACGACGTCACGGCGACGACGGCGCAGATCGCGGCGCTCGCCTCGGCGGGTGCGAGATCGTGCGTGTGGCGGTACCGAAGAACGAGGACGCGGCCGCATTGCCCGATGATCGTTCGGCTCTCGCCGATCCCGGTGATCGCCGACATCCACTTCAACGCGTCACTCGCGCTGAAGGCGATCGAGGCGGGTGTGGCGGCTGTGCGGATCAACCCCGGGAACATCGGCGGCCCGGACAAGGTCGAGCAGG
This sequence comes from uncultured Thermoleophilia bacterium, assembly GCA_963758065.1. Lineage (GTDB taxonomy): Bacteria > Actinomycetota > Thermoleophilia > Gaiellales > Gaiellaceae > GMQP-bins7. The sequence goes on along the minus strand of CAVWTX010000012.1, from coordinate 57,313 downwards.
TTGTCACAGCGGCGAAAGAGGCGGGGATCGCGATGCGCATCGGCGCCAACTCCGGCTCGCTGCCCAAGCATCTGCACGAGCTCGCCCGCAGAGGACCAGGCGGAGGCGCTCGTAGCGGCCGCGCTCGAGGAGGTCCAGCTGCTCGAGAAGCTCGACTATCGTGAGTTCAAGATCTCGGTCAAGGCGACGCACGTGCCGACGATGATCCGTGCCTACCGGATGCTCGCGGCGAAGGTGCCATACCCGCTTCACCTCGGCGTGACCGAGGCGGGCACCGAGTTCGCCGGCGGGATCAAGAGCGCGGTCGGCATAGGCACGCTTCTCGCTGACGGGATCGGCGACACGCTTCGGGTCTCGCTCACCGCCGACCCGGTGAAGGAGGTCGAGGTCGCCTGGGAGATCCTGAAGGCTCTCGGTCTCAGGGAACGCGGGCCGGTGATGATCGCCTGCCCGTCATGCGGCCGCGACAACGTAGGCGTCGAGAGCCTCGCGCGCGTCGTCGAAGAGCGGCTCCGCGCCTATCCGGAGGCGGTCGAGGTGGCGGTCATGGGCTGCGCGGTAAACGGACCGGGGGAGGCGGGGGACGCCGACTTCGGCATCGCCGGCGGGCGCGACGTCGGGTTCATCTACGCGCACGGACGGGTGCTGAAGAAGGTCTCCTCGGACATCCTCGTCGACGAGCTCTTCACCGAGATCGACTCCTGGATCGCTGCCGGCATGAGGCGGCCAAAGCGCCTGAAGATGGCCAAGCCGGCCGCGCTCGCGATGGCCGAGGCCTCGCTGATCCCACTCGGCTAGCCTTGGCGAAGCCAAGATCCGCTCGCGCGGCATCTCCGGGCGCGCGAAGATCCCTGAAGGCGACCGCTTTCGCGGTCGCATCGCCCGATCTCGGGATCGTTAGTCTGGCCCGATGGTCGCCAGGCAGTCCCAGCTCTTCATCCCGACCCTGCGCGAGGCGCCGGCCGACGCGGAGGCGGTCTCGCACAAGCTGCTCGTCCGCGGCGGCTATATCCGCCAGGTCGGCGCAGGGCTCTGGACGTTCCTCCCGCTCGGCTGGCGCGTGCACCAGAAGGTCGTCCAGATCATCCGCGAGGAGATGGACGCCATCGGCGGGCAGGAGATGCTCTGCCGGTGCTGACGCCGTTCGAGCTCTGGCAGCGGACCGGGCGCGACTACATCCGGCGATCCCCGCCTCCAGGACCGACGCGGGAGCGCGCGTACGTGCTCCCGCTGCTCGCACGAGGAGACGATGACGTTCCACGCGCGGGAGATCTCGAGTCGTACAAGGAGCTCCCGCAGATCCTCTACCACTTCTCGATCAAGGAGCGGGACGAGCCACGACCCGCGCGGCGGGCTCCTTCGGGCTCGGGAGTTCATCATGAAGGACGCCTACTCGTTCGATCGCGACGAAGAGGGGCTCGACGCGAGCTTCGACCGACATGCCGAGGCGTATGCATGCATGTTCGAGCGCTGCGGCTCGAATCCTTCGTCCGTCGAGGCCGAGTCCGGGATCATGGGCGGCAAGGAGTCGCTCGGTTTCCTCGCGCCGTCACGGGCTCGGGCGAGAACAGCTGATGACGTGCGAGAACGGCGACTACTCTCGCCGACGTCGAGGTCGCGCGCGGGCTCCGCGCCGCCCACTCTCCCCGAGCTCACTGGAGCGCCGAAGAAGTCGCCACTCCCGGCGTCACGACCATCGAGGCTCTCGCCGACTTCCTCGGCATCGATGCTGACGCCGACGTCGAAGGCCATGCCCGGTCGTCGGCGACCGGCCGGTGCTCTGCTCGGTCTCGTGCGCGGGACGACCGGCTCAACGAGGAGAAGCTGATCGGCGGTGCTCCAGGCGACTACCGACCCGCGAACGACGACGAGATCCGGGCGGCGTTCGGCGCAGGGGGAGGCTCCCTCGGCCCGGTCGGCGTCGCCATCGAGGTCATCGCTGACGAGGCGCTTCGCGACGGGCCACTTCGTGGCCGGCGCCAACCGCGACGGCTGGCACCCCTAGGCGTCCAGGCGGGCCGCGACTACGACCCGGGTTCGCCGATATCCGCGCAGGCACGGGAGGGCGATCGCTTGTCCGATGTGCGGAGGGCGCTGTCGTTCCAGCCGGCGATCGAGGTCGGCCACATCTTCAAGTTCGGCTTCCACTCCGAACCGCTCGAGGCGACGTTCCTCGACGAGGACGGCGACCGAGAGGACGCTCATGGGGGGCAGCTACGGGATCGGGCCCGGCGGACATCGCGGCGATCGTCGAGCAGAACCACGACGAGAACGGGATCCTCTGGCCGGCGCGATCGCGCCGTACGACGTCCACGTGCTCTCGCTCCACGGGGGCTCCGCGGAGGTCCTCGCGGAGGCCGAGAAGGTCGCGGCGATATTGGCAGGAGGGCCTCGACGTGCTCCTCGACGACCGCGACGAGCGACCGGGGGAGAAGTTCGCCGACGCCGATCTGATCGGGATCCCCTTGCGCGTGATCGCCGGGAAGAAGACGCTCGAGGACGGGATGGTGGACGTCCGCCGCCGTGATGGGACGGCCGAGGACCGCGTGCCGGCCGCAGACGTGCTGAAATGGGCCGAGCAGGACTGATGGCCAAGCGTCGGAGATACAGCGACGAGCACTTCGGCCCGACGATCGAGCGGCTGATGGTCGAGACGGGGACGACCTACCGAGGGCTGGCCGACAAGGCGGACCTGTCCGCGGGTACCTGAACCACATCGTCCATGGCAACCGCCCGGTCCCTCGAACGACGTGATCGCACGGATCGCGACCGCCCTCGACGTCGAGGCCGAGCACTTCCGCGAGTACCGGATCCGTGTCATCACCGAGAAGCTCGAGGCGATGCCCGAGCTCATCGACCGCCTGTACAAGCGTCTCGCCTGACCGGCCGAGCGCCGGAAGCGGGCTAAGGTGTCGGAGCCACGGGGCGTGGCGCAGCCTGGTTAGCGCGCTAGTCTGGGGAGTAGAGGTATCGCCCCGAACGTGGCTCAGGTAAGTGGAATCGGAGGCGATGTAGGGCAGTCGGTCAGCATCTAGTCAGCATCTCGGGGCGTAGCGCAGCCTGGTTAGCGCGTCCGGCTGGGGGCCGGGAGGTCGTGAGTTCGAATCTCACCGCCCCGACTCAGGTATCGCCTACACGGCGGCCGACTCTCACGACGCCGTGAGATCGCCGGAGCGCCGGAGCCGGTGGTACCGTCGGGCCGTCTCGCGGTTGGTCGCCGCGCTTCGTGGCCGAGGGCGAGACTCGCGGGCGGCGCTGGAGACTCCCTCACGGCCTCTCGGCCGAAATGAGCCGGCATCCCGGCCCCGAGGAGGACTCCGGCGCACCCCGTGCGGATGACGGCCTGGAGGAGGCCGCAGGGGTCGCGACGGTTCCGAGGTCGTCGCCGGTCGTGTAGTGGAGGCGGTTGATCGGCACCGCGTTGCACTAGCAACGACTGCGCGCTACGGAGCGGCGTCCTGTGCTCGTTTCCACTCCGCCGACATCGCGTGATGACATTCCTCGTGGGATGCCGCCTGGGTCTGCGGTTGCGCTTGTTGAGCCGATGAAGCTCCCGGTAGGAGCAACGCGAGCGAAGCAAGAGCGACAGTTACGAACCAGACCGCGCGCCTCATGTAATCCTCCTTCGCGGATCTCGGTCAGTGTACAGCGGCCCGGAACGCGAGAGCTACACGGAAACGTGCAAGTTGCTGCGGGGCTAGCGACGCTCTGTCCGAAGTACGTCCGAAGTAGGGGCGGCGACAGGTGACGAACGAGCCGCCCTCCACTCATGCCGATTCCGCTCAACAGGGCGGAGCGGGGGAGAGGCGGCGACCTATGACGACCCACGCCCTGCCCTGGGGGCCTCGAGGTCCCGAGTTCGAATCTCGGCGCCCCGACTGACACGAAACCCCTGGTGGTTCCAGGGGTTTCGGTACCTCGGTGGGAGTGGGTAGGGCACCCACCGGTGAACAGTGGGTACACAAACGTGCCGGGTCAGTCCTGGGCGGCGGCCTCCTGGGTCACACGGTTCACCAAGTACGCGTCCAGGGTTGCCCGTGCCGGGTCGGCACTGTCCGGGAGCAGGTGGGCGTAGGTGGCACTCAGCTGCCTCCGATGCCGCTGACCGACGTGATCGTCAGCGACGGCGTCGCGGTGCATGCGGAGCGGTTCGTCGGAGGCGGCGAGCTTGAGACGAAGGACACACCCGAGGCAGCCGCAAGATCGGGTCGGCTTCTGGCCGACCTCGTCCGCCGCCTGGCGGCCCTTAACCTTGATCCCCCGCTGCCAAACCCGGAGTGGGTGCGATGGGACGCGATGCCCGAGCGCCACGCGGCCGCAGCCGTGCCCACCTGGATCGAGGACGCGACCCGGCGCGTGCAGGCAAAGCTGGCCGGATGCGACCTGCCACCCGTACTCGGTCACGCCGACTGGGAGGCGCAGAACATGCGCTGGCGGCACGGCGAGCCGCACGCAGTCCACGACTGGGACGGCCTCGCCTGGTTGCCCGAAGCGGCGATCGCCGGAAGCGGGGCTGGGATCTTCGCGAGCCACGGCGGGACAGCACTCGCGCCGCTTGAAAGCTCCGAAGCCTTCCTTCACGCCTACGAAAGCGAACTCGGCGCCCGCTTCTCGCCCTACGAGACGGAGATCGCCTGGGCAGCGAGCATCTGGGAGGCTCTCCACAACGCTCGCGACTAACTGATCTACAACCGGCCGAAGCTCAGCTACGAGCAGCTGAAAGCACAACGAGTCGAACGCCTCGCCCGAGCCGACGCCTGACGGCGTCGCGAACCATTCCTCTCCTCGACACGTTCCTGGGGGTCATTCCCGAACACTGGCCAAGGCGAGCGGTACGACGGCGAACTCGTAGTCGAGAGCCGGGCCCCATCGCGCTGAGTGGTAGCTAGAACAGGCCAGAGCGCCGCACCTTCGTCGAGCCACGCATAGGTGTGCTTGTGAAAGCTTCCGGGCGGCTCCCGTATGCCCTCAAGCGGCGCGATCCCTGAGCAGACCCTCTGCAGACGACGGCCGCTCGGCGATGATGTCCTCGACCATGGGGAGACGCTTGCCCGCGAAGGAGATCGGGACGATCTCGGTCGAGATCGAAGGCGTCGATTTTCCTGGACGCCGCTGCGGGCCAGACAGCGAGGGCGTCTGGTACGAGAACATTCACGTCGGGCTCGCCAAAGGCGGTGAAACCACCGACCTTGTGCCGGGTGATGCACGCGGAGCGACGTGGAGCCTCGATGTGTCGGTGCGGGTAGCCGAGGACGGCAGCTTCGACTTCAGAGGTCCGCATGTAGCTGGCCGCCGCGACGAGCGTTGCCTATACCTGCGCTGGCTCCGGGAGGACGAAGACGGGGCCTACGTGCTGTTTCGAGCGGCGAAGTTCCGGCTGTACGAGCTTGACCCGCGGCTCATCGAGGCTGCGCTGCAACCTGACCTGCGACTCGTCGCCCGGGTCATCCTGACTGACGTCAACGGGTGGCCGCGATGCGCGACCGTTCGACCCCCTGATCTGATCTGGTCGGTCCGAGCCAGCGGCTGAGACGTCTGGTCGACCTCGAGTCGTTAGTGGTGGGCCTAGACAAGTTTCCGGGCGGCTACTACCTGGCCGAGAGCCGGGCGGCAACGATCCTGCGCTCAGGCGAACCCCAGGTGTGTCACACATGCCGGCACCCGCGAGTTGGCGGGGAGCCAACCGAGCGCGAATGGAAGTGGGTGTCGGCGCTGTCGTCTCAGGTGTACGCGAGGGCGCTCGGGGGGGTAGCAAGTGAACAGTGGGTACACAAACGTGCCCAGGGCGTCCCACGGAGCCATGCGGGGTGGGGGTCCCAAAGCCTGTAGCCGTCCCGCTTCCCACCTCTTGCCACCAGAGCACACCACTGCCTGTATCAGTCTGGGGGACTAGGTGTCCCGAGTTCAAATCTCGGCGCGCCCCGACTGAAAGCCGCATGGTTATGCGGATTCACGACTCGGCCTCCTCCACGGAGTCCCCACAAGGTCCCCAAACGCTTCGCGGGGTAATACCGACGTCGCGAACCAGAACCCGTGCCAGTCTTGCTTCAGAGGAGGTGATTCTGCGATGCACTCAGCCTCCGAGCGGCACTTCACGGCGATCGCACTCGGTGTCGTCGGCGAAATTGCTCGAAGGGAAGTCGGCGGCCCGTTCTACAGGTTGGCCTTCCTTGCCGTCATCGTAGGCGGCGCGGTTGCACTCGTTGCAATTCGCCGCGGCGAGCGTTCGCTAGTGACGATGCTGGCGTTCGTCCCGGTCGCAATCATCGTCGCGTTCGGAGCTGCCCAGCTGTTCGGCTGATCGGCACGACTTTCGCATCATGTTGAGGCAGCCTCCACGCGAGTTGTCCCTACGAAAGCGTCGAGCGCTGACCGTGCGCGATCGAGCGCGTCCGGGAGCATGTGGCCGTACGTCCGGTCGAGCATCGCCGGAGACGCCCCCATGAGCCGCGAGAGCTCGAACAGGGACACGCCCGCGGCGATCGAGAAGGACGCGAACGTATGCCGAAGCGCGTAAACGGAGCGGCGCTCGAGGCCCGCCGCCCGTAGCGCAGGGTTCCACCCGCGGTAACGGAACGGTCACCTCGATGAAGCGCTTCGCGTTCTCGCGGCAGACGAGGACGTCGACGGCCGTCTTACCGAACCTTCTACCCGCCTGATGTGTCACGAAGCTCGGAGCGCGTGCAGGCCTCGAAGGATGCCGACGTGCCTCGCAAGCCGCTGACGCTCGTCGCTCAGTTTCCTGAGTTCCCGCAACTCGATCTGGCTCAAGGACGGCCAACTCCGGAAGAGAAGCGACATGCGCTCATCGCGATGACGCCGCGCGTCTCGAAGGTCGTCGTGGTCGAGCAGTAAGAGGTTCTTGGGAAGGTTCTCGATCACCTGGCGCGACGTCTCAGCGGCCCCATGCGCCGGCGCCGTATGGCACTTTGGCCGGCTTCCTGCCGAGCAGCCCCAACCACTTCCGGATCCTCGCGGACAAGCTACGCATGACCTGCATCAGCACCTCGCTTCCGCCGCCCTCGGCGCAGTGGCCAGTGAGGTCAACGCGGAAAGAGAGGCTCGGGAAGAGCAATGGTAGCCGGTCGCCAGCAACTCGGCTTCGCTTCGCCCTTGTCGCGCGTCCGACCGCTTCTTAGAGGCCGATCCTGCTCATCACTGTTTCTCCTCCAGCGCAAGAGCAGAGTGCTGGCCCTGCAAGTCGAACTCTGTTCGCCTAGGCTCCTCGCCTCGCGCGCTTCGCGCGTTGGCGGCCAATGGGCTTCGGCCGGGGTTCTGGCCAGCAGGGCCAGTCCCACCAGTCTACTCCTTTGTAAGCTTCGTCACAGATGACCGCTAGGCACCGATCCTCGAGCTCGCGCTCCTCGATCCGCAGGTCGCTTGCGAGCGCAGGATTGTTCGACAGCGAAGGGTTAGGGAAGTGCGTCGTCGGCCTCAAGCCGCGAGGGAGCGATCACAACCTCGAGCAGCGCCGCGAGCGGCCACGCTCGGCCTCCACCGCAGGGCAGTGGAGCGTGCCCGCTCCAGTCCCTCGAACGAGGGATTGTGCTCCCCCTGCCGGGGCATACCTTGAGGCTTGGACGAAGAAGAAGTGGGATACGTAACGACATACGGGAACCATCTCGGTGACCCTCGGTTCGTCCTGATTCTCGATTACTCAGCGTTCGTATTGAGTGTTCGAGATGCGGCTCGCGCAACACGAAAGGGTATGTCATTTCAAGTTTCAAGTGAGATGACCGATCGTGAACGCGAACTTGCACATGAAGCGTGGGAGTGCCGTGACGCCGCGGCGTAGAGCCTGAAACTTCCCCACGAGTACTCGACTAGGTTTGAAGGCAGACGGCTACGGGCACGTCTCGTGCGGGCGTGCGAAGTACGTGCGAAGTAGACGCGGCGACAGGTGGCGAACGAGCCGCCCTCCACTCATGCCGATTCCGCTCAACAGGGCGGAGCCTGGTCGAGATCAGTGTGGATTGAGGAGCGCGAGCTGGTGTGGTGGGAGAACGCCCGCTCCCAGAACTCCGGGCAGACGATCGGCAGTTTGTCGATGCCGGGTACGGGCGGTGGGGAGCCGCCCCCTACCGCCCTACTCCGGTGTCTCCCCTGAGGGGTTGTGCAGGGGGGACTGTCAAAACCTGCTCACAGGAGTAGACGCGAGGGAGCTACACAACTTGCGAGTTTCCCAGCGGATTACCCTCGATTGAGTGACAGATCGCCACTGAAGGCGCGACTCCGTAAACCCGGGGGTCTCGCAGCGCCGCCAACCAGCCGATACTGCGTCCAGTGCCGATCTACCGCCTCCACGACGCAGCCGGGGACGACCTCGGCCTCCTCGAGCACCCTGCGCCGAACCTCGAGCCCGGCGATGTTGTCGTACTCGCCGACGGAAGAGACGCAGTCGTCACGGTGCGCGTTGAAGTCGAGCCCGGTCCGGGGCCGCTGATCGCCGTGCTCGAGGTCCTCGTATCCCCCGATCGCGTGCGTCCGACGTAGACGTCGAAGACGCCGAGGGCGACGCCCGTGAGGCTCGAGTCCCCCGATGGTTCTGCATCCGATGCCCCATGGAGCGTATGCCTCTGCCAACGCGTATTGGAAGAGCCAAAAACGGGAGAGACATTCCACTCGCGTGACCGGGCTGGCCCGCTTTCCTAGTCCGATCGCGCCGCAAGCAGCACTCGCGCATTCGCCTTGACCCGCACTTGCCCGGAAGCGAGAGAATAGACGGTTGCTGGAGCTCGAACCACCCACCGGTCCGCACCGAGCTCTGGGACGAACTGGTCAAGGCAATGGAGAGCGCGATTGAGCGCACTGATGATCTCCCGGTCTTCACCGAGCAGGACGCTGACGAGATCCGCGCTTTCGCGCTTTCGCTCTCGGAAGAACGCGTATGAAGCGGCAGTCTGACGCCGCTCCTCCGCTTGTCCGCCCCACTGCCGAGCGTTTAGTCTTGCCCGGAAACAGGATGATGAAGGCAGGCATCGAGCGAGACGCGGGATGGCGACTGAGACCTCGGTGCTGACTGGCCTCGAGCCCCGCCCGTTCTGGGGACACTTCGAGACGCTGACGACGATCGCCCGTCCGTCGCGCCACGAGGAGCCGGTGATCGAGCACGTCCGCGCATGGGCGAACCTCCACGCGTACGAGCTCCAGCAGGATTCCGGGCGCAACCTCGTTATCCGTGTTCCTGCGACTCCCGGCCGCGAGTCGGCGCCCGTTCTCATCCTGCAAGGCCACCTGGACATGGTCTGCGAACGTGATCCGGCGAGCCCGAACGATCCTGCCGAGGGGCGGATCGCGCTGCTCCGAGACGGCGACTGGCTCACGGCCGACGGCACGACTCTCGGCGCCGACGACGGGGTCGCCATCGCCGCGATGATGGCGCTCGTCGAGGACGAGTCGATCCGCCACGGCCCGCTCGAGCTGCTGATGACCGTCGCCGAGGAGGTGGGTCTCGAGGGCGCGAACGCCCTCGACGGATCGCTGCTCACTGGCTCGACTCTCATCAACCTCGACAGTGAGGAAGACGGTGTCCTCACGGTCGGGTGCGCTGGCAGCACGGACACGTGGATCCGGATCGATGCGCCGCGCGAAGCGTGCTCCCCGGATGCGGTCACGCTGTCGCTCGTCGCAGGTGGAGGACTCGGTGGCCATTCCGGCGCCGAGATCCACCTCGGGCGCGCGAATGCGATCAAGGTTCTCGGCCGGGTGCTGCGCGTGGCGCATGCGGCCGCGCCGTTCCGGCTCGTCTCCCTCGGTGGGGGCAAGAGCCGCAACGCCATTCCCCGCGATGCAGTGGCGATCTGCTCGGTCCCGGGCGAGCAGGAGACGACGTTGCGGTCGATCGTGGAGTCGGCGACCGCTGTCGTGCGTGAGGCCTATGCGAAGACCGACCCGGGAGCAACGGTGACGGTCGAGAGCGCGGCCGATGCCGCCGACGCGTGGACTGAGGCGGCGACCACCCGCCTGCTCGACGTCGTCGCGCTCGTGCCAACTGGCCCGCTGGCGATGAGCCCGGACTTCGATGGGCTCGTCGAGACGAGCACCTCTCTCGGCGAGGCGACGACAGATGGCGGTCGTCTCACGCTGCACAGCCTCTCGCGCTCATCCAACGATGCCGCGCTGCCGGAAGTGGTCGCGACACTCGACGCTGCCGCGCGCCTCGCCGGGGGCGTCCTCGAGGTGAAACACAACTACAACGGGTGGCGCCCCGACCTGGACTCGCATGTGCTGGCCGTCGCGCGCGGGGTCTATGAGCGGCTCTTCGGCGAGCCCCCTGTGGTCACGGCAGTGCACGCCGGGCTGGAGACGGCCGTTATCGGCACCAAGGTCAGCGACCCCCTGGACATGCTTGCGATCGGCCCGCAAATCGAGGCGCCGCACTCGCCCGACGAACGTGTGAAGATTTCGACCGTGGAACGGTTCTGGAAGCTGCTCGTCGCGGTCGTCGACGAGTCGTCTACGGAGACGAAGTAGGCGAGCATGCGCGGAGGACTGGCCTGGATCGTCGCCATCGTCGCCGGGATCGCCCTCGTGATCGTCGTCACCGCCGCGATCGGCACGGGCGAGGACAGCGGAGAAACCGTGACGGCCGGCGAGTGGGCGCAGAGCACGTGCGGCGCCGTGGGCGTCTGGCGCGGTGAGATGGAGGACATCGTCGAGGAGCTCCGGACCCCGAGCGCCTTCCCGGCCTCGGGCAGCGAGGAACCGCAGTCGGAGACCCCGCAGGGAAGGACTGGCTTCGTGCGTATCGGGCTCGAGCGTGCCGTGCAGGCGACCGACACGATGATCGAGGGCATCGACAACGCAGGGACTCCCGACACGCCCGAGGGGGCGGAGGCAGCGAGGCTCATCTCCGACTGGTCCGACTCCGCCCTCGACGATCTCGAGGAGGCGCAGGACTCGCTCGACGAGGAGGCGGACAGCATCGAGGAATCGATCACGCAGCTGACTGACGCCGCCCGCGCGATCGGAGCCGCGCTCGCCAGCGGCGTACAGACGATCGCCGACGTCGCGCGCCTCGACCCCGAGCTCGCGGCAGCACTGCAGGAATCGAGCACGTGTCAGCAGTTGCGGGAGGAGACGAGCTAGCGATGAGCACCATGGACTGGATCCTCCTCGCCGTGCAGGGACTCGTCGTGATCGCGTTCATCGCCCTCGGCGTGCGCTCGGGCGGGATCGGCCTCGGGCTCTGGGGCGGCGTCGGCACGCTCGTTCTCGTCTTCGTCTTCGGACTCGACCCCGGGGAGCCGCCGATCAGCGCCATCCTGATCATCATCGCGGTCATCTCAGCCGCAGCAGCGATGCAGGCTGCGGGCGGCGTCGACTACATGGTTCAGGTCGCGAGCGCCGCGCTGCGCGCCAGGCCGAAAGCCCTCAACTTCATTGCGCCGTACGTCTCCTACCTGCTCACGATCCTCACGGGCACGAGCAACACGTTCTTCTCGATCATCCCCGTGATCAACGAGGTCGCGTACGCGAACAAGATCCGTCCGGAGCGCGCGCTCGCGGGCTCGACGGTGGCCAACGCGCTCGGGATCACGTCGAGCCCGGTCGCGGCTGCGATGGCCACGCTCCTACCGCTGGTCGAGATCTACGACTACGACCTGATCGACGTCCTGCTGATCACGGTGCCGGCGAGCATCGTGGGCATCTTCGCGATGTCGCTCGTGATGAGCCGCCATGGAAGGGACCTGGAGGACGATGCGGAGTACCAGCGGCGACTGGCCGCCGGCGAAGTGCAGCCACCCGCTCCGCCGGCCGAGATCACCCTGCTGCCCTACGCGAAGCGCAGCGTCGCCATCTTCCTGGCGGGCGTCGCCGCGATCTGCGTCTTCGGTTTCGTCGAGGGCATCCGCCCGACGGTGGCCGCAGAGGGCGGCGGCGTCGAGCCGATGTCAGTGACGCCGCTGATCCAGATGTTCATGCTCACGGCCGCAGCGCTCATCCTCCTCTTCTGCCACGTGAAGGCAAGCGACATCCCGGGCACGCCGATCTTCAGGTCCGGGATGATCTCGATGATCGCCCTCTTCGGGATCGCCTGGATGGCGGACACGTTCATCGCCAACAACGAGGACGCGATAGTGACCGCGCTGGGTGGCCTCGCCGAGAACTGGCCGTTCATGATCGCGGTCGCCATCTTCCTCGTCGCCGCCCTCACGACGAGCCAGTCGGCATCGACGCGCACGATGGTCCCGCTCGGACTCGCTCTCGGGATCGGCGCCGGCTACATGATCGCCATGTGGACGGCTGTGGTCGGCGTGCTCCTCCTTCCCGCGAACGGGACGCAGATCGCTGCGGCGGAGGCCGATACGACCGGAACGACGACTCTCGGCAAGCGCGTCATCGACCACTCTTTCCAGCTGCCGCTGCAGATCTGCTGGATCGTCACCGCGCTCGTCGGCATCGTGATCGTCTGGCTCTTCTTCGGGGGCCACACGCCCGCGCCGCCCGTGCCGACGACTCCATAGCGTGAGCGTCCGCGGCGCCGCCTTCCTCGGCATCGGCGCGATGGTCGGCGCAGGCATCTTCGCGCTGCTCGGCGAGGCTGCCGTCGTTGCCGGCTCCGCGGTCTGGCTCTCGTTCCTTCTCGCCGGCATCGTCGCCGCACTCCTCGGCTATACGGTCGTCAAGCTCGGAGTGCGCTACCCCTCCTCGGGTGGGCTGATCGCCTACCTCATCGAGGGTTTCGGGAACGGTCGCCTCGTCGGCATCGCTTCCTGGCTCGGCTATTTCGCGGCGATCGTGATCGTCTGCTCGATGGTTGCGGTCGCCTTCGGGAGCTACGCGACCTCGCTCTTCGTGGGTGACGATGCCGCGGGCTGGTGGGACAACGCTTTCACGTCGGCCGTTGTAGTCGGCATGGCCGCGATCAACATGGTCGGCTCGCGAATCGTGGACCGCGCGCAGTCTCTGATCGTCGTCGTCCTGCTCGCTGTCTTCGCCGTCTTCATCGCCGTGACGCTGGTCGACATCGACTTCGACCTTCTGGCCTTCAGCGGGTATCCGTCATTCTCGGACATCATCGCGAGCGTTGCGCTGACCTTCTTCGCGTATCTCGGCTTCAGCGTCATCACATTCGCCGCCGGCGACCTGCGCGACCCGGCTCGTGAGCTCCCGCGCGCGATGTACGTCGCCCTGGGCGTGACCACGCTCCTTTACGTCCTCATCTCGCTTGGCGTCTTCGGGACGCTGACCGTCGAGGAGGCGATCGGCTATGGGGAGACCGCTATCGCCGAGGCCGCACGACCGGCGCTCGGAGACGCTGGCTTCACGATGATGGCCATCGCCGCCCTGCTTGCGACGTCATCCTCGGTGAACGCCACCTTGTACGCGTCGCGGGGACTCACCGCCATGCTCGCCGAGGTGGGGCAGTTTCCGACCTTCTTCGGTCGCGGCTCGCGGCTCGGCCCGCACGCTGGGTTACTGATCACGACGGCGATCGTGCTCGCCGTCTCCAACCTCGTCGACCTCTCGGCGATCGCGTCAGTCGGCAGCGCCTGTTCATTGCTGATCTTCTTGCTCGTCGGCATCGCCGGATATCGACGGCGAGCCGACACCGGATCGCTAGCCGCAATCGTGCTGGCGGCGATCGCCGCGACCGCGATCGTGCTCATCTTCTTCGCAGTCGACACGATCCGCAACGCACCCGAGACGTTCGTCGCGATCGTTGGGATCTCACTGCTCTCGATTCTCCTCGACGTCGCGTGGAAGCGGCAGAGGGGGCCGCTTACGACAACGCAACCGGGCGTCGGAACGACTGGCGACAGCTGATGTGCCGTTGGCTCGCCTACTCGGGAACGCCGATCCGGCTCGAGGAGCTCCTTCTCAAGCGCGACCGCTCGCTGATCGACCAGAGCCTCCACTCGAGGCTCGGCGCGACGCCGACGAACGGCGACGGATTCGGTGTCGGCTGGTACGAGGAGGGCGAGACGCCGAGGCTCTACCGCAGCACGCATCCGGCCTGGAACGACCGCAACCTGCGCGAGCTCGCCGCCGGAATTTCCTCACCGCTCTTCTTCGCGCACATCCGTGCCTCGACGGGGACGGCGATCCAGGAGACGAACACACACCCCTTCCGCTACGGGCGCTGGCTGTGGATGCACAACGGCCTGATCCGCGAGTTCGCACGCATGAGGCGGGAGCTCGTGCTCGCAGTCGACGACTCGCTGTTCGCGTCCATCGAGGGCACGACCGACTCGGAGACGATGTTCTATCTCGCCCTCACGTTCGGGCTCGAGAGCGACCCGGTGACCGCCGTCGAGCGGATGGTGGGCTTCGTCGAGAAGACCGGCCACGCTCACGGCGTCGAACATCCGATCCAGATGACGATCGCCACGACCGACGGACGATGTGTGTGGGCGTTCCGGTACTCGAGCGAGATCGACTCGCGCTCTCTCTACTTCAGCACGCGAATGGACGCTCTGAAGGCCCTCTACCCCGAGAGCAAGGAGCTCGCCGCACTATCGGACGAGACGAGAGTCGTCGTCTCCGAGCCGCTTGGCGACCTCCCGGGCGCCTGGAACGAGGTCCCCGAATCTCACGTTGGGATCGTCCAACCCGGCGGCGACCTGCTACGTCCATTCACGCCCCGCCGGTAAGACGTGATGAGCGCTCTGAAGCTCGCACCCGAGGTGGCGTCCGAAAACGGCGGGAAGCGGGGCCGGGGCGGCCCCCTGCTCGACGCCCGGCCATCACGCACTCTCGGACACGCCGAACGCGCGCCACAGTCTCACTCGTCTGGGTGGATCAGCCCAGCTCAGACGCCTGATTGATCGTCACGCTGGATCAACGACGCGTGCGGTACCGAGGCGCTGCAGGAGAACGCTCGCGGCGTGGAGCACGGGGGTTCTGTGCCCCTGAGTGAAGCGGCCGATGACATCCGCGAGGAGAGTGCGCGCCTCCTCGGCTCGGTTCTCTCCGGCGAGGAGCTCGGCGAGAGCCGTGACCGAGCGCAGCTCGAGCAGGAGCGCCTGCTGCCGACGAGCCACCTCGATCCCGCGCCGCAGGCATTCTTCAGCCGCGAGCGTGTTGCCGTCGTCGGCGAGATGGAGCAGTCCGCGCGAGCGGTGAAGCTCCGCCTCCGAGACTCGCTCCTCCGTCGCCTCGAGAGCAGCGAAGCCCTCCTCGAGCATCGCTACTCCTTCGCTCACATGGCCGAGCCGGCCGAACGCCTCAGCGAGCTGACTCAGGAAGTGGATCTTCATCACGGAGAAATGAACAGCTTCGGCTCCCGCCAGACCGACGTTGATCTCGGCCATGCCTTTCTCGGCTTGGCCGCGCTGAAGGAGCGCCCAGCCGCGCATGATTCGGCCCCATGCGAGCCACATGGGAAGTCCGTGCTCGCTCGCAACCGTCACGAGCTCCTGGGCAGTGCGCTCGGCCCGCTCGATGTCAACGACCAGCTGATAGAGGATGCCGTCACCGCCAAGGGTATAGGCGAGGGTGAGCGGGTGTCCGGCCTCGCGGCCCCTCCGCTCCGCATCATCGGCAAATGCGAGCGCCTCATCGAGGCGGCCGAGCCATCCGCGAGCGAGGGCCGTCATCGTCATGCTCACAATCCCCGGCTCTTGGCCGTAGTCGAAGATGTGGGCGCGGTGCTTCTCGGGCTCCCACCGGGCGAGAACCTGCTCTGAGCTTGCGGCGGCTGCTACTGGATCTCCCTTCAAGTACTCCCCGATCGCGAGAATCACGTTCGCCTCGATGAGCATGTCCTCGTCGCCCTGAGCGTCGGCGACGGCAAGCAGGCGGCGACCGAACTCACAGGCTTTCAACGGCTGCGCAGTGGAGGCATAGAACGCGCCAAGTCCGTAGAGCGCCGGCGCGAGACGCGAGGGATCGGCAACCTCCCGGCTCAGCGCTTCTGCGCGCGCGTACGCGGCTTCGGCCTCGGGCGAGGCGTAACCGCGTGCCGACATCAGCGCCGTGCCACGAGCAAGCTGGAGTGCCAGCTCGAGCTCCCGGGTCTGCGGGCCGTCTGGCAGTGATGCCAGAAGCCCGAGGCCTTCCTCGAAGTGAGTGGCCGCCTCCTCGGTTGCCCAGGCACGCAATGCTCGTTCGCCGGCCTGCTGCCAATAGCGTATGGCGTCGAGCGTCCGGCCCGCCTCGGCCAAGTGCTGTGCGATCAGCTCGGGCTCATGCTCGACACGCTCGGGAAAACGTTCCTCCAGCACCTCGGCCACGCGGCCGTGGAAGCTTCGGCGCGCCGAGCGCAGAAGTGACTCGTATGCCGCTTCGCGGATCAGGGCGTGCTTGAAGACGTACACCGGCTCGCTGGGCGTGCCGCGCTCGTACAAAAGCTCCGCGCGCACGAGCTCGCTCAACGACTCCCTCAGCTGCGCTTCGTCCTTGCGGGTGACGGAGCGAAGCAGCTCGAAGCCGAAGTCACCCCCAAGTGCGGCGACCGATGCAACCTGAGCAACCTCCTTCGCCTCGCCAAGCGCGTCGAGACGGGCTGCGAGCGGGTTCTGGAGTGTGCCGGGAATGGCCGGGCTGTCGCCTGGCTCGGCCTCCAGGATCATCTTGATCGTTTCCTCGATGAAGAGGGGCACACCGGCGGCTCGTTCGGCAACCTCGCCAAGCACGCCTCCCGGCAGCCTTCTGCCGCTCAGGACAGCGGCCATCAGATCGTCGACCACGTCTCGTTCCAGGCGCGCCAGGCTCAGCTTCGCGAACGTTGTGTGGGCGGGCCAGGGCGGCTGAAACTCAGGTCGCGCCGTCATGACGATGAGGATCCGCTGTGCGGCAGCGTCGGCAAGCAAGAGACCGAGAAGCTCGAGGGTCGACGGGTCGGCCCAATGAATGTCCTCGAAGACGGCAAGAACGGGACGCTGGCTCGTCTCCGCCGCCATGAGCGCCCTCAACGCCGTGAACGTCTGCCGCTTCTGTTCCTGGGGCGTCAGCTTCGGTGCCACATGAGTTGGCTCCTCGATCGAGAGCAGCGACGTCAGCGCGGGGAGCGTCTCTTCGACAGAGAGCCCCTGCATCTCGAGCTCGTCCGTCAGGCGGGCGAGACTGTCTCCGTCGTCGGCCTTGCCGTCGATCCGGAACGTGCGCTCGAGCTCCTCCACGACCGGATGCAGCGCGCTAGTCGCGTGGTACGGAGATGCCTGGAAGACGAGGCGAGTCGCATCCTCGCCGACTCGCCGGCCCAGCTCGTGGACAGCACGCGACTTCCCAATCCCCGGCTCCCCGGTGACGAGGATCGCCTGACCCTGCCCCTCGCTCGCAAGCCGCCAGCGCTCCTCCATCGCCTCGAGTTCTCGCTCGCGACCGACGAGCGGCGTGAGACCGTCGGCCGCAGCGAGCGCGAGGCGGGTCCGGATCCCAGTGTCGTCGACGACGCGATAGACGACGACCGGGTCGGCGAAGCCCTTGACCCTCACGGCGTCCACTCGTTCGAAGAGGAAGTACCCGCGCGTGACGCGCTCGGTTTCGGCGCTCACGACGACCGTTCCCGCCTCGGCAAGCTTCTCGAGTCGCGCTGCCATGTTTACGGTATCGCCAACAGCGAGAGAATGACGACGCTGGCCGGCTCCCATCTCGCTTACGACCACGACGCCCGTGTCGATGCCAACACGCGCGGCAAGACGCACCCCGCCACCCTCGAGTCGCGCGCCTGCGACGCCCTGCACGGCGCGTACAAGGTCGAGCCCTGCACGGACGGCCTGAACCGTGTCGTCGCCCAGCGCGTGCGGATACCCGAAGTAGGCGAGCACCCCGTCGCCCTGGTACTGGGCAACGTGGCCGTGGAAGCGCTCGATAACCTCGGTGCAGGTGGCGTGGTACGCGGCGATCAGATGACCGAAATCCTCCGGATCCAGCTGCTCGCTGAGTGCAGTTGATTCGACCAGATCGCAGAAGAAGACGCTGAGATGCCTGCGCTCGGCGTTGGGCAGCGCTCGATCCTGGTCAGCCATCGTCAGTGGTCACACCGCTCACCTCCCTCGGCCGGAGCATGTGAGCGTTGCGCCCGTTCTGCTCTCTCGCCGTAGTTTGTCACGTAGTCGCCCGAAGAGCTCGCCCGCATCCTCTGGAGATTGCACGGGCCCGAAGGCGCGCCCCTCGGACCGGATCGCGGCAGCGCGCGAGCTACGACTCGTCGTCGGCGAGGTCGGCGGCAAGGGATTTGGCTGAACGTCGACGACGAAGCGGAGCTCTCCTACAGCTGCAGGGTGAAGGTGTCTCCGTCGAGGCTGCCGAGATCGCTCACGGAAACCTGCCGGACTTTCACGGGCGAATCATCTTCCGACCATAGGTTCCCATCCCGAGGCGCCCTTCTTCCCCTGGGGCGCCAAAGGGACAGAGAGGCGATGATCCCACCAGCGATTGTCGCCTCTCTATTCCTCGTTCGACGACTGGCGACGAGGACCCGAAAAGAGCGACGTTCCTAGAATTCGGCTGGCGGCTCTCGCCCGCAAGGGCCGAGAACCGCCAGCACTAGTTGGTGAGACGCCATCGAGGAGCGGTCGCTAGCCCGCTTTACCTTCTCCGAACCTGAGCTTCCTGAAGTCTTCGTCGGCGATAGCTCGCCATACAGGGCAGGCGCCGACGACGGATCGGTACACCTACGTCGATTGGATCGAGCACATCGCCCGGTAGCTCGCCCGCGCACGCTCCCGCGAACGGGAGCCGACACACTCGGATCGGGGATGACGAGAATCGCCCACCAGGACTAGCGTGGGGGAGATGAACGTTTGGAAGAGACGATTGATCGTGCTCCTCGGGGCCGTCCTGGTAGCCGTCGGTGCGGCGACCGCAGTGGACAAGTACGACGAGCAGTCGTGCAGTGGAGACGTGAAGGTGGTTCGCGTCGCACCGCTGGGTCAAGCCGATCGGTACGGAGCGTGCGAGGGATTCTTGCCCTGGTGATGAGTCGATCCTTCACGCGGGCCGACTGACGGCCACGACAGGGCGCCGGATCGCCACTCGCGCGGGTCGCACAGGCTTTCGAGTCGGCACGACGCGTAACGTGCGGCGCCCGGCTTGGTCGTGAGCGCCCTCGGCTGCGCGCCACTTCCGGTCAAGCAGCTAGCCAGCGGATTGACGAATGTCCTAGGATGGAGGCGCTCGAAAACGTAAGGAGGGGACTGGGTGACCGCAGCGTTTCGCGGGTTCTTCTTGCTCGTGGGCGTCTCCGCGATCGTCGTCGTGGTGTTTCTCGTCGTCACGAGCGCCGTCTGACGAGAGAGGACCCGCGACGTAGGTCGAACCCGGGAATTGCTTTCCGGGCCAAAGGCGTGTGCCCGCGTCGAGGTCGGCGCGGATGAAGGCTCCGCCGTGGCGCGATCATTTGGCCTCGTGCGCCGTTCTCGGATCTAGCAGACTTCATCCGGTCAGCGACCAAGGGAGGCAGGCATGGCAGTCGCACGCGTGACGGAGATCAGCTCGACGTCGAGCGCGAGTTTCGAGGACGCGATCAGGTCGGGTCTCGCCCGTGCCAACGAGACCCTCCGCAACGTCAAGAGCGCGTGGATCAAGGAGCAGCAGGTTCGTGTCGAGGGTGGGTCGATCTCCGAGTATCAGGTGAACTTGCTGGTCACCTTCGTGCTCGACGACTGAACCGCTCGAGAAGAACGAGCGAGTGAGAGCCGGTCGGCGAAGATGTAGGCGTGCGTCGCCCGGCTCTCGTCCTCTCCGTCGTCGCCGTCTGGACCATCGGCGGGCTCTGGCTCGACCGACAGGTTGGGGGGACCGGGCAGCTCGCGCTCGGGCTGCTCACTGCGGGGGTGCTCGCGGGGCTTCTTTCGCTCCAACCCTCGACGGTGCGTCTCCAGGCGCTCGCTGTCGTCGGTATCGCCACCCTGGGCGAAGTCGTCGGGTCGCTGATCTGGGGGCTCTACGGGTACCGCCTCGAGAACCTGCCTGTATTCGTCCCGCCGGGTCACGGGCTCGTCTATCTCGGCGGCCTCGCGCTGGCGACGCTGGCGACAGCCCGCCGGAACACGCTTCTCGCCTTCGCCGCCGGTGGCGCAGCGGCCTGGGGGGTCGCAGGCGTGACCGTGCTGCCCGCCTCGGACGTCGTCGGGGCCCTTGGGTGCGCGTTCCTGATCGGTGTGCTCGCGTGGACCCGGCGCACGGTCTACGCGGGAGTGTTCGTCGTCGTGGCGGGCCTCGAGCTGTACGGGACGGCGCTCGGAACCTGGACCTGGGAGGCAACTGTTCCCGGTCTTGGGCTCTCGCAGGGAAATCCTCCGAGCGGTGCAGCGAGCGGCTACGTCGTCTTCGACGTCCTCGCGCTCGCGCTGGTCGCGCGGCTGAGTGCGATTCAGTCGAGGAGAGTGCGCAAGACGGCGCCGTCGACGGCGGCGCCAGAGCGGATCAGCTCGCGCGCGGGGTCGACCTTGCCCCAGACGTCCCAGAGCAGGAACCCTCGGGCGCTCCCGTCCGTGTCGACGTAACCGACGACGCCCTTCCGGTTGGGTTCGGCCCACTCCTCGACCGCCGTCAAGCGCGAGTCGACGTCTCCGACCGCCTCGTACCCGAGCTCGAAGAGGTCGGAGTAGAAGAAGGGAAGGTGGTCGTAGGGCACGTCCGCACCGGCCATGTTTGCGCCGATCACGCGACCGTGGGTGTTCGCGTGATCCTCGTGCTCGACCCTTCGCGTTCCGCCCAGCGCGCGCACGGGGAAGCGCGCCACGTCACCGGCTGCGAACACGTCATCGCGACCCTCGACCCGTCCGTGCTCATCGACGAGGATGCCGTCGTCGACGTTCAGCCCGACTCGTTCTGCGAGGTCGGTGTTGGGCACGATCCCGAGCCCCGCGACCACTGCGTCGGCCTCGATCATCCGGCCCTCGTTGGTGGTCGTACGTAGAGCGGAGCCGTCGCTGGCGACCCCTTCGACGCTCTCCTCGGAAACGACGTCGACGCTCTTCGAGCGGTAGTACTCGTTCACGAAGCTTGAGAGACCCGCAGGAAAGAGGCGCGCACCAATGCCCGAGTCGGGGAAGATCATCGTCACGACGCACCCGTTCGAGGCGAGCGCCGCCGCGATCTCCGAGCCGATGAAGCCACCTCCGATGACCGTGACGCGGACGCCGTCGCCTGCGAGCCCGTGGAGCCGGCGAAAGTCGTCGAGCGTTCGGAAGTAGACGACGCCGTCGCCTCCATTCGGGAGCCTGCGCGGAGTGCCTCCCGTCGCCAGCAGCAGTCGCTCGTACGTGTACGAGACGCCGACGCCGTCGGTCGCCGTGTGCGAATCCAGATCGAGGCCGACGATCTCGCAACCGGTATGGATATCGACTCCGAGCTCCGGAGTACCGCGCCAGACCGAGCTCTCTTCCTTCCCGGCCCACAGAGCCTTCGAGAGTGGCGGCCGGGCGTACGGCGCGTGAGCTTCGGTCGTGAAGAGGCCGATCGTGCCGTCCGCGTCGTGGTCGCGAATGCCTCGACACGCGGCGTCGGCGGTCATCCCGCCACCGACGATGAGGTAGCGATAGCCGGCCATCTCGGGATCCTAGATGCGTTGGCCAGGAGCGGGCGATAGAGTCCGCGCGGCGTGACCGGAGCACGGGTTTCGGCGTTTCTGACAGCGGTGATCTGTGCTGCGGCGCTCGCGCTCCCAGCCGGTGCGGGGCCCGGGACGGGCGCTGTGAGCTCCGGCCGGGTCTCGATTTTCTACTACCCCTGGTATTCGACCCCGGTGCGAGACGGCGAGTGGGCTCACTGGTACGTCGAGCACGACGGCGCACCCGTCCTCTCGACGCCGTACTTTCCCGCTCGCGGGCTCTACTCGTCGTCCAACGCGAAGATCGTTGTCGCGCAGATGCGGGAGATCGCTGCTGCCGGCGTCGATACCGTCATCGTCTCCTGGTGGGGGTTCGACTCGCCGGAACACGAGCGGCTACGACTCGTCGGCGACGCCGCCCGCCAGCACGGTCTGGCGATCGCCATCCATGTAGAGCCGTACGACGATCGGACGCCGGCCCGGGCGGCGGAGGACATCGCTCGCCTCCAGAAGGACGGTGGGTTCGTGGACTTCTTCGTCTATGACGCAGACCGGGATCCGGCCGTCGCGTGGGCCGAGGCGCTCGCACCGCTCCGGGGCGTTGCTCGCATCCTCGGCCACACCACCCTCGTCGGGCGCGCAAAAGCGTCGGGATTCGACGGTGTCTACACGTACGACGTCGTCACGTGGAACGGATCCCTGTTCCGGCGGCTCTGCACACAGGCCCACAGCGCCGGTCTTCTTTGTGCGCCCTCGGTCGGGCCCGGGTACGACGCACGGCTCGCGACCAGGGGAGAGGCGGTCCGCCCGCGTCTGCACGGCACGACCTACGACCGCATGTGGAAGACGGCGATCCGAGCGAACGCAGATCTCGTCACCGTCACCAGCTACAACGAATGGCAAGAGGGGACGCAGATCGAGCCCGCACGCCAGCAGGTCGGGAGGCCGAGCTACGAGCGCGCCTGGGGGAAGACGGGCCTGGCAGCCGAGCGGGCGTACCTCGCGGCGACGACGGGCTGGGCCGCGCGATTTCGCGCAGTTCCTCGTCAGTAGAGCGCGGTCGCAAGGCGACGCCGGTACGCGACCGTCACCGGGTCGTCGTGCCCGAGATCGTGGAAGACCGCGACTGCGACCTCGCGTAGCCGCTCCCGCCGCTCGAGCAGCGAGCCCGGAATCTCGGCGAGCAGCAGCTCCAGCGCGCGCTGCTCGTCGCCCGCCTCGAGGGCGTCGAGAACGTCAGGCAGCTCGCCGCTCGCGCGAAGCTCGTCGACGATGCCGGAGACCTGTGGCGGCGCCAGAAGCTCGTCGACGAACGCCGCCACCGCGGCTGGCGGCCGGACGCCCACGAACTCGTCGACCACGCGGCCGTCGCGGAACGCCTTCACCGCGGGGATGCCCTGGATGCCGAACGTCGCGGCGAGGCCAGGATTCGAATCGACGTCGACCTTGGCGAGGACGATGTCACCGCTGCGGCGCTCGACCTCCTGCTCGAGGACGGGCGAAAGCGCGTGGCACGGACCGCACCACTCCGCCCAGAAGTCGACGAGCACCGGAACCGCCCGCGATCGCTCGATCACGTCGTGTTCGAAGGTGGTCTCCGTCACGTCCATGTAGGTCTCAAACGCCGCGGCGCGCGCCGGTCATCCCCAGAGCTTCTAACGTAATGATCGCCCGACATGGCCGTTCATTGCGTTAGGAGCTCCTAACCACGTCAGCTCCGCAGCCCGCGACGAGCGCTGCGTCGACGGCGTCGAGGTCGACGCCGGCGAGCGACGGGTGGGCCAAGTCGATTTCGATGTCCGGCCACGTCTCGATGCCGATCGCTCGGGCGCCCTGTTCGGCGCCGAAGCGCAAGAGCTCGACTGTCGAGAACACGCCGCGCCGACCCGTCTGGCGCC
Source organism: uncultured Thermoleophilia bacterium (assembly GCA_963758065.1). Classification (GTDB taxonomy): domain Bacteria; phylum Actinomycetota; class Thermoleophilia; order Gaiellales; family Gaiellaceae; genus GMQP-bins7. The sequence continues at coordinate 33,970 of CAVWTX010000012.1, read as the reverse complement.
GCGCGATTCCCTCGAGCTGGCGCAGTTCCTCGAGCGGATCGATGCGCATGTTCGAGTCCGATCCGATGCAGAGTGGAATCGACCGCATGCGGATCCGCTCGGCCGGAAGGAAGCCGTCTCCGAGATCGGCCTCGGTCGTCGGACAGGCACAGACGACGCTCCCGGTCGAGGCGAGTAGATCCAGCTCCGCACCGTCCGCGTGCGTCGCGTGGACGACCGTGGTCCGCTCGCCGAGGCAGCCCGTGCGTGCGAGCAGCTCGATCGGGCGGCAGCCGTGCTCTGCCAGGCATTCCTCGATCTCGCGAGGCTGCTCGTCGGCGTGGACGTGGAGCGGGAGCGCCTCGGCCTCGGCGTAGCGCCCGAGCTCCTCGAGCCAGTCGGCGGAGCAGGCGCGAACGGAGTGGGGGGCGACGGCGACGCGGAGTCCGGCACTCCGCAGGGTTTCGAGTTCGGCGAGGTACGCCGTCACCGACTGCTGACGAAAGCGGGGAAGCCCGCCTCGCCCATAGGCAACGTGCAGGAGCACGAGCTCGACGTCTGTCGCCGAGGCGGCCTCCGCCGCAGCGAGCGCTTCGGGGACTCCGAGATAGTGGAATTCCGCGACGGCCGTGTATCCGGCCGCGCGCATCTCGCGGTAGGTCAGCTCGTACGAGCCGCGGACGAGATGGGGCGTCTGGCGTTCCGCTTCCGCGAGCATCGTCTCGCGCCACGCCCAAAAGTCCGCTCCCGCGGCGCTTCCCCGCAACGCTCGCTGGAACGAGTGACTGTGTGCGTTCACGAACCCCGGGAGTCGAAGCGTGCCCGCCACGAGCCGCGACGCTACCAGGGTCGACAACTGGGGTCGGACCCGTGGGGTCTAACCCCAAGCCGCGCCGGGGTTGACGGGGGTGAGACCCGTGGGGTCTGGCCCCGAACCGCGCGGGGTTGACGTGGGGGTCAGACCCCACGGGTCTGACCCCCACCTCGTAGGGTTTCGCCCGTGACGTGGGTCGAGGTTCGCCGGCGGATACCTAATGCGCTGACCATCGCGCGCTTTGCCGCGATCCCGGTCTTCGCCTGGCTTTACCTCGAGGCGGGAGACGGGCCGGCATGGGGGGCCGGACTCTTCTTCGCCGCCGCCGCCTTCACCGACCAGCTCGACGGCTTCCTCGCGCGTCGGTGGCAGGTCGAGTCGAGCTTCGGGAAAGTCGCCGACCCCCTCGCCGACCGGCTCATGATCGGAACTGCCGTCGTCCTCATGTGGGCCACAGGGCGCATTCCGCTCGTGGCGGCAGTCGTGATCCTGGCGCGAGACGTGGCGCTGATCGTCGGCTACCCGATCCTCACACCGCGCGGCTACGAGTTCGACGTCACGTTTCTCGGAAAGCTCGCGACGTGGGTCGTGTACGCGTCGCTCGGCTTCGTTCTCGTCACGAACGAGGGCACCGGTTGGCCGCTCGTGTTGCTCTGGCTCGGCATCGCTCTCGCCATCGGCGCAGGCATCCAGTACCTGCGCCGTGCACGGAGTTCGCTCCACCGAGGCTGATGGGGTCGTCGAGCAGGGACTCGGGTTTCGGGCGCGAAATGACCTCCGAACTCTCAACCTGAGGTTGACCCCTCGGTGTGCGCACTGCTTTACTCAAGTGAACCTCGAGGAAAGGCCGCCGGTGGAACCACTTCCCGATCTTTCGACACTGACTGACGACGATCTTCGCGTGATGATCCGCGAGCTCGAGAAGGAGGAGGACGAGATCTCCTTCAGGCGCCGCGTGCTGCACGGCCGCATCGACATCCTGCGTGCCGAGCTCGTCGCCCGTCTCCGTGAGCAGGTCAGCGCGGGGGAGGCCAAGCTCGCGGACGTCGAACGCCTGAGCGAGATCCTCACTGCGAAAGCCGCGCCGGCGGACGACGTGTGAGTCACGTCTACTGCCCCGAGTGCGGCTTCCAGAATCCGGAAGCCTCGAACTACTGCTCCCGCTGTGGCGCCTTGCTCGCCACCGAGACCGGCTCCGAGACGACGATGAGCTTCGATGTCGAGGACGAAGGCGAGGACGTCGATCTCCTGACGGCGCTCGGAATCACAGGCCCGGCGCTCGTAGTGCGCTCGGGCGGCGGCATGGCCGGACAGTCCTTCCAGCCCGGGGAGGGAAGAACGCTGATCGGCCGGTCTCCCGAATGCGACGTGTTCCTCGACGACGTCACCGTCTCGCGGCGACACTCCGAGCTCGTACGCGACGGCGAGACGTTCTCCATCCGAGACCTGGGCAGCCTGAACGGCACGTACGTGAACCGAAGGCGGATCGAGTCGGTCGTTCTCGAGAACGACGACGAGGTCCAGATCGGCAAGTACCGACTGACCTTCCTCCAGCGATGAGCACCGTGACGACACGCCGTGAGAAAGAGGAAGCGGAGCCCCGCCTCCGCACGATCGGATCGGTCTGCGAGGAGCTCCGGGAGCAGTTCCCGGACATCTCGGTCTCGAAGATCCGCTACCTCGAAGACCAGGGCCTCATCGCGCCGAAGCGAACTCGCGGCGGCTACCGGCTCTTCGCTCCCGACGACATCGAGCGCCTCACGACCATCCTGCGGCTGCAGCGCGACGAGTTCCTGCCGCTGCGCGTGATCCGCGAGGAGCTGGCGGGCCCCGGGGCGGCGGCCGAGCGGACGAGGCGCCGTGCGGTCGGCATCACCGATCGGGAGGACGAGATCGACGAAGCCGAGCTTTGCGAGCGCGCGTCGGTGTCGCCCGACTTCGTGAGGCAGCTCGAGGAGTACGGTCTGGTCGTCGCGCGCATCGAAGCGGGGGGGCGTCTGTACGGGGAGAGCGAGGCGGACGTCGCCAACGCCTGCGCGCGGCTTGCCCGATTCGGGGTCGACGGACGCCATCTGCGAACCTTCCTCACGGGAGTCGGACGTCAGGCCGCGCTCATCGAGCAGCTCGTCGCGCCCGGGCTGCGCTCGCGCAACGCAGAGCGGCGGCGAAACGCTCTCGACGATGTCGAGGCGCTCTCCAAAGTCGCGCAGGAGCTCTCGCACCTCCTCCTCCTGCGCGATCTGCGCTCGACGGTGGAGCGGACCTCGTGAGCACCGCAAGTATCGATCTCCGCGATCGAATCCGAGACGTTCCGGACTTTCCCACCGAGGGAGTCGTCTTCAAGGATCTCATGCCGCTGATCGCGGACCCCGTGTACTTCAGCGAGGCCATCCGGAGGCTTGTTGACTGGGCGCGACCACGCGCGCCGGATCTCATCCTCGGTGCCGAGGCGCGCGGGTTCATCTTCGGCTCCGCTCTCGCGTATGCGCTCGGCGCCGGGTTCATCGCTGCACGCAAGCCGGGAAAGCTCCCGCGCGAGACAGTGGAGGCGGTCTACGCCCTCGAGTACGGCACGGACAGTCTCCAGGTGCACCGCGATGCCATTCCCCCGGGGTCTCGCGTCATCGTGGTCGACGACGTGCTCGCGACTGGAGGAACGGCAAAGGCGAAGGTCGAGCTCGTGGAGGAGCTCGGTGGTGAGGTCGTCGGCATCGAGTTCGTGCTCGAGCTGACGTTCCTCCAAGGCCGTGACAAGGTCGCCGGCTACGACGTGCACTCGCTCATCTCGTACTAGGAGCTTCTAGCGTGATGATCGCCCGTCGCTAGGCGGATGCTGGACGCCGGGAGGCGAGGACGCACGGAATGCCCATATCCGCGGCGACATGGCCGTTCATTGCGTTAGGAGCTCCAAAAGCCGGCGTCGGATTCATCGACGGCACGAGCTCGGCGCACCACGCGACGCGACCAACGACCCCGATGTCCGAACGTCGTATTACAACGAGATCATGTACGACCCGCTCACGAGCACGTATGCGTTCTCCTGCCCGCACGGCCGAGCGGCTCGGATTCCGCTCTCCGCGTTTCGGACGCTCGAGCGTCTTCCGGGGGCAGCTCACCCCGCCGTCTACCGAATTCTGTTCGCGTGTGGCTGCGGAGGCGAGCACCCCGGCCTCATAGCGCACGACGATCTCGACTGGGCGCATCTCGGGACGACGGGCGATCGGACGTTCCGAAACTTCATGACCGCGCACGACGATCCGATCGCGACCGAGCTCGCCGATCTCGCCGTCGGCCACATCGGCGCGGGCAAGTGGCCCTGGAGCTTCTTCTGCTTCCTCGAGGGGCGGCCCCGCCCGGTAACGCCGTCTGCGTTCATACTCATCGCCCCGGGCGGAAGAGCGTTCGGCCTGGCCGTCCAGTGCCCGGCGTGCTCGTCGGTGTCCGTCAACCTGGTAACGCGCGAGCACGTCGACATCCCGTTCTGCAACGACTCGAACGTCGGTGTGGTCGCGCACGTCTTCACGCGGGACGCCTTGCGGGCGCTCGGTGACTTCCGGGCGGAGCTCGACTCCGCAACCTTCGACGAGAGGAGACTCGATCTCGAGCTCTGAACGACCATCCGGAGCAAGTTCCCTCCCGCCAGGGATCGGCAAGACGTGGATGCGAGCCGATTTTCGACACATGAGTGCCGCCGTCCTCACCAAGGTCGCCCCCGCAGGGTCGAAGCGTCTCCTCGCCGACGTCAGCGCCCTCGAGGAGAAGAGCGCCGCCCCGAAACCGCCCGCCCTCGATCGTCTCGAGGCGGCGATCGGCCGCGACTTCGCGGACCGGCTCGTCGCTGCGCTCAGCGACAAGCGCGACCTGCGCGACTGATACCCGGCTACCGCGGCCCAGCGGGATCGGCGCCGCGCGTCCGCACGAACAGGAAGATCCCTGCCGCTGCGACGAGCGAAACGACGAATGCCACGCCGCCGGGCACGTCGATCGCGAGCGCTCCGAGCCACATGTAGAGGAAGAAGACGACCGACCAGGCGAATGCGAGCACCCCCTGGTCGGTGCTGGGGGCCCGGAGGTGCATCGGAGGCGATCCTATACGGGACCAAAAAAATTCACCGAGCCGGTGGCGCTTTCGTCCACTCAGCCCGCTGACCGTCCGCTTCCGCGTAGAGCCTACGAGCTGCGCTTCGACCTAATCGCGCTCCGTGCTCGGTGCATCGGGGAAGCTATGGGACGCGGCCGACGCGGTCAAGGTCGGCGTTCACCGGATTGCCGCAATTTGCGCCTCTTTTCTTCGGACGCCGTCGAACCGGAGCTGAACGTAGGATCTCGCCGTGCGCCGCTCCGTCGTGTACAGCGTCGCGGGGGCTGCGCTGGGGCTTGCCGCCCTGCTCACACTGGTCGGTGTCGGCGACGACCCGGCGGCGCTGTCCAACGGACAAGCGTTCGTCCTCGGCATTGTCCAGGGACTCACCGAGCTTCTGCCGATCTCGTCCTCGGGGCACCTGATCCTCGTCCCGTGGGGCGCCGACTGGACGTACCTGAAGGAGAACGACCGCTTCAACCAGACGTTCGACGTGTCGCTTCACCTCGGGACGCTCGTCGCGGTGGGTGCGTACTTCTGGCACGACGTCGTCCGGCTCGTCCGCGCATGGATCGGCTCCGTTGGGCGTCGGCAGATCGAGTCGTCCGACGAGCGAATCGCGTGGTTCGTCCTCGTCGCGACCATCCCGGCCGGCGTGGTCGGGTTGCTCGGCGAGAACCTCATCGCGGACAACCTCGGCGAGCCGTGGCAGATTCTCGTTCTCCTCGCCGCGGGTGCGCTGCTGCTCCTCTGGGCCGACCGCTCGCCACAGAGCCGCGCGATGGGCGAGCTCGGGCTCGGACACGCGGTCGTGATGGGCTGTGCTCAAGCGCTTGCTCTCGCGCCCGGCGTCTCCCGTTCCGGGATCACGATCACGGCGGGTCGCTTCATGAAGCTCGATCGGGACGGCGCGGCCCGCTTCTCCTTCCTGCTCCTGCTGCCCACGGTGCTCGGCGCCGTCGGGCTCAAGGGTGTGGGAGACGTCCTCCTCGGCGACCTTCCGAACGGGTGGGAGGGACCCTTCGTCGTCGGGACGCTGGCAGCGCTCGGAAGCGGCTTGCTCGCGATCGACTGGTTGCTCGGATTCGTCCGTAACCACACCTACGACGTCTTCGTCGTGTACCGACTCGTCGTAGCCGCGCTCGTGCTCCTCGCGATCGTGAGTGGCGTGCGGGAGGCGACCTTCTAGAGATCCCTCCGCCCGCGATGCGCGGGACTCGGCCTGCGCTGCACGGTAAGCGGCGTTATGTCAAGTAGGCAAGTCCGTTTGACTCTCTCGGGGGAAATCTCCCTCTACCCCCTAGACACGACGTCCCAGACGCGAGAGAGTGTCTCTACCCCATCCAGCCGCACCTCCCGCCGCGTGACCCAGATCGACATCGACAACATCCTCGGCTTCGAGGACATCCGCCTCTTGCTCGAGCAATCCGAGCAAGCCGGGAGCGTTCGTGCCTCCGACCTCGCCGAGATCGCCGAGGCGTACGAGTTGACCGAGCTCGAGCAGGACGTCCTCCTGCGGGCGTTGGACCAGCGCAGCATCGAGATCGTCGAGCAGCCGCCCCACTCCGAGGCCGTGGTTGCCTTGACCTCGCCCGTCGAGACCACGACGGACGCGCTCCAGCTCTTCCTGCGCGAGGCCGGACGACACCAACTCCTGACCGCGGCGCAGGAGGTCGAGCTCGCGAAGCGGATCGAACGCGGGGACATGGACGCGAAGGAGCGAATGATCCAGTCGAATCTCAGGCTCGTCGTCTCGATCGCGAAGAACTACCGAAACCAAGGGCTGCCGTTTCTCGACCTCATCCAGGAGGGCACGCTCGGCCTCATTCGTGCGGTCGAGAAGTTCGACTGGCGCCGCGGCTTCAAGTTCTCCACGTACGCGACCTGGTGGATTCGCCAGGCCGTCGCGCGCGCCCTCGCCGACAAGGCACGGACGATTCGCATGCCGGTGCACATCGTCGAGCGGCTGCAGAAGATCAATCGCGCCGACCGGCTGCTCTGGACGCAGCTGGGCCGCGAGCCGTCGCTGGAGGAGATCGCGGACGAGGCCTCGCTCACGGTCCAGCAGGTGCTCGAGGTGCGGGCGGCAGCGCGTGCGTCGACGAGTCTGGACGCCCCGGTCGGCGACGGCGAGGACGCGGTCTTCGGCGACTTCGTCGCCGGGGACGAGCCGTTGCCCGAGGAGGCGGTCGAGCTCCATCTGCGCAGCGAGGCGTTGCGGCACGCCCTCGCCGCCCTCCCCCAGCGCGAGCGCGAGGTCGTCGTGATGCGATACGGGCTCACTGGAGCCGAGCCGCAGACCCTCGAGGAAATCGGCCGGCGGTTGGGCCTCACGCGTGAGCGCGTGCGTCAGATCGAGCTCGAGTCGCTCCGCCGGCTTGCCGGACTGCGCGAGATGCAGTCGGTCGACGCGACCTGACGCCGCAGGCTGCCGGTCGCTCCCGGCCGGCGGAGCCGGCCTCCGCGCCGCTGTCCGTACTACTCGTACTGTCCTGCGCGGCTCGGCGCTGCTTGCACCGACTGCGCGTAGGTAAGCCCGCCTCGCTTGCGAGCGCCGCCCTGCGACGCCAAGGCGCCTGAAGAAAGACTGCGAGTCGTCAGGACCGCAGATACAGCTCGAGCCCGGGCGCGACGGCTCTGAGCTCGCGCAGGGCGCGCGCTTCGAGCTGGCGGACGCGCTCGCGCGTGATGCCGAGGTTCGCGCCCACCTCCTCGAGCGTTCGAGGGCGGACGCCGTCGAGACCGAATCGCTCGACGACGACGCGGCGCTGACGGGGCTGGAGCTTCGCGAGCGCGTCGAGGAGTTCCGACGAGCGCGCGCGATCGGCGGTTTCCGCCTCGGGTTGCTGAGCGTTCGTGTCGGGGATGAGATCGGCGACGCTCGAGTCTCCGTCACCGATCGGCGTCTCGAGGCTCACGGGGTCGAGTACGAGCTCGAGGAGCTCCTGCACGCGCTCTGGAGTGATCCCGATCTCGGCGGCGATCTCGTCGAGCGAGGGATCTCGGTTCAGCTTCTGGCCGAGCAGGCGCCGGGTTTTCGTGACCTTGCGCACCTGGTCTGCGATGTGCACCGGCAGGCGGATCGTGCGCCCCTGCTCGGCGAGCGCACGGGAGATCGACTGCTTGATCCACCACGTCGCATAGGTCGAGAGCTTGAAGCCCATCTTGTAGTCGAACTTCTCGACCGCGCGAATGAGGCCGAGATTGCCCTCCTGGATGAGATCCAGCAACGGGACATCGGCACGCGTGTAGTTGCGGGTAATGGACATCACGAGCCGCAGGTTCGACTCGATCAGCTTCCGCTTGGCGGCCTCGTCGCCCTCGTCCTTGCGACGTGCGAGCTCGCGCTCCTCGGCCGGCGTGAGCAGGCGCCCGTCACCGATCTGACGAACATACAGCTTCAGTGGGTCGTCGGCGCTCGGCCCGGCGAGATCCGGCCGTTCTCGCGACGCAGGCTCGTCCGCAGCGACGTGCGCCTCTTCCTCGGCCGCATCGAAGAGGTGCTCCGCGACGTTCCCTTCCACGGGCGCATCTATCGGTCGTCGCGGTTGCCCCGCTTGAGGGATGACATCTGCGACGAGGGATCGGCCGGCCGCCGAGAAGCCGATGCGACGCTAACACGTCCTAAACGCGAGTCCCCCTCCCCGTCGTCTACGCTCTTCGTGTGTCGTCCGACCCGGAAAGGTCGAATAGCGGCTCATGTGCGGCATAGCCGGCTATAGCCTCGAGTCCTGAGTCCACCGTCGACCGCACGCTCGCGGCTCAGGCGCTGCTCGCCGGTATCGCCGAGCGCGGCGCCGACGCAGTCGGATACGCGTTCGCAGCGCAGACGGGAACGGTCGAGCGTGACGAAGCTCCGCGGCGGCGCGAGCGCGCTCCTCGACGAGATCGCGCTCCCCGCCGTGCGCGAGCAGGCGCTGATCCATGTCCGCGACTACACGAAGGGGCCTCCTGAGATCGAGGCCAACAACCACCCGATCCGGCACGGCGCCGTCGTCGGGATCCACAACGGCGTCGATCGAGAACGACGACGCGCTCCTCGCGCGACTACAGGATCACGCGCCAGGAGCCCGGACATGACCGTCGACTCCGAGGCGATCTTCGCGCTGATGGAGCTGCGGCGCAACGACGCTCGCGCGCTCTCGCGAGCTCCGCGGACGCATGGCCGCGGCCTGGATCGACGAGCGCGACCCCGCGACGCTCTTCCTCGCGCGCGGCCGTCGCGCGTCCCCTCTGGATCGGCCGGACCCGCGCCGACCTCTTCTTCGCGTCGACCCGGCGCGCGCTCGCGATCGTGGAGGCGGCGCTGCGAGTGCGGCTGGAGCTGCGCGAGGTGCGCGAAGGACAGGCTCGTCCGACGTCGTCGCAGGTCAGGTCGTCACGCGAGCGCCGCTTCCGCCCCGACCGGCGGTATCGCGAGGACGAAGTACGCACGCACCCGTGACCGCGCCCCGCGGAGGCGGTCTCCTGCCTCGAGCGCTTCGCCGTGCTTGCAGCGACTGCTCCGGCCTGAGGCGTGCTAGCCTTCCTGGTCCGGCGCGAGCGTGCCGTCGGATCGACGTCGACGCGCTCGTCGCGCAGCCGTTCCCGGACGAGGTACTGAAACGCCGTCCAGGCCCCTCGCGGCACGTCGAGCAGGCGATAGACCTGCCACTCCGAGAGAAGCTCTCGATCGCGTCGGCCGCGCGTCGGCCCAGTCGGCCATCTTGGGAAGGCGGCCGAGCGCTCGCGCGAGCTCCGCTCCCTGCACGACGGCCCGCTCGAGCCGCTCCTCGCCCTGGAGCACCTCGAAGCCCGCTTCTCGCAAGGCGTTCCGCGAGCGATCCGAACGTGTGCGCGTACAGCGATGCCGACGGAAGCGAGCGCCGGCGAGCGGAGAGATCGCGCGCGGTCGGCGTTCGACCGAGCTCGCTCGCCGAGATCGCGGAGCTGCTCCAGAAGCTCCGCGCGCGTGAGGAAGCGCCGCGGAAACAGGCCGGCCGCCCTCTTCGCCGCGTTCCAGGTGCCGAAGTGCTCGATGACCGTCTGCGGATGCACGCGCGTCTCCGGATCCGCGCGAACTCGCGCATCGTCGGAGACCGCCCGATGCCGCTCCGCTGCCGCGCGCAACTCCTCGAGGATCTCCGTCGTCCGTGTATCGCCGGCGCAGGCCGGCGCGGAAGGCGGCGAGCTCCGCCTCGTCGATGCGCAGCTGGGCACGCCTTGCGGCGCGCGTTCGAGCCATGCTGCAACAAGCTTAGAGCGTTCTGGCGATTTCTGCAAGCACTCCAGAGCACGCTTCCTCCTCCCCACTCGGCTACCCTCGCCGCCGATGGGATTGCGACTGGGCCTCGAGACGATCGCGGCCCGGACCGTCGGCACGCTGTCGAGAGCGGCCGGGCCGTGGCGGCGGGACGACGCTCCCGGGAAAGCTCCTGTGGAAGCTCGATCCCGGACGCGGTCGACGGGCTGGCCGCCGAGCTCCCCGCCGGAGTCGTCCTCGTCTCGGCGACGAATGGCAAGACGACGACGGCGGCGATGGCCGCGAAGATCCTTGGACAGGAGCATCGACTCGCCTGGAACCGGGCTGGCGCGAACCTCCTCTCCGGGCTCGCGTCCGCACTCGTGTCGCGCGCGCGGCGCCGAACTCGGGCTCTTCGAGGTGGACGAGGGCGCGCTTCCCGAGGCGATCGCGGCGCACCCGGCCGCGCGTCGTGTCGCTCGCGAACCTGTTCCGAGACCAACTCGACCGCTACGGCGAGCTCGAGCTCGTCGCCGAGCGCTGGCGCGAGGCCGTCGCTCGCCTCCCGGCTCGACGACGCTCGTCGTCAACGCCGACGATCCGGTACTCGCGGAGCTCGCGGATGGCCGCGAGCGCGCGCTCAGGTTCGGGCTCGACGATCCTCGACACGCGCGGCCGCGCTCCAGCACGCGGCCGACTCCAAGTACTGCGTTCGCTGCGGCCAGCCGTACCACTACGCGGCGGCGTACGTCGGACATCTCGGCGACTACCGCTGTCCCGCCTGCGGGCACGAGCGACCTCCGCTCGACGTGGCGGCGCGTGACATCGAGCTTCGCGGGCTCACCGGCTCGCGCTTTCGATTGGAGACGCCGCACGGCAGCACGCCGGTCGAGCTCGCGCTCCCGGGGCTCTACAACGTCTACAACGCCGTCGCCGCGGCCTCGCTTGCTCGTCGCGCTCGGCAGCACTCTGCGGCGATCGCCAGCGGGCTCGCACGACTTCAGCGCGGCCTTCGGCCGCTTCGAGCGGATCCCGGCAGGTGGGAAGAAGGTCGTCATGCTTCTGGTGAAGAACCCGGCGGGCGCGAACGAGGTGCTGCGAACGCTCGAGACGGGCGTGCCCCCGGTGCTCGTGCATCGCGCTGAACGACGCGATCGCCGACGGCCAGGACGTCTCCTGGATCTGGGACGTCGACTTCGAGCCGCTCCTCGCCCACGTCGGCCGTGTCGTCGCGAGCGGCGAGCGGGCGGCCGAGCTCGGCCTCCGGCTCGTGTACGGCGGGCTCCCGGAGGAGCGGCTCGAGGTCGTTGCCGTCGCTCGAGCGCGGCGCTCGACCGCGGCCTGGAGCTCATCGACGCGGGCACCGACCTCGTCGTCCTTCCCGACGTACACGGCGATGCTCGCGCTACGCGGCATCCTCGACCGACCGGGGCCTCGTGCGCCCGTACTGGGACGGGCGAGCGACGTGAAGATCCGCGTCGGGCATCTCTACCCGGAGTACCTGAACATCTACGCCGACCGGGGCAACATCGCCGTCCTCGCACGGCGGGCGGCCTTCGCGGGCACGAGCTCGAGGTCGACGCGATCGGCCTCGGGGAGCCCTTCGACACCGGGGCGCGTACGACCTCCTCTACGTCGGCGGCGGCCAGGATCGCGAGCAGGCGCTCGTCGCTCCCGACCTCGCGGACAAGGGCGAGGCGATTCGCGAGGCGGTCGCCGCGGCGGCTGCGCTGTGCTCGCGGTTTGTGGCGGCTACCAGCTCCTCGGCCGCGGATACCGCGGCCGCGACGGCTCGTTCATGCCGGGCGTCGGCCTCTTCCAGCACGAGACGGTTGCCGGCACGACGCGGATGATCGGCGACGTTCTGCTCGAGTGCGAGCTCGAGCCGGGGCCTCGCAGCCTGCTCGCCGGTTTCGAGAACCATGCCGGACGGACGCTGCTCGATCCCGGCGCAGAGCCGCTCGGACGCGTCGTTCACGGCTTCGGGAACGACGGCGCCTCGGGCTTCGAGGGCTGCCGGCTCGGGCGCGCGCTCGGCACGTACCTGCACGGGCCGCTACTTCCCCGGAACCCATGGCTCGCCGACTGGCTTCTGGCGCAGGCTCTGGCGCATGCCGCGGGCGGCGACCCGCAGGATCTCGAGCCCCTGCGCGGACGAGCTCGAGGCGGAGGCATTTCGGGTTTCGGCGGAGCGGGCCCGGAAGCGCGGCGGCCGCGCTGAGAGCGACTTTCCCGAGGGGCACCCCAGCCCACCACCCGCTGCCAGCGTAACGAGGAAATCGTTGACGCGTGGGACACGGACCGTGCCGAAAGCGTGTCGACTTCGGCGAGACGACGCTAGGGAACCCACATCTCGCCGAGGTAGACGGCCGGATCCCCGGGCTGCCAGCGCTGCAGGAACCGCTGGATCGGCGGATGGAGCGGATCGAGTCGAGCTCGCCGGAGCTGAAAGGCGCGGTGGCCGCGCACGGCCGCATCCTGCGAGCGTGACGTCCTCGAGCGAACCGGAGACGTCGGCCGCGAAGATGACGTGGACGATGTGCTTGCGCTTCGACCACCGCTCCGGCGAGATGGAGTCCACGAGCGCGACCGGGCCCTCGAGCGGCACCTCGGCACCGTCCGGGAAGAGACCTGTCTCCTCCCACAGCTCTCGCTGGAGCGCACGGATCAGGCTCTCGCCGCCTCCGTACCCCTCCCCCGGGAGCAGCCAGACCTCCTCCTCCGCCTTTTCGTGCCGGAGCAGCAGGATGCGGCCCGCGCCACCGGAGGATCGCCGAGACGCGGATTCGTGGCTCCCCACGCTAGTGCGCCGACGAGCCGAAGCCTTGGCCGCCACGCTCGCTCGTCGCGAGCTGCTCCACCTCGACCAGACGCACCGAGGCAACCGGCGCGATCACGAGCTGGGCGATCCGCATCCCGGGCTCGACCGTGAACGCCTCGCGTCGATCCGTGTTCAGGAGCACGACGCGAATCTCGCCGCGGTAGCCGGAGTCGATCAGCCCCGGCGAGTTGACGACGCCGATCCCGTGACGCGCCGCGAGCCCCGATCGCGGCAGCACGAACCCGGCATAACCCTCGGGGATCTCGACCGCGATGTCCGGTCGGCACGGTCGCCCGCTCGCCTGGCTCGAGCGTCCTCCCTCACACGCCGCGAGGTCGAAGCCGGCATCGCCCGGGTACGCGTTCACGGGCAGCACCGCATCCTCGCGCAAGTCGACGGACAGGGACCTCGATCACGATGCCGAGGCCTCCAGCTCGCGCTCTCCGGCAACGAGAAAGCGGGCGAACCGCGCGATCTCCGGTCGCGGCAGGCGCGCACGGACACGGACGCCCTCGGGCGTATCGCGACGCTCCGCGATCGGGGCGCCGAGCCCGTAGAGCTCGGCGAGGGCCCGGCCGTCGTAGTACGGGACGAGGAGGCGTACGTCCTCGAACCGATCGGAGAAGAGCTCGGCGATCCGCGCCTTCAGCAGATCGAGCCCCTCTCCCGAGGCCGCCGACAGCTGCAGCGCGCGTGGGAAGAGGTGTGCGACGCGGCGGCGAGCAAGCGGGTCGACGAGGTCGATCTTGTTGAGCACGAGCTCCAGCGGGATATCGTCGGCGCCGATCTCGACCAAAACGGCGTGCACCGCGTCGATCGTCTCGCGCAAGCCGCTCCTCGGGGAGCGATGCGTCTGCGACGTGCAGGACGAGGTCGGCAACCAGAGTCTCCTCCAGCGTCGCCGAGAATCCCTCGACGAGCTGCGTCGGAAGGCGCCTGATGAACCCGACGGTGTCGGTCACGAGATAGCGCTTCCCGTCGTGCTCGAACGCGCGCGTTGTCGGGTCGAGCGTCTCGAAGAGGCGGTCGTCGACCGACGCCTCCGCGCCGGTGAGTGCGTTCAGGAGCGTGGACTTGCCGACGTTCGTGTAGCCGGCGAGCGCAATCGTCGGCACGCTCGTACGCCTGCGTTCCTTGCGGCGCGTCGCGCGCTGGCCGCTGAGCGTCCGCAGGCGTCGCTTCACGAGCGAGACGCGGGTGCGCGCCAGCCGGCGATCGCTCTCGAGCTGACTCTCCCCCGGCCCACGCGTTCCGACGCCTCCGCCGAGGCGCTCGAGGTGCTGCCACATGCCCCGCATGCGCGGGAGGTTGTACTCGAGCTGCGCGAGCTCGACCTGGAGCTTCCCTTCCGCGCTTCGGGCGTGCTGGGCGAAGATGTCGAGGATGAGCTGCGTCCGGTCGACGACGCGCGCTCTGAGCGCGTCCTCGAGCGAGCGCTGCTGCGTCGGGACTCAGCTCCTCGTCGACGAGCAGCACCTCCGCCGACGCGTCGGCGTAGGCCTGCTCGAGCTCCGTGAGCTTCCCCTTTCCGACGAACGTACGCGGATCGGGGCGAGCGCGATGCTGCACGAGCTCGGCCACCGTGGTCACGCCCGCCGTGCGTGCGAGCTCGCGGAGCTCGGCGAGCTCGGCTTCCACGTCGACACCCTTGGGGAACACGCCCGACGACGAACCCGCGCTCCGGCTCCGCCCCTGGTGCGGGATCGGGCTGGCGCGCGGTCACGCGGGGATTATGCCGCGGTACGCTCCAACGGTGACCGCGCTCGCCGATCGCCTCGCCGCGCGGACGCTCGAGCTGGTCGACATCCCGTCGGTGAGCGGGAGCGAGGACGCGATCCGCGCACACCTCCTGGCGCTCGTCCCACCTGTGCTCGCTCCGGACTATGCAGGCGACGAGGCCTTCTTCTTCGTCCCGCGCAACCGCCGTGACGTGCCGCTCGTGCTCCTCGTCGGGCACTACGACACGGTTCCCGCGCAGGACAACCTGCCCGGGGAGATCCGCGCGGGCGCGGTTCACGGGCTCGGCGCAAGCGACATGAAGGGCGGTGTCGCCGTCGCCCTCGAGCTCGTACGCGACCTCGCCGCGCGAGCGCCGGGACCGTACGACGTCGGGCTCGTCCTCTTCGGCCGCGAGGAGCTGCCGTCGGAGCACAATCCGCTCCCGGCGCTCCTCGCAGGCTCGAGCACGATCCACGACACGACCTTGGCGATCGTCCTCGAGCCGACCGATGGGCGAATCCAAGCCGGCTGTCTCGGGAATGTCGTCGCGCGACTCGTCTTTCGGGGGACGAGCGGTCACTCGGCGCGCCCGTGGCTCGCCGACAGCGCGATCGAGCACGCCGTCGCGGGCATTGCCCCACTTCTGAGGCTCGCGCCGCGAGCGGCCGTGGCGGGAGGCCTCGAGTTCAAGGAGGTCGTGTCCGTGACGCGCCTCGAGTCCGGGATCGCCGACAACGTCATTCCCGGCGAGGCGACGGCGACCGTCAATCTCCGATATCCGCCCGACAGAACCCCGGAGGAGGCCGAGGCGTACCTTCACTCGCTCACCCCCGCGGGAGCGACGCTCGAGATCTCGAGCAACGCGGCTCCCGCACGGGTCGTCACCGACTCGTCCTTCGTGCGCGCTCTCCGCGTCGCGGGCGACCTGGCGATCGAGCCCAAGCAGGCCTGGACGAACGTCGCCGACTTCACGGCGAAGGGCATCGACGCCGTGAACTTCGGGCCGGGCCATACTGCGTACGCCCACCGACGGGACGAGCTCGTCGAGATCGACGCGCTCGTCCACGCCTACGAGACGCTCGATCGATTCCTCGGCACTCCGATCGGTGAAGATGCGGCGTGATGGAGCTCGCTCGGCGTATCGACGAGCTGTGGGAATCGGGCGAGCTCGACCCGGCTCCGATCGACGATGCGATCGCGCTGCTCGACCGCGGTGAAGCGCGGGTCGCCGAGCGGGCCGCGAACGGCTGGATCGTCAACGAATGGGCGAAGAAGGCGATCCTCCTCTACTTCCGCCTGCGGAAGGTCGAGCCGATGGATGTCGGCGGGCTGCACTTTCTCGACAAGATCCCGGTGAAGGCCGACTACGCCGCGCGCGGCGTCCGCGTCGTGCCACCGGGAGTCGCGCGCTATGGCTCCTTCCTCTCCGAAGGGGTCGTCCTCATGCCCGGGTTCGTGAACATCGGCGCCTGGGTCGGCCCCCGGACGATGGTGGACACGTGGGCGACTGTCGGCTCCTGCGCGCAGATAGGTGCGGATGTCCACCTTTCGGGAGGAGTCGGCGTCGGCGGCGTGCTCGAGCCGCCACAAGCACAGCCGGTCATCGTCGAGGACGGTGCGTTCCTCGGCTCGCGAGCGGTCGTCGTCGAGGGTGTGGTCGTCGGCGCAGGAGCCGTGATCGCCCCGAACGTCGTCCTCTCGGCGTCGATCCCGGTCATCGACGTGACGGGGCCCGAACCGATCGAGCATCGCGGCTACGTTCCGCCGCGCTCCGTCGTGCTCCCCGGGACGCGACCGAAGGACTACCCGGCGGGGCGGTACGACCTTCCCTGTGCTCTGATCGTGGGCGAGCGGAGCGCTTCGACCGACCTCAAGACATCGCTCAACGACGTGCTGCGGGAGTTCGAGATCGCGACCTGAACCACAGGTCGAGACCGCGTGTTCACGGACGATCTGGGGCGGCCGTGGACGCCTCTCGAGGACGTCTGCGGCCGATCCCGGTCATGGACGAGCCCCGGAGGCGTCGCCTCACACGGTCTCGCCGCGGAAGACCTCCGTGACCGGGCCGGTGAGGATCGCCCGCCCCTCGCGGAGGTCGACGTTCAGCGTTCCACCCGGAAGATGGACGCGCACGGGAGTCTCGCACCAACCGTGGGCGACCGCCGCCGCAGCTGCGGCAACGGCGCTCGATCCCGAGGCGAGGGTCGCCCCCACGCCGCGCTCCCAGACGAGCACGGTCAGGTCGTTCGATCCGTCCACGCGCACGAACTGGACATTCGTGCGGCCCGGGAAGCGCTCGTGGAGCTCGATGAGAGGGCCCAGGCGGAGCAACTCCTGCGGCACCGGCTCACGGCGGAGGACGGCGTGGGGATTCCCGACGGAGACGGGTGTGAACTCGAGTCGCTCCCCGCGACCTCGAGAGCTTCGGGGCGTCCGACGTCGACCGGCCCGAGGTCCACCTCGACGTCCTCACCCTCGACGCGGGCAGGAATCGTCCGCTCGCCGAGCTGGACGCGTGGAAACGCCACTGCGCTGCGGCGTGCCAACCACATCGCGGCGATGCGGGCACCGTTTCCGGAGAGCTCGGCGCGTGACCCGTCCGGATTCCAGACCAGGACCTCGGCCTCCGGGCCGCGAACGCGGACGATCTCGAGAACACCGTCCGCACCCACGCCGTGGTCGGGATCGCACAGCCTGCGCGCCTCGTCGGGCGACAGCGGGTCGGCCAGCTCTGCCTCGCTCGACGAGCAGGTACGAGTTACCCAGCGCGTGCCACTTCGAGAATCGCATCTGCCACCTCCCTCGGAGGCCGGTCGGCTTCGATCATGACGATGCCTTCGATTCGCCGCATCCACTTCCGCTGGTACGCGGCGTAGCGCAACGTTCTGCCGACGAGCTGCTCTCGCGCCTGCTCGAGTGGGAGATCGACAAGATCCCGAAGGCCCAGCGCTTTTTCGGCGGTCTTCGAGATTCGGCCCGCGATTGCTCGTCGCGCTTCGTCGACGACGCCGCGGCCGAGCATCTCCTCGGTGCGCTCGCGGATCCTGCCCTCGAGAGTGCTGCGCGATATCTCGAGCCCGACGACGATCGTCGGCAATCGGGTGTCGGCGGTCCACAGGCGATCGCGTTCGGGTGCGAGTGACGCACCGTGCTCGGCGAGCTCGAGTGCGCGAACGACCCGACGCCGGTCGTTCGGGTGGACGCGAGACGCGGCCGCGGCATCCAAGCGCGCCAAGTCGAGCGTAGGCCGCGGCGGGATCGCCGTCGTAGAGCGCTTCCCAACGTGCTCGAGCGCCGCTTTCGGCCGCGAGCGGTACGTGGAGGTCGGCAATCGCTGCCCGCAGGTACAGCCCTGTTCCACCGCAGACCACCGCGATCCCGTTGACGCCGACGAGGTCGTCGATCTCGGCGTGAGCGAGCCGCGCGTATTCACCGACCGAGAACTCCTGAGACAGGTCGCGAATCGCGACGAGTCGGGTCGCGCGCTGCGGCTGGTTCGTCAGGATCGGGAGCCCTCGGTAGACCTGAAGCGCGTCAGCCGAGACGATCTCGGTGCCGAGCGCGCGGGCAACGAGCTCGGAGGCGGACGTCTTTCCGGAACCCGTTGGCCCGAAGACTGCGACCACCTCGGGGCGCGGAGGAGTCATGTCTCACGGGGCACCCCAGCCCACCACCCGCTCCCAGCGTAACGCCGGAGTGGTCGCATGTGCGTGACAGCTGTGCCGAGAGTGTGAATTGTCGCGCGTCGGTGGGCTAGGCGGCGGCGAGCGAGACTTCGCGGCCGCGGAGCGTCGTCGAGGTCGACGCGTCGATGACGACCGCCGCAAAGCTCCCGGCCGGGGTGGAACCGGTGAAGTTGACCGTCGTGTTTCGGCGTGTGCGGCCGCGTCGCAGCGCGGCATCGGTACGACTCGACCCCTCGACGAGAACCTCCTCCACGCGTCCGACGCGATCCGCGTTTTGCTCTGCTGCGATGCGCTGAGTCGTCTCCACGAGGCGTTCGAGGCGTTCGTGCTTGACATCCTCGGGCACCTGATCGGGCATGCTCGCTGCTTCGGTTCCGGCCCGAGGGGAGTAGATGAACGTGAACGCGCTCTCGAACCGCACCGCTTCGACGACCTCGAGCGTCTCGACGAAGTCGTCCTCCGTCTCGCCGGGGAACCCGACGATCACGTCGGTACCGAGCGCGAGATCCGGCACCGCTCCTCGCAGTGTCTCCACCAGGCGGAGGTAGCGATCACGGTCGTACGTTCGACGCATCCGCTTCAGAATGCGCGACGAGCCCGATTGCAGCGGCAAGTGGACGTGCTCGCATACTCCGGCGCACTCGACGATCGCCGCGATCACGGGCTCGCGGAAGTCCTTCGGATGCGGGCTTGTAAAGCGGATCCGTTCGATCCCCGCGACGTCGTCACACGCCCGCAGGAGGTCGCCGAAGTCCGTTCGGAGCTCCGGGGCGAGATCCCGACCCCACGAGTTGACGTTCTGACCGAGGAGCGTGATTTCTCGCACCCCGTCGCGGGCGAGAGCGCTCACCTCGGCGACGATCTCTGCCGGGCGCCGGCTCTGCTCGCGGCCTCGGACCGCGGGAACGATGCAGTACGCGCACTTCGAGTTGCAGCCCATCGACACCTGCACCCAGGCCTGGAACGAGCGTTCGCGATGGTGCGGCAAGTCCGCCGCGAAGTGCTCGTGGGTGCCGAAGCGCCCCGCCTGAACGCCGAAGCCCCCCGCGCCGATCCAGTCGCCGAGGTGCGGGATCGAGCCCGGTCCGAACGCGACGTCGACGAACGGGTACTGCTCGAAGATTCGCTCGCGCTGCGCTTCCGCGTAGCACCCACCCACCGCGATCACGAGGTCCGGTCGCTCCCTCTTCCTGGCGGCCGCGTTCCCCAGATATGCCGCCAGACGTGTGTCCGGCTTCTCGCGGATCGTGCACGTGTTGAACACCACGACGTCAGCGGTGTCGGGCGTCACCGCCTCTCCGAGACCGAGCGACTCGAGCATGCCCTTGATTCGCTCCGAGTCGTGGGCGTTCATCTGGCAGCCGAACGTGGTGACGTGGTAGCGCTTCACGGCCTGGAATCGTAGTGCTTCCCGTCGGAGGCACGGTCATGATTCGCCGGCGAGAACCGAGCAGGCCGAGGACGCAGGGAGCCCCTATGTGCAGGCATATCGGGGCGACAGAGGACGAATGCATGCGAAGCGCTCGCAGCCGCGCGAAGCGGGGCGGCCTCCGGCGGGGAGCACTCAGGGTGGTCCGCACTAGCGAGCCCAGTCGGGCAACTCGTGACGACCTGGTGCGACCGCCCAGACGTCCCGTTGCTCGACCACGAGTCCGTCCTCGCGGAAGCGGAGCAACGACGTTCCCGCGATCGTCTCGACGGAGCCGTCCACGGATGTCATGACCGCCCACCAGTCGACGGCGCCGTGGTCGCCGTCGACGACCGGCTTGCCGAACCGGCACTCGGCCTCCGCCTGGTCTGCAAACGCCCACTCGACGTACTCTCGCGGCACTTCTCGGTCGCGAAACGGATGCGAGTAGAACAGCGCGTCGTCGGCATAGAGCGCGGCGACCGCGTCGACGTCGCCGATCGGCCACGCACTAGACCACACCTCCACCCACCTCTGCGCGTCGGCGGAGACGCCTATTTTGCGACCTCGATCGCGCGGCTCTCGCGGATGACGATGACCTTGACCTGTCCGGGATACTCGAGCTGGTCCTCGATCTCGCGGGCGATCTCGTGCGAGAGCAAGACGGCGCCGTCGTCGTCGATCTCGCTCGGCTCGACGATGACGCGGATCTCCCGGCCCGCCTGAAGCGCGTACGCCTTGGCGACTCCGGTCTTCGCGGTTGCGATCTCCTCCAGCGCCTCGAGCCTGCGGATGTAGTTCTCGAGGCTCTCGCCGCGCGCGCCTGGGCGCGAAGCGGACACGGCGTCGGCGGCGATCAGGAGGACAGCCTCGACCGTCTGCGGCTGGACTTCGTAGTGATGTGCCTCGATCGCATGGATGACGCCTTCCGACTCGCCATGCCGGCGCGCGAGCTGAGCCGAGATGAGCGCGTGCGATCCCTCGACCTCGTGACTCATCGCCTTGCCGATGTCATGCAGCAGCGCCGCCCGCTTGGTCGTCTTGACACCCGCCTTCAGCTCGGCAGCCATGATCCCGGAAAGGTGGACGACCTCGAGCGTGTGCTTGAGGACGTTCTGGCCGTAGCTCGTCCGGTACCGAAGTCGCCCGAGAATCCGGACGAGCTCCTCGTGGAACTCCCCGCAGTTGGCCTCGAACACGGCCTGCTCGCCCGCCTGCAGGACGTGCTCCTCGAGCTCAGCCTTCGACTGGTAGTACATCTCCTCGATCCGCGCTGGGTGGATCCGGCCGTCCTCGATCAGCTTGTCGAGCGTGACCCGCGCGACCTCGCGCCGAAGCGGGTCGAACGACGAGAGGACGACGGCGTGCGGCGTGTCGTCGATGATGAAGTCGACGCCGGTCAGGTGCTCGAGCGCGCGAATGTTGCGCCCCTCACGGCCGATGATGCGCCCCTTGAGGTCGTCGGAGGCCAGCTCGACCACCGAGACCGTCGCCTCTGCCGTATGGCTCGCCGCGACGCGCTGGAGCGAGTCGGCGATGAGGGCCCGGGCGCGCCGTCGGGAGTCGGCTCGAGCCTCCTCTTCCATCTGTCGAACGTCGCGCGCAAGCTCGTGGCGAACGAGGTCCTTCGAGCGCTCGAGCAGTTGCTGGCGCGCCTCGTGGACCGTGAGCCCCGAGATGCGCTCGAGCGCCACGAGCGCTTCCTTCTGCGACTCTCGAAGTTCGTCCTGGAGCGCTTTCACATGCACCTCGCGGTCTCCGAGCCCCTGTTCCTTGCGCTCGACGTCGATCAACCGCGCCTCCACCTCGGCTTCCTTCTGGATGACGCGCTCTTCGACCTTCGCGATCTCGACGCGGCGATCCTGGACCTCCGCCTCGATCTCGCTGCGGAGCTGGACCGACTGCTCGCGCGCGTCGACCTGCGCCTCGCGTCGGATCGCCTCGGCCTCGCGCCCTGCGTCCGCGAGGAGGCGCCTCCGCTCCGATGCGGCGGTGCGCACGCGAGAGCGTGACCACCCGAAGAGGAGTGCGGACGTGGCGAGAGCTCCGACGAGGATTCCGATGAGCGCCGCGACAGCCGAGAGCATGAAGGCCTCCGGGGAGGATTCCGTTGTCCGCGGCAGCGCCGCGGTGCTCACACCCGGCAGTCGGCCTGCTCGGCCGCGACCGGAGTCTGCGCCACGACCGTTACGTCAGGTGGTGGCGCATCCCCCGTCGGCCGTCTTCGGCCGGTAAGGTCGGTTATCGGAAACTCGGATCGGGTACACGGATTCGGAAAGTCGCTAACGAGCAGGAAAATGCCGAGTGAAGCGCATTCATCCTAACTCGCGGTCGGCGCCGCCTGCAACGGCGTCTGCGACGACATCCTCGGAGAAGCCCTTGCCGTAGAGGTATCGCGCCGTCTTCGCGGAGACGCCGCGCGATCGCCACGATGCGGCGGGCCCGTATCGCCTCGCTCTCGAGAGTTGCGAGAGCCTCGTCGGCATCGTCCTTCGTGATACCCGCTTCGGCGAGGCGCGCACGAATGAGGGCATCCCCGGCACCGCGACTGGCGAGTGACGCGGCACGTGACCGGGCGAACCGTTCGTCGTCGACGAGCCCCGTCCGGCGAAGCGCCGTAAGTGCGCGTGCGCACTCGGTGGCGGAGTATCCGCGCGCCCGCAAGTGCTCTTCGATCTCGAGTTGGGTCCGATCCCGACGCTCGAGCGCCCGAAGCGCGCAGTCCAGCGCTTCGTCGGCCGCTTCACGAGCTCCCCGTGCTCGTATTCGGGCGGGGCGACGTCAGCGCTCGACGGGTGACACCCTCCTCGACCTGCGGACCGTCCTCTCGGCGCCACCTCGACCTCCACCTCGACCTCCACCGCTTCCTCCGCGTGCGGCTGTGACGGGAGGAGCCGGGCCGAGATGACCTGATCGTCCGGCGCCTCGGCCTGGATGCGGGCGAGGATCTGCTGGACGATGTCGGGGTTCTCGCTCAGGAATGCGGTCGCGTTCTGGCGGCCCTGGCCCAGCCGGTCGTCGCCGAAGCTGAAGTACGAGCCTGCCTTCTGGACGACCTTCCTCTCGAGCGCGACGTCGAGGACCGTGCCCTCCCAGGGAATGCCCGAGCCGTAGACGATGTCGAACTCGGCCTGCTTGAACGGTGGCGCGACCTTGTTCTTGACGACCTTGACGCGCACGCGGTTGCCGAACGCCTCGGCGCCGTCCTTCAACGTCTCGATCCGGCGAATGTCGAGACGCACGGACGCGTAGAACTTGAGCGCGCGGCCGCCCGGTGTCGTCTCCGGGTTTCCGAACATGACGCCGATCTTCTCGCGGAGCTGGTTCGTGAAGATGCAGATCGTGTCCGTGCGGTTGAGCGTGCCGGCGAGCTTGCGCAGCGCCTGACTCATCAGGCGCGCCTGAAGTCCGACGTGCGAGTCGCCCATCTCGCCTTCGATCTCGGCTTTGGGCACGAGCGCGGCGACCGAGTCCACCGCGACGACGTCGAGCGCCCCCGAGCGGATCAGGAGCTCGGCGATCTCGAGTGCCTGCTCGCCCGTGTCGGGCTGGGAGACGAGGAGCTGGTCGATGTCGACGCCGATCCGGCGGGCGTAAGCCGGGTCCATCGCGTGCTCGGCGTCGATGAACGCGCAGATGCCACCGCGCCGCTGAGCTTCCGCCATGACGTGATAGACGAGCGTCGTCTTCCCCGACGCTTCGGGACCGAAGATCTCGACGACGCGGCCGCGCGGCAGCCCGCCGATGCCGAGCGCCATGTCGAGCGCGAGCGATCCTGTCGAGACCGCTCCGACAGCGACCTGCGGACGGTCGCTCATGCGCATGACGGACCCCTTTCCGAACTGTCGCTCGATCTGCCCGAGCGCGACGTCGAGCGCCTCCTCGCGTTTCATTGCCTCATCCTCCCAGCTGTCAAAGCTCTATGGAATGCCCAGCGAACACGACTCCAGTACCTCGTACCGCGCCCCAGACGGGTGCAGACGTGAAAGGAAAGCAGCGGCGCCGGACGGAGCGAACGGTCCGATTTCGGGGAGGGGCGGGTGCCAGGCGTGGCCTCTCCTGAAACCGCACGACGGTGACGTGGGGAAGCCACGGTCGGCTCTCCGGCCGATACAGCCCACGCGCCTCGAGCCGCGCGTGGAGACGTTCTGCGAGGCGTGTCGCCTCCCCACTCGGGTCGCCGAGGACGAGCATGCCGACCGAGCGAGTCTCGCGATAGCGCAGCGGCTCCAGTCGAAACGGCCTCGTTGCGAATGACTCATCGCGGAGAATGCCCGTGATCGGCCCGAGCGCAGACCCTGGCTGGCTCCCGAGAAACGCGAGCGTGACGTGAAGGCTCGAGACCGGCCTTCCCCGCACGAGGTGACTCCTGCCCCAGGCGACGAGCCGCTCGACCACTTCGGGCGGGAGCTCGAGCGCAAGGAAGAGCCTGTGCCGCTCACTTCCCTCGACGGTAGCGCGCGCGCACCACTCGTCTGTGTGTCAGGACGCCAACAATCGACGTACGAGATGAAGCGAGGCAGCGGTCGCACGACCGCGGATCATGGCTCGGTCGCCCGGGAACTCGGTCCGGCGCGCCTCCTCTCCGTCCGGGCCGACCGCGTGGACGAAGACGAGGCCGACGGGCTTCTCCTCGGTCCCGCCGTCAGGTCCCGCGACGCCCGTCACCGCGACTCCGACGTCGGCGCCGAGGCGTGCGCGCACGCCGGCAGCCATTGCGGCCGCGGCCTCGGCGGAGACGGCGCCGTGGTGCTCCGAGGAGCTCCTCCCCCAGTCCGAGCTCGCTCGTCTTCACGGCGTTCGCGTAGGCGACCACGCCTCCGACGAACACGTCGCTGGAGCCGGGAACATCCGTGAGCCGAGCGGCGACCATGCCCCCCGTACACGACTCCGCCGTCGCGAGCGTGAGCCCGCGAGCCCGGCACAGGTCGAGCACGATCTCGGCGATCGTGCGCTCGTCCTCGCCGAAGAGGTATCTCCCCAGCTGCCCTCGCAGGGAATCGGCCAGCGCGGCCGCCCGCTGCTCGGCCCCGGGCTCGACGACGAGATCGACGTGGATCTCGAACTCGCGGGCGCAGATCGTCGCCTCGACGCCGTCCCCGTCGCCCCCTGCTTTCTCGAGTGCCTCGGCCACGGCGGATTCCGGCGCTCCGAAGAAGCGCAGGACGATCCGGCCGCGCGGCGGGGCGCGGTCGAGCACGCGCCGCACCGGTTCCGTCTCGAGCGCGCGCGGCCACAGTCGGCGAAGCTCGCGCGGCGGCCCCGGAAGCACGACCACGACGCAGTCGTCCGCGTCGAGAACGACGCCGGGTGCCGTCCCCGCCAGGCCGAGCGAGAGAGCGCCTTCGGGCAGAGTGGCCTGCTTGCGTACTCCGGTCGTGAAGTCCGCGTACGGCCGCCCGAGTCGATCGGCGATCATCCGCGAGACGCCTTCGATCTCCCGCTCGAGCGCGGGATCGACCGCGAGTCTACGCCCAGCGGCGCGCGCGACGAGCTCGATCGTACGGTCGTCGTGCGTCGGGCCGAGCCCGCCAGAGACGAGGCACAGGTCGGCGGCGAAGCCCAGACGAAATGCCGCTTCCAGATCCTCGGGGCGGTCGCCGACGATCGTGATGTGCTCCGGCTCGAGTCCGAGTCGCACGGCCTCCGCAGCCAGGAAGGGCCCGTTACGGTCTTCGCGCTCGCCCCTGACGAGCTCGCTGCCCGTCACGACGATGGCCGCCCGGGGGCGCGTCAAGAGGTCGCGCGAACGATGCGTCGCGGGGTGACGACGAAGGTCGTCCCCACCGGCAGGCTCACGCGGTTGCCGTTGAGGCGGACCGCCACGTTCTGGGGCTCTGCGAGGGCGAGCTGGAGCCGGACGCCCTCGAACGTCTTTCGCTGACCCCGCTCCAGCGTTCCGCTGTACAGCAGCTTTCCGGCACGCCGACCCCGCGCGCACCTCCATCCACGAGCCGCCGCTGACGGCCGTGACGGCGAGCCGAGTCCTCTGCGCGGCGCTCGACGGGCTCTGCGCGACCTGCCCCGCTGTCCGGCGCGGCGAGCCCGGGAACCTTCTCGCCCTCCGGCCCGCCGAACCTCCAAGCCGCGATCACGAGCGCCGTGGCGACCGCGATCGCGAACAGCGCGAGCACCGCGATCCGCGACTCGCGTCCCGAGCGATCCCGGCGCGGAGGCGGCACCCGGCGAGCACGAATCGGCGCATCCTCGTCGCCAACCGCGAACCGCGTGTTGTACTCGTCGACGAACGGCTGGCCGTCGAGACCGAGAGCCTCAGCGTACGAGCGCAGGAAGCCGCGCACGTACGTCGGGCGCGGGCAGGATGTCGAAGCGCTCGTCTTCAGAGCGCCCGAAGGTACTTGGGGCGGATCTTCGTGCGCTCCTCGAGCTCGGGGAAGTCGAGCTCCTGGCGCAGTCGGGCCTCGCGGAGGCTGGAGCCGATGTCGAACATGCAGCGCGACAGTGTAGACGGTCGGGGTCAGCCCAGCGCGGGTCTGCCGCGCAGCGGACCGGAGGCTCGGGAGTTCCTCCCGAGTCCCCCGCAGTCAAGTGCACGCAGCCGACGTCAGGCGAGCCGCTCGCCCCAGACACGCGGCCGGTCCGCTCGCCGGCGAGCTCGAGCTTCGGACAGCGCTCGACAGCGCGCGCAAGCTCGCCTCGAGCTCGAGGCGAGCGAGCGGCGCTCCGATGCACACGTGGATCCCGCCGCCGAAGCTGATGTGCTCGGCCGCATTGGGGCGGCCGACGTCGAACGCGTCCGGAGACGTGAAGACCCGCGGATCCCTGTTCGCGGCGCCGAACAGGACCGCGATCCTCTCGCCGCGCGGTATTGACACGCCCGCGAACCTCGACACCGTCCTCGAGCACCCAGCGCTCGAACAGCTGCAGCGGTGGGTCGTAGCCGGAGGAGCTCCTCGACGGCGGTGGCGGGCTCACCGAGCCGCCGTGAGCCGATCCCACTGCTCCCGGTGCTCCATGAGCGCACGCACGCCGTTGCCGAGCGTGTTCACGGTGGCCTCATGACCGGCGTTCAGGAGCACGATGACCGTCGAGACGATCTCCGCATCGGTCAGGTGCTCGCCGTCCACACGGGCTCGACAAGCCCCGACACGAGATCCTCGCGTGGCGACCGTCGACGCTCTGCGATCAGCTCGAGCGCGAAGTCCCGGAACGCGGCTGCGGCCTCGTTCGCAGCGGCCGCCTGCTCCTCGGTCGTGTCCAGCTCGTACATCTTCACCATCGCGTGCGACCAGTCGAGGAGGTCACGGTGGTCGTCGACCGGCACGCCGAGCCACTCGCAGATGAGCCTGATCGAGTACGGCTGCGCGAAGTCGTAGAGGAGATCGAAGCATCCCTCGCCAGGAGTGGCTCGAGCAGCGCTCGCGAGACGTGCGGCCGGTTCGCGCATCACCTCGACGCTGCGCGGGGTGAACGCTGCAGCTACGAGCTTCCGGATACGCGTGTGATCAGGCGGCTCCAGCCAAAGCAGGCTCCACCGCTCGACCTCCCAGAAGGCTGCGTACCGAGGATCGAGCGGCTCCGCCCGGAACTCCTCGTCGCCCCCCACGTGCCGGAAGTTCCGGCCGAGCCTTCGGTCCCGCAGGCATGCGCGAACGTCGGCGTGCCGTGTGACGAACCAGCGGTCGAGACCCTCTTGGAAGTGGACGGGAGTCGTCTCCCGGAGCTCCGAGAGCATGGGGTACGGATCCGCGAGGAACTCGGGAGCGCTCGGGTCGAAGACCATGTCCTACTCCCGTGACCCCGCGTACTCGAGCAGGCCGTACACGCCGAGCGCCACGAGGGCGCTCGCGACCAGGATGAGACCTACCATCCCGAGGACACGACCCGCCCGCGCCACGGTGCCCGTCTGCACGAGCCGAAGGGCGTCGAGGCGGCGAGCCCGGTTTGCGAGGCCGAGCGCGGCGAGCGCGCACACGAGCGCGATGGGAATCGCAAGCGCCGCGTCGAGGAGGTCGTACTCGTCACTGAACCGCGTCGCGTAGATGGCAACCGGAAGGGCACCAACGGCGCCGACCCCGGCGACGACCGACGCCCAGGCGGCGCCCGTCCCGCTACTGCTTGGTGTACGGACGGCCAACGGCGGCTGGCGGGAGCGACTTGCCGATGACGCCGGCGACGATGATCAGCGTCAGGACGTACGGCAGCATCTGTGCGAGGACGTCCAACCCGGCGACGGACTCGCGGTACGCGTCGCCCAGACGGAACGCGAGCGCCGTCGAGAAGCCGAAGAGACACGCGAACCAGAACGCACCGAACGGTCTCCAGTTGCCGGCGATCAGGGCCGCGAGCGCGATGAAGCCGCGGCCCGCGGTCATGTTCTCGTTGAAGGTGCTCACCACTCCGACCGACAGGAACGCACCGCCAGCGGCCGCCAGCATTCCGGAGAACGTCACGGCGACGTACCTGGTCATGTACACGCTGATGCCGACTGTGTCTGCCGCGCGGGGATGCTCACCGACCGATCGCAGGCGCAGACCGAGTGGTGTCTTGAAGACGACGACGTGCGAGAGCGCGACGAGTAGGAAGCCGATCCAGATCATCACGCTGAGGTTTCCGAAGGCGCCGAACAGGAAGTCACCGAGCGCCTCGGGCGGGATGCTCTGGAGGAAACTCAGGTCGAGTCGGGGGATCTCGGAGACGCCCGCCGGGATGTTCTCCGAGCCGTAGAGCTGGATGAAGGCGTACCCCGTGATGCCCACCCCGAGGAGCCAGATCGCCGTTCCGACGACGATTTGGTCGGCTTGCAGGTGGACGCAGAAGAAGGCATGCACGAGCCCGAGCACCCCACCCGAGGCCATCCCGATAAGGACGCCCGTGACCCACGATCCCGTCACGTCGGCCCCCCAGATTCCCCAGAAGGCTCCCATCAGCATCATTCCCTCGAGGCCGATGTTCACGACGCCGCTCCGCTCGGAGAAGAGGCCGCCGAGCGATGCGTAGACGAGTGGCGTGGCGAACACGAACATCGCCGCGATGAGGCTCGACCAGGTGAAGACGATCTCGAGGTTGCCGACGCTCGACCGCGTCGCAAGGTACGCGAGTCCGACGCCGAGCCCTCCGATGACGATCGCGCTCCACCCCGCGCGCACCTCGCCCTGTCTCACCGCGTAGATCCCAGCGCCGATCCCGATCGCGGCGAGCAGTGCCGGCACGACGAGTGAGCGTGCATGGATCGGTGGAAGCGCGATCCAGAACGCTGCGGCCCCGGCGAAGACACCCGCGACACCCACGCGTAGCGGCGTCACGAGCGGAGCGCTCAAGCGCTCTGCCATTGCGCTCACGAGCTCACACGCCCTTCCCCGCCATGCGCGGCGAGGTGAATCTCTTCCGCCGCAGGTTCCAGAGGTAGAGGATGAGGAGGTCGGCACCCACGAAGAGGACGACGAGCCCCTGGATCATCAGGCTCAGATTCCCGGCCAAGGTCGGGTCGAACACCTCGGGGTCGAAGCCTCGCGTGGTGCCGTAGTCGAGCGCGCCGAAGATGAGCGCGCCGAGTCCGACCCCGACCGCGGTACTCCGCCCGAGGAGCGCCACCGCGATACCGACGAACCCGACTGCAGACGCCTGGACGTCGAGGGTGCCGGCGTCGTACTTCCAGCCGAAGATGTCGGTCCCCGCGGCGAGGCCAGCGAACGACCCCGAGATCGCCATCGCGAGGAAGAAGTTTTTCTTCACGCTGATCCCGCCGTAGGCCGCCGCTTCGGGGTTGAACCCCACCGCGCGCACCTCGTATCCGAGCGTCGTTCTGTTGAGCACCAGCCAGAAGACGACCAGCGCCGCGATGGCCAGGAAGAAGCCGTAGTGCAGCGGCTGGAGCCCGAGGTCACCCCAGAGCACGGGGATGGTCAAGCCGGACTCCTCGTAGACGTCGTCCGAGATCGGGACGGACTCCTGTCCGGGGGTCGTGTTCTGGAGCGGTCCGCCCTGGCCGAAGCAGTAGCTCGCGAACCAGATCGCGATCCAGTTGAGCATGATCGTGGAGATCACCTCGTGCGCGCCCACGGTCGCTTTCAGGATCCCGGCGATTCCCGCCCAGATGGCACCGGCGAATGCCGCGAGCACGATGCCGACGACGACGTGGAGGCCGTTCGGCAGGGCGTTTCCCCAGTACGCGCCGACCCAGACCGCGACGACGACGCCGATCGTGTACTGGCCCTGGCCTCCGATGTTGAAGAGACCGCAACGGAACGCGAACGCGACCGCCAGCCCGGTGAAGATGAACGTGGTCGTGCGCAGGAGCGTCTGCGTGAAGTTGAACGTCGTCAGTTCGAAGACGTCGGTGTTTCCGAAGTCGTCCCAGAACCAGTTGAGGCCGGCGCCGTCGAGGATCCCCAGGTAGGCGTCGATCGGGTTGTGGCCGGACGCGGCGATCACGAGGCCGCCCATGAAGAACGCGAAGATGGCGGTGAGGACTGGAGGGATGATCCCACCGGCGCGCTGCCGGAGCTGGAGCCTCCCGGCAGTGGTGGTCGGCTCGGCCTCCTCGGGCGGGGGAGGCGGTGTTGCTGGTTCAGTCACGCGACCTTCTCGCGCTGTCCGCCGAGCATCTCCACGCCGACGACGTCTTCGGTAACTCCGGCGGCATGTTCCCCGACGATCTCGCCCTCGTACATGACGAGAATGCGATCCGAGAGGGAGAGCACCTCCTCGAGCTCGAGCGAGACGAGCAGGACGGCTCGACCGGTGTCGCGTTCCTCGACGAGCCGGCGGTGGAGGTACTCGATTGCCCCCACGTCGAGACCTCGTGTCGGCTGGGCCGCAATCAGCACCTTCGGGTCGCGGTCGACCTCGCGGGCGACGACGAGCTTCTGCTGGTTCCCGCCCGAGAGGTTGCGGGCCTTTGTCTGCGGATCCCCACCGCGCACGTCGAAGTCCTTGATCAGGCGGCGCGTGCGTTCGACGAGAACCTTCGGGAAGAGCCACCCGAAGCGTGAGTCGGGTGGGTAGCGGAAGTCGTGGAGCGCGACGTTTTCGGCGAGCGTGAAGTCGAGCACCATCCCGTAGCGGTGTCGATCCTCCGGGATGTGTCCGACCCCCGCTTCCAGCATCGCGCGCGGGCTGGCGTGCAGAGACATCTCCTTTCCATCGACGAGGATGTCCCCGCTTTCCCGGCTCCGCAGGCCGGTGATCGCCTCGATCAGCTCTGTCTGGCCGTTCCCGTCGACGCCGGCGATCCCGACGATCTCACCCGCCCGCACCTCGAGCGAGACTCCGCGCACCTTCTCGAGCCCGCGGTCGTCGCGCACGTCGACGTTCCGCAGCTCGAGCACCTTCTCTCCGGGAGTGGCTGGAGGCTTCTCGACGCGCAGGAGCACCTCGCGCCCGACCATGCTCCGTGCGAGCCCCGCTTCGGTCGCGCCCTCTCGGGGAACAGTGTCGATCAGCTTGCCGCGCCGGAGAACCGTTATCCGGTCGGCGATCTCGAGCACCTCGTTGAGCTTGTGGCTGATGAAGATGATCGACATGCCTTCCCGCTGGAGGATCCTGAGGATGCCGAAGAGCTCAATGGCTTCTTGCGGTGTGAGCACAGCAGTCGGCTCGTCGAGGATCAGGATGTCCGCGCGACGGTAGAGCGCCTTCAGGATCTCCACCCGCTGCTGCTGACCGACCGTGATGTCCTCGATTCGCGCGTCAGGGTCGATCGCGAAGCCAAACTGCAGTGCGAGCTCCCGAACATGACGACGAGCCTCGTCGTAGTCCAAGAAGACGCCGGCCTCCGTCGGCTCGGTCGCGAGCACGATGTTCTCGGCGACCGTCATCACCGGGATGAGCATGAAGTGCTGATGGACCATGCCCAGGCCGCTCTCGATTGCGTCCTTGGCCGAGTGGAACGTCACGGGCTTGCCTGCAACCCTGATCTCACCCGCATCGGGCCGGTAGAGGCCGTAGAGGATGTTCATGAGGGTCGACTTCCCGGCGCCGTTCTCGCCGAGGAGCGCGTGCACCTCGCCCCGTCTGAGGTCGAAGTCGACGCTGTCGTTCGCCAGGATGCCCGGGAACTGCTTGACGATCCCGCGCATCTCGAGGACGGTCGGCTGGCTCACTGCGGCGGGATTCTATGGTGCCCGTCCGCTGAAAGCACGAGGGGCGAGCTCGTCGCCCGCCCCTCGCTACGTTCTATCTCGCTCGAGCTAGCTCGAGACCGCCAATGGCGGCCTGACCTTGCCGTCGATGATCCGCTGCCTGAGCTTCAACGTGCTCGCGATGATCGTCTTCGGAACAGCCGGGTTGATTTTGCCGAGGCCCATGCCGTTGTTCTCGAGGTCGAAGTACAGGTTGCCCGCGCCGCTCGGTGCACCGGTCTTCACGGCTTTGATGAAGTTGAAGACCCCTCTGTCGACGCGCTTGATACCGCTGGTCATGACACGCTTCGCCAGCGCGTACTGGTCGACGTCGACGCCGATGCTCCAGATCTTCGCCTCGTCCGCCGCCTTCAGCGTGCCGAGGCCGCACTGGCCGGCGACCTGGAACAGGACCTTCGCCCTCCGGGAGATGAGGTTCTCCGCCACGGCCTTGCACTTGTCGGATGCGACGAAGTCCTGCGAGTAGCCGATTAGGACCCTGATCTTCTTGTTCGCCCGCTTTGCGCAGAACTGGTAGCCGGCGATCCAGGTGTCCACCGGTGGGATCTTGATCCCGCCGACGGCGCCAATCACCTGCGGTCCGCCCTGGCGCTTCACCATGAGCGCAGCCATATGACCGACGAGGCACCCGGACTCCTGCGACGCATACGTCAAACCGGTGACGTTCGGGTTGTTGGTGAACGGGGCGACCTGCACCGGGTAGTCCGTGATCGCGAACTCCCGTTGCTTGCCCTCATCGGTGTTCGCAACCTGTGCGCAGGCGTCCGCCATCAGGAATCCGGCGCAGACGATCGCATTCGAACCGCGCCGCAGGGCGGTCGTCAGGTTCGGGATGTAGTCCGCGTCCGAGTTCGACTGCAGCGGAAGTACCTGGATTCCGAGCGCCGTCTTTGCCCGGTTGAGCCCGAGGAGCTGGTTCTGGTTGAAGGACTTGTCGTTGAAACGGCCGACGTCGCTGATCAACGCCGCGAGAAACGGCTGCTGCTTCGGTGCGGCCGTGCCCGTGGTCGCGAGCGCGGTGATCGCCACGAGCGCGGCGAGCATCACCGCAAGCGCGGCTGTCAACTTGATCCCTACTTTCACGTGCCCTCCTTACGAGATAGACCTGCCGTCCTACTTGGACGCTTGATCTAACCGCAAGTTGTACCGGTTCTCAAGTGTGTAAAGACACCTTGGTCCGCACGGTCAGGCACGATCGAGCTCGGCTTCGGACACAAGAACACGTCTCGGCTTCGACCCTTCGTAGCCCGAAATGATCCCGCGGCGCTCGAGCATGTCGATCAAGCGACCCGCGCGGGTGTAACCGACGCGCAACCGGCGCTGGAGCAGGGAGACCGACGCGGTCTGCGTTTGTACGACGATGTCGATCGCGCGATCGAGCAGCTGATCCTCGTCCGGGTCGAAGTCCTGGTCCTCCTCCCCCTCCTCGAACGCCGCCTCCGGTGCTTCGAGCAGCGACTCGTCGAGATCCTGGCCGCGCTGGGTGCGACATTGCTCGACGACGAGCGCGATCTCCTCCTCGCTCACGTACGCGCCCTGGAGTCGCTGGAGGCGCGAGGTGCCGAGCGGCTTGAAGAGCATGTCGCCCTGCCCGAGCAGGCTCTCCGCGCCCGCGGTGTCGAGGATCACGCGCGAGTCGGTCTGGCTCGAGACGGCGAATGCGATCCGGGAGGGCACGTTCGCCTTGATCATCCCGGTGATCACGTCGACGGAGGGCCGCTGCGTCGCGAGCACGAGGTGGATGCCAACGGCGCGCGACTTCTGCGCAAGCCGGATCACACAGTCCTCTACAGCCTGCGGCGAGACCATCATCAGGTCGGCGAGCTCGTCGATCACCACGAGCAAGTACGGCAGCGTCGCCTCGCCGCGCGCACGGAGCGCGCGATTCGCCTCGGGCAAGCTGCGGGCCCGGACAAGCGACAGTCGCTCGTAGCGCCGCTCCATCTCGGTGACGACGTTCATGAGCACCGTCGCCGCCTCCTTCGGGCTCGACACCACCGAGGTGAGGAGATGCGGGATCGACTCGTAGTAGCCGAGCTCGATGCGCTTCGGGTCGATGAGGATCATGCGAACCTCGTCCGGCGTCGCCCGCAGGAGAGTCGAGGTGAGGATCGTGTTGATGCAGCCCGACTTCCCC
>CAVWTX010000011.1:0-125182 GCA_963758065.1 uncultured Thermoleophilia bacterium | reverse complement strand
CGATCTCCCGATGCTCGAGATCGCGCTTGCGACCGGTTTCAGGGAGCTTGCGCCGGCGTTTCAACCGCGCCTGCCGAGAGATCTTCCGCGCCTCGCCGCGCGCGCTACGGGCGAAACGCCGTAAGGCCGACCGGCTTGTCGTCGACGGCGGCCTCCCGCTACGCCTTGGGGTTCCGGGGCATGCTCAGACTGGGACGCGACGATAGGCGTACTTCGCAGCGCGAGCGATTCCCGGCGTCGAACACGTTTCGGAAGGGAAGTTTACCGGCGCACGATCGTCGTCGACGGCGATCCTGGCGTACATCGAGCTCTCCCAGGCGGCGAGAGACCACCTCGTGCTCGTCGCCCACCTTCCTCATTGGGAGGAGCCTGATTCATCTGGTCGCTCGTGCTCGCCGGATCGCGAACCTGGACTTCGACTTGGACGAGCCCGTCGATCACCTCGCCCGCGACCCGACGATGCGCGCGCTGCTGTGCGCTGGACCGGGGCTTCGCGCACCGGGGTCATGGTGTCCCTTCGAGACCGGCGTGCGCGCGATCATCGGCCAGCATGTGACCGTCGTAGGCGGCGAACACGATCACCGGGCGGCTCGTCGAGCGATACGGCACCGGAAGTGCCCGGCTCCGGCGGCTCGGCCTGACGCACACGTTTCCCCCGGCGAGCACGCTTGCCGCGGCCGACCTACTCCCCGCCTCGGGCTCACGCGGGCAAAGACGGAGGCGATCCGCTCTCTTCGCTCGCGCCGTCACCGACGACGCGATTCGGCTCGACGGCAGCGTCGGTCTTGACGAGCTCACCTCGTCCATCACCGCAATCGATGGTCTGGGATCGTGGACTGCGCACTATCTCGCCCTCCGGCTCGGCGAACGCGACGCGTTCCCGATCACCGACCTCGGCCTTCGCCGTGCCTTTGGCCCAGACGGGATGTCTCTCTCTCGAGCCGCGCTAGGCACGCTCCCCGAGTCGTGGCGACCCTGGCGTGCACTGGCCGCGACACACCTCTGGATGGCCGACCTCTCGCAAGCGTCGACCGCGACGCGACCGCGGGCCGCATGAGACCAGCGGTGGCGGAGACGAGCACGCCCACGCCCCCAGGTGCCGTCGTGGACCTGCGGACATACGCGCTCGTGCCAGGAGGTCGCCAAGCCTTCGATCGCATCGTCTGCGAGGAGGCGCTGCCGCTGCCAAGCCACAACCCACATCACGTCGTGGGATACGGGCCTTCGCTTGCCGACTCGGAGCACTACTTCCTCGCCCGCGCCTTCGCCTCGCGTGCCGAGCGCGAGGAGCAGCTCACCGCGTTCTACGGCAGCGACGAATGGCGCCAGAACTACGAAGACACGGTGATGCACCTGATCGAGAGCTACCACACGGTCGTGACCCGGCTTGGCCCGTGCATCGCAGAGGCGCTCGAGGTGGATGCTCCCCATGCTGAGATGGCCGAGGTCGCAGCGCTCCATCGCCTGAACGACGAGTACATGCGCGCCTCCGTCGAGTCCGACACTGTCTGGTATTGCGAGCATCTGACCGACGACTTCGTTTGCACGCTCGCTGACGGACGGCACATCGACAACCGCAGTTCCTGTTGCGTACCGCAGCGGCGCCCCGTGTTACAGGCGTGCGGCACGACGAGACCGACGTGCGCCTACTGGGCGACGTGGCCCTCGTGCAGGGGGCCGCCCACTGTCTCCGCAACGGCGAGCGAAAGTCGACACGCTATACGGTCGTGTGGCGTCTTCGCGACGGCCGCTGGCAAGCGGCGGCCGTACAGCTCACCTCGGTCGCAGAGCAGGCCCGCTGTTCGTAGGCGAGAGCCGGAGTGGAACAATCCCACTCCGGTTCTCTGAGCGCCGTCGTCGTGCGTGCGTAGGCCTATCCGCGCGCCGGTGTTGCCACGAAAGCGACGAACTCGCCGGCTTCGTCGTCGAACGCCTGGCCGGTGATCCTGCCGCGATCGTCGATGTCGAAGGCGGCGATGAGCGGGTCGTCGGACGCAATCGTCGGAGTCCACCAGGCAGTTCAGGTCGATCATCACGCCGTCCTGCCACAGGAAGGCGTGGCAGTTGCCGTCGACGTCGCAGGACCTGCCCACCGTCTGGCCCCGTCGTTGATGCCCCAGGCATCGCTGTTGTCGTCGAGTGGCGCCGGCAGCGTGCCGAGATCGCGGATGCCGTCCTCCTCGTCCAGTGGAAAGCGTGCGGGTGGTACTCGCCTCCGTCGGCCGCGGAGAAGTTGGAGAATCCGACGACGTCGCCGTGGATGTTGATGGCGTTTGGCGTGTGCCAGGCCACTCCGCCGAGGTTGCCGATGTCGATCACCTCGCCCTTGTCCCAGAGAACGGCATGCCTCGCGGTGAACCTCCCGACCGCCTGGTCGCAGATGCCGCTGATACCGACGATCTGGCCGCGGTCGTTGATCGCCGTGGCCGCTCCGGAGGAGTCGCCCGGAAGCAGCGGGAGCGCCTGGATCTCGGTCGTTCGGGCCCCAGACGACCGGAAGGAACTGGAGGACCTGGGGCGCCACGCACTTCGGGTCGTGCACCGTGTTCTCGGCCCAGCCGACGATCCGGCCCGCGTTGTTCGCACCGGCGGCGAAACCGTGCGTGCCGCCGAGCGTGGGCAGCGGCGTCATCTCGCCGTTCTGCCACCTGAACCCGAGGCACTGATAGCCGGTGCCCGTGGCGCGCGGGGAAGAATGCCGAGCAGCTCCAATTCTCGTTGTACGGGTCCGGCTCGTCCGTCTGCGAGATGCCGGTGATGAGGCCGCGCATGTTCTTGACCGGCCAGCGCACGACGCTGTTCCTTCGGGTCGCCGAGCGTGCCGAGATCGGTGAGCGACGCCGTTCCGCCACAGCGTCGCGTGACGAATCTGGTTGTCGGGCAGGTTGGAGCGGCCCGCCACCCAGCCGCGATCGTTGATGCTGAACCCGGCGCTGGATGCCCCGCCGAGCGACGGCAGCTGGGTGATGTCGTAGCGGATGTCGTCGCCAAGCTGCCGGGAGATGTTCGGCTCGCCACGCGCCGCGCCGGCGAGCAGTGCAAACGAGAGAACCACGAGCCCGATCAGGATCTTCATCAGTCCCTCCTTTGTTTGGCGCGTGCAAGCACTCATATGCCACCGAGCATCAGCGCACTGCTGGCCGTTTCCGGACAGGATCGGCCGCATCCGCTGTGAGTCGCGTCGCCCTGGGCTACGGTTGGCGCCACTGCATCGGAGGGCGCGGCGTTGTGGTGGTGGTGGAGTCCCTGTTCGCGGGCTTCACTCGTTTTACGACGTCCACGCCGCAGGAAGCGCGTTCTGCGTCACTAGGCTGGGCTTAGATCGGGTGAGCCTGAGCACTGGGTGAGGCTTCCAGCTGCCAGGCTCCTCTCGGTCCACCAGAGACGGATCGCGCCGAGCCGCGATGCCGCAAATGCCTCGCGGCGTAGGCTTGGAGAATGGCCGACGAGGGGCCGAGGGCGGACGAAGTCGAAGCAGGTCAGCGCGTCTACACGCCGCTCACACTCCGGGTCTACGATCTTCTCGTCCTCGGGTTCTCGAACCGCTTCGTCTGGCGATGTCGCAGCTCCAGGATGCTCCAGCGCTACGACAGTTACGTCGGCGCGCGCCACCTCGACGTGGGAGTCGGCACTGGGTGGTTTCTCGACCACTGCAAATGGCGGGTCGAGAACCCACGGATCACTCTGCTCGACCTGAACGAGAACTCGTTGTCGGCGGCGTCCGGCCGGATTCGGCGCTATGCGCCCGAGACGCTTCAGGCGAACGTGTTGGATCCAGTCGACTTGGCCGATGCGCGCTTCGACTCGATCGGGGCGAACTTCCTCTTCCATTGTCTTCCCGGCGGACTGGAGTGGAAGGCCGCGACAGTCGCGTCGAACCTCCGTCCCTACCTCGCCTCGGGCGGTGTCCTCTTCGGAAGCACGATTCTCGGCCGCGGCATCGCCCACAACCTGCTCGGACGACGTCTGATGCGCCTTTACAACCGGAAGGGAATCTTCTCGAACGTCGAGGACGACTTGCCGGGACTCGAGCAAGGGCTGGCGTTCGAGCTGACCGATGTCGAGATCGAGGTCGTCGGCGCCGTGGCGCTCTTCGCCGGTCGCGCGTAGCGTGGCTCGCGCACCATCGACACCTTGATTCAGCATAAGCACGCGGAGACTTGCGCCGGTTGGCGCGGCACTCTACGGGGCTGTCAGAGGGGAGTCAACGTTAAGTAAGTCCGACCGTGAGGTCTTCAGTGCGCCGTGGAAAGGCACGCCCGGGCTCCAGCACTTCGCGGAGATCAGTGCGAGTCTCGCGAAGCGTGAGTCCCGAGAACTCGCGAGCTACCTGCGGATCGAGGAGCGCGAGCTCGAGGCGGGCGGGCTGAATTAGCCGGAGGCAACGGCGGCCGTCACGCTCACTACGAACTGGGAGGCGGCACTCAGCGTGTGCCGCGCTGTCCCCGGCGCAGTGCGTCAAGTCGGCGCCGCGCCTGCTTTGTGGGGCGTGTGCCGAGGTCGGCTCCAAGCGGACGGGAAAGCCGATGTTCAGCCGCGTGCAGTTCGCGCGCGATAAGTGACTCGGGCGTCTCCGCATACATCGTGAGTGCGTCGCTCGCCGGGCCTCGGCGCTCGGCCACCCCGGTTACGACCAGCGTGCGCCGGACTGTCCTGATGGTCACTTCGATCGTGTCCCCCGTCCGAATGACCTTCGAGGGCTTGACGCGCTCGCCGTTCACGTGTACCCGCCCCCCAAGGACGGCCCCGGTCGCCGCGCTGCGCGTCTTGAACATGCGCGCTGCCCAGAGCCATTTGTCGATCCGCACCTGATCCACAGCGCCATGATCGCAGCAGCTCGCGAGCTACCTTAGGATCGAGGAGCGCGAGCTCGAGGCGGGCGGGCGGAAACTAGGTGGCGCTGACGTAGCTACGAACCTGGGTCCAGAACCCGACGAGCACCTGTACGCTCGTCATCCCCTGCAGCGCGGAGGACTGCCGCCTGCTGTTCGTCGACACGTCCCGGTCCGGCAACCGACGTTGGTGCTCCATGGAGCACTGCCGCTACGGGGCCGAGGTCAGGCAGTACCGGTCACGTGCGCGTTAACCCCACTTCATGTCCAGCTGATGCTCGAGCGTGGCGTAACCGAGCCGCGCAAACGCCCGCGCCATCGGCACGTTGCCGACGTCAGTGGCGGCACGGATACGCGAAACACCTTCGGCGGCAAGGATCCGCGTGCCCTCGGCGAGGATCTCGCCGACGTAGCCGCGGCCGCGATGCTCCGGCACGACCCCGATGTACGCGATAATCGGGTTGTACGCGTTGCGCGACGGGATCACGAATCCGACCGGGTCGCCATCCGGCGTCGTCGCGATCCGCCACCACTCGCGCGGGCCCTTGTAGCCCGCGAACTCCTCGTCGTACTGCGCCGCCGCGACTTGCTCGGGTGTCTTGTCCGCCAGATCGCTGCGGCTGTGCGCGTCGAGCGTCCCGTCAAGCGCGCGGGTTAGCAGATCGATGAGTTCCGCGCGCTCGCCCACCGGCCGGAACCGCAACCGCCCCCTGGGCTCAGGGATCGGCGTGCCGGCTGTCCACTGGAGACGGAGCCGCTCCACGAACAGCCGGGCTCCGGTCTGCTCCAGCGCTTCCAGCCATGGTGCCGGCGACTCGCGCCAGCCGGGCGGCACGAAGCGGATGTACTGCGTCTTGGGCATGTCCGCCATCGCCACCTTGAGCAGCTGCACACCGGTATCGACGTCTTCGCTGTCGAAAATATCCATCGTGTACGGGCCTCGGCCCGCCTCGATCGCCCACCACGCGACCCTGGCCACCAGGCGGTCACCGCGCAGGGCCACCCACAGCCACTCCGGCCTTCTGCGGCCAGCTTGCAGGTCGCCCGCCAGCTCCGCATTGAGCACGTACGGGATGCGGCAGAACAGGTCGAGTTCGTCGGGCCCGGTGATCGGGCGGATGGTCAGGTCGTCACGTGCTTGAGTCATGACACTCCTCGTGCGTTAGGCGTGCTAGGCACCCCCCTGAGGGAACCGGCACGAATGTCTTGGCGTACATCGCATTCCCTCCTTCCTCACCTTGTCTCTTTGGACACGGCGGCGAGGGCTCGTTGTTGGTTGAGCTACCTGCGGATCGATGAGCGCGAGCTGGAGGCAGGCGGGCTGAACTAGTGCGCGCACTCCTCACCCTCCCACGCCTCACGCCCTTCGCGCACCGCGACGTAGGCGATGAAGAGGCCTGCAAGCGGGTCAAGCCACCACGCGCCGAAGAGGGTGTTGCCGAGTAGCCCTGCGAGCACCGCCAGAGACAGGTACGCGCAGAGCATGTTCTGCGTCCCTTCAGCGGCCGTTGCAGCGGACCCGAGTTCAGCCCCGACGCGGCGCTTGGCGATCCCGAACGCGGGCATGAGGGCTGCGCTCGCGATGGTCAGGCCGATGCCGAGCCAAGTCGTCTGCGCCTCGTGGCCTGTCACAAGCGCCCGTACTGACTCGATCGCGACGTAGGGCGCGAGCAAGAAGAAGCTCACGGCGACGAGCTTCTGCGCTCGTCGCTCAGCCTGTTCGGACAGCGCCCGTGTGCCCCAGAAGCGCCAGATGATGATGACGCTCGCGATGCCTTCGATCGCACTGTCGAAGCCGAATCCGATCAGGGCGATGCTTCCGGCCGCAATGCCCGCAGCGACCGCGATGACGCCTTCTGCGGTCATCCAGACGAGGCTCGACCACGCGAGCCACTGCGCGTAGCGGACGAGCTGCTCCCGTCTCGGAGCGGAGAGTGTTGCGGCTGATGTGCTCACGACTCCGGAGGTTACGCAAGGGCCAGCTCAGCGAAGGCTCCCCGAGGCTCAAGCACGTCGCGGGGGTCACGACAGATCTCGCGAAGCGCGAGGTCTTCTAGGTGGCTTTTCCCGCCGCACATGCAAGCCGAGAGCGCTCACACCACGCACGCGCCTAGACGCCACCCCCTCCCCCTCCGGAGGATTTGGGACTCCGACGGGTCCTCGGTCGTCACGGAGGCCGTTGCGGTCGTCGCTCGGCAAAGTTTCAGGAAAACTTCCCGGCCTGTGGTGAGCCGTCATCGCCGGCTCTCAACCTCCGGCTTGCGCACCTAGTAGCTCGAAGACCCCGACTGGAGTCGAGAATCCCTTGAGCTCGCGTCGGTCGACCTCACCGAAGACGAAACCTCTCTCGGAACCGAGTGCGTGAACGACATCCGAGACAAGGACCGAACCGGGCTCAGCGGCAGTACAGAGGCGACTCGCAAGGTTCACCGTTGCCCCGAAGAGATCGTCGTTGTGATCCACAGGCTCCCCCCGCGGCCAGCCCGATTCGGACGCGCAGAGAGATCGCTCGCGTGAAACCGCGCTACGTCCGCCGCTGATGTTCCGGGCACGTCATGGCGATCCATGAAGAGCGGCATGTTGAGTGCGGAACGTACCAGCGTGCCGACACGCGACGATCCCGACTCGCGAGCTACCTACGGATCGAGGAGCGCGAGCCCAGGGAGGCAGCCGCAGACGGAGGTGCGAACTGAGAGCATCGAGAGCCAAGGCCGAGGTTAAAAACCCGCTCTCCGGGTAAGTCCCTTGCGAGGGTAGAACACTCACCAAGGAGGACTCATGGAGAACACGCGCATCCATACCTACCGAGAGACAGTCGCCGGCTTGCCGGACACCGACATCGTCGGCTTCAGCGTCGAGGCGCTCGACGGTTCGATCGGGAAGATCGACGAGAACACGTATGACGCCGGCTCGGCCTACATCGTCGTCGATACAGGCCCTTGGATCCTCGGCAAGAAGGTCATGCTTCCGGCTGGTGTCGTCCGCGAGATCGACGTGGATGACGAGATCGTGTACGTCAACCGAACGAAGGACGAGATCAAGAACGCTCCCGAGGTCGACGAGTCACTCACCACAGACGAGAACTATCGGACTCGGCTTGGCTCGCATACTACCGGACCCGGTGGAAGCGGCTACCGGGACTGGAACTAGGAGGTCGAGATGCCGTTGTGGGCTTGGATAGTTCTCATTGTGCTCGTGCTGCTGGGACTGTCGGGAGGCATCCGCTACTCCCGCTAGTGACGAGCGACGTGCGACGAGAAGCGGCCGCTGCGAGGCCGCCGCTTCTCGCCGGTGCTATCTCGGAATGGGTGGCGTGGGAAGACGATGTGGCGTTTCGCGTCCGAGTAGGCGTCAGGACAGCTGCAAGACTCGGCCAGTGCCGACCTACCGCGTCCACGACACGACCGGCGACGACCTCGGACTGATCGAGCACGACCCTGCGCCCGAGGCGTCGAGTCTGGATAGGTCCCCCCGAACGGCCATCTTGCGCCCCGAGCTAGGCGAACGCGCCGACACGGATCGGCCTTGACGACCTGACGCTCACGTCATGGACACACCTGTGGAAGCGGTCGAGGCGTACCATCGAGGCACACCCTCTCCCAAGGAGGTCGCGATGGCGATTGCGTACATCCAGGAGTTCCCGATCGAGAACCGCTCGACCGAGAACTACGACTTCGTCAAGGAGCGCATCGGGGATGGCCCGTTCGACGGACTCATCTGCCACACGGCGGGGTTCGACGATCAGGACAACGTGTTCCGCATCATCGACGTGTGGGAGTCGCGCGAGCAGGCTGAGCGGTTCCTCGCCGAGCACGTCCAGCCGCTGGTCGACCAAGGCCCGTCGGCGTTCCCGAACCCGGACAACTTCACGCAGCCCACGCGGGACGGCTTCTACGAACTGCACGACGTCGTAGCGCAGGTCGGGGTCGGCGCAGCTAGCCGTTGAGGTAGACCCGGCCTATCTAAGGCGCGTCTCGGCTTCGGGTGCGTCTCGTCAGGAGCGGCCTTCGGCCGCTTCGACGTTGTG
Source organism: uncultured Thermoleophilia bacterium (assembly GCA_963758065.1). Taxonomy (GTDB): domain Bacteria; phylum Actinomycetota; class Thermoleophilia; order Gaiellales; family Gaiellaceae; genus GMQP-bins7. The sequence goes on along the minus strand of CAVWTX010000011.1, from coordinate 116,323 downwards.
GGTCTACCGGCGGCATCCGGCGACCACATCTCTCTCGCGACCGCCTCCATCCGGTACTTCTCGACCGAAAACTCCGCTGCTACTGAAAAGAGAGGAGTCGAGATACCGGGTTGAACTGCTCGAGTGAGACGAGTGCGGAACTCAGAATTGGTTTCGAGATTGCCCCGACATGGGCATTGACCCAACACTGTGGGAAACGTCCTCGTCGTCAGTACCGTCGAACATCCAGAGAACGTACTGCGCTCATACGTCGGTGAAGCTGACAAGCTCAAGGTTGTGGTACCCGTCGTACGCCAAAGCGTGCTCGACTGGCTCGCCAACGACGAGAAGGCGTTCAGCTATGCGCAGAACATCGCCGAAGACACGGCTGCGCAGTTACCTGGTGAGACCGTCGAGGCTGTGGCGGGCGAAGCAGACGTCGACTTGGCGATTCGCGACGCTCTCGCGACGTTTCCAGCCGATGAGATCGTCGTCGCAGTGCGGCCGGGAGATGAGGAAGGGACGGTTGAGTCGCGTGCGACGGCCAACGCGCCCACAAAGAGTCTCGAAGGAATTCCCGTCCGCTATGTCGTGATTCGCGAGTAGGCCATCGCGCAGCCTTAGGCGCGCGTTCGCGGCAGCTCACCGTTTGGCTCCCTGCGCGCGCCTGCTGTCGAGAAGCTGGAGCAACTCGTGCGCTGCGAGCTCGATCTCCTTGTGCTCCCACTCGCCCGCGCGGTACTGACAAGCGATCAGGCCCGATCGGTGCAATCGTCGAAAGTCGCCGAAGACGAATGCGTAACGTCCCTTCGTCTCGTCTGCTACTCCCTCCGCCAGGCCCAGATGCCAAGCGGCGTAGTCGGCCCAGGAGTGTGATTCGAGATAGGCATTCTCTTGCGCGGCGTGCGGCTGGGCCTCGCCCCACTCGCTTCTCACCACGTACTGCCGTCGACGGATCATTCCTCCGCGCGCCGACGGCCAGCCTCGTTGACCACATAGGAGGCCATGGTCGTTTCAGATACCCGGCCGACGATGTGCGAAACGCGGGGCTCGGAACCCGAATTCGCGAGCTACGTGTGGATCGAGAAGCGCGAGGCCGGCGGGCTGAACCGAGGAGGGGAAAGGAGCTGAGCGCCCCTTCCCCCTCGCGTGTCAGGCGATCACTAACGCCGGGTCGACGTCGTTGCGAGCCACGACTCAGGCGAGATCTCACGCAAGATGAACTCGTCGTAGCCGAAGAGCGTGGCGGTGATCGACGAGATCAAGCGTGCGCCGTCGAGCGGCGTGAGGTAGCTCTTCTCGACCGACAGCTTCACCTCTTTCAAGAGGCGTTCGCCGACCTGCCACTTCGGATCGATGGTCTTCCCAAACTCGGTCGGCTTCATCGAAGCGAACTGCTGGACCATCGAGTGAGTGACCGTCGCTGCCATTCAAAACACCCCCTTTGACGTGGAGGACGGTACGCATCGACCGTAGACCACCGATGTCCCTGCTCGTCAACCTTGAACCCCGCAGTTTGCGGCAAAATCGACTCGTCGTGAGAACATGTGTTCGCGACATCGGGAGCACACGCCAACGCGCCCGCTTCCGCCGCGCGATCGAGCGCCGAGCGTTCTGGATGGCCGAGGACGCCGCCCGGGAGCTGCATGGTCGAGGCGCGAGCCTCCTGGTCGTGCGCCTCGCGTTTACACCTGTAGATGACGGGGCAAATGCGAACTAGGCGAGCGACGAGGTGTGCAATGCCTGCAGTAGCGTTCGTGATCCGCTTCCCTAACGGCGACTACGAGTACGACCTCAGCCGACGTATCGCTCCGACGATCGGCGAGACGATCGGCCGAAGGGGAATGCTTTGGTCGGTGATGAACATCACCCACGCGGACGTCACCACCGCGCACGTCGAGCGCGTCCGGATTCAGGAAGCGCCCGATCGGAGTACGCTGTCCGTATCCCGACAACGCCGATCCTGATCCTCCGGTTCCCGGACGGCGACGTCGAGCATCGAACAACGCGTGGCGAACTCCCTATCGGGACGCTGTTACGCACCCGCGGAGCGCTATGGCGCGTGCGCGAGTACGACAGGAAAGCGGCGTTCCTCGAGGAAGCCGAACCGCAACCCGGTCCCGCCGGGAGTCCGCTGATTACCGCAGACCTGATCGGAGACACGCCGCTGACGTTCGAGATTCTCACCGAGGCCTGACGCGCGAGATGTCTACCTAGGACGCTCTCGCGCTCGGCCCGCGTAGTCAGAGCAACAAGTCAGGCGAGGCGATGCTGACGGAGCGAACGCGACTCGAACCGCGCTCGCGCGATAGAGCCTCGATGCAGCAGACGCAACCAGCCGCGATAACCGTCGACCACACATCCCGTGACGATCAAGGCGGTGAGGTGGTAGTCTCGCAATCGGTGCGTTGTCTAAATCGGCACCACTCCGACCACACAGCGGGAGCTGGAGGCGGACGGGGTCAACTAGGGCGGCTCCGCTTCGTTCTCGCCTGTGGAATCATCCATGTCCAGGGATCGATCGGAAGGAGGCGCGATGGCTCCGATAACCGTGAGCATCGAGATAGCCCGCCCCCCGGAGGAAGTATTCGCGTTTATCACTGACCCGTCGCATCTGTCGGAGTGGCAGGAGAGTGTTGTCCGCGTTAGTCGGGAGGCGAGTGGCCCTGCTAGCAAGGGAACGAGGGTCGTGGTGACGAGGCGAGTCGGCCGCCGCGAGATGGCGATGACGGCTGAGTTATCTGACCTGGATCCGCCGAAGAGCTGGAGTGTGCGAGGGGTCGACGGCCCCGTGCGGGGAATGCTCAAGGGCACTATCGATCCACTCCAGCAGGGTCAAGCGTCGCGCGTGACGATGGTGCTCGACTTCGAAGGGCACGGGATCGGCAAGCTCCTCGTGCCACTCATCGTGCGGCGTCAGGCCGCGTCCGAGATGCCGAGGAATCAGCAGAAGCTCAAGCAACTGCTCGAAGGCAGCGCGTAGTCCTAGCACGCCAGTGCGCTGCGCGGGAGGGTCTCAGGCCGCGCGGCTGCTCCGAAAGAGGCCCCGCGGCCCAACAGTTTCTTGGGGGGAGGGGTGCCGTCGCAGACCCCCCAGGCTCGGCCAGCCTCGCGCGCGCGTGCGCGGTCGGGAGAGACGAGTGGCGACCGGCGCGGGCCTTCTGGAGCAGACACAGCCGCGACGCCTACTCGAGGGGCTGGACCTGGTAGCCGTCGTCGTCGGCGACGACAAGGACGCCGGCGCCCTTCGCCAGCGGCGCCACGATCTCGCCGGTGAGACCCAAGACCGCGGCCTCGTTCGTCGGGCTGTGGCCGACGACGAGGGCGCGGCCACCGTCGGGCAGTCGGTCGAGGACGAGGCGGAGCGCGGCGCCAAGCCGCTCCGAGTCCTCTGCAACAAGCTCAGGGTCAGCCTCAGCTAGTGCCCCGAGTTGGCCGCTTCCCGCCTTCTGGTACGCGCCGCGCCAGCGGTCCTCGACGCACGACCGCAGGCCCGGCTCGACCACGACGCCGCCTGGCAAGTGCTGGCCGAGCGCCGCGAGGAAGCAGGCGAGCGTCTGCGTCGCGCGTTGGGCGCCCGTCGAGACCGCAACGTCGTAACCGCCCCTGAGGCGTGCGCCGATCTCCAGCGCTGCCCCGACGCCCTCCGCGGTCAGGACATCTTGGTCGGCGTCGGTGTGTCTTCGGAGTTCGATCTCTCTGGCCACCCTGGCGACGCTAACAGCGAGCGGTTCCGCTCGCATCCGTGCGTCTTATGGCCCGTCTGACTCCGCGCGTCACCCGTCGTCTGGGTTCTCTTCCTCGCGCGACTCCCGCTTGCGCTCGGTGCAGCGGAGAGGTTCCTTAGGGTCGTTCACGCCGGAAGCGTAGGGAAACGAAGCGCGAATGCGATGACAGGAGCGGGGGCGCTCACGGGCCAGACCGGGTCGCCCCCAGCCCCTATCTGCGCCTTGGAAGAAGCTATCTACCCCCAGCTACCCCCAGGCGGTTTGAAATACCAAACGCCTAGGGACTGGGTTCGTATTCCCTTGCCGCGCTCGGGCAACGTCTCTGCACCGGAACTACCCTCGGCGGATCAGCACCGTACGTGATTCGCCGCTCTGCCGGTTCGAGCGGCTCTTTCATTCGAGGCGCGTTGAGAGCTCCTGGGTAACCCGCGCGCCTCGCGCGCCTCACGCAGTGGCACCTCCGCCTCGAACCTGCCGAGCGCAGCCAGGCAGCGGCCCTTCAGATTTCATTGAACGGGCCGGACGTGATCTGACGGCGATCATTCGTAGCGGAGCGCGTCGGACGTGCGGATCCGGGTGGCCAGCCGGGCCGGCACGCTTGTTGCGGCGACGACGACGAGCACGGTTCCGATCGGAATCACGGCGAGCGACCGCCATGGAGCGACCACCGCTTCCTCGGTCGTGCCGCTGGTGATCCAGGCAAGGGCGAGGTACAGACCGACGCCGAGCGGGACGGCGAGGAGCGAGGCGAACAGCGCGAGGGCGGCATGGGCGCTGACGACGGTGGAGGTGATCTGCCTGGGCGTGAGGCCGATCGCCTTGAGGACACCGTAGTCGCGGATGCGCTCGCGGACCGTGAGCAGGGCGACGGCGACGAGCGTGGTTACGGTGATCAGCAGCAACACCGTGTCGAGTGTGTAAACGAGGAGCGGCAGTTCATCCGGGATGTCGCTGGTTTCGCCGGCTGCCTGCGCGTCGAGCGTTGCGTCGAGCGATAGCGCAACGACCACCATTGCACCCGTGAGTGCGATCGCGGCTGCGAGGAGACGCGCCCTGCGTCCTCGTGCGAGTAGGTCTTTGAGGCCGAGCCCGATCGTCAAGGGCAGGGAGGACCGGGTGATCGCGCGCGCAAGTCGTGAATTCGGCGGAGACGAGCTGCCGGCGCGGATCGCCTCGAGGACGCTGAAGCGAGTACTGCGGCGGGTGGACGTCAAGGCTCCGGCTAGAAGCACGGGGATGACGACACAGCTTGCTACGAGGATGTGCCAGGGGTTCGCCGCGATCGTTGGTGAGCCGATTAGCGTTTCGGCGCTGGGTGCGGCAAGGCGCGGTGCGAACAGCATCCCGAGCGTGAAGCCGAGGGCCGCCGCGATCAAACCGAGGACGGCGGACTCGAGAGCGAAGACGGCTCCGACCTGGCGTGGGGTGAAGCCAGCCGCCTTCAGCAGCCCGATCTCACGGTGTTGAGCGCTGGCGCGCGCGCCGACGAGGATCCCCACCACGACGAACGCGACGATCAGGAGCAGGATGGTGTACGTCGTCACGATGACCTGGATGGGCTGTGCATCGCCCAGCGCGTAATCGCGCTGGACTTGCCAGGTCTCGAAGGAGACGCCGGGGATGCCCGCTGCCGCCTGCTCGGTGAACGCCGCAGCCGCGAACGGATTCGCCAGTCGAAGCGCCTGCGTCCAGCGCCAGTGGGTGCGATCCGGTTCGACGCGTTCGAGCGTGGCGGGGGTGACCCACGCCAGACCGGGGTTGCGGCGAGGGTAGCGCGGCTGGCTCGGCACGACCGCCGTCCCGAGCACGGGGAGGTCGATCGTGCCGCGCCCGCTCGTAACTGCGAGCGTGGCACCAACCTCGATGCCGAGTGCATTCGCGAGGCTGCGTTCGAGCACGATCCCGTCCTCCCGCAGCGTCGAGCCGGCGGTCAGCACGGGCATGTTCACGGCTGGCCGGCCACTCAGGCCCGCGAGGAATACACGATCGGTGCTTCCATGCGGCCCAACGGTCACCGTCACGATGGGGACCGGCGCGCCCCGTTCCGTGACGCCGGGTTGCTCCGCGAGCGCGCGCGCGCCGGCCTCTGAGGGACCGTACGCGAGCACGTGTGCCCCGTTGGCTGCATCGAACGTCTGTTGCCAGGGATCGAGCCCGCTCGAGCGCACCTCCAGCGCCAACACGATCGTCGCGGACGCTGCGCCGGCGATCGCGATCGTGAGCGCGCTCGCGAGCAGACGTGAGCGGATGCCCGCGAAAGCCAGCTTGAAGAGCAGCGTAGTCATTCCGGGCTCTGCAGTTCGAGTAGAGAAGCGACCTGGCGAGCCGCCGCCAGCTCCGTCTCGTCGGCAACCAGCCCGTCGCGGAGCGTGATCACCCGGTCCGCCGCCGAGGCGACGCTCGCGTCGTGCGTCACGAGCAGCAGGGTCTGCCCGCGCGCCCGGGCCTCGCGAAAGAGCACGAGCACGTCGCGGGCCGCCGCCGAGTCGAGGTTGCCGGTCGGCTCGTCGGCGAGCACGACGTCAGGTCTGTTCGCCAGCGCGCGCGCCAGCGCGACCCGCTGCTGCTGCCCGCCCGACAGTTCACCAGGAGCGGCTCCGTGCTTGTCGGGAATGCCGAGATCGCTCAGCAGCTCGTTCGCGGACCGGCGTGCGTCTCTGCGCCGGCGGCCGACGAGGAGCAGCGGCAGCTCGACGTTCTCAACCGCAGACAGCGTCGGCACCAGGTTGAAGAACTGGAATACGAAGCCGACCTTGCGACGACGAAGGCGCGCGAGATTGGTCTCGCTCAAACCGTCGATGCGCTCGCCGTCGAGCCAGACCTCACCAGCTGTCGGTCGATCGAGCCCGGCGAGGAGATTGAGCAGCGTCGACTTCCCGCACCCGCTTGGTCCCATGATCGCGACGAACTCGCCACGCTCGATCGAGATGTCGACGCCGCGAAGACCCAGAACCTTCGCGCCGCCGGTGTCGTACGTTTTTGCGAGCTGCCTCGCCTCAAGTACCGGTGTCATCAGAGACCTCCTCGTTCAGTGCAAGTCGCTGCTCGATCAGTTCAAGCCACTCCAAGTCGGCCCTCAGGTGCAAGATCGCCCCCTCGACAAGGAGCTCGACCGCGGGCGCTCTTCCATCGGCCTCGAGCAGTGCGTTCAGGTCGCGCAGCGACTGTAAGTACTCGCGTCGCTGCCCTTCGATCAGCTGCTTCGGCTCCGCTAAGTGCGCCGACGCAGCGACGACGAACTTCATGAAGAACTCGTCCTTGAGCCGCCTGCCCGAGACGGGCAGCTCGATCCAGGCCGCGAGCGCCCCCCGGCCGGCATCGGTCAGTTCGTATACGCGCTTGCCGCGGCTGTCCCCGGGCACCGCCGTACTGACGACGAGGCCATCGCGCTCGAGCCGGGCAAGCGTTGAATAGATCTGGCCGGCATTCAGCGCCGGCAGCAAATCACCGAACTCATGTTCCAACGACTGCTTCAGCTCGTACCCATGAGCACGCTCGGCGCTGAGCAAGGCGAGGAAGAGCTCCTTCATAGATAGCGAGTATATATTCTCGCTATCTATGAGTCAAGATCACCGTGGTATTCCGCTTCGCGCGGGTAGCCGAGCTGTCGACGTCGCTGACGTTCTCGACGCACAGATGCTCTTCGGCAGCAAGCCGCTTTTCGTCGACGTGACCGCAAGCGGCGAGCACGACGCGGGTGACGAAGACTCGGAGGCGACTCTGGGCGCTGCCTCTTCTAGGACACGTACCGTTTCGCGGGTGGCGCTGGTGGGTCGCACCCCCACCCCCTCGCGGTGTCAGATACACCGAAACGCCACGGCTGCCCCCGTCGCGCGAGCCCTGGCCCTCGCGCGCACGCGAACTAGAGGTGCGAAGCTACACCACCCCCGTGAGCATGGTTGCTGGGCTGGGGCCCGCTGACGTGGGTGGCGGAACGCGCCGCGCTCGACTTCTCGCAACCGTTCACCGGCACGTTCAAGCGACGACGGCGAAACGATCGACGGTCTCTGGAAGCTGTCCCGCGACGACACGACATGGGACGACGACCTGAAGATCTCGTTTCGCCGGCGTCCAGCGTCAGGTGCGCGTCGAGGAACGCGTCCTGTTCGCGCATCTTGCGGTCGCGCCCTGCCGTCCTGCCGGTACGTCGTGAGTGCGGCCGGCGGGGGCGCCTCGAGGAACGAGCGGACCTCTTCCAGCGACTGTGCTCCCGCGTCCGGCGAGCCTAGTCGAGCGGTCGCGTGGGACGAGAGTGACACGAGCGTATGCAAGGAAGTCGTCGGGCGGGCATTCTGCGGCCATGCCCGAGACCCAGACCAAGGAGAAACCTGGCACTCTCCTCGCAATTCCGCGCACCGTGGAGCGCGCCGCGGGAGACGTGATCCACCAGGCATTCGAGCGCCTGCTCTCGTCGGACGTCGAAGTCAAGACTGCCGCTGAAGCGAAGCGCCTGCTCGCGGACCACGAGGACACGGAGGAGCTGACGGACGCGATCCAGCGGTTCGTCGCCATCGCGACGCCGGTCGCCAGGATCGCGCTTCGTGGCGCACGGTTCACGCGCGTCCCGTGGGTGCTCGTGGCGTCGTCCGCCGTGTCGATCGGAGTGACGGTCCGGAACGGCGTGCGAGAACTCCAGGCACTCGCCGCACTGTTGGCGCACCGTTTCGAGCAGGAGACGGGGTCGCCCGCCGATCCCGCGCTCCTTCGAAAGCTGACGCTCGAGCTCTATCTCAAGCCGCGCCGGACTCCCGACGTCTCGGATCTCGGCCTGCCGCTCGCCCGGCTCGCCCGGCGCTGGATTGTGAGCGGCGCGCTTGGTCGGGACACCCGGAAGAAGACCGAAAAGGCGCTGGATACCGCGGAGCGTCTCGACCTCGCGGCGGTAGCTGGGCGGGTACCCATCGAACGCGCCGACTGAGCCCCACCCACGAGTCGGCGCAGCCCTCCCCCTCGCGAAGTGCTCGGGCGATGGGGCCTGCTCGCGGGTTCGGGCACTACGTAGTCGACTGCCCGCTTTCGGGGGTATCGCGGACGCGAAGTCCGCGCCTACGCTTGAACGACGCACGCCTCAAGGAGGAGCCACGTCGTCGCACCTGCCCTCGATCGATGACAAAATCGCCACCTCCGACGGCGATCTTCGATCTACTCGTCCACCCAGGGGACAACTCGGTGGTCTCACGCGGCGCAAGGCTCCGGCCTCGGGACTTCGACCAACGGTCCGCTTCGCGATCGCATCCGCTCTGACCCTCGCCTGGGTCGCGTTCGGCGTCTGGGTATCGGGGCCATGGAGAGCTGACCTTGAGGTCGCGACCGGCCCCGTCATGGGCTGGGTGATTCCGCTCTTCCTCGCCTACATCCCCGCCCTGGTCATCGGGTTCATGATCTTCACGCTCCTGATCACCCGATACCAGGAACTCTCACTCGAACCTCCCAAGGGCGAGTGGCCCGACGGCGAGTGGCCGTCGGTGACGATCCTGGTGGCGGCGTGGAACGAAAGCGAAGCGATCGTCCGCACGCTCGAACGCATCGCTGAACTCTCATACCAGGGTCGGGTGGAGGTCGTCGTCGCCGACAACAACTCGACAGACGACACCGCGCTGATCGCAGACGCGGCCAGCGATGGCCTCGGACTCCACTACCGACGTGTTTTCGAGGCGAAGCAAGGCAAGCACCACGCACTGAACGCGGCTCTCGCGACCGTGACGACGCCGCTCGTCGCAACGGTCGATGCCGACACCCATCTGCAGCCGCAGTCGCTCACGCGACTGGTAGTACGCCTCGCGAGCGCACCGCAGGGACAGCATGTCTCCGCGTGCGCCGCCGCGCTCGTCGCGGAGAATCCGCTGGCGACCTTCGTCACCCGGATGCAGCAGTGGGATTATCGCCTCGGGATCAACGGCGTCAAGCGGATGCAGGCGGCGTACAACACTGCGCTCGTCGCCCAGGGGGCCTTCTCGGCCTACTGGACGAGTGACCTGCGTGCCGTCGGCGGTTGGCCGGATGCGATCGGAGAAGACATCGTCCTCACCTGGACGATGCTCGGGTCTCGGGGGATCGTGCAGTACGAGCCAGTCGCGCTCGGCTTTACGGTCGTCCCCCAGCGACTCGGTCGGCTGCTGAGCCAGCGCTCCCGCTGGGCACGCGGGATGCTCGAGGGCCTTCGGACTCATCCACCGCCGAAACAGCCCCGCGTACTCGCGAAGCTGGTCGCCGGGATCGATTACCTCGTGCCTTTCCTCGACATCGGCGTCATCTTCTTCTGGGTGCCCGGAGTCATCCTCTTCCTCTTCGGCTACCCGTTGATCGTCGGCTGGTGGTCGATGCTCCTTCTTCCAATCACGCTTGCCGTCTTTGGCTTCTTGCAGCGGTGGCAAGAACGCCACGTCTTTCGCACTCTCGACATCCACCCGCAGTCCGACAAGCGCGGCTTCCTCGGCTACCTGTTCGCCTACCAGGTGCTGACCTCCGCAGCCGCACTACGCGGCTATGGCCAGTACATCGTCGGGTCGAGTCGCCGCTGGAAGTAGTTGCGCGTCGAAGTTGGTGCTGACGTCGAGCGTCGTCGAGATCACGTCTCACAAGGCGAAGTGGCTACGCCAGACCCGCCTCGGCGAGCGGGCGCCTGCCCCAGGCGAAGCTCGAGTCGTACCAGCCCGTCATTGGCGTGAGCGTCGTCCCGAAGCCGGAGGAGTGGACGATCCAGCCGTTGCCAAGGTAGATACCCATGTGTCCGACCTCGTTCGGTCTCGAGCGCGGGCCGCGCGGGCCGAAGAAGACGACGTCGCCGGGCTGCAGCAGCTCACGCTTGAATCGAGCCGCCGGGACGACCTCTCCGCTCATCTCGTAGCTCGACCTCCCCTTCAGCACGTCCGTGAGCGCCGGTGCGCCTGCGAACGGCTCGAGCTTGTAGACCCGCCATACGAAGCCCGAGCAGTCGAAGCCCCCTGGCTTGAGCTTCCCGAAGAGCTGCTGCGGGCGATCCGACGTTCCGGCCCAGACGTACGGCGAGCCGACGAACCGCACCGAGCGGGCGAGCACCTCGCGCTGCCATTCGGTGAGGGTCGGAAGCGAGAATCCCTCCGTGGCCCGGCGCACAGAGTCGACCTCTGCGGGATCGAGAGCGAGAACGCGCGCGATGGAGTACGCGGCCTCCGCGCGAGTGGCCGGCTGCCAGACCTGCCTTTCGAGCTCCTCGACGTTGCGAAGGTGGTTCAGGCGGAGCTCCAGCATCCGCGCGAGCGTCTCCGTTCCGAGCCACGGCCTCGGAGTCAGGCCGGCTTCGACAGCAGCCAAGCGGATCTGGCGAGCGAGCGGACGAAGGCCGAGCAGGGTCACGAGCCGGGCGTCGAGCTCGCGCATCGTCACCAGCCGATCGGGATCGTCGATCGTCACCGACCCACCGAGGCTCGCCGACACTTGAGCGAGCTCCGCCGCCGTCAGCGGATCGTCGGGCCTGAACTCCGCAGCCGAGGGCGCCATCAAGCCGGCCTGCACGACCGCGGCGATCTGCGGCGCCGCCCACGAACGAGCGGAGAGGCGCGCACTCGCCGTGCCGACGACGGTCGCCAACACGAACGCTGCGAGCAGGACGGCGGCGAACCGGCGCATGGAGTACGTATCGGCAGGCACGCCGGCCAGCCACATCTTTCGGAAGGATGAAATCCGGCCGGGCCTCACGGGCGACGTGATTACAGTGGGGCGCGTGCGTCCGCTCGCATGCGTGCTCATGGCCGCGCTGTGTGCGCTTCTCGCCGCGGGCTGCGGCGGAGGCGGCTCCGGTGAGCAAACGGCAAATCCGCCTGCTTCGCCCGCCCAGACCGAGACGCCGTCAGCCACGGCGGGGCGCGAGCGAGCGCCGACGATCGCAGGCACGTCTCTCGACGACGAGCCCCTCTCGCTCGCCGACTACCGGGGTCGAGCGGTGCTCGTCAACGTCTGGTCTTCGTGGTGAAGTACCTGCCAGAGCGAGGCGGTCGCCTACGCAGAGTTCCAGCAGGAGCACCCGGAGGTCGCGTACCTCGGCCTGGACGTCGCCGACACTCGTGACGAGGGGAAAGCATTCGTCGAGCGCTACGGCTGGACCTGGCCCTCGATCCAGGATCCGCAACGGGCCCGCGCCCGCGCATTGGGAGCCGACTACCAGCCCCACTTCATCCTCGTCGACGCAAACGGCGCGATCGTCGACACGTGGGAGGGCGGCGGCGACGAGAACGTCTGGAGCGCAATGCTCGCCGAGCTCCCGTAGTTCCTTTCGCAGGCCGATACGCTGACGGCGCATGACCGGCGCGCCCTATCCGGACAGCATCCCGGCGACCTGGCTCGCGGCCCGCCTCGCCGTCGATCCGGCGAAGATAGAGGTGATGCGTCGCAGCGGCGAGCTGATCGCCGTGCGCGAGCCGGGCTCGATCGAGTGGCGTTATCCGGCCTGGCAGTTCGAAAAAGGGCAGCCGCGCACCGGAGTCGCCCGCGTCGTCGCGGCGGCGCGGGAAGCCGGAATCGACGAGGCGCGCCTGTACGACGTGCTCACGGCGCCTCTGGGACTACGGAAGACGAACCGCAGACGGCTCGTCGACCTGTTGCGCGAAGGCCGCGAGGACGAGGTAGTCGCGGCCGTCAGAGCCGCTCGCTAGATGCTTGACCGGAAATTGGCGCGCAGCCGAGGGGTCACGACCAAGCCGGGCATCGCACGTACGCGTCGTGCAGGCTTGAAAGCCTGTGCGACGCGCGCGGGTCCGATCCGGCGCCGTGTCGTGGCCGTCAGTCGGCCCGCTGCGAATTCCGGTCAAGCATCTAGGCGGAGACCGCCTCACTGGCACGGACGATCGAGACATCGCCGCTCACCGTCTTGACGCGGAGCGGCACGGCGGAGCCGACTCCAGGCTCGTCTTCTTCCGGCTCCCGGTCGTCGAGGCCGAGCTCCGAGGCGAGATCGCCGGAGACGGAGGCAGCATCGATCCACACGCGCGTCCCGCGGCTCACGCCGACGCGAACGTCGCCGGACACGGTCTCCGTACGGATCTCGCCCGCCTCGACCGATCGCACGTCGACGTCACCCGAGGTGGTGGAGAGTGTGAGAGATCCTCTGAGAGAGCCGATTCTGACGTCTCCGGAAACGGCGCGCGCAACCAGCGAGCCGTCGGCTCGTCCAACCGTGAGATCGCCCGAGACCGTCATGAGGGACGCTTCGGACTCCAATCCTGCGATCGAGATGTCGCCGCTCGCCGTCTTGATCTGGAGCTTGCCCCGCACCGTGTCGAGTCTCGCGTCGCCCGAGGCAGATCTCACCGATACGTCACCCAGCGCGCCCTCGACGTGGAGATCCGTGGAGCCGCCCGTGAGCTCGAGGTCTGCTCCCGGGGGGCAGATGAGGCGCGCCTCAACGTCGCCGCCCCGGGCGACCTGGATCGGGCCCCAGCTGATCCTGTCCTTCTGCTCGATGCGAATGACGTGGCGGCCCTGGTGCTCGTCGGCGCTGACCGATATGTGGTCTACCGCGTCGGAGCCGCGACGGTCGATCGGAATGAGCTCGACGCTGGTGCGCGGCTCCTCGACCGTCGTGACCACGACGCGCCCACTCGGCAGCTTGATCTGGAGGGAGACGTTCCCGGGCGTCTCGAAGACCGGCATCGGAGTACCTAAGCCTCGCTGCGCGGGCTCGTCCTGCGAACCCGGCTCTCGGAGGTGCGCCCGCGGATCGCGCGAACGCGATCGCCGGGATCGACGAGCTTGGTGAAGCCGAACATCTGCGCGATGGGAAACATGGTGCTCTCCTTTCAACCTTGGGCGTAGCCCTGAAGTCGGTTGCGGCCGCGCCTGGGCGAGCGCTGATCGAGCATGCGCGCGATCCCGCGCACGAGCCAGGCGTTCGTCGAAATGCCTTCTCGGGCCGAGGCGGCCTCGACGCTCACCTTCAGCGACTCGGGAAGGCGGAGCGTGATCCGGCCCGTGAGCTCCTCCCCGCCCGCCACTCGGACGGTGTCCGGAGCCTCGTCCATGACGACCACGAGCTCGGGCTCGCGGCCGGCGAGACGGACCTCGATCCGACCTGCTTCGAGCTGGCCGCCGATCTCGAGCGCGGCCTCGCCGAGGAGGTCGAGGAGCCGGAGGTGGAGCGTGGAGCCGAGAGCGTCACTCAGGCGGCGAGCGGCCTCGGCTGACGCCTCGTCTCCGAGGCCGGCAGTCGCCGCGAGGTCCTGCTGGATCGCCTGGATATGGCTCTCGAGCTGCATTGCGACATCACAATGACATCATTTATGACGTCTGTCAAGCGACATTCTGACAGCGAGACGCGATCAGATGTCGAATCCGCCATCGTTGAGCCACATTCCGCCGACCCGGTTGCCGTAGATGCGCAGCGAGAACCGCTACGACAGCTGCCAGACATCCGCGCGGATGATCGGCGTCGCGCCTCCGCCCCTGTCGAGGCCGTCCACCTCCACCTCTACCCCGCCGACCATGAAATCGGTGTGGATCCCGGAGACGTTCACGCCGTGCTCCAGGAGCTCGTCACGCGGAATCGTGGTATCGAGCACGCTGTCGATTCCGTCGCCGAACGCGAGATGGCAGGTCGCGTTCTCGTCGAAGAGCGTGTCGCAGAAGACGAGACCGGTCTGCTTGACACGTGAGGATCCGTCGACGAGCGCGATCTCGCCGAGGTAGCGCGCCTGGTCGTCCGTGGCGAGCTGCTGCCGTATCACGTCGGCACCGGACTCGGCTGACACTTCGACGATCCCGCCCGCTTCGAAGCGAAGCTCGAGACCCGAGATCCTCGCGCCCGAGGTGACGAGCGGATAGGTCGACCGTACGACACCCTCGGTCCGCCTCCAGTCCGGCGTCGTGAACACCTCCTCGGTCGGGATGTTCGGAATGTGCTCGATCCCCTTCGCCGTCTCGAACGTCGCGCAGTCCCAGCGCGCGCTGGGTAGAAGCCCGACGGTGAGGTCAGTGCCCGGGCCACGGAATCGAATCGCGGCGAAGCTCCGCGCGTTCAAGGAGCGGGCTCGCACCTTGAGTCTCTCTGCATGCTCCCGCCACGCCGCCACCGGATCGGGATCGTCGAGTCGCGTGGCCTTGACCACGGCCGTCCAGAGACGCTCGACGTCCGGCTCCCCGAAGACCTGTCTGGCCCAGCCCTCGTTCGGTGCCGCGACGATCACCCAGTTGATGTGGCGCCCTCTGATGTTCTCGAGGTATGCGAGTCGCTCCTCCCGCGGATCGGCACGCCCTACGAGCACCGGATCGAGGTCCGAGAGCAAGTCCGGATCGGGGTTGCCGGTGAGCGAGACGAGGGCCGGGTTCTCGGTAGGCCAGCGCCGAATCCAATCGAGGACGTACGGGGGGGTCCACCCGACCTCCTCCTCAGGGCCCAGCTCGATCGCCGCCCTCCGTCGATGGAGGTCGGAATAGACGACGATCACGTGGCTCGCGCCGGCAAGATATGCCTCGCGGATAACCGCTCGCGCGATCTCCACATGCTCGACGAGGCCGAAGACGACGACATCCTGGCCAGGCTGGACGTTCGCCCCCAAGCGGACCGCCAGCTCCGCGTAGCGGCGCACACGTTCCTCGTGGGTCACGAGCGCGACCCTGTCGGCCTCGTGATTGTCAGTCGCCCCAGTCGAAGTCGCGCGGCCGACCGGTCCACAGCGCTTCATCCAGCGCAGCGCCTTCGACGTTTTCGACAGTCTCTTCGCCGGGCCACGGCTCTCGCTCGGAGCTCAGCTCGGCCGCAGGCTCACCGTCCATCGTCTCCTCGATGCGGGCCTGTTCCTCGCTCTTGAAGAGCGGGTGATTCTCGAGCTGGTCGCCGTCGAGATAGCGATCGAGCGGCATCTCGGGGTCGAGGCCGGCGTTGCGCCCTTTCAGCTCCAGATGCTCGCGAATCGCTTGCGCGAACACGGACTCCGTATCGACAGCAGAGAGGTCTTCGTGATCCGACATGGCTTTCCGAGGTGTCAGAGTCTACCGCAACACGATCTGGCAAAGACCCTGCTCGACGGCCTCGATTCGAGTGCTTGCCACGCTTTGTGCGAGGATTGCGGCATGCCGCTTCTGGTATCCGCACTACTGCTCTACCTCGTCAAGCGCGTACGGCCGATGACCGTCGCTCTCGCCATGCTCGAGGCCTGGCGACGACTCCCACCCGAGCATCGACAGCGTGTCCTCGACGCCGCCAAACGCAACGCACCACGCGTCGCATCCTCGCTCGCGCGCCGCGGCCACCCGCGGATCTAGAGCTTCCAACAGCGAGCTCTCAGGCGACCGTCAGCTCGTCCGAAAACCCAGTGCCTCGCGCACGATCCTGTCCTGCTCGCGGTGATGCACCCCCGGATAGCCCTCGCTCGGGCTCGCACGCCACGGCCGGCCGACGTACTGGACCGTGGCCGCATACGGCGCGTGCGCCGCGGCCTCCTCGAGCCGGTGGCGCAGCGAGCGCCAGGCCCCCATGTTCTGAGGCTCTTCCTGCGCCCACACGATCTCGCGCAGCTCCGGGTAGGAGGACACGAGCGCCGATACCGCCTCGAGCGGGAAGGGATAGAGCTGCTCGATCCGAGCGACCGCCACTGTATGGGCGCGGCTACGGAGCTCGTGACCGAGAATGTCGTAGTACAGCTTGCCGTTGCACAAAACGAGACGGCTTGCTGTCGCGTGATCGGCAACAGTGTCGTCCAGCGTCGGCTGGAATGATCGCGACGTGAGGTCCTCGAGGGTCGACGTCGCCTGTCGCAATCGCAGAAGTCCCTTTGGCGTCATCGCGACGAGCGGACGTGCCGTCGCGTCCAGCGCCTGCCGGCGCAGCAGGTGGAAGTACTGCCCGGCGGTCGTGCAGTTGACGACACGGATGTTGTCCTGGGCAGCCTGTTGGAGGAACCGCTCGAGGCGCGCGCTCGAGTGCTCGGGGCCGCTGCCCTCGTAGCCGTGCGGTAGGAGTAGCGTCAGGCGCGATGTCTGACCCCATTTCGAACGCCCGGAGACGATGAACTGGTCGACCACGATCTGTGCGCCGTTGACGAAGTCCCCGAACTGCGCCTCCCAGAGGACGAGCGCGTCGGGCGCTGCGATGGAGTAGCCGTGCTCGAAGGCGACCGCCGCGAACTCCGAAAGAGGCGAGTTGTAGATCTCGAACGATGCAGCTGCAGTTTCCAGTTGCTGGAGCGGGGTCGACGTCTCGCCGGTCCGCGGGTCGTGGAGAACCGCGTGACGGTGCGAGAACGTTCCTCGCTCGGTGTCCTGGCCGGACAGGCGGATCGGGATTCCCTCCTCGAGCAAGGACGCGAAGGCGAGCGCCTCGGCGTGCCCCCAGTCGATCCCGTCTTCGTGCATCGCCTCGCGACGACGCTCGAGCTGGCGGGCGAGCTTCGGGTTCACCTCGAAACCCTCCGGCACACGCAGGAGCTGCTCGTTCAGCTCGAGCAAGCGCTCGGCCGTGACCGCCGTGACGACCTGAGCGCCCGTATCGGTGCGCGTGCGAGGTTCGGCCCGCGGCTCGGAGTCCGAAAACGATGCGCGCAGCGCGTCGTGAATGTCGCGGAGCTCCTCGAGCGTCCGGTCGAGGAGCGCGGCTGCGTCCTCCTCGCGGAGAACACCGTCTGCGACGAGTCGGGCCGCATAGGACTCCCGGACCGGGACCTGCTGCTCGATGCGCTCGGTCTGGAGGGGCTGCGTGTAGGCGGCCTCGTCCTGTTCGTTGTGGCCGAACCGCCGGTAACCGACGAGATCGATCACGACGTCGTGGCCGAACTCGGCGCGATATGCGAGAGCGAGCCTGATGGCTGCGAGCGCCGCCTCGGGATCGTCGGCGTTCACGTGGATGATCGGGACGTCGAAGCCCTTCGCGAGGTCGCTCGAGTAGCGCGTCGACCGCCCCTCCGCCGGGTCGGTCGTGAATCCGACTTGGTTGTTCGCGATCACATGCAGCGTCCCCCCCGTCGAGTAGCCGTCGAGGGAGTGCAGATTGAACGTCTCCGCGACGACTCCTTGCCCGGCGAAGGAGGCATCCCCGTGGATGAGGATCGGCAGCGCAACCGTCGGGTCGTGGACGCCCGCTCCGTGCGACCGATCGGTCTGCTCGGCGCGCGCGAGTCCCTCGACGACCGGATCGACGGCTTCGAGATGGCTGGGGTTCGCGGCAAGCGTCACCTGGACCTCACCCGCTCGAGTCGTGCGGGACTCGGAGGCCCCGAGGTGGTACTTCACGTCGCCGGTACCGCCCTCGGGATCCGAGACGAGCGCATCGACACTCCGCTCGCCCTCGAATTCCCGCAGAATCGATTCGTACGGGCGACCGAGGGTGTGAGCAAGCACGTTGAGTCGGCCACGGTGAGCAATCCCGACGAGCACCTCGTGGGCGCCACCCTCGGCTGCGATCTCGATCGCCTCGTCGAGCATCGGCACGAGAGCATCCAGCCCCTCGATCGAGAACTGCTTCTGACCGATGAACGCGCGGCGCAGGTACGTCTCGAACGCCTCCACCTGCGCAAGGCGTTCGAGCAATGCTCGGCGCCCGGCGGGTTCGAGCGGACTCCGGAAGCGGCCGGTCTCGATCGCCTGACGCAGCCACACGCGCTCGGCATGGTCCGAGATGTGCTCGATCTCGTAGGCGATCGTTCCCGTGTACACCTCCTTGAGCCTCGGAAGCGCCTCGAGCAACGTGTCGTCGGGAACGGAGAGCCGGAGGAGCCGAGAAGGGATGCGAGCCTGGAGCTCGGGCGTGAGCGGTGGTTGGAGTTGGGTTTCGTCGAGCGCGGGGTCGCCCATCGGCTCCGAGCCAAGCGGATCCAGCCGAGCGTTCAGGTGGCCATGCATGCGATAGGCCTTGACGAGCGACATCGCCGCCGCGACGGCGGCCAGGAGCTCGGTGTCGGCACTTGGCGCTTCGGCATGAGCCTCACGTGGCTCGTCCGCGACGGGGGGCTCGGCCGGAGGAGCGAGCTCGGCACTGGGTGCAGAAGCTTCGACAGACGCCCTCGAGTCCTCGAGCGACGCTGCCGGCGCCGGCGCACCGTTCCCGTCGTCCCGGGAGCGGCTCCCGACGAGGCGCGTCAGGCCCGGGAGGGCCCGCAGGACGTGCTCGTCCGCGCCCTCGAAGAACTCCCTCCACATGGGGTCGACGGCCTCGGGGTTCTCGATGTACTGCTCGAGGAGCTGGCCGACGTAGCCACTGTTCAGACCGGATGCCTCGGGAGAAGGTGTCACGCCAGTGTTTGTAGCAGGCGCGTAGCGCCTTGTAAGCGGAACCGCGAGAGGTCCCGCGGTATGGCAGAAGTCTCAGTACAGCGACGTTGCCGTCGTGATCGCGATCACCATGCCGAAGAAGAACGCCAGGCCGGAGACCGCAACAGCCGCCGCGGCGAGCGTGCGGTGCGCAGTGGTCATCCGCACGGCGACGAGCGCGACGAGAATCGCGGCGGGGCCGAGGAGACCCGGAGTCCGGGCGAGAGCGATTCCCGAGAGTACGAACGAAAACGCGCAAAGGAACCCTGCGACGCGATCGGCGCTCCGCTGGGCGGCAGCTTCCATCAGGTGACGCGAGCCGCCCGCGCAGACCGCACTGCGCGCCCAGACGGGCGGATCGGGCGGAGTCCACGCCGCGTTGTCCGACGGCGACGCCACTCGTTCCAGCTGCAAGGCGTGAGCGGTACGAACGCTCGAGCCGGCTCACCCCCATCGCCTGGCACAGGTTCGGCCCGGATCGCCCACCAGACGACGATCGCGAGGTAGACGAGCGGGATCTTCAGGACGACCAACATGAAGATCGCTTCCCAGACGGCGACTGACACGTCGTCGCGCAGTGTAGCTCCGGTTCAGATCAATAGCCGTTCATTACGCTACGTGCTCCTGCGGCCGGTCCTTACACAAGCCTCATACGCGAGTCGCTAGGGTGCTTGGGCTCTATCAGCCGCCTCCGATCGATTCCGCCGCCTTCAAGGAGATCTCGTTGAGACGTATGGCTCGCCTCGTCCTCGCTCTGTTCGCACTGGCTGCCCTCGCGACGCCCGCAGCGTTCGCGGCCGACCGCATGTGGATCGGGTTTCACGACGACCCGAGCTTCCGCTGGGTCGGCGACCGCGCCGACCGCATCCGCACCTCCGGACAGACGAACTCGACGATCATGCGGCTACTCGTCCAGTGGAATCGCGTCGCGAAGACACGCCCTGCCAGTGCTGCTGATCCGTTCGATCTTGCCTACTCCTTCGACGACGTCGACGAAGCCGTCCGTGCGGCGCAGGAGATCGACCAAGAGGTAATCCTCTCGATCTCCGGCACGCCGTCCTGGGCCAACGGCGGACGGAACCCGAACATCATGCCGAGGAGGGTCGCCGATTTCACCGCGTTTGCGAGGGCAATCGCGTCGAGGTACTCGGGACGCAACATGGGGTATCCGTTCGTTCGTTTTTGGTCGATCTGGAACGAGCCGAACCTCCAGGGGTTCCTCAGTCCGCAGTTCAATGGCGCCGGGAAGCCCGTCGCGCCCGCCAACTACGCGAAGCTTGCTGCCGCCGGCTATGCGGGGATCAAGGCCGGGAACCCGCGGGCCCAGGTTGCCATCGGTGAGACGTCGGCGCGGGGGTCCGACAAGCCAACGGGACTACGCCCGACGCACTCGCCGGGCAAGTTCGCGGAGCTCGTCGCCAAGGCCAATCCGAGGCTCAAGTTCGACGCCTGGTCGCACCACCCGTACCCCTCCGTGCCGAGCTCGCCGCCGTCGCAGATCGTGCGGTGGCCGAACGTCTCGTTGGCGTCCCTTCCCCGCTTCGACGCGAGCCTGAAGGCGTGGTTCAAGCGTAAGTCGGTACCGATTTGGGTCACCGAGTACGGGCATCAGACGCGGCCGCCCGACGCACTGGGTGTCTCTTACACGAGGCAGGCAGCATATATCCAGCAGTCGATCTCGATGGCGTCGAGCCTGCCGTTCGTCACGATGTTCATCTGGTTCGTCTACCAGGACGACCCGGGCCAGCCGTGGGAGTCAGGTGTGTACACGCAGGGCGGCGCCGCGAAAGGCACCTCTGCGGCGAGGTTCACCGCCAGTGCGAGACCCCTGGACGCGAGAAACGGCGTCCTCAAGCTCCGCGGTGGCACGGTCACGCCGCTCGTCAACCTCTACACGCGCCGCTACTGCGCGACCGATATCCCCGGAACGTCGGTCGGGATGACGTGGCGAGTCTTCAGAGGAGGCCGGCTGATCAGGGTCGGACAGCAGGCGGCGTCACTACGCACCGACTGTACGATCAACGCCCGGCTCCAGTTCACCGTCGTGAAGGGCCAGACCTACACGGCGACATTCGCACTCAACATCCTCTCCGGAGTCGTGCTCAACCGCCGGTTGACGATTCGCGGGATCTAGCGACGACTAGGCTCGGTCCCAGACCACGACCTGCATTCCCTCCCACCAGTGAGGGAATCCCCGATTCTTGCCGTCGATCGTGAGGAGCCGGCCGGCGCGAGGCTGCTCTGCGAGGTAGTCGTCCATTGCTCGCTCGACCTGCTCCCAGTCGGTGTCGTCCACGATGAGAAGCGCGCCCGGCGCGAGCAGGGCCTCGGCGACTCGAAGCCCCTCGAGCTGAGCCTCGTACGTGTGTAGCGCGTCGTAGTACCAGACGCCGGCGCGGATGTCCTCCAGCGCTCCTGCGGGGACGAGCTCGAAGACGTCGCCGACGAGGAGCTCGGGTCGCGGGAGCCCGAACGTCGCGAGATTCCGCTCGACGCCGTCGAGTGTCGCATCGCGGAACTCGAAGCTGTCGATCCCGATGAATCGCCGGGCCTCGTTGCCCAGCATCGCCGCGATCAGGCTGGCGCCGTGGTAGACGCCGACCTCGACGTACGCCTCCCCCTCTCCCAGGCACGACGCGGCCAGGTTGAGAAGCGCGAGGTTGTTCTCCTTCGCAAGGTTCTCGACCTCGTCGGCGATCCGTGCGAATCGTCGATCGCGCGGGTGCTCCGAGCGCGGGAAGTCGTCGAAGAGACCAGGGAGCTCGCGGAGGAAACGTTCGGAGTCCACCGCGGGAGGATCGCAGGCGGGGAGATCGGATAGCGTCCGAAACCATGCTCGCCCGCGCTCGGGACCTGCCGCTCGGACTCTGAAACGCGTGGCCGAATGAACGCCAGAGCAAGTCTCGCGAAGTTGACATCGCCGGCGATGACGCCTTTCTGGACGATGACCGCGATTCGGGTCGGCTACTGGCTCGCGGCGATCGTCGCTGTCCTGTGGGCGCCGCTCCAGCGCGATATCCCCCACTTCCCTGCTGACGGTCCGCATCTGAGCCTCGTTTTCAACGTGTTCGCGCACTGGGATTCGGGATGGTTCATCCGCATTGCCGACCGCGGGTACGACGTCGAGCAAAGCGCGTCCTTCTTTCCGCTCTACCCGTTGCTGGTCAAGGGAGTTGCTGCGGTACTCGGCTCGACCGTGATCGCCGGTGTCTTGGTCTCGCTGGTCGCGGCGGGCGTCGCAGCGATTGCCGTCTTCAAGATCGCGCAGCGCCTCGTAGGTGAGGCGGTGGCTTCGGACAGCGTGCTCTTCCTTGCGCTTTTCCCTTTCGCGTTCGTCTTCACCGCCGTCTACTCGGATGCGCTGTTCCTGGCGCTCGCAAGCTGGTCGTTCCTGGCGGCGCTTGGCCGGCAAGCCGTTCTGGCCGCGCTTCTCGGGGGGCTCGCCGTGGCGACGAGGCCGACGGGCCTGGCCCTCCTGCCGGCGTTGCTGGTGCTGCTCTGGCCCACCGAGCGAACGCCTCGAGCGATCTTGCGGCTGCTCGCGCTGGTTCTCCTCCCCGCGGCCCTGGGGATCTACGCCCTGTACCTCCACTTCCACTTCGGCGATGCGGGAGCGTTCTACCACGCTCAGAACGTCTTCTGGCTGCGTGAAACGCCCGCACTCGGGCCGTTGCAGGGAGCCTGGGACGCTCTTCGCACGATCGAACAGGGCGCGGCCGAGCTCCTCCTCCATCTGCCCGCCGACAACGCCTACCCAGGAGGCTTCGAAGACTCCCAACAGCGAGGCACGTTGAACGTGCTACAGGGGTTGATTCTGATCTCGGCGGTCTGCCTGACCTGGGTGGCCTGGAAACGTCTCGGAGCCGCCTTCGGTCTCTACTCGACAGCGCTCATCGTGATCATCCTGAGTAATCCCGCCGCGGTGACGCCCCTCGTCAGTGTCCCTCGATTCTTGATCGCCGACTTTCCATTGTTCATCGCTCTCGCTTCAATCGCGACACCGCGCCCAAGGTTGCGGCTCGGAATCATCATCGCGTTCGCCGCCATTGGCGGCATAGCGGCCGTCGGGTTCTCTCGCGGCATCTGGATTGCGTGAGGGCTCAGCGCGTGGAGCTCCGCAGTGCGTTGGAGGCACGGCCCGGACGCCCGTCGAGGTTGTAGGGGATGACCCGGTACCAGGTGCTGCGCGCACGGGATCCCAGGTCGACGTACCCGTCGTCGAGATCGGTCACGCACCTCTTACACACGGTCCTCCAGGGGCCTCCTCGGCTGCTCGCACGCTGGATGCTGTAGTTCTTGGCGCCGGCCGAGCCCTGCCAGTAGACCCTGGCACCGGTCCGTCCGGCGAAGCTCGTCGGGCCATAGACGACAGAGGTGATCGTGGGCGCCGGGGGAATCGCGTGTGCAGGCACCCGCAAGCCACCCATGCCGTAGTTGTGGCTCCGAATGACTTGCGCGCGTGCGGCCATGTCGGCAGCGGTGTTGACCATTGTCTGAATCCCCGTGTAGTACATGGCCCACCACTGGCCGCTCTCGAGGGAGTACGCAGTCGTCGGATCGGACGTGTCTGCCGGGATCGGCATCCAGCCGTGGCCATCCGAGTGGGCCTGCAGCGCCCAGAACGCGTCGCCTGCGACCTCGGGAGCGTTCTCGAGCGACTCGAGGAACGTGCGGAAGCGGCTCAGGGTCGGATAGTTCGTCTTGTCCCACCCGTACTCGTAGGCGACGAACGGCTTGCCGGCTCGCTTGCACTTCGCGATGCCACGCTTCACCGAGGCGAGCGGCTGGTACCAATGCGGATAGATGAAGCTCACGCACACGTCGACACCACGGATGCCCGCGTTCTCCGGCCCGGAGAGAATGAGGTGACGGCTGTCGAGGCTGCGAATGTAGCTCGTGATCCGGCGTGTCCACGGAACAGGGCTGCCCCCGCCGTTCAAGAGATCCCAACCGAGAATCGTCGGATCGTCCTTGTAGGCAACGCCGGTGTAGACGTTGACGTGCTCGAGGAGCTCCTTGATGTGGTCCTCGACGTCGCCGATCACGGTCTCGTCGGTCCAGAACGGCGGCATCTCGATGAGCGAGCAGTTCGGGACGGAGATACTCCGCCAGCGCAGGTAGACGCACCCCGTCCCGCCTGCGCGGGCATCGTCGCCGACGATCGTCGGGATGACCTTGATGCCGTGGGCACGTGCGGACCTGAGCGCGTAGTCGATCCGTTCGAAGGCGGCCTGGTTGAAACGCCCCAACGTCGGTTCGATGCAACGATCGCATCCCACCGAGTCGCCCATCGTCTGGCTCCGGACAACCTTGACTCCCATCTCTTTGGCCGTTTTCAGCGCATCGTCGATCTCGTAGTTGCTGGGAAACTGCGGGCCGTTTGGATCGAAAGGCCCGTAACCGGCCAGGCCCAGCCACTCGATGTTCGCGCCACCGAAGCGGAACGGGCCGCCCGCCACGAGAAGGCGCGTCCCGGATCGGGTCACGAACGAATTGGCGAACTGCTGGAGCCCGGTCGGACGTGCCGTGGACGTCGGAACCTGGTGTCGTCCGACCGCGGCCGAGGCCTCCATCGAACCAGGCATGACGAGCACCAGGAGAAGGGCGACCAGGGGTGACGCGATGACCGAGCGGAGCCGGGTCGAATGTGGAGTGACTCTCATCGAATCGTCATCCTTTCTCGGGACAGGGACGTCTCACCGGCGCCGTCGACGCACGCAGACATGATGGGTGATCACATGAACAATGAGGACACAGCGAGTTGAGCGCGCATCGTTGCCTGCAGGGGCGGCGATTGCTCCGGCGGATCGTCCTGACTGCAGGGGTATTCGCCATGCTCACCGGAGCGGCCGCGTCGGGCAGCGCGGCTCTCGAGCAGTTCCCCGGAATCAGGTTCGACGACCGCGCCGGTCGTCTCGTACTCACGGCACCCGCGTATCGACTCACCCTAGACAAGCGAAATGGGACGATCATCGATCTGGTCGACCGGTCGGCTGGAGCTCGCCTCGTGCAAGGGACGAAGGGCTGCCTCTGGCGCGTGGAGTCACGAGGCCGCCCTGCGCTCAAGGACGCGTGCTCGTTCAGGCTGCAAGGCGCCCGCCGCTTCTCGTACCAGTGGAGGCCGGCAGCGGCGACGCTGACACTCGAGTACCGCGATCCCGCCCTCGGCTCCGCCACCGTCGCGCTCCGCGCACGCGCGCGGTTCTTCGACCTGAGCATGACGGTCGAGAACCGTGGAGCCGTGCTGACCAACGTCTCGCTTCCGGGGGAGCTGTTCGGGGACGTGCGCACCGTCGAAGCGGGTTACGCGCCGAACGTCCTTCCGGGCGTCCGGCTCAAGCCCGGCTACTTCACACGTGTTGGGAACGATCTCCACGTCTACCCGTCCCGCTGGGCTTTCGCCGACTACCTCGCCCTCGCTGCCGGCGGCGGACAGCTGTCGCTCTACTCGGTCAACTCTGGCTCGATCCAACCGGTCGTGCTCGGCTTTCTGCGGCACCCACCGTCCGGTCGCTGTTCCGGACAGCTGTTCTGCGTCATCCACCAGTTTCAGACGTGGATCACGCAGCGCGCGAAATGGACGAGCCCCGTCGTCCGCGTTCGAATCGGCCAGACCGTTCAGCAATCGATCCTCGCCTATCGGACCGACAACCGCATCGACGCCTACCCGTCCGTACGGACGAAGCTCGGTGCTCGCCTGAACACGCTGGCACGGGCGCCGCTGATCAAGGCGGACCTCGTCAAGCTGAAGCCGTTCCGGGATTGGGACAAGGACCTGTTGCGCCTCCCCTCGCCGGCGCTCCTGCACCCGGTCGCGTTCCAACTGGGCGGACACGACGAGGGCGACCCCGACTTCTTGCCGCCGGATCCGCGATGGGGGACGAACGCCGACTTCGCCTCCGTGGTCGAGACCGCGCGTTCGTTCGGTCAGCTCGTGATGCCGTACCTGAACGTCAGCTGGTGGTCGGACGACTCACCGACGATGAAGACTCTCCCGCTCCAGCCGAAAGACATCGCCGTCATCGACACAGACGGCAAGCCGGTCGTCGACGCCTATGGTCCGAAGTCAGGGATCGTCGTCTCGCCCTTCGTCCCGTTCGTGCGCAGCCGCGTGGCACGGCTGATGCAGGAGTGGCATACCGACGTTCCGGCGGATTGCCTCTTCTTCGACCAGGTAGGGGCGCGTCAGTGGATTCGCGACTTCAATCGCGCCTCGGCGAGCCCCCTCGCGTACTACGACGGCTGGCTCGCCGTCCTGTCGGCGTACTCGGATCGGTGCCTCATGGCCGAGGACGGCTGGGACCGCCTGGCTCGCGACTTCACGGGCTTCCACGGAAGCATGCTCATGATGGACCGCGAACTCGACCTCCCGGACAAGATGTTCGGTGAGGGCAACTGGGAGCCGTTTCCCCTCGCAACCTGGCTCTTCCACGACAAGGTCCTGCTCTACCAGCACGACCTGTACGACGGCACGATGACCGCTGACCGAGAGGTCCTGACCTGGAACATGGCCTTCGGCCTCGTCAGCTCGTACAGCTGGAACGACTGGATCGACTCACTCGCGAGCCCTTGGCTCGGCCTGGTGGGCGCGCTGCAGCAAGCCGTGGGCCCGCAATACGCGGGCGTACGCCTGACGGGGTACCGCGAGGTCGCACCGAACGTGACCGAGAGCACGTTCGGCGATCTCGTCGTGCGCGCGAACTGGGACTCGGCAGCGGGACACTCGACCGGCCGCTACGGCATCTCGCCGAACGGCTTCCTCGCTCACACCCGGGACGATCGCCTCCTGGCCGGGGCGTTCGAGGGCACGTTCGACGGCATCGTGCTCTCCGAAGGCACTCATTACGTGATCGTGGAGCGCGACGAGGCGACCGTGACGGTGCGGCAGCCGCTCGGAGCCGATACGAACCTCGCGATCGAGCCGCCTTCGCTCGTGGCGCCCCGGCCGGACGCTTCAAGGCAACGGCGATTGCCCCCGACGGAAAGACCGCCGGGGTAGTCACGGGCGAGGTTCGAGACGGCCGCTTCGCGTTCCGTTACGCGGGAGAGCTGAACGACCACCCTGTGGCCGCGTATCGCATCACCGTCGGGTGAGCGCGCCGGCGCCCGTCGGGTCAGACCCGTGGGGTCTGACCCGGAGCGGAAGGGGTCAGACCCGTGGGGTCTGACCCCGTTTTCTACAGGTGGCTCGTCACCCCGGCGAGATCGGGCTCCTCGGACGGGGGCTCGTACCAGGACAGCGCGTAGTGTCCGTCGTCGAGATCTCGGGCGAACGTCGAAAGCTTGAGCGGTCGGAAGGTGTCGCACATGACCGCCAGCTCGGTCGTCTCCCGGACGCCGAGCGCTTTCTCGGCGAGACCCGGCGCCGGCCCGTGCGGGAGTCCCGAAGGATGGAGCGTGATCGAGCCGACCGAGATCCCCTTGCGCGAGCCGAAGTTGCCGGACACGTAGTAGATCATCTCCTCCGACTGGAGATTCGAGTGGTGGTACGGGATCGGCACCGCCTCGGGGTCGAAGTCGAGATGGCGCGGGCAGAACGAGCAGATGACGAAGTTCGGCCCCTGGAAGGTCTGGTGCGAGGGGGGCGGCTGATGAATGCGCCCGGTGATGGGCTCGAAGTCGTGGATCGAGAACGTCCATGGGTAGAGGTACCCGTCCCAGCCGACGACGTCGAAGGGGTGGTAGTCGAGGACGTAGTCCTGGTACCCGCCGCGGACGCGGACCTTGACGAGGAACTCGCCCTCCTCACGGTGTGTCCGAAGCTCGGTCGGTGGATGGATGTCGCGGTGGTAGTACGGCGCGCCCTCGAGGATCTGGCCGTACTGGTTGCGGTAGCGGCGGGGAATCTCGATCAGCCCAGGGGTTTCGAAGACGAGGTACCGCTGGGCGCCCTGCGGGACGAACCGATACGTCGTCCCCCGCGGGACCACGATGTAGTCGCCGTCCTTATAGGCGACGTCGCCGAACGTTGTCTCCAGCGTTCCCGCCCCCTCGTGGACGAAGATCACCTCGTCGCCCTCCCCGTTCCGGAAGAAGTACTCCATCGAGGACTCGGGCCGGCTGAGCGAGATCTCGACGTCCGAGTTCCACATGAGCGTCCGCCGCCCGGAGATCTCGTCGCCGCCCGGCTCGACGTCGTACGTGTTCATTCGGCGATGCGCATGGGCCTCGGGGACCCACTCCTCGCGCTCGATCGGTGTGAAGTCGCCGAGCTCCTTCACGCGGCACGGCGATTGTAGGTGGTAGAGGATGGACTCGTTTCCCGTGAACCCCTCGAGGCCCATCACCTCCTCGGTGAGAAGCCGGCCGTTCTCGCGGAAGACGATGTGGCGCTTGCGCGGGAGATCTCCACGCTGCTGGTAGAAAGGCATGGTCGTCCCTTTCGGAGTCGTTGGGACAGGTTCTACCGCACCGGCGCCTGCGAGCGGTGGGCGGGAGACACTCCCGCCCACCGAAGAAGTCGTTACGCGCCCGGCGCGTTCGGATCGTTCTGCCAGAGGCCGAACTCGTTCCCTTCCACGTCCTTGCAGATCGCGAACCAGCCCATGTTGGGCACCGGCATCGCATCGCCGGCGTCTCCGCCGAGCTCGCTGACGCGCGCGGCCCCGGCGTTGATGTCGTCGACGTCGAAGTAGACGCGCGCGCCCCGCTTGTCACCGTCGGCGCCGTAGATCGCGCCTCCCGTCGTCTCCGAGAACCGGGTCATGTGGTACTCCGTCGGGCCTCCAGGGTACTCCTGGAACTCCCAGCCGAAGAGCCCGCCCCAGAACTCGCGTGCCTTCGTTGTGTTCCCCGCGGGGATCTCGAGGTGCACCATCTGGCCTGCCATGTGTCTCCTCCCGTGGTCGTGTCGAGAGCGCCCACCGCGCTCCTTGTCATTGAGTACGACGAACGCGAAGCACGTTAGTCGACAGGTCTAGGTCGACACCACCAGCAGCAACCCGTTCAGCTCGCGACGGCGCAGAGAGCGACGCCGGGGAGCTCATACCCTCGGTCAGTGGCGAAGGGCTCGAACGCCTCCTCGAGCCGTTCCTTGAGCACCTCCCGTTCACCCTCGGGAAGCCCGCGGACCAGCATGGCGAACGGGCCCGCTACGTCGATGACCCATCTCTCGTAGTCGTCGAGGTTGCGGAAGGTGAACCTGACCGGCACCTCCTCGGTGCGCACCGAGCCGAAGCCGGCGCCGTCGAGCAGCGCCCTCGTGCGTTCCTCGCTTGCCATGCTGAAGACGCCGGGTGCCTCGGGCTTCGGAGGCCGCATGTGTCCGCGCTCGATCAAGATCATGCCCCCGATCGAGGCCCAGGGGTTGCGCTCGGGCGCACCCCAGACCGAGAGCGCCACCCGGCCGCCGGGGCGCAGCACGCGGCGCGTCTCGGCGAGCGCCGCGGCGGGATCGGCCGCCAGCATGTAGGTGCTCTGGCAGAGGACGCCGTCCACCGAGTCCGACGCGAGTTCGATTTTCTCGACGTCGATTACCCGGTAGTCGACATTGCCGAGCCCGAGCTCGGCGCCACGGCGGCGGGCGACCCCGACCATGTCCTCGGAGAAATCGGTCGAGATCAGCCGCCCGTCCTCACCGAGAATCGCAGCCGCTTCGAATCCGCTCTCGCCCGTGCCGGAACCGAGTTCGAGCACCGTCTCGCCGGGGTGTGGCCCGAGCTCCCTGATGAGCCACGCGCGCACCGGAGTCAAGGCCTCCGCAAGCTGCGCTTGCCAGTGCTCCCAGCCAACCGCCATCGCTTCCCAGATCTCGTGGCTGGTGCGGCGGTAGTCCTCGACGTCCACCCGACGATCCTAGCCGCGCAAGTGAGTGGAGCCGACGGGACTCGAACCCGTGCCCTTCTGACTGCCAGTCAGACGCTCTCCCAACTGAGCTACGGCCCCAAGAGCGCCGTCAGTCTAGCCTCGAACGAATAGTCATCTGCCCAGTTGATCCCGTGCTGCTGGTTGTTTCGACTCGGCGCGAGGCGAAGGTACAGCTGCAGATGTCCGTCGAATCGATGTGCGGGAACGAAGTAGCAAGTGTCGAGCTCGGGGCAATACGTCGCGATCGCGTCGACCTCGTCAGCTGTGTAGGCACGATGACGAATTCCTTCGCCGGTCCTGCGGCAAGAACGGCATCGAACAATGACCACGTTCCCGCGACGAGGGGCCCACTTGCACTGAACGCGAATCAGGCTGCGCGCGCATTCGAAGATGAGGTCGCAGCGTTCGCCGTCCGACACAGGCTTGTAGACGCCAACTCCGAGACGGATCGCAGCCGCGGTTATTTCGGCCTCAGCGATCGCGCCCTTCTGATCGGTCGTGAGCACAAAGGACATCCTAGTTTACGTATCGGACAACAGTGGAATCCGCAGACTCAGCAGATACTCTGGACACCGTGTTTCGACGACCGAGGCAGCGGTTGAGATGCGGGGATCGTCCGAGCCTGCGCAAGCGAGTCGTGCAGTTCGTGCGCACGCTGTTCTCTAGCGGGCCGTCATTCGATGACTTGGGAGACGGTCTCACGGGCGGGCTCGGCGTTCGAGAGCCGCGCCGGCCCATGCACCCGAGCCTCAGCGGCGCGGTCGCGCTCGAGGCACCACGCGGCGAGCGACGGGACGTGTGGGCCGTCGGCGAAGAGGACCGCGACTAGACGGCCGCAAGCTCGACGGAGGGGACGTCGCTCCAGAGCTCTTCGAGCCGGTAGAAGCCACGCGTCTCCGGCGTGAAGAGGTGGAGGACGACGTCGAGGTAGTCGGCGACGATCCAGCTCGCCTCCCCGGCTCCCGCCGTCGAACGTGGCAGCAGCTGTTGCTCCCTCTTCAGGGTGCCTGCCACTTCGTCGTAGATCGCTTTCGTCTGGCGTGGGTTCCGACCTGTCGCGATCACGAAGAAGTCGGTGAAGTCGCAGACGTCGCGCATGTCGAGAATGGTGACGTCGGTCGCCAGCTTCTCCTGGCAGAGAGCGGCGGTACGGCGTGCTTGCTCGAGTGGGTTCAGTTCGGTCTCTCTCGTCCTTTCGGGTTCCGTGCCAGTCTACTCGGCGTTCGCATAGAGGCCGAGGCGCGCGATCTCCGAGGCGACGGGCGGCGGGACGAGCCCGTCGATGCTCTCGCCCAGAGCCACCCGCTCACGAATCTCCGAGGAGGACACCGGAACCGCGCGCATCTCGAAGAAGTCGACGCGGTCGGGTGCTGCGAGGCGGGCCCGAGCCTCTCCGACGCGCTCGTCGGAGATGCCAGGCCGTGTGGCCACTGCCAGCCGGACGAGCTCGAGAACGCGCTCTGGTCGCTTCCAGCTCGGGAAGCCGACGAGCTCATCGGCTCCCAGGATGAACACGGCGTTCTCGGGCTTCCTTTCCTCCAGCGAGTCCACCGTACGAGCATGGTTGTCGAGTACCACCGTTGCCTCGGGCACGTCCGCAAAAGCCAGGCGCGTCAGCTCGAGACGCGTCTCTGCCGGTGTCGTGGCGAGCTTGTGCCCGGGATCCGCGATCACGAGCACGAGGAGCCGCTCGAGGCCGAGCCGATCGAGCGCCGCGCGCGCAAGCGCGACGTGTCCGACATGCGGAGGATCGAACACTCCTCCCAGAATCCCTACTGCCATTCGAGCGTCTCGTCGCCGACCTCGACCTCGGTTCCACGCTTGACTCCGACGCGCCGCAGTGCTTCCTCGAGCTCGGCGGGCGCTGGTGGGGTGCCTACGACGCGGTACCCGCGGTCCGTGCGGAGAATCCGAAAGCTCGGCCCGCGCCTCGGCTTGGGTCGGTACTCGAGGAACTCCGGGACGAGCTCGTCCGGCGCCTCCTCGGAGCTCTCGACCGGACAGAGCTCGAAGAGCGCTCGCTCGAGAACGTCGATCCCGGCACCGGTCACGCATGACGTCGGGACGACACCGACGATTCGATCGTCGGTCTCGGTGAACACGGGCGGCTCGACGAGCAGGTCGATCTTGTTCAGCACCACGAGCTGGCGGCGCTCGCCGAGTCCCGAGCCGTACTCCGAGAGCTCCCGATCGATCATGCGGAACCGCTCCTCGAGGTCGGGTTCGGATGCATCGAGTACGTGCAGGAGCAGCTGCGCCCGCTCGAGATGCGCCAAGAACTCGTGCCCGAGGCCGGCACCCTCCGCAGCACCTTCGATTAAGCCCGGCACGTCGGCGACCGTGAGTTGCCTCGAATCCGGTCCGTCGACGACTCCGAGGACGGGCTCGATCGTCGTGAAAGGGTACTCCGCGACCTTCGGCTTCGCGTTCGAGATGCGACGAAGGAGCGACGACTTGCCGGCGTTGGGGAGACCGGCGAGTGCCGCATCGACCAAGAGCTTGAGCCGAAGGATGAGATCGGCCTCGTCGCCCGGAAGCCCTGTTTCCGCGAAGCGAGGCGTCTGCCGGGTCGGCGTCGCAAAACGCGCGTTCCCGCGCCCGCCCTGCCCTCCACGAGCTGCGACGAGGCGGGCGCCCGGTGCCGTCAGGTCGGCGACGAGCCTCCCTTCGACGTCGAACACCTGCGTTCCGACCGGAACACGAACCTCGATCGTCTCGCCGTCAGCCCCATGCTTCTTGGTGCCCCGTCCGCTGCCGCCCCGTCCCGCGCGCAGACTCTTCACGCGCTGGAGCGCCGAAAGGTCGCGAAGTGCGCCGTCGGCGATCACGACGACGTCGCCGCCGCGCCCGCCGTCGCCGCCGTCGGGACCCCCCTTCGGCACGTACTTCTCGCGTCGGAAGCTGAGGCCGCCGTCACCACCACGACCGGCTTCGGCGTGGATGTGGGCTCGGTCGTGAAACATGCCTCCGCCGCCCTCGGCGGAGGTTAGTGGTCGCTCCGCGAAGTACGGGCCTGAGTCGCCGGCGAAAGCCAAGCAGGGCTAGGACGCAGGGAGGCCGCATACCGAAGAGGTATGTGGCCGACCGAGGACGACGCCGTGCGCAGGCTTGCATTCGCGCGAATCAGTGTCGTACTTCCAGGAGCGATCACTAAAAACTCACTCCGAGTCCGCGGCGACCGAGACGAAGCGCTTGTCGCCGGACCTGCGGAACTCGACAGTCCCGGCACGCAGCGCGAAGATCGTGTCGTCGCGGCCGAGCCCGGCTCCTGGGCCGGCGCGGAACCTCGTTCCACGTTGCCGGACGATGATCATCCCCGTCTTGACCGGCTGCCCGGCGAAGATCTTGACGCCTAGTCGCTTCGACTCCGAGTCGCGCCCATTCCGCGACGAGCCGAGGCCCTTCTTGTGTGCCATCAGGACTCACCCCCCTCAGCCAGCACGGACTCGAGCGCGGCGATCGCGCCCTTCCGGTTGGCATTGTCGCGTTCGAAGGCGAGCGCAGTCTCGAGCGCGCCTGCGGTCCAGTCTCCAGCCGCCGCCTTGATGTCGGCGATCGTCATGTCCGCGTAGCCCGCAGGGAGATCCGCTGCCGTCGTCGCGGGCTTTGCCGCCTTCTCGGGCTGAGCCTTCGGCCTCGTGGCAGCTCGAGCGCTCTTGCCGCCGATGGACTCGATCTCGATCTGAGTGAGTGAGGCGCGGAAGCCAGTGTGCCTGCGATAGCCGGTGCGCTTCTTGTATTTGCCGATCCGAATCTTCGGGCCCTTGACGGCGCCGAGCACCTTCGCGGTGACCTTGACGTCATCGGGCGCGAGCACGGGCGCGCCGTCGCCGCCGACCAGCAGCACGGCGGGCGTGAACGTGGCGCCCTCGTCCTGGGCGAGCCGGTCGACGAGCAGCCGCTCGCCCTCACGGACGCGGTACTGCTTCCCGGCAACCTTGATGATCGCGTAGGTCATGGACGTCTCCGAAGGTCAGAGCAGGCCAGCGGCCCGCGAAGCCGCCGCATGATAGCGACTAGGCGCGTGGCGAGCGAGAGTCGAAGTCCCCGATCCATTCGGACATCGGGACGTACTCGGGTGCACGTCCCTGAGCGCTCGGCTCGGTGACCCGAGCGGACGCTGCGTGGTGACCGGAGCTCGATCCCAAAGCGCTCGCGCCGGCGAGCTCGTCGGCAGTCTCCGGCGCTTCGTGATCGCCGCCTACAGCAGGCTTGCGTCGCTTGCGCCCTCCTCGCGAGCCACGCCGAGAGCGTTTGCGCTTGGGTTGTCCGTCTGACACAGCGGTTTCGGACTCCTCTGCCGTCGCGGCGACCTGCTCGGCCGGGTCGACAACGGCGACGGCATCTGCCACCGGCTCGTCATCGGGCTCGATCGGCGAGGGCGGGACGTGGATCTTCGGTCTCGATCTCGAAGACGGCGTCTGAGCCTCACCATCGCTCGTCTCGTCAGAAGCCGTCGTCGCAGGTGCCTTCTTTCGGCTTCGGCCGCCGCGAGTCCCGCGCCGCGTCCGCTTCTTCTTCGGAGCCCCGTCGGCTTCGGCCCCGGCCGGCTCGCGCTCGACCTCGAGGGGAGCAGTGTCCTCCGCGATGACCCCGGCGGCGTCTTCAGGAACCGTCGCTTCGTCAGCGTCGGAGCCGATCTCGATCTCCGTGTCCGCGGCGGCCTTCCTTCGACTCGGTGCGCGAGTCGGACGCTCGGCCTCCGCTTCGAAGGTGATCGCCGAAGATGCGGCCAGGTTCTCGTCGAGCGTGGCGTACGCCATGTCTTCGAGAGCTCGCCCGACGAGGAGCTTGACCTTCTTGCCGACGAGCTTCGCACCGCCGGCAACCACGACCTCGTAATCACCGACCTTCCCCACGCCGGCAGTTGCGTCGTGCAAGCCCACTTCCACGAGCTTCAGCTCGATCGACGCTCCCTCTTCGACCGGGGTGGTCGGCCGCAACGCGTCGAGCTTCCCTTGTCCGAGTACGTCGAAATGATCGAGGTGGACGTGGCCGTTCTCTGCGGGCGACAGGAAGAACCGGCGGCGGGCAGCCGTCTCGACCGCCTCGAGCCTCGTTCCTCCTGGACCCACGATCAAGGGCAGTACGCGGGGGTGAACCGCGACGTGGAACGCCTGCACGCGGGACCCCTTCGCGAGGACGCGAAGCCTTCGCTCGATCTCCAGCGCATGCGTCGCGTCGGACACCACGAATCCGTCGCCTTCGCAGATCGGACAACGGCTCGTGAGGATCTCGCGCGGTCCGTCCGTGACGTTCTGGCGCGTCATCTCGACGAGTCCGAGAGGGGAGATCTCGACGACGTACGTCTTCGTCCGATCGCGCTCGAGCTCGGAGCGCAGTGCTTCCTCGACCGTCGCCCGGTTCTTGGGATTCGCCATGTCGATGAAGTCGATGACGATGATCCCGCCGATGTCGCGCAGCCGAAGCTGGCGCACGACCTCCTTCACGGCTTCGAGGTTGTTCTTCACGATGGTGTCCTCGAGACGCCCCTGAGCGCTCTTTCCGCGGGAGCCGACGAAGCGACCGGTGTTGACGTCTATGACGGTGAACGCTTCCGCATAGTCGAAGACGAGGTACCCGCCCGAGGGGAGATCGACGCGACGCTCGAGCGTCGAGCGAATCTCCTGGTCGACACCCGACGCTTCGAAGAGTGGCGCCTTCTCGCGATAGCGATGGACGCGTTCGATCATGTGCGGAGAGGTCTTCTTCAGATAGCTGACGATCCTACGATGCGTGCGCTCGTCGTCGATTTGCGCGCCCACGAAGTCGCCGGCGAAGAGATCGCGGACGATGCGCAGGGGGAGCTCCGCCTCCTCGTAGACGAGAGCCGGCGCAGAGGCGGCCTTCGTCTTCGTCTGGACCGTCTTCCAGAGGCGCTGCAGGAAGACGAGGTCGCGCTCGATGTCCTCGGCCGACGCGCCCTCTGCTGCCGTTCGCACGATGATCCCTCCGCCCTTCGGGTCGAGGCTCTTCACGATCTCCTTGAGGCGCGTGCGCTCGGCGTCCTCGAGTCGACGGGAGACACCAGAGCCCTCGCCGTTGGGGACGTAGACGAGGAAGCGGCCGGGAAGGGAGATCTCGGTCGTCAGCCGTGCCCCCTTCGACTTCATCGGATCCTTGACGGCCTGCACGAGGATCGTCTGGCCGCGCTTGATCAGGTCCTGGATCTTTCGCGCGCCTTTTCGACCCTCGAGCTCCGGTCCGACGATCTCGTCGACGTAGAGAAAACCGTTCTTCTCGAGCCCGATCTCGACGAAGGCCGCCTCCATCCCGGGAAGGACGTTGTCGACGACGCCGAGATAGATGTTTCCGGCGATCGAGCGCCGCTCGGGCCTCTCGAGGTAGACCTCCGCGACGCGGCCGTCCTCGAGGATCGCGACACGCTGCTCGCCGACGTCGACAGAAATGAGCAGCTCGCGCTTGGCGGCCGGCAAGGGGGCGCGTTTCGTCGGCGTTCGTCGCCGGTTGTTGCGCGCAGGACGCTTGTCCGCCTTGCGTTCGGCCTTGCGCTCCGGCGCAGCGCGTTTTGCATCCGTCGGAGCCGTGGCCGTCTCGGGCGTCTCACCGGCAGCGTGCGCCGCCACACCCGTTCTCTTCCTGCCGCGCCCGCCGCGACTTCCGCGTCTGCGCCGCTTCTTGGGTCCCTCTGGCGCGTCTTGCGCGTCTTCGGGCTCCGGTGCCTGGGTCTCAGGCGGTGCTTGTGCTTCTTCGACTACGGCCTCTTGGGCCGTGCCCTCTTCCTCCTGCTTCTTGCCAAAGCGAAACCAGCGTAGTGCCAAGGTGGAAATCTCCTATTTCGATCGCGCGCGGGCCCCGGGACGCCTTTGGCGTGCCCGGCCTCGCGCTGCGTGGGTTCAAGACATCGGTCGACATGACCTGACCGAACGGTAGCAGCCGAGAGGAACGAGGTCTCGACGTCCCGGATGTGATCCGCGGTCACGCCGCGGCCGGGCGAAGCCGTGCGCGTCGCGCACGAACCGCGCGCAGTCGTTGAGAGAGACGCGCCCAGGCCCACGGCTCGACCTCCGCGTACCGTGTCGTGGACTGGCCGCGTGTCGACTCCAAGTACTCGAACCAGGCATCGGCTTCCTCGAGCTCTAAGAGCTCCTCGGCCAGCTCGGTGTTCGGCATCGCTCCTCCCATGCTCGGTCCGGCCGCATCCTAGGACCCGGTCCGGACAGACTCGGCTGGAGCGTCAGCGAGACGGGAGTCGCGACTCGAACGCCAGTAGCGCCTTCGCGAGCGCCCACGTCCCGGCTGCTCCGACGCCGGCGTCGGCGACGGGCGCCGGCAATACCTCTCGGGCGGCTCGGGCAACACCACGAAAAACGAACCCCGATGCAAGTGCCACTCCAACGCCGGCGGCGATCGCGGGCATCTCGTCGGTCTTGAGCGAGCCGGTCGTCGTCGCACGAAGGCGCGCGAGCATTCGAACCTGCTCGAGAGCGATCAACGGCCGCGTGGCGCCCTTTCCGGAAGAAGCGACACCGAGAACGGCAGCGCGAAGAACGGCTCGCCGGACGATGGCGCTGACGCTGGCCCGCTTCAGCACCGGGATACGCGCTGCGAGAAGCGGGCCGTGCTCCGAGGCCTCGAAGATCCGGTCGGCGATCTCGCCCAGCGGGAAGCCTTTGCCCGCCCGGCACTCCACGACGAACGGCGAGAGCACGAAGGGGGGCGTCCAGTCCTCTTGCGGCCAGAGCTGAACGACGACGACGGGCGTATCGCGCCGATCGGCGGCACGAACGAGCGCCTCGTCCTCCTCCGATGGCTCGCCCGCGACGATCCGCACGAGCACGTCGGCGAACGGAAGGCGCGAGTCGTCATGGGCCAGAACCGCACCGGCCGCCGCTCCGGCGCCGAGCTCCTTGGCCAGCTGCTCGGCAAGCATGCCGCTGACGGCGACAGCGCCCACGCCCGAGGGCGAGAGCTCGTCGCGCGCGGTCTGCACGACGCTGCGCGCCTCGTTGGCCAGCGCCCGGAGTCCCGCGGCGCTCAGAGAGGTTGCCTTCCGGCGGGTTGCTCGCCTCGAGCATGGATCCCTTGCAGCACCCCGATGAGGACGAGGTTCGCGACCATCGACGAGCCTCCGACCGTCACGAACGGGAGTGGAATGCCTGTCACCGGCGCCACGCCCATCGTCATCCCGACGTTTACGAAGACCTGGAAGAGGAACGCGAACACCAGCCCGCCCGCGACAACGGCACTGTAGAGATCCCCGGCCACCGTGACGACCCGTAAACCCCGCCAGACGACGAGGAGGTAGAGCAGGAGCAGGATCGCCGATCCGACGAAGCCGCGCTGCTCCGCGAGCGAGGCGAACGCGAAATCCGTTGCATGCTCGGGGAGGTAGTCGAGTCGCGTCTGGCTCGCCTCCACGACGCCGCGACCGGTGAGGCCGCCCGAACCGACCGCGGTGATCGACTGGTTCAGGTTGTACGTGATCCCGCTCGGATCCGCGTGGGGGTCGAGCGTGAGACGGGCCGCCTGGTAGGGCTTCAGCACCTGAATTCCCGCCTCGGGGAGGAGCCAGAGCACGGCCGCGATTCCGAGTGCGCCGATCGCAAGCAGGGCGAGCAGCTGGCGCCAGCGGACGCCGATGAAGAAGAGGACCGCGAACAGGGCCGCCGCATACACGAGTGCCGTTCCCAGGTCCGGCTGCATGAACACGAGCAGGATCGGGGCCGCGCCCAGGCCGATCGCCGAGAAGATCGTCCGCCACCTCGTCGCACGTCCGACGCGCTCTACGAGGAATCCGGCGATGGCGAGGACGAACAGGACCTTACCGAGCTCCGAGGGCTGGAACTGGATGAAGCCGAGATCGATCCAGCGCTTGGATCCGCGGATGGTCTCGGCGGCGACGAAGACGACGATCATGAGCGCGAGCGTCGCGGCGTAGACGAGCTGCCAGTGCCGTCTTGCGTGATCGACGGGCACCACAGTGGCGACGATCAGGCCGGCGAGGCCGATCCCGGCGGCGATTCCCTGGCGGACGACGAAGTAGCTCTCGTCACCGGGGACGTCGAAGCGCGTGATGCCCGAGAGGATCCAGAGCCCGTACCCGACAAGGGCCGTTGCCGCCGCGAGCAGCACCCAGTCGAGACGCCGAAGGAACGCGATCGGCGCAGTCTCGGCTCTGGCGGAATGTCGAACGCGCGGCTGCTGGGCGAGCTCGATCATCAGTCCGTGTCCACTACGACGCTGGGCGGCGCCTCGACGCCGAAGAAGCGCTCGAAAACGCGCAGGGCCGCCGGTGCCGCCGCACTGGAGCCGTGGCCGCCGTTCTCGATCAGCGCGCACACCACGAGCCGTGCAGCGTCGGACGGTCCCCACCCACACCACCAGGACTGATCCTCGAGGTGATCGCTGGGATAGCCCGGGAGCGGCACCACCTTCTCGGCCGTTCCCGTCTTACCGGAGATCGGAACGGAGTAGTTGGCAAAGACCCCCGCCGACGTGCCTGTCGCCGAGTGCGTCGCGAGATAGAGGCCGTCACGCACCGCGGTGAGAGCGCCGGCGTCGACGCCGGCCGGCTGCGGCGGTGGCGGCGCGAACCGGCGCAGCACGACTCGTGGGGACCCTTCCCCGCCGGGCTGCTCGACGTTCGAGACGAGGTAGGGCGTGACGGTATTTCCTCCGTTCGCGAGCATGGCATAGAACGCCGCCATCTGGAGCGGGGTGACGAGGAGGTCCTTCTGGCCGATCGCGAGCTGGATCGAGTCTCCGGGGTTCCACGCACGATCCCAGTCGCTCTCGAACGTCTTCCGCCGCCACTCGGGCGTCGGGAGCAGGCCATCTGCCTCGCCGCCGACGTCGAGCCCGGTCGGGCCTCCGAACCCGAGCCGGCGAGCCCATTGCTGCATGCGGACACGGCTTTCGGAACCGCCTTCGTAGAACGCGTTCCCGATCTCGTAGAAGTACGTGTCACAGGACTCGGCCAGCGCCTCGGGCAACGTCATCGGGCGGTTCACGAACGGATTCCAGTTCCGAAACACCTGCCGGTCGAGGCCATACGTGGCCGAGGGGGTGCACTGCAGCGACTCGTACGGGGAGAACACGTGCTCCTGCATCCCGGCGACGGCCGTGACCGGTTTCCAGGTCGAGCCCGGTGGGTAGAGGCCCGCGATCGCCCGGTTGAAGAGCGGGTTGCTCGCGTCGTTGTAGAGGTCGTCGAGTTTCCTCGGATCCACGCGCCCGACGAACACGGAAGGCTTGAACGTCGGAGCGGAGGCCAGTGCCCGAACGGCCCCGTCGCGTGGGTCGAGCGCGACAATCGCGCCTCCGTTGGCCGCCCAGTGCTTGTTTTGGTGCGCGAGATCGATCCCGTACTCGAGGGCTTCTTCCGCCACTCGCTGCAGTCTCATGTCGAGAGTGAGCCGCAGCGCGTAACCGGGCCTCGCCTCCTGACGGAGCTCGATCGGGGATTGGGGGTCGCCCAGGTTGTTGACGCGAATCTGCGCAAGCCCGGGCCGGCCGCGGAGATAGGTGTCGTAGGCCGCTTCGATACCCGTCTTGCCGATCCGATCGCCCGGCCGGTAGCCGTCCCGGCGGAGGCCCTCGAGCTCCTCAGGCGAGATCTCGCCCGTGTAGCCGATGCTCTGGGCGGCGAGCGCTCCGTAGGCATAGTCGCGGAGGTACACCTGGACGATCTCCACCCCTGGGAACTCCGCCTGGTGCTCGTACAGGTAGTTGACCTGCTGCTCACCGACGGCGGTCTTGACCGTGATCGGCGTGAGCGGATCGAGGCGCCGATCGTCGACCTCCCGGGCGAGAGCCCGGGCTGGGACGTCGAGCACACGCGCGAGTCGCTGGACGAGCTCGAATCGCCCCTCCTTCGGCATGTCGCCGACCCAGAGTTGGACAGCCGTACCTGCGATGTTCGATACGACCACCCGACCGCGGCGGTCGAGGATGGGACCTCGCGGCGCCTCCACACGCACGAGGCGGAGCTGATTGTTCTGCGCGACGTTGAGATGCTCGTCTCCGGAGAGCACCTGGAGCGACCAGAGGCGGAAGAAGAGGATCGTGAAGACGACGAGCGCGACGACACCGAGGATCGCGACCCGGAGCGCGAGCTGCGGCGTCAGCCGATGCGGTTCGACCACACGGGGATCGGGCGGAAGGAAGCGGCCCGACGGAGCCCGCCGCTGCTGATACGGGTTCGAGCTCATCTCGCTCCCAGCACCTCGACCTCGGAGGAATCCTCGATTCGCGAATCTTCCCCGACCGCCCACCGGACGAGAGCCTGGATCGGGAGCGCGAGCGCCAGGTTCAGCAGGAACGCCGGGAGGAGAGCCGTCACGAGCGCGTGGCGCGCGACGACTTCCGCGCCGAGCATGTAGTGGAGGACGAACCCGAAGACCCCGGCGAGCAGCGTGATCGCACCAACGGCGATGACCGGCGCATACCGGCGATCGCGCCCCGTCGTCTCACCGTAGCGACCGGCCCAGAAGCCGGCCAGCGTGAGCACGAGCGAGCTGATCCCCATGGTGTCGAGCGTGACGGTGTCGACGACGAGGCCACCCAGGAACCCGAAGACCGCACCGGGGACG
Organism: uncultured Thermoleophilia bacterium; assembly: GCA_963758065.1. Taxonomy (GTDB): domain Bacteria; phylum Actinomycetota; class Thermoleophilia; order Gaiellales; family Gaiellaceae; genus GMQP-bins7. Next base: position 75,042 of record CAVWTX010000011.1, on the reverse strand, counting down.
GCTCCTCGAAGGAGCCCGAGAGCGACCACGACCACGAGCAACACGTCCGGCGCTCCACCGCCGACGACGAGCGACGAGACGATGACGGTCTGCAGCATTGCTGCGACGAAGACGACGACCACCGCTCGCAGCACGGCTCCCGCACTCACCGGCGGCGCACCGTGGGGACGAGGACGAGCACGGCATCGAGCGAGCCGAAGTCGACGAACGGATCGATCTGAACCTGCTGGAAGAGATCGGTGTCCGTCTGTCCGACGCTCGTGACCTTCCCGATCGGGATTCCCTTCGGATAGAGGGAGCTGAGTCCGCTCGCGCTCCAGCCTGCGGTCACGATCTGATCGTCAACCTTGACCCGGTCCTGCTTGCGAACGCGGTCGAGGACGAGCGTCTCGCGTGTGCCTCGAGCATGACGCACGATTCCCTGGGCGCTCGTTCGCAGGTCGACTGCGGAGACCGCGGCCTCCTCGTCCGTCAGCAGCTGAATGCGCGCGGTATCCGGAGTCACCCGTGTGACGCGGCCGACCAGCCCGTCGGCGGTGACGACGGGATCGTTCACCTGGACTCCGTCGCTCGATCCCGCCGCGACGACGATCGCCTGCGTAAACGCGATGCCGGGGCGGGCGATCACCTCCGCCGCGACGGGGTTGAAGTCCGCGGGGAACCGAGGGCCGTCCAGGTACCTCAAGAGGCGCCGCAGGTAGTCGTTCTCCTGGAGTGCGAAGTCGCTCTGGATCGCGCGCTGAAGGAGCTCCCGGTTCTCGGCTCGGAGCCGCTCGGCCTCCGATCGCGCGTCGACGAGGCTGTCAGCCCAGCCGTAGGCGTCCCGGAACGGCTGTGCGACCCTTTCGAAGCCCACGGCGAACGGCCGCAAGACGGTCGAGCCGGCGGACTGGAAGCTGGTCAGCGGGCTGTCCTCTCCGGACCGGAACGACACACTGATGAGGACGAGCGACAGCAGCACGAGCACGCCAACGAGAAGACGCCGGCGGAGCGGGTTTGCGCCGCGTGAGGAGGCCGTCGTCGTCGGGATGCGCCGGACAGTCACGCCCAGCGCCGCCGATCGCGCGCTGCGTTGCCGGGGCACGACCGGCCAGTGTAGCTAGGCGGAAAGCCGGAAACACACTCCGGCGACGTCGTCTACGAGCGTTCCGCGCTGCTCAGTACCGGAGCAGGCCGTTCCTGCGGGCGGCCCGGCTACGACTTGCCCGGTGGATGACGTCGAACTCCTCGAGGCTGCGGCCGGAGCCGACGGCAACGCACGTAAGGGGGCTCTCCGCGAGGTGCACCGGCATGTGCGTCTCGGAGCGCACCCGCTCGTCGAGGCTCTGGAGCAGCGCCCCGCCACCCGCGAGAACGATTCCCCGGTCCATGATGTCCGCGGCGAGCTCCGGGGGCGTCTTGTCGAGGGTCGATTTCATGGCGTCGATGATCTGCGTCACCGGATCGTCGAGCGCACGCCGGATCTCCTCCGACGAGATGATCACCGTCTTCGGAAGACCAGTGAGCATGTCCCGGCCACGGACCTCGGCCGACAGCTCCTCCTTGAGGCGGTACGCGGACCCGACCTCGAGCTTGATCTCCTCGGCAGTCTGCTGGCCTACGAGGAGCTTGTACTCCTTCTTGATGTGGTTCACGATCGCCTCGTCCATCTCGTCGCCACCGACGCGCATGCTCTGGGACACGACGATGCCGCCGAGCGAGATCACGGCGACCTCGGTCGTCCCGCCGCCGATGTCGACGATCATGTTCCCGGTCGGCTCCGCCACGGGCAGACCCGCACCGATCGCAGCCGCCATCGGCTCCTCGATGAGGTAGGCCTGGCGCGCGCCGGCTGAGAGCGTCGCCTCCTCGACCGCGCGCTTCTCGACGCCGGTCACGCCCGACGGCACGCACACGACGACGCGCGGGTGCGCGAAGCGATGTTGGTGCACCTTCTGAATGAAGTGGCGCAGCATCTGCTCGGTGACGTCGAAGTCCGCGATCACGCCGTCCTTGAGCGGGCGGATCGCTGAGATCGTCCCGGGTGTCCGCCCGAGCATGCGCTTGGCCTCGACACCGACCGCGTGGACCTCACCGGTTCGCTGGTCGATGGCGACCACCGACGGCTCCGAGAGCACGATGCCGCGGCCGCGCACGTAGACGAGCGTGTTCGCGGTTCCGAGGTCGACGGCCATGTCGCGGCCGCCGAAGCCGGTGAGGGACTTGAACCAGGCCACGAGGAACCGCGAGTCTACCTATGCGGTTTCCAGCAGATTTGGCGCATGACGCTCGAGCAACGAGACGAGCAGCGCACCGGGAAGCCCGACGACGTTCAGGTAGTCGCCCTCGATTCGCGCGACGAGTCGGCCACCGAGTCCCTGGATCGCATAGGCGCCCGCACGCCCCTCCCACTCCCCGCTCTCCACGTAGCCCGCGACGACGTCAGGCGAGAGGAGCCTGAACGTCACGCCGGTCAGCTCGTGCGCGACGACGTCCTCGTCGCCGCCGAGAAGGCAGAGACCCGAGACGACGGTGTGGGTCCGGCCGGAGAGCTCGTGGAGCATGCGCGCTGCTTCGTCGGCGTCGGACGGCTTGCCGTACGCGCGCTCGTCGAGGACGACGGTGGTATCGACGCCCAGCGTCACGCGACCGGCGGCATGGACAGAGCGGGCTTTTCCCTCCGCGTGGCGGCGGACGAGCTCGGCCGGATCGGCGTCCGGCGGGTCGTGCTCGACGTACGTGGGAGCGACGACGTCGAAAGGAATGCGGAGTTGTTCGAGGATCGCGCGCCGCTGCGGGCTCGTGGACGCAAGGGTCAGCCGGGCGCTCACGTTCGAAAGTTCCTGCCCAGCTCCGATGTGTAGCGGCGACCGAGCCGATCCGCGTTGGCCGCGAGCCACGTTTCGAAACGATCGTTTCCCGCGGATGGCTCGTGCGACACGAGAAGCCCCGCCCCGAGCGCCTCGAGCTCGTCGCGTGTGACCACGACGTCTCGAAGGAGCAAACCTGCAACTCTCGCCGCGGCCAGGGCGCCACCTGTCGGGCTGTGCCAGATGCGCGCGCGGCCCCGGACCGCGCGGCGGATCAGCCGGACGAAGTCCTCGTACGTCCAACGATCCGGTCCGGCTGCGTCGAGAGTTACGTCGTCGTCTCGGGCGCCCGCCTCGACGCAGATGGCAGCGGTATCCCTGACAGACACGGGCTGCACCTGCGATCGACCGTCGCCCCCGATGAGGAAGACCGGAACGTGCCGAAGTCCCCAGGCGATGTTGTTGACGAGGATGTCGTCGGGCCCGTAGACCAGCGTCGGCCGCACGATCGCGTGCGACATGCCGAGCTTCACGAAGCAGCCTCCTCGGTTCGCGCCTTCCCGCGGAAGTACGGAAAGGGCGAGGCGACGTCCGGGTTTGCGACGCTGATGTGGACGATGCGCCTCACGCGGGCGCGCTGCGCAGCACGAAACAGCGCCGCGGTGTTCCGTAAAGCCGTGTCGAAGGTCGTCTCGCCGCGCTCGAACCGAACCCAGTACGTGTTGTAGAGCGTGTCCGCACCGTGCAGGCTCGCACCGAGCGACTCGTCGAATGCAAGCGGCGCGACTTCGACCCGGGTCGCGAGCGCATGGGACGGGTCAGCATGTCGCGTCAGCGTGCGAACGCGTCGACCGCGTGGCGAGCAGCGCCTCGGCGATGTGACGGCCGGTGAAGGAGAACGCGCCCGTGACGACGTCGAGCTCGGGCAAGGTCAGGCGCGCTTCGCGCGCGGCCCAGATCTCCTCGGCAGGCCACTTCCGCGCCCAGTCGGCGGTCACGAAGGAGTAGTACTCGTGCGTCTTCGGCGCCATCCGGCGCATAGAGCTCGATCAGGCCTCGACCTCGAAGCCTGAGTCGCGGAGGACAGCGGAACATATCGCCATGCGCTAGCTGGAACTCGACGCTCACCGTCCGCCAGGCGATCCGTGCATGCCCCGCTGTGGCCGCAGAAGCCGCTCGACGTCGCGTCCTCATCCTCGACCGCACAGAGCATCACGAGCGGGCTGTTGCAGAGGAACACGAGACGCCCGCCGGGACGAAGCAGGCGGTGTGCCTCCGGAATCCAGCGGTACGGGTCGCACCAGATGCTGGCGCCGTACTCGGAGAGCGCGAGGTCGAAGCTCGCGTCCGGGAGCGGGACCTCCTCGGCGTTCGCCTCGACAGCGGGAACGAGACCCCGGTCTCGGCCTGGAGCCTGCGCGCCGTGTCCAGCTGCGCAGGCGTCACGTCGACGCCGACTGGTCGCGCACCACGACGCGCAAGCCAGGCGGAGAAGTACGCCGTCCCGCATCCGAGCTCGACCACCTCGAGACCCGCGACGTCGCCCAGCACGCCGACTTCGGTCTCCGGGACGCCGAACATCCCCCACGTCATGGCGTCCGCACGCCATGCGCGATCGGCCTGCGCATCGGTGTACTCCGCGTTGGATGTCGTCCAGAGCGCGCGGTTTCGCGCGACGTAGTCGGGGAGGTCAGACAAGCCCGTCGGGGAAGAACAGCGCGAGCTCGCGGCGCGCGCTCGCCTTCGAGTCCGAGCCGTGGACGATGTTCTCCTCGAGCTCCAGCGCGTAGTCGCCGCGGATCGTCCCCGGCGACGAGTCGAGGGGGTTCGTCGCGCCCATCATCGTCCGAACGACCGAGATCGCGGACTCGCCGCTCACGGCGAGCGCGAGCACGCGCCCCGACGTGATGAAGTCGACGAGTCCGCCGTAGAACGGCTTGCCCTTGTGCTCCGCGTAATGCTCGCGGGCCATCGGCTTCGAGATCCTCAGAAGACGCGCGCCGCGCAGCTCGAGCCCGCGACGCTCGAAGCGGGCGATGATTTCTCCTGCCAGCCGGCGCTCCATGCCATCGGGCTTGACGAGGACGAGTGTCGTCTCGCGAGCCATGCGGCCGCGGAGTCTAGTGCTCACGCGGGGTCGGACCCCACGGGTCTGACCCCTTCGAGCTCAGTCGTCGGACTGGGTTCGTGGCGCTGCGCGACGGGTCCTCGACGTGAGGTCCTCGAGCGCGGGCAACGCAGGCGGGATCTCCGTCGCGCAGTACGGGCAGACCTGCCAGAGCGACTCGAGCGGTTGCCCGCACGTCGGGCACGCGGACTTCAGCCGCGTGGTACACACGGGACAGACGAGATACGAGGCCTCGACCCGCGCACGACACACGGGGCACCGCTGATCGATCTGGGAGAGCCGCTCCTCCATCGCCTTGATCTCGAGCTCGCGCTCGCGCGCGTCCTGGATGTACTCGGGCGGCCGGAAGAACATGTAGATGATCGGCCCGAGGAACGGTGGGAACAGGCCGACGAGCGTCGCCAGCGCCACGAGCCACGGGTCCTCGATCCGGCGACGCGCGTCCTTGAACGTCCAGTATGCGGTCGCGAGCCAGAGGACGACGACGAGGCCGATGCCGAGGTTTCGGAAGAGAGTCCAGTCGGGATTGTCGAGCGACAGCGCAAGCGGCGGCACGGCAACGGTCATAGCAGAAGCTTGCCGATCCCGTAGCCGAGCACGAACGCGATCACGATGATCGCCCCGACGAGAAGAGCCGCGAACGCGAGCACGGACAGCCTCTCCGTCACCCTCGCCATGCCGTGCGCCGTTCCCGCTGCGCAATGTCCCCGAGCAGGTAGAGCGAGCCGGTCACGAGCACCGTGTCCCCGTGCTCGTGCGCACGTGTGAGTGCCTCCATCGGATCGTCGACGACCTCGACGTACTCGAAGTGGCGCTGCGCGAGGGCTCGCGAGCTGGTCGGCCGGAAGCGCGCGCTCGGACGACGATCGTGTCGCGACGAGCCGCGATCCCACTCGACGAAGCTCTCGCAGCATCGCGTCTGCGTCCTTGTCGACGAGAATCGAGACGACGAGTGTGTAGTCGCCCGCTGGAAGCCGGTCGACGAGGTAGCGCGCACCGTCGGCATTGTGCGCGCCATCCCGGATCTCGCCGTCCCGCTGCTCGAAGCGGCCCGGGAGCGCGACGTTCGGGGTGGATGCGATCGGGTGGCCGACGAATGCCTCAGCGGCCTCGCGGGCGCGGCCGATCCTCACCTCGTTGTCCGGGCACGAGGTGCGCGTAGGTCTCGTCGGGGAGCACGACGATCGCATCCTCGGGCGCGACCGCGAGCTTCTCGTGGGCGACGGCGTCGCGGGTCTTGCCGAGGACATCCGTGTGCTCGAGCCCGACGTTCGTGAGCAGGACGACGCGCGTTCGGAGCACGTTCGTCGCGTCGAGCCGTCCGCCCAATCCGGCCTCGACGACCGCGACGTCCACTCGTGCGTGGGCGAATTCGGCGAGCGCGGCAGCAGTCACGATTTCGAACTGGGTCGCGTCGAGGCGTTCCGCGGGCTCGCGAACGCGGGCGATGGCGGCCTCGAAGTCGGCCTCCTGGCCGTTCACCCGGATGCGCTCGCTCCAGTCGGCGACATGAGGCGAGATCGTCGCCCCGACCGAGAGGCCCTCGGAGAGGAGGAGCTGCTCGATCGTGACGGTCGCCGTCGACTTGCCGTTCGTCCCGACGACATGGATCGCTGGGTATTCGCTCTGTGGATCGCCGAGCTCGGCGAGCAGCGCGCGTATCCCGTCGAGGCCGAACTCGCGCGGCCACGGCGAGAGCGCGTCCAGCCAGTCGACCGCCGACACGTGCGTCAGCCGCCGAGGGCGGCGAGCTCGCGGCGGTAGCGCTCGAGCTTCTCGCGCTCGGCGGCCACGACGCTCGCCGGAGCGTTCGCAACGAAGCGCTCGTTCGCGAGCATCCCTTCCGCGCGAGCGACCTCCTTGCGCAGCCGCTCGATCTCGGCATCGCGGTTGCCGTCCGCGCGTGCGCGATCGGGGCGCACGACCGCGGCGAAGATCCGGCGCTCGTCATCCGAGCCGAGCTCCACCTGCGACGCCGCTCCGGCGGAAGATGTGCGCAGCCTCTTGCACGCGGTCGAGGGCGCCCGCAGCGTCCGCGAACCGCCCGTCCGCCTCCGGCCACGGCGCGACGATCAGCCGCGTCTCACGCTCCGGGAGCTGCGACCAGATCTCCTCCGTGACGTGCGGCATCACGGGATGGAGCAGCGCCAGGAGCCGCTCGAGCGCGGCCAGCGCCGTCGAGGTCGCGCCCGGGTCGCCGTCGTAGAGCCGGGGCTTGATCGCCTCGGCGTACCAGTCGCAGAAGTCGTCGAACACGAGGTGATAGAGCGTGTCCGTCGAGCCGGCGAAGTCGAAACGCCTCCACGCGTCCTCGAGCTCGATCCGGGCTGCCTCGATCCGCGCGAGGATCCACCGCTCCTCGAGGTCGCGCGGCGCCAAGGCCGGAGTCACGCCGGCCCGCATTCTGGAGAATCAGCCGCGCGACGTTCCAGAGCTTGATCGCGAGCTTGCGCCCTTCCTCGATGGCGCCGTAGGAGAAGCGCACGTCCTGCGTCGAGGAGATCTTGAGGAGGCCGTAACGCGTCGCGTCGGCGCCGTGCTCCTCGATCGGCTCCATGGGGTCGATCCCGGTGCCCAGGCTCTTCGACATGCGCCGGCCGTCGACAGCGAGCACGGTCGAGTGGATGATGACGTCGGTGAACGGGATGTCGCCGAGCGCCTCGAGACCGGTCCAGATCATCCGGTTCTCCCAGAGGCGGATGATCTCGCGCGCTGTCGAGTTCACGTCGCCCGGGTAGTAGCGGGCGAGCTCCGGCGTCTCGTCGGGCCAGCCGAGTGTCGCGTACGGCCACAGCGCCGAGGAGAACCACGTGTCGAGGACGTCGGACTCGCGCTCGAGCTCGGTCGAGCCGCACTCGCCGCACGCCGTCGGCGAGTCGACTCGCACGGTCGCATGCCCGTCGGGGCAGTACCAGATCGGGAGCTGATGCCCCCACCAGAGCTGCCGCGAGATGCACCAGTCGGGGGTCTCCTCGAGCGATGCGATCGCGAAGCGATGCTGCGACTCCGGGTGGTAGCGCACACGACGCTCGCGGAGCGCGGCGATCGCGGGCTTTGCCGGCTCCTCCATCGCGCACCACCACTGGAGCGAGATGAGCGGCTCGATCCGGGAGTGGCAACGCTCGCAAGTTCCCACCGAGTGGCGATACGGCACGCGACTCTCGACCAACCCCCGCTCGTCCGCCCAGGCGACGACGCGCGCGCCCGCCTCCTCTTGCGTCAGCCCGTCGAGGTCGCCCGCGGCTTCGTTCATGCGTCCGTCCAACCCGATGACGATCGGCTCGGGCAGCCCGGCGTCGCGACCGATGTCGAAGTCCAACGGATCGTGCCCCGGCGTGACCTTGAGCGCACCCGTCCCGAACGCGGGGTCGATGCGAGTGTCTGCGATGACCGGGACGCGACGCTCCGTGTACGGCACGACCACTTCGCGGCCGACGGCCGACGCATAGCGCTCGTCCTCCGGGTGGACCGCGACGGCCACGTCGCCGAGAATCGTGGCCGCCCGCACGGTCGCGATCGAGACGCCCTCCCGGCCGTCACCGTCCGCGAACGGGTAGCGGATCGTCAGCAGCGTGTCGTCCATCTCCTCGTGGACGACCTCGAGATCGGAGATCGCGGTCTGGTGAAACGGGCACCAGTTCACGATTCGGTTGGCGCGGTAGATCCAGCCCCGATCCCAGAGCCGGACGAAGAACGTCATGACCGCGCGGACGTAGTCGTCGTCCATCGTGAACCGCTCACGCGAGTAGTCGAGCGAGCAGCCCAGGCGGCGGAACTGGCCCATGATCGTGCGACCGGTCTTCTCGAGCCAGTCCCACGTCCGCTCGACGAATGCCTCGCGCCCGATGTCCTGGCGCGAGAGGCCCTCCCTCGCGAGCTCCTTCTCGATGACGTTCTGCGTCGAGATACCGGCGTGGTCGTATCCCGGCTGCCAGAGCGTGTCGTAGCCCTGCATCCGGTGCCAGCGCACCAGGACGTCCTGGAGCGAGCCATTGAGCGCGTGGCCCATGTGCAACTCACCGGTGACGTTCGGCGGCGGCACGCAGATGACGTACGTCTGGTCGCGGCGCGCGCCCGAGCTCCGGCCGCGTAGAGACCGTCGGTCTCCCAGGTCTGCTGCCAGCGCGTCTCGACCTCGTCGGGCCGATAGAGCGGATCCATCGCGCGCCAGTCTAGGGAGGCAGAGTCTAGAAAGGTGTGCTCGCGACGCTCGCCGGCTACGCGCTGCGGCGTCGCCCGGCTACCGGGAACGGCGAGCTTCCTCTCGCGTCGCGCTGCACGGGCTCAAGGTCTCATGCGCGATCTGCCTTCCTTCGAGGACGAGGATCGTGCTCGTGCCATGCGCACACAGCCTGCCGTCCGAGTCCTCGACCCGCGCTTCCGTCGTCGCCACCCGCCGGCCGGGATGGATGACCGAGCCCACGCAGCGCACGACGCCGGTGTCGACGGTCAGCGCTCGCGTGAAGTTCGCCTTCATCTCGAGCGTCGTCCAGCCCAGAGGTTCGTCGAGCGTCGTGACGAACGCGAGCCCCATGGCCGAGTCCATGAGCGTCAGGGCGAGGCCCGCGTGGACGATCCCGATCGGGTTGTAGTGGAACTCCGCTGGCTCGCACTCGAAGACCGCTCGGCCACGCGTCGCTTCGACCAGCCGGAAACCGAGCGTCTGCGCGATGGGCGGCGGCGGCAGCTCGCCCGCGGCCATCTTCTGCATCAGCTCGAGCCCGGAGAGGTCGGCCATATGGTCGCGAAGCGCGAACGGGTCGTCCCAGCTGTACGTGCGAGTCCGCTCCCGGGCCACCGGCGAGACGCTACCGCCCGACGGCGTAGCCCTGCATGCCACGGGGATTCGCTCCCTGCCCTGAGAAGGCCGTCGGGCTCCCGTGCGACCGCCGTCACGCGTCCGGCCGACCACGGCGGCCAGAGCGACAGATCGTGCCCGCGCCGCTCGAGATCCGCGACGACGCGCGCCGCGAACCGCGACTCGAGCGCGAGCGACTTCGGCGCGAACCCGCGCGGGAAGAACGACGAGATCAGATGGTCGGTGTGGAACTCGGGAGCGTCGATCGCCTCCTGCAGGTTCATGCCGAGATCGACATGGCGGAGGAAGACGTGGAGCGCCCACTGCTCCTGCTGGTCGCCTCCGGGTGTCCCCCAGGCCAGGTACGGCTCGCCCTGGCGCAGCGCCAGGCCGGGGCAGAGCGTCGTGCGCGGGCGCGTGCCGGGACGAAGAGACGACGGCAGGCCTTCCTCGAGCCAGAACATCTGCGCACGGGTGCCGAGCGGCCAGCCGAGCTCGGGAATCACCGGCGAGCTCTGCAGCCAGCCACCGCTGGGTGTCGCCGAGATCATGTTCCCGAAGCGATCGGCGACATCCAGGTGCACGGTCCCTCGGCCCGGCTCCCCTGAGCCTGCGGTGGTGGCGAGGTCGTCGTGGATTCGCGGGAGTCGTCCGAGACCCGGGCTGTAGTCGGCGGACGCGTCTTCCCCGACGAGCGCTCGGCGCTCGTCGTTGTACTCGGCGGAGAGAAGCACGTCGAACGGAACGTCTCCGATATCGCCGTAGAGCGCATCCCGGTCGGCAAAGGCGAGCTTCGCGCACTCGACGACCGTGTGCACGAGCTCGGCCTCGGAGAGCTCGGCGAGATCGAAGCCTTGGAGCAGCGCGAGCTGCTGGAGCCCGACGGCGCCGGCGGCCCAGGATCGCGTCTTGCACACCGTCAGCCCGCGGTAGTCGAACGTGACGACCGGCTCGATTGTCGCCTCCCAAGCGGCGATGTCGTCTCCGGTCAGCAGGCCCGCCCTCGCGCGGCGCTGAAGCGGTCGATCGCCCCGGCCACGAAGCCCTCGTAGAACGCGAGCCGCGCACGCTCGATCTCCTCCTCGCGCGAGCCTCCTCGGCTCTCCTCGAGAATGCGCCTGTACGTCGCCGCGAGCGCTGGGTTACGGAAGAGCGCCCCGGCCTCCGGAACGGGGAGGTAGAGCGCAGCCGAGCCCGGCCACCCGCGCAGGAGCTCCTCGTTCCGCTCGATCGTGGCGTGGATCCGGGCATGCAGCGGATAGCCGTGCTCGGCGTAGCCGATGGCGAGCGCGAGGACGTCTGCGAGGCGCCACGTGCCGAACTCGCGCAGCAGGAGTAGCCAGCCGCCGAACGCGCCCGGCACGCAGGCGGCGAGCACGCCGGTCCCGGGAACGAGCTCGTGGCCGAGCTCGTGGAACCGTTCGATCGTCGCCGCCGCCGGTGCGACCCCTTGGCCGCACAGGGCGAGCGGCTCACCCCGCTCGACGGACCAGAAGACTGCCGGCACTTCTCCGCCGGGCCCGTTCAGGTGCGGCTCGACGACCTGGAGGACGAAGCCGGTCGCGACTGCGGCGTCGAACGCGTTCCCGCCTCGCTCGAGCACGGCCATCCCGGTCTGAGAGGCCAGCCAGTGCGTCGACGCGACCATCCCGAAGGTGCCGCGGAGCTCCGGCCGGGTGGTGAACGTCACGGCCGGAGCCTACGGAACGAGCCGGGTCGGACCCGTGAGGTCAGACCCGTGGGGTCTGATCCCCCGGAGTCACGGCCGCACGACGAAGTACGCGTTGAACGGATCGTGCTCGAGCAGATGCACCTCGACCGATCAGAACCCGGCCTCGGCCAGGAGCTCGCGCGCCTTCTGCTCGCCCCACATCGCTCCCAGCCCATCGCCTCCCTGAGCGAGGGACACGGTCATGCAGTGCATGCAGGAGATCATGTAGAGGAGCGGCCCGCCTGGGTGGTCGATGTTCTCGTGAACGTGGCTCGACCCCTGGATGTCCTGCATGAGATAGACGCCGTCGGGCGCCAGTGTGCGACGGATCCCTCGCAGCATGGCGAGCGGACGCGCCTGATCGTGCACCGCGTCGAAGGTCGCGACGAACGCGAACGCCTCGGGCTCCGCGTCCACGTCGAAGGTGCTGAGGTCGCGCTGCACGAAGCTGACGTTCTCGAGCCCGCGCTCGCCCGCCTGCGCCGTCGCGTACGAGATCGCGTCTTCCGACAGGTCGTAGCCCAGGAACGTGCTCTGCGGGAAACGCTCCGCGAGCATCAGCAGAGCCCGGCCCCGTCCGCAGCCCAGGTCGAGGAGCGAGGCGCCCTCTGTAAGGCGCTCGGTCATGCCGGGGACGAGCGGCAGGATGTGCGAGAAGAGGACCGAGAGAACGGTCTGGGCACTCTCCTCGGCCATCACCTCGTGGAACCGCGAGTAGCGCTCGTACGGAACCCCTCCACCCTTGCGGAAGCACTCGACGATGTCGTCCTCGACGGTCGAAAGGGAGGTGATCCACTGAGCTTCCACCGCGAGGTTGTCGGGCGCCGCAGCCCGAGTCAGCCAGGCGGCATGCTCGGCGGGAAGCCGATACCGGGCAGTGTCGGGCTCGTACTCGACGATGCGCCCGGTGGTCAGCGCGCCGAGCCACTCACGGACGTAGCGCTCGTTCAGGCCCGCAGCGTGCGCAAGCTCCTCGCTCGTCGCTGCGCCTGACGTGGCGAGCGCGTCGAGGAGCCCGGTGCGGTGGCCGACGGAGATCATCACCGCGAGAGCCCCGCTGTTGAGCAGTTCGAGCATGCGTTCCGCGAACGCCTCGGCTCGGTCGGTGTCGTACGCGGTCGACGTCATCGGCCCTCCTCGATCCCGTGCGGACGGGCAAGCTATATCGACCTCACGGCCGACCGTCAACCGGACGGAGGAGGCTCTACGCGGACTCTTCGGCGAGCTCTTCGAGGTCGTCGACCGTGCCCTCGGCGCTCGTGACGAGCGTCGGCTTCAGACCCTTCGAGATCGTTTCCTTCGTGATCACGCACTTCGTCACGTCCGAGCGCGACGGCAGCTCGAACATCACGTCGAGGAGCGCGGACTCGATGATCGAGCGGAGTCCTCGCGCACCGGTCTCGCGAGCAAGCGCGCGGTCGGAGATCTCCCACAGCGAGTCCTCGGTGAAGACGAGCTCGACCGAGTCGTAGCCGAAGAAGCGCTGGTACTGGCGAACGAGCGCGTTCTTGGGCTCGGTGAGGATCTCGACGAGGTCTTCCCGCGTCAACTGGTGCACGGCAGAGACGACGGGCAGCCGGCCGACGAACTCCGGAATGAGGCCGAAGGACATGAGGTCCTCGGGCATGACGCTCGAGAGAAGCTCAGCACTCTCCGTCGAGTTCCGCGAACGAATGTCGGCTCCGAAGCCGATGGTGTTCTTCCCGATCCGACGTTCGATGATCTTGTCGAGGCCGGCGAAGGCGCCGCCGCAGATGAACAGGACGTTCGTCGTGTCGATCGAGAGGAACTCCTGGTGCGGGTGCTTGCGCCCGCCCTGTGGAGGAACCGAGGCGACCGTGCCCTCGAGGATCTTCAGGAGCGCCTGCTGCACGCCCTCGCCCGAGACGTCGCGCGTGATCGACGGGTTGTCCGCCTTGCGCGCGATCTTGTCGACCTCGTCGATGTAGATGATCCCGGTCTCGGCCTTCTTGATGTCGAAGTCCGCGGCCTGGATGAGCTTCAGAAGGATGTTCTCGACGTCCTCGCCGACGTAGCCGGCCTCGGTGAGCGCGGTGGCGTCCGCAATCGCGAAGGGGACGTTGAGGATGCGGGCCAGGGTCTGGGCGAGTAGCGTCTTTCCGCATCCCGTCGGGCCCAGCAGGAGGATGTTCGACTTCTGGAGCTCGACCTCCGCGTCCTCCTGACCCATGCGGACGCGCTTGTAGTGGTTGTAGACCGCGACCGCGAGCGTGCGCTTCGACTCCTCCTGCGAGACGACGTAGTCGTTCAGGACTGAGTAGATGTCGAGCGGCTTGGGGAGGTTGTCGAGATCGAGCTGGGCGGGAGACGTCAGCTCCTCGTCGATGATCTCGTTGCAGAGATCGATGCACTCGTCGCAGATGTAGACGCCAGGTCCAGCGATCAGCTTCTTGACCTGTCTTTGACTCTTGCCGCAGAAACTGCAGAGGAGTTGCTCGTTGCCCTCGCTCGCCCGAGCCACGTTTCTCCTTTTACTCCGATTTCACGGGTAGGGGAAGGGGATATCTATGAACGGTGCTCGATCACGGTGTCAATGAGCCCGTACTCCTTGGCCTCGGGCGCAGTCATGTAGAAGTCACGATCCATGTCCTTCGAGACCTTCTCGATCTCCTGACCCGTGTGCTTGGCCATGATCTCCTCCATTAGCCGCTTGAGGCTGATTACCTCCCGCGCCTGGATCTCGATCTCGGTCGGTTGGCCGGAGAAGCCCGCCGAGCCCTGGTGGATGAGGATCTTCGAATGGGGCAGCGCGCTGCGCTTCCCCGGGGTGCCGCCGGCCAGGACGACCGCACCCATGGACATGGCCATTCCGACGCAGATCGTCTGCACATCGGGCTTGATGAACTGCATCGTGTCGTAGATCGCGAGACCCGCATAGACGATGCCGCCCGGCGAGTTGATGTAGATCGAGATGTCCTTGTCGGGATCCTCCGATTCGAGGTGGAGCAGCTGGGCGACGACGAGGTTCGCGATCTGATCGTCGATCGGCGTGCCCAGGAAGATGATCCGCTCGTTGAGCAGACGCGAGTAGATGTCGAACGAGCGCTCGCCACGCGAGGTCTGCTCGATGACCATCGGAATCAGCGGCATGCCACTTCCCTCCCTTCGGTCGGGAAGCGGCTACAAAGGCTCAGCTCGGTCGTATCTCTCATATCGCTCCTCGTCTCTACTCGCTATCCCGCGGAGCGGGATGGCCGGGGGTCCACAACTTCGTGTCCCCCTCGGCTTTTTCCTTGTCGGGGGTCCACAGCTTCTCTCGGGCGGCGGCGAGGTCTGGCGCGATCGGATTGACGTCGGCGACGAGACGATCGAGCGCGGCGCGCAGGCGCAGATCCTCGCGAATCGACTCCTGCTGGCCGTGCGCCCACACGTCGTCGACGAGGCCGTCGGGATCCTCCTCGCCGGCCGACTCCGCCTCCTCGCGCAGGTACGCCTTCACCTCGTCGTCCGAGACGTCGATCCCGGCGCGTTCCGCGAGTGCTTCGAGAGCGAGCTCGCGCGAGATGGACACCGCCGCCTCGAGCACCATCTGCCGCTGGAGCTCCTCGGCATTGCCACCACTCGCGGCGAGGTAGGTCTCGACCGAGACGCCGCGGCGCTCGAGTGAGCGAACGAAGCCGGTGAGGAGATCGGCGGCTCGGCTGCGGATGAGCGGAAGAGCAGGCTGCACCTGCGATGCACGCACGAGCTCGTCCACGGCCGCGACGCGGAAGGCCCCGTCGATCTCGGTGTCGAGTTGCTCCCGAAGCGTGCCCTCGATGCTCGCGCGCAGCTCGCCGAGCGTGTCGAACTCGCTCGCGGCACGCGCCAGGTCGTCGTCGAGGGGCGGCAGCACCTTCTCCTGCACCTCGCGCACCGTTATCTCGACCGTCGAAGGCGTTCCGTCGGCAAGACCGAAGGACACCTGCTTCGTGTCCCCGGCCGAGGCACCGAGCAGAGCCGCCTCGAGCTCGCCGGCCATACGGCCGGCTCCGAGCTCGACCACCGTGTCGCGCTGAGCCTCTCCCTTGGAGTCGACGAGATCGACGACGAGCGTGTCGCCTTCGCGGGCGGGACGGCCGTCGGCGGGCGCTAGCTCGGCGACTGACTCGCGCAGCGCCTCGAGCTCGGCGTCCACGACTTCCTGCGGTACGTCGACCTCGGCGCGCGGCACCTCGAGCGTCGTCCAGTCGACGATCTCGGGGAGCGCCTGAACCTCGACGGTCGCCCTGAAGCTCCAGGCCTCGTCGGCCGTGTCGGGGAGCTCGAACTCGTATTCGGGCTCCGCGACGGGGCGGACGCGGCTGCGCGAGGCAGCGCTCCAGAACCAGCCGCCGAT
The DNA here is from genome assembly GCA_963758065.1 of uncultured Thermoleophilia bacterium. GTDB lineage: Bacteria > Actinomycetota > Thermoleophilia > Gaiellales > Gaiellaceae > GMQP-bins7. Next base: position 59,277 of record CAVWTX010000011.1, on the reverse strand, counting down.
GTGACTCTCGACCGCCTCTGCGTAGATCCGGTCCTTGCCGATCCGCGAGACGAGAACGGGCTGCGGGATCTTCCCCTTGCGGAAGCCCGGAATCTTGACGCTCTCGGACAGATCCGACAGCGCGTGCTCGACGGCGTGCTGAACCTGGTCGGAGGAGACGTCGACGGTCAGGCGGACGCGATTCTCTCCGAGCTCCTCGACGGTGGTGGTGGACACGTGGCCATTCAACCAGCCTGGGCTAGGGTCGCGACGGATCGGTGTCTGACACCGAAGTACGATCGACCGATGGACCGGTACGACGTCGTGGTGGTCGGAGTCGGTGGAATGGGTAGCGCGGCCCTCTACCACCTCGCCCGTCGCGGGAAGCGCGTGCTCGGGCTCGAGCGCTTCGACGTCCCCAACGACATGGGCTCGTCGCACGGGGTCACCCGGATCATCCGGCTCGCGTACTTCGAGCACTCGGACTACGTCCCCCTCCTCCGGAGAGCGTACGAGCTCTGGCGCGAGCTCGAGGTCGAGGCCGGCGAGCAGCTTCTCCACATCACCGGCATCGTCGAGGCGGGCGAGAGGATCTACGACGGTGCGCTCCGGTCCTCCGCCGAGCACGGCCTCCCGTACGAGGCCATCGACGGCGGCGAGCTCGCGTAGGCGCTATCCCGCCTTTCGCCTCCCGCCGGATCTGCCTGTCTTCCTCCAGCCGGACGGCGGCTTCCTCCTCCCCGAGCGGTGCATCGTGGCGCACGTGAACGGGGCGCTCGCGCGCGGTGCCGTCGTCCGAGCTCGCGAGCGTGTGGTGGAGTGGACCGCAGACCGAGAACGGCGTGCGCATTCGCACCGATCGAGGCGTCGTCGAAGCCGACCGCCTCGTGCTCACCGCCGGCGCCTGGTCACAGGACGTCGCCCGCCTGCCACCGGGGCTGGCGGGAGCGCTTCGCCAGGCGGTCGCGTGGCTCCAACCCCTGAGACCTGAGCTCTTCACGCCTGAGCGCCTTCCCGTGTTCAACGTCGTACTCGACGGCGAGCACTTCTACGGCTTTCCGGTCTTCGGCGTGCCGGGGTTCAAGGTCGGCCGCTACGACCACTTCGGAGCCGGCGGCGACCCGGACGCGATCTCGCGCGAGCCGACGCTCGAGGACGAGCTGCCGCTGAGAGCGTTCGCTGCAGCGGTACTTGCCGGACGGGGCTGGCCCGACCCTGCGCTCTGCAAGACGTGCCTCTTCGAGCCGACGCCCGACGAGCACTTCCTCATCGACCGACACCCGGACGACCGACCGTCGCAGTCGTCGGAGCCGGCTTCTCGGGTCACGGCTTCAAGTTCTGCTCCGTCGTCGGCGAGATCCTCGCCGACCTCGCGCTCGAGGGATCGACGAGGTACGACATCGGGCTCTTCCGCCTCGACCGCTTCGTCGGCGACGCCGTCACGAAAATGTGACCCAGAGGCAGGCGCAAGGACCCGCGCGGCGATGGCCTCATCTCTTCGGCCCGACGAATTCGTCGAGGCGTGCTACGGCCGCCTTGCTGTAGACGGCGATCTGCTTCTCGCTCGCTCGGGTGCAGTGAATGCCTGCCATCTCGCACGAGCTTGGGAAGATCGCGAGGATGTCCTCGGACCGGTTCGAGAACCCGTAACGCGGTGCGCGCCGAACGTAATGCCGTTTCCGCTCCGTCGCGACGATTCGGGTTCCGTCACTGTGGATCAGCCCCCGAAGGAACAGCCCGACGTGGGCTGTGACGATTCGCCACTGCCAGTCCGTGAGGACGATCGAACGAGTGTGCTTCCGGCCAGGGCCGTGCTGTGGGATGAGACAGGTCCAGTGTTTCCAGTACTTCGAGACTTCGACAGCACGCTCGTCACGTCTTCGTAACACGTATGCCTTACCCGGAGCGACCGATTCCACCGCGGCCACGCACTCGGCGACGATGCCGGGGTAAGCCGAGTCGAGTGTGATCCGAAGTTGCCACACTCCACGCGGGCGCGGACAGATAAACCCGTCGCCCAGATAGACCGCAAGCAGATAGGCATAGGCGCTCCCGTCGAGCGCCGAGAAGTCGTGTCCCGTGCAGTCGGGTTCCCTTGGCTGCCGCATCCCGCGTCCGTAGCCCAGTCCCTCACCGTCGAGCGAGGGATTCCGGTTGCGCGCGCAACTTCAGTTGCCGTGAGCCCCTGACGCAGAAGTTCCAACGCCTGGTCGAGCTCGCGCTTCGATCTCATGTTTTCAGTATGGCTAACGAGCAGGACGGCAAGCGCTCGAGACACCTAGACTGTTACGGCTCGCGGGCGTGGTGGAACTGGCAGACACCCCGGCCTTAGGAGCCGGTGCTCGAGAGAGCATGAGGGTTCGAGTCCCTCCGCCCGCACTCAGCTCAGCATCGGGCCGGAATCTGCGAGTGCGTGTCACGCCCGCATCCAGTGCGAGCGTCGCCCTGAGCCGCATGGAGCGCATCGCAGGTCGATGTTGAAACCAACCCGTGCGGGCTGGAAGGGTAGTCGGGTGCGCGAGCTCCTCGACCGTGCGCGTGCCTATGTCAACGGCGATCATGCGCGCGTACAGCCGCCACGCCGGCTCGCAGCTCTCCGCTGCGATCTCGTACCGCGTCCTCTTCTCGCTCGTGCCGTTCGCGGCGCTCCTGCTCACGATCCTCGACGTCGTCCTCCCTTCCACGAGGCGTGAGCAGTTCGTCACCTGGCTCTTCGGCGTGTTCCCTGGCACCGACCTGGAGGCCAGCATCGAGAACACGCTCGCCGAATCGTCTGCCACCGCGCCCCTCGTCGGACTCGTCGCGCTGGCCACGCTGCTCTGGGCCTCGAGCGGGATGATGGCGTCGATCCGCATCGCCTTCCGAGTCATCTGGGATCGTGAGCGAGGCCCGACGTACGTGCGAAGCAAGCTCCGAGACTTCGCGCTCGTCGGCTGTGCAGGAGCGTTGGTCGTCACCGCGTTCGCGCTGTCGGTGATCGTGCGTATCGTCGTCGAGACCGGCTCGGACCTGTCCGATGCGCTTGGCCTGTCAAGCGGAGCCTCCACCGCCTTCTCGGCCTCTGCAGAGGTCGCTCTCGTCGACCGCCATCGTCTTCTGTGCCCTGCTCGCGCTGTACCGGTTCGTGCCGCCCGAGCGCATGCCCGTGCGCCTGCTGTGGCCGAGTGCGCTCGCGGCCGCCATCGCGTTCGAAGTCACCGTCTACGGCTACGCCGTGTACGCGACGCGGTTTGCGAGCTTCAACACGATCTACGGGCCCATGGGAGCTGTTCTCGCGTTTCTGCTGCTCGTCTACCTCCTCGCCGCGATCGTCCTGCTCGGCGCGGAAACCGCGGCGGCACGTCCTCGCAGCGCGTCCTAGCCGCTCGGATCGTCCTCTTCGAGCGGCGCCGGCCCCGGCGCTGGATGTGCGCCGAGCCACTCCGAGTACCGCTGCGTGAGAGGCGCCGCAGAAATGCCGTGCGCGAAGACCGAAAGCCCAACCGCCACGAAGGTCACGATCAAGGATGACGTCGTCGTTCGGCAGTCCACCCTCTTCCACGAGCAGGAGCGCGAACACGATGGACGCGAGCCCGCGCGGCCCGAACCAGCCGAGGAACGCCACGGTTGGCCGCTGGGCGCCGGTGCCGATCAGCGCGAGTGAGACCGGGACCATCCGCACCAGCGTCAGGCTGAGCACGGCGTAGAGAGCGATCTGCCAGGTTGCGCTCCTCGACGGCGGGGACGAGCAGCACCGCTCCGAAGACGATGAAGGTGACGGCTGCGAGCAGGTCGCCGGTCTCGTCGATCAGGTACGAGACGTCCCCGCCCTGCGCGCCTGCGGAGACCGCCGAAGAACGCTCCGCCCACGAACGCCGCAATGAACCCGGAGCCGCCGACCGGATCCGCGAGACCGAAGGCGAGCCCAGCCGCGGCGAGGGGTACGACCTGAAGCCACGACGGCGCGATTGATCCTCGCCGCACGGCGACGATCACGACGGCAGCAGCGACGGCACCCGCGGCGACTCCGGCGAGCGCTCCGTACCCGAGCTCCTCGAGCACCAGCCGGACAGCCTCGCGCCACCCCGCGTCCGTCTGCTCCGCCTGGGCGACGGCGAGCACGACGAAGAAGAGCGGCACGCAGATTCCGTCGTTGAGCCCGCTCTCGACGTTGAGGCTCTGCCGAACTCGGGACGGAAGTCGCTTCGAGGTGGCGACTGCTTGCCCGAGCGCGGCGTCCGTCGGCGCGAGGATCACTGCGAGCAACAGCGCCTCGGGCCAAGCGAGCTCGCCGATGAGCGCGACTGCGGCGACGAAACCGGCGAGCAGTGTCAGAGGCAGTCCGATTCCAAGCAGGCGCGCCGGCACTGCAGCCTCGCCCCGCAAGGCGTGAAGGTCGATGCGGGATGCCTCCGCGAACAGGACGACGGTCAGCGTCGCCTCGGTCAGGAGCTTGATCTCGTCGCCGTGCTGCTCCAGATCGATGAGGCCGAGCGAGCGCGCGCCGACGAGCACCCCGGCCACGGTGAACACCATCGGCGCGGTGATCGACGTTCCCTCGATACGGGCGGAGATCGCCGCGTACCCGATGAGGATGAACGCAAGTGTGGCGAGCTGCCAGTGCACGCCGGGGTGTTCTACTAGTTACGGCCGACGATGAGCGCGAACGTCTCGCGCATGCTTTCCGCGACGAGCCCGACGAGGAGGACGATCGCGAGCACGGCCGCCGCGCCGAGCACCTCACCCGTCGCCGACAGCACGAGCAAGGCCGTGAAGCTGCCGAGGACGAGGAACGCGGTCGAAAGCGGCCGTCGGGTGTAGGTGCCGAGCCCGAGCCCGACGAGGAACGCGGCGCCGAACACCACGATCCCGAGTGTCATGGCGCGAGGGTAGGACCGCCGTCGGACGGACCGGACCGCTCGCGAGTGCAAGCTCGACCGAGCCTCTGCTCTACAGGCCGCGGTCAAATGCCCCCGACTGCCGTTCGAACGCTCAAGAAGCGAGGGCGACAGGCCGATTCTCGTCCAGACATGTCGCATCGCGGGTGGATCCACTTCACGCGCGCAGGCTCGGCCGTGGGCTTGGCCGTGTTCGCGCTCTTCGTCCTCGCGGCGCCGGACGACTCGAACCTGTCCGGGTTCTTCAACACCTGGGTTTACAGCGGCCTCATCGTCCTCGCGTGCGTGACCGCGGGCTCGCGTGTCTATCTGGTCAAGGAGGAGCGCACGGCGTGGACGACGATCACGCTGGCTCTCGTCTCGTGGACCTTCAGCGAGCTCTGGCACAGGTTCATCGGGGCCGAGACGTATCCGTTCCTGGGGGATGCCGGATACATCGCTTTCTACATCCTGCTGTACGTCGGGTTCGTGCTGCTGCTGCAGTCCCGCGCCCGGTCGATCGCGGGCCCGCTCTGGCTCGACGGCATGACCGCCTCGCTGGCGGCCGGCGCATTCGGCGCGGCCGTTCTCGTCGAGCACGTTCTGGAGAGGAGCGAAGGCGAGCTCACGAGCGTGGCCACGAGCCTGGCGTACCCGCTCGGAGACGTTCTGCTGCTCTCCGCCGTGTTCGGAGTGTTCTCGCTCACCGGCTGGAGACCCGGGTGCCGCTGGCTCCTACTCGGGCTCGGTGCGCTCGCGACCGCGATCGCAGACGGCGTCTACCTCTTCCACACGACTGCTGGGACCTACGTCGAAGGCGCCTGGGTCGACATCCTGTGGCCCGCTTCGATGCTGCTCATCGCATCTGCGGCATGGACTCGTGACCGCTCGAGCGGCGAGCTCGAGGTCGAGGGTCGTCCACTGCTCGCCGTCCCGACTGCCTGCGCGCTGGTATCGACCGCCATCCTCGTCTATGACCACTTCCGGCCGGTCAACCTCCTGGCGATCGTGCTGTCCACGGCGGTCCTGCTCCTCGTCAGCGTGCGACTCGGGCTGACGATCCGGGAGAACCGGCGGCTGTTCGAGCTCACACGCTACGAAGCGACGACAGATGCGCTCACGAACCTCGGGAACCGTCGGAAGCTCCTCAACGATCTCGAGCATCGCTTCGCGAGCGCGGAGATCGAGACCGCCCTCCTCATGATCTTCGATCTCGACGGATTCAAGGCCTACAACGACACCTTCGGCCATCCCGCGGGAGACGCCCTCCTGACCCGCCTGGGGTCGAAGCTCGCCGCCGTTCCCCAACAGAAGGGAGCTGCATACCGCCTCGGCGGGGACGAGTTCTGCCTCATCGCGTCGATCGGCGAAGGGGAGGCCGAGCCGCTCATCGACCGGGCGTCCGAGGCACTCTCCGAGCACGGTGAGGGCTTCCGGATCGAGAGCTCGTTCGGGGCCGTGATGCTGCCCGACGAGGCGATCGAGCCCAGCCTTGCGCTCCAGGTCGCAGACGAGCGCCTCTACGCGCAGAAGCACTCGAGGCGCGGTGAGAGCGACCGCACCATGGCTGCGCTCCTCGAGGTGGTCGCACTTCGCGAGCCCGAGCTGTATTCGCACGTGGAGGGAGTGGGATCGCTCGCCGTAGCGACTGGTCGCATGCTCGGGCTCCGCAAGCAGGAGCTCGAGGAGCTCGCGCGAGCAGCGCAGCTGCACGATCTCGGAAAGCTCGCTGTGCCCGACGAGATCCTCCAGAAGCCCGGCCCGCTCGACGAGCGCGAGTGGGCCTTCATCCGCCAGCACACGCTGGTCGGTGAACGCATCCTTCGAGCAACGCCTGCGTTGCGCGGCGTCGCCACGGTCGTGCGTTCCTCACACGAGCATTGGGACGGGAGCGGCTACCCGGACGGCCTTGCAGGCGAGGACATCCCGCTCGCGTCGCGGATCGTGATGGCCTGTGACACCTACCACGCGATGACGTCGGACCGCCCGTACCGACAGGCGCGCACGCCGAACGAGGCGCTGCAAGAGCTCACGCGGCTCGCTGGAAGCCAGTTCGATCCGACCGTCGTACGGGTGCTGGTCGCGCACGTGCGGGACGAGCAAGAGGCCGAGCGCGCGGCATAGCAGCAGAACTCGCTACCGTGCTCTGGCCGGCCCCGTAGCTCAGTGGATAGAGCGGCAGACTTCGAATCTGCGGGCGGAGGTTCGACTCCTCCCGGGGCCATTCCGACCACCGCAGCGAGGGGCAAGCGGGATGGTTAGTGGACTCAGGCTCTGCGGGGGCCCCTCCGATCGGCGGGGTGTTCCCCCATCTGACGCCCATCGCGGCAGGGGCCGCCTAGCGACGGCCGTCGTCTCCGAGAACGCTGCGACGGGAGCCACGATCCCCGCTTCGCGCGGCGCTATTGCAGGCGAGGCGGCGAGGCACCGCCGAAACAAGGGCCGAGGACATCACCTTCCAGACCTAGAGAAACCCGTCCTGCTCGCCGCGAGGCCAGGGAGCGGGGGCGAGTGGTAACGGCAGACCTGGACACGTTCGAGCCCCTGGCCGAGAGGCTGCGTCGAAGCGACGGCGACACCGGACCGCAAGAGGCGCACTCCTTCCGTTCGCGGGGGGAGTGCGCCTCGGCTCAGGCTGTCCCGTACCGCAAGGGGAAGAACGCCCAGGGGCTCGACCCGAAGGATGACCGAACGGGACGCGTCAGTATCAGGCGTCTCGACTCCCGCGCTCCGAGCCGTCACGATCTGGGGGACGTGGAGCTCGAGCTCTGGATCGCCGTCCACCTGCGCGACGTGGAGACGATGGACGACCTCGCCGACGTGACCGCGCCCGGGCCGGCGATGAGTTCCAGGCTTCCGAGGCGTCCAAGGAAGTGCCTAATCGAAAAGACGAGCACCCCAAGGAGGAGCGATGAGCAGGCTGATCGTCTTGACGGCGATGACGGTCGACGGCGTCATGACCGTCGAGGAGTGGTTCGTGCCCGAAGGCGACCACATGGAGGCGTCGCTGCGGCTGTTCGAGGGCGACACGGCGCTGCTGTACGGGCGCAAGAACTACGAGGGGCTCGCCGCCTACTGGATGGCGGCGGAAGGAGAGTGGGCGGACCTGCTCAACCCCATGCCGAAGTTCGTCGCTTCGCGCACGCTGCAGGAGCCGCTGACCTGGAACGCGACGCTGCTGAAAGGCGAGCTTGAGGACGCCGTGGCGAAGCTGAAGGCGGAGCGCGACGGAGACCTGATCACGAACGGCTGCGGCGAGCTCACGCGGAATCTCCTCGCGGCCGGCCTCGTCGACGAGTTCTGGTTCTCGGTGCACCCGGCGGTCTGGGGCAAGGGCGAGCGGCCGTTCTGGGAGGAGGAGAAGCTCCGGCTGACGCTGCTCGGGACGGAGACGTACGACTCGGGTGTGGTCCTGCTTCGCTACGAGCCGGAACGAGCGTGAGGTCACCGGGAGACCTCGTGGCGAGCGCCGAGCACGTCTACCGCGTCGAGGTCGTGCTCTGGACCCCGCCTGACTCGCCCTGCGTCCCGGTGCTCGGCCGTCGGATCGAGCTCACGATCGTCGCTCCTAGGGCAATCCCCGGCCGCTAACGGCCTGCGAACTTCGACCACAGCGTCCGTCTTTTCTCCGGAACCACTCGCGCTCGGCGACCGCCACGATCGTGCACGACCCTACAGCCACGCCGTGGGCGACCGAACCGTATGCTCGCCATCGCGCCACGCGACCTCGAAGGAGCGACGATGAGTGCCACCCCCGAGAACGGCCCGGACCGCTCGATTCTGCCGCTGCCGGAGCCGGAGAATCCACCGATCACCGAGATCGACGCGAGCAAGGCCACGCCGCCGCCTCGCTTCGAGTTGAAGCCGCCCAAGGGGGCAGGCGCACCAAATGTCGTCTTCGTCCTGATCGACAACATGGGGTTCGCCGACCCGTCCTGCTTCGGCGGCCCGGTCGACATGGCGGCCTTCGATCGGCTCGCCCAGGGCGGGCTGCGCTACAACAATTTCCACACCGCGCCCGTCTGCTCGCCGACGCGGGTGGCACTGCTGACCGGCCGCAACTCGCACAGCGCGAACATGGGCGGAGTGGCCGAGATGGGCACGGCGTTTCCCGGCATGACGTGCGTGCGCCCCAACTCGATCGCGCCGCTGGCCGAGATGCTGCGGCTGAACGGCTACGGAACCGCCATGTTCGGCAAGAGCCACGAGCTGCCGCCGTGGGAGCTGAGCGTCTCCGGGCCGCTCGACCGCTGGCCTGCGCACTCCGGCTTCGACAAGTTCTACGGGTTTCTCCAGGGCGAGTCCGACCTCTACGCACCGGTCCTGTACGACGGCGTGACCCGTATCCCGACGCCACGCGATCCGGACTACCACGTCAGCACCGACATCACCGACCAGGCGATCAAGTGGGTCCGCGCCCAGCAGTCGCTCACGCCGGACAAGCCGTTCTTCATCTACTACGCGGCGGCGGGCACGCACGATCCGCATCACGTGCCCGAGAAGTGGATCGCCAAGTACAAGGGCAAGTTCGACCAGGGCTGGGACCAGCTACGCGAGGAGATCCTGGCCCGGCAGATCTCGCTCGGCATCGTTCCGCCGGACACGACGCTCGCACCGATGCCCGAAGTGGTCGAGCCCTGGAGCTCGTACAAGCCGGAGGAACAGCGGGTGCTGGCGCGGGAGATGGAGGTCTATGCGGGCATGGCCGAGCACACCGACTACGAGATCGGCCGCTTGATCCAGGCGATCGAGGACCTCGGCGAGCTGGACAACACCCTTGTCGTCTGGATCGCCGGCGACAACGGCGGCTCGCCCTTCGGGGGGCCGATCGGGTCGTTCAACCAGTTGGCCTCGTTCAACGGCGTGCCCGAGACGATGGAGAACCTGCTGGCAGCACATCGACGACCTGGGCGGGCCGCATGCCTCCAACCATTACGCGATGGGGTGGGGCCAGGCGAGCTGCACGCCGATGGTCGGCGGGCAGGGGCACGCGAACTTCGCCGCGACGCGCAACGCCACGGTGATCCACTGGCCCAAGGGGATCGAGGCGAAGGGTGAGATCCGCACGCAGTTCCAGCACATCATCGACCTGGCCCCGACGGTGCTGGAAGCGGCCGGGCTGCCGGAGCCGAAGGTCGTGAACGGCATGACCCAGAAGCCCCTCGATGGCCAAAGCCTGCTCCACACGTTCAACGACGCCGAGGCCACCTCCCGGCACACGACGCAGTACTTCGAGTACGGCGGCAACCGTGGCATGTACCAGGACGGCTGGTTCGCCACCACCCTGCACAAGGCATTCTGGGAGCCCGAGCCGCGAGCAACCTTCGAAGAGGACACCTGGGAGCTGTACGACACCGAGGAAGACTTCAGCCTCGCGAACGACCTGGCCGCGACGCACCCGGAGAAGGTGGAGGCGCTCAAGGCGCTCTTCCTGACCGAAGCCGTGAAGTACAACGTCCTGCCTCTCGACGACCGTGTTCTCGAGCGCTTCAACCCTGCCCTTGCCGGACGCCCCGACCTGATGGGCGGGCGCACGTCATTGACGCTCTACGAAGGCATGATCGGGCTGTCCGAGAACGCGTTCATCAACATGAAGAACCGCTCGTACACCATCACTGCCGAGCTGGAGATTCCCGACGGCGGTGCCGAGGGCGTGATCATCGCGCACGGCGGACACCACGGCGGATGGAGCCTGTACGTGAAAGACGGCCGACCGAAGTTCGCCTACAACTGGTTCGGTCGCGAGACCTATGAAGTGATCGCGCCCGAGCTCCCGGCCGGCGCGGTCACGCTCCGGTGGGAGTTCATCTACGACGGCGGCAAGACGCCCGGAGCGGGCGGAAGGGGCGACTTCTTCATCGACGGTGAAGAGGTGGCGTCGGGCAGGATCGAGCGGACCATCCCGTTCTTCATCGGCACCGAGCCAGCAGATGTGGGCATGGACGACCTGACGCCCGTGACGAGCGACTACCCGGCCTATGACAACGAGTTCACCGGCACGATCCGCAAGATCGTCGTCGGCGTGGGGCCGATGGGGGAAGCCTTCGATCCGCCCCTCGAATGGCATGGCCGCGGGTAAGGAGCGCTGGGGGGAGCCCCCTCAGCCCTGAGCCGGGGCCCCCGGCGGGGTCAGACGCGGGGAAAAAAGCGCACGCTCGCGCAGCCGAAGGTCTCGGGCCGTCGATCCCAAATGCGCTGCGGCATTCCGTCCGAACGCCGCAGCGCAACCGCCCCGGGGCTATGGCCGTTCAGCCCACGGGAGTTCGTCCCAGTGTCTTGGACGCCGGACCTCCCATCGCCCTCTGCGCTCGGGATCTGTCACATCGACCTCAGATCCCGCGTCGTAGCGGAGCGCGACCTCGGATCGCGGGCACACGCGCTCGAAATCGTCGCGCCGGTTTCCGTGGCGAGGATCACGCATGGCCCTGTTTCCTTGACGACGAACGTGTGCGCGGTCATCGGCGGGCAATGCACGAAGGGCTGCGCAGACTCGGCGGCATTCTTCGGGACGGACAACGTCGCGTTCTCGATGGGAAAGATGCCGATTTGCAGGGTGATGCGATCTCTCCCGGAGCCACTGGTCCCGCTGCGCGCAGCGCTAGGCGCGGATGTCGATGACGAGCGACCTCGTGGACTTCACACCGAGCTTGTCGGACGCCTCGAACGTCAAGCGGTAGCGGCCGGCGCGCGTCGGCGTGCCACTCAGGATGCCGCGCGATCGATCGAGCCGGATACCCGCGCGGAAGCGACCCGCTCACAACCTTCCAGCTCCTCGGCACGAGACCTCCCGTCGCGGCGAGCCTCACGCGATAGAGCGCGACCGACCTTCCCGGGCTGGAGCGCTGCGGTACTGATCGAAAGTCGCCTGGCGATGCGAAAGACCGCAGGGAGGGCGGCCGTTCGGCCCTCGCTGTCCGCGAGCTGGATCGTCGCCCGAAACAGACCGGCGGCGCGCGGCGTACCGGCCATCGTGCCGTCGGCGGCGAGCGCGAGCCCGGGAGGTAGCGCCCCGCCCGCGAGCGACCACGAGTACGTGCTCGTTCCTCCTGAGGCTGCCAGCCTTGCCGCGAATGCCACTCCGACCTCCCAGAGCGTCCGAGCGCCTCGCGCAGCGAACGGCGCGCGGGCATCGATCGCGAGAGGCTGTCGGACGGCGATCGTCAGGTTCCTCGTACCCGCTCGACCGTCGTCGAGAACCGCGCGGACGACGAACGGGAACACGCCTTCAGCGGTCGGAGTGCCGAGGATCTGCCCCGTGACGGGATTCACCCTGAGCCCCGCGGGAAGCTGACCTTGCACGACCGACCACGTCAGAGGGCAGGATCCGGAGGCCAGCTCACCCGGAGCGCAGCCCGGCAGCAGCGAGAGCTGGTTCGGCCCGGACGTCTCTTGCGCCGACAGTACAAGGTCGTAGGGAGCTCCGACCGTCCCCGGCCGGGCGGACTCCGTCGTGACGACGACACCCGGGTGGACGGTGACGACGAACTCGCCGTCGGCCTGGTCTGCGGAGACGCACCACGCAGGTCCGCCGTCGGAGGCACGGAGGTCCTCCGCGCGCACCCAGAACCTCCAGCTCCCGGCCCGCGCGGGAGTTCCGCTCAGCAGGCCACCCGACGAGAAGGAGAGTCCCGGGGGGAGCGAGCCACGCAGGAGGGTGAACCGGAAGTACGGCTCGCAGCTTCCGTGGCCGACGAGCTGGACCGCGTACGTCGTTCCCACAACCCCGTCGGGACAGATGAAGGGCGGCTGAGGTAGTGGTTCTTCGCTCTCCTGGTAGGCGGCCGGGCACGGCCGTTGGTCGTCGAACGCGAGCGCACCTGCGCTCGCCGCCGCGATACTCGCAATCACCGCGACGAGCGCCAGAGCCGGAGCAAGGCGAGCGGATCGCCTGCGACGTCGTCCCACTCCCCCAGCCCACAGCGCGCCGAGCACTTTCACGAGCGCCTCCCCCAGAGACTTCGAGAACCGTCTCGAACGGTAGTCAGCGGTCCCGGGCGATGCAAGACGTCCCGCTCGGCCGCATCCAATCCGACGAGCGGCGACCCCGCGTACGTACCGTGTAGCGAGGTCGAAAGAGAGGAGGACACACGTGATCCGGCTCTTCCTGCTGCTCGCACTAACGGCGGCCCTCACGACCTCGGCCATGGCCGCCGCGGATGCGACCTTCCCGAAGGAGATCGCTCTCCCGGACGGTTTCCGGCCCGAGGGCATCGCCAACGCGGACGAGCAGTTCTACGTCGGCTCGATTCCGACCGGCGCCGTCTACCGCGGCAGTCTGCGGACGGGCAAGGGCGCGATCCTCGTCCCGGCACAGACCGGCCGCTCAGCGATCGGACTGAAGGCCGACCGAGGCAGGCTCTTCGTGGCCGGCGGCGACACCGGCAACGGGTACGTCTACGACGCGCGGACGGGCGCGCTCGTCCGGACCTACTCGTTCGCGACGGGCAACACCTTCGTCAACGACGTCGTGGTGACGAAGACGGCCGCGTGGTTCACGGACTCGTTCAACCCCGTCCTCTACCGAGCGCCGCTCGGGCCGAACGGTCGACCCGGGGCGCCCTCCGCGGCGAAGACCATCCAGCTCACGGGCGACTACCAGCATGGCGCAGGTTTCAACGTGAACGGCATCGACGCGACGCCGAACGGCAAGACGCTCCTCATCGTCCAGTCGGGCACGGGGAGGCTCTTCACGGTGAGCCCGAACGGCGTGACGCGCGCCGTTGCGCTCGCAGGAGGTGAGAACGTCATGAACGGCGACGGGATCCTGCTGGAAGGACGCACGCTCTACGTCGTCCAGAACCAGCTCAACACCATCGCGAAGATCTCGCTCGCCCCGAACCTGACGAGTGGACGCGTCGTCCGGAAGATCACGAACTCCGGCTTCGACGTGCCGACGACTATCGCCGATTTCGGCAGCCGGCTCTACGCGGTGAACGCGCGGTTCTCGACGCCGCCTACCTCCTCGACTCGCTACTGGGTGACTCAGGTCAAGAAGTAACAGCCTCCTTTCACGGCTTCCACCCGTACCGGCGGGCGCGTCGCGTCTCTCGGGCACGCGCCCGCCAACGCTGCTTGAGCTCGCGCCGGACCCGCATGCTGCTTCGGGCCTCGACCGCGCGGAGCTCTCGCTGGAGCTTGCCGTAGTTCGCCCAGCGCGCCGGATCGAGCGCTCCCGTCTCGAGCGCCTCCCGCACGGCGCAATCCGGCTCGGTCGAGTGCGCGCAGTCCGAGAAGCGGCACTGGGCGGCGAGCTCGGCGATGTCGGAGAAGGCGTTGTCGACGTCTCCCTCCCAGATCTGGAGCTCGCGCAGCCCGGGCGTGTCGATGAGGATCGCCCCACCCCGCAGGACCAGGAGCTGCCGGTGCCGCGTCGTGTGCCGCCCACGGCCGTCACGGCGGAGATCGCCCGTCGGCATGAGCGTGCGGCCGGCGAGCCGGTTGACGAGCGTCGACTTGCCGGATCCGGACGAGCCGAGGAGGACGAACGTGCGCGCGGGGCGAAGCAGCACCCGCACCTCCTCGATCCCCTCACCGGTGACGTTGCTCACCGCCAAGACCGGGACTCCGACTGCGACGTCCTCCGCTTCGGCGATCTTCTCGAAGTCGTCGCAGACGTCGAGCTTGGTCAGGACGATGGTCGGATCGGCGCCGCTGTCCCACGCAGCGGTCAGGTACCGCTCCAGGCGTCGGGGGTTGAAGTCCCGGTCGAGTCCCGCGACCAGGAAGACCGTGTCGACGTTCGACGCGAGGATGTGCTCCTCGGCCTTGAGCCACGGCGTCTTGCGGGACACCCTGGTCCGCCGCGGGAGGAGCGCCTCGATCGCGGCGTGGTGGTCGCCGGGGGCGTCGACGACTGCGACCCAGTCGCCGACGGCGGGCATCCCACCCATGATCTCGTCGTCACGCAGGCGCCCGCGGGCGTGCGCCAGCAGGTCGCCGCGCTCCCCACGGACGAAGTAGCCGCCGCGATGCTCCGCGACGACGCGAGCGGGCTCGAAGCCGCGCTCGGCGTAGGTTGTGAAGGCCGCCTCGAGCTCGTCGGTCCACCCGAGATCGGCCAGGGTTCCATCGGACAACGCAAAGCTCCTTCACTCGGATGGATGAACCGGGCCGCGGCTCGCCTCGACGCCAGCCCCGCGCGGTGAGCGGGCGACTGACCCCGCGACCGCGCAAGCGGGCGCCTTTAGGGATCTTCGCGCGACTGGTATCCGCGTTAGCGGATGCCGGTCTTGCGCAAAGCCGAGCCGAGCCGAAGAGAGATGCAGAGGGCGACTTTCATAGTCATCTCCTTTCGCTCGGGGTCGAGAACCCCGGAAGCGTAGGCGGCTTCGCCCTTCGCGTCAATCTCGGCGGTTACGCGCCGAGCTTCGCGCTGAACGAGGACACCGCGCTTCGGCATCGGTACTTCGTCCCGTCACGGACGATCGTCACCTGCGAGAGCCCACCCGTACCCGTGACACTCCGCTCGGCTTCGCCGAACTTGCCCGACACCGAGAACCGGAGCAATCCACCGCCCGCGAGCGGGACGTCCGAGAGACCTCCGGAGAACGTCAGGTCCCGCTGGAGCGCGAGCGCGCCCGCGAAGATGTACTCGAACTTGAACGTCGTCACTTGCGGCTCGACGCAACGGAGATTCACCTCGAAGCGAATCCTCGTCACCCAGGCATCCCGCGTTGCGTCGAGACAGACGCCGGAACCGGTGAGCGTGAACCCGCAGTAGCGGCCAGGCGAGACCGAAGGCAGCGGCTCCGTCGGGGTGACAGCACTCCAATTGAGCGACTCGATTTTGCAACCGCGCGCCTCGAACGCGATCGAACCCTTCGCGCTCGCGCCGGAGACCTTTCCGGCGATCGTGTACCCGTCTGCCGCGATGGAGAAGCGGCCGTGGTCGGACAGCGGGTGTTGGCCGCTGAACTCGTGCGCGAGGAAATCGACCTCGGACGGCTGGCAGCGGGCGACGAGCCCGCCCACCGAGACGTTGCTGAGCGTGCGCCCGTCGGGCAGAACGTCGAAGCCGACACGGAGGTTGGGGCTGAACCCCCTGCCGCGGTAGTTCCCCGGCTGCGCGACCGCCGTCGGAGGCGGTGTCCTGACCGTCCCCGCGTACGCCCCGCGGTGCGGCGCCTTCCTGGCGCATGTCAGCCGGCCGCTCCCCTTGCCGCCTCCGGACAAGCCCTTGTACGGGCCGGACCCGGAGATGACGCTCCACGTGCTCTTCGACTTCCCGCAGCCCTGGCTGACGAGCAGCTTGATCCTTCCGTCCTTGCTGTCCAGCGTGATCGTCATGCGGGCGCGGTTGCCCGAGACGGTCTGACGTCCTCGGGCGAGGCCCCGGTCCGTGACGGCGCCACGAGCGGAGAACGTGCCCTGTTGCGTCAGCTTGAGCGACACGGTGATCGTCACCTTGCCCGCGATCGCCGAAACAGAGGGCTGCTGGCCGGCGCCCGACGATGCCCCGGCGAGGACCACGGCGACGAGCGTGGTCGTCCCCACGGCCGCCAGTCGGCGAGCGAATCGAATCACGGTCTCCCCATCCCCTAGTACGACATGAAAGATGGCCGCGAGCCTCACGTCAACTGTTGCACGTGAAGACGGTGCGTCCCGCCCGGAGCGACCACCCTTGACTTGCACGAGACGGTTTCGTTTCATCCCCACTGGCCAGTGAGCATCGCGACGACACCCCAGGCGGCGCCCGAGACGAACGGCGCCGCGATGGTCCGCCTCGAGGCGGTTCGCAAGAGCTTCGGCGACAACCTCGTGCTGGACGGCATCGACCTCAGCGTCGATCTCGGCGAGGTCCTCGTCATCATCGGACCGAGCGGGAGCGGAAAGAGCACGCTCCTCCGGTGCGTCAACCTGCTGGAGCCGATCCAGGCCGGGCGCATCTTCCTCGAGGGCGAGGAGATCACTCGCAAGGGCGTCAACGTGTCCGCGATCCGACAGCGCATCGGAATCGTCTTTCAGCAGTTCAACCTCTTCCCGCAGTTGACGGCCTTGGACAACCTCACGCTCGCGGCTCGCCGGATCCGAAAGATCCCACGACGAGAAGCGGAAGCCCGGGCTCGTGAGCTCCTCGCGAGCGTCGGGCTCCACGAGAAGGCACACCAGCACCCGCACCAGCTCTCCGGTGGGCAGCAGCAGCGAGTCGCGATCGCGCGAGCGCTGATGATGCAACCCCACGTCATGCTCTTCGACGAGGTGACGTCAGCCCTCGACCCGGAGCTGGTCGGCGAGGTGCTCGTCGTCATGCGTAACCTCGCCCGTGAGGGCATGACGATGCTGATCGTCACCCACGAGATGCAGTTCGCAAAGGAGGTCGGGGACCGAGTCATCTTCATGGACGACGGGAGAATCGTGGAGGAGGGCGCGCCTCGCGACGTCCTCGACAACCCGAAGGAGGAGCGAACGCAGAGGTTTCTGCGAAGGACCCAGCTCGCTCACACGCTGGAGGAGCTCACCATCGACGAAGAAGGAGGATCCGAATGAGACGACTCGTGATCGTCATCGCAGCCACGGCTCTCGCGGGCGTCGTGCTCGCCACCTGGGGTGGGATCGCGTCTGCCCGTGAGGCAGGCCCGAACGTGCCCTTTGCAGCGGAACAGGCGAAGCTGCCGCCCCTGCCGGCCGAGGTGAAGGAACGCAAGCGGTGGAACATCGCCGTCAAGTGCGACACACCGCCCTTCGGCTACATCGGCCTTCGAAGCCAGCACGCAGGCTTCGACGTGGAGATCGCCCGCTGGTTCTCGCGGTTCGCGTTCGGCAAGGCGAACCGTGTCACGTTCACCTGCGTGACGACTCCCGCCCGCGAGCCCGTCCTTACGACGGGCCGCGTCGACCTCGTGATCGCGACGTTCACCTACAACGTCGACCGGGACACACGCATCGACTTCTCACGCGGGTACTACAAGGGCACGGGCCGCCTGCTCGTGCCGAACAACACATCCATCCGCTCGATCTCGGACCTCGGCGGCAAGACCGTCGCCACGACCACGGGCTCCATCTACGACCGGTGGGTCAAGAACTGTTTCAAGGACACGAAGCTGATCGTGACCGACAGCTTCACGAACGCCGTGATCGCGC
This sequence comes from uncultured Thermoleophilia bacterium, assembly GCA_963758065.1. Taxonomy (GTDB): domain Bacteria; phylum Actinomycetota; class Thermoleophilia; order Gaiellales; family Gaiellaceae; genus GMQP-bins7. The sequence continues at coordinate 41,362 of CAVWTX010000011.1, read as the reverse complement.
TGCGTGACGGCCGTGCGGACACGCTGATGTGGGACGACACCGCCGTCCTCGGCATCGCCGTGACCGACCGGAACTACAAGCTGACGAGCGACCTGTTCCTCCCGGGTCCGTACGGCATCGGGATCAAGCAGGGGAACACCGCCATGAAGGCGTGGGTCGACTCCCGACTCAACCTGATGAAGAGGCGCGACATGTTCTTCCCGATCCTGAGGAACACCGTCCCGCCCGCCCAGGTCGCCCCGTTCTCGAAGAACATCCTGCGACCCAACCAGACGTTCGCCTACAACCAGGTCGATCCCACGACGGTTTGCCCGTAGAGGGCAGCCGGACGACAGACGGAGGAGCGGCCGCGCCACGCGCGGCCGCTCCGTGATCTCGCCTCGTGGACATCCTGGCCGTCACCTTCGACTGGTCGTTCCTCACCGAAAATGGCGACGAGCTCCTCGCGGGGCTCCGCCGCACACTCGTGGTCTCTGCGATCGCGATCGCCGGGGCGTTCGTGATCGGTCTCGTTCTCGGAGCCGCGCGCGCACACAGAATCCCGGTCGTCAGCCAGCTCGCGGCGATCTACGTCGAGATCATCCGCAACACCCCGATCCTGGTTCAGATCTTCTTCCTCTTCTTCGGGCTCCCTCAGATCGGGATCATCCTCGAGCCGTTCACCGTGGCCTGGCTCGCGGTGACGATCTGGGGCGGCGCTTTCAACACCGAGAACTTCCGCGCCGGGTTCGAAGCCGTCCCTCACCGCTTCCGTGAAGCGGGGTTCGCGCTGGGATTCGGGCGGCTCTCCACCTTCTTCAACGTCACGCTGCCGATCGGCGGTCGGATAGCGCTTCCGTCCTCGATCAACACGTACATCAGCGTCGTCAAGAACACCTCGCTGATGTACGTCATCAGCTATCCGGAGCTGACGACCACCGCCTTTCAGATCAACGCGCTGACGCTCCAGACGGTCGAAACGTTCACGACTCTGGCCGTCACGTACCTCGTGATCGTGTGGACGATGTCGGCCTCGATCAGAGTGCTCGAGCGGCATCTTGCCCTACCCGAGGACGCCCGATGAACCTTCCCGACTGGGCAGAACCCGTCCTCCGCTACATGCTCGAGGTGGGGCTCAAGGGCACCCTTCAGATCGCCGCGGTCTCGCTCGCAGGAAGCCTGCTTATCGGGATCACCTTCGGCACCGTTCTCACGATCAAGTTCATGCCTTCGCGGGCCCTGATCCGACTCTATATCGAGGTCTGGCGCGGGCTTCCCATCCTCGTGACGCTCTTCCTCGTCTTCTTCCTGCTTCCCGTGCTCAACCCGCGCTTGGAGTTCGACGCGCTCATCTCCGCCTCGATCGCCCTGACGCTCTGGGGCAGCGCGCAGGTCGCCGAGGCAACGCGCGGTGCCGTGCAGTCGATCCCGAAAGAGCAGCACGAGGCAGCCTCGGCACTCGGCTTCGGTTGGATCGGCAGACACGTCTTCGTGATCCTCCCGCAGGCGCTGAGACGCCTCTTGCCGCCGCTCGTCGGCCTGCTCGTGAACATCATCCAGAACTCGACGATCGCCCAGGTGATCGGCGCCCCGGAGCTCCTGGAATCGGCCGAGCGACAGGTGGAGCGGCTGGCCGCTCCACCGCCGATCGGCATCGGGGAGATCAAGGCATTCCCGATCTACGCGACCGTCATGGTCATCTTCTTCCTCATCTCGTTCCCGCTCACGCGTCTTGCTGCCTACCTCGAGAAACGGCTCATGTAACCGCGCGTAGAGTCTCCCCGTGCCCGAGGGCAGGCCCGAGATCACCGAGCTCGTCAACGCGCAGATGCCGCTCGGCGCGACGCTCGGGATCAGGACATTCGGTGGGCCGGAGGAGGTCGAGGCGAAGCTCGACTGGGCGCCGGAGCTCTGTACCGCGGGCGGAGTGCTGCACGGCGGCGTGCTCATGGCGCTCGCCGACTCCGCCGGAGCGGTGTGCGCGTTTCTCAACATCCCGGAGGGCGGCCGCACGACCACGATCGAGTCGAAGACGAACTTCTTCGGCGCCGTTCGCGAGGGCGAGCTACGTGCGCGGTCGCGTCCGCTGCATCGAGGGAAGACGACGATCGTCGTCGAGACCGACCTTTTCGACGCTTCCGGGCGCCACATCGGACGTACGACCCAGACCCAGGCCGTCCTCTCCGGCGACTGAGAACTCCTTTCGGAATGATTGCCCGTCGCGAGGCGGATGCTGGGTGTCGCGAGGCAAGGACGCAGGGAGCGCCCATATCCACAGCGATATGGGCGCGACCGAGGACGCCGCATCGCGGCGCCCAGCGCCGCATCGCGACATGGTCGCTCATTCCGAAAGGGGTTCTAAAGGCTGCGAAGCCCGCGCTATCCTCTCTCGGCGCGGTGGCGGTAGCTCAGTCGGTAGAGCCCCGGGTTGTGGTCCCGGTGGTCGCGGGTTCGAATCCCGTCCGCCACCCCTTGAAAACCGCCGGAAGTAGTCGTCCTTTTTGCTATCCGGAGGAGGTCTCAAACGCGACGGCGGTCTCCATCGCAACGTTTTGGCAACAACTGTCTAACGAGCGAGGAAGCATCCCGCTGCGAGCACGGGCGAGCATCAGCCATCGCTGCGCCTTGCGTCGGCACTAGGCGAGGCCGCACGAGCGGTTGCGTGTAGCCGGGACTCTTCGACCAGCAAGGAGCCGGCTCAGCTAGTCGAGAGCAACAGGAAAAGTGCTGCAAATCATAGAGGTGCGCGCCACCACGCGCCAGTGCTCTGGATGCATGCGTTAATGAGTTACGTTTCCAGAGTGCCGGCGCCGACACCGGCAATCGGCACACCGTTTCGGCCAAAACCGTGACTCGGACGGCAGCGCGAGAGCCGTGAATCGACACGCTCGGGAGCCTAGACTCCGCCCGTGCCGACCTGCCCTTCCTGCGGCAAGGAGCTTCCGGGCGAGTTTCCCTTCTGCCCCTTCTGCGGGGCAGTGCTGACGGAGCAGCTCGCTCCCCTTGTCCAGGAGGAGCGCAAGATCGTTTCCGTCCTCTTCTGCGACCTTGTGGCGTTCACCGCCGCCTCCGAGCTGCCGGACCCAGAAGACGTACGTGCGCGCATCCGTCCCTACCACGCGCGCGCTGCGGGTGGCGATCGAGCGCTTCGGCGGCACGGTCGAGAAGTTCGTGGGCGACGCAGTCATGGCCGCGTTCGGCGCCCCCGTCGCACACGAGGACGATGTCGAGCGCGCCGTGCGAGCCGGGTTGAGCATCCTCCAAGCAATCGCCCAGCTGAACGACGCCGACCCAAACCTCGACCTCCAAGTGCGGATCGGTATCAACACGGGAGAGGCAGTCGTCGCCATTGGTGCCGATGTGGAGCGGGGCGAGGGATTGGTGACCGGCGACGTCGTCAACACTGCCGCGCGCATCCAGAGCGTGGCCCCTGTGAACTGCCTCGCTGTCGGTGAGGCGACGCACCGCGCGACCAGCCACGTCTTCGAGTACGAGCCGCTCGCTCCGGTCGAAGTCAAGGGGAAGAGGGAGCCGCTCGCATTGTGGCGCGCGAAGGGGGTCCGTATCCGCTTCGGCACGGACTTCGCCGAGCACGCCACTCCGTTCGTCGGTCGTTTGCTCGAGAAGCCTCTCCTGATCGGTGTCTTCGAGCGAGCGCTCCAGCAGCGGTCGGTACAGCTGGCGACGATCGTTGGCGAGCCGGGCGTGGGGAAGAGCCGCCTCGTCGCCGAGCTGTTCGCCTACATGGACGCCAAGACTGAGATAGTCCGCTGGCGCCAGGGCACCTGCCTTCCGTACGGGGAGGGAATCACGTTCTGGGCGCTCGGGGAAATCGTGAAGCGGGAGGCGGCGATCCTCGAGTCGGACTCGGCTGAGGTCGCTGCCGCGAAGCTCGATGCGGCGATCGCGCCTGACGAGCCCGAGCGGCAGTGGCTGCTCCAGCGCCTGGGGCCGCTCGTCGGGATCGAGGCCTCCCCGGCAGAGCGACAGGAGTCGTTCACAGCATGGCGCCGTTACCTCGAGGGGCTCGCTGCTGGTCGTTCGACCGTGCTCGTGTTCGAGGACTTGCACTGGGCCGACGAGGCGCTGCTGGCATTCCTCGAGCATCTGCTTGAGTGGGCCGAAGGCGTGCCGCTGCTCGTCATCTGTACGGCCCGGCCCGAGTTGTACGAGCGCCGGCCGGGTTGGGGCGCCGGACAGCGCAACGCACAGACGATCAACCTCTCGCCGCTGACGGATCATGAAACCGCCGACCTCGTAGCTTCGTTGACCACGACTGCGCTCGACCCTGAGCTCGAACGGGCAATCCTCGAGCGAGCAGGAGGGAACCCACTGTACGCCGAGGAGTTCGTTCGACTGCTCGCTGATCGCGATAGCGGCGCCGACAAGGTGGCACTTCCCGACTCCGTCCAAGCGATCATCGCTGCACGGCTCGACACGCTGAGCGTGGAGCGGAAGAGCCTCCTCCAGGACGCTGCGGTGCTCGGGAAGGTGTTCTGGGCGGGTGCCGTAGCAGAGATTGGCGACCGCAACCGCGACGAGCTCGAGGTGGCGCTGCACGAGCTCGCCCGCAAGGAGCTCGTCCGCCCGGCCCGCACGAGTTCGATGGAGGGGGAGAGCGAGTACTCGTTCTGGCACCTGCTGGTGCGTGATGTCGCCTACGGCCAGATTCCGAGAGCGGAACGCGCGCGCCGCCACCGCTCCGCAGCCGCATGGATCGAGCGCAAGGCGGGTGAGCGAGTCGAGGACCTGGCAGAGGTGCTCGCCCACCACTACCTGCAGGCGCTCGAGCTCGCTCGAGGCCGTCGGCGACAGGGAGCAGGCCCAGATGCTCGCCGCACCAGCTCGGCGCTTTCTCGCGCTCGCGGGCGAGCGCGCACTCGGCCTCGATACAGCCCAGGCCGAGGCGCGGCTCGCCCAAGCGCTCGAGCTCTGCCCGGCCGACGACCCGGAGCGGCCGGAGCTGCTCGTCCGCTGGGCGGACGCCGCGACTCAGGCTGGCCGTCCGCGCGAGGCTGCCGAGGCGCTCGACGAGGCGCTCGCATCGCTCCGTGCCCACGGTGAGACCCAAGCCGCCGCGCGGGCGCTCCAGCTCCGCTCACGCGTCGCCTTCCGCCTCGGCGACGGCGGCATGTGGCTCGCGCTCGCCGCCGAGGCGGTCACCCTGCTCGAGCCGGCGAGGCCCGGGCCGGCGCTCGTTGATGCCTACGCACAGCTGGCGAGCGCGCACAGCATCCGCGGCGCCTACGCAGAGGCGATCGCGGCCGCCGACCGTGCACACGCGCTCGCCGAGACGCTCCGCCTGCCCGAGCCGGCGCGCGCGCTCGGCTACCGCGGGTACGCGCGCGTCTGGCTCCGCGATGCGGACGGCCTCGCCGAGATGGAGCGGGCGCTCGCCCTGCTGGTCGAGCGCGGAGAAGGCCGAGACACCGCCATCCTGCAGAACAACCTCGCGATCGCCCGCTACCCGCTCCAGGGACCGGCCCGCGCGCTCGTCGTCTTCGAAGAGGGGATCGCCTTCTGCGAGCAGCGCGGCCTCGCCGAGCCGGCGGCGGTGCTCGAGAGCAACTGCCCCCGCCTGCTGGCAGAGCTCGGCCGCCCCGAGCAGGCGCTCGAGCGCGCCGGCCGGCTCGCTGCCGTCGCCGAGGCGAGGGGCGAAACGTACGCGCTGATCGAGCTGCGCGCGGTCGAGCTCGCGAGCCGCCTCGCTCGCGGCGAGCAGGGAGCGCGCGGCGAGGTGGATTGGCTGATCGAGGCGGCACAGGCTATCGGCACCGCCGAGATGCTCGTGCTCGCACTCGCGGCCGCCGCCTCCGCCGGGCTCGCGGTGGAGGGGGCCGAGCGGACGTCCGCCCTGCTCGCCGCGCTCGAGCAGACAGGAGGTGCCTCCAAGACGCTCTACTACGCGAGCCAGCTGGCCGCGATGCTGCGAACCGCTCTTGCCGCCGGCGATCCCGTTCTCGCCAAGCGGCTCACGGACGGGCTCGAGCCCCGCTACCCGCTCGACGAGCACGCCCTCTGCGCCGCCCGCGCCCAGCTCGCCGAGCACCGAGGCGACTTCGGCGACGCGGCAACCCTCTACGGTGAGGCGGCAACGCGCTGGCAGGAGTTCGGGAACGTGCCGGAGCGAGCGTACGCCCTGCTCGGCCAGGGCCGCTGCCTACGAAGGCTCGGCGCGCCGGAAGCGGAGAGGCCCCTGCGCGAGGCGCGCGAGCTCTTCGCGTCGATGGGCTACACGCCCGCGCTCGCGGAGACGGAGGCGCTGCTCGGCGAGAGCGAGGCCGCTCCCGTTTAGGGACGAGCAACGCGCGCGGCGGCTCCGATCGCGGTTTCGGACGAAAGCGTGACTGGAAATCCGCTGTCGGCCCTGAGCCTCGGTTCAGCTAAACGCGAAGGTGCGCCCGTCCGCACATCGCTGCTCCGCCGAGTGGCGCCAGACGCTCGCACTCGCGCCGAGACCGACTGTTGGCAACGGCTTGGCAACGATCGGCGATGCATCACGACTGGTCGCGGGTTCGAATCCCGTCCGCCACCCCTGAAAGTGACACTAGGCTTTCCGCTCCGATGAGCGGCGCGCGCTGATGCGGCACACGAGGCACGGCTGGTGGCTCGAGGAAGCCGGTGAAGTGACGCCGACGCGTCCGCTCGGCGGGGATGCCGTCACAGACGTCGTCATCGTGGGAGGTGGGTACCTCGGCCTCTGGACCGCGTGGCAGCTGCTCGAGCTCGAGCCCGAGCTCGACGTCGTCGTGCTCGAGGCGGCCGTGTGCGGGCACGGGCCGAGCGGCCGCAACGGCGGCTTCTGCGAGACGCTCTGGGGCGACGCCCCCACGCTGCGCGAGAACGCCGGTGACGCCGCGGCGCTCGCCGTCTGTCGCGCCTCGGAGGACGCCGTGCGCGGGATCGGCGCGTGGTGTGAGAGGAACGACGTAGACGCGTGGTTCCGCGAGGCGCCGATGCTCAGGGTCGCGACGACCGAGTCGCAGATGGGCTCCTGGGAGGGAACCGTCAGCGCCGTGGCCGGGCTCGGCGCACCGGACGAGGTCGTCTCTATCTCGGCCGACGAGGTTCGAGCGCGCTGCGACTCGCCGCTCTTCCTCGGAGGCGCGCTGTACCGGCTGAACGCCACGGTGCACCCCGCCCGGCTCGCGCTCGGCCTCCGAACGAAGCTCCTCGAGCGGGGCGTACGCATCCACGAGCGAACCGAGGTCGTTCAGCTCGCGCGTGACGGAAGCGTCGAGACGCGCACCGGGCGGGTGCGGGCGGGCTCGGCCGTGCTGGCAGTCAACTCGGCCGCGGCCGGCTTCCCGGGATACCGGCTTTCGCTCGCGGTCGCTTCGAGCCACATCGTGCTCACCGAGCCGGTACCGGACGCGCTCGAGGAGCTCGGGTGGACGGGCGGCGAGGCGATCGTCGACAGCCGTACGCTCGTCCACTACACGAGAACGACGCGCGACGGCAGGATCGTCTTCGGCTGGGGCGGCGGGGCGATGGGGTATGGGGGACGACCATCCGACCGCGTCGAGCTCGCTCCCGACGTGATCGCCGAGACGGAGCGGGCCCTCGTGCGCTTCTTCCCGCAGGTGCGCGGTCGGGCTGTGACCCATGCCTGGGGCGGACCGATCGACGTCTCCCCCACCCATCTGCCGATCTTCGGCAGCCGCGGACGAGTTCACCACGGCTTCGGCTTCACCGGAAACGGCGTCGGACCGTCGTACCTCGGCGGCGAGATCCTCGCGCGGCTCGCGCTCGACCGCCGCGACGAACGGACCTCGCTCGCACTCGTCGAGCCCGAGCGCAAGCTCTTCCCCCCGGAGCCGTTCCGCTACGCGGGCGGCTCGCTCATCCGCCGCGCGCTCATGGCGAAGGACGCCGCCGAGGACGAGGGCCGGGAGCCGGGCAGCGCGACGCGCTTCGTCGCCTCGCTCCCCCGCCGCCTCGGCCTGCACCTGCCGCGCTAGGTGTTCGTCTCGTGTACGGTGCCGCCCGTCTCTCAGGGGAGAGGCGTCGGTGGAGAACGTCGCCGGCGCGAAACGAAAAGGAGGGAGAGCATGATCAAGCGTGCATACGGTTTGCTTGCCGCGCGCCGCCCCGGCAGACAGCTCGTCGTCGTGGCGGTAGCGCTGGTGTCCGTCGTAGCTATCCAATCGGCGGCGGGGAGCACCGCGGCTTTCTCTGAAGGAGCCGCCAGGGCGGAGTGCCTTCTCGACTACCCGGCAAACAGCGGAACCGAGCCGCTGTCGCCGTGCCAGTGGGACATGGAAGTCATCAACGCCACAGCCGCGCAGAAGACGGCGACCGGTGAGGGCGTGAAGGTCGGAGTGATCGACGGTGGCGTCGACTTCACCCACCCGGATCTCGCCGGTGCCATCGACGTCGCCCGTTCGTGCTCGTTCATCTTCAGCACGACGCCGACGGCCGACCCACAGGAGGTCGCCAACGGCGACTGCTCGAACAAGGCAGCCGTCCAGGATCTCCAGGGTCACGGCACGCACGTCTCGACCACGATCGCCGGTCGGGTCAACGGAATCGGCATCGCGGGCGTCGCCCCAGAGGCAACGATCGTCGGGCTGAAGGCCTGTACGATCGTCGGCTTCTGCTTCGCCGACTCGGTGGCGGCCGCCCTTCGCTACGCCGGCGACCAGCGGCTGGACGTCGTGAACCTCAGCCTGTTCGCCGACCCGTTCCTGTACTTCTGTGCGAACGATGCCGGACAGCGAGCGGTCCTCCGCGATCTCGCCAACGCGGCACGGTACGCGCAGCAGCGCGGTGTCGTGATCGTCGCGTCGGCGGGCAACGAGGCGCACGACCTCGGCCACCCCGACCTCGACGAGATCAGTCCGGATTGGCCGCCTGGTAGCGCAATCGTCCGCGAGGTGCACAACAACTGCCTGGTCACGCCGGCGGAGTTGCCGGGCGTCGTCACCGTCTCCGCGACCGGTGTCAACACGTTGGCGAGCTACTCGAACGTCGGCTCCCCGGTCGACGTCACCGCTCCGGGCGGAGACGCTCCCCAGACGCCTGGGAGCGTGTTCGGACGCGGTCGTATCCTGGCCGGTTGGTCGAGCACCGACGCCTCGGGGCTCTGGGAGGCCCTCGATGCGGTCGGTCGTACCGTTACGAGCGGCGGCGGTCGATACGTCTGGATCAGCGGAACCTCGATGTCGTCCCCGCACGCCGCGGGTGTGGCGGCGCTGATCCGTGACGTGCATCCTGGCCTGCCGCAGGGAGCAGTCGCCGCGATGGTCAAGTCCTCGGCGACTCCGATGTCGTGTCCGGCCAACTGGCCGGCCGGCGACCCGCGCCAGTGCACTGGCGGCACGGGGCAGACCTCGTTCTTCGGAGCGGGGATGGTGAACGCCGAGAGCGCAGTGTCGCGCTAACGGCGGCGGATCACCGCTGGAAGGAGGGGGAGGGCAGCCTCCCCCTCCTTCCGCCATTTCCTTCGATCGCCGAGCCGCTCGTCTGCGCCCCGCCAGTGGTCTCTCCGGGGAGTCCGGCGCCCGTTCGCCGGCGAGAACCGAGCAGGCCCAGCAAGCAGGCACGAGCACGCAGGGAGGCCGCATACCTGAAGGTATATGGCCGACCGAGGACGACGGCATGCGATGCGTTCGCAGCCGCGCGAGGGGGTGGCGTACTTCCCGGAGCGACCACCAGTAACGTACGGCCGTGCTCGAGGAGCTCATCCGTTCCTGGGATGGGGAGCAGGTCGTCACTCGCTTCGACCGACCGACCGGCACCTGGATGTTCATCTGCGTTCACTCGACTCGCCGCGGGCCTGCCGGCGGAGGAACGCGGATGAAGGTGTACTCGACGCCGGCAGAAGCCCTCGAGGACGCGATGCGCCTGGCCGGAGCGATGACGCTGAAGATGGCCGGAATCGACGTTCCGTTCGGCGGGGGCAAGGCCGTTCTCTCGATTCCGGGCCCGCTCTCCGACGGCGAGCGCCGCGACCTCCTCCTGTCCTACGGCGAGCTCGTCGACTCGCTTGGCGGCACGTACCGCACCGGCCCCGACGTGAACACGACGGTCGCCGACATGGACGTCATCGGCGAGCGCACGCCGTACGTCTTCTGCCGCAGCGTCGAGCGAGGAGGCTCCGGCGACCCCGGCCCGTACACCGCCCGCGGCGTGTTTCACGGGATCCGGGCGAGCGTGCGGCACGCGTTCGGGTCGGATGAGCTCGACGGGCGCTCGATCCTCGTCCAGGGAGTCGGTCACGTCGGAGAACGGCTCGCCGAGCAGCTCGCCGCTGCCGGTGCCCGCGTCCTCGTGAGCGACATCGACGCGAGCCGTGCCGAGGCTCTCGCCGAGCACATCGGCGCAGAGATCGTCGTCCCGGACGATGCCCTCACGACCGCGTGCGACGTTTACGCGCCGTGCGCGCTCGGGGGGACGCTCACTGCGGACAGCATCCCGCGCCTGCGGTGCCGCATCGTCGCGGGTTGCGCGAACAACCAGTTGGCCGAGCCCGACGACGCAGAGCGGCTGCGCGAGGCAGGCATCCTGTACGCGCCCGACTTCGTCATCAACGCAGGCGGCGTTCTGTACGCGTGGGGGACAGAAGGGCTCGGGTGGACTCCGAACCAGGTCGAGGCACGGCACGCCGGACTCGGCGAGGCGCTCGCAAAGATCTACGCGCGCGCGGACGACGAGGGCATCACGACCGCCGCGGCGGCCGAGCGGATCGCCCGCGCCCGGATCAGCTAGACCATCGGGGAGAATGACCGAATGGCAATGACACGGGAAGGTGGCGGTCCTGGCTCGTGAGGCTCTCGTCACGACGGTCGTCGGGAGCTATCCGCAGCCGGATTGGCTGATCGATCGAGAGCGCCTCGGAAAGCGGCTGCCGCCGCGCGTACGCGCGCATGAGCTCTGGCGTGTGCCGGAGCCGTTTCTCGAGGAAGCGCAGGACGACGCGACCCGCGTCGCTGTCCGAGACATGGAGCTGGCAGGGATCGACGTCGTCACGGACGGGGAGATGCGGAGGGAGAGCTACAGCAATCGCTTCGCGACGGCTCTCGACGGCGTCGACCTGGACACGCCCGGCGTCGCCCTCGATCGCACGGGCCACGAGAACCCCGTCCCCAGGGTCGTTGGCCCGGTCCGCCGCAACCGGCCCGTCGAGGTCCGGGACGTCGAGTTCCTCCGCGCGATCACGGATCGCAGGATCAAGATCACCGTCCCCGGGCCCTTCACGATGACCCAGCAGGCCCAGAACGACCACTATGCCGACGGCCGCAGCCTCGCTCTCGCGTATGCGGAGGCAGTCAACGAGGAGCTCCACGACCTGAAGGCGAGCCGGCGCGGACGTCGTCCAGATCGACGAGCCGTACCTCCAGGCGCGCCCCGAGCCGGCGCGGGAGTACGCGCTCGAGGCGATCAACCGGGCGCTCGACGGCATCGAGGGCGAGACCGTGCTCCACACCTGCTTCGGATACGCGCACATCGTTCACGACCGGCTCCCGGGCTACCCGTTCCTCGCCGAGCTGAACGACTGTGCGGCGACCCACCTCTCGCTCGAGGCGGCGCAGCCGAACCTCGACCCGAACGTCCTGCGCGACGTCTCCGACAAGGTGATCGTGCTGGGCGTGCTCGATCTCGGCTCGAGCGAGGCCGAGACACCCGAGGTCGTCGCCGACCGGATCCGCAGAGCTCTCACCGTCCTCCCGCCCGAGCGGCTCGTCCCCGCGCCGGACTGTGGGATGAAGTACCTGACCCGCAGGCTGGCGTTCCTCAAGCTCCGCTCGCTGGCCGACGGTGCGCGAGTCGTCAGCGAGGAACTCGCCCGCCGATGACTGCCGATCCCGTCACCCACATCAGCCAGGCGTATCCGGACCGGGTCGAGGTGCGTGGGCGCGACCTCGCGGGCGACCTCATGGGCCGGCTCACCTTCACGGAGTACTTCCACCTGCTGCTCACCGGCCGCGAGGCGACCGACGACGAGCGCTTCTTCCTCGACCTGCTCCTCGTCGCGATCGCAGAGCACGGGATGATGCCGACGAACGTCGCCGCGCGGATGACGCTCGCGGCCGATCCGGGGTCGCTCCAGGGAGCCGTCGCCGCGGGCATCCTCGGCGCCGGCCCGGTCGTCCTCGGCACGTCCGAGGAATGTGCGCGGATGCTGGAGGAGGCGCAGCAGCGGGTGGCCGCCGGGGCCGCTCCGGAGACCGTCGCTCGCGACATTGCCCAGGCCGTCCACGCAGCCGGAGGCAAGCTGCCCGGGTTCGGGCATCCGGTGCACCGGCCGCTCGACCCCCGAGCCGAGCGAATTCTCGAGCTCGCCGACGCCCGCGCCGTGAGCGGTCCGCACGTCCTGCTCGCCCGCTCGCTCCGCGGCGCCGCCGCGGAGACGTGGAGCAAGCCGCTGACCATGAACGTCGCCCTGCCGATCGCGGCCGTCATGCTCGACCTCGGCTTCTCGGCCGACGTCGTGAAAGCGGTGCCGATTCTCGCCCGCACCGCCGGCCTGCTCGCCCATCTCGCCGAGGAGCGAGCGAATCCGGTCGGCTTCCTCATGGCGGGAAAGGCAGAGGACGCGATCGCATACGAGCCCACGCCGCCGACTGCCGACTGATGCTCGCGCCCGAGGTCGAGACCCGCCCCTGGGAGGAGCAGCGCGCGCTCGACGACGCGAGTTACCGAGCCCAGCTCGTATACCTCTTCGAGCGCTCGGCCTTCTACCGCGAGAAGCTGGCTGCGGCCGGGTTCGCGTCCGCGGAGAAGGCCGGAAGCCTGACCGACATCGCGCGGCTGCCGCTCACCGAGAAGCAGGAGCTCAAGGCGACGTGCACTCCCGACAATCCCATCGGCACGCATCTCTGCGCGGCTCCGTCGGAGATCGTTCGCATCTACTCGACGAGCGGCACGACGGGAACACCCAGCTACATTCCGCTGACGGCGGGCGACCTCGACGACTGGATCACCGGCTCCGCCCGCAGCTATTCGGCCTCGGGCATCGTCGCGGGACAGCGCATCGTCACGACCTACAACGCGGGCCCCTTCGTCGCAGGGGCGGCGCTCGCCTCGTTCGACTCCATCGGCCTGTGCCACATCCCCGTCGGCACCGGGAACACGGAGCGCCTGATGACGGCGATCGAGGTCCTGAAGCCCGAGGCCGCGGTGCTGACGCCGTCATACGCCGCCCACCTGGTCGAAAGAGCCGCCGAGCGCAGCTTCGACCTCCGGCGCTCGAGCGTCGAGCGTGTCCTCGTCGCGGGCGAGCCGGGAGGCGGCGAGCCGTCGTTCCGCGCGCTGCTGGAGGAGGGCTGGGGCGCGCAGGTCACCGAGGCGATGGGCATCGGCGACATCGGCATCTCGCTCTGGGGAGAGTGCGAGGCGAAGGACGGTATGCACCTGGGCGCGCGGGGCTTCGTCCACGCCGAGCTGATCGACCCGGAGTCGGGGAACGCGCTCGAGCTCGAGGACGGCGCTTCCGGAGAGCTCGTATTGACCCATCTCCGGAACCGCGCAGCGCCGCTCCTGCGCTTCCGCACACGCGATCACGTCGCGGTCCGGACGAGCCCCTGCCCCTGCGGTCGCACGGGCCCGCGCGTGCGCTGCATGGGCCGGACGGACGACATGCTCATCGTCCGCGGAGTCAACGTCTTCCCCTCTGCCGTGCGCGAGGTCGTGGGCGCGTTCACGCCGCGGGTCAGCGGGCACATCCTCGTCAAGCCGCGCTCGGCGGGGGTGAAGCAGGAGCCGCCGCTTCCGGTACTCGTCGAGCTCGCCCGTGGCGCGACGCAGGATGCCGCGCTCGCCGAGGCGATCCGTGAGAAACTGCGCAACGTGCTCGTGGTGCAGGCGCGCGTGGATCTCGTTCCGTGGGGAAGCCTCGAGCGGAGCGAGTACAAGTCGACGCTCGTGGAGCGGTAGCCGTGCGCAAGCTCCAGAGCCAGGGCGTCCACCACATCACGATCAACGGAGCCGACCGGCAGACGGCGATCGACTTCTGGGAGGGCGTGCTCGGCATGCCCTTCGTCTTCGAGCAGCCGAACCTCGACAACGAGTCCGAGAGCCACCTCTACTTCGATCCGGGCGACGGGCGCCTCATCACCGTCTTCACGAACGAGGAGCGCGAGCCCGACCCGAAGCCCACACCGAGGGAGCCCGGCTTCGTCCACCACCTCGCGTTCTCGCTCTCGCAGGCGGTGTTCCACCAGGCCGTGGAGCGCCTCGACGAGCGCGGGATCTCGCACTCCGGCGTCAAGGACCGCGGCTTCATGGACTCGATCTACTTCGAGGATCCACTCGGCCTGCTGATCGAGCTCGCGTCGTATCGCTTCGAGCCGCCGTACGGGCACACGCACGCCGACGTGCTGCTCGAGGCGCACAAGATCCGCGAGGAGCGAGGTGGTTACAACATCGATCAGGAGCACCTCGCGGACGCGATCGAGGCGCTCGTCCAGCGCTCACGCGAATCGCTGTCGAGCGACCGTTCTCCCGCACACCCGTACAGCTGACGGAAGGAGGAAGACATGGCCACGAACACGCTGAGCATCCTCAAGCCGAGCGTCAACAACCTCACGACCCGGATCTTCGTGCGCGCCGCCGGCCTCGATTTCGAGGAGGAGGACGTGTGGGGGAAGAAGTCGACCCCGGAGTTCCTCGCGAAGGACCCGGCCGACCTCACGCCGCTGCTCGAGGAGGACGGTCTGCCCAAGGGGGCGCTCTGGGAGAGCTGCGCGATCATGCAGTACCTCTGCAACAAGCACGGGCTCGACCAGTTCTATCCGCGGGACCCGGGCGAGCGGGCGATGGTCGACAGCGCGATGTTCTACTTGATCGGCACGCTCTATCCGCTGCTCGCGCGCGCGACGTATCCGGCGCTCGGCTTCGGGCAGTACCCGGGCGAGGTCGCGACGGCCGACGTCTCGGACGAGCTCAAGGAGCAGGCTCGCAAGGACGCGGAAGCCGCGCTCGCCAAGCCGCTCGACGTGTATCGCGCGTGGTTCCTCGACGAGAGGGACTTCATCGGGGGAAACGCGCCCTCGATCGCGGACATGCGCTTCGCGGCGACGCTCGAGTTCCTGCGCGCGATCGACTACGAGTTCCCCGCCTGGGCCGAGGAGTACATGACCCGCATGGAGGAGACGCTCGGCGAGGCGTACTCGCAACCCGTCGCGGACGTGCGCGGCTACATCGACTACGTGAGGTCGCAGAGCGCGGCCTAGATGCTAGTGACAGCTCTGTGAGCCGCTCTCGGCGAACGTCTGCCCAGCGATCGGCTCGAACCTCCAGCTCGTAGCTCGACGCGCGCAGCGTCACCTTGAGTACCCCAAACACTCCGGTCTTCCGCACCTCCGAGTTCGGCCGGATCGTGGTGAACGCATAGGTGGCCGCGCCGCCCGTGCCGACCACGAACTCGCGGATGCCTCGAGCGGTGTCACGCTGACCGCTTGGAGTCTGGGGAGCGAAGCGCTCGTAGGTGTGGTCGTGCCCGACGATGATCAGGTCGGCATTCGCGGCGTAGAGCGCGTCCCAGAAGGGGCGCTGGCCGGGGATATTGCCGTGCATGCCGCTCGAGAAGAGCGGCTTGTGCCAGATCGCGCCGACGCATGGCTTGGGGTTGTTGGCCAGGTCCTGCTTCAGCCAGTTGATCTGGGCCGAGCCGGCGTCGTGCGCGATCTCGGAGTTCAGGGAGTACATGCGCCAGGCGCCGATGTTCCACGCGTAGTACGCCGCCGGCGCACGAGACCCGAAGTAGCCGAAGTACCCGCTCGCACCGGACACGTGGTAGTCGTGATTCCCCGGCACGGGGTACGTCTTCGACTTGAACTGCCCCCACGAGGGCGCGTAGTTGCTGTTGAACTGGGCGAGGGTTCCATCGGGGTAGGCGTTATCCCCGGTCGTGAAGACCGCGGCGGGATTGATGGCGCTCAGCACGGCAGCGGTGGCCATCTGCTTGCCGCCCGACGTCGCGATGTCGCCCGCCCCCGCGATCACGGGATCGCCGCCGGAAGGTGGCGGCGGAGGCGGCGGAGGAGCGCTCCCGGTGACGACGAGGAGCTGAGGAGCTCGCGTGGAGTTCTCGCGGCTCGAGAAGGACGACACAGCCGACGACGTCGTCGTCAGCGCAAAGCTCACATTGCCGTTGCCGGCAACGAGCGGTGTGACGTCGAGCGAGATCCACTGGTCGGAGGTCAAAGGACCTGAGGTGCGCGTGACCGTCGCCGAAGGCGCGGGCGCGTTGGCGTAGGTGATCCCCGTCTCCGTCCAGCCCGAGCTCGTGACGCCGCGGACCTCGATGCCGACGTTCGAGCTGCTTCGCGTATACAGCCGCAGCGTCGCACTCGTCACCGCGCCGCTGACGTTCTGGACGTTGAACCGAATGTAGGCGCGCATGATCGGAGAGGCGTCGACCTTGAGCCTCGTCTCGGTTCCGAAGTTGCCCTGTCGCTGAGCGTCACTGACGTACGAGTCCGCAATGGGCTTGAACGTCTGGCTGGCTGCGGTTGCCGGCCCGACGCCGGACGTGGCGGCTAGAACGACCGCCGAAGCCACGAGCAGCCCGACGAGCCAGAATCTCCTCGTCCTCCTCGGATGCCGTCGAGCCGCCGCTCCTGTGTCGTTCCGAGGCATCGTGCTCCCCCTCTCGATCCGGCGCTCGGTTCACGGGCCGGATCCCGTTGCTCGATTGTTCGACTTCTGAGAGGAAGGGAGTGACCGAGTATCTCACACACCCGGAAGTACTGGAAGGACCCGAGTCGATCACCTTCACGAAGCCGCTGGCCGGTCCCCCGGGGGCCCGGGGCCCGATGCGAGAATGGGCCCATGACTCACGCCGACGAGTTGCGGCCCGTCACCGTCCTGTTCTCCGACATCGTCGGCTCGACCGCGCTGGGCGAGAGGTTGGCGCCCGAGGAGGTGAAGGCGCTCGTCGGTGAGTGTGTGAATCGCATGAGCCGCGCGGTCGAGGAGTACGGCGGTTTCGTCCAGGCGTATGCGGGAGACGGCATCTGTGCCTATTTCGGCGTTCCGGCGGCCCACGAGGACGACCCGGAGCGTGCCGCGCGCGCCGCGCTGCGCATACTCGCGGTCGTCGGCGAATACGCCCGCGACATCGAAGCAGCGTGGGGGATCGCAGACTTCAACGTTCGGATCGGCGTCAACAGCGGACAAGCCGCGGTCGGGACGGTTGGCGGGGCGGATCCCCAACCGGTGGCGCTCGGCGATGCGACGAACGTGGCCGCTCGACTCCAGGCGGCAGCCACACCCGGATCGATCGTCGTCGGTGACGCGACCGCTCAGCATCTCGGAACGCGGTTCGTGCTCGAACCGATCGGCGAGATCAGCGTCAAGGGAAGATCCAAACCCGTAGCGGCGTCGCGTTTGGTCGAAGCGGCCGCCGGTCGTCCCGCGCCGCCAGGAGTCCTCGTTGGCCGGGACGACGAGGTCAGCCGCCTTCTGGCCGTGATGCGTGAGCTCGACTCCGGCCGCGGCCAGGTCGTGCTCCTCACCGGCGACGCAGGAATCGGCAAGACACGGCTGCTGGGCGAGCTGCGCGAGATGGCCGGGGTCGGCACGACGTGGCTCGAGCGGCACTGCCCGTCGTACGGCGGCGAGCTCCTCTATTGGCCGTTCGCGGAGATCTTGAGGAGCTGGCTCGGCGTGCACGACGGCGAGGCGGAGATCGCGGTCCGTACGAAGGCGCGCGCGAAGCTGGGTGCGCTGCTCGGTCCGCGGCTCCCGGACGTGCTCCCCGCGCTCGGTCGCCTCCTGGGGGTGAAGCTCGAGCCCGAGCTCGAGTCACGCGTTCGCGAGCTTCCACCGGAAGGGCTCGCCGCCGAGCTTCACATGGCGTACCGGACGTGGGTGGAGGCGCTGGCAGGGCAGGGGCCGCTCGCGCTGGCCCTCGAGGACGTGCACTTCGCCGACCGCTGCACGAGGGAGCTGGCGGAGGACCTCCTCGACGTGACCGATCGCGCTCCGCTCTTGCTGGTCTTCACCTCACGGCCGGATCCCTCCTCGGAGGGGTCGCGCCTGCGCCTTCGCGTCCTCGCCGACTACGCGCATCGAGCGGACGAGGTGGCGCTCGCCCCATTGCGCGAGAGCTCCGCGATCGCCTACCTCCGTGTCCTCATGCCTGGTCTCGACGATTCCGCCCTGCAGGTGATCGTCGAGCGCGCCGAGGGGAATCCGCTCTACCTCGAGGAGTTTCTCGGAGCCCTCGTCGACGGCGGCGGTCTCGAACGCCCGCAGGAGACGTGGACGCTGACCGTCAAGGCGGCGAACCTCCTTCCACCGGCGCTCGAAAACCTCCTCGTGGCACGAATCGACCGTCTTCCAGAGGGGGCACGCCGGCTCGCGCAGGTCGCTGCCGTCTGCGGACGCACGTTCCCGGTTCGCGTCCTTGGCCACGTCGCGGAGAGCGACGACATCGAGGCAGACCTGGCCGTGCTGTTTCGAGCCGACGTCGTGCGCGAGCTCCGCCGCTACCCGGAGCTCGAGTGCTCCTTCCGGCACGGCCTCCTCCAGGAGGCTGCCCTCTCGACGATGACCGCGGCGCGCCTGCAGGAGCTTCACGGCAGAGTGGCGGCGGCCATCGAGGAGCTCTTCGCACCGTCCCTGGACGAATACCTCGAGCTCGTCGCGCACCACTACGCGCGAAGCCAGGACTTCCCGAAAG
This sequence comes from uncultured Thermoleophilia bacterium, assembly GCA_963758065.1. Lineage (GTDB taxonomy): Bacteria > Actinomycetota > Thermoleophilia > Gaiellales > Gaiellaceae > GMQP-bins7. Next base: position 22,752 of record CAVWTX010000011.1, on the reverse strand, counting down.
CGCTCGACTACCTCGAGCGGGCGGGAGACAAGGCGGCGGCACTCGACGCACGCGACCAGGCAGCCGAGCTGTGGAGGAGGGCGCGCAAGGTCGCGGCGCGGATGGGCGACAAGGCTGCCGAGCAGCGCCTGCTGGATCGCCTCGCGGTTCTCGACGCTGCGCCCGCGTAGAAAACGCAGGCACTGACCGTTCCGAGCGCGCGCCAGCCTGCCTGCAATCGGGCGGGAGCCGCATGATAGAGCGACATCCCAGGGCGTGACGGCTTTTTCAGCGCCGTCGTAGGGTGTTACCATCGTCGCGCGCAGCAAGCCGATCGGCCGGCCTGGAGGACCTATGAGTTCGTCGACGAGAATCGGAACGACGGTCGCCGGCTACCGGCTCGAGAAGCTGCTCGGGCGTGGCGGGATGAGCGTCGTCTACCTCGCCGAACACCAGCGCCTCGGCCGGAAAGTCGCGCTCAAGCTCCTCTCTCCAGCGCTGAGCGAGGACGACAGCTTTCGAGAGCGGTTCGAGCGTGAATCACGCCGGGCCGCGGAGATCGACCACCCGAACATCGTCCCGATCTACGACGCGGGCGACGCAGAGGGCCAGTTCTACATCGCGATGCGCTACGTCCAGGGCCCCGACCTGAAGACGCTGCTCAAGGGCGACGGCCCTCTGAGCATCGGACGCACCCTCTTCCTCCTCGAGCAAGCCGCCAGCGCTCTCGACGCCGCGCACGAGCGGGATCTCGTGCACCGCGACGTCAAGCCGGCGAACATCCTGATCGAGGAGCCGTCCGACCGCGTCTTCCTGACCGACTTCGGCGTCGTCAAGCACACCGCCTCCCACGGTCTCACGCAGACGGGATTCTTCATCGGGACCGTCGACTACGCGGCGCCGGAGCAGATCGAGGGCCTCCCGGTCGACGCCCGGACCGACGTGTACGCCCTCGGCTGCGTCCTCTACGAGTGCCTCGCCGGGCGGGCGCCGTTCGAGCACGACGCGGAGGTCGCCGTCATGCACGCGCACATGACGGAGCGGCCGCCGAGCCTGCGGAACGCACGCCCCGACCTCCCCAGAGAACTCGACCGCGTTGTCGCGGCTGCGCTGTCGAAGGCCATGGACGACCGGCCGTCGACGTGTGAGGAGCTGATCGACGCCGCGCACGCTGCCGCGCTCGGCCGAGGCACGTCGATCGGCCGGCAGCCCGTTCCCGTTGCGGACGTCGAAGCGACGAAGGACGAGCCTCCCGAAGCCGACGAGCCCGAGGGGGGGCCTTCGGAGGAGCCCCCGGGGCGAGAGCAGGCCGAACCGGTCGTGGCGGAGCCCGTGGCGGTGGCAGCGGATCCAGTTCCTGCCGCCGGCGCCGCGGAGCCGGCCGGCGACGGCCGACTGGGCGTTCGAGGATCCCCGGCTGGCTGCTGGCAGTGATCGTCGCTGTCGGCGCCGCCGCCGTTTCCGGGATCGTCGTCTACTTCGCCACGGGATCCGATTCCACGACGTCACCGCCGATCACAGGGCCGCCGGGAACCTCTGCAGTCGTCGACGCCAACACGGGGCTCGAAGACCTCGTCGAGCCGGCCCTGTTCGGAGGCTGCACTGTCGACGCCGCGCCTCGCCTGGGCGCGAGCGAGAGCGCGACCTGCGAGCAGCCGGCGGATCTGCCCTCCGGCCAGTTCTACCCAGACCAGATCGAGATCTTCGTGTTCGACGACGCCGCGGCGCTCAGCGCCGCATACGAGGAGCAGAGACGGACTCTCGGAATCGGCCGCGACTTCGGCCGGTGCAGCGGAAGGAGATGGACCGGCGAGGGGGAGTGGGTCCACGGGACGGGCGCCGTTGCCGGACGCCGATTCTGCACGTTCGAGGGGAACGTGTCCGTCCTCGCGTGGACGCACGAGAAGCTCGGCCAGGAGACACACAAGGACTTCCTCGGCATCGCGCGTCAGGGCGGGAGGGACCACGCGGAGCTCTTCAACTGGTGGGACTTCTGGCACCACCGGAACGTGGGCAAGCTACCGAGCTAGGCGGTCTCGGGCGCCACGACCGCGAGGTAAGCGAATCGCTGGACTCAGGTCTCGCTCGAGGCGGCCCAGATGTTGATGCCGCTGTCGGTCGCATACCGGTCGATCTCGGCGAGCTCGTCGTCCGAGAACGCGAGGTTCTCGAGCGAGGCGACGTTGTCCTCGAGCTGAGCCACGCTCGACGCGCCGACGAGCGTGGACGTCACACGCGGGTCTCGGAGCGTCCAGGCGAGGGCCATCTGCGCGAGAGTCTGGCCGCGGCGCGCGGCGATGTCGTTCAGGGCGCGGATCTTGTCGAGCGCGTCGTCGCTCAGGAGCTGAGTCGAGAGGGAGTACGGACGATCGGCGCGCGATCCCTCGGGAACCCCGTGGAGATACTTGTCGGTCAGCATCCCTTGGGCAAGCGGGGAGAAGACGATGGTGCCGACGCCGAGCTCGCCGAGCGCGTCCAGGAGGTCCGGCTCGATCCAGCGGTTGAGCATCGAATAGGACGGCTGGTGGATCAGAAGCGGCGTCCCGAGCTCGCGCAGGATCGCGGCCGCCTCACGGGTCTTCGCAGCCGAGTAGGACGAGATGCCCGCGTACAGCGCCTTCCCCTGCCGGACGGCGGTGTCGAGCGCCCCCATCGTCTCCTCGAGCGGGGTGTCGGGATCGAAGCGGTGCGAGTAGAAGATGTCGACGTAGTCGAGGCCGAGCCGCTCGAGGCTTTGGTCGAGGCTCGCGAGGAGATACTTGCGCGACCCGTGGTCGCCGTACGGCCCCGGCCACATGTCGTACCCCGCCTTCGTGGAGACGACGAGCTCGTCCCGAAACGGCCGAAGATCCCGCCGCAGCAGCCGGCCGAAGTTCTCCTCCGCCGAGCCGTACGGCGGCCCATAGTTGTTGGCGAGGTCGAAGTGGGTGATTCCGAGGTCGAACGCGCGCCGGACGATTGCCGTGCTCGTGTCCAACGGACGGTCGTGACCGAAGTTCCACCAGAGACCGAGGGAGATCGCAGGGAGATGCAGCCCGCTCCGCCCGGTGCGGCGGTAGGACATGCTGTCGTAGCGATGGGGCGAAGGCGCAAACGGCACGCGCGCGAGAATAATGGGCGAGAAGAGGACGCTGCCCGCCCGTTCCTCGCTCTCGCGGTCACCTGTGTGTGACGCAATCGCGCCGGAAGACGCGCGAGAACCGGCCGACTGCTACCGTGGCGGCACGGTCGGCAATCCTGCCGGCCGGTGAGATGAGCTTCTCGTTCCTCCTTCGGACGTTCGGGGCAGGCGAATCTCGAACGTAGAAGGAGTTGAACAACTTGTCCAAGCAGTCTTTCCGCGAGCTCGGCGTGTCGTCGCACGTCACCGACGCGCTCGCGGCCCATTCGATCGTCGAGCCCTTCGCGATCCAGGCCAGCGTCCTCCCGGACGCCATCGCAGGACTCGACATCCTCGCGAAGTCCCCGACCGGGTCGGGGAAGACGCTCGCGTTCGCGATCCCGATCGCGGAACGCACCAGCCCGAAGGACCGCCGCCCGGGCGCGCTCGTCCTCGTCCCCACTCGCGAGCTCGCGCAGCAAGTAAGCGACGAGCTCGTCGTCGTCGGGCGCCCGAAGGGGCTGTCGGTGGCTGCCGTCTATGGCGGCGTGCCCCTGCCCGCTCAAGCGAAGCGCGCCCGCTCGGCGCACGTCGTCGTTGCGACACCAGGACGTCTGCAGGACCTTCTCGATCGGCGCCTGGTGGAACTCGACGCCGTTCGCATCCTCGTCCTCGACGAGGCGGACCGGATGCTCGACATGGGCTTCAAGCCGCAAGTCGACCGGATCGTGAAGCGCCTCCCGCGGAACCGGCAGACGATGTTCTTCTCGGCCACGCTCGACGACGAGGTCGGAGAGCTCGCGCGCAGGTATACGAACGCGCCGTCACGTTTCCAGGCCGGGCTACCGTCCGCCGGCGAGACCGGTGAGATCACTCACCGCTTCGTCCCGGTCGCGCACGACACGAAAGTCGACACACTCGTCGAACACCTCCTGGCCGCGGAGGGCCGAACGCTCGTCTTCGTGCGAACGAAGCGAGGCGCCGACAACCTCGTCCGCAAGCTCTCACGCCGCGAGATTCACGCGGCCTCCATGCACGGCGACCTCTCGCAGTCGCAGCGCCAACGTGCGCTCAGACGCTTCGAGAGCGGCGACGCGCGGGTACTCGTCGCGACCGACGTCGCCGCGCGCGGACTCGACATCGAGCACATCGCTCACGTCGTCAACTTCGACCCGCCCGCAGAGCACAAGGAATACGTCCATCGCACCGGTCGGACGGGTCGTGCCGGGAACGACGGGACGGCGGTGACCTTCGTCCTGCCCGACCAGCAGGCAGACACGAGCCGCGTCGCGACCCGCCTCGGGCACGGTCAGCAATTCGAAGATGCGGGGCTCCACGCTGCGCGACCCCGGCTCGTGTATTCGAGCCGCCGGCGCGGCAGGTCGAAGTGGTAAGGCGTCGGCGCGGCCTATCTAGGCCGGCCGCGCCAGATGCTTGTCGATCCAGCCTTCCGCTGCAGCCGCCTGGATGCCGAGCGCCAGCGCGATCTCGCCCGAGAGCAGCCTCCTCGCCTTGCCGAAGATCTCGCGTTCCCCCGTGGAGAGCTGAGGCTTGCTTCCCTTTGCAGCGCGGAGCCGTTCGCGCTGGGCGCCCTCGCTCACGATCTCGGCCAGCTGCACCGGATTGCCGCCGGTGAGCTTCTCCAGCGTCTCCCTTCGCCGGGAGAGCCAGGGATCGACGTTGAGCTGGCTGTCGTCGCGAAGTGCCTCGCGGACCCGGCGCAGGTCGGCCTCGCTGGCTAACGGCCTCAGCTGCGTCTGCGCCAGCTCCAGCGGTAAGGTCGCCGTGAGCTCGCCCTCCAGCTCGATCACGACGACTTCCCGCGCGGTCCCGAGAATCGTCTGCTCCTTCCGGGCTGCAATGCGGCCGACCCCGTGGTTGCCGTACACGACCAGGTCGCCAACTGCGAGGTTCACTCTCATAGCGTACTCGGCAAAGGCGAGATCCCGTACGCGGCCCGCCGCGTGCGTACACTGCGTGAGTACGGGACGAATACCGAAGGCGGCCGGTCGCGCCCTCCTTATCCGTTCAGGTCAGAGGGCGATCGAGAGGCGGTGTCCCATGGACGGAATGACCCATCACGTCGCACGTCGGCGTGAGAACGAGAGCAAAGCCGACGGCAGTCCGGCAACCGACACACAGGGCCTCGTCGAGTTCGGTTGCGAGTGCTCGAAGAGCGACTGTGAGCGATCGGTGAAGGTGCCGCTGTACGTCTACCAGAGGATCCTCGAATCGGGAGACCAGGTCCTGCTTCAGGCAGGGCACCACGCATTCCCGCACTACCGCACGATCGTGTCGTTCGGTCTGATGAGTATCGAGGAGCGGTTCTAGCTAGTCCGCGACGTCTTCGCGCTCCGGTGAGAGACCGCCTGCCGCGACGTCTTCGCGCTCCGGCGAGAGAGCCGCGACGTCTTCGTGCTCCGGCGGGAGACCGCCTTCCGCGCGTTCCTTCCGCTCGGCCGCGGCAGCTCTCTTCTTCTCCTGCTTTCGCTCGCGACGCTCCCGGACGGTTCGTTCTCGCGCCGCCTTGGCCTGGGTCTGCTGCCTACGGTTCGCCAATCCAGCCTCCCTTCGTCTAAGAGTGCTGGCCCCGCGACTCAGTCAACTCTGTTCGCCGAGGCTCCATCGTCTCGCGTGCTGTGGCACGTCGACGGCCTTCGGGGTTCCGGCCGGGGTGCTGACCGCGAGGCCAGTTCGATCATCCTACTCCCCCGCAGCGGTTCCAGGCCCGTAGGCGTGTCGAAGCTCCTAACGTCAAGCTCAGAGCGAGCGCTCAGGCGGAGTCTGCGAGCTCGTCCGGCGCTGCATCGACCACGCCTTCAAGCTTCGCGCCGAGCTGGGCGAAGGCCCGCCGCTCGAGCCTGTGGAGGCGCTCACGGGACATCCCGAGCTCGCGCTCGATCGCCTCGAGCGTCTGCTGCTCGCCGTCGAAGCCGAACCGGAGCTCGAGAACCCTCCGCTCGAGCTCGGGCAGCGTCTGGAGCGCAGCGCGGACGGCGTGCCTCCGCAGGATCGCGCCGGCCTCCTCGACCGGGTCTGCAGCGTCCGGATCTGCGAAGAGATCGCCGAGCTCGGCGCCGCCATCGGTGCCGACCTCCTGGTTGAGCGATACCGAGGCCTCGACCGCCGCGAGGGCCTCCTCGACGTGGACGAGCTCGTACCCGGCGGCCTCCGCCAGCTCCTGCGTTGTGGGCTCGCGCCCGTGCTCGACCTCGAACTCGCGGGTCAGACGAAAGAGCTTCAGCCGGCGCTCGTGGACGTGCGCGGGAACACGGATCGTCCGCGACTGGTTCGAGATGGCTCGCTGGCACGCCTGCCGGATCCACCAGGTGGCGTAGGTCGAGAACTTGAAGCCCTTGCGCCAGTCGAACTTCTCGACGGCGCGGTTGAGGCCGATCGCTCCCTCCTGAATGAGGTCGCCGAACGCGACCCCATGGCCCTTGTAGCGCTTGGCGATCGAGACGACCAGGCGCAGATTTGAGTTGATCATGCGCTCCTTGGCGCTGGGGTCGCCGCGCTCGATCCGCTTCGCGAGCTCGACCTCCTCGGCCGCGGTGAGCAGCTCGTGCTTCCCGATGTCGTTCATGAACATCGTCAGCGAGTCGACGGGTCCGACGTCGTCGGGCTCGAGGCGTAGCTCGAGCTCGTCGTCGGTCTCGTCCTCGGGAGCGATCTCGATCCCGCGCGCCTCCAGCTCGCCGCGGAGCGCGGCCAGCTCGTCCTCGTCGAGGTCGAGCTCGGACGCAGTCGCCTCGAGGGCGCGCGAATCCAGGACGCCCTCGCTCTCGGCGTCTTCGATGAGTGCAGTCAGTTCAGCGTTGTCCAGCATGTTGCTGATGTCGATCCTTCCTTTCGAGAGATGCTGCTTCACGCGCGGATGCGCCAGAAAACGCGCTGCTCACGCGCGACATGCACTAAAACGAACGAGGCCGCCTCCGAATTCCGTCGTCAGGCAACGTGAACGGCTCCCGGCACGGCGGCGGCAAGCCTTCGATCCGCGGTGATGAGAGACAAGCCGAGCTCTGCTGAGAGCACTGCATAGAAGGCGTCGTAGGCCGAGATCCCGAGCGCCGTTGCAGTCTCGAGCACAAGTCCCGCCAATGGCCTGCAGGGATGCAGCGCGACCGGCCACTCGAGGAAGGTCTCGAGCCTTTCCCGCGCCAACGCGATCGGCCACCGTTCCGGGTGGATCGAGACGCGGAGTGCATTCGTTACCTCCGAGACGATGAGGTCGGGTGCATGCGCGGAGGTCTTCTTGTCCGCGATCCGTCCGACGAGCTCCGCTGCCTCGCCCCGTTCGAGTAACCCTCGGACGGCGACAGAGGCATCCAGAACGATCTCAGCGGAGGTCGTCGCGCTCACGGTCCCGCCTGATGATCGTTTCAGGCTCGAGCCCCGGCGGGAAGCCCTCAGGGAAGGCCTCGCGCCAGCGCCGGCGGCCCTCCTCGAGCCTCTCGAGGAGGTCTCGCGCGCGCTCCTCTCGCTCGGCATGCGCGACGAGAGCATCGACGATCTCTGCATTCAGCGAGCGGCGATTCCTCATGGCCGCCGCCTTGAGCGCTTCAACGGTCTCGGGCGGGATCTCGCGGATATGGACGTTGGCCACGCTCGTCATGATATCGATCTGATACCACGAGCGCGCAAGCGCCGCAAGAGGTCTCAGAGGGCCGAGGCTGCTGTGGACACCTTGCGATCGCCTAGGCATATTGTGAACATATGAGACGCAAGATGTGGCGTCACAGGATCACCGGCGCAGGGCAGGTCTCCATCCCTGCCGAGGTACGTCATCGGTGGGGTACGTCGACGGTCGCGATCGAGGACGAGGGCGACCGCATTGTCCTCCGGCCCGTTCCCGACGATCCAATCACCGCGTTGCTCGGCATCTTCGCGGACGACAACCCGATCACTGGCGCCGAGGCCGTGCGCGCGGCTCGTGACGAGGACGTCGAGATCAGCGAGCGCAAGTGGCCAACACCGGAGTAGTGCTCGATGCCAGCGCCGCGATCGCGCTTCTCCGCCGGGAGCCCAGCGGACCGCGCGTGGCGCAGCTGCTTCGCGAGGATCGCGCGCGCATGTGCACGGTGAACGCTGCCGAAACGGTCGATGTCCTCGTGCGCGTGCACCGGTGGGAAGCCGGCGTCGTCGTCGCGGGGGTCGATCAACTTCTCACGTCGGTCGTCGAGCCGGTTCCAGCGTCGCTCGACCTCTCGACCCGTGCAGGCGAGCTCCGTGCTCGGCTCCATGACCGGCCGACAAGCCGCCTCTCACTCGCGGACTGCTTCGTGCTCGCGACCGCCGAGCGAGGCGACCGGATCGCAACCACCGACGCGACGCTTGCGGCCGTGGCCCGCGACGAGGGCTACGAGGTCGTCCCGCTCGCCTGAGCCAGCTCGGCGAAGCCGCAGACCGCGTTCACGAGCTGCATCTGCGAGACCGTCGTGCGCTCGGCTCGAGCAGCTACGGCGAGCAGACGCCGACCCTGGCTCGGTGCGCCACGGCCGAAAGCGCGAATCGACAGCCGCGACACATCAGGGCACGATCGATCGATGTGGGAGGTGGCCGATCCAGATCGACGACACGTGGTGCTGAGCCAAGAGCGATGGCGGCATATCGTCGAGCGTCACCCGTACATCGGGCTTCGACCCGAAGACATCATCGACACGGTGGCGCAACCCGACGCTCGAATGCCCGGGCGAACGGCGGAGGAGGAGTGGTACTACCGCCGTGAAGCTGGCCCGAGTCGATGGACCAGGGTCGTCGTACACTACGAGGGCGAGCGCGGGATCGTCGTAACCGCGTTTCCACGGAGGTCTCTTCCCTGATCAGCAAGATTCCCGGATCAGTCACGATCGCCGGCGTCGAATTCGACGACGTCTCGTACGACCGCGAGGGCGACGTGCTGTACCTCTGGGCTGGCAAACCACGAAAGCCGGCCTTTGATGAAGCGTCACCGGAGGGGCACTATCTCCAGTTCGGTCACGACGGCGCCCTTATCGCCGTCACGATCGTGAACGCGCGCCGCATCTTCGAGCGTGAAGGGAAGATTCCGATCACGCTCCCGGAGCATCGCGTCGAGGCGAACGACCTCGAAGGCGTGCTCACTCCCGCGTAGCGAGTTCGGCGAAACTGCAGACGCCGCTCACGAGCCCCATCTGCTCGACTGTCTAGCGTTCGTCCTCCTGGCGGAAACGCCGAGAAGCAACGGGCGATCACCGGGCGTGGTCGTGGTCTTGACGGTTCCTTAAGCAGTGCCGTGCAGCATGAACCAGCTGATGAGTCGACTCTGGTGTGGATTCTTGGTCTCGGTCGCGCTGACGACGACCGGCGCGGGGAGCGCGATCGCGGAGACCTCGCACCGCGTCGCGGTCGAGCCTGCGCCGGTCGCCTCGCTCGAGCCCGCTGCGACTGCCGAGCTGTGGCAGCGTCTGGTCGAAACACGGTCGCGCCGGGCTCGGGCAGCCCAGGCAGACTGCCGACCCCTCCGCGCCGTCTTCTACGCGGCGACGGACTACCTCCGCCTCGCGACGAAGCTCGCGGCAAACGGATCACCCTGCGCCGAGTACTACGTCTCGATCCCGCCGCTCGTCTCGGACAAGACCCAGCCGCGCCGAGATGCGGCGTGGCGCATCCGCGCCCTCGGCCCCAACTTCCACGCCCTGGCCGAGATCCACTTCGCCACGTGGACGAGGTGGGTCGCGAGCACCGGCTCGAGCTGGTTCGTGGCCGGCACGACCGCGCGCGAGCGCATGGCCGACGCCGGCTACGACGTCTCCAAGGGCGACACGTGGGTTCTCAACGAGGCCACGTCCGCAGTCAGGAGGAACACGGGCCAGGCGCGGGCGAACCTGCGTGAGTTTCTCCGCGGCCTCTACGTAGGCGACGGCACTCGCCCAACCCGGGGGGCCGTCTTCGTCATCGGGTTCGGCCAGCAGACCAGCGACCTCTCCCTCTACCAGACGAATCTCCAGAACTGGCTCTCCGACTCCGCTTTCTGGGCCGACATGACCACCTACGTCAGCGACTGGTCGCAGGAGGTGTACGGGGACGTCCGCAACTACGCCGTTCCCGGCACGTCGACGTCCACGCGCCGCGACTACCTGAACGACTACCTGCAGCACAAGCTCGTTCTCGCAGGCGTCGGGCCGCCGACCATCGACACGGCTCGCTCGTACCTGCAGACGGCGTACAGCCCCCTCGCGAACGCGGCCTGGGAGCGTGACACCGCATACGGCTGGACGATGATCCCGGCCGAGCAGATGGCGGGCTACGTCTCGGCGCAGGTCTACGCCCTCCGCTACTTCAGCACCACAACGGGGCAGACGGCCGACCACTGGGGCTTCGCGTGGGCGCCGAGGAACGCCTCGAGCGTCCCCGCCGGGGAGTTCGCCGCTCAGACCGGTCAGATCCTCGACCGACTCGGCGCAGCCGTCCGCGACTCCGGTCGGACGGTCGACCCCGAGGATCCCGGAAGCGCTGCCTGTGGCCCGCCGGGGCAGAACGTCTGGTGCGTCGGCGACCTCGAGGGCGCCCGCGTCAACGAGGCCTGGAAGTCCTTCAGGGTGTGGACGCAGCAGGTGCTCTCGTTCGCCACGCCACCACAGACGATCCCCGCGGGAACGGCATCCTCGGCGATGAGCCTCGCGCTCGTGGACGGCTCCGGCCAACCGCAGACGGCCCCTGCACCGCTCACAGTGACGCTGAGCTCGAGCTCCCCGAGCGGCACGTTCTCGACGAGTCCTGCAGGTCCCTGGTCGGCAACTCTCGCGCTCACGATCGCCGCGGGCACGAGCACGAGCGGAGTGTTCTACTACCTCGACACGCGCGCCGGGAGCGCGCTGCTGACCGCGTCCGCGGAGGGCGCCACGAGCGGCACGCAGACCGTGACGGTGACTCCCGGGCCACTCGTCTCGGTAGCCGTGAGCCCCCCGTCGGCGATCGTTCGCACCCGATCGACGGTTCCACTCGTCGCCGTCGGCCGCGACGCGTACGGAAACCCGTTGGCCGTGTCGGCAGAGTGGTCGTTGACCCCACCAACCATGGGTCGTCTGGCGCCGAGGAGGGGACGCACGACCACCGTCACCGCTTTCCGCCAGACCGGCGAGGCTACGGTCACCGCGGCCGTCAGGATCGGCGCCGGGACGGTCTCCGGCACGGGCGCAGTGCACGTCAGACCCGACCGACTCAGGATCCGTTCGATCGGCTACCGCAAGCGCGCGGGCGTCGCGCTCGTCACGGTGAATGCGGTGGACTCCGCCGGCAGGCCGATCTCCCGTGCGGCGATCTCCGTCGTCGTCCAGGTGAATCGGCGACCCTACTTCGCCGCGCGCGCGACGACCGGCGCTGCGGGCAAGACGTTCTTTCGGGTGCCTCTCGACGGTGGTGGCTGCTTCAGCACCACGATCCGCAGAGTCTCCGCGCCCGGGCTTCGTCTGGGACAGCCGCACTCCCAGGAACCGCTACTGCCGGCGCTCGCAGTAGCCGGACCGTTACGTCCGGTACACCTCACACCCGTGCGCGATGCGGGCAACGGTCACGAGTCGGCCCCGCATCGTCGACGTGCGCACACCACTCGGTCGTGGTCGCACCGGCCCTCTACACACGCGCGTATCTGATGTGCGTGACTCCGGGCGCCTCGATCGCTTCAACCTGCTCGAGCTTTGGGCTTGGCGTCGCCCAGGTTGTCGAACAGCCGTGCGCCGCTCCCGAGAATCACAGGGACGATCGAGACCAGGATCTCGTCGAGCAGGCCCGCCGCCAGATACTGCTGCGCAGCGCCGGCACCGCCGCCGAGAGACACGTCCTTGTCGGCGGCGGCTGCGCGGGCCTGCTCGAGCGCCGACTCGATTCCATCCGTGACGAAGTGAAACGTGGTCCCGCCCTGCATCTCCAGCGGCTCGCGCGCGTGGTGGGTGAGAACGAAGACCGAGTTGTGGAAGGGCGGGTTGTCTCCCCACCAGCCCTTCCAGGGGTCGTCGCCCCACGGTCCAGGCCCGCCACCGAACATGTTTCGGCCCATGATGGTCGCGCCCACGTTGCCGAGGATCTCCTCGGCGATCGGCGTGCTCGCGTTGACCTCGCCGCCTTCCTCTCCGTGGCTCTCGCGGAATGCCCTGAGCGGAACCACCCACTCGTGAAGCTGCTCTCCTCCGATCCCGAGTGGATTCTTCTCGCTCTGGTCGGGACCGGCGACGTAGCCGTCGAGCGACATCGAGATGCTCACCTTGAACTTGCCCATCGCATGCTCCTTCCCGGAAATGACGTGGTGTGCTCGTAGGACTCGACGAGCGCGCCGAAAGTCATCGTTCCGATGCGCCGACAGCCAGCTCGGCGAAGCGGCAGACCGCGTTCACGAGCCGCATGTCCTCGACCGTCTTGCAGTCGGCGTCGAGCAGGCGCGGCGCGCACACGAGCACGACGCGGCACTGCGCCCGCGAGGTCGCGACGTTCACGCGGTGGCGGTTGAACGCGAAGCCGATCCCGCGCGGCGCGTCCTCGGCGGTCGAGCTCGCCATCGAGATGAGGACGACCGGCGCCTCCTGCCCCTGGAACTTGTCGACCGTCCCGACGCGAACGCCGGCCGGAACGCGCTGGCGCAGCCGGCGCACCTGCGCGTTGTACGGCGCGACGACGAGGAAGTCGTCCGCGGTCCGAGCGTCGCGCACGCACGTCGTCGTCCGTGAACGTCGTCCCGAGCAGCGCGCGGATCGCCGCCGCCACGGCGTCCGCCTCCTCCCAGGAGGACTGGCTGCGCCCTTCGTGCTCGGGCTGGTCGAGGACGAGGCCGTCCCCGGCCGCCAGCGTCCGCCGAGCGCTCACCTCGGCCGGCAGCAGGCGCCCCTCGTAGTACGCCTCGGACGTGAACGCGCAGATCTCCGGGCGCAGGCGCCAGGTGTGCTCGAGGAAGATCCCGCGCTCCGGCGGCACGGTCTCGTGCTCGCCGAGCAGGTGCTGCAGGACCGACACCTTCGCCTCGTCCCGCTGCGCGCCCTGTGACACCTGCGGCAGCTGGTTCGGGTCGCCGAGGAAGACGAGGTTGCGCGCGACCGAGCCGACCGCCATCGCGTCGGCGAGCGACACCTGGCCCGCCTCGTCCACGAAGAGCGTGTCGACGAAGCCCTCGAAGTCCTCGCGCGCGAAGAGCCAGGCCGTGCCCGCGACGAGCTGGAGATCCTCCTCGAGCAGTTCCTTCCAGTCGTCGGCGGAGTCGATGAACCGCCCCTCGAAGCGCGACTCCGCGTTGCCGCCCGTCGACTTCTTCCGGCCCTTGAAGACGAAGCCCTGCTCGCGCGCCTCCCGCTCGATCTCCTCGAGGAGCTTGTGGATCGCCTTGTGGCTCAGCGACGTCACGCCGACGCGCTTCCCGTCGCGCATCAGCGCGACGGCCATCTTCGCCCCCTGCCACGTCTTGCCCGAGCCGGGCGGGCCCTGCACGAAGAGGTAGCTGTCCTCGATCGTCGAGACCGCCTCGACCGGCGGCAGGTCGAGCCGCGCCTGCGGCAAGCGCCGCTCGAGCACCGCCGTACGCGGCGAGGCTTGCCTCGCCGTCCAGGTATCGCGCGCGCGAGCCGCGACAGCGCCTCGCGCTGCTCCTTGTCGTGGATCGGCTGCCCGGGGATGAGCGCGCGCGGCAGCGGCTCGTCGGCACGGTCCTTCGACCGCCGCAGCGTGAGGAGCCCGTGCTCGTCGTCGACCGTGACCGTGTAGGTCTTCTCGGTCGCCGGATCCACCGAGTCGCCCGAGATCTTGTGCTCCTGCTCGGGGAACGAGAACGTGTAGACGAGCGAGCTCTTGTCCGGCTCGGGCTCGCCGACGAGCTCGAGCCCGCCGATCGTGTCCGTGTCCTCGATCAGCTCCTCCTCGTCGAGCTCGAGGTGGAGGAACCACTCCCACCACTGCGGCTTCGCCTCGCGGCGGTGGTAGTCGAGGAGCTGCGCGAGGAGCCAGGGCGCGTCGCCCTCCTCCAGCGAGCGGGCGAGCAGCGCGTCGCGCAGCACCGCTCGCTCGTGCGGCATCTCCTCCTCGGGCTCCTCGGGCACGATGCGTCGGGCGCCACGGAAGGTCCGGGCGGCCGCCGCTGCAGCAGCCACTCGTGGAGCGCGACCGTCGAGCGGCAGTCCTCCTCGTTGTAGGCCTCGATGTCGCGCAGGAGCGAGTCGTCGCCGCTCTCGAGCCACTTCTCGAAGAGGACGGTCGACTCGTCGCCGCCCATGACCTCGGCCGTGCGCACGAACCCGTACAGCGCCTCGATCGCCTTGATCGAGTAGCTCTCGACCGACGCGCGGAGCGCCTGCTTGACGACGCGGTAGAGGTCGACGAGCACGTCGTGGCGCAGGAAGTCGTCCACCTCCTGCTCGCGCGTGCCGTGCTCGCCCATGAGGCGGCGCAGCGCCGTGCGCTCGTAGGCGGCGTAGTGGTAGACGTGCGCGCCGGGATAGCGGCGCCGGCGCTCGACCATCCAGTCGACGAAGCGCTCGAAGATCTCGCGCTCGCCGTCGCGGTCGCGCGCCCACGCGGCCTCGTAGCGCACGGTGCCGTCCTCGTCGCGGTAGCACCAGCCGAACAGGTACTCGAGCCCGCGCGCCGGCTCGTAGAACGGGTGCCCCTCGAGGTCGAGCCAGACGTCGCCGAAGTCGGGCTCCGGGAGGAGCCGGAAGCCGCGCCCCTCCTCGTCGGGCAGGTGGTCGACGCGGTGCTCGCCGGTCTCGCGGAAGTGGAGCTGGAGCTCGGCCTGGTGGCGGATCCCCTCGAGCGTCTCCGCCCGCATGCCGTCGACCGCGAAGCCGCGCTGCCTGGCGGCCGAGCGCGGCGAGCGTCGGGATCCCGTGCTCGGCGAGATCTTCGGCCTGGCTCCGTCGCAGCCCGGCGACGAGGACGAGGTTGTCGTCGTCTCGGAGCTGCTGCTTGCAGAGGTTGCGGAAGTCGCAGATCCCGCAGTGGTCGCACGGCCACGGGTACGTCTCGGGCTCGGTCTCGAGCGCGCCGAGGAACCGCTCGCGCGTGCGCCGGAAGTAGGCCATGTACTCGGCAGTGCGGAACGTCTCGCGCTCGCCCGCTGCCGAGCTCGACGTGGAAGCGCTCCGGCAGCTTCCCCTGGATCCGCCCGAGCTGCTCGGAGTAGAAGCAGAGCTGGAGCACGTGCGCCGGCTTGGCCGAGCGCGCGAGCTTCGTGTCGACGGCCTCGTACGTGCCGTCCGGCTGGCGCTCGAGGAAGTCCGCGAACCCGCGCCAGGTGCCGTCGGAGAGGTACGGCTGGTAGATGACCTCCGCCTCGCCGGCGCGAATCGCCTCCTCGGTGAGCCGCCGCGCCTCGTCGGCGTCGAAGCCCTCGTCGTCGTAGGTCGGGATGCGGACGATCGAGCGCCCCTCGGCGACGAGCCGCGCGAGGTACGCGGCCTCGTGCTCGTCGCCCTTGCGGCGGATGAGGTCGCCGTGCGTGTCGTCCACGCGCGGCCGCTCGAGCTCGCCGCGCTGCACCTTCAGGTTCAGGTTCGTCAGGTGCGGGCAGGCGAGGTGCCCCGAGAGGTCGGAGGGAGAGAGGAGCAGCGTGCCGTCGTCAGCGAGTCGCATCACCCGGAGTATCAGCTCGGGGACGGCAGCGCTTACGTGGCTGCGCACGATCTGCAGACGCGATGGCGTGAACTGGCGAAGCTGATCGAGCGCGATCGATGAGCAGACTGCTGCCGTCACGATCGCTCGTGACGAGTTGCTCGAAGAGCTCGCGTACAGCCCGCGGCCGTACTTGAGATCCGGCGGAAGCGCACTCGGCTGCTGCTCGATCGCAGGCGTCCGTGCGTCCCCAGTCGAGTGACATGCGCTCGCGACGGTCTCGATGCCGCGCGGCTTCGTCACCGGCGTCGAGGAACCAGCGCGTCGAGAACGTCGAGCGCGCGAGCGGATCGCCATGGCTCGAAGGTCCGCGCGAGCCGGACGAGCACCCCGTGCGCGAGTCGACGTGCACCGCTCGAGGACGGTGACGGGTCTCGACGTGCGGGTCGCGCGACCTGCGCCGCGCGCCCGTGAAGATCGCGATCGAGTGTGTCATCCGTGCGGTCGACATCGCTGACATGTCGGCACCACGCCGCCGCTTGAGGAATCCCTGCAAATCTGCCGAAGATAGAGCCGTGGCGCGCATGATCCCCGAGTCGCCGGTCGAGACCGAGAGCAACGCCGAGCGCCGGCTCTTCGAGCGCCTGCGCGACGAGACACCCGACGACATCGTCGCCTTCCACTCGGTCGCGTGGCAGCTCCCCGGCAAGAACGGCCGACCCGAGCAGGGCGAGGCCGACTTCGTCCTCGCCCACCCCGACTACGGCGTGCTCACGCTCGAGGTGAAGGGCGGCACGGTCCGCTACGACGCGCAGGCCGGGCAAGTGGTTCACGACCGGCAAGAAGGGCGAGTCGCAGATCAAGGATCCCGGTCGCCAGGCGCGGAGCTCGTCCCACGCGCTCGGCCGCGCGCTCGCGCGCTCCGCACGCGGAGGCGGCGAGGCGATCAGCTTCGGGCACGCCGTCGCCTTCCCCGACTGCCGCGTTCCGCAGAAGGCGCTGCGCCCCGACCTCCCGCGCGAGCTCGTCCTCGACCACGCGGACGTCGCGCGCCTCCCCGAGCGGATCGACGGGCTCTTCCGCCACTGGTTCGATCCGGACAAGAAGGCACCGCTCGGCGCGAGCGGGATCGAGCTGGCTCGAGCGCGTGCTCGCGAACTCGTTCGAGCTCCGCGCGCCGCTCGCCTTCGAGCTCGCCGAGGAGGAGCGCCAGCTCTACCGCCTGACCGAGCAGCAGTACCAGGTGCTCGACATGCTCTCGCGCCAGACCGCGCGTCGCGATCGCGGGCTGCGCCGGATCGGGCAAGACCTTCCTCGCAGCCGAGAAGGCGCGACGGCTCGCCGAGCAGGGCTTCCGCGTGCTCGTCGTCGTCTTCAACGTCCTCCTCGCCGAGCACCTGCGCCGCGGCCTCGCCGACGAGCCGAACATCACCGTTCGCGCCTTCTACGGGCTGTGCCGCGAGGTCGCGGAGGCGGCCGGCCTCGAGTTCGCCGACGAGCCCGAGCCCGGCGAGGAGGGCGAGTACTACACCGGCGCTCGCCGCCGCGTTCGCCGAGCACGCGGAGCTCATGGCCGGCCGCTACGACGCGCTGATCGTCGACGAGGGCCAGGACGTCTCCGCCGACTGGTGGCTCCCGCTGCAGATCCTCCTCGTCGACCCCGACCGCAGCCCGCTGTACGTCTTCTTCGACGACAACCAGAAGCTCTTCCCCGTCCCGACCGGCCTTCCGTTCCTCGAGGCGCCGTTCCAGCTCACCGTCAACTGCCGCAACACGCGGCGGATCAACGAGCTCGTGATGCGCTTCTACAAGGGCGGGACGATGGACGCGCCCGGCCCGGAGGGCCCGCCCGTCGACCGGCACGTGTACGAGACGGAGGAGGAGCTCCTCGCGCAGCTCGACGAAGCGGTCGCGCACTGGATCGGCGAGGCGGAGGTGGCGCCCGACGACATCGCGCTCCTCACCGCGCGTACAGCGCGCACCGCAGCGCGCTCTGGAAGGTGGACGCGCTCGGCGGCATCCGCCTGACCGACGACCCGTGGGAGCGGAACCGGATCCTCCGCTGCTCGATCTTCCGCTTCAAGGGCCTCGAGCGGATGGTGGTCGGGCTGTGCGAGCTCGACGGCGCGCGCGAGCAGGCGCTCTACGTCGGGCTCTCGCGGCCGAGCGTGTTCCTTTCGCTGTTCGAAGTCAGCCGCACACCGGCTTCCCGCATAGCCGCCAAACTCGGACGGCTTATGCCGTAAGCTCGCGCCGGCATCGACGTGATCACGCTGCGATGAGACGAACCGACGAGCATGGCCGCGCCTTCAAAGGCAGCCAGCTGCAGATGCAGATCTATGCCAATCGGCGGCGCGAAGTGCTGGATGCGGCGCTCCGCGCCAAGATAGAGGAGCTGAATGACCACGAGATCGTGTGGCTCGCGCCCCTCGAGAGCAAACGGTTTGATGAGCCGCGCGACCACGAGTTCCTCGAAGTCTGCGGGGTCTCGGTGATCATGCAGTGGCATTGGACGATTCGGCGGAAGCACAGGCAACTGTGTGGGACGGGCTGGCGGCGATCCGCCCACGAGGAACAGACCGCAGGTGTCTTGTTCCTCGAGGGCAAGAGCTATCCCGGCGAGCTAAAGAGTGCGTGCCACGCGACCAGCCCGAAGTCACGACGCCAGATAGAGAACGCAATCGTTGCCACGCGCGCACTCCTGAACGCGAGGGGTTCCGCTAGGCCTTGGCTCGAGACTTACTACCAACTCGCGAACCGGCTTGCTCATGCAGCCTGGCTGCGCGGTCGGGGCGTGCACGCGTGGCTCGTACTGCTTCACTTCGCCGACTACCTAGATCACGTGCAGACTTCGGAATCAGCCTGGGAGCAGGCGATGCACACGCCCGGCGAGAGACTCGGCGTTGACCTCCGAACGGTGCCTTGGGTCGTGCACCTCACTCTTCCTGCACATCGAGCATCCGAATTGCACGGGATACGGAACGCCCGTGGCTGAGCTGGTGGGGAACAAGGCCGTTGAAGACGCAGCGATTGCATGGGTAATGGGACTCGAGCGTGCCGCTGGGCGGGTTCCGCGCGATACTCGACATGCCGGTGCGCCAGCGGACATTGAGAGTCCACCGCGACTGATTGAGGTGAAAGCCTTCGGGAAGACGACCCGTGGCTTCGGGTTGTGGCTCGAGACGAGGCAGGTCGATCAAGCCCGAGTGGATCCAAACTTCATGCTCTACGTTGTCGAAAACCTACGCCAAGGAGATCCCTCGCTGTTCACGCTCAAGATCCTCGCCGTCGACCAGCTCCAGCGCCTGCTGGGCGCGCCAAGGAGCGCCGTTATTTCGAGGTGCCCTGGCCGGTCGGCGAATACGACACCGCTCCGGCCACCGTTGAGTCAAGGTCAGCCCGACTTAACGGCGCCCTGAAGCAGGCCCGAGTCTTCGAGGTCAGGCAGCTCGGAGGAGGCGACCGAGGGCGTACGCCTCACACGCCTAATCTTCCGCGCAGGATGCGCACGCTCGAGTCGACTTCGCCGCCCAGCCCAAGAACACCGCTGCCTGTCTGGTTGCCTGGCGCGGAGGGTCGGCGCTGGAGAGCAGCTCGAAGCCCGGTCGACGACGCCCGACTTCTCGAACTGGCTGCTCAGGCGGACAAGGTTGGTCTCGACGTGCCGTTCGGCTGGCCGCGTGCCTTTGTCGACGCCGTGCAGGCATACGCGCAATTCGGGCTTGGCCCGACGTCGACACGGCACAGCTTCGGTTCCGACGGACCGATCTCTACGTCCGCGAGCGGACGGGCAAGTGGCCACTCAGTGTCTCGACCGATCGGATCGGCATCACGGCGTTTCGCGCTGCGCGCTCTTCTCGCAATGACGCGCCGACCGCACAGGTCGCGGGCATGTTCGTCGAGGTCTACCCACGCGCGCACGCGATCGATTCGGATATCGGCCCGCTCCGTCACGACTCCTCGACGCAGGCACCCTGGCTCGATATTGAGACGAATGGCATGGAGCTCTGCACGACGAGCCACCACTGCTTCGACGCCCTCCTTGCCGCACTCGTCGCCCGCGCGGCGCGCTCGATCTCTGTGAACCCATCCCTCACGAGGCGTGAGGCCGCGCGGCGGGAAGGCTGGATCGCACTTCCTCTGCCGGAAGCCTCAGCCCTGCATCGTTTCCTAGCCGAGCGAACGACCTCTAGCCGCATCGCGATCTCTGCGGCCGCTTCGGCCGGAAGCGGAACACGCTCCGCAAGGCGCTCGGTCGAGCGCTCGTCGAGCTCGCAGCTTCTCTCCCATCACGACGTTGAACCATCGCTCGCGGTCCTTCACGACTCGGAACTGCTTCTCGTCTTGCGTTCCTTCCAGGAACGGCTCGTAGACGACGATCGGAAGACCCGTGATCTCGGCCTTGCTTCCAAGCCGATCGAGCCGTCCTGTCCGCTGCTCGAGCACGCTCGGGTTCCAGTTGAGGTCGTGGTGAATCGTGTGGCGGCACTCGTGATGGAGATCGACGCCCTCGCCCATGACGGCGCTCGAGATAAGACCTCAGGGAAGAACGGCGTGTTGAACGTGAGCATGAGCCTCCGCCGCGCCTCCCGCGAGGTCGCACCGTTCGCCAGACGGACGTTCGGCAGGAGCGCCTCCCGCCGGTCGGACCCCTCTCCAGGCAAGAGCGAGTCGTCGGCCGACGCGGAGATCGCGCCTGTGTTGATCGCAGCCAGCGCCGCAAGCAGCTCCGCTCGCTCCTCGTCGATCCGGTCGACGAGGAACTGCCCGAAGCCCTCGAGCTTGGCGCGGAGGCTGCGACCCGACGCATCGGTCTCGTCGAGCGCCGTCTCGAACGCTCTGGACGCGGTTCGGCTCCGCGAGATTCGATGTACCGCACGAGGAACGACGGTGTACGCAGGAAACGGAGCACGACGTCGACCGCCTGCGCCCGCTCGTCATCGCGGATGTCGAGATCCGAGAAGAGCTCCTCGACCGTCGCCGTCGCCGCCTTCGTCACGGGCGCGTCCGGATCGAAGAAGCGCAGGCTCAGGCGCTCCACTTCCGCCACGATCCGATCCGTCTCCGTCGCGATCGATGCGGAGCTGTCGCGGCCGCCTCCCGAAGCAGGTACTCCTCGATCGCGTGCGAGATGTGGGCACGCAGCGCTCGCCCGGTAGCGACGTAGAAGCAGAAGACGACCGACTTCTCGCCTTGCGCGCCAGAGCTCGAGAACCCGTCTGCGCGGTGGCCGCGATCTTCGGATGCGCCCGAACCACGGACCCACCCTTCGGGAGTGCACGGTCGAGATGGGTCAGATACCACGAGGCCTCGGGGGTAGCTCACGCGATTCCTCCGCGTCGACGTCGTCGATCGACTCCCGCAGTTGCTGCCGCTCGCGCGTATCGCGATAGGCCTCGAACGACGACGCGAGGCCTTCCGCGAAGTATGCGCGTGCACGCACACCACCTACATTCCCGTCCGAGGCGACGATCGCCTGCACGCGCGCAGCGAGAAGGAATGGAAGCACTGCCGGCCCGTCCACCTCGAGCCCCCGATCGCTGCCCCTCGTCGAGGATCGCCCGCCCCGAGCGACCGCCTTCGCGTCTCCTTGTCCGGACGGACATGCCGGATCACCCAGGGTCGGACGAGCTTTTCGGCGTCGCGCATCCGCTCGCCGACCTCCGCTAGTCGCCGTGCCGCCGAGCGCACCGACTCCGGCAGCTCGGGACTTTTCGGGTCTCGCCACCAGGGCTCTCCGTCCAAGGCGGCGACGTCCTCGGGGCGAGCCAGCCCCACGCCTGGTCGAGCCGAAGGGCTGCTGTCTGCGCCGCCGACAGCGCCTTCTCGAGCCGATCGAGCTCTGCTCGACGTAGCCTGCCGCTCGAGCCCGTCCCCCCAGCGAATCGCCTCGAATCGTCGGAGAACCTCGACGAGCTCGTGATGGCCGAGCTGGAACGGCGTCGCCGTGAGGAAGAGCATGCGATCGAAGACGCCCGCGAATGGCCCACGCAGCAGGTCCACGTCCTCCTTTCGCCTCGGGCGAAGCGAAGAGGCTCGCGAAGCGCGTTCCGCGGTTCTTCAGGTGGTGCGCCTCGTCGAGGATGAGGAGCGGCAGCTCGATCTCCATCTCGCGCATGCACCGTCGCCAGACCTCCTGAACCGCCGGCTGCACCTGCCCTCGAACGCCGCAAGACGCTGCTCGACCTGCGGGCCCCGTTCGCAGCGGAAGATCCGCGAGAGCCTCGACGAATGGTCGATGTCGACCCGCGGAAGGACGCGCAGCAGCGCATCCGGGACCGGATCGTCCCCGTCGATCGACAAGTGCCCGTCGAAGCGTGGATCGCCAGTAGCCTCGGGTTCTGCTCGAGCAGAGCCTTCGACCAGCTTCGGGTTCCTGAAATGGACGTCCCGGAGCACCCGGTCCGCCCAGCGCGGGAACGCTCGCCGCTGCGCCGACGAGCGACTTCCGACTGAGCGCGCGCCGAATGAGCGCGAGCCGCGTGAACGGATCGGCGAGCGCGTTCGTCAGCGCGCCGTGCGTCAGGAAGATGATGTGGTTCCGCGTTCGCGCAGGATCGTCGAGCAGCTTGAAGAACGCCGCCGGTCGAACGATCGCCTGCGACGTCGCCCGGATCCACGTCGATCCGTCCTTCAGGCACAACTCACGGAACACATCCCACTCTCGCGGCCACTTCTCGCGCACGCTCGGAGGCACCATCACGACGACAGGTCGTTCACCTCCGGTCGCCTCGACGACCGATACCGCGACCGCGAGCGCGACGTACGTCTTCCCCATCCCAACTTCGTCGGCGAGGATCACGCCCGGCTGCCGGTTCAAGCGCTGGACGATCTCCGCAGCCGTGCGCCGCCTGCGGTTCAGCGTCGGCACGGCGATCCGCTCGGACCGCATGGCGACGTTCGGGGAGAGCTGCCAGTTCACAGCCGTGCCTCCGCAAGCGCCTTGTGCACGTATCCGCGAGCGCTGGGTCCTCGAGCTTCGCCTGCGCGCGAGCTTCTTGATCTCCGCCAGGACGCAGCGCGCCTCCTCCTGGACGATCTCAAGCGGAGGATCCGGGCAGTTGACGTCCAGTCGACGCGCGCGAGCGTCAGCGCGAGCTCGGCGAGAAGGAAGCTGGCCTCGCCGC